>NZ_CM145500.1:1870000-3233876 GCF_055521705.1 Novosphingobium sp. BL-A-41-Hi4B-X5A | reverse complement strand
TACAAGGCAGGTCTCACGAGATCGCGACAATGCACGAGGCCGCGCGGGCTTTGCGTACCAGCGCTGCAGAGGTCATGCGCTGCCTGCAGGTCCTCGACATCTACGGCATGAACGTGAAGATCACCGCGTCGGGCCATCCGCAATTCATGGAATTTGCCGATGCCATGCGCGGAAAGCTGCATCAGGGCGACAGGGAGCTGAGCGGCCTCGACCACATGCTCGGAGTTCTGCTGGAGAGCCTACGCGAGATGGGCCAGAACGACCGCTTGCTGGATCGCGAGTGCGCAAAGGTCTTTCCGCAAGTGCCCGATGCGCTGATGCGCGAAGCCGGCAACCTGCAGCAGCACCAACTGCGCCTTGGCAATCTGGCCAAGACCATCGCCAACCTGGCGCAGGCGATCCAGACCGAGCTTCATGCCGCCATTCAGGCCATCCAGATTGGCGACAGCGTACGCCAGCGGCTGGAGCACGTGCTGACGAGTTTGCGCGTGGCTGAAGCGAGACGTCAGGACGGCAGCATGACTGGCGCTGCGGCGGCGCCATTGCTCCGCGTTCATGCTGCATTGTTCGAAACGGCAATCACCGACTATGCGCGCGACAGGGCCGAGCTCGCTGCGTCGCTGTCGCGACTGCAAAGCCAGTGCAAGAACCTTCAGGGCCCGAGCGACCACCAAGCGAGCGAAGGCGACGGCGACATGCTGGGGCGCATCGAATCGAGCGTTGCCGAGGCGCACTTGATGCTTCGCCAATTGGACCGCGCGAACAGCGAAGGCATGGCGACGCTCGATCTGATCCTGCAGACGGTCGACGAAGTGACAGAGCGCGCAGAAGCCATCACCCGGTTGCGGCTCGACGTGCAACACATGGCGATCAACATCGGCCTGAGCTGCCGCACTGCGCAGCTGATCGGTCGTCCGGTGATGGTGATCGCCAACGAGATCAGGACCTATTCCGAACGCCTTGACGCGATAGCCGATGCCATCCAGCGGACGCAGAACAACCTGTCGGCGCCCTGCCATCGCCTGCAGAGTCAATCGCAAGACAACGGTGCGGCATCTGGCGAACTCTTGGCCCGCTTTCTCACCACGATCGGTGATTGCAACGAAAAGGGCCGACAGGCGATGGCCGTGGTCGACGCCGAGTCCGACCAGCTCGGGTCAAGCCTTGCGCTGGCTATCGATGCGCTGGAGGAGGCCGGGATGCTGGAAGCGTCGATGCACAGCCTGTCAAAGGCCTTGCAAGACGCCGGAGCGGATGCCCAGCCGGTCGGGGGCGACAGCGCGGTGCTGTTGCAGGGGATGCTGGACGACCTGGCGCGAAGCTACACGATGGCGGACGAGCGCCTGATCCACAATCAGGCGCTGGTCGCTGGCCTGACCGGAGTTGCCCTGGCGCCTGAGATTGCGCCGGGTGCCGAAGACGATGACGAGGATGATGGCCTGTTCTGAAGCAGGCCGATCATCCGGCGGTCTCAATCGACGGTCGTATCCACTACCGGCGCATCCGGTCCGTTCTTGAGGATCGATTCAATAGCGTTCCGAGCGCTGGCCTTGCTTGCGTAGCCTTCGGTCCAGAAGATGGTTTCACTGTTGTGGCAGAAGTAGGCGACAAACTCGCCTGCCTTGTTCTGGCGAATCTCGAAACGGTGCGCCATCATGACTCTCCCTATCCTTGGGCCCTGTCCTTGGCCCCTATCTTTGGCCCCTGTCCTTGGCTCAGGTCGTTAGATACCACGGGAAAGGCGAAGCGCATCAGGCAAATCACGCGCGCGGGGTTGATTTTTGCCTGCGAATGGCAGATGCCCGCCAGCATAAAGTAGCGGGCGTTTGACCCGCCAGGCAAACGAGCGCCAGCGCGCGTCGGGGCCGTGGAATGGGAATGGATCCTGTGTCTGCGGCGGCGAAGTCCTCATCTGCCAATAGCAACGTCGCCAGCACATCTGCAGGCGCGTGTCTCTGCGCCTGCGCGGCACGCGACCAGGTCCCGAACATGCACGAACGCAATTGCCCCGTCGCCGGGGCAGGAACGCCAGAAGGTTGACCATGAACCCCAAAGACTTCGCGATAAGCCTCGACCTTATCAATCGCCACTACCAGGAGCCGAACCGCAACCGGTTCGAAAGCAAGTATTTCTGGGAGGAACTTTACCCCCTGATCGCCACGGCAGGCTTCTCTGCCATCGAGATTCCCTATGAGCCGGTATGGCAGTTCGGCGGGCGCAGTGGCGTGCCGATGAACCGCTATTGCATCAACACCAAGTACGCCAGCGCCGCGCAGTACCGCGAAGTTCTCAAGCAGAGCGGGATCGAGCGCGTCACCGGCGTGACTTTCGATCCCAACCTGTTCATGCGCAACGACAATATCCATTTCTACTTCGGCGCATCGGGCCATTTCGCCGGTGAAGCGCTGGCCCATGCGGCAGACCTTGGCGCTGACTATTTCGCCATCAGCCCCTCGCCCTATTACGGGCGCATCAGGCAGTACCACCCCGATATCGACGCGCAGATCGAAATGTTCACCGATCGCACTGTCGAACTGCTGAACGGCCTTGCCGCCAAGGCCGAGGAGCTCGGCGTCAAGCTTGTCCTGCGCAACGAATACTGGAGCCTGTTCGGAGGAGAGCGCGTGCTCCCACTGCTTGCGCGCTTACCCGAAAGCGTCGGCCTTGACGTCGATACCGCCAGCCTCAGCGTCGCAGGCATCGACCCTGTGCAGTTCATCACTGCGAACATCGCCCGCATCGGCTGCGTCCACCTGACCGACACCAGCTTCGTTGACAGCAACGAGACCTGGAAGACCCCCAACCCCGAACACCCACAGGGCCATGCCACGCAAGTGTTCCGCGATCCCGGCACCGGTTCGGTCGATTTCGCCGCGATTGCCGCAACGCTCGACAAGCTCGGCTACGCCGGCCCCGTGACATGCAGCGCCCGCCAGACGCGCGATCCGTTCCGCGCCCTGCTGCGCACGCGTGCCCTGCTCAACCAGCTTTGATTTCCGGAGTTATCCGAAATGCCCAACATCCAATACGCCAACATGAGCCACTGGAAGTCGATCCCCTACAAGCAGATCGATAACTTCCGCGACTTCTACTACGAGGACAAGACCAACAGCGCCTACTATTCCGACTGGGACAACATCCTGAAATACCAGTCGGCACTGGGTTTCAACGGCATCGAGATCGCGCCGTGGGACATGGCCGACATCCTGCCGCTGTTCGGCTCGCCGGAGAACTTCACCGCCTTTGCCAAGGAGCGCGGCGTCGAAGTCATCGGCATGTTCCATGGCGCCCACGCCTCGCACGATGCCAGCCACTTCGATGAGGCCGTGCAATCAGGCCGCGAGGCGGTGGACACCATCGTACGCTTCGGCGGCACCTACATGAACACCTGCCCCACCCAGAACTACTTCGGATGCGGCCCCTTGAGCCGCGAAGAGGTGCAGAGTTGCGCCAAGGTGATGAACGAGATTGGCCGCTACGCCACCGACAAGGGCGTGAAGATCGGCCTCCACAACGAGTTCTTCTGCGCGATCAATCTCGAAAACCACCGAGAACTGATCGAATCCACCGATCCCGCGCTGGTCCACTATTGCATCGACACCGCCCAGATCTCAATCATGGGCGAGGACCTGTTGACGTTCTACAACGACTACCACGACCGCATCAGCACGTTCCACCTGAAGGACACCGCGTCTTCGGCTCAGCCCGACAGCCTGCGCCATTCGCAGGATCCGGAAATCACCGATGACGGCACGCGCTGGTTCTGGGAACCGGGCATGGGCACGCTGGACCTCAAGGGCCTGTATCGTGCGCTCAAGGAGCACGGGTTCAAGGGCTGGATGTCGATCGAGTACGACGGTTCGCCCGACCTCCTCGCCTCGATGGCGATGACCCGCTACTATCTCGATAACGAACTGCGCCCGATCTACGATTGATCTGGCCGGAATCGCGCCGGCGCATAGGCGTCGGCGTCGATTTCCGCGGTGAGATCGTCGCGTGGCAGGCCGAGCAGCAGTTGCGCGCCAAGCCGGGCCGCGGCAGGCGCGGTCTGGATGCCGAAGCCGCCTTGCCCGGCAAACCAGAACAGACCTTCCACCGCCGGATCGAAGCCGTAGATCGGCAGGCGGTCCGGCGAGAAGGACCTAAGGCCGGCCCAGCGACGCTCGAGGGCGGCGATGTTCCAGTCCACCACGTGCTGAAAGCGGTCGATGGCGATGGCGACATCCAGTTCCTCGGGCGCGGCATCGCCGGCGACGTCGGGAATTTCGTCGTGCGGGGAAAGCCACAGACGCCCGGCCTGGGGCTTAAAATAGAAGTCCTCATTGATGCCCAGCGTCAGTGGCAGGGAATCTGCCGGGGCAGGATCGGTGCGCAATTGCACGATCGTGCGGCGCAACGGCTGGACGCCGAGCGGGCGCGCGCCGGCAAGGCCCGCAAGCGAGTCCGCCCATGCTCCGGCGGCATTGGCAATGATCGGAGCGCGTGCCTCGCCTCCAGCCCAGGCCAGCCGCCACTGTCCGCCTTCCCGCTCCAGCCGCTCGACGCGGGACCGCACGCGCATCACGGTGCCGGTGCGCTTCGACGCTGCGAGGTAGTGCTGATGCAAGCCGGCAACGTCGATGTCAGCGCAGCCGGGCTCCCAGGCGCCGACAACCCATTCGGGCTTGAGCCCGGGCACGCGGGCTTCGAGCGCAGACCGGTCCTGCAGATGCAGGATGGCTCCCAAGGCGGTGAACTTTTCGATGAAAGCCTCAACCTTGTCGCGGTCCGACGCCTGCCCAATGTTCAGAGCGCCACGCTGGGACAGGAAGCCCCCCTCCCGCAAGTACCGGCCCGAGGCCATGGTCAGCGGAAAGACGCCAGGGCCGCCGTAGGTCTCTTCCCAGAACGCGGCGGAACGGCCGGTGGTGTGGTAGCCGGGGGTGTCCTCCGCCTCGACCAGCAGCACGCGGGCACGCGGCGCGCATTCGGCGGCGAGACTGGCGCCTGCCATCCCGGCGCCAACGATGGCGACGTCAAAATCTCCGGCAAGGATGGTCACGCGGCGTCTGC
The DNA here is from genome assembly GCF_055521705.1 of Novosphingobium sp. BL-A-41-Hi4B-X5A. NCBI lineage: Bacteria > Pseudomonadati > Pseudomonadota > Alphaproteobacteria > Sphingomonadales > Sphingomonadaceae > Novosphingobium > Novosphingobium sp. BL-A-41-Hi4B-X5A. The sequence goes on along the minus strand of NZ_CM145500.1, from coordinate 3,228,824 downwards.
CTCCGCGCCGGGCGCCATACGGTCGAGGAAATCGTCGATCGCGGCCATGACCTTGTCTCTTACCGGATCGGCCTCGCGCAGCAATTCGTGACGGGCTTCCCGCCCCCAGGTCATCAATTGCGCACGCGGGAGGCGGCGTGCGGCACGCTCGATCGCTTTCCAGCTGACCAGACCATCGTGACGCGCGGCAAGCAGCAGGACAGGCACATCAACCGCCTCAAGAGTGCCCGGCGCATCCAGTGCGAGCATCGAGGCATAGGCGCGCTCGACCCAGCGCCACGAGCCGGGACCCATGCCGAGGACGGAGCGCTGCAGCTTCCATTGCGCCTCGTCCTCGTACCGTTCGGCGTCATGCGTCAGCAAGGTATTGCGGGCAGCGGCGGTCGTCCCGGGCTTTTCGCTGATCTTCCAGGCGGGGCGGGCGGGATCGCCGAATCGGCACATCGCTTCGGCCACCTTGTGAAGCGCGCGATTCGGTCCCGGAGTGAGAAAGCCCAGCATGGGAGCACTCAAGACCACCGCAACAGGGTTAATACGCCTTTCCGCAAGAGCACGTAGCACGAGATGACCGCCCATCGAATGGCCGATCACGACATGGGGACCAGGCGTCTGGTCGACCCATTGCGACCAGAACGCGGCGAGGTCCTCAATCCAGATGGAGAAGTCCTCGACGTGCCCGATTGCAGGATGCGCCGAGAGGCGTCCCGAGCCTGCCTGCCCGCGCCAGTCGAGTGCGGTTACGCGCCATCCTTCTTCATGCCAATAATCGAGAGATTCCAGATACTTCTCGTAAAAATCTCCACGCCCTGGCAAGAACAGGATCGACCCGCGCGGTCCGTGTTCGGCAGGTGGAACCGCGTGGCCGGGCCAGTCGATCCGGCGGATGACATGGCCGTCTGAGGCGGTCCAGAAACCTTCGTTCGCATCCGCCGGAATCGCCCTGCGATCGATCCGACTCCTGGTACCGAACTCCATGCCTGAAACGCCTCCAATGGCGCAGTTGCGCGCCAAGGTTTGGTTACCGTTTGGTAAGTGATTGTCCCGTATGCCCCAAGACATGCAGGGGAACATCTTCGTTTACGGACTGGTCGGGGCATTGGCAATCGCGCTGCTGGTTGCCGCCTTTACCGATATCCGCCGCCGCCAGATCGACAACTGGCTGAACGCTGCCATCGCGCTGTCTGCGCCGGCCTACTGGTGGGCATCCGGACTTTCGCTGTGGCCAGGCGTGGCGATGCAGGTGGGTGTGGCGTTTATCGCCTTCGTCGTTCTGGCAGGCCTCTTTGCGCTGAAGCTCATGGGTGGCGGAGACGTCAAGCTGCTGGCGGCGCTGGCACTGTGGTTGCCGCCCCTGACCTTCGTCAAGCTGCTGGTGATCATGTCGCTGCTGGGCGGCGCGCTGACCATTGTCGTCGCCGCGTGGCACTACACGGTAACGCGCCGGCGCGATGCAAAGATCCCTTACGGCGTGGCAATCGCCAGCGCCGGACTGATCGTCCTGGCCCCGATGCTCGAGGCCGGCTGGCGCTCCGTTACAGGTGCATGAACACCATATCACAATTTTTAACCATTTTGCCCGAGACATGCGGGCCTGAGTTAAGAGGGCGGGACAAGTAGCATGGACAAGAGGAAGCTGATGTTGCTGGTGGGGGCGCTGATCGTTGCGATCGGCACGGCCTTCGCGGCAAGGAGCCTTTTCGCTGGCGCGTCCACGCCCCAGGCAGAAGCTGCGGCAAAGATGCCGATGGGCCCGAAGGTGCTGGTAGCCCAGCGCGCCCTGCCCGTCGGCACGATCATTACCGCCGACTCAATCAACTTCCAGGCATGGCCCAAGGACATGGTTCAGGACGCCTACTTCGTCGAGGGCGAAGCTGACATGCAGAAGCTGCTCGGCACCGTGGTGCGCAACCCGATGACTGCCGGCGAGCCGGTGACCAAGGGCAATCTCGTTGCCCCCGGCGACCGTGGCTTCCTGGCAGCTGCTCTCGGGCCAGGCATGCGCGCCGTGACCATTCCCGTCTCGGCCCGCACCGGCGTTGCCGGCTTCGTTTTCCCGGGCGATCATATCGACCTGGTGCTGACCCAGACCGTAAAGGGCAGCGGCGACAGCGGCATGGCGCTCAAGGCCTCGGAAACCATCCTCAAGAACCTGCGCGTGCTCGCCACGGACCAGTCGACCGAGCAGGAAATGGTCGAGGGCAAGACCCGCGTGCGCACCTTCAGCACCGTCACGCTCGAAGTAACGCCCAAGATTGCGGAGAAGATTGCCGTGGCCCAGACCATCGGCACGATCAGCCTCTCGCTGCGCTCCCTGGCCGACAACTCGGCCGAGCTTGAGCAGGCGATTGCCTCGGGTGACGTCAAGATCCCGGCCGGCGCCAGCAAGCAGCAGGAAGAGGCGCTGATCAAGCAGGCCATGGCCCGCCCGATCGAGAGCACCAAGGCCAGCTTCGTGACCGGCGGCGACGTATCGCGCTTCCAGCGCACGACCGTGCCGGTGGCAGCTGCTCCTGCAGGCGGCGGATATTCCGCACCCGCCGCAAGCTCTGCCCCGCAGATGGCAGCAAACGGCCGACCGGTGCCGACCGGCCCCGTGGTCCGCGTGACCCGCGGCAAGGACACCGAAAATGTCTCGATAGGAGCGAAGTGATGAGCTGCGCTCCCCACACCAAGATCATGCGACAGATCCCGACCTCGAAGGGCAGCACCATGAACCGCCGTTTTTCCTCCAAGCTTCTCACGGCCGCGCTGATCGCTGCCCCGCTGGCAATGATGCCCGCTTCCGGCATGCTCCACGCACAAAGCCTGACGAGCCCTGCCCGCACTGTCACGATTTCGATCGGACGCGGCGAACTGGTCACCGTGCCGGGCCGGATGGCTGACGTATTCGTCGCTGACGACAAGGTGGCAGACGTCCAGGTCAAGTCGACCAACCAGTTCTACGTCTTCGGCAAGTCGGGCGGTGAGACCACGGTCTACGCCAGCAACGCCAAGGGCGATGTCGTGTGGTCGGCAAACATCCGCGTCGGCAACAACATCGACTCGATCGACCAGATGCTGCACCTCGCCATGCCCGAGGCCCGCGTCAACGTCGCGACGATGAACAACACGGTCCTGCTGACCGGCACCGTCGGCGCGCCCGAAGACGCAGCCGAAGCCGAACGCCTGGTCCGCGCCTTTGTCGGCGACAAGACCAACGTGATCAGCCGCCTGAAGATGGCAACGCCGCTGCAGGTCAGCCTGCACGTGAAGTTCGCCGAAGTCAGCCGCACCCTGGTACGCGACCTGGGCGTGAACCTCACCAGCATCGACGGCACTGGCGGTTTCAAGTTCGGCATTGGTCAAGGCAGGTCGGTCGGATCGTTCTTCACCACTGACCGGAACCTGCCGTTTGGCGTCGGGACGTCATCGACCACCGGCTTCACCTTCGACCCGACCAAGGTGACCGAGGCGAATCCACTCGGCTTGGTGGAAAAGCCAGGCAGTTCGGTGACGGCCGCCGCTACGGGCACCACCATTGCCGGAATGGGCAAGTTTCTCGGCCTCGATCTGCTGGGTGCGCTCGATGCCGCCGAGACGATCGGCCTCGTCACCACTCTGTCCGAGCCGAACCTGACCGCGCTTTCGGGCGAGACTGCCGATTTCCTTGCCGGCGGCGAATATCCGATCCCCGTCTCGCAAGGGCTTGGCACCACCTCGATCGAATACAAGCGCTACGGCGTCAGCCTTGCCTATACGCCAACGGTCCTGGCCAATGGCCGCATCTCGATCCGCGTGCGCCCGGAAGTCTCCGAGCTTTCGAGCACGGGCGCGCTGAAGCTCGACAGCGTCGAAATCCCCGCCCTGACCGTGCGCCGTGCCGAAACGACGATCGAACTCGGTTCGGGCCAATCCTTCATGATCGCCGGCCTGCTGCAGAACGGCGCGCAGAATGCCCTGACCAAGATGCCGGGCGTGGGTGACGTGCCGATCCTCGGCTCGCTGTTCCGCTCGACCCGCTATCGCAAGGGCGAAACCGAGCTGGTTATCGTGGTTACGCCGTATCTGGTGAACCCGGTCAACGCCAGCGACATCAAGCTTCCGACCGACGGCTTCCAGAGCCCGAACGATATCCAGCGCCTGCTTGGCAACATGGAGCACGACGGCATCACCGGTGGCGATCGCCCCAAGCCGACCGAGAAGGAAGGCACGGTTCAATCCGGCCCCAAGGTCGGCAGCCTCGACAAGCCCGCGAAGGCATCGCAGCCCGCCGATCGCCGCAGCGACAAGAAGGTCGCCAGCGTCGAACCCGGCTTCAGCATCCAGTGAACGAGGGACAGCCCATGCGCACCAACCATACCCGCCGCGCTTCCGCCGCGCTGCTGCTTTCGCTGGCGACAGTCCTTTCGGCCTGTTCGGCCAATACTCCCGAGAACCGCATGCTCAATTCGGTGCATCAGCCGATGGTTGAGCGTGACCGCTACGTCTTCGATGTCGAGACGCTGCCGGGCGGCGGCATTTCGATCACGGAACAACGGCGCCTCGCCGGATGGTTCGAGAGCCTTGGCCTCAAGTATGGTGACAAGATTGCGATAGACGATCCGTTGCAGTCAAAGGCAACGATCGCGTCGGTCGATACGGTGGCCGGTCGCTGGGGCATGTTCGTCGACGGCCCCGCCCCGGTAACGCCCGGTTATGTCCCGGCAGGCGGCGCGCGCATCGTCGTGACCCGCGCCACGGCCTCGGTCCCTGGCTGCCCCGACTGGACCGCCAAGTCCGACTTCTCGATGAGCAACCGGACGACGTCGAACTTCGGCTGCGCCATCAACAGCAATCTGGCTGCGATGGTCGCCGACAAGGAACACCTCGTGAAGGGCGCCAGCACCACCGGCGAGACGGTGGTGATGAGCGGAACCAAGGCGATCGACAGCTTCCGCGCCGCCAAGCCCACCGGCGAAGATGGCCTGAAGAGCAATGCGACGTCCAATGCCTCTGGCGGCAGCGGCGGAGGAGGAAACTGACATGAGCTGGAAGAATGCCAATCGCGACGCCTTCGCCGCCTTCATGTGCGACGAGACCGCGCTCGACGTCCTTCGCCCGGTCGTCGTCGACATGGGCTGGGCTCCGGAAAAGTGCCACCGCGGTGGCCTGCGGAACGCGATCCAGTCGCTTTCGATCACGGCCAGCCCGAACATTCTCATGGTCGACCTGTCGGAAAGCGGCGACCCGCTGAACGACATCAACGCCCTGGCCGAAGTTTGCGAGCCCGGCACCGTGGTCATCGCCGTGGGGCAGGTCAACGACGTGCGCCTCTACCGCGATCTGATTGCCTCGGGCATTCAGGATTACCTGCTCAAGCCGCTCAACGCAGGCCAGATCCGCGATGCCCTGGTTCAGGCGCAGGCGATCTTCACTGCGCCCAAGAGCCACGATCCGTCAGCGGCGAAGCGCCACATCTCGACGGCCATTGTCGGCACGCGCGGCGGGGTAGGCGCATCGACGCTGGCGACATCGCTTGCCTGGCTGTTCAGCACCGATCACAAGCTGCCCACCGCGCTGCTCGATCTCGACGTGCATTTCGGCACCGGCGCGCTGACGCTGGATCTCGAGCCCGGCCGCGGGCTGACCGACGCGATCGACAATCCAAGCCGCATCGACGGCCTGTTCATCGAACGCGCCATGATCCGGGCAAACGACAACCTGGCGATCCTGTCGGCCGAAGCACCGATCAGTTCGCCCCTGATGACCGATGGCAGCGCGTTCGTGCAACTGGAGGAAGAATTCCGCCAGGCGTTCGAGATGACCGTCATCGACATGCCGCGCAACATGCTGATCAACTTCCCGCACCTGCTCGGTGACGTGAATGTGGTGATCGTTGCGACCGAACTGACGCTGGCTGGCGCGCGCGATGCCATCCGCCTGCTTTCGTGGCTCAAGACCAATGCCGCCCACGCCCGTCCGATCGTGGTGGCCAACAAGGTCCAGGCCGGCGCCAACGAGATCAGCAAGGCCGATTTCGAAGCCTCGATCGAACGCAAGATCAACTTCATGTTGCCCTACGATATCAAGGGGGCGTCGAACGCGGCCAAGCTCGGTCAGTCGTTCGTTGCAGCTAATCGGTCCTCCAAGGTCGGGGCCACGATCCGGGACATCGCTTTCGCGATCATCGGAACCGGTGAGGAAGAAGCAGCGCCAGACACCGCAGCCAATGCGCGCAAGCCCTCGCTGCTGGGCAAGTTCGATCTGAAGAAGATGCTCAACAAGCCAAAGGCCGGTGTGCCCGCCTGACGGCTCGCATTCGCTTGAGGTGACGGGAAGAGACCTGCAATGGGGAATACGATCCAGCTGATCCTGATGGCCGGCGGCATGATGGCGGCGATGGTGCTTGGCTATGCCGCACTGTCCGGCCCTTCCGCGTCCAAGGAAAGCGGCCGCCGTCTCCAGTCCGTGCGCTTTCGCCACTCGGACAGCGCAGTTGACAAGGTCGAAGCGCAATATCGCAAGACCGTGGCAGCCCGCAAACCGCGCGCGGGGAAGATCGCCGGCTCGGGATCACGCATGGAGGCGCTCGAACTGCGGCTCCATCGGACCGGCAAAGGCTGGACAATGTCGCAGTACCTCTATGTCAGCGGCGGCCTGACTCTGGCGGTCCTGCTGCTGGTCTTCGTCAAGACCGGAGCGCCCTTGCTGTCGCTCGTCGCCGGGCTGTTCGTCGGCATTGGCTTGCCGCATTTCATCGTCGGTCGGGCAATCGGCAAGCGCGTCGAGAACTTTACGACACGCCTGCCCGATGCGCTCGACCTGCTGGTACGCGGGCTTCGCTCCGGTCTTCCGGTGACGGAAACCCTCGGCGTTGTCGCCAGCGAACTCCCCGGCCCCGTGGGCGAAGAGTTCAAGCTGGTGACCGACCGCATCAAGGTGGGTCGCACCATGGAAGAGGCGCTGCAGGACACCGCCGATCGCCTCAACATGCCGGAGTTCAACTTCTTCTGCATCACGCTGGCGATCCAGCGCGAGACCGGCGGCAACCTTGCCGAGACGCTTTCGAACCTGTCGGACGTGCTGCGCAAACGCGCGCAGATGAAGCTCAAGGTCAAGGCAATGAGCTCGGAATCCAAGGCATCAGCCTATATCGTCGGCTCGTTGCCCTTCATCGTGTTTGCCCTGATCTATACGATCAACCCGGCCTATCTCAGCAAGTTCTTCGTGGACGAGCGCCTGATCATTGCCGGTTTGGGCGGCCTCACCTGGCTTGGCATCGGCTCGTTCATCATGGCCAAGATGGTCAACTTCGAAATCTGAGCGGAAGGGACCGGCCATGATCAACAACCCCGCAGGACCAACGCTGCTCGGCTTTGACGTTTACCTTGTCGGTTCGATCCTGATCGGGATCGCCGCAGCTGCCGTCATGCTTGCAGTCTACGCTGCCGTTACCGTCCGCGACCCCATGGCCAAGCGGGTCAAGGTCCTGAACGAACGGCGCGAGCAGCTCAAGGCCGGCATCGTCACTGCCAATGCCCGCAAGCGCCAGAGCATTGTCCGCCGCAACCAGACCACCGACCAGATCCGTGGCTTCCTCGAATCGCTCAAGGTTCTGCAGGACAGCCAGCTGGCGGTGATCCAGCAGAAGCTGGCGCAGGCCGGCATCCGCAAGAAGGAATGGGCTGTCGCGGTCATTCTTGGACGTCTGGTCGGCCCGATCACGCTGGGTCTTCTGGGCGCGGTTCTCTTCTATTGGACCAACACCTTCGGGGATTGGGGTCCCATGAAGCGGATGGGCGCCTTCATGTTCATGCTCATCGCAGGGTACAAGGGACCCGACGTCTTCATCCAGAACATGGTTTCCAAGCGGACCCACGCGATCCGCAAGGGCCTGCCCGATGCGCTCGACCTGCTGGTCATCTGCGCCGAGGCCGGCCTGACCGTCGACGCTGCCTTCAGCCGCGTCGCACGCGAGCTGGGCCGTGCCTATCCGGAACTCGGGGACGAATTCTCCCTCACCGCCATCGAGCTGTCGTTCCTTACCGATCGCCGACAGGCGTTCGAGAACCTCGCCTATCGTGTCGATCTGGAGTCCGTCAAAGGCGTGGTGACCACGATGATCCAGACCGAGCGTTATGGTACGCCCCTTGCCTCGGCGCTGCGCGTGCTCTCTGCCGAATTCCGCAACGAGCGCATGATGCGTGCCGAGGAAAAGGCGGCAAGGCTGCCCGCGATCATGACCATCCCGCTGATCCTGTTCATCCTGCCTGTGCTGTTTGTCGTGATCCTCGGCCCTGCTGCCTGCTCGATCAGCGACACCCTGATCAACAAGAAGCCAGGAAGCTGATCGGACCAGCCATGGCATGAAGAAGGCCCCGCCGGACAACCCGGCGGGGCTTTTCATTTCTCAGCATAATTCTGTCAGGCGCGGGTGACGGTCTGGTCGATTGCGCCGAAAATGCTTTTGCCCTTCGCATCGCGCACTTCGATGCGCACCGTATCGCCCCACTTCAGGAACGGTGTCGAAGGCTGGCCAGTGGTAATCGTTTCGACCATGCGCTGTTCGGCAATGCAGGCGTACCCCTTGCCGCCTTGCGAAACAGGGCGGCCGGGCGAGCCATCGGGATCGCGATTGGACACCGTGCCTGAGCCTATGATCGTCCCTGCCCCCAGGCTGCGGGTCTTTGCAAGGTGCGCGATCAGCACGCCAAAATCGAAAGTGCATTCCTCGCCTGCCTCAACCCGCCCGAATGGCTGGCCATTGAGATCGACTGCCAGGGTCCTTGACAGCTTGCCGCTGTTCCATGCCTCGCCAAGGCTGGCGGGCGTCACGAACGCTGGCGAAAAGTGGCTGGCAGGTTTCGACTGAACAAAGCCGAACCCCTTGGCGAGTTCGCCCGGAATAAGATTGCGCAAGGATACGTCGTTCACCAGGCCGACGAGACGAATGTGCTTGAGAGCTTCGTCCGGGGCAACGCCCTGGGGAACGTCACCGGTCACGACGACGATCTCGGCCTCGAAGTCGCAACCCCATGCTTCGTCCGCCAGGACAAGCGGTTCGCGGCCACCACGCAGATCGTCGCTTCCACCCTGATACATCAGAGGATCGGTCCAGAAGCTTTCCGGCAGTTCCGCCCCCCGTGCCTTGCGGACGAGTTCGACGTGGTTGACGTAGGCGCTGCCATCGGCCCACTGGTAGGCGCGGGGCAACGGGGCGCACGCTTCGCGCTCGTGGAACCGCTTGCGCGGAATGGCTTCGTGCGCAAGCTCGATGGATAGCGCTTCGACCAAGGGAAAGTAGCGGTCCCAGTCATCCAGCAGGGCCTGCATCGTCGGTACGATGTGATCGGCGTCGGCATACCAGGCAAGGTCGTTCGACACGACGATCAGCCGACCGTCGCGTCCCTGCGGCAGCGATGCGAGCTTCACTTCTCGTCGCCTTCGAGCGTGCGGGCAGCTTTCAGCAGCTTCTCGAGGATGGCGCGCAGCTTTTCCTGTTCACGCGGCGATATGGCCGAGAAAATCTTCTGGTACATCTCGAACGCCTGCGGCCAGATCCTGCCGTGCAGCTCGCATCCCGACGTCGTCAGTTCCAGATGATGAGAGCGCCCGTCCTGCTCGTTCGGGCTGCGCTGGACCAGTCCCCGCTCCTCTAGCACCTTGCACGCGCGATTGACGGCGACTTTGTCCATCAACGTGGCTCGGACCAGATCGCGTTGGGTCAAGGCCCCAGCGTCACCCAATACGGCCATGATCCGCCATTCGGGAATCTTCAGGCCGAATTCGCTGCGATACTCGCCCGCGATAAGGCCACTCACCGCATTCGAGGTGATGGCCATACGGTAGGGCATGAAGTCGGTGAGGCGCGTTTGTGTTCCGGGCATGATTTCGTATCACATGAAACCAGCCTGATGCGCAAGAGCGAAATATTATGACACCAAGCGGCGGCGTGCGCGTTAGATCAATGCGCACAGAGACGCTAGACGACATTTTCTTTATGCCGCCATGCCTCCAGCTTTAGCGCGCAGAGCAGCACCAAGGGTGCAGCATGGTTTCATGCTGCACCCGTTCGACAATGCAATTCCGTTCAGTGTGCGAGGATACCGGCCATGATGAAATCGACCGTGTGCTCGCGGTAGCTGTCGCGCAGTTCCTCGGTCAGAGTGTCCTGATCGAAGCAGTGCTTCAGCACCAGACGTGCCGAGAAGAAGCGATCGGCCGCACCGGTAACGGTGAAGTAGAACAGTTGCGGGTTGATCGGCCGGAACACGCCAGCCTTCACGCCATCGCCGATGAACCGGTTGTAGGCGCGATGCAGCGGCAGGAGATACTGGTCAGCGATTCGCTTCGCTTCAGCTTCGTCGCTGTCGCGAACCAGCCGCATCAGCAAGCGATTGAGGTACGGGTAATCGAAGTAGGTATCGATGCACTTGGAGATGTGCAGCCTCAGCTTTGCCTCCGGGCTCATGTCGTCCTTGGCAAGCAACGCGTCGACCGACTTGACGATGTTTTCCATGTCGCGGTCGAGCAAGGCCTTGAGCATGCCCGCCTTGTTGCCGAAGTAGTACTTCACCAACGCAGAGTTCAGCCCGGACCGAAGGCTCAGTTCCGAGAGGGAGATATCGACCACGTCCCCCTCGCGCATGATGGTCGACGCGGTCTGCAGAAGCTGCTCGCGTGCGCCCGGCGTTTCCAGGCTTTCCCCCTTTGACACTTCCGTATTCATTCCCAACCCGGCTCATTCCAAAACGGATAAAACGCAGGCATATCCGAAGAAACGCGTCCGGGGTAGCGGGGAGCGCGTTTTTCAAGGAAACTCGCGATGCCTTCAGCGGCATCGGCACCCCGCGAAAGGGTATAGATTGCCCTGCTATCGACCCGGTGCGCCTCCATCGGGTGCGACAATGAGGGGTTGTGCCACAGCATGGCGCGGGTCATCGCGACCGAGACCGCACTGGTGTTGTCGGCAATCTCGCGTGCGAGCGCGATTGCGGCCGGCATCAGGTCCTCGGGTTCATGCAGCGAGCGGACAAGGCCGCCACGCAGGGCTTCCTCGGCATCGAAAACACGGCCGGTCATGCACCATTCCAGCGCCTGAGGCAGGCCGACGATGCGCGGCAGGAACCAGCTCGAGGCCGCTTCGGGGACGATGCCGCGACGGGCAAAGACAAGGCCAAAGCGCGCCTTGGTCGACGCGAGGCGGATGTCCATCGGCAATTGCATGGTGACGCCGACGCCCACCGCCGCGCCGTTGATCGCGCCGATCACCGGCTTTTTGGACTGATAAATGCGCAAGGTGATCATGCCGCCGCCGTCTCGCACGCGGGGATCGGACAGGTCTTCCACCGTATCGCCGCTGGAGAAAACGTGCTTGCCGTCACTGGGTGTGAGATCAGCCCCGGCACAGAACGCACGGTCCCCTGCCCCGGTGACGATGACCGCGCGGACGCTGTCATCGGCATCGGTGCGATCGAACGCGTCGATCATCTCGTTCATCATCGTGCCGGTATAGGCGTTCATCTTTTCCGGGCGGTGCAGCGTGATTGTTGCGATGCCATCGGCGATGTCGAGCTTGATCTGCGTGTAGTCGGCCACGAAACTCTCCCGAGACGATGGAGGCGGGGTTCGTGCCCCGCCCCTCACCTTCAATTCAAATCAGCGCGGTGCCATGCGAATGGCGCCATCAAGGCGAACGTCCTCGCCGTTGAAGTAGCCGGTTTCGATCATGCACATGGCGAGGTTGGCATACTCTTCCGGCATGCCGAGGCGCTTGGGGAACGGCACGGATGCGGCGAGTGCGTCCTTCACGTTCTGCGGCGCCCCCTGCAGCAGCGGGGTGTTGAAGATGCCCGGCAGGATCGTGTTGACGCGGATGCCCTCGCTCATCAGGTCGCGTGCGATCGGCAGGGTCATGCCGACAACGCCGCCCTTTGAGGCCGAGTATGCAGCCTGGCCCATCTGGCCGTCTTCGGCAGCGACCGAGGCGGTGTTGACGATCGCGCCACGCTCACCGAACTCGTCGCAGGGATCGAGCGTCATCATGCCGGCCGCCGACTTGGCGATGCAGCGGAAGGTGCCGACGAGGTTGATCTGGATGATCCAGTTGAACGCATCCATCGGGAAGTGCTTGATTTCGCCGGTTTCCTTCGATCGGCTGGCAGTCTTGATCGCGTTGCCGGTCCCGGCGCAGTTGACGAGGATGCGCTCCTGGCCATGCGCAGCGCGAGCCTTGGCGAAGCCGGCATCGACGCTCTCGTCGCTGGTCACGTTCACTTCGCAGAACACGCCGCCGATCTCGGCAGCCATGGCTTCGCCCTTTTCCTTCTGCAGATCGAAGATGGCGACCTTGACGCCCTTGGCAGCAAGGGCACGAGCGGTGGCAGCGCCGAGGCCGGAAGCGCCGCCGGTAACCACGGCAGCAACGGTATTGTCGAGCTTCATTGCGAGTTATCCTCTCTAAAGGGCTGAAAAATCAAAGAGCTTCGATGATGGTGACGTTGGCAACGCCGCCACCTTCGCACATCGTCTGCAGGCCATACTTCCCGCCACGCGCGCGCAAGGCATGAACCAACGTGGCCATGAGCTTCGTGCCCGACGCGCCGAGCGGGTGACCGAGCGCAATCGCGCCGCCGTTGACGTTGAGCTTTTCGGGGTCCGCGCCGGTGTGCTTGAGCCAGGCCATCGGCACTGATGCGAAGGCCTCGTTTACCTCGTACAGGTCAATGTCCGAGATCTTCATGCCGGCCCGCTGCAACGCTCGGTCAGTAGCGAAGAGCGGTTCCTCGAGCATGATCACCGGATCGCCTGCTGTCACCGTCAAATTGTGGATGCGCGCCAACGGCGTAAGGCCATGCGCCTTCAGGGCGGCTTCGGAGACGACCAGCACGGCGCTCGATCCGTCGCAGATCTGGCTGGAGCTGGCAGCGGTGAGCGATCCTTCGGGGCTGAGCAGCTTGACCCCGGCAATGCCTTCGAGCGTCGCATCGAAGCGGATGCCTTCGTCCACGGTGTGCATCGCGGGGCCTTCGGGAGTCTCGATTTCAACCGGCACGATCTCGCCCGCAAAAGCCTGGGCATTCGTTGCGGCGATGGCCTTCTGGTGGCTGTTCAGCGAGAAGCGGTCGAGGTCGTCCTTGGTGAAGCCGTGCTTCTTGACGATCATTTCCGCGCCCATGAACTGCGAGAACATGATGCCCGGATACTTCTCGTCCAGACCGGGCGACTTGTAGTGGCCGAGGCCCTCCTTCATGTGGAACGTGGCGTTCGAGCCCATCGGCACGCGGCTCATGCTTTCCACGCCCGAGGCGATGACCACGTCCTGCACGCCCGACATCACCGCCTGCGCGGCGAACTGGATCGCCTGCTGCGATGAGCCGCACTGGCGGTCGATGGTCACCGCAGGCGTCGATTGCGGCAAGAGCTTCGATGCGAGCACCGCGTTACGGCCGACCTGCATTGCCTGCTGCCCGGCCTGGGTGACGCAGCCCATGATCACATCGTCAACCGCAGTCGGATCGATGCCAGTGCGAGCGATGATGGCATCGAGGCTGCGCGCGGCGAGATCGACCGGGTGAACGCCCGCAAGCCGTCCACCACGGCGTCCTCCGGCCGTGCGCACTGCGTCGACGATATAGGCTGTAGCCATGTGTTCCGACTCCTCTCGATACTTCTTTAATCGAACGATTAAGGGGCGATATGGCGCTGGTCAAGCGGGCTTGTGCGGTTCGGCAGCGCGCCCCATAGACCGGGGCGTGAGCAAGGAATCCGACCTGATCGCGGCGATGCGCGCGCTGGCCCTGCACCCCGCGGCGCGCGGGCTGGCCGACGACTGCGCTGTGCTGCCATTCGGGGGCGAGACGCTGGTGCTGACTCACGACATGATGGTCGAGGGCGTGCACTGGCTGCCGGGGCAGGACATGGCCGACGTCGCGTGGAAACTGTTGGCGACCAACTTGTCCGACCTTGCGGCAAAGGGAGCGGAACCGGTCGGCGTCTTGCTGGGCTTCACGCTGGGCGAGGAGGATACGCGCTTCGTTGCCGGGCTTGGCGAGGCGTTGCAGGCATTCGGCGTGCCCCTGCTCGGTGGCGACACCGTCAGCGGCACAGGGCCGCGCAGCCTGGGACTGACAGCGCTGGGACGCGCGACCTTTTCACCCGTGCCTTCGCGCAGCGGGGCGAAGGCGGGCGATACCCTCTGGCTGACCGGGCCGGTTGGTGCGGCGATGCTGGGGTTCGAGGCACTGCGGGACGGGACCGGCCGTGACAGCATCGCCTTCCGAAGGCCCTTGCCGCGCCTTGCCGAAGGCCGGGCACTTGCTCCGCTGGCAACCGCAATGATGGACGTTTCCGACGGCCTGCTGATCGACGCCGCGCGCATGGCGCAGGCCAGCGGCGTGACCTTTGCCCTTGCTGGCGACGCAGTGCCCTTCCCTGTCGCCCTGCCCGACGTTCGCCGGGACGAAGCTATGCGCTGGGGCGATGACTACGAACTGCTGTTCACGCTGCCCGCCGGAATTTCCCCACCTGTCGCCGCCCATCGCATAGGGGTCGCGCAGGCGCTAACGTCATCACCTGTTATCGTCGATGGTGCAGTGCCGCATGGCAATCTGGGTTATATGCACGATTAAAAACCCTTTGACCAAGGTCATGGAAGGGCTTGCGGGTCAGAAATAAAACGATAGCTTCTCGCCCACCCGCAACGACGGGGACGGGCCATTCGTGGCACCGGACATAAAGGGGGATGCCAACGTGAACCTAGTCGTATTATCGATAATACTCGGGTTGCTTGCCGTCGTTTATGGCTTCGTGACCAGCCGCCAGGTGCTCGGCGCACCAGCGGGCAACGCCAAGATGCAGGAAATCGCCGCCGCCATCCAGGAAGGCGCGCAGGCCTATCTCAAGCGCCAGTACACCACCATTGCGATCGTCGGCGTGGTCGTCGCCGTCATCATCGCAGCTACCCTCGGAGCGATCTCCGCCACGGGCTTCGTGATCGGCGCAGTGCTTTCGGGCGTCGCGGGCTTCATCGGGATGAACATCTCGGTGCGCTCAAACGTGCGCACGGCAGCCGCTGCACAGAACGGCCTGCAGGCCGGGCTGACCCTTGCCTTCCGCGCTGGCGCCATCACTGGCATGCTGGTGGCGGGCCTCGCCTTGCTCGCGATCGCAGTGTTCTACCACTACCTCACCGACATCGCCGGTTACACCGTGGGTGGCGATGACCGCACGGTGGTCGATGGCCTCGTCGCCCTCGCGTTCGGTGCCTCGCTGATCTCGATCTTCGCGCGCCTTGGCGGCGGCATCTTCACCAAGGCCGCAGACGTCGGCGCCGACCTCGTCGGCAAGGTGGAAGCAGGCATCCCCGAAGACGATCCGCGCAACCCGGCCGTGATCGCCGACAACGTGGGCGACAACGTCGGCGACTGCGCCGGCATGGCCGCCGACCTGTTCGAGACCTATGTCGTGACCGTGGGCGCAACCATGGTGCTGACCGCGCTGCTGCTCAAGGGCCTCGGCGACGCGCTCGGCGCGATGATGGCCCTGCCGCTGCTGATCGGCGGCGTGTGCATCGTCACCTCGATCATCGGCACCTATTTCGTCAAGCTCGGCTCCTCCAACAACATCATGGGCGCGATGTACAAGGGCTTCCTTGTCACCGCCGTCCTGTCCGTCGGTGCGATCTGGTGGGCGATTTCCTATGCCCTCGGGGACATGGAAACGCCGATGAGCTACACCATCCTCGACAATACGGTGACGTTCACCGGCCGCGTGCTGTTCTACTGCTCGCTGCTCGGCCTGGTCATCACCGGCCTGATCATCTGGATCACCGAGTACTACACCGGCACCAACTACCGCCCGGTGCGCTCGATCGCCAAGTCGTCGGAAACCGGCCACGGCACCAACGTCATCCAGGGTCTGGCCATCAGCCTTGAATCGACTGCGATGCCCACGGTCGTGATCTGCGCCGGCATCATCATTGCCTACCAGCTCGCCGGGCTGATCGGCATTGCCTATGCGGCAACCGCGATGCTGGCGCTGGCTGGCATGGTCGTGGCATTGGACGCTTATGGCCCTGTCACCGACAACGCCGGTGGCATCGCCGAAATGGCCGGCCTAGACGATTCGGTCCGTGACAAGACCGACGCACTGGACGCGGTGGGCAACACCACCAAGGCCGTGACCAAGGGCTATGCCATCGGATCGGCCGGCCTTGCCGCGCTCGTCCTGTTCGCCGCCTACACCACCGACCTGCGCGAGTTCTTCCCGAACCTCGCGGTCAGCTTCAGCCTCGAAAACCCCTATGTCATCGTCGGGCTGCTGCTCGGCGCGCTCTTGCCGTACCTGTTCGGCGCAATGGGCATGACCGCAGTGGGCCGCGCGGCGGGCGACGTGGTGATCGATGTGCGTGACCAGTTCCGCGAAAATCCGGGCATCATGGCGGGTACCTCGAAGCCCGATTATGCGCGCACCGTGGACCTCGTCACCAAGGCCGCGATCAAGGAAATGATCGTGCCCTCGCTGCTCCCGGTGCTGGCACCGATCGCGGTCTACTTCGTGATCGCAGCTGTGGCCGGTCAGGCCAACGGCTTTGCCGCGCTTGGCGCCCTGCTTCTCGGCGTGATCGTCGGCGGTCTGTTCGTCGCTATCTCGATGACCTCGGGCGGCGGCGCATGGGACAACGCCAAGAAGTACATCGAGGACGGCAACCACGGCGGCAAGGGCTCCGAAGCCCACAAGGCCGCTGTCACGGGTGATACCGTGGGCGATCCCTACAAGGACACCGCTGGCCCCGCCGTGAACCCGATGATCAAGATCACCAACATCGTTGCGCTGCTGCTGCTCGCGGCACTTGCCAGCAACGCTGTGGGATAAGCAACCAACGCCCAAGTTGGGGAGAGGACACCCCGTCCGGAGCAATCCGGGCGGGGTGTTTCTTTGCTGGCTTGTTAACCGAGTTTTCGCGCATTCCCCCTAAGGCCGGGAGCGGAGACCCGGAACCTTGAACGTCGCGACATTCACCACGGCAAGTCTGCCCATGCCGCTTACACAACCGGGCGCGGCGGTCGCGTCGGTGCGGGCGTGGCGCGAGTGGACCGAGGCAGGACGGCGCGCGCAGTGGCAGGCCTTGGCCGACAGTGCCTCGACACCCAATCCGTTCCTCGAACCGTGGTATCTGATCCCCTCCTTGGAGGCATTCGACACCGACGGAAACAGGCGGCTGCTTACAGTTGAGCTCCGTGGCGAACTGGTCGGATTGATGCCGCTTGGCAAACCGCGCCGCTATGGCCGCTGGCCGCTTCCGCACCTCACGACATGGCTTCATCCCAACGCTTTTCTGGGCGCGCCCCTGGTGCGGGCAGGGTGCGAGGCTCTGTTCTGGCAGGCACTGCTGCAATGGGCCGACAAGCAGGCGGCGAGCGAACAGGCGCTGTTTCTTCACCTTGCCGCCATGCCACTGGAGCAACCGCTTACCGAAGCTCTGTTCGATCTTGCCGAGGCACAGGGCCGAAAGGCCTCGCTGGTCATGCGCGAGCAACGCGCGCTGCTGCATTCCCCCCTCAACCCGGAACTCTATCTGGAGCGGGCGCTGACAGGGAAGAAGCGCAAGGAGCTGCGTCGCCAGCATGCTCGGCTCGCCGAACAAGGCGAGCTGGACGTGCAGCGCCATCAGGACGGCGTCGAACTGGACAGCTGGATTGCCGCCTTTCTGGAGCTTGAGAAGCGCGGCTGGAAGGGCGCCAGCAACAGCGCCATGGCCTGCGCGCGGGAGACCGAGACCTTGTTCCGCAAGGCTCTCGAAGGCGCGGCAGCCATCGGCAGGCTCGAACGCCTCGCCCTTACGCTCGACGGCCACCCCATCGCCATGCTAGCGAACTTCCTGACGCCGCCGGGCAGCTTTTCCTACAAGACTGCCTTCGACGAGAACTTTTCGCGCTACTCTCCGGGCGTCTTGTTGCAACGAGAGAACCTCGCGCTCCTCTCGCAACCGGACATCACCTGGTGCGACAGTTGCGCCGCGCCCGATCATCCGATGATCGACAGCCTGTGGACCGAACGCCGCCCGATTGGCCGGATTTCGGTAGCAATCGGCGGTGGCGTCCGGCGCAAGCTCTTCGAAACTCTCCTGTCGCTCGAACTGGGGCGCAATCCTGTCGGACTTGGCCGATGAACGAACAGACTGCCTTTGCAGATGGATCTGCGCCTCTCGATGCGTTTGACGAGACGTCCCGCGCCGCTTTCGCCGCGTCCTACCCCGAAGTGCCGCACAAGCTGGTCCACCGGCTGGGCATGCACCCGCTGATGCAGCTCGATTCCCTGGCGATCCTGGGCGAGGCCCTGCCGGAACGCTCGGTCGAATACAATCGCGCGGCTTTGCCATTGGGCCTCAACGGTGAAAAGGCGCCTGCCAACGGCATCGGCATCGGCGAGACGATCCGCAACATTGCATCTACCGGCAGCTGGGCTGCCCTCAAGAACATCGAGCAGAACCCAGCCTATGCGGAACTGCTGGACAGTCTGCTCGACGAACTGCGCCCGGTGATCGAGCAGCGCACCGGCGCAATGCTCAAGCCGCAAGGCTTCATCTTCGTCACCAGCCCGGGCGGCGTGACACCCTATCACTTCGACCCCGAGCACAACATTCTTCTGCAAGTCATGGGATCGAAGGTCATGACGATGTTTCCCGCAGGCGATGCCCGCTTCGCCCCGGACGAAACCCACGAAACCTATCACACCGGCGGCGGGCGCGAACTTTTCTGGCGCGACGAGCTGCTCGGCAGCGGCAAGGACTGGCCGCTGTCCCCGGGCGAAGCGCTCTACGTGCCGGTCATGTCGCCCCATTTTGTCCGCAACGGCCCACAGCCGTCGGTATCCCTGTCGATCACGTGGCGATCCGAATGGAGCTTTGCCGAAGCAGACGCGCGCGCCTTCAACGGGTTGCTGCGCAAGTTTGGCATGAAGCCGCGCCCACCCGGGCGCTGGCCGCACGGCAACCGCGCGAAGGCGCTGTGCTGGCGGCTCTACGCCAAGGCGCGTGGCCTGCGCTGAATTGATCCCGTTGACGTAAACGGCAGCCACGTCCATCGCGCTGGCATGACCGACTCTGACAAACCGACTCCGCAGGAACTGGTCGAAAGGCTGCTCGACCTTCTCGACGTGAAGGACCACGGCGGCGACCGCTTCGAGGGCCGTCGCAAGATCGGCGGCGTCGGCCGCGTGTTCGGCGGCCAGGTGATCGGGCAGGCCTTGGCGAGTGCAGAACGCACCGTCCCTGCCGACCGGCCCGTCCATTCGCTCCACGCCTATTTTCTGCGTGGGGGGAACGAGGATCACGAGATCGACTTCAAGGTCGAGCGCGATCTGGATGGGGGCAGCTTTTCCAATCGCCGCGTCGTGGCCAGCCAGCTAGGCAAGCCGATTCTCAACATGGCCGCTTCGTTCCACAGGCGCGAAGACGGGCGGCACCATGCAGAACCGATGCCCCAGGTTGTCGGGCCGGACGACCTTGCCAGCGAAAGCGAGTTGCGCCTGCGCTATGCCGCGAAGATGCCCGAGAGGCAGCGCCAGCAAATGCTGCAACCACGGCCGATAGAGCTACGCCCGATCGAGGCCCGGCACTGGATGAACAATGGCCCGCAGGAGCCGCGTGCCCATACCTGGTTCCGCTCGGTCGGAGCGCTGCCCGACGATCCCCGCATCCACCGTGCGGTCCTGGCCTATGCCAGCGACATGACCTTGCTTGGTACTTCCACTCTTCCGCACGACATCAGCTGGTCAAAAGGCAACCTGATGGGGGCAAGCCTGGATCATGCGATCTGGTTCCACGACGATTTCCGCGCGGACGAATGGCTGCTCTATGCCTGCGACAGCCCTTGGGCGGGCCGCGCGCGCGGTTTCAATCGCGGGCGGATCTACACGCAGGACGGTCGGCTGGTGGCCAGCGTGGCGCAGGAAGGCCTGATCCGACCGATCGAACCAAAAAAGTCTTCCGACTGATCAAGGCTTCGAACAGACGGCCCCGGCGATGCGGGGCTTGTCGATCATCGCGAAGACCACCCGGCCAAGCGACGTCACGCCCGGTTGGCCGGCAAGCTCCCTCGCCACCTTCTCGAAACGGTGGCAATTGGCAGCATCGGTCGCGCCGCCGCCATAGCGGTTGCCCAGTTGCGTGGAATAGCTTTCGTACGCACGCTTCTGCGGCGCGAAGAATGCACGCATGCGCCGGTCCGCCGCCGCAAAGATCGGGCGATGCGTGCCCATCATGGCTTCCATGACCGGGCCGATGTCGGTCCCGATCGCCTTGCAGCGCAGGGTGACCGCCATCATCATCGTCTCGAATTCGTGCACGCGCGCGGCGGTGATCGTCTCTCGATCAAGGCACGTTTCTGCGTGAGCTGGATTCGCTGCCAGCAGCACGCACGCCATCACCAGTTCCACTGCGCGCCTCATTTTGTTGCCGTCGCGATCTGGCAAGTCGTGACCGGCAAGGCCATGATCTGGTCAAACTGGCGAACCACCGCCGCCTGCCGCGCATAAGTGCCGGCGGCAACTTGCTGCTGATAGGAACTGGCCTCGGCAGCCAGCGCGTTCATCGGTGAGGGATCGCGGGAGAGCTGGTAGCTGTCATAGGCCTGCTGCAGCTTCTGCATATGGGCAATTGCCGCATCGTTGTTGGCACGAGCGAGATCAAGATACGGCTTGTAGCGAGTCTCGTAGAAGGCATTGCGTTGTTCGGCCGAGCAGAAAGAGGTCGGCAATGGCAGGTCGGCAATGTCGGCCAGAACCGGCCGCTGGGGCAGCGCAAAACCATTAGCAGCCAAGACCCGGTCCGTGCCGCTACCAACTTCCTGCGAACGTGCGAGTTCAAGCAGGAGATTGGCATCGCTGGTCGCGTCAGAGGCTTCCGCAACGGCGGCCTTTGGCGCTGCAACCACTGCCGGCTTTGGTTCCGCAAGTAGCGGCGGCGACGGCGGCGCGGCGGCAGGTGGCGGCGAAATTACTGTCGCAACGGCCGGCGCCATGGCCGCAGTGGCAGCAGCCGGCGCAACAACGGGAGCGGGCGTTGGCGCGACTGGTGCAGGCAGGGACAAAGCCTTGCGCAAGGTGGCCAGTTTCGCTCGCGCCAATCCGGCAAATGTGCCGGCAGGGTACTGCTGCAGATAGGCATCATAGACCGCCGGATCGTCGCTCCCGGCAACCGATTGCCAGAAAGCCAGCTCAAACGGCGAGCCGACGCCATTGGCGGATTGGGCATGCACAGGCGAGGACAGGCCCAGAAGCAGACCTGCTGCCAGCGGAAGTGCTGCCATGCGCATTGTCAGCCCCACCATACCATTAGCCCCCCGGCTCAATCCAAATTCGATGCAACTTCTGTAGACAACAGACAGCAGCAGCCTGAAACCGCTCCAAACAGAATAGGTTACCGTCGCGTCAATAGTATTTTTGCGTATACCTTGCCCTAATTAAGCAAGTGTGCCGCTCTTTCGCCAAAATCGCGCCAGTTCAGTCCCTGCGCTTTCAGCCAGCCGTCATCGTAATAGGTCTGGGCATAGCGCAGCCCTGAATCACACAGGATCGTTACAATCGATCCCACCTCACCCGCAGCCGCCATTTCTTCGACAAGCTGCAGGCAGGCATGGATATTCGTTCCGGTCGAACCGCCCACCGGTCTGCCAATCCGCGCGGCAATGGCGCGCATCGCCCCGATCGATGCCGCATCGGGCACGGCGATCATGCGATCGATCACCTCCGGCACGAACGACGGTTCGACGCGCGGGCGGCCGATGCCTTCGATCAGGCAGCACGCCCCCGGCGGCGGGGCAGTGACGTTGCGGTCGGCATGGTGGCGGTGGAACACCGAGCCTTCGGGATCGGCAACGCACAGCCGCGTCGGGTAGCGGCCATAGCGGATGAAGCGGCCAAGCGTGGCAGACGTGCCGCCCGTCCCCGCCCCGCAGACAAGCCACGACGGCACCGGATGATCCTCGCGCGCCATCTGCTGGAAGATCGATTGCGCGATGTTGTTGTTGCCGCGCCAGTCGGTCGCGCGCTCGGCGTAAGTGAACTGGTCGAGGAACAGGCCGCCCGCTTCGGCCGCAAGGCGTTCGGCCGCAGGGTACATCTCGCCCGCGCTGTCGACCATGTGCACGTCGCCACCGTGAAAGCGGATCGCCTCGATCTTCGCAGGCGAAGTGCTGCGCGGGATCACCGCGACGAACTTCAGCCCGATCAGCTTGGCGAAATAGGCCTCGGAAACAGCGGTTGATCCGCTGGTGGCATCGATCAGCAAGGTATCTGGCCCGATGCGGTTGTTGCACAGGCCATAGAGGATCAGCGAGCGCGCCAGACGGTGCTTGAGGCTGCCGGTCGGATGGACGCTCTCGTCTTTGAGGTAGAGCGTGATCCCCGGAAACTTGGGCAGTTCCACGCGGATCAGGTGCGTATCGGCAGAGCGGTTGAAGTCCGCCTCGATCCGGCGCACGGCCTCGTCGCTCCATGCCCTGCGCTGGTCTGCCATCACGCTCTCCATGCTCTACCCGTTCGGATGATAGAAGTCGTAGACGGTTTGCGCCACTGCCGCGCTCACGCCCGGTGCGCGCTGCAGATCATCAAGGCTGGCGGCCCGGACCTTGCCCGCCGTGCCAAAGTGCAGGAGCAGCGCACGCTTGCGTGCCGGGCCGATGCCGGGAATCTCGTCCAGCGGGCTGGCGGTGATGGCCCGGCTGCGCTTGGCGCGGTGTGCGCCGATGGCGAAGCGGTGAACCTCGTCGCGCATGTTCTGCAGGTGGAACAGCACCGGCGAGTTGACCGGCAGCATCTTCTCGCGCCCGTCGGGGAAGTGGAACACCTCGCGCCCCTCGCGTCCGTGGTGCGGCCCCTTGGCAATCGCAATCAGCGGCACGTCCTCGATGCCGAGTTCGCCCAAGGCCTCCTTCACCGCCGACATCTGCCCCTTGCCGCCGTCGATCAGCACAAGGTCCGGCCACATGCCGCTTTCGCGATCGGGGTCTTCCTCCTGCGCTTTCCCGAAGCGCCGGGTCATCACTTCGCGCATCATGCCGAAGTCGTCGTTGGTCTGCGCGGTCTTGATATTCCACTTGCGGTACTGGCCCTTCACGAAGCCTTCCGGCCCCGCGACGATCATCGCACCCAGCGCGTTGGTGCCCTGGATATGGCTGTTGTCGTAAACCTCGATCCGCTGCGGAACGTCCGGCAGTTCGAGGAATTCGGCGAGTTCGCGCATGACCCGCGCCTTGGTGCCGCTTTCGGCCATCCGCCGGTCAAGCGATTCCACCGCATTGCGCTGCGCCTGCTCCATCAGCCTGCGCCGGTCGCCACGCTGCGGCACAGAAATCTCCACCTTGCCGCCTGCGCCTTCGCACAGCGCCTCGGCCAGCAGCGCGGCCTCGGGCAGTTCGCGGTCAACCAGGATCAGCCGAGCAGGCGGGACTTCCTCATAGAACTGGGCGAGGAAGCTGGTCATCACCTCCTCTTCCGAAAGCCCTTCGGTGTGGCTCGGGAAAAAGGCGCGGTGGCCCCAGTTCTGGCCGCCGCGAATGAAGAAAGCCTGCACCGCCACCTGCCCGCTCTTCACCGCCATGGCAAAGACATCGGCATTGCCGACGCCCTCGGCGTTGATCGCCTGGCTCCCTTGGATGAAAGTGGCGGCGCGCAGGCGATCGCGCAGCATCGCGGCACGCTCGAAGTCGAGGTTCTCCGCCGCCTCCTGCATCTGCGCCTCGATCTCGCGCTGGACCGCGCTCGACTTGCCGCCGAGGAAATCCTTGGCCTGCCGCACCAGCTCGCCATAGTCCTCCGGGCTGATCCTGTCGACGCAAGGGGCCGAGCAGCGGCGGATCTGATACAGCAGGCAGGGCCGGTCACGACGCGACATGAAACCGTCGTTGCAGCTGCGCAGCAGGAACAGCTTCTGCAGCGCGTTGATCGTGGTGTTGACGCTCCCCGCGCTGGCAAAGGGGCCGTAGTAGTTGCCCTTGGCCTTGCGCGCGCCGCGGTGTTTCTGAATGCGCGGGAATGCATGATCGCCGCGCAGCAGGATGAACGGGAATGATTTATCGTCGCGCAGCAGAACGTTGTACGGCGGGCGGAAGCGCTTGATCAGCTGTGCTTCCAGCAGCAGCGCCTCGGCTTCCGAATTCGTCGTGACGATCGTCATGCTGCGCGTCTGGCTGACCATGCGCCGCAGGCGGTTGGGCAGGCGATCGACCTGGGTGTAGTTGGCGACGCGGTTCTTCAGCGCCCTTGCCTTGCCCACGTAAAGCACATCTCCGCGCGCATCGAGCATGCGGTAGACACCCGGCTTGGGTCGCAAGGTGTTCACCGTGTCACGGATGACCGAGACCCCCAGCTCGATATCAGGCTTGTCCGCGCCGCGCACGGTCGTGGACGCGCGATCTTCGTGGAAGCGCTCGGTATCGCGGTCGGGTGGAGGGGCGGGCGTGCGGGCCATGGCGTAACCTTGCAAATAGTCGCTGAAGCGCGCCGCGCAATGGCAAGGTGGCCGGTTTTCCCAAAGTCATCAGGGTTTTCCCTGATGATCCATTTCGGCGGTTTTAGGGCCGTTGCGCCACAATCCGCACATGATCGGGCAACCATTCGGAAAGGCTGGGACGAGCGCAAGCGCCATTCCTCAAGGGCGTCGTGGCGATGCCCGCGTTCGCCTGCATCTTCCCGCGCGCCTGATCCTCCTGACGAACGTGCAATCCTGCATTCTCGAGGATCTTTCGGCTACCGGAGCAGCCCTGATCCCCGAGGACGGCCTGCCCCCGGTTGGGGCATCGGCGATCCTGCAGTGTGAACATATCGAAGCCTTCGGTGTGATCCGGTGGGCGCGCTATGGGCGTTGCGGCGTGATGTTCGAGGAAAAGCTGCCGCTGTCGCAGGTCATCGCTCTCAGGCACTTCTCCGATAACTACGAGCAAACCGAACGCGAGCGCCACATGGAGCGCGCCCGCGCCTGGGTCCAAGGCAAAAGCCGCATCGTCTGAACCGTCAGAACTGCTTGCGGAACTCGATCTCGAATACCCGCCCGCGCGGATCGAGGTAACCGGGCTGATAGCGCAGCGGGACGCTGCCGGTGTCGTCGGTCACGCGCTGCTGGGCGTTGAACACGTTGTCGACCGAGAGCGAGAGGCGTGACCCTTTGAGGAAGGGCACCTTCTCGACCAGCTTTTCCTTGCGCCCAAGATCGGCGAAGAGGCGCAGGTTGAACGTCGCGATCGGATCAAAGCGCAGCGTGGTCGAGCCCGGAAGTCCGCTGGCATCGATGCGCGAGCCGCCCGTGTAGTTTCCACTGAACCGCAAGCCGAACCCGCGGTAGAACCCGCCGCCTTCCATCTCGAGCGAATGACGCGCCACGCTCCCGCTGATGGCCTCACCATCCAGAAGGTTGAGCACGGTGCCACCGGGTGCGATCTGCACGGATTGCTGGAAACGCACGGTATGGAACACGGAGAGGTTCCACCGCCCCCGGCCGTCGGAGTTGAACCCGCCGCGTCCGCCGCCGCCGCCGCCCATGCGAGGCCCTGCGCCGGGAGGAGGACCGCCCGCCGGAGGACCACCAGCTCCGGCGCGAGGACCGCCGCCTCCGCCACCACCGCGCGCGGCACCGAAGGGGCCACGCTGCATGTTGGGGTCAGGCTTGCCGAAATTGCCGGAGAGATTGATGCCGTAGCGCAGGCGCGAGCCCTTCTCTTCGGCGAAGGTAACCGGGCTCTGGTCAACCGACACGATCCGCCCCGAGGCATCGCGAATGACGCGCCCCGGAAACGCCGCTTCGACTTCGGACGTCAGCAGCGGGAAACTGTTGGTGGTATTGGTCGAACGGTTGCGGAAGTATTCAGCGACGAAAGTCGAATCCTTCAGGAACGGCAGCGTCCAGTTGAAACCGAACTTCCAGTCGCGCTGGCGTTCCTTCACGAGGTTGGGATTGCCGCCCGAGATCACCCGCGCCAGCACCGTCTCGCCGCGCGAAAAGTCATAGATCGAGACGTTCTCGGTCAGGATCGACGGACCGCCCAGTTCGGTCAGTGTCGGCGCCTTGTCCGCGGCAACATAGCTCGCCTGCAGGGTCAGCTTTTCGGTGGGGCTGTAGGTCAGCCCGCCGCCCCAATTATAAAGCGTGCCGAAGTCCGAAAGGCGGTGCACTTCGGCATTGGCGTTGAGCGAGAGGTCGCCCACGCCGGCACCGAAGCCTTCCCTGCGGCTGGTAATCGGCAGATCGATGCTGAAGCCCGCTTGCGCATCGCCACGCTTGAGATTGAGCTGCCCCGTGCTGGTGCGGGTATCGCTGCTTTCGATGCCAGAATAATCGAACCCGGCCTTGACGGTCAGCGCCACTTCACCGCCCGGCAAGCGCAGCGGACGGCCTGACAGCGTAGCGAGACTGGTCAGCGAGTCCGTCTTTGACAGCGCACGGTCAGCCGCACCGGGAATGATCGCTGCCGACGGCAAGGCGCCCGAAGCTGCCAGCGCGCCCGAAGTGACCAGCGCCTGCAGGCCTGAGAGGTCTGCCCGGCGGTCGATCGTGCTTTTCGTCTCGACGTGCCCGCCATCTGCGGTAACGGCCAGGTTCCAGTTCCCCAGCGGCTTGTTCAGCGCCGCGCTCGCCTGCAGCGTCGTGGTGCGACGCCGCGTCGTCAGCGGCTGCGGATCGAGTGTGAAGCGCGAGAAGCTGCCGCTCGCATCTGTCAGCGTCACCCCATTGAGGCCGTTGAGCGAGCGCGAGTCGTCACGCTGGGCGAGCAGGTTGACGCTGAGCCCCGCCCCGCCGCCAAGCGCGCGGGCCAGCGTCGCGTTCAATTGCGCAGACTTCGAATCCGCAATCAGCGTCCGGTATGCGGCAGGATCCGGGTCCCCCGCGACGCGCGTCGCCGAAGTGCCGGGCTGGACGATTCCGCGCTCCGCCTCGGTCAGCGGGCTTGCATCCTCGAGCTTGCCCGTGACATTGATGCGGTTGCCGCCGGCAATCTGCGTCAGAGTGAATTCCTGCTCCCACTCGGTAAAGCCTCCGCCACTCGGCAGGCGCAGCTCGCTGTCGCTGCCGAAGCTGCTGAAGTTGTCCTTGAGGATGAAGTTCACCACGCGCTGGTCGGGCCGGTAGCCATACTTGAGCGCGACTTCCTCGGGCAGCACCTCCACTCGGCGGATGGCTTCGGGCGGCAGGCCGCGCATCTCGCGAAAGCCCGAAATGCGCATGCCGTTCAGCAGCACCACCGGCATCCCGCCGCCCCGGCCACGCCCTGACGAGGTCTGTGGCGAAAGCGCGGCAAGGAGTTCCTGCAGCGAGCCGGCCCCGTAGGAAGCGATCGCGTTCTCGTCGAGCACTGCAATCGGCGGCTGGGCGGTATCGACCTGGCCCTTGATGCGGGTGGCGACGACGAGAATCTGGTCGTCCTCGGCTGTAATCGGGTTGCCTTCAAGATCCTGCAGCGCGTCCTGCACAGGATCGTCGGTTCCGGCGATCACGTCCTGCGCCACGGCGGGATTGGCCACCAGGAGGCAACAGGCAATGGCAGCCAGCGAGGGCGCGGCGGAAAATCTCACGTCTGGAAATCCTTGAACTCAGAGGTTGCCGGGCAAGCGTCGGCTCTTCAACGTCACACCTGCCGAGACGGTCCCGCAGTGGCTATGCGCATTTGGTATCAGTTTGTCGCACTGCAGCATGCATGGTTACATCGGCAGCGAAACCTGAACCAAAGCTGGTCACTGCCCGCGCGCCTCTTCCCTTTTTCGCCCGGCAAGGCTATGGGCCGCCCAATTCCTCTGCGCGTGGATCATTTTCGATGACCTGCGCGTTCCTTTTGCATACCTCTATACAAAGGCATCCGAGCCCGCCGATGGCGAAAGAAGAACTCCTCGAAATGCGCGGACAGGTGGTGGAACTCCTGCCCAACGCAATGTTCCGCGTCCGCCTCGAAAACGACCACGAAATCCTCGGCCACACCGCCGGCAAGATGCGCAAGAACCGCATCCGCGTGCTGGTGGGCGACGAAGTGCTGGTCGAACTCACCCCTTACGACCTCACCAAGGGTCGCATTACCTACCGCTTCATGCCCGGTCGCGGCGGTCCCGGCGGCTTTTGATGACGGGCGAGCTTTCGCCCGCGTCATCACCTCACCAACTGGTTCTGGCATCGGCCAGCCCGCGCCGGCTTGAACTGCTGCGGCGCATCGGCGTCACGCCCTCGCGCGTCCTCGCCACCGACATCGACGAGACGCCGCAGAAGGGTGAGCGTCCCCGCGCCCATGCGTCGCGCCTTGCTGCAGAAAAGGCTCGCGCTGCTGCCGTTCTTGCGCCCGGCAGCGTGATCCTCGCGGGCGATACTGTCGTTGGTGCGGGAGCACGCATCCTGCCCAAGGCGGAAGACGAGGCCACGGCACGCCACTGCCTGGCCCTGCTGTCAGGCCGCCGTCACCGCGTATTTTCCGCCATTGCGCTGGTCACCCCGGACGGCAAACTGCGCGAGGCCCTGTCCGAGACCATCGTTCGGTTCAAGCGCCTCTCCGATGAGGAAGTGGAAAGCTACATCGCCGGTGGCGAATGGCACGGCAAGGCCGGAGGCTACGCCATACAGGGCAGCGCCGAAGGCTTTTGCGACTGGCTGTCGGGCAGTCATTCCGGCGTGATCGGCCTTCCCCTTTTCGAAACCCGCAGGCTTCTGCGGGCCGCAGGCATCGATGTCCGCTGATTGGCTCCATGAAGCAGGGATCGGCGAAGAACGCGCGATCCTGGTCTCGGGCGGCCGCATTCTTTCTGCCCGAGTCTGCTGGGGAGAGAAGGTGCGCCCCGGTCTGGTCGCGCAGGCCCGCCTCGTCACCCGCCACGCCGGCAGCAGGCGCGGGGTCGTGCGCTTCGATGATGGCGCGGAAGCGCTGGTCGACCAACTCCCCCGCGAGGCTACCGAAGGCGTGAGCCTGACCGTGCGCGTAACCCGCGCCGCCATCGCCGAACGCGGCCGGACCAAACTCCCTGTCGTCCGCCCCGCCCCCGGCGAAGACCCTTGTCCTACGCCAGGCTTGCGAGAGGAACTCGAGGCCACGGGGGCATCGGTCAAGACCGTCGCGATCTCCGGCCGGGCCTTTGCCGACAACGGCTGGGACGAACTGCTCGAACAGGCCGCAACGGGCGAAGTCGCATTCGCCGGCGGCGCCATCATCGTCAGCCCGACGCCGGCCATGACCCTTGTCGACGTCGATGGCGCCTTGCCACCGCTCAAGCTCGCCCTCGGCGCCGTCGATGCGATTGCCGATGCCCTGCACCGGCTCGACATCGGCGGTTCGGTCGGCATCGATTTCCCGACCCTGCACGAGAAGAAGGACCGGCAGCACGTCGACAAGGTCCTTGGCGATGCGCTGATCGAATGGCAGGGCGAGCGTACCGCGATGAACGGCTTCGGCTTCGTGCACCTGGTCTCCCGGCTGGAGCGCCCTTCGCTGGTGGCGCGCTACGCTCGTTTTCCGGCGGGCGCCTCAGCACGGGCGCTGCTACGACAGGCCGAGCGGGTGAGCGAACCCGGCGCCCTGCTCCTGTGCGCGCACCCGCGCGTGATCGAAGCAATCCTGCCAGAGTGGGAGGCCGAACTGGCCCGACGCACCGGTCGCACGATCCTCCGCAAGGCCGACCCGGCGCTTGCCCTTTCCGGCGGTTTTGCCCAAGGCGTGCCGTTATGAATACCTCCGCCGCCCGGCCCACCCAGAAGCGCTGTCCGATCTGTGGCAAGCCCCGCAGCGAAGCCCATAGTCCGTTCTGCTCCACGCGCTGCAAGGACCGCGATCTGGTGCAGTGGCTGGATGGCGGATACGCTATCCCGGGCCGACCGGCCGACGAGGATCCGGAAGACTAGCCCACTCCAAAATTTTCGCGCGATGGGGCTTGCCAAGCCCGCGCCGCTTCGCCATAGGCGCGCTTCCCATCGCCTGCAGGTCCTTCCGAAGGACGCGGCAAACGACGATGCCCGGGTAGCTCAGTTGGTAGAGCAGCGGATTGAAAATCCGCGTGTCGGCGGTTCGAATCCGTCCCCGGGCACCATTTTCACTGGTCTCCACATCATCACTTGATCGCCCTTGCGATCTGCTTGACTGTTCCCGCCTGACGTCTGCTTGTTGACAGGCGGGGGGAGGAAGCGATGCGGGTCTGCGTGGCCGGGGGGACGGGGACGATCGGGCGCGCGGTGGTTCGCGAAATGGTTAAGCGCGGGCATGTGGTCACTTGCCTGTCGCGGCGGCCGGACGATGGTCTGGCGGCAATTGCGCAAGTCGCTCTCGCCGACCTTGCCGATACGAAAGCGTTGGGGCGAATTTTCGCCGAGGGCCGGTTTGATGCGGTCATCTCGTGTGTGGCTTCGCGCACTGGGGTGCCCGACGATGCCTGGGCGATCGACCACCGGGCCAACCTCAATCTGCTCGGCGCCGCCAGGGAAGCAGGCGTCGGGCAATTCGTGCTGCTTTCGGCGATCTGCGTGCAAAGGCCGCTGCTGGCGTTCCAGCATGCCAAGCTGGCGTTCGAAGCTGCGCTTGCATCATCCGGTCTGCGCTATTCGATCGTCCGCCCGACCGCGTTCTTCAAATCACTGTCCGGACAGATCGAGAGGGTCAGGGCCGGCAAGCCGTTCCTCGTCTTCGGGAATGGCGAATTGACCGCGTGCAAGCCGATCAGCGATGGCGATCTTGCCGCCTACATTGCCGACTGCCTCGATCATGAGGACCGCTGGAACCGCGTGCTGCCGATCGGCGGCCCCGGCCCTGCTCTCACCCCGCGCGCGCAGGGGGAAGCATTGTTCGCAATGCTGGGTCAGGAGCCCCGCTTCCGGTCGGTGCCGCTGGGGTTTCTGGGCGCGATTGCCGGGATGCTCGGGCTGGCTGGCAAGGTGATCCCGGGCCTAGCCGCCAAAGCGGAACTGGCCCGGATCGGGCGATACTATGCCAGCGAATCGATGCTTGTGCTCGATCCGGCAACTGGCCGATACGATGCCGAGGCGACACCTTCGACCGGCAGCGATACCCTGTTTGACCATTACCGCGCCGTGCTGGACGGCCGCGCCAGCGTCGATCGCGGCGATCACGCGGTCTTTTGAGTTTCCGCTGGAAACGATCATATTTGATTGCTATTGATCGTTTATTGAAAATTCTGCGGGAGAGCGCAGTGCCGTCAGGCGCAACCATCGTCATCGATCTCGGCAAGACGCTGAGCAAGGTCAGCCTGTGGGACGCAGGCGGGACGATGCTCGACCGTCAGGTGCGCCCCAACGTGCCGCTGGAAGTCGACGGTATCCGCCGCCTCGATGCCCCCGCAACGGGCAAGTGGCTGATCGAGACGCTGGCCAGCTATGCCCATGCGCCGGTGGAGACGATCGTGCCGGTCGGCCACGGCGCAGGCGTGGTGGCGCTGGTCGACGAGGCAATGGCATTCCCGCCGTTCGATTACGAGCAGCCGATCCCGGCGACAATGCTGGCCGAGTACCGCGCGCAGCGCGACCCCTTTGCCGTGACTGGCTCCCCCGCCCTGCCCGACGGGCTCAATTTCGGCAGCCAGCTGTGGTGGATGGAGCGTCTTGCCCCTGAAGCCATGGCCCGCGCCACGCTCCTGCCTTGGGCACAATACTGGGCCTGGTTCCTCACCGGCAATGCTGCCAGCGAGGTGACCAGCCTTGGTTGCCATTCGGACTTGTGGTGCCCGCAGGAGGCCGATTTCTCGCCCATGGCAAAGCGCCTCGGCTGGGCAGAGCGATTCGCGCCGCTGGTCCGCGCCGGGGATACCGTTGGCAACTTGCGCCCGGAGATCGCCGCGCAGACCGGCCTTTCTCAGAACGTGCGCGTGCTGGCAGGCCTGCACGATTCCAACGCCGCCCTGCTCGCCGCTCGGGGCTTTGCCGAGATTGCCGACAACGAGGCGACCGTCCTGTCCACCGGCACCTGGTTCATCGGCATGCGGCTTCCGGCAACACCCGTGAACACCGCCGACCTTCCCGAAGCGCGCGACTGCCTCGTCAATGTCGACGTCCATGGCCGCGCAGTGCCCTCGGCCCGTTTCATGGGCGGGCGCGAGATCGAGACGCTGATCGAGATCGACACCCGCCGTGTCGATATCAAGCCCGACCAGCCCGCGTTGCTTGCCGCTGTGCCAGAGGTGTTGCGCGCACCGCGCATGGTCCTGCCAACACTGATGCGCGGCTTCGGACCCTATCCTCGCGGCACGTTCGACTGGGTCAACCGCCCCGATGACTGGTACGAGCGCCGCGCGGCGGCCTGCCTCTATGCCGCGCTGGTCACGGACACCGCGCTGGACCTGATCGGATCCACGGAACGACTTCTGGTCGAAGGGCGCTTTGCCGAGGCCGAAGTCTTTGTCCGCGCACTGGCCGCACTGCGCCCCGACACCGCCGTCTATACCGCAAACGCGCACAACGACGTGTCGTTCGGCGCGCTCCGCCTGATCGATCCTTCGCTCAAGCCCCGCGGCGAACTCGTTCGTGTCGAGCCGCTGGACGGTGACCTCGACACCTATCGCAACCGCTGGCACGCCGAAATCGACGCCGTTTCGAAGAGAACCGCCGCATGATCGCCGCCTCCATACCGGACTTCCGCGAACTGGCGCGCCGCCGCCTGCCGCACTTCCTGTTCGAATACATCGACGGCGGGTCCTATAGCGAGACGACGCTCAGGCGGAATGTCGAGGACTTGCGCGACATTGCCCTGCGCCAGCGCGTGCTGCGTGACGTTTCGGGGCTGGACCTCTCGACCGAACTGTTTGGCCAGAAGCTCAAGCTGCCCGTCGCCCTCGCCCCGATCGGCCTTGCCGGGATGAACGCGCGGCGCGGCGAATGCCAGGCCGTGCGCGCGGCTGAGACGGCGGGAGTTCCCTTCACGCTCTCGACCGTCTCTGCCTGCTCGCTCTCAGAAGTCGCCAAGGCCGCGAGCAAGCCGTTCTGGTTCCAGCTCTACATGACCCGCGACCGCGGTTTCATGCGCGAACTGCTGCAGGAAGCGGTCGAATTGAACTGCTCGACGCTGGTGTTCACCGTCGACATGCCGGTGCCGGGCAGCCGCTACCGCGATTACCACTCAGGGCTGGCCGGAGCCTCGGGCATGAAAGGCGCGCTCCGCCGCACGCTGCAAGGCGCGATGAAGCCGTCATGGGCGTGGGACGTCGGCGTGATGGGCCGCCCGCACGGTCTTGGCAACGTGATCCGCAAGCTTCAGGGCAAGACCGGGATCGAGGACTTCTTCGCCTGGATGCGCGAGAACTTCGATAGCTCGATCTCGTGGAAGGATCTCGATTTCATCCGCTCAGAATGGAACGGACCGCTGGTGATCAAGGGCCTGCTCGATGCCGAGGACGCGGTGGAAGCGGCCAACCTTGGCGCGGACGGCATCGTCGTGTCCAACCATGGCGGCCGCCAGCTCGATGGCGTGCCCTCCACCGCGCGCGCCCTGCCCGCCATAGCCGATGCCGTGGGTGACCGGATCACCGTGCTGGCCGATGGCGGCGTGCGCTCGGGCCTCGATGTCGTGCGCCTGCTTGCGCTCGGCGCCAAGGGCGTGCTGCTCGGCCGGGCCTGGGTCTTCGCGCTGGCAGCGCAGGGGCAACAGGGCGTGGAGCACATGCTCCGCCTGATCGAGGCCGAAATGCGCGTCGCCATGACGCTGACCGGCGTGAAGAACATCACCGAGATTGATCGCTCGATACTCGTCAAATCATAAGAACAAGGGACAGGAACCGATGGGCGCGAACCCGCTATTGGGCGTAATCTTTCACTGGATCGGGGGCTTCTCCTCGGCCAGCTTCTATGTTCCCTACAAGCGCATCAAGCTGTGGTCGTGGGAAGTGTTCTGGCTCGCGGGCGGCATATTCTCGTGGTTGATCGCGCCATGGCTGTTCGCCTCGATCCAGACGGAGGACCTGCTCGGCGTGCTCTCCGCCACGCCACGCGAAACCCTCATGTGGTGCTGGTTCTGGGGCGCGATGTGGGGCTTCGGCGGGCTGACCTTCGGCCTGACCATGCGCTACCTCGGCCTCTCGCTCGGCATGGCCGTGGCGCTTGGGCTCACGACCGTGATCGGCACGATGGGACCGCCGATCTTTGACGGCACCCTTGGCGCAATCGCAGCCACCACCAGCGGCAAGCTCACCCTGCTCGGCATCGTGATCACGCTGGCGGGCATTATCGTCGTTGCCCGCGCGGGCAACGCAAAGGAAGCCGATCTTGGCGGCGCGGCATCGGAAGGCGTGGCCGAGTTCAACTTGCGCAAAGGGCTGTTGATTGCGACCTTCTCGGGCGTGATGTCCGGCTGCTTTGCCTGGGGTCTTGCCGCCGGACAGCCGATCCGCGACCTCACGCTGGCAGCCGGGACCGACCCGCTGAGCCAGGGCCTTCCCGTGCTGTGCGTCGTCCTTGCCGGCGGCCTCACCACGAATGCCCTGTGGTGCGCGTATCTGATCGCCAGAAACAAGAGCTTCGGCCAGTTCTTCGGCGCGGCCTCGCCCGAAGCGCAACCCGGCGAGCGCCCCAACCTGCTCGCCAACTGGCTGCTCGCGGCGCTCGGCGGCACGCTGTGGTACGGCCAGTTCTTCTTCTACACCATGGGCGAAAGCCAGATGGGCGAATACGGCTTCTCCTCGTGGACGCTGCACATGGCCTCGATCATCCTGTTTTCCACGCTCTGGGGCTTCGCGCTCAAGGAATGGAAGGGCGCCTCCCCGCGCACCCGCGCGCTGGTGTGGACCGGCATCGGCCTGCTGGTCGGCTCGACCATCGTGATCGGTGCTGGCAACATGCTGCAGGCGAGTGCATAAGCGCAGGCCAAGGGGACGGTAGGCGCATGCACGCGGCAGAACGGGAAAGACGCATCTTCGAGGCGCTGCGGCCGACGGGCTTTGTCAGCTACCGCGATCTCGAGGTCCTGCTCGATGCCTCGCCCGCCACGATCCGGCGTGACCTGACACGGCTGGAAGAGACTGGGCAGATCATCCGAGTCCACGGTGGCGCCAAGCTGCCAGAGGGCGACGATGCGAGCGGCCCGCGCCTGCTCGGCACCTCGTTCGACCAGAACATCACCCAGAACCTGGGGCCAAAGCAGGCCATCGGCAAGGCAGCGGCGGCGCTGTGCCAGCCGGGCGAAGGGGTGATGATCGATGGTGGCACCACCACCCTGCAGATGTGCCCGCATCTCGATGGTCTCGGGCTTCAGGTGCTGACCAACTCGCTGCACATCGTCAACGCCCTGCTCCCGCAGCAGGGCACGCGCATCCTGCTGCCTTCAGGCGCCGTATTTCGTGAACAGAACATCATCCTCGCCCCCGCCGGCGAAGAATCGATGCCCCGCTTCCACGCCCCGCGCCTGTTCATGGGCGCCGCCGCGATCGGGCCGCAAGGCGCGATGCAGGCCGATCCTGTGCTGGTCGCCGCCGAACGCCGCCTCATCGACCGCGCCGAAGAGGTGATCCTGCTCGTCGACAGCAGCAAGTTCCGCAGCCAGTCCGGCACGATCGTCTGCGGACTGGACGAGATCGATACGGTAATCACCGACAGCGGCATCGCGCCCGCAGCAGCCGCAGCCCTGCGGGACGCGGGCGTGAAGCTGGTCGTCGTCTGACCCTAGGGTCAGGACCCATTACTCACGCGCGAGCCCCGCTCGTCCTGAGCCTGTCGAAGGACGCAAGCACCACGCCAGATGCTTCGACAAGCTCAGCATGAGCGGACTTGGGAAATTCGGTGAACAGGCAGCAAGGTTACTTCGCCTGTTTTCGCATCTCCAGATAGGCCGCTTCACGCTCTTCCGGCGCAAGGGTGAGAAGGTATCGGCTGGCTTCCCTGAACGTCAGGAACGGCTTTTCATCGACGACGATCGGCACCGTACGGCCATTGTAGATCCGCCGCAGCAATCGGCGTTGCGGTCTGGTCAGCGATGCTTCGGCTTCTCCGGATTCCGTTTCGAGTTCCGCTTCAAGGCCCGTTTCAATGTCCATTTCAGGGTCTATAGGGCAGAGCAGCGGCGCCCGCCAATTCAATCGGGCAAAGGAGAAAGAATGAGCGGAGCATTCACGCAGACCGAGCTGGGCGAGCATTTTGCCCACTGCATCCAGGTGCTCGGCGGGACGACAACGGCCAGCCGGCGACTGGGCATTGATGAACGCGCGATTCGGCGCTTCGTCAACGGTGAGAAGCCCGTTTCTCCGCGCCTGATGCAGGACACCGCGTCGGCCCTGCGCGCGCTGATTGAAGAAGCTTCCGCTGCCGAAGCGCGCATCACCGCTGCACTCGGCACTTGAATCTCAGCGCAGGTAGCGCCTGACCAGCCGCTCGGCCGCCGCGCTGACGTCGGCCCAGGCCTGCTCGAAATCTTCCTCGTCGCCATAGTAGGGATCGATCACCGCGGTGCCCTTGCGACCCGGCACGAGGTCCATCAAAAGCGCGACTTCGGCGATGTGGCGCGATGGCTCGATCCGGCGCAGGTCCTTCAAATTCTGCTGGTCGAGCGCGAAGATGTGTCCGAAGCGTGTGAAGTCTTCCGTGGTGACCTGCCGGGCGCGATAGCTCGAGATATCGAGACCGTGCCGGCGCGCGGTTTCCTGCGCACGCGGATCGGGCGGGCGGCCGACATGCCAGTCCCCGATGCCGGCAGAGTCTATGGTCATCGCCACGCCTGCCGCCACGGATTGCGCGCGCAGGGCCGCCTCGGCGAGAGGCGAGCGGCAGATGTTTCCAAGGCAGACGAACAAAATTGAAGGTTGGCTCACGGGATCACGATACTCCGCTGGCTGGGTCGCCCCAGGCCAATCAGAAACGGATCCTCTCCCTGCCGCGCAGTGAACATGCTTCGGGACGCAATGTCCATCCATTTTCGAGCAATCAGCACCTGCCCGATCGCCCCGCCGAGCGTCTCGCCGGGTCCGAGCAGCACCACGCGGTCAGGCGCGAATTCGCGGATGCCCACGGTCATCGCGGCGGTAAAGTCATAGGGCTGCAGGATCTGGTGGCCGAAGGTATAGTCCCACAGCTCATCACGGTTGCTCTCGAACCGCCGCCACACCTTGCCGCGCCCATCGATCAGCGGAACCTGCGGCTGGCCGAACCAGTCTACCGGGAACTGCGCCCGCGCCGAAGCGCTGCTCGGCTGCATTAGTGGGGTATGGAACGGCCCATGCCCGGGAAGCCGCATTGGCGGGCGCGATAGCGTCGGCAAGTCCTTCTCGAACGCATCGAGCGCCGCCACCGGCCCCGCAACAACCAGCATCCCGCCCAGCCGGATCGAGGGCAGCACCCCGTTGCGCGCCATCGCCGCTTCCACCTCGGCCAGCAGCGCGGGATCGACCGTCCAGTCCTCCCCGGCCAGTACCAGCACCGCCTGCCCGCCCGGCTCATGGCGCTGCGAATTGATCCCCATGCCATCGGCAATGGCAAAGCCATGGCTTGGCGAGACCACCCCGGCGCAAGCGAGCGCGGTGTACCAACCCATCGAATTGCCGGTCACCGCGACAATCTCGAACTGCTCGCGGTCGATCCTGAGGAAATCGAGGTAAGCGCAGGCATGGATCAAGGGTGCGGCATTGTCACCCCGCAGGTGCGCTGCGGTAAACTTCGCCGCCCCATCCAGCGCCGACAAGGTCTCCTTCCCCGCCTCGGCCCGCATGGCATCGAACCGCGCCAGCCAGTCGGATTCGGCGTGCTGCTGCCGCAGATACCCCAGTTCCGGCGCGTTGTATGTCCCGCGCCCCGGGCAGACGACAAGGACCGTCTCCTTAGCCACGCACCATCTCCAGCACCTTGGCCACGATCCCGTCGCGGCTCGGCAGTGTGTGCGTCGCAGCCCGGGCGAGCGGGATGAAGCTGTCGGTCGCCGCCATGCGCGCAATCGCCTTGCCCGGCGCACGTTCGGCCAGCAGCGCCATCAGCGCCTCGTTCTGCCCACCGGTAATGCGGCACTCGTCCACCACCAGAACCCGCGAGCACGGCGCGACCGCTTCGATCACCGCATCGTCATTCACCGGCCCCAGCCAGCGCAAGTCGATGCCCCGCACCGCAACGCCCTGCTCGGCCAGCAGCTTCTGCGCCTGCAGCGAAAGGTAGAACCCGTTGCCATACGTCACGATCGCAAGGTCGCTGCCTTCGCCCGCAACGCCGATCTCGCCAAACGCAATCTCGCCCTCACCGGGCGGCTGGTAAAGGCTGGCCCACAGCCCATCACCTG
Source organism: Novosphingobium sp. BL-A-41-Hi4B-X5A (assembly GCF_055521705.1). NCBI lineage: Bacteria > Pseudomonadati > Pseudomonadota > Alphaproteobacteria > Sphingomonadales > Sphingomonadaceae > Novosphingobium > Novosphingobium sp. BL-A-41-Hi4B-X5A. Next base: position 3,190,656 of record NZ_CM145500.1, on the reverse strand, counting down.
GCTCATGCAAGTCGCGCGTCATGTAGAGCGCAATCGGCTCGACAAACACGACCACGCGGCTCTCCTCATGCGCCAGCCGCACGCATTCGCGCAGCATTGCCACGGCATCGCGGCCAGAGGACGGCACCGCCAGGACAACGCCCGGAATGTCGCGGAAGACGGCCAGCGAATTGTCGTTATGGAAGTGCCCGCCGAACCCCTTCTGGTAGGGCAGCCCGGCGATGCGAACGACCATCGGGTTGGTAAACTGCCCGTTCGAAAAGAACGACAGCGTCGCCGCCTCGCCCCGGATCTGGTCCTCGGCATTGTGGACATAGGCGAGGAACTGGATCTCCGGCATCGGCAGCAAGCCGTTGTGCGCCGCCCCGATCGCCAGGCCCAGGATCGCCTGCTCGTCCAGCAGGGTATTGATCACCCGCGCCGACCCGAACCGCGCATGCAGCTTCTGCGTCGCGGCATAGACCCCGCCCTTCGGCCCCACGTCCTCGCCGCAGACGATGGCGTTGGGATACTGCAGCAGCAAATCGGCCATCGCCCAGCTGATCAGCTTGGCCATGTGCTGTGGCTTGTCCATTGCGGCCGCATCATCGGCAAACAACGCGCCGCGGTCCTCCGCCGAGGCCAATGGCCGCGCCACACCCTCACGCCTCGGCGGCACGATGCTCGCCATCACCGCCTTGGCATCGGGCAGCTTGGGCCGCCGGATCGCGAGTTCCACCTGCCGTTCGAGCGTCGCCTCGATCTCGTCATAGACGGCGCGGACCTCGGCGGCAGACATCACCCCTTCCTCGATCAGCAGCGCAGCGCTCGCCAGCAGCGGGTCGCGTTCCTCCTCGGCGCGCACTTCCTCCTTGGTGCGATAGGCCAGCTGCACGTCGTTCCCGGCATGGCCGTAGAGCCGCACCGTCTTCATGTGCAGGAACACGGGCTTCCGCTGCCGCCGCGCCATCGCTTCCGCTTCCCGCGCCGCCCGCATCGTGTCGACAAGATCGGAGCCATCGCAGGCGATGTAGTGCAATCCCGCGCGCCCAGAGAAATTCGCCTCGATCCACCCCGGCGGCGTGCGCGTGGAAATGCCGATGCCGTTGTCCTCGCACAGGAACACGATCGGCATCGGTGTGCCCTGAAACGCCGCCCAGCAAGCCGTGTTGATCGCGCCCAGCGCCGTCGAATGGTTGGCACTGGCATCGCCAAAGCTGCACAGCACCACGCCGTCCTTGGCCAGCACCGTCTCGCTCCAGCCCATACGCCGCGCGATGCCGATGGAGAACGCCGCCCCCACCGCCTTGGGCAGATGACTGGCGATGGTCGAAGTCTGTGGCGGGATGAACAGCCGCTTCGATCCCAGCACCTTGTGCCGCCCGCCCGAAATCGGGTCCTCGGCGCTCGCAGCAAAGCTCAGCAGCATGTCCCACGCCGGGTTCTCGCCGGGCACGCGGTGCGCGCGGTGGATCTGGAACGCGGCATCGCGATAGTGCAGGAACGCCATGTCATCTGTGCGCAGCACTTCGGCCAGCACTGCATTGCCCTCGTGGCCCGACGAGCCGATGGTATAGAACCCCTCGCCCCGCGCCTGCAGCTTGCGGCTCATCCGGTCGAGCTGGCGCGACAATGCCTGCGAGCGGAACAGCGCCGCCGCCCGCTCCGGCGCCAGCCCCACATCCTTGAGCCCAAGGTTCGAGCGCCTGCGCGCCGTGCCGCTCTCCAGCGCATCAAGGAACTGCCGGTGGACCTGCTCGGCGGCATCAAGCGACATTGCGGATGGTTTCCCTCGTAACGAAACCCGGTCATAGCCGGAGCGTGTGCCGGATGGGAACCCCGTCTTATTCTGTTTCACGCAGAGACGCGGAGAAGAGAGGGAGACGCGGAGAAAAGAACAAGGATTTTTCTCACGCTAAGCCGCTTCAGTCACCGATCTTTGGTTTCAGTTGAGGAGCAAGGCCTGCGGCGCTCACGACATCTTCGCGTCTTTGCGCCTTTGCGTGAGTCAAATCTGCAAAACTCCGCGCCTCCCTTCTCCTCCGCGTCTCTGCGTGAACCAATCTACCTCAAATCCACGACCTCCACCCGCGGCAAGGCCACCGCCCCCGGCTGCTCGCCCCAATGCCGCACATTGAGCACCCCGCCATCGGCACGCAGTTCAGACACCAGCGCCGTATCCACCTCGGCAAAAACCCACTGCGGCGCACCTTCAACCCCGATCGCCAGCACGCCATCCTCCGGCATCCCGCGATCCGGCGGCCCGTAGACCGCAGCCGCCCCCCGGTTCACATCCACCGCCGGAGACCACGCCGCCTCGCCCACCGTCGGCGATTGCACCACAAAGCACTGCCCCTCCAGCGCGCGGCCTTGCGCCCCGATCCGCACGCGCCAGTAACCGTGCAGGCTGTCCGTGCACGAAGGCACCAGCAGCACCTCGGCCCCCGCCTCGACGCAGGCCCGCGCCAGCAGCGGAAACTCGCTGTCATAGCAGATTGAAACCGCCAGCCGTCCGAGCGCCGTATCGAACACCCGCAGCGCGGCTCCGGGCGCAATGTCCCACTGCTCCCGCTCGAACCGGGTCATCACCAGCTTGTCCTGAACCGAGGCCTTGCCATTGGGCGCAAACAGCCGCGCGGCATTGCGAAAGCGCCCGTCCGCATCCTCGCGCGGCGCTGATGCAGCCAGAACATGCATCCCCGTCTGCGCCGCCAGCTCACCATGAAGCGCATCGACACGCGGCAGCAGCGCCGAAACCGTCTCGATGGACCCCGCCAGATCGCCCATCGTCGCAGGATCAAGGCTCGCCAGCTCCATCGCCCCATATTCGGGAAACACCGCCAGCTTTGCCCCCGCCGCCGCAGCCTCTTCCACCCACCGCGTCAGCTTGGCCGCATAGGCATCCCAGCTCTCCAGCCGGTCAATCGGATACTGCGCGGCAGCAACAACAAACCGCGTCATTCCCCCCTCCCGCAGGCGGGAGGGGCGCTTCTTCCTTCCCCCCTCCCGCAGGCGGGAGGGGTTGGGGGTGGGCATTCGCCTAAAGGCGAACCAGAGCCCCTCACCACGTCCGCATCCAGTACTGCATCACGTTCACCTTCTCGGCCTCGTCGCCATGCTCCTTCCACGCAAGCTCGGCGGTCAGGTCCGGAACCACGGCATAGCCGCGCCGCGCCCAGAAGGCATCGAGGGGCGAATAGTCTTGCGGCTTGGCCGGATGGTCGTCAGCCCGCACCACTGCCGCAAAGCACGCCGCATTGGCACCGCAGCGCACCGCCTGCGCCTCGCGGTGGTCGAAGAAGGCGTGGCCAATTCCGTGCCCGCGATAGTCCGGCAGCAGCACGCTCTCGCCGAAATAAAATAGCCGCGAAGTGTCAATGCCGCGCGCCTCGAACGGCGCCCGAAACTCCGCCTTCTGGTGCATCATCGGAGCGGCCGTCGCCGCGCCGACAATCCGCGCCCCGTCGAACGCCGCCACCAGCACGGCATCTGGCGCCGCCGCATATTCGGCCAGATATTCCGCCTCATACGTCGCATCGCCATCATAAAGGTAAGGATAGGCCGCAAAGACGGTGATCCGCAGCTGCGCCAGATCATCCAGCGCCGCCGCAATCTCCGCTCCGGTCAGAGGGCGGACCGCGATGCTCAACTTCCCACCACCTGCTTCGTCCAGTCGGCAAGGTTGTAGTACATCGTCAGCCGAGTGATCTTCCCGCCTTCGATCGCCAGAAATGCCCCCGCCGGCAGCACGTAAGTCTGCCCGTTTGCCTCTGGCAGGCCCTCGTCGGTCGCGAGGTATTGCCCATGCACCACGAACTCCGCCGCGGCCCGCGTGCCGTCCTCGCTGGCCATCAGCACGATGTCTTCCAGACGCTCCTTGTAGCACCGCTCCATATGGCCCAGGAATTGCGCAAATGCCGCCTTGCCGACAACCCGCTCCCCCTGATTGATGTCATGCGCCACATCATCACTCAGGCATTCCAGCATGCCCTCCCAGTGCCCCGCATTGAACGCGGCGTAATAGCGGGCGAGCAGGGCAATCGCGTCAGTTCGGGCAGCAGGACTGGTCATGCGTCGGTCTCCTTTGCCCGCAGCCTAGCGCCCCCCGCCGCACCATTCCAGCGCCCCGCCCTGCAAGGCTCCATTGCACAGGCGCATCCAATTGCACTTTGGCGCATGTTGGCCTATGGGCGGCAAGAACGCCCCGGCGCTTGCGATGGATTCGCCTCCAACGCGATGCCGGGGTTTTGTATTCTGGCCGGGCCGCTGCCCGGCGCCGTGCAGGAAGACGTTATCATGTCCCGTCGCCGCCAGATCTACGAAGGCAAGGCCAAGATCCTTTACGAAGGCCCCGAACCGGGCACGATCATCCAGTACTTCAAGGATGACGCCACCGCCTTCAACGCGCAGAAGCGCGGTACGATCAACGGCAAGGGCGTGATCAACAACCGCATCAGCGAGTACGTGTTCACGCGCCTCGCCCACATCGGCATTCCCACCCACTTCATCCGCCGCCTGAACATGCGCGAACAGCTGGTGCGCCAGGCAGAGATCATCCCGATCGAAGTGGTCGTGCGCAATATCGCCGCAGGTTCCATCTCCAAGCGCCTCGGCATCGAAGAGGGTGAGCCGCTGCCGCACACCCTGATCGAATACTACTACAAGGACGATGCGCTGGGCGATCCGATGATCGCCGAAGAGCATATCGCCTGCTTCGGCTGGGCATCGAACGAGGAAATGCAGGACATCTCCTCGATGGCCATCCGCGTGAACGATTTTCTCTGCGGCATGTTCGCGGCGATCAACATCAGCCTCGTCGATTTCAAGCTCGAATTCGGCCGCATCTGGGATGGCGATTACAGCCGCGTGATCCTGGCTGACGAAATCAGCCCCGACGGCTGCCGCCTGTGGGACATGACCACCGGCGAAAAGCTCGACAAGGACCGCTTCCGCCGCGACCTCGGCGGCGAGGAGGAAGCCTACCAGGAAGTCGCCCGCCGCCTCGGCCTGCTCGAAAACGACGGCGGCCCCAGCGAAGTCTTCGACCTCGGCGCCCACCGCAAGCTGCGCGGCAAGAAGTAACCCACAAATCCTCCCCGTTTTCCCGCAGGGCAAATGGGGAGGTGTCAGCCGCAAAGCGGCTGACGGAGGGGCAGTGCTTGCCCTAAGCCCCCCTTCGGCAACGGAGGGGGTTTTTGTTTGCCCCAACACCCCATTGCACCCCCGCCCTCAACCGGGCACACCGCTGCGCAATGATCCTGCGCCGCCTGCTTCCCCTCGCCGCTGCCCTGTCCCTCGCCGCCTGCGCCGCGCAGCCTGCGCAGATCGCCAGCGCTCCTAAGCCAACGTGGGCTTTCCAGCAGAGCGACCTTCCCCCCGATCCCGCCTACCGCTACGGTCAGCTGCCCAACGGCATGCGCTTCATCATCCGCCGCAACGCCACGCCCGCCGGCACTGCGCAGGTCCGCATGGACATTGCCACCGGCTCGCTTGACGAGCGCGAGGGCGAGCGCGGGTTTGCCCACTTCGTCGAGCACATGGCGTTCAACGGCTCGACCCGCGTGCCCGAAGGCGAAATGGTCAAGCTGCTCGAACGCAACGGCCTGTCCTTCGGCGCGGACACCAACGCCCAGACCTCGTTCGAGCAGACGCTCTACATGCTCGACCTGCCGCGCAACGATGCCAAGCTGCTCGACACAACACTGATGCTGATGCGCGAGACGGCAAGCGAACTGACCTTCGACCCTGACGCCGTGGCGCGCGAACGCGGCGTTGTCCTGTCCGAACTGCGCGACGGGCAGGGCTGGAGCCGCACCAACCTCGAAGACCAGCTCGCCTTCTTCTACCCCGACGCGACGTACCCCAAGCGCCTGCCCATCGGCACGGTCGAGACGCTGAACGCTGCCACCGCCGATGCGCTCAAGGCCTTCTGGGCGCGCGAATACGTGCCATCGAAGACCACGCTGATCGTCGTCGGCGATTTCGATCCCGATGTGGTCGAGCAAGCCATCCGCACCCGCTTTGCCGACTGGCAGGAGAGGCAAGAAACCCCGCGCCCCGATCAGGGCAAGGTCGATCCGAAGCAAAAGGCCGGGGTCGATATCCACCTCGATCCCTCGCTGTCCGAGCGCGTCACCGCCTCGCGCCACGGACCATGGCTGCTAGAGCCCGACACCATCGCCAACCGCCGCCGCAACCTGCTGCGCCAGATCGGCTACGGCGTCGTCAACCGCCGCCTCGCCCGCCTCAGCCGTACGATCGACCCGCCGTTCCGCGGCGCGGGCTTCGGCACCAGCGAGGTGTTCCGCATCGGCCGCACCACCAACGTCATCGTCGATACGGTGGACGGCGGCTGGCAGCGCGGTCTTGCCGCCGCAGCCGGGGTCTACGCGCGCGCCCTCGCCTCCGGCTTCACCCGAGCCGAAGTGGACGAACAGCTCGCCAGCATCCGCACCGGCCTCGAGAACGCCGCCGCCGGGGCCGACACCCGCAGCCACGGCACTCTCGTCGGCGCCGCCCTCGCCCTGATCCGCGACGACCAGGTGCCGACCACGCCCGAGTCCGGCCTTGCCCGCTTCAACCAGTTCGCCCCGACGATCACGCCCAGGACCGTGCTCGCCGCGCTGAAAGAGGAAGCCGTCCCGCTGAAGGACCCGCTGCTCCGCTTCCAGGGCCGAACCGCACCCAAGGGCGGCGAAGACGCGCTGCGGAACACATGGGCCAAGGCCACCCGTGCCAAGGCTCCGGCGGGCGAAGTCCCCGCGCCCATCCCGTTCGCCTACACCGACTTCGGCCCAGTCGGCACGATCGCCAGCGACACCACCGAACCGCTCTACGGCATCCGCCAGATCCGCTTTGCCAACAACGTCCGCCTCAACCTCAAGCGCACCGATCTTGCCAAGGACCGCATCGACGTTCGCCTCAATCTCGATGGCGGCGAGATGCTCGATACCCGGGCCGACCCCCTTGCCACCGAAATGACCGGCGTGCTGGCGCGCGGCGGTTTGGGCAAACATAGCGAGGACGACCTCCAGACGCTGCTCGCCGGCCGCTCGGTCGCATTCGGCCTCGGCGCATCGGGAGACACCTTCTCCGCCGACGCCACCACCACCCCGCGCGACCTGACGCTGCAGCTCCAGCTCTTCGCCGCACTGCTGACCGACCCCGGCTACCGCGCGGAAGGCGAAGTGCTCTACCGCCAGAACATCGCCAATTTCTTCGCCCGCCTGCGCTCCAGCCCGCAAGCAGCCCTGTCCAACGCCATCGGCGGCATCCTGTCGGACAACGACCCGCGCTTTACCCTGCAACCGCAATCCGCCTACACCGCGCTGAGCTACGACAAGCTCCGGCGCGACATAACCCACCGGCTCACCCACGGCGCCATCGAGATCTCGATTGTCGGCGATATCGACGAGGCCGCCGCCATCGACGCCGTCGCCCGCACGTTCGGCGCCCTCCCCCCGCGCGAGGCCGATTTCCGCCCCTACACCGCCGAACGCCAGCGCAGCTTCACCGCCAAGCGCGGCCTCCAGATCGTCCGCCACACCGGCGAGGCCAATCAGGCCGTGGTCCGCACCACCTGGCCCACCCGCGACGATCGCGATCCGGACGAGGCGATGGCGCTCTCCCTGCTCGCCGAAGTCGCCGGGATCGAGGTGCTCGACAGCGTGCGCGAAAAGCTCGGCAAGGCCTACAGCCCCGGTTCGTCCAGCGCCCTCAGCCGCGTCTGGACCGGCTACGGCACCTTCACGATGAGCGCCTCGGTCGATCTGTCCGACGTTGCCGCAACCCGCGCCGCGCTTCAGGAAACCACCCGCAGCCTGATCGCCTCGCCCGTAGACGACGACGTCCTCCAACGCGCCCGCGCCCCAATGCTCGAACGCATCGACAACGCGCTCAAGACCAACGGCGGCTGGAGCGCTCTGGCCGAGCGGGCACAGACCCAGCCAGACCGCCTCACCCGCGCCAAATCCGCCCGCGCCCGGCTGGAAAAGCTCACCGCGGCAGACCTGCAAGCCGTGGCCCGCCGGTATCTCTCACCCGAAAAGGCGGTGCAGGTGCTCGTTCTGCCGGAAGGAGCGGCAGTTCCGTGAGCGAATGAGTGCGGCGATCCCCACTTGGAATCCATAAATCCCAGGCATGTAGAACCGCAAATATAATCTATTTTTCAAATTCCGTCTCCTTATGCATACGACTGCGCAAATCAAAAGCAGTCGACAAAAGGGAGACATAAGTGAGCAATAAATCAGTCATCCGCTGGACCGTGTCACTGGCCGCTCTGTGCGCCGCCAGCCCGCTTTTTGCCCAGGAAGCGCAGGTCACCCAGGCAGATGAAGGCATCACCGACATCGTCGTCACCGCGCAGCGCCGCGAGGAAAGCCTGCAGCGGGCGGCCGTGGCGGTAACCGCCGTGACCGGGGCAGACATTGCCGATGCCGGCATCACCGAGCTTGTCGATCTCCAGAAGCTCGTGCCCGCTCTGGCCGTTGCCCCAACCGGCGGCACCACCAGCTTCTTCCTGCGCGGCGTCGGCACGAATTCGCAGAACTCGTTCTCCGAGAATGCCGTCGCCTTCAACTTCAACGGTGTCTACGTGGCGCGGCCTTCGGCTCCTGCCGGTGCGTTCTACGATCTCGCCCGCGTCGAAGTGGTCAAGGGACCGCAAGGCACGCTCTACGGCCGAAACGCCACCGGCGGCGCGATCAACGTCATCCCGCGCAAGCCCGATCTCGGCAAGTTCGGCGGTGAAGTGCGCGCGGAATACGGAAACTACGACAGCAAGAAAGCATCGGCGGCGCTCAATCTCCCGATTGGCAATTCCGCGGCATTGCGTGTCGCCGGACAAGTCGTGGATCGTGATGGCTTCCTCACGGACGGCTACAACGACGAGAAGGGCGAAGGCGTGCGTGCCTCGTTCCTGGTCGAACCTTCGGCCGACTGGTCGGTGCTGCTGGTCGGCGATTACTTCAACCAGCATGGCAAGGGCTGGGGCAGCGTGCTTCTGCCCAGCGCCACGCTGAACGCGCCTGACCTGAACGATCATGTCGGCATTTCCAGCCCGGCCGCGCTGACAGCGATCCGCAACCTCGCCGCAGGTGTGTTCGCGCCCCCGTTCTGCGGCGGCTTTGGCGGGTTCGTCACCAGCGGCTGCATCGACCTGCCGGCAGATACCGGCTTCCTCGACAACAAGTTCTATGGCCTCAGCGCAACGATCGAGGGCGACCTTGGCTTCGGCAAGCTCACGCTCCAGCCCGCCTGGCGCAAGACCGACATCAACTTCGTCACCTATCTCCCGGGCTTCCGCGGGGAAATCACCGAAAAGGCCGAACAGTTCTCGTTCGAGGCTCGCTTTGCGTCGGATCACGATGGTCCGCTCAACTACGTGCTCGGCGGTTTCTATTTCAAGGAAGACCAAAACGCGCTGAACTTTTTCCGCCAGGGTGATATTTCCACCACCCGCTTCACGCCGAACGTGAATACGGAAAGCCTCGCTGCCTTTGGCCAGTTCACCTACAAGGTCACCGATGCGCTGCGGCTGGTTGCCGGCGGACGCTATACCAAGGAAACGAAGGACCAGTTGACCGCCACGGTGTCTGGCGGGCGGCCCGGACCGGTCAATCCGCCGCTTGGAGCGCCATTCACCGGCGCCCTCGATTTCGAGAAGTTCACGTGGAAAGCCGGCATCGAGTTCGATGCAGGACCGTCCTCGCTCGTCTACGCCGATGTGTCTACCGGCTTCAAATCCGGCGGTTTCTTCGTTGCCGCGCCGCCGGAAAATACCTTCGCCCCGGAAACTCTCACGGCTTATACCGTCGGCAGCAAGAACCGCTTCTTCGGCAACAAGCTGCAGCTGAATGTCGAGGCGTTCTACTGGGATTACACCAACCAGCAGATCACCTTCGTGGGGGGCGTGCGCACGGCGAACAACATATTCGCCCAAGGCTCCCGCACCGAGAACGCCGGCAAATCCCGCATCTATGGCTTTGAAGCCGAAGTGCGCTTCCAGCCCAGCCGGAACGACAAGTTCGATCTCAACCTGCAGTACCTGAATGGCAAGTACAACAGCCTCCGGACGGCCAACTTCTCGCCCACGGGTGCGCCGGTTGCCACGGGCTGCACCACCTTGGGCAGCCGCCTCGCCAACCCGGGCGTCCCGGGCAACAATGCGCGCTTCTATGATATCGACTGTTCGGGCAAACCGGCTGTAAACGCGCCAAAGTGGTCACTGGGGCTTGGCTACGAACGCGGCTTCGATCTCACCGATTCCCTGCGCCTGCTGCTCGGTGGTCGGACCTCGATCGAATCCGGTCGCTTCCTCAATCCAAACTATCGCCCGGAAGAGCGGCAAGGCGGGTTCATGATGTCCGACGCCTATGTCACGTTTGAAGGAGATGGTGGCCGCTGGACAATCACCGGCTTCATCAACAACATCGAGGATGAAGAAGTGATCGTGCGGTCCGGCTCGCGGCCGATTCTCGACTTCTCGGTCGCGACTCTCGCTCCGCCCAGAACCTACGGTGTCCGCATGGGATACAACTTCTGATGCGCCTGGCCATCATCGCCAGCCTCGCCCTGGCTCTGGGCGCGCCCGGGGAGTTCGCCCGGCTTGCGGCAAATGAGCCAGCCAACAATGGTTCGCGCTTCATCACGCTGGGCACAATGGGTGGGCCGGTTGGTGATGGCCGCCGTTCTCAACCGGCCAATGCCTTGGTCGACGGGAAGGATCTCTATCTCGTCGACGCAGGTGACGGGGTCGTGCAACAGCTGGCGAAGGCGGGCCTTGCGCTTCCGAACGTCACGGCGGTCTTCCTCAGCCATCTCCATGCCGATCATACCGGCGGCCTCTCGGCGGTCCTGGCCCTGCGCAACCAGACCATGGTGGCGCAGAAGCTGACGGTCTACGGCCCGCCCGGAACACGGGAAATGGTCGAAGGCATGATATCCTCGATGCGACCGGCGGCCCGTGCCGGATACGGAATACCGGGCAAGCCCTGGCCCGATCCTGCAGGCATCGTATCCGTGGTCGAAGTGGGCGATGGCTTCACGGCCAGCGTGGGCAACATGGTCGTCCGTGCGGCACAGAACACCCACTACGATTTCGCTCCGGGCAGCGAGGAGGACAAGGCCTTCAAGTCCCTGTCATTCCGCTTCGAACTGGCCGGGCGCACGATCGCCTATACCGGCGATACCGGACCGTCAGATGCCGTCGAAAAGCTGGCAGCAGGGGCAGACATCCTCGTGAGCGAAATGATCGACATTGATTCCACGATGGCAACGGTCGCCCGCAACTCGCCGAACATGCCGGAAAAGGCGAAGGCGGATCTGGTTCGGCACCTGACCACGCACCATCTCGCCCCGCCAGACGTGGGCAAGATGGCTCGGCATGCCGGGGTCAAGGCTGTCGTCGTCACGCATTTCGCAGGCGGCAGTGCAAGCGCCGCGCAAGTCGAAGGCGTCAAGGCAGGCGTCCGCGCCGAATACCCGGGCCCTGTGACGATCGCCAACGATCTCGACAGCTTTTAGGCTCAGGCCCCATTTTTCGCGGCAGGCGGGAGGGGTCGGTGGTGGGGCTCTTCCCCCCTCCCGCAAGCGGGAGGGGCCGGGGGTGGGCAAGCGGCGAAAGCCCCGCCCGACCGCCCCCGCCTACCCCGTCGTAAGCCCGTAAAGCACCATCGCCGCCTGGTTTTCCGCCATCCAGTCAACGTTGAGCGGCTCTGCTCCCACTGGTTCGAACACGTTGCGCCACAGCGCGGCAAAGATGATTCCGCCCGCCACGCATTGCGCCGCGGTCTTCGGATCGGGGCAGGCAAATTCGCCCCGGGCAATGCCATGGGCAATAAGTCGCTCGATCGCGCCGAGAATGCAGATCATCGCGGTCTCGTGGTAGAACCGGGCAAGCTCGGGGAAATTGCGGCCCTCGCCCACGATCAGGCGCGGCAGAAAAGCCATTTCCGGGCTGGCAATGCGCTTGATGGCGTTCTTCACGAAGGCGCGCAGCAATGCCGGCGCTGGAAGGCTGCCGTAGTCGCTCGGCAGCAGCGCCGGCATCATCTCGGTGATGACTTCGGAAACCAGCGCGCGGAACAGGGCCTCCTTGCTGTCAAACGCAAGATATAGGGCGGCGCGGCTGATGCCCACGCGCTTGGCGACGTCCTCCATGCGGGCGGCGGCAAAGCCCCGTTCGGCAAATTCCTCGCGCGCGGCGTCCAGAATGCGCTCGCGCCGGTCTGCTGGCGTAACTCGTGGCATGACCGTTCAATAACTGACGCGTCAGTCATGTAAAGCGGGAAAAGTCCGGTGGCAGGGCACCCGGAAGCGTTGCGTGGGGTGCAGTTATGATGTCCAGGCAGCCCTGCCACCGATAGGAGTTTTCTCCTTGCGGAGTAAGGTCTTGATGCCATCTTCGTGCGGTTTCGTCTCGACGTTTTCCTACTTAAGCGTTTTGTGCTAAGTCCCGAAAACTGGCGCTTTACCTCGGATTCCCGCCCACCAGCCGCACTGCGCCCCCGCGCCTTTGCCGAAGTTTCTCTGAACAGTGTAAACCGCGTAAACCCGCCGCCTTGCTCTTTCGGCTCTCCCGATGCATAGGCGCCCGCAAGATTCTCCAGCATTCAGGTTCCGAAAGGCCCGCCGATGAAGGTCCGCGTCATTGTCACCCTCAAGAACGGCGTTCTCGATCCGCAAGGCCGCGCCATCCACCACGCTCTGGAAGGCCTTGGTTTTGCAGGCGTGAACGATGTGCGCGCGGGTCGGGTCATTGAACTCGACGTGGCCGACACCACTTCGGACGCAGCGCTCGACGAGATGTGCAGCAAGCTCCTCGCCAACATGGTGATCGAGAACTACCGCATCGAAAAGGCAGCCTGAGTTTAGGAACCCGCGCCATGGCTTTCACCTCCGCCGTCATCACCTTCCCCGGCTCGAATTGCGATCGCGACATGGCGGTGGCGATCGAGCAGGTCTGCGGCGGCACGGTCCATCGCGTCTGGCACGGCGATGCCGACCTGCCAGACAACCTCGATTTCATCGCCCTGCCCGGCGGCTTCTCCTATGGCGACTACTTGCGCTCCGGCGCGATGGCGGCACGCTCGCCGGTGATGCAGGCGGTGGTGCGCGCGGCAGAGCGCGGGGTGACGGTGCTCGGCGTGTGCAACGGCTTCCAGGTGCTGACCGAGGCGGGCCTGCTGCCCGGGGCGCTGATGCGCAACGCCGGCATCCGCTTCGTCTGCCGCGACGTGAAGCTCACCGTCGAGAACAACCAGTCGCTGTTCACGGCGGGCTATGACGCTGGCCAGCAGATCACGATCCCCGTCGCGCACCACGACGGCAACTTCTTTGCCGACGATGCCACGCTTGACCGGCTCGAAGGCGAAGGCCGCGTGGCGTTCCGCTACGCAGAAGGCGTCAACGGCTCGGCACGCAACATCGCGGGCGTGCTCAACGATCGCGGCAACGTACTGGGCATGATGCCGCACCCGGAGCGCATGATCGAGGCGGCGCAGGGTGGTTCGGACGGCCGCGCGCTGTTCGAAAGCGTCATGCGCGGGCTGGTCGCCGCCTAACCGGCGGCCCGCTCGCGGAAGCGGGTCTGGCCGAACAGCGCGAGCGCATCGGTCCGGTTCATCGGACGGCCGAAGTAGTACCCCTGGATCTTCTTGCAGCCCAGGCGGCGGATGCACTCCAACTCGGCCTCGGTCTCCACGCCCTCTGCCGTCGTCGACATCTCCAGCGCGTCGGCCATGGCGACCACTGCGCGAATGATGGCAAGGCTTTCCGGGTTATCCTTGGCCGCACCCTGCACGAAGCTGCGATCGACCTTGATCGTCGAGAAGCGCATCTTCCTGAGGTAGCCCAGCGAGGAATAGCCGGTGCCGAAATCGTCAAGCGCAACGCCGCAGCCAATGCCCATCAGGTTCTCGAGGGTCATCTGCGCAGTCGTGCCATCGCGCACGAAGATGCTCTCGGTCACCTCGATCTCGAGCCGGTTCGGCGCCAGACCGGTTGATGCAAGTGCGCCGACCACGGTCTCGGCGAAGTAGGGATCGAGCAGCTGTTCGCCCGAGACATTGACCGCGATCTTGACGTGTTCGGGCCAGTTCATCGCCTCGAGGCATGCGGTGCGCAGGACCCATTCGCCAATTGGCACGATCAGGCGCGTGTCCTCGGCCAACGGGATGAACTTTGCCGGGCTGACGAAGCCATGCTCGGTGCTGTTCCAGCGGATCAGCGCCTCGAAGCTCAACACCTCCTCGCTGGTGGCGTTTACCACCGGCTGGTACATCAGCGAGAACTCGTTGCGCTCAAGCGCGTGGCGCAGCGAGAACTCCAGTTTTCGGCGCTCCTCGGCATGGGCATGGAGCGAGGGCTCGTACACGCAGTGCCGCCCGCCGCCCTCATCCTTGGCACGGTAGAGCGCAAGGTCGGCATTGCGCAGCAAGGTCTCGACCGTCGAGCCATCGCGTGGGCCGATGGCGGAACCGACGCTGGCCCCAACGTAGAGCATGTGGTGGTCGATCTCGTAGGGCTGCGAAAGTGTGCTGATGATGCCAGCGGCGAGTTCGGTGACCCGCTCAACATCAGCCGCATCGCGGATCACGATCGCAAATTCGTCTCCACCCAAGCGGCCGCACACCTCACCTTCGCGCATGATCAGCTTGAGCCGCTCAGAAACGAGCGCGAGCAACTGGTCACCGACGAGGTGGCCGAGTGTATCGTTGATCGCCTTGAAGCGGTCGAGATCGATCATCATCAGGGCGCAGCGCGTGCGCCACTTTTCGGCATAGCCCATGGCCGCACCCAATGACTCGGTAAGCATCAGGCGGTTGGGAAGCCCGGTAAGCGTATCGTAGCGGGCGAGGTAGGCGATCTTCTCGGCGCTTTCACGCTGTTCGGTGACATCCGAGCCGACACCGCGGAAGCCGACGAAAGTGCCGTTCTCATCAAACTTGGGAGAAGCCGAAAGCTCCCACCAGCGGTGGCCGCCATGCAGAGAAACGCGCACCAGCAGGTTCGAGAAGCTTTCGCGACGCTTGAGCCGCTCGGCCAGGTCATGCAGGCTGGAGTGGAAATGGCCGCTATCCCAGGCAGGTCCGGCAATCAGCTGGATCAGAGGCTTGCCATCGACATCCTCGGGGTCCTGGCCGAGCGCAAAGGCAAAGCGCGGGCTGACCGAGCGGACGCGGCGGGTGGCATCGACCTGCCACAGCCAATCTGCATCGCCTTCCTCGAATTCGCGCAACAGCAGCGAAACGACTTCGGCCTTTTCCGCCATGCCTGCTTCGGCGACCCGCGCGCCGAGGAAAGTGCGCGCAGCCTCAATGCCGCCGATGCTGACGATCAGCACGAAAGCGACCGCAACAGCGGCCGTGATGTATTCCCCCCAGAACAGGAAGGCAGCGACGCCCGACAGGCCGACAATCCCTCCGAACATCACCGTAGCCATTGGCATGGCGGCAAATGTCACGGCCATGCCGGTCATCAGCATGGCGAGGACCGTCCACAGCGTCATGCGCTGCGACTGATCTCCGAATGGCGAAAAGACCAGCATGGGGATGGCCCAGATCAATGCCACGAACAGCGAACTGATCGTTTGCCGGTGCATCTCCTGACGGCTCACCCGACGCCGGTCGGCATCGATCAGTGTGCGGTCGAACCTTGCGCCGGAAATAAGCACGCCGACCAGCAGCGCCATCCAACCGACCAGAAACGCGACATGGACGTCGCCAGCGTAAGTCTGCAGAACCAGCAGTGCCGCCATCGCATGGGCGACAAGCCGGGCGAACGTGAGCTTCGCAAGGCTTGAGTACTGCAAGCCGCGCAACCGGCCCCAATCGCCCTCGGCCGGATCACACAATCCGACCACGGCAAGGATCGGCAGTTTCACCGGTAAAGCGTCGGGTTCGGGCGCATTGGGGTTCGTCACGATGGTTGAATTACAAGGAATTCATTATCCAATCGTAAGCATCCCGAAACTTTGCGGCGCTGCCGAGCGCGAAAAAAGCCCGCCGCGCCTGGCATGAGGCGCGACGGGCCGGACTTTCCTCCCCAGGAAAGGTCCAGTGGGGCAGTGCCGGGAAGTTAACGTCCCAAGGCGCTGCCAAGCCGATGGTAGAGGTTCGAGAACTTCACCGACTCCGGCTGGTCCTCGATTGCCTTCAGGTAGTGCAGTACGGCTTCGCGGATCAGCTTGAAGTCCTCGGTCGAGAGGACCGCGCGGGCACGTGCAGGTTCAGCCATGGTGGGTCTCCTTCTTGGATCTTCGAGGCGTGATTGCCGCGAGGATTTGCTGTGCTGCCGGATTTCAGGCGGCGAACTGGTTCATCGTGTTATGGACGCCGCCGGCCTTGAGAGCGGCTTCGCCCGAGAAGTATTCCTTGTGATCGTCGCCGATGTCCGAGCCGGACATGTTCTGATGCTTCACGCAGGCGATGCCCTGGCGGATTTCCTCGCGCTGCACCTGCTTGACGTAGCCGAGCATGCCCTCTTCGCCGAAGTAGCGCTTGGCGAGGTTGTCGGTGCTGAGCGCAGCGGTGTGGTAGGTCGGCAGCGTGATCAGGTGATGGAAGATGCCCGCCTGGGCCGCAGCATCGCGCTGGAACGTGCGGATGCGCTCGTCAGCTTCGATGCCAAGCTCGGTGCTATCATAGTCCACGCTCATCAGCTTCGAACGATCGTAGGCCGAGACGTCCTTGCCTGCTTCGACCATCGCATCATAGACCTGCTGGCGGAAATTCAGCGTCCAGTTGAACGACGGGCTGTTGTTGTAGACCAGCTTGGCGTTCGGGATCACCTCGCGAATGCGGCTGACCATGCCACCGATCTGGCCGATGTGCGGCTTTTCGGTTTCGATCCACAGCAGGTCCGCGCCGTTCTGCAGCGAGGTGATGCAATCGAGCACGCAGCGGTCCTCGCCGGTTCCGGTGCGGAACTGGTAGAGGTTCGAAGGCAGGCGCTTCGGGCGCATCAGCTTGCCATCGCGGGCAATCAACACGTCGCCGTGGCCTAGGTTCGAGGCATCGACTTCATCGCAATCGAGGAAGCTGTTGTACTGGTCACCCAGGTCGCCCGCTTCACGGGTGTAAGCGATCTGCTTGGTGAGGCCGGCGCCAAGGCTGTCGGTGCGGGCAACGATCACGCCGTCATCGACGCCGAGTTCCATGAAGGCGTAGCGGACCGCGCGGATCTTCGCGAGGAAGTCCTCGTGCGGAACGGTGACCTTGCCGTCCTGGTGGCCGCACTGCTTTTCATCCGAGACCTGGTTCTCGATCTGGATGCAGCAGGCACCGGCTTCGATGAACTTCTTGGCGAGCAGGTAGGTCGCCTCGGCATTGCCGAAGCCCGCGTCGATGTCGGCGATGATCGGAACGATGTGCGTTTCAAACTCGTCGATCTTGTGCAGCAGGCGGTGGGTGTTGACCGCATCACCAGCCTTTTTGGCCGCATCAAGATCGCGGAACAGCATGCCGAGTTCGCGGGCATCAGCCTGCTTGAGGAAGGTGTAGAGTTCCTCGATCAGGTCCGAAACGCTGGTCTTTTCGTGCATCGATTGGTCGGGCAGCGGGCCGAATTCGCTGCGCAGCGCGGCGACCATCCAGCCCGACAGGTAAAGGTAGCGGCCCTTGGTGGTACCGAAGTGCTTCTTGATGGAGATCATCTTCTGCTGGCCGATGAACCCGTGCCAGCAGCCGAGCGACTGCGTGTAGTTCGCCGGATCAGCGTCATAAGCCTCCATGTCGCGGCGCATGATCTTCGCGGTGTAGCGGGCGATATCGAGGCCGGTGTGGAAGCGGTTCTGCAGGCGCATGCGGGCCACGCTCTCGGGCTCGATGCCATCCCAGGTCTGGGCGAAAGGCGCGATGGCCTTGCCTGCTTCGACGATCTTGCTGTGGTAGGTCATTTCCCGTGTTCCCTCACGTGGTGTGCGTCTGTGTGAGATCGGGGTAACGCGCGAATCGCATTCGCGGAACGGCGCGCGAAGTGATGTTGTCAAACTTTACAGGATATGCTTGTAAAGTTGTGCAGTCGCTACAAGAGACCTGTAAGATGTCGACAAGGCCGCTTTATCTGGGACCTCGCCTGAAGCGCATTCGCCGAGAACTGGGGCTGACACAGCAGGCGATGGCGGACGAGCTGGGCATTTCGCCAAGCTACATTGCGCTGATTGAGCGGAACCAGCGACCGCTGACAGCGGACCTCCTGCTGCGACTGGCGCGGGCCTACAAGCTCGACATGGCGGACCTCGCCAGCGACGAGCGCGACGATTATGCGCGCAGGATGGCGGACGCGCTGCGCGATCCGATCTTCAACGATATCGACCTGCCCGCGCTGGAAGTGTCGGACGTGGCAGCAAGCTTTCCGGGGGTAACCGAGGCGCTGCTGCGGCTTTACGGGGCATGGCAGCGCGAGCAACAGGCGCTTGCCGAGCAGCGCAGTGCGGTGCCGGGGACTGGGGCGAGCGATCCGGTGGGCGAGGCACGGCGGTTCGTGGCGGCGCGGCGCAACTACTTTCCGGGAATCGATTCGAAGGCGGAGGAACTCACCGACGAGATTGCCAAGGCGGGTGGCGCTGCGGAATGGCTGCGGCTGCGCGGCGTGCGCGTGCGCTTCCTGCCGCCCGACGTGATGATGGACGCGGTGCGGCGTTATGACCGGCACAACGAACAGCTGCTGATCGACGATACGCTCTCGCCATCGGGCCGCGCGTGGCAACTGATGCAGCACATTGCCTATACGGCGCTGCGGGGTGAAATCGCTGGTGTGATCCGGGGCGAGAGCTTCGCCAGCGAAACGGCGGCGCAACTGGTGCGGCGTGCGCTGGCGGGATATGCGGCGGCGGCGCTGGTGATGCCTTATGACCGCTTTGCCCGTGCGGTAGATGCGCGGCGATATGATCTCGAAGCGCTTTCCGGGCAGTTTGGTGCGAGTTTCGAGCAGGTGGCGCACCGGCTGACCACGCTCAACCGGCCGGGGCAGGAGCGGGTGCCCTTTTTCTTCATCCGTGTCGATACGGCGGGCAATGTCTCGAAGCGGCTGGACGGGGCGGGCTTTCCCTTTGCGGCGCATGGCGGGGGGTGCCCGCTTTGGTCTGTGCACGAATGCTTCCGCACGCCGGGCGAGATCGTGACGCAATGGTTGGAACTGCCCGACGGCCAGCGCTTCTTCTCGCTGGCGCGGACGGTGACTTCGGGCGGCGGCGGATTCAGGCGGCCACGCTGGACGCGGGCGATTGCGCTGGCCTGCGCGGCGGAACATGCGCCGCGGCTGGTCTATGCGGCAGGGGCCGATCCCAGGGCGGTGGAGGCAACGCCGATCGGCGTGACCTGCCGCCTGTGCCACCGCGCGCAGTGCACGGCGCGGGCCGAGCCGCCGATCGGGCGCGAGATCCTGCCCGACGACTACCGTCGCGGGGCCGAGCCGTTCAGCTTTGCGGAGAGTTGAGCCAGAAGCGGATTATCATCGCCACAGCACCTAGCGCGAGGACGCTGCCGAGCCAGATCGCAGCCATCCAGCCAAGGCGTTGCCACAGGGGCCTTGCCTCGGCCCGCTCCGCGCCGTCGAGGCGGGGATCAATGATAGCCATGTTCGCCCACCTTCCCCCGGAACACCCAGTAGGCCCAACCGGTGTAAGCAAGGATCAGCGGCATGATCAGGCCGACGCCGATCAGCATGAACACCTGGCTGCGTTCGGGCGCGGCGGCGTCCCAGATGGAGATGCTCTGCGGCACGACCCATGGCCACATCGAAACGCCAAGGCCGATCATGCCGAGCAGGAACAGGCCGAGCGCGTAGAGGAACGGGCGGACTGGCTGGCGTTGCTGCAGCGAGCGCAGCAGGGAGATGGCGAGCGCCGCCGTCGCCAAAGGGACTGGGGTGAGCCAGAACACCATCGGTTCGGTGAACCAGCGCTGGAAGTACTGGTGGGCGAGGAATGGGGTGGCGAGGCTGACGGCGGCCATCAGGGCGAGCGTGGCAAAGGCGGCGAGCTTGGCGAAGCGGAAGGCCTTGTCCTCGGCGCTGCCTTCGACCTTGATCTGCAGCCAGCAGGCGCCGAGCAGCGCGTACCCGGCAACGACGCCCGCGCCGGTCAGCAGCGAATAGGGTGACAGCCAGTCGAGCCAGCCTCCGGCATAGGCCCTCCCCTCGACGTGGATGCCCTGCAGCAATGCGCCGAGAGTGATGCCTTGCGCCAACGCGGCGACGAGCGACCCGGCAAAGAAGGCACGGTCCCAGAAAGCGCGGTGGCGGGGATCACGCCAGCGGAATTCGAAGGCGACGCCGCGGAAGACGAGGCCGAGCAGCATGGCGATGATCAGCGGATAGGTCGCTGGCAGGATGATCGCATAGGCCAGCGGGAAGGCCGCAAGCAATCCGCCCCCTCCGAGCACCAGCCAGGTCTCGTTGCCGTCCCAGACCGGCGCGATGGCGTTCATCGCCTGATCGCGCTCGGCCCCTTCTTCAAACCACGGGAAGAGGATGCCGATACCGAGGTCAAAGCCATCCATCACCACGTACATCAGCACGGCGAAAGCGATGATCAGGGCCCAGATCGTGGTCAGGTCGATCATGATGCGGCTCCGTCGGCTTGAGCATCCATGTGCTGGGCAGGCGTGATGCCGGCCGAGCGGATGGGGGCGCGCTCTTCCTCTTCCAGCGCAGGTTCGTGCGGATGCGGGGCATCCTTCATCAGGTGGAGGATGTACCAGGTACCGATGCCGAAGACCGCGAAGTACACCACGACGAAGGCGGCCAGCGAGGTGGCGACGGCGGGCGCGGCGATGGGACTGACCGAGTCTGCCGTGGTGAGCAGGCCATAGACGGTATAGGGCTGGCGGCCGACTTCGGTCGTCACCCAACCGGCGATCACCGCGATGAAGCCAGATGGCCCCATCAGCACGGCGAGGCGGTGCAGCATCGGCCAGTCGTAGAGCCTTTTGCGCATCCGAGCGACGAGACTCCACAGGCCAAGGCCGAGCATGAGGAAGCCGAGGCCGACCATGACGCGGAACGACCAGAACACGATCCACACCGGCGGGCGCTTGTCCGGCGCAACCGTGTCGAGGCCGGCGAGCGGGGCGTTCGGATCGTGCTTGAGGATCAGGCTCGAAGCCTTGGGGATGGCGATGGCGTAATCGAGCCTCTGGTTCTTGTCGTCGGGAATGCCGAACAGATAGAGCGGCGCGCCTTGCGGGTGGGACTGGAAGTGCCCCTCCATGGCCATGACCTTGGCGGGCTGGTGCTCGAGCGTGTTGAGGCCGTGCATGTCGCCCACGAATATCTGGATCGGCGCGACAACAGCGGCCATCCACATGGCCATCGAGAACATCTTGCGGGCGTGGAGGTTGGCCCGGTCCTTGAGCAGATGCCATGCGCCGACTGCGCCGACAACGAATGCGGTGGTAAGATATGCTGCGATGACGGTGTGGACGAGGCGATAGGGGAAGCTGGGATTGAAGATGATCGCGGCCCAGCTTGGACCTGGGAGAAATTCGCCGTTTGCGCCAATCTCGAAGCCGGTAGGCGTCTGCATCCAGGAATTGACCGACAGAATCCAGAAGGCCGAGATGAACGTGCCGATGGCCACCATCAGCGTGGCGGCGAAGTGCAGCCCCCTGCCCACCCGGTTCATGCCGAACAGCATCACGCCGAGGAAGCCAGCCTCGAGGAAGAAGGCAGTCAGCACCTCATAGGCCATGAGCGGGCCGATCACGCCGCCGACCTTGTCGGAAAACACCGACCAGTTGGTGCCGAACTGGTAGGACATGACCAGGCCCGAGACCACGCCCATCGCGAATGCGACCGAGAAGATCTTCAGCCAGTAGCGGAACAGGTCGAGGTAGAGTTGCTTGCCGGTTTTCAGCCAGAGCGCTTCAAGCACGGCGAGATAGCTGGCGAGGCCGATCGAAAAGGCCGGGAAAATGAAGTGGAAGCTCACCGTGAAGGCGAACTGCATACGCGCCAGAACCAGCGCCGCCATTTGGCTGTCCATACCTGCGAACACGTTTATCTCCCCTGCACGGGATCGGGCGTCTTCTTGTGGCGCCTCAATGACTTCCTAGCCGTATATGAGCATAAGCTAAAGTGATATTACCGATGCAACGCTTGCAGTTTCTGCATCCAGAGAACCGCTGTGCGGAAGCGACGTTCCTCCAAACTTGCAGCATGTGGCCTTGGGGGCTATCGGCGCGCTTCCCGCCCGAGTTCGCAGGGCCGAAGAAAGCACCGCCGTTGTCCAAGATCATCCCGCTTGCCGATGTCGATCCCGCGCTGGTCGAGCAGTTGCTCGATGCAGCGTTCGAGCCGACGCGACACCAGCGAACTGCCTACAAGGTGCGCGAGGGCATGGAGCCACTCGGCAACCTGTCGTTCGCGGCGCTTGACGACGAGGACATGCTGGCGGGCACGATCCAGTGCTGGCCGGTGGCGCTGACCGACGAAAGCGGCCGCATGCATCCGATGATCATGGTCGGCCCGGTGGCGGTGATGCCGCATCTGCAGGGCGAAGGCTTTGGCAAGGCGCTGATGACGGCGGCGCTTACCGCCATCGACCCGCGCGCGCCGCTGCCACAGGTGCTGATCGGCGATCCCGAGTACTACGAACGCTTCTTTGGCTTCAGCAACGCCCAGACAGGCGGATGGCGCCTGCCGGGACCGTACGAGCAGCATCGCCTGCTGTGCCGCACCGCCAATCCTGCCGTCCTGCCGCAAGAGGGCATGTTGGGGCCTTGGCGACGCTGATCCGATCTGGCATCGGCAACCGGTGCCCTACACTCCACCGCCCGAACTCGCATCCCTGAGCCTCGCCGAACTGGCCGCGCAGGTTGCCGCGCGCAAACTGCCGCCAATCGACCAATGGAGCCCACAGGAACTGGGCGACAGCGAGATGCGCATTGCCGCAGATGGGCGATGGTTTCATCAGGGTGGCGAGATTCGGCGTCCGGCAATGGTGCGAGCGTTTTCATCGTTGCTGACGCGGGACGAGCAGGGCCAACACTGGCTGGTGACGCCGTTTCAGAAGCTGGCCATCGCTGTGGAGGACGCCGCTTTCCTGGCGACCGATATGCAGGTGAAGCTGGATCCGGAGGGACGCCCTGCTTTGGCCTTCCGGCTCAACAGCGACGACCTTGTGATCTGCGGGCCGGACCATCCGCTGCGGATCGCAGGCACGGCCGAGATCCCGGCGTTTTACCTCGCCGTCCGAAACGGCACGGAGGCCCGGCTCAACCGCAGCACCTACGGACAGCTGATCGAGCATGCCCTGTCGCGGGGCAGCGGTGACCTTGCCGTGGAAAGTCTTGGCCAGCGCTTCGCGCTGGTGCCCGGCACATGAGCCTGCTGACAAGGCTTGCGCAGCTCTATGCCGAGGGACACCGGGAGCCTGCCAAGGAGCTTTACGAAGACTGGCGCCCCCTGCCCGAGCACGGTTTGCGGCCCGCGGCTGTGCTGATTGCCGTGACCGAGCGACAGAACCATCCGGATGGCCCCGGAGTGCTCCTGATTCATCGGCCCTCGCACATGCGCGCGCATCCGGGGCAAGCGGCATTCCCTGGAGGCAAGCTCGACCCCGGTGAGACCCCGATCGAAGCCGCCCTGCGCGAAGCGAACGAGGAACTGGGCATCCGGCCAGAGGACGTGTCTGTGATCGGCGAAACCGACCGGTTCCGCACGGGCACGGGGTATGACATCACGCCGGTGCTGGCGATGGTCCCGCCTGACCTGCCGCTGCAACCCAACCCTGCCGAAGTGGCGGACTGGTTCGAGCCGCCGTTGGGCTTCCTGCTCGACCCGATGCAGCATGTCTGGCAATCGGCAGAATGGAATGGGCGCAAGGGGCGCTTCATCGAGATCCTGTGGAACGAGCATCGCATATGGGGCGTGACGGCGGCGATCATCTCCAATCTGGCAAAGCGGATGAGCTGGCATGACTGAACGCCTGCCCCCAGCAGCATGGACCGGGCGCGAGGACCTTGCGGCGCTGGTCACTGCGCTCGATCCGCAGGGTGAGGGCAATTGCCGCTGGGTTGGCGGAGTTGTGCGAGACACGATCCTTGGGCTTTCGCCGAAAGACGTGGACATGGCGACGACGCTTCTGCCGGAGGAAACCGTGGCTCGGCTGGGCCAGGCGGGGATCAAGGCGGTGCCGACCGGCATTGCCCACGGGACGGTGACTGCGGTTCTTGCAGGGGGCACGGTCGAGATCACGACGCTGCGCCGCGACGTGTCTACCGATGGCCGCCATGCGACGGTCGCGTACTCGACCGACTGGCGCGACGATGCGGCGCGGCGCGATTTCACGATCAACGCGCTCTACGCCGATCCTCGCACGCTGGAGGTGTTCGATTACCATGGCGGGCTGGCCGACCTCGCCGCCCGGCGCGTGCGATTCATCGGCGATGCCCGCGAGCGCATCCGCGAGGATTACCTGCGCATCCTGCGCTATTTCCGGTTTCAGGCACGGTTCGGTTCGCTTCCTGCCGACGCCGCTGCCGAACAGGCGGTGGCAGAACTCGCCGCCGGGATGAAAGGCCTTTCGCGTGAGCGGGTGGGCTGGGAGCTGATGAACCTGTTGGGCCTTCCCGATCCGGCCCCGACAGTGCGCTGGATGGCTGAGCTTGGCGTGCTGGAGCAAGTGCTTCCCGAGGCCGGAAGCGAGGAGTTGAATGTTCTTGCCGCTCTCATTGAGAACGAGCGCGCGGCTGGGGTGCAGGCCGTGGCGTTGCGGCGCTTGGCCGCGCTCCTGCCGCCCGACCCGCCGCTGGCCGAACAGGTCGCCGCGCGGCTGCGGCTTTCGGTGGCGCAGCGCAAGCGGCTCGCCAGTGCCGCGGCGCGCAACGCTGGGGAAGCGGACGGCCGGGCGCTGGCCTATCGCATCGGCATCGAGGAAGCGCGCGACCGGCTGCTCATCGGCGGCTCGTCCGTTGCCGCGCTGGAGGGCTGGACAGTCCCGATCTTCCCGCTGAAAGGGGGCGCGATCGTGGCTCGTGGTATTACGGCGGGCCCTGAAGTTGCGAGGCTGCTGCGCGCGGTTGAGGATCGGTGGATCAGCGAAGGCTTCCCGGACGACGCAAGAGTTTCAGCAATCCTTGATGAAGCCTTGGCGCGTACCAGCCAATAACGCGACTGATGCTGCGCAAGCCCGTGCCTAAGCCGGGAAGCGGCTTGAACCGCTTGAGCCGCTTGCGACCCGCAGCGGGCAAGGACCAAACGAGGTCTCGCTCGATCACAAGCTTGCGCGCATCCGGACGGAAGTTCTTGGAATCCGACCAGAAGGAACGGCACGCGGTGAGATAGAGCATTGGCCGTGCCTTATCGCTGTTATTGGCCTGACCGCGATGGCGGACCATGTAGTCCCAGATCATGCAGTCGCCGGGGAGCAGCGGGCTGGTTACAGGCGTGTCATTCGCGCCTTCGCCAGTGCTCGAGAGATGAGTGCCGAGAAGAAACTCGGTGCCACCGTTGATTCCATTCACTTCGATCAGGGGGATCGAAATGGTCAGCGCATAGGCGGGAAGACTGCCGGCAAAGGCGCTGCCCGGAAACAGATGCGCGTCGTCGGCGTGATACCCTTGCGTGGTTGCTCCGGGAAAGGAACTGATCACGCCGAACGATTCATAGACCCAGTCACTGCCCAGCGCTGCGCTGAACAGGATATCCAGCGCCGGATTGAGCAGCATATCAATGGCTGGGGCCATGCTGCGATCAATCGGAACCAGACCGTTCATGCGCTTTGTGCCGACGCTGAGATAGTCTTCGGGCCGGGGTGCGTCTGGATCATAGGCGCCGGGAACGCGGCGGCGAACATGGTCAGCAATTGACAGGACGACTGCCGGATCGAACAGACGCTCGAACACGATGACACCATCGCGGGCAAGGCGGATTGCGGCTTCGCTGGCCTGATGCGGGCCGAAGCGGCCGATCTGATCCACTGCTACCCCTTCCACTCGCGACGCTCTTCGGCAGCACGGAGCACCTCGTAGGAGACCTGCAGCTTCTGGAACTGCTCCGCCGCGGCCTTGTCGCCCGGCCGGACATCGGGGTGGACTTCCTTCGCCTTGGAACGCCAGGCCTTCTTCACCGCATCGAAATCGGCGTCCGGTTCAAGGCCGAGCGTTTCGAGGGCGCGCAGTTCGTCCCGGCTGCGGGTGCCATCGCCGGAACCGCCCCATTCGGCCCATGCGGCCTGCTTGAAGCCCGAGGCCTCGCCGCGCTCTTCGGCTTCGCGACGCTCGGCTTCTTCCTTGTCGAGCCCTTCGAAGTAGTTCCAGCCCTGGTTGTATTCTGCGGCGTGCTGCTGGCAGAAATACCAGCGATCAGGATTGTTGGGTGATTTGGGGGCCGGGCAATCACCCTTCTGGTCGCATCCGGCACGATCGCACAGGCGCACGGGCGCAGCCTCGAAGGCGCTGCCGTAGCCGCGCCAGCGGGGAAAGCCCCAGTCAGACGATCGTGTGTTGCGTGCCATTGCCTCAATCCCAAGCCAAACCCGCAGGAAAGGTCAAGATGGGTGTGGTGCCGGGAATGCGAAAGGCCCGAACCTTTCGGGTCCGGGCCTTGCCTGCATTGTAAGGGGATCAGTTGACCGTGACGGTGACCGCGCGGCGGTTGCGTGCCCACGAATCTTCATCCGAACCAAGCGCCAGCGGGCGCTCCTTGCCATAGCTGACGACGGTGACGCGCGAGGGATCGACGCCGAGGCTGACCAGGTAGTTCTTGGCCGCATTGGCGCGGCGTTCGCCCAGCGCGATGTTGTAATCACGCGTGCCGCGCTCGTCGCAGTGGCCTTCGATGGTGATCGACTTGGCCGGATAGCGCGCCAGCCACGAGGCCTGGCTTTGCAGGATACCCTGATCCGATGCGTCGATGTTGTAGCGGTCGGTGTCGAAGTTCACGGTGTCTGAGATGACCGACGCCACGAAATCGGCCTGACTGCCGGGCACGGGTCCGGTCGGCTGGGTCGTCTGAGGGGTGTTCTGCGTGGTAGTGGTGGTACCCGGCTCAGGCGGAAGCTGCTTGGGCTTCGACGCACAGGCACCGAGGCCAAGGGTGACAGCGGCAACGCCGGCAATCAGGATCGAGCGGTTCATGGGCATTCTCCTTTGGAGAGAGGGGAGAGATGGCGACGCAAGGTGCAATTTCGGCGATGCATTGACAAGGGCGCTGATCCTTCCTTGTTCAGGGCAGGACAGGGCCCCATGCAGGGTCTGAACCATCGACCGGCGTATTGAGTTTCCGCTCGTTGCGCCCGGTCAGGTCAACCTGCCAGATTCCGGTCTTTCCGCTGCCGCGTTCGGTGCGGAAGAACTGCACGATACGGCCGTTGGGCGACCAGGTCGGAGCTTCGTCCTGCCAGGAATCGGTGAGGAAGCGCATGCCCTTGCCGTAAGGATCGGTCACGGCAATGCGGAAGTTGCCTCCGATGTGGGTGAAGGCGATCTGGTCTCCGCGCGGTGACCATTCGGGCGTGGCGGCGCGACCGCCGAAAAAGCTGATGCGCTTCTGGTTCGAACCGTCGGCGTCCATCACGTAGAGCTGCTGGCTGCCGGAACGGTCGCTTTCGAAGACGATCTTGCTGCCATCGGGCGAGTAGGAGCCGCCGACGTCGATGCCGGGGCTGTCGGTCAGGCGGGTGGACTGCCCGCCGGTGGCGGGGACGCGATAGATGTCGGTGTTGCCGGCAATGGCCATCGAATAGAGGATCCACTTGCCATCGGGCGACCAGCGCGGGGCGAAGGTGGGATTGGTGCTGGACGTTACCAGCGTCTGCTGGCCGGTGCCGACATTGTAGACGTAGATGCGCGGCGCACCGTTGAGGTAGCTCAGGTAGACGATCCGGCTGTAGTCCGGCGAATAGCGTGGGGTCAGCGCGGTGGCCTGGCCATTGGTGATGAAGCGGTGATTGGCGCCATCGGAATCCATGATCGCCAGCTGCTTGCGGCGGCGATCCTTGGGGCCGGTCTCGGCAATGTAGGCGATCTTGCTGTCGAAGAACGGGCTTTCGCCGGAGAGGCGCGAATAGACCATGTCGGCGCACTTGTGCGCGGCGCGGCGCCATTCCTCGGGCTTCACGACGTACCCCTGACGCGCAAGCTCGCTGCCCAGCGCGACGTCATAGAGATAGCAGCCGACAGTCAGGCGGCCATCGTCGTTGGCCTTGACGAAGCCCTGCACCAGCATTTCAGCAGAACGTCCGCGCCAGGTATCGAAGGTGGGGGCTGCGACTTGCGGGAAGGCGACTTCGGGGAGCTGGTCGGGGCCGACCGGCTTGAACAGACCGTTGTTGCGCAGGTCGTTGTAAACGACGCGCGCAACATTGCGGCCGAGCGCTTCGGTATTGCCGCCCTCGGCTGCGGTCGCAACCGAGGCGTTGGTGGGGAAGGACGGGATGGCGATGCCGAGGTCCTGCCACTCGTTCTCGTCGGACACGGAACCGGTCAGCCCTTCATCTGCTGGGGTCTGCGCCGCGGTCGATGAAGGGAGCGTGGCCTGCTGGGCGGCGACAAGCGCAGGCATCGAGACAAGCCCTGCGGCAAGAACGAGGAAACGCATCTTCATTGGGACAACTTCCTGTCAAAGCGGAAGGCGGTGACGCGCTTCCAACCGGAATAGTAGGTATCGGGCAGATCAAACGGTGCGGCCAATTGCACAGCGCGAATCGCCTGCTCGGCATGTCGTTTGGCCTGCGCTTCGTTGGCAGGGGTGATGCCCTGTTGATCGACGACGCGAGGGCGACCGGCGAGGCTACCGTCCGGGTTGAGATCCCAGGCCAGGATCGTCACCAGCTTGTCGGCGTCGACACCTTGCGGTGCGGCCCAATGCGGCTTGATCTGGCGCGAAATCGCGCCCGCGAGAGACGACCGGACCTCAGGTCCTATCGTTGCTGCGGGGGCCGCCTTTGCCGTTCCCGGCTTGGTCGAGCCAGGAATGCCCTTCAGGAAGTCGGAGCCAATGCGTGACCCGCCCGTGGGAGCGTCAGGCCTGCGGCGCGGGCTGGTATCGCCCGAACCGGACTTTGGCGTGGTTGCCGCTGGTGCGGGCTTCGCCGCAGGTTTCGCAGGCGCGGGCTTGGCCGGTGTCGCCCTTGCAGGAGCAGGCTTCGGAGGAACGGGCCTTGGCGGCACAGGTTTGGGAGGGGCCGGTTTAGGCGGGGCCGGCTTCGGTTGCGGCTGCGGCCTGGGCGCGGGCTTGGGCGGTACAGGCACCGGCTTGGGCTGCGGGGGCGCAGGCGCCGGCTTGGGCGGCTCGGGCAAGGGTTGCGGTTGCGCGGCGGGTTCGGGTGCAGGCTCACCCAATTCGGGCGCAACGTCGGGCGCGGCCTCGGCCATGGGATCGGGCGAGGTCGACTGATCGGCAATCTCCTCGGAGAAGGTCACTTCCATCCGCTGCGGCGGTGGCTTCACCGTCTTGCCCGGCGGGGAGAGCATCAGGAAGCCGAGCAGGCCGGCGTGAGCCAAAGCGGCAATGGCCAGCCCTGCCCCTTCCTGCTTCGAAAGTCCTCCTGCGGTGGGATCGCGCATCGCTTCAGGCCTATTGCGGTGCGGATGAACTGTTGGTGACCAGCGAGATCGATTTGAAGCCCGCGGCGTTCAACTCGCCCATCACGGCGGCGACGCGGCCCCAATCGAGCACGCGATCGGCGCGCAAGGTGACGAGCGGGGGCTTCGGGCCTTTCTGCAGGCCGGCAAGGCGGTCAGTCAGTTCGCCGGGAGCAAGCTGCTGGTCGTCAAGGAAAACTGCGCCCTGCGCGTCAATGGTGACGGTGATCTGGTCCTGCTGCTGGTCGAGCGGATCGGCCTTGCTGTCGGGCAGGTCGACCGGCACGCCCGCCGCCAGCATTGGTGCGGTGACCATGAAGATGATCAGCAGCACGAGCATGACGTCGACAAGCGGGGTGACGTTAATCTCGCTCATCGCGGCGCGCCCGCCACGGCCTCTGCGACCGCGACCGCCTCCGCCGCCCGAACCCATGGACATCGCCATGCCTCAGGCCTCCAGTTCGCGGCTGAGCGAGGCGTGGAAGCGGTCGGCGAAGCGATAGAGCCGGGTTTCGAAGCGGTTCACGCGGTGTGAAAAGCGGTTGTAGGCGATGACCGCCGGAATGGCCGCGAACAGACCAATGGCGGTGGCGAACAGCGCTTCGGAAATGCCAGGTGCGACCACGGCCAGCGAGGAGTTCTGCTGTGCGCCGATGTTGAAGAAGCTGTCCATGATGCCCCACACCGTGCCGAACAGGCCAACGAATGGCGCCACCGAGCCGACGGTCGCCAGGAAGTTGAGGCGGCTGGCGAGCGCGTCCGTCTCTGTAACGACTGCGCCATCAAGTGCCGTGTTCAGGCGCTGGCGCGTGCCTTCGCGATCGATGGCCTTGCCAGAGGTGGAGCGGCGCCATTCGACAAGCGCGGCATTGACGACGCGGGCAGACGGCAGATCGCGGCCTTTGTTGTCCTTCTGAAACTGATCGATATCGCGCGCTTCCCAGAACTCTTTCTCGTACTTGTCGCAACCACGCTGGACACTGCCCATCTTCAGCGAGAACCCGATAATGATGGTCCACGTCCAGATGCTGGCGAGCACGAGCCCGACCATGACACCCTGGACGACATAGTCCGCATCGAGGAATAGCTGCACGGGGTTGAGCGAAGTCGGCGCGAAGGCAACGCCATTGGCGAGCATCGGGAGAATCATGCGGTTTCCTGTCCTTCGGGGGCAGTTGCAATTGTCTGGAAAGCGGCCATCCATTCGCGCGGTTGGCGACGGGGGCGGCCATTCGGCGCGACGAAGGCGACGCGCACCCTCGCTTCGCACAGAAGCGTCTCGTTCCTGAACGCACGCTGCACGATCCAGCAGGTGGCAGGAGAAAGTTCGTCCACGTGGCTGCGGATGAGCACTTCGTCATCGAGCTTGGCAGGCCGCAGGTAGCGCAGGTTCATTTCGCTGACGGCGTAGGCGCCCTCGCCCGCTTCGTGGGCGGCACGCTGGTCTATGCCGAGCAAACGCAGCATGTCTGACCGGGCGCGTTCGAACCAGCGCAGGTAGTTGGCGTGATAGACGACAGCCGAAAGGTCCGTGTCCTCGAAGTAGACGCGGACCGGGTAAAGGTGCTGGGAGCCATCGAACTGGCCAGAGGGGGCAAGCGGCAGGGACATTCGTTGGCAACCCTACCCTTGCGACGAGTCGAAGGGCAAGGGGTGGTTAACGCCTTACCCCCGTGTTCACCCCGTTCAGCGCACCAGCATCGGGCCAAGCGGCTGCCCGGCGAAGAGGTGAACGTGAAGATGCGGCACTTCCTGATGGCTGTTGGTGCCGGTGTTGGCCAGCAGCCGATAGCCCGGAGCCACCAAGCCGAGATCACGCGCGACCTTGCCCACGGCGCGGACAAAGCCAGCAATTTCCGCTTCGGACGCCTTTTCGGAGAAATCGTCCCAGCACACGTAGGCCCCCTTGGGGATCACGAGGACGTGGGTCGGTGCCTGCGGATTGATGTCGTGAAACGCCAGCGCATAGTCATCTTCGTAGACCGTGCGATTGGGGATTTCCCCGCGCAGAATCTTGGCGAAGATGTTCTGGTCATCGTAGGGGAGCGTTGCGTCAACGGCCATCTCAGTTGCTCCGGCTGGCTTTTTCGGCGATCCCCGAGGTGCCTTCGCGCCGCTCGAGCTCGGCCAGAACTTCAGCGATCGGCACGTCCTTGGCAGAGAGCAGCACCATCAGGTGGAAGATCAGGTCCGCCGCTTCGCCGATGAGTTCCTTGCGGTCTCCGGCGAGCGCGGCGATTACGGTCTCGGTGCCTTCCTCACCCACCTTCTGGGCGATCTTGGCCAGACCTTTGGCGTTGAGTTTGGCAACATAGCTGGCGGAAGGGTCGCCCGCGCGACGCTGGGCTATCGTGGCTTCGAGCCGCCCAAGGATTTCACCGTGTTCCATGAGCCCCGCAATGGCGCGGAACAGGCGTGCCGGTCAACCCCGGCGCTTGGCGATGTGGCGGCCGACGATCAGGCCGACGAGGCCCATGCCAAACAGGGCGCCATCAGTGGGTTCGGGGATCGAGATGCCACTCGACTGCGCCATGGCTGGCGCGACCGACAGCAGGACTGCAAGGAGGGACGTTCCGATACGAAGCACGAGCAAGCGACCTTGATTGTTAACGCCAAGCTCTTGCCAGATCGGAGGTTTGCGTAAAATCCCTTAGTTCAGATGGTTAATGCCCCATCTTGGGACTCAGGACCTTGCAGGCAGTCCTGCGGCCCGAAGCGCGGCATGCGCCTCGGCAATCGAGTGCGTGCCGAAGTGGAAGATCGAGGCTGCCAGCACGGCACTGGCATGGCCCTTGGTCACGCCTTCGACAAGGTGATCGAGGCTGCCGACGCCGCCGCTGGCGATGACCGGGACCGGTACGGCATCGGCGATGGCGCGGGTAAGTTCGAGGTCGTAGCCCTTTTGCGTGCCGTCACCGTCCATCGAGGTGACGAGCAATTCGCCCGCGCCAAGCGTGGCGAGGTTGACCGCGTGGGCCAGCGCGTCGATGCCGGTGGCCTTGCGCCCGCCGTGTGTGAAGATCTCCCACTTGCCGGGAGACACCCGCCGCGCATCAACCGAGCCGACCACGCATTGCGCGCCGAACTTCTCGGCAATGTCGCGCACCAATTCGGGCCGGGCGACTGCGGCGGAATTGACCGCGACCTTGTCCGCCCCGGCGAGCAGAAGCGCGCGCGCGTCCTCGACTGCCCTGACCCCGCCACCGACGGTGAGCGGCATGAAGCAGACTTCGGCCGTGCGCGCGACGACATCCAGCAGCGTGCCGCGGCCTTCGTGGCTGGCAGAGATATCGAGAAAACACAGCTCGTCCGCGCCAGCCTTGTCGTACGCACGGGCCTGCTCGACCGGATCGCCGGCATCGCGCAAGTCGACGAAGTTGACGCCCTTGACCACGCGGCCATCGCGGACATCGAGGCAGGGGATGACGCGGACGCGGACGGTCATGGCTCAATCCTTCGTAAGCCCTCTCACCTTCAGGGGAGAGGGTTGGGAGAGGGGCTGGCGCAACATGCCCCTCTCAACTTCGGCTAGTCAGCAAGCTGACAAGCCTTCGTATCTCTCCCCTGAAGGGGAGAGAGCAAGACCTTAAGCCTCGGCCATCGCGATCGCAGCGGCAAGATCAAGCTTGCCTTCAAACAGCGCGCGGCCGGTGATGACGCCTTCGATGCCGTCGACCTCGTGAATCTTGAGCATGCGGATGTCGTCGATGCCCTTGACGCCGCCGCTGGCGATAACCGGGATGTCGACGCGGCGGGCGAGTTCGACGGTAGCGTCGAGGTTCACGCCCTTTAGCAGGCCATCGCGGCCAATGTCGGTGAAGAGCAGGCTGGCGACGCCTGCGTCCTCGAAGCGGCGGGCGAGATCGACGACCGAGACGTCCGACACGTCGGCCCAGCCCTCGGTGGCAACCATACCGTCGCGCGCGTCAACCGCGACGACGATGCCGCCGGGGAACTCTTTTGCCATGTCCTTGACGAACTGCGGGTCCTTGAGCGCAGCGGTGCCCATGACGACGCGGCTGACGCCCAAGTCGAACCAGCCCGAGACCGCCTCACGCGTGCGGATGCCGCCGCCCAATTGGACGTGGCCGGGGAACGACTTGAGGATGCCTTCCACGGCCTCCCGGTTCTCTGCACGGCCGGCGAACGAGCCGTCGAGGTCGACCACGTGGAGGTACTGTGATCCGGCCTCGGCGAAGAGGCTCGCCTGATGGGCGGGGTTATCGCCGTAGACCGTGGCGCGGTCCATGTCTCCTTCGGCGAGGCGAACGACCTGGCCAGCTTTCAGGTCAATGGCGGGAAAGACGATCATGGAGCGCGCGCCTAGCAGGCGATCACGCGGAACGGAAGGCTTCCTTCGGCACATGCGTGATGCGGCAGGCAAGATCGGCCTCGCCCGAGGCGACAATGTAGCGATCCTCAAGCTCGGCGATGCCTGTGGTGAACACGACGTCGCGCAGATAAAGCAGGTCTTCCATGGGGTGAGTCAATTCGGCATTGGGTTCGAGAAGTGGGGTATGACTCCCGCCGATCGTCTGCCACGGCTCGTCCGCATCGAGCAGGGTCCAATAGGTGCGGTAGATGCCGACGATCTCCTTCGGTTCGACGCCATGCCAGAGGGTAAGCCAGCCACGCTTGCCGTCGACCTCGGTCAGGATGGGAGGCGTGCCGCCACCCATGCGAGCGGTGGCCGCGGTGCCGGCGTGAGGGCGAATGCCCGGCTCGACCCGTGGCCTCCAGTGCAGAGCGTCAGGAGATGTGGCGAGGTTGATCGAGGGACCGGAGCGCCACTCGCTGCCCGGTGGATAGGCGAAATACAGATCGCCCAATGGCCGGGTCTGCGCCCAGTACTCGCCATGGACTAGCCCCTCGAAGATCAGCATGTCCTTATTCTGGTGATCGAGCACGATACCTTCGAAGTGCCAATCGAGGCCGTTCTCGGACGAATAGAGCGTGGTCGAATGGCGCTCCGGGCTGACCGAACAGGTGGTCATCAGGTAGGCCCCCTCCCCCATGCGTGAGATGCGGGCGTCCTCGGTGCCGTAGCACTGGAACGAGCCTTGGGGCGCAATCGCCTTGTCGTAGTGTATTGCGACCACGTTCAGACCGTCGGGCGACATTTCGACCGGGAGAAGCCACGACAGTGAGGTCAGCGCCATGATCTTCCAGCCGCCGCCGTGGAGCAGGAACTTGCGCGGGTCCGAAGTGTCGGCGAGCTCCAGCGGCCAGCCATCGAGGACATAGCCGCCTTCGTGCCAGCGGATCGCGTGGACCTTGCCGTCACGGATTGGCTGGCGCAGCGCTTCGGCAACGCGGACCATGAACAGCAGGTTGCCGTTCGGCAGCACCGTCATCCCGGGGTTGAAGGCCCCTAGCACGTATGTCTCGGCATCGAAGTGACCGCGCAAGGGGGATTGCGCGAGGTCCACCATGAAGGGCGTGAACACCAGACGGTCGAACGGAAACGTGGTCATGCGGCAAGAGCCTCCTTCAAAGGAAGAAAAGGCCCGGGTGCGCGTTACAGTTCCCTCAGGCTAACCAGTCAAGGCTTCCATTCAAGGAAGCGGGCGAGCAGCGAGAGGCCGTAGGACTGGCTCTTTTCCGGGTGGAACTGCACGCCGAGAATGTTGTCACGCCCGACCGCCGCGACGATGCCGCCGCCGTGATCGCTCATCGCGGCGATGTGCGCGCCCTCTTCGGGAACGAAGTGGTAGGAGTGGAGGAAATAGGCCTCGCCCGGTTCGATCAGTTCCGCACCGCTGTTGTGCGGCATCGGGGCTACATCGTTCCAGCCCATGTGCGGCACCTTGATCGACGGATCGGCCGGTTCGATCACGCGAACCTCCCCGCCGATCCAGCCAAGGCCGTCGGTCGTGCCGAACTCGATGCCGCGATCGGCGAGAAGCTGCATGCCGACGCAGATGCCGAGGAAGGGGGCGCCGCCGACGAGGACGCGTTCTTCCATCGCCTCGACGAGGCCGGGCACGGCGGATAACGCTTCGATGCAGGCGCGGAAAGCCCCGACGCCGGGGAGGACGATGCGATCTGCGGCGCGGACGACGTTGGGGTCAGCCGTGACGACAACGCCTTCGGCACCCGCAGCCTTCAGCGCATTGGCAACCGAGCGGAGATTGCCCGCGCCGTAATCGACCAGCGCGAGGGTATCAGCCACCGAGGATGCCCTTGGTCGAAGGCACGGCATCGGCCTTGCGCGGATCGATGGTGATCGCCTGACGCATGGCGCGGGCAAAGCCCTTGTAGATGCCTTCGATGATGTGGTGGTTGTTCGAGCCGTAGAGGCTTTCGATGTGCAGCGTGATGCCGGCCGCCTGGCTGATCGACTGGAACCAGTGCTCGAACAGCTCGGTGTCCATCTCGCCCAAGCGAGGCTGCGTGAAGGCAGCCTTCCAGATCAGCACCGGACGGCCCGAAATGTCGAGCGCGACGCGGCTCAGTGCCTCGTCCATCGGCGAATAGGTGTGGCCGTAGCGGGTGATGCCCTTCTTGTCGCCCAGTGCCTGGGAGATGGCCTGGCCCAGCGCAATGGCGCTGTCCTCGGTGGTGTGGTGCTGGTCGACGTGGAGATCGCCCTTCACCCGGCATTCGATGTCGATCAGCGAGTGGCGGCTGAACTGCTCGATCATGTGATCGAGGAAGCCGATGCCCGTTTCCACCTTGTAGGTGCCGGTGCCATCGAGGTTCACCGACACGGCAATGTCGGTTTCCTCGGTCTTTCGCGTGATCGATCCAGTGCGCATGGGAAAGCGCCTATACGCCGCTCCGGTTTAGAATCAATGTCCGTCCCCACTTGACCCGAACGGCCGGGGAGGTCAGTTGTGGCGGCATGAGCGATGCACCTGACAGCCTGATCCCCTACGACGAAATCGTGCAGGAGGCGCTGCGCGCCGTGGTCGGCAGGGTGCTGGGCGAAGTTGCTGCCGGCGGCGGGATGCTGCCGGGCACCCACCACTTTTATATCACCTTCAAGACCGGCGCTCCCGGCGTGGACATTCCGCAGCGTCTGCGCGAGCGTTTCCCCGACGAGATGACGATCGTGCTGCAGAACAAGTTCTGGGACCTCAAGGTCGAGGCAGATCAGTTCAGCGTTGGCCTTTCGTTCAACCAGATTCCTTCGACCCTGGTGATTCCGTTCTCGGCCATCACCGCATTCGTTGATCCGGCAGTCGATTTCGGCCTGCAATTCCAGGCTGTTGTCGATGACGAGGCCGAACCGGTTGAGCCGGCCGAGAATGATTCGCCGGAACAAGCCGACACGCCTGCCGTTGAGCGGACCGAGGACGGGTCGAACGTCGTCACGGTGGATTTCGGCAAGAAGAAGTAAGGGGCTCTGCCCCGCTGACAGAGGGCAAGGGCATGGCGAAGAAGGGCAAGAAACTGGCCGATGCGGCAAAGGACGCCGCTGACAAGGTGCCTGCTCCCAGCCCCAACCCGATGACCAACCTGATTCTGGCGGATATCGCCCTGCGTGCCGGTGGTTCGCTGCTGCGCCGTGGCGTCGAGAAAGGCCTGATCGGGACGAAGATGGGTTCGAAAAAAGCGGGCCGCGTTATCCAGGGACGCACGATGATGCAAACCCTGGTTGGCACTGCCATTGCCCGCGTCGCCACACGCTCTGTGCCCGGCGCGATCGTTGTCGGTGGCGGCCTGCTGGCCAAGACCCTCTATGACCGCCGTCGCAGCAGAACCGCCGAGGCAGAGGGCGAAGCTGCAATCGAGGAACAGGCCGAGCGCGGCAAGAAGAGCTGAGCGGAACCATCCCCACTTGACCATGCGGGAAGCGATGCGCCACTAGCGCACATGGTTCACGAGTCCCAAGACGACGACGCCCTGCACCGCCGGGGCCTCATGCTCATCCTGTCCTCGCCCTCCGGCGCTGGCAAGACGACGATCGCGCGCAAGCTTCTGGCCGAGGACAACGAGATCGCTGCGTCGGTCTCGGTCACTACGCGCCCGATGCGTCCCGGGGAAGTCGAGGGCAAGGACTACTACTTCGTCGACAAGGTCGAGTTCGACCGCATGGTCGAGGCCAACGAGTTCTACGAATGGGCGGTGGTCTTCGGCAACTGCTACGGCACGCCCAAGGCACATATTCGTGACCGGCTAAAAGCCGGTGGAGACGTGCTGTTCGATATCGACTGGCAAGGCACCCAGCAGCTTTACCAGAAGGCGCAAGCAGATGTGGTGCGCGTGTTCATCCTGCCGCCGAGCCTTGAAGAGCTGCGCCGCCGCCTGACCGGGCGCGGTACCGACACGGCCGAAGTGATCGCGGCGCGGATGGACCGGGCCCAGGCCGAGATCAGCCACTGGGACGGTTACGACTACGTGGTGATCAACGACGATGTCGAAGGCTGCTTTGACAAGGTCCGCGAGATCCTGGCCGCCGAGCGCATGAAGCGGACGCGCCAGACCGGACTGATCGACTTTGTGCGCGGGCTGATGCGCGGCTGAACTGGCAATGGTGCCCCCGCATGTATGAGGGCACCCAAGAAATTTGCCCGATCAGTGACCTGACGGATCGATTGCATTGTCCGGGATCCAGCCGTTGACGATGCCGCCATCGATCGGCAGCGGCGTTCCAACGACATAGTCGCCCGCGCGGCTGGCGAGGAAGATTGCGCCGCCGGCCATGTCTTCGATCGTGCCGATCCGTTTGGAGGGAATGCCCTTGGCGGAGGCTTCGGGGTTCTTGGCCGCGGCCTTGTTCATTTCCGACGGGAATGCGCCGGGGCAAATGCAGCTCGCGACGATCTGGTCCTTGATCAGGCGGGCGGCCATGCGGCGGGTCAGATGGATCAGCGCCGACTTCGAAGCCTGATAGCTGTAGGTCTCCCACGGATTGACACGCAGGCCATCGACTGAGGCGATATTGATGACTTTCGCTGGCTGCTCCTTGCTGGCGGCAGCCTTGAGCAGACCGTGCAGCTTCTGCGTCAGGAAGAACGGGGTCTTGACGTTGAGGTCCATGACCTTGTCCCAGCCCACTTCCGGAAAGTCCTCGAAGTCCGCGCCCCACGCAGCACCGGCGTTGTTTACGAGGATGTCGAGCTTGCTTTCGCGGGCGGCGAGGTCGGCCGCGAGCTGCTCGATGCCGGCGACATTCGAGATGTCACCGGGAAGCGCGATGCACTTCTCGCCGAGGCGGGCGGCGGTTTTCTCGACCACGGCGGCCTTGCGGGCGGTGATGTAGACGCGCTCGCACCCGGCAGCGATGAAGCCTTCGGCAATCATCTCGCCGATCCCGCGCGAACCACCGGTGACGACCGCGACGCGGCCCTCAAGGCTGAAGAGCTTGCTGAAATCCATGTATTGTTCCCTTCCGGCCTGTTCGGGGGCCGTTCTGCCTGTGTCCTTCGACAGGCTCAGGACGAGCGGATCTGGAATTCTACCCGATTCCGCTCATGCTGAGCTTGTCGAAGCATCACGCACTACATCAGATCAATAGCCGCTGAGCTGGGCCACGCGTTCGGCGTGGTAGTACTGGTCGCCCATGAACTCGGCGAGCGAACGGTCGCGCTTCATGTATAGGCCGATGTCGTATTCGTCGGTCATGCCGACGCCGCCGTGCATCTGCACGCCTTCGCGCACCGAGAGGTTGCAGGCCTTGGCAGCCTTCGCCTTGGCGACGGAAACCATGAGGTCTGCTTTCTCCGAATTGCCATCGAGCAGCTGCTGCGCCTTGATGACCGCGGCTTCGGCGATCTCCAGTTCGGAATAGAGGTGCGCGGCGCGGTGCTGCAGCGCCTGGAACTCACCGATCAGCTGGCCGAACTGCTTGCGCGTCTTGAGGTAGGCGGTGGTGATGTCGAATGCGCCCTGCCCTACGCCGGTCAGTTCAGCGGCGGCGCCGATTCGGCCGGCGCGGATGACCTTGTTCAGCAATTCGCGCCCACCATCGACTTCGCCGATCACGCAATCGCCGTCGAGCTCGACATTGTCGAAGGTGACGTTGCTGGCCATCGCGCTGTCGACCAGACGCAGGTTCTCGTGAGTCACGCCTGCGGCATCCTTCGGCACCGCGAACAGCGTGATGCCGTCGTTGTCGGTATCGCTGCCCGAGGTGCGCGCAGCGACGATGATTGCGTCAGCCGATGCGCCCTGCACCACGAACGCCTTGCGCCCCTGCAGGCGGAAACCGTTGCCGGCCTTCTCGGCCTTGCAGGCAATGCGCTCGGGACGGTGCTTGGGGCCCTCATCGACCGCCACCGCCAGCACGCTGTCACCTGCGATCACGCCGGGGAGCCAGCGGCCGCGCAGTTCGTCCGAGCCTCCCGAAAGCGCGGTCACGCCCATGACCGAGGTGGTCAGGAACGGCGACGGCGTAAGGTTGCGACCGATTTCGCGCAGGACGATGCCCGCCTCGACATGGCCCATGGCAAGGCCGCCATCCGCCTCGGTGGCAAGCATGCCGGTAAGGCCCATTTCGGCAAACTGCTTCCAGAGGGCGTGGCCGAAGCCATCCTGGCAGTTCATGTCGCGATAGTGGCGCAGCTGCTTCTTGATGCCGCCTTCATCGGCCATGAAGCCGGTGACGCTCTCGGCCAGCATGGCCTGATCTTCGGTGTGGTAAAGGGGCATAGATCAGGCTCCCGGCAGTTCGAGGATGCGTTTGGCGACAACGTTGAGCATGACTTCGCTGGTGCCGCCCTCGATCGAGTTGGCCTTGGTGCGCAGCCACGAGCGCGACGGCGAACCGCCATTGGTACGCTCGCTCTCCCATTCAAGCGCGGTTGCCCCGCCTGCCGACATCAGCAGTTCGTGGCGACGCTTGTTCAGTTCCGTGCCGGCGTACTTCATCATGTTGGGCTGTGCGGGATGGGCACGGCCGACCTTGGCTTCATCGAGGAATTTCTCGCCCATGCAGGCATAGGCCAGCGCATCGACGTCGAACATGGCGAGGTCTGCGCGCAGGATCGGGTCTTCGAGACCATTGCGGGCAACGACTGCGCCAATGGCGTTGAGACGGTCACCGCCGCCGGCGCCCGAGATCATCTCGCGCTCGTGACCGAGCAGGTACTTTGCGACATCCCAACCGCGATTGAGTTCGCCGACAATCTGGTTCTTGGGCACGACGACATTGTCGAAGAAGGTTTCGCAGAACGGCGAATTGCCGCTGATCAGCTTGATCGGCTTGGTCGTCACGCCCGGGGTGGTCATGTCGAACAGCAGGAAGCTGATGCCCTGGTACTTGTTGGTCTTGTCCGTACGGACCAGGCAGAAGATCCAGTCGGCCTTGTCGGCGTAGGAGGTCCAGATCTTCTGGCCGTTGACGACCCAGTGATCGCCCTTGTCCTCGCCGAAAGTCTGCAAGCTGACGAGGTCCGAGCCCGAGCCGGGTTCGGAGTAGCCCTGGCACCAGCGGATTTCACCGCGGGCGATCTGGTTGAGGTAGTGAACCTTCTGCTCTTCCGTGCCGAACTTCAGCAGCGCGGGGCCGAGCATCCAGATGCCGAAGCTGGACAGCGGCGGACGCGCGCCGATGCGGGCGCATTCCTCGCGCCAGATCTTCGCTTCGGCCGGAGACATGCCGGCGCCGCCATAGGGCTTGGGCCAGTCGGGCACGGTATAGCCCTTGGCGGCGCAGCGCTCCATCCAGGTCTTCTGCGCTTCGTTCTTGAACTTGAAGTTGCGTCCGCCCCAGCATACGTCGCCCTCGTCACGGGCGGGTTCACGCATTTCGGCAGGGCAGTTCTCTTCAAGCCATGCGCGGATTTCCGCGCGGAAAGCATCAAGGTCTGACATGGTTATGCTCCTCTCTTAATCGGAAGGTTAAGGCGAGTCGCGATGGTCTGGCAAGCGCGGATTTGCGGCACCTTTCCTGCGCTTTGGGGCAAATCGTGCATGCCGTAGCGTAAACCCCATCGCCATTGACGGACGGTCTTTCGCGCCTAAGCTGACGTAAACGTAAAACGACATAAAAACGCTGGAGAGAGGGATGCGATTCAACGGCAAGACGGTCGTCGTGACCGGCGCAGCTTCGGGAATCGGACGGGCGACCACCATCGCCTTCGCGGCCGAGGGGGCGACGGTCTACGCGGCGGACATCGACGAGGCCGGCCTCCTGGCGACGGCGAGCGCATCCAACGGCAAAGTCGTTACCGCCCGCTGCGACGTCACGCGTTGCGAGGACATCAAGGCCCTGATGGACCGTGCTGCCGCAGAAACTGGCGGCATCGACTCGGTCTTCAACAATGCCGGTGCTGGCGGAGACCGCGCACCGATCGACGAGATCGAGCCCGAAGGCTGGGACCGGACGATGGACCTGCTGCTTCGCTCCGTCGCGTTCGGCATCCGCTACGCCGTACCACACATGATCGGACGCAAGGGCGCGTCGTTCGTCAACACGTCCAGCGTGGCCGCAGTCGGCCCGGGCTATTCGCCCACCGCCTATGCAGTCGCCAAGGCTGGCGTCCTGCACCTGACCAAGGTCGCCGCGGCAGACCTCGCCAAACACCAGATCCGGGTGAACGCAGTCCAGCCGGGCTTCATCAACACCAATATCTTCACCGCTTCGCTGGAGATGCCGGCCGAAATGGAGGCGCAGGCCAAGGGCGCGATTGCCGCAATGTCGCAGCAGGCGCAGCCCGTGGCGCGGGGCGGGCAGCCTGACGACATTGCGCAGGCCGTGCTGTTCCTTGCCAGTGAGGCGGCGGGATTTGTTACAGGCACATCGCTGATTGTCGACGGCGGGATCACCATCGGGCCGCGTCATAGCTGGGACCCGAATATGCCGGGCCTGTTCGACGCGCTTCAGCAGATGGTCGACAGCGGAAAGGCTGCATGATCCCGATCGAAGGTCGCGTGCCGACCCGGCTCGCCTTGGCGAACGGGTTGGGCAGTGTCGCCTATGGCGTGAAGGACAACGGCTTCGCCACGTTCCTCTTGCTCTTCTATAACCAAGTGCTCGGCATGGATGCGCGGCTGGTCAGCCTTGCCCTGCTGATAGCGCTGGTCTTCGACGGACTGATCGACCCGATCGTCGGGCATTTCAGCGACCGTACGCGCACGGCCTGGGGGCGTCGCCTTCCGTTTCTCTACATCGCCCCGATCCCTCTCGGGTTCGCATGGATCTTCCTGTGGTCACCCATTGGCGAGCCGAGCTTCCTGATGCTGCTGCTCTCGGCAATCATGGTCCGGGCGCTGGTTGCCATGTGCGAAGTGCCTTCGGCAGCGCTGGTGGCGGAGATCAGCCGGGACTACGACGAGCGCACGCGCCTAACGCGCTTCCGCTTCCTGTTCTCGTGGGGCGGCGGGCTGCTGATGCTGCTGCTTGCCTACGGGGTATTCCTGCCAGATGCGATGCTGGCTCGGGAGGGCTACCGCAATTACGGGCTGTTCGGCGCAGGACTTATGGTCACCTGCGTCCTCGTCTCGGCAATCGGGCAGCATCGCGCGGTAGCAGCGTGGCCGCCTGAGCGTGATGCCAACGGCAAGAGCGCATTCGCCTCGTTGGGGGAGATCCGGGAAAGCTTTTCCCACCCTGCATGCCTCATCGTGATGGCCGGGATTGCCGCTGCACTTACAGCGCAAGGCATCACCTTTGCGCTATCAAACTACCTCTACCTATACGTCTGGAAATTTACCCCCACTGCATTGCAGGCATTTCCATTTCTGCTTTTCGCCAGCGTCGTGGGTGCCTCGATGCTGGTCGGGCGGGCACAGAAGCGCTGGGGCAAGGCCGGAACGGTGATGCGGATGGCCCCGATCGGCATGGTGTTCTGGGCCGGACCACTGATGTTGCGCTGGCTCGGCCTTTGGGCACCTGATGGAACGACCGCATCGCTTGGCATGATGTTCGCCTGTACCTTGCTGTCCAACACCTTCACCGTGACCGGCACGATGACCTTGTGGTCGATGGTCGCCGACGTGGTGGAGGC
This sequence comes from Novosphingobium sp. BL-A-41-Hi4B-X5A, assembly GCF_055521705.1. Taxonomy (NCBI): domain Bacteria; kingdom Pseudomonadati; phylum Pseudomonadota; class Alphaproteobacteria; order Sphingomonadales; family Sphingomonadaceae; genus Novosphingobium; species Novosphingobium sp. BL-A-41-Hi4B-X5A. The sequence goes on along the minus strand of NZ_CM145500.1, from coordinate 3,147,254 downwards.
ATCCGAGGAGCAGACCGGGCGACGATCCGAAGGGACGCTTTCGGCGGGCGCGTTCCTTGCCTCGAAGTGTGCGGGCGGACTGGGCGTGTTCATCACCGGCCTATTGCTCAGCTATGCCGGGCTTGAGGCGAACACAGCGCCGGATGCCGTCCTGCCGGAAGTCACCCACCGCCTGAGCCTCGCCTATGTCGCGAGCATTGCGGCTCTCGCCGGGCTCACAGCTTTCGTCGTGCGGCACTTCCCGATCGACCGCGCAGCGCATGAGGCGCGTCTGGCGCGGCTCGATCAGGTGGCAAAGGCCGACCCCGATGCGGCGGGCCTTCACCCCTGACGATGAAATGACCTTGATCAACGACATGACTTAATCGGTCACTTAATTTTCGCTTGAATTCGCACATGGCCCGATGGACAGTGCCGGGCAACCAAGGAGAGGCTCATGGATTTCGAACCGACCGACCGCCAGAAGTACTGGCGTGACCGCGTCCGCCAGTTCATCGAGGACAACGTCCGCCCGCGCTACAAGGATTACAAGGCCGAACAGGCGACGGGTGACCGCTGGAAGGTGCTGCAGACGGTCGAGCAGGAGAAGGCCAAGGCCAGGGCTGCCGGAATCTGGAATCTGTTCATGCCGCCGCGCAATGGCGGTCACCATCACGTCGAGGAAAGCTTCGAGTTCGAAGGCCCGGGCTTGACCAACCTTGAATATGCGCTCTGCGCCGAAGAAATGGGCCGCATCGGCTGGGCCAGCGAAGTGTTCAACTGCTCGGCACCCGATACCGGGAATATGGAAGTGTTCCATCGCTACGGCACGCTGGAGCAGAAGGAGCGGTGGCTGCGCCCACTGATGAACGGCGAGATTCGCTCCGCCTTCCTGATGACCGAGCCGGCAGTGGCCTCGTCGGATGCGACCAATATCGAAACCTCGATCCGCCGCGAGGGCGACGAATATGTGATCAATGGCCGCAAGTGGTGGTCGTCGGGCGTAGGCGATCCGCGGTGCAAGATCGCGATCGTCATGGGGAAGACCGACTTCGAGGCCAAGCGTCACCAGCAGCAGTCAATGATTTTGATGCCGCTCGATGCGCCCGGCGTTGAGATCGTTCGTCACCTGCCCGTCTTCGGCTATGACGACGCGCCGCATGGCCACATGGAGGTGGTGATGAAGGACGTGCGTGTGCCGGCGTCCAACATTCTCCTTGGCGAAGGACGAGGCTTCGAAATTGCGCAAGGGCGCCTCGGGCCGGGCCGCATCCATCACTGCATGCGCACCATCGGCGTGGCCGAGGAGGCGATTGCCAAGATGGCCAAGCGCCTGCAATCGCGCGTGGCGTTCGGCAAGCGCGTGGCTGATCAATCGATCTGGGAATGGCGCATCGCGCAGGCTCGCATTGACATCGAGATGACCCGCCTGCTCTGCCTCAAGGCGGCGGACATGATGGACAAGGTCGGCAACAAGTCGGCGGCGCTGGAAATTGCGATGATCAAGGTCCAGGCACCGAACATGGCATTGCGGATCATTGACGATGCGATCCAGGCCCATGGTGGCGGCGGCGTCTCGGAAGATTTCGGGCTTGCCGAAGCCTATGCCCACCAGCGCACCTTGCGACTGGCCGACGGACCCGACGAAGTTCATGCCCGCGCCATCGCCCGTATCGAGTTTGCCCGCCATTCGGAATTGCCCTCAGGCGACCGAGGCTTCAGCTCGGGCGATCTGGGCGTGGCTCGGTAAGGAGAGAGAAGATGAAAGCCGCCGTACTCGTCGAACCGGGCAAGCCGCTCGAAATCCAGGACCTGACTGTTTCCAAGCCGGGTCCGCATGAAGTGCTGATCCGCACGGCGGCCTGCGGGCTGTGTCATTCGGACCTGCACTTCATCGAGGGCGCCTATCCGCATCCGCTCCCGGCCGTACCGGGACATGAGGCGGCGGGCATCGTCGAGGCGGTCGGTTCGGAAGTGCGGACCGTGAAGGTGGGTGACGCAGTGGTCACCTGCCTCTCGGCCTTCTGCGGCCATTGCGAGTTCTGCGTGACCGGGCGAATGTCGCTGTGCCTTGGGGCCGACACCCGGCGCGGGGCTGGCGCGCCCCCGCGCCTCACCCGGACCGACGATGGCAGCACTGTGAACCAGATGCTGAACCTCTCGGCATTTGCCGAGCAGATGCTGGTGCACGAACACGCCTGCGTTGCGATCAACCCGGAGATGCCACTCGATCGGGCGGCGGTAATCGGTTGCGCGGTGACGACTGGGGCTGGCGCGGTGTTCAATGCGGCAAAGCTCACGCCGGGCGAGACGATTTGCGTGGTCGGCTGTGGTGGTGTGGGTCTGGCCACCATCAACGCGGCCAAGATCGCCGGTGCCGGGCGTATCATTGCGGTCGATCCGATGCCGGAGAAGCGCGAGCTGGCGAAAAAGCTTGGCGCAACGGACGCGCTCGATGCCGGACCCGACGCGGCCAAGGAAATCGTCGAGATGACCAAGGGCGGCGTTCACCATGCGATTGAAGCGGTTGGGCGCCCGGCCTCTGGCGACCTCGCGGTTGCCGCGTTGCGGCGCGGCGGGACGGCGACGATCCTCGGCATGATGCCGCTGAACCACAAGGTCGGCCTTTCGGCGATGGACCTGCTGTCGGACAAGAAGCTGCAGGGCGCCATCATGGGCGGCAATCACTTCCCGGTAGACCTGCCGCGCCTGGTCGACTTCTATATGCGCGGGCTTCTCGATCTCGACACCATCATTGCCGAACGCATTCCGCTGGAAGGCATCAACGACGGGTTCGAGAAGATGAAGCAGGGTCATTCCGCCCGCTCGGTCATCGTGTTCGACCAATGAGCGGGGCGGTGATGGACGCGCAGGCAGCGTTTACGGGGACGGTTGTGCCCGAGGGCGCCGACAAGCTGGACGAGGCGAGCCTGACCCGCTGGTTCGAGGAGAACGTGTCGGGCTTTCAAGGCCCGCTTACGGTCTCGAAATTCAAGGGCGGGCAATCGAACCCGACCTATAAGATCGACAGTCCTTCTGGACCCTACGTCCTTCGGCGCAAGCCCTTCGGCAAGCTGCTGCCTTCCGCCCACGCGGTGGACCGCGAATACAAGGTTCAGGCGGGACTTTCAGGAACCGGCTTCCCGGTCGCTCGCCAGTACGGGCTATGCACTGACGACAGCGTCATCGGGTCGTGGTTCTATGTCATGGGCTGCGTTGACGGACGGACGATCTGGGACGGCGCAACGCCAAGCGCCACGCCCGAGTTCCGGCGCGCGACTTACGACGCCATGGTCGATACGCTTGCCGCACTGCATTCGGTCGATATCGAGAAGGCCGGCCTTTCCGACTTCGGCAAGCCGGGCAATTACTTCGGTCGGCAAGTCGATCGCTGGACCAAGCAGTATCGCCTCTCGGAAACCGAGACGATGCCCGAGATGGAGCGGCTGATCGAATGGCTGCCCGCTACCCTCCCCGAGCAGACGCGAACCAGCGTTGTCCATGGTGATTACCGCATCGACAACATGATATTCCATCCCACACAAGCCAAGGTCGTCGCGGTGCTCGATTGGGAGCTTTCCACGCTGGGTGATCCGCTCGCCGACTTCACCTATTTCTGCACGGCCTGGGTGCAGGACAACGGCGGGCGATCCGGCGTGCAGGACCTCGATCGCAAAGCGCTGGGCATACCCGAACTTGATGAAGTGGTGGCACGGTATTGCGAAAAGACCGGGCGTGACGGTTTGCCCGGGCTCGACTGGTATGTTGCCTACAACTTCTTCAGGCTGGCCGGCATCATCCAGGGAATCAAGAAGCGGGTGATCGACGGTACGGCCTCAAGCGCTCACGCCAAGGCGATGTCGGAAAGAGTTCGCCCGCTGGCAGAACTGGCCTTGAGCTTTGCGGTGAAGGCCGGGGCCTGATACCGGCCCGTCCATGGCAGATCAGAAGCGTCTCAAGGTCTATTTCGATGGCGGATGCCGGCCTAATCCAGGCCCGATCGAGGTGGCTGCGGTGTTGCGCGGAACGGCCCATGTGCGGACTGACTTGGGCAGCGGGACGAATGGCGATGCCGAATGGCTGGCGCTTATCCATGCGCTTGAAGTGGCGCAGGCCAGCGGCGACACTCCGTTTGATCTGTTGGGAGACAGCCGTTCGGTGATCGAACAGGCCAATGGCCGCGCGAAAGCGGCGTCGCCTGCGGACCGGAAGCATCTGGAGCGCTTCCGGCAATTGGCTGAAGCGGATCCCCCCGCCCGCGTTCGATGGGTCAAGCGTGAGCAAAACCTTGCAGGCATCGCCTTGAATGCCAGGCACCCGCGCTAGGCAAAGAAAAAGCCCCGGAGGCAGTACCTCCGGGGCCGTGATCTTCTAGCTTGGCAAGAACGTCAGGCTGCTTCGGCCTTTGCCCCTTCCCGCTCGGCATTCAATGCCTCGGCCAGCAGGAATGCCAGTTCGATCGACTGTGCTGCATTCAGACGCGGATCGCAGTGGGTGTGATAGCGATCGGCAAGGCCTTCCTGCGTGATCGCCACGGCACCACCGGTGCACTCGGTCACGTCCTGCCCGGTCATCTCGATGTGGATGCCGCCCGCATGGGTGCCTTCGGCGCGGTGGACGGCAAAGAAGCCCTTCACCTCAGTCAGGATGCGGTCGAAGGGGCGGGTCTTGTAGCCGTTGTCGGCCTTGATGACGTTGCCATGCATCGGATCGCACGACCACACCACCGGATGGCCTTCGCGCTTCACGGCGCGCACCAACGGAGCGAGCCCTGCCTCGACCTTGTCGTGGCCGAAGCGGCTGATCAGCGTCATCCGGCCAGCTTCGCGCGAGGGATTGAGCGTATCGAGCATGCGCAGGAGCGCATCGGCGCTGAGCGAAGGACCGCACTTCATGCCGATCGGATTGTTGACGCCGCGCAGGTACTCGACGTGAGCCGAACCTTCGAAACGCGTGCGATCGCCGATCCACAGCATGTGGGCGCTGGTGTCATACCATTCGCCAGTCAGCGAATCCTGCCGGGTCATCGCCTCTTCGTAAGCCAGCAGCAGCGCTTCGTGGCTGGTGTAGAAGCTGGTGCCCTGAAGCTGCGGTACAGTGCGTGGATCAACGCCGCAGGCTTCCATGAAGTCCAGCGCTTCGCCGATCTTGTCGGCCATCTCGCGGAACTTGGTGCCCCACGGGCTCTTGCCGATGTGGTCCAACGTCCATTGGTGGACCTGGCGCAGGTTGGCGTAACCGCCGCCTGCAAAGGCGCGCAGCAGGTTGAGCGTCGCCGCCGCCTGGCTGTAGGCCCGCAGCATGCGCTCGGGATCCGGAATGCGCGATTCCGGCGTGAAGTCGATGCCGTTGATGTTGTCGCCAAGGTAGCTCGGCAGTTCCACTTCACCGATTTTCTCGACCGGAGAGGAGCGCGGCTTGGCGAACTGTCCGGCCATGCGACCGACCTTCACCACCGGCTGCTTGCTGGCGAAAGTCAGCACGACCGCCATCTGCAGCAGCACGCGGAAGGTGTCGCGAATGTTGTTCGGATGGAACTCGGCAAAGCTCTCGGCGCAGTCGCCGCCCTGCAGCAGGAAACCCTTGCCTGCGGCCACTTGCGCGAGGTCGGCCTTCAGTGCGCGCGCTTCGCCAGCAAAGACCAGCGGCGGAAAGCTCGTCAGGGTCTTCTCGACCTCGTTCAGCTTTTCGGCATCGGGATAGACCGGCAGATGCCGACCTTCAAACCCGCGCCACGAATCCGCAGTCCAGTTCTGTGCCACTTTCCATTCCTTTCAAGAGGCGCGCCCATACGCCCCCTGCGCAAGAAAAGCAAAGGAAGGCTTGCTCTCACAGCAATCGATCATCGCGATCACGCGCAAGGCCATCGCCAGGGGCAGGCGCATAGGGAATTTACCTTAGTCACCTCATCAGGATGTCTTGGTGGACGGGCGGTTAACCGTGCAGATCCCACCAAAGGTCGTTCGTTTTCCCATGCTTGCCCTTCGCCGCCTTCTGATTCTACTGGCCCGAAGCCGCGGAGGGAACATCCTGCCTCTCTCGGCCATGGCAATCTTTGCCGTGGCAGCACTGATCGGCGGCGCCATCGACATAAGCCGCGCCTGGCGCACCCAGACCAGGCTGCAGGCGGCTTGCGACGCAGGAGTGCTGGCCGGTCGCCGCGACGTCACCACCAACGGTTTCGATGCCACAGCAAAGGCGCAGGCGGACAATTACTTCTTCGCGAACTTCGACGAGACCCACCAGGGTTCGCGGGACACGAGCTTCGAACCAACGTCAGCGGACAAAGGCGGCACCATCGACGCCGTGGCGACAACTACGCTTCCGCCCCTGATGATGCAGATCTTCGGCTTTCAGGGTTTCGATCTGAGCGTCAGTTGCACGGCCTCGATGGGCGTGGGCAACAGCGACATCATGATGGTCCTAGATACCACCGGGTCCATGAGTTCGCTTCTGGCAGGCAGCACGCAGACGCGGATCGAAGCGCTGCGCGCTGCAATGAAGAACTTCTACGCCACGGTCGAGAACGCCCTGTCAGGCACAAACGCTCGCGTGCGCTATGGATTTGTGCCGTACAGTTCTTCAGTCAATGTCGGAAGGCTGCTACTCGACCTGGACCCGTCATATCTCGTCGACAACTGGACGATCCAGTCTCGCAAGGCGATCTACCGAACCGTGCAGACATTGAGCGGCTACGGCACGCCGGTCAGCGGGAGTCCGACAACCACGACGACCCTGCCAACCTACTCATTATGGGCAAACTACGGCTCCAACGTCTATCTGCTGTCAACGTCGTGCAACAGCGCCAAGCCGGCTGATACCGCCTGGACCAATTCGGGCAGTGCCACCTCCACCTCGACGACGACCACGAACTCATCCGGCCAACAGGTCGTGACGACCGTCGTGACCCAGCCACAGACGGCGACGTTCTATCAATGCGCCTGGCAAATTCTGAATTTCAGGATCCAGTCACGCACGGGCTCACGCAACTCCGTGACAACGACGACCACAACGGCCGACCCCATCTATACAAGCTCGCAAGTCTTTGATCATTGGGAATATCGCCCGTGGAATTATGACACGAGCCGGTTCAAGTATTTCGAAGCAGTCTCCACACCAACTGGCGTGAACGGGGCGTCCGTTTCGTCAACGTGGAAAGGGTGCATCGAGGAACGCGCAACCGTATCCGAGCCAAGCTTCACGTGGTCATCGCTGGGAGGCTTCAACCCGGCCGGCGCTCTCGACCTCGAAATCGATTCCGCCCCTGACAGTACGGCTTCCACCAAGTGGGCGCCCATGTGGCCCGATGTCGCCTACATACGCACGGTAAACTACAACGGCGTCGATTACATGAACAGCACGGTGCCATCTCCCACTGGTCTGAAGGCGTCGTCCTACTGTCCGACCGCTGCAAAGCTCCTCTCCACGATGAGCAAGGCGGCGTTCGGCCAATATGCCGATTCACTTGTGCCGGAGGGGGCGACCTATCACGATATCGGTCTGGTCTGGGGCGCCCGCCTCGCCTCGCCCGATGGTCTCTGGTCAAACATTGTTCGCGACGCGCCCACAAACGGCGGCGAAGTCTCGCGCCATCTGATCTTCATGACCGATGGCGAAATGGCGCCCAGCTACTCCATCCAATCGGCATGGGGCATTGAGTACCATGATCGCCGTGTGACCGATGATGGTGTAAACGAAGACGCTGCGCGCCATAACTCACGGTTCCTCGCCCTGTGCGAAGCCGTGAAGGCGAAAGGGATCCGCATTTGGGTCATCGCGTTCGCGCAAGCCATGACGACCGAACTCCAGACATGCGCCTCAAGTTCGAGTGCCTTCACGGCAGCCAACGCAAACCAGTTGGACGCGGCTTTCCAGTCAATCGCCAAGCAGGTCGGCGAACTGCGGGTAGTGCAATGACATTCGCGCAGCTCTGCAAAAATGAAGATGGCGCAACAATCGTCGAATTCGCGATTGTCGTGCCCCTTTTCCTGTTGCTGCTCATCGGCATCATGGACATCGGGCAGATGGTCTATGGCAAGTCGGTCCTCACCGGCGCCGTCCACCGTGCCGCACGCGATTCCTCGTTGGAAACCCGCAATACCAGCGAAGCCGACGCGTCGGTACTCGATGCGATCCGCCCAGTCCTTCCTGGTGTAAACATCAAGACGAGCCGGACCAGCTACTACGACTTTGCCGACGTCGGCCGGGCTGAAAAATGGAATGACAATAATGCCAATGGCGTGTGCGACGCCGGCGAGACATTTACCGACGAAAACCGCAATGGTCAGTGGGACCAGGATGTCGGGCAGAAGGAAAGCGCCGGTTCGGCCAATGACGTCGTCGTCTACAAGGTGACAGCAACATTCAAACCCGTGTTCCAGGTGCCCTTCATGCCAAAACTGTGGTCGGAACGAACCCTTTCGGCGACTGCAGTGACAAAGAACCAGCCGTTCGGCAACCAGACGGGCTATGGTGCCACGGCCGGGAGCTGCCCATGAAGCTGCTGGAAAGACTGCTCAACCGACAAGATGGGGTATCGACCATCGAGTTCGCTCTGGTTGTGCCAGTATTCATGATTCTGGGAATGTACGGGGCCGAAATTGCTTGGCTCAACGCCGCCTCGATGGAGGCAAGCCAGGTTGCTCTGGCGCTTGCTGACAATGCTTCGCGTCTCGGCCAGACCGACAACAGCGGCGTGACCCCGACCGTTACCAGCGACGATGTGCAGTCGGTCCTTACAGGCGCGCTGGAGGAAGGCTCTGACATCGGTCTCGCCGAGAACGGCCGGGTGATCTTGTCGAGCGTTGAAGTTCATCCGGTGACTGGCAAACAATACATCCACTGGCAAAAGTGCATGGGTCAGGGCAAGCAGGCCTCTGCCCATGGGAAACCCGATGCGACAGGAAGTGCCTTGTCTGAAATAGCATCGGGCATCTCCCTGGGCGGGAGAAAGATCACGTCATCCAGCAATAGCGCAGTCATGTCAGCCGAAGTCTGGTACGAATACCATGGCCTGTTCGGAACGATGTTCGTCCAGCCGATCACGATACACGAACAGGCAGCCATCATCGTTCGCGACGACCGAAATGTCGGCCCTGGCCTGAGCGGTACGAACGACAAGATCGAATGCTGACACCGGACCAGAGACTTTCAGTTCAGCGCTTTTCCGGAACAACCTCCAGGCGCCAGCTCCTGTCCGCACGCAGGTACTTCTGCGCCAGAGCTTGCATGCGCTCGGGCGTTGTCTGGCTGTAATCGTTGAGGATCGTGCGAATCGCAGCAATCTTGCGCGGATCGTATGCAGCTCCTTCCAGCTGGTACATGTAGAAGCCATTTCCAGTGCTGGCGCGAGTAATCAGTTGCTTGAGCGGTTCAGTCACCCGGCTGATCTCGTCTGCTGAGGGCGGCGTGGCAGCAAGTTCAGCAGCGATCTTGTCAACGGCAGCAAAGAAAGTGTCGAAATCTCCCGGCCGCAATTGGACCATCGCCGAGAGGTACCCGCCCGACGGCAGATCGAGCGGCCAGCTTGAACCGACTTGCGGCGCATAGCTCGCTCCCACCTTTTCGCGCATCGCGTCGAACAGGCGGTTGTTGAAGATCTGCGCCAGGATTTCGAGTTGGCGGCTTTCACGCACACCGGCCTGCCCGCCACCGGTTGGCCATGCCACCACGGCCGCAGCCTGCGAGGGATCACCGCGATGGGTCAGGACCAGCGGCTCGGCGTTGTGTGCCGGGATGTTCGGGGCAAGTGTCGGCGCCGCCGTTGGAGTGCGGACGGGCAAAGCGCCGAAAGTCTTTTCCAGCGCCGCCAATGCCTGTTCGCGCGTGAAATCGCCAAACATGTCGATCTCGATCGGTCCTTCCGAAAGCAGCGGCTCCCATGTCTTGCGGAAGCCTTCCGGAGTTACCTTCTCAAGCTCGGCCGGGTTTGGCGTCGCATAGCGCGGGTCTCCATCGCGCAACAGCCAGTTGAGATCACGATTGAGCACCGCATTGGGAGCCGAATTGTAGCTTTCGTATTGGAGCTTTGCCGCAGCCTTGGCTCGCAACACCGGATTGGCGTCCCAACGCGGCATGCCCAGCTTGGCGGCCATGAGATAGAGCTGATCGGCAAGGTCCGCCGGGCGCGTGTCGGCCGAAAGCACGAATGCCGTGTCGTCGATGTTGAAATCGAGGCTGAGCTTGCGGCCTGTTGCCAGACGGTCCAGATCATCCCGCCCGAGCGCGCCAATGCCGCTGTCCATCAGCGCCACCTCGCCGATCGGGCCATAAACCGCGTCCTGAGGCTGGATCGCGGAGTAGCCGCCGCCAAACCGGGCCTTGATGATGATCCGACCGGGCTCGGCATCATTGGGCCATAGCAGAACGCGGACACCGTTGGAGAGTTCGACCTGCTCGATGCCGAGCAACCCGATGGGTCGCGCGCTGGCGACGGTTCCGGGTGCGCCGACTGGCGGAAGGTCCGAAAACTTGAGGGCATTTGCCGCCACGCGGCTTTCCGAGGCTGCCTTGACAGGTGCAGTCAATGCGGCGCGCAGGGACGCCTCGTCAGCCTCCCCTGCCTTGGGCGTGATCATCATGGGGCGGACCACGGTTCCCTTAAACAGGGCCCGGGTATGATCAAGCACGGCTTGCGGCTTGAACAAGGGGATGGAACGCCTGAAAATGTCGTAGACGGTGTCCGGGTTGGCCACCGTCTCGCGAATATCGACGGCGTTGACGATATCGTCAGCCGCCTTGGACCCGGCAATGGTGGACTGCGTTTCGACCGAGACCTTGAAGGCGACTTCAAATTCCGCAACTTCGCGATCAATCTCTGCCTGGGACGGCGGCGTGGCCAAAGCATCGGCAATGACTGCACGCACGTCTGTTACCGCAGATTTCCAGTCCTCGCTCAATGGCGTGACCGTCACGATCGTGGCGTCGGCCGATCGCGAAAGCTCCTGCTTCATCTCGTCCACGGACGCCACCAAGTAGCTCCCGCCACCGCGCGCCCGTGCCTCGAGCCGGCGATTGATCAAAGCCAGCGCAAGGCGATCAATCATCAGACCCTGATTGTAGGCGATGGTGTCGTTGACCTTGGTCCACGGACGCAGGATCGCCCAGTTCACAAGTCGTGGAAGGTCCGGCTCGACCAGTACCTTCGCCTCGCCAACCGGGTTCTTGGGATCAATTCCGGTCGGCGCGATCGGCTTGCCGAAATCGGGCTGCAACGGCTTCTTACCAGAGACCTGCCACCCGCCGAACCACTGCTCTATCCGCGCGACCAGTGCTGCCGGATCAGCGTCTCCCGCCACCACGATTACCGTATTGTCGGGGCGGTACCACTTGTCATGAAAGGCCTTTACCCCTGCCGCATCTGCCGCTTCGAGAGTCTCGACCGTGCCGATCGGGCTGCGCGCGGCCAGAAGCTGGCCCTTGAAGAACAGCCCCCGCGTTGCGTCCAGCACCCGCGACTGCGCGCTGGTGCGTTCGCGCATTTCGGCAAGGACGATCGGAACCTCGGTCTTGACGCCGCGATCGGTAAAGATCGGCGCAGTGATCATGCCCGACAGCAGCTTGAATGTTTCATCCAGCTTAGGCGCCGTGGCGTTGGGAATGTCGAGCTTGTAAACCGTCTGCGTCGGGCTGGTCTCGGCGTTGGTATCGCTGCCGAAGGTGGCGCCTAACCGCTGCCACGTGGGAATCGTCTCACCTTCCTTGAGATACTTCGATTCACGGAAGGTCAGATGTTCGATCAGGTGGGCATAACCGCGCTGCGGCTCGGTTTCGTACATCGAGCCCGCGTCAACCAAAACGCGGATCGATACCTGCTCGGGCGGAACACCACTGTGACGGACTGCGTAACGGATACCATTCGGCAGAATGCCGAAGGTCCAGGCCTTGTCCTGCGGAACATCCGAACCCTTGTAGAGCCACGGCACGTTGGACTTCGTCGCCATGGCCGGAGCCTTGGCGGGGACCTCGGCGACCACGGGGGCCGCCGAAACCAGCAGGAGGGATAGGAACAGGCCGAAGCGCCGGGCGCGCGTGTTACGGGATCGCATCACCCGACTATAGGAAGCCTTCTTATGAAGGACCAGTGAATAGACCCGTTACTGCGAGGGAGTTGTCGTGCCCGGCTGAGCAGGTTGGGCTGCCGATTGCGCCGCACGCATAGCTTCGACTTCCGCAGCGGTCTTGAAGTCGACCAGTTCCACCTGGAACACGAGATCCGCATTTGCACCGATCGGGCCTGAACCTTCCGCACCGTAACCAAGCGCCGAGGGCACGCACAGGCGCATCAGGCTGCCCTTCGACAATAGCTGCAGGCCTTCAGAAAAGCCCGGAATGACGCCATCGACGGGAAATGCCGCCTGCATGCCTTGATCGAACACCTCGCCATTGGCCGCCAGATAGCCGACATAATTGACCAACACGAAATCGCTCTTCGTTGGCTTTGCGCCTTCGGCCGGCTTGAGCAGCATCGTGCCAAGTCCGCTGACAGTCTTCGCAGAGCATAGGCGCTGTGCAGGCGAGACAACCGGGTTCAGCGGCATGGGAATGGCGACCGCCGATGGCGCGACCGGCTTGGCCGCAGGCGCGGCGGCATTCAGGGCCGAAGCGCCGAAAGCGCATGCAAGAACAGCGGGGGCGAGGCGGACGAGCGCATGGGAGAGCTTGATCATCTCGCTGCATTAGCGGGCCTTGGAAGGTTCCGCCATGAGACCTTGCGCTGAAACTGCGCAAAACCCGGCCTTTCTTGCCCTTGACCACGGGAAGGACCGGCCTACATGCGAATCATGTTCATCGAGACCGAAACCACGCCGAACCCCGCAACGCTCAAGTTCCTGCCCGGTGAGCAGGTCATGGCGAGCGGAACGCGCGAGTTCACCTCGCCTGAAGCTGCCGAGGCATCGCCCCTGGCGCAGGCCCTGTTTGATCTCGGCGACGTGACCGGGGTGCTGTTCGGACGCGAATTCGTTTCGGTCACCGCCGCCCCAGGCGTGGAATGGGCCGGACTCAAGCCGCAGGTCCTGTCGATCCTGCTCGATCACTTCGTAAGCCAGGCCCCGCTGTTCGTTGGCGGCACCGCATCCGGCATCGCCGTTCCTGCCGAAGCTGACGAAAACTTCGCCGATGACCCGGCCGACGCCGACATCATCGACCAGATCAAGGATCTGATCGAGACGCGGGTGCGGCCTGCTGTGGCCAATGACGGCGGCGATATCATCTACAAGGGCTTCCGCGAAGGCGTGGTCTACCTTCAGATGCAGGGTGCCTGCTCGGGCTGTCCGTCGTCGACGGCCACGCTGAAGAACGGGATCGAAAGCCTGCTGAAGCACTACGTCCCCGAAGTCAGCGAAGTACGCGCGGCCTGATCCGCCCGGCATGCGCAAGCTCGTCATCGATTGCGCGACGGAAGCCTGCTCGGTCGCACTGATCGACGATGGCGAGCTGGTCGCGGGCGAATTCGCACTGCTTGGCCGCGGCCATGCCGAGCGGCTGGTGCCGATGATCTCCGCGCTGCCCGAAAAGGGCCGCGCCGACGAAATCGCCGTCGACATCGGTCCTGGCAGTTTCACCGGCATCCGCGTCGGACTTGCCGCAGCGCGTGCGCTGGGACTTGCCTGGAGCGCGAGGGTAACGGGCTTCGAGAGCCTTTCCCTGGTCGCTGCCATGGCTTTGGCCGAGCAACCGGGACGCCCCGTGGATGTCTGCATGACCGGCGGCCATGGGGAGTGGTTCTTCCAGCCGTTTTCGGCAGATGGATCGCCGCTGGCCCCTTTGACCTCCCTCGCCCCCGACGTGGCGGCAAGTCGCACGACTGCAGGATTGATCGCCGGAAGCCAGGCTATCGCGCTCGCGTCGCGTTGTCCCGGTGCCGTGGCGCTCGATATCCGGCCAGATGCGCGCCAAGCTGACTTGCTGGACGACCGTGCCTTTTGTGCCGACCCCCGCCCGAGCTATGGTCGCGCGCCGGACGCACGGCTGCCGTCCGCCGCCTGACCGCAAGGCACACCACTCATGATCGCGCCGCCTGACGACATTGACCGAATCATGACGGTGATGGAGCAGGCATTCCCACCCGAGTTCGGCGAGGCGTGGAACCGCAGGCAAGTCAGCGATGCCTTGTGCTTGGGCAATTGCCGCTACGGTCTGATCGCGCCCGATGGCACCGAAAACTTGCTCACCTCTGGTGAAACTGCCGGATTCTTCATGAGCCGAGCGGTACTGGACGAGGAAGAACTTCTTCTTTTTGCTATTGCACCACAGTACCGGCGGATGGGCCTTGGCCACGTCTTGCTCAAGCGCTTCATACAGTCTGCCCAAGATGGCGGGATGAGCCGGGTTTTTCTAGAGATGCGCCGTGATAATCCAGCAGGCGTCCTTTATGCTGCTCATGGATTCCGCCAAATTGGATTAAGACCCGGTTATTATCGCACTTCAAATGGCACCCGGATTGATGCGATCAGCCAGGAACTGACTTTTCACAATTGATACGATACTTAGGATTTGTCCCAAGGTGATTGACACGACAAGCGTTCTGTCGTGAAATCGGTTGTGTCCTGTCAGGATAGGACTATAAATGTGATCTGGATCACCAAACCAAGTCGCGAGTCCAAAAATCGGCGCGCAGGAAAAACATAGAAAGTCGGATTTGCCATGACTGAAATTCAGAACGACATGCGGGAGACCTTGATCACCCTCACCTCGGACATCGTTGCCGCCCACGTGAGCAATAACAGCGTGTCGGTAAACGACCTTCCCGTCCTGATTTCAAACGTTTATTCCGCGCTTTCCAGTCTGGAAACGCCAGTCGTCACGGAAGAACCTGCTCCCGAGCCTGCCGTTTCGATCCGCGCTTCGGTCAAGAACGATCACATCGTTTGCCTGGAAGATGGCAAGAAGCTCAAGATGCTCAAGCGCCACCTCGCCACGCGTTACAACATGACCCCTGAACAGTATCGCGCGCGCTGGAATCTTCCTGCTGACTATCCGATGGTCGCTCCGGCCTATGCCGAGAAGCGCCGTGAACTTGCCAAGAAGATCGGCCTCGGCCGCAAGCCTGCGCCCAAGCGCGGGCGCAAGACCGCAGCCTGATCAGCGCGCAGATTCCTGGCGATGACTGTGCGCAATACGATTGCGCGCAGTTGAAGATTTGGCCCGCCGGTCTATAGATCGGCGGGCCGATCCTTTCTTGACGAGTACCCAGTGCATCAGCCGATCGACATCGAAGCTCTCTGTGCCGAACGCGGCCTGCGCATTACCGACCAGCGCAGGACGATCGCGCGCGTCCTTTCGGAGAGCGACGACCATCCCGACGTCGAAAAGCTGCATGAGCGCGCCTCGGCCATTGACTCGCGCATTTCGATCGCGACGGTTTACCGCACGGTGCGTTTGTTCGAAGAGGCCGGCATTCTCGACCGGCACGATTTCGGTGACGGCCGCGCCCGTTACGAAGCGACGCCCGAAGCGCATCACGATCACCTGATCGATGTAGAGACCGGGAAGGTCATCGAATTCGTCGATCCCGAACTTGAACAGCTCCAGCGCCAGATTGCGGAAAAGCTTGGCTACCGCCTCGTCGATCATCGCATGGAGCTTTACGGCGTGAAGCTTGAACGCGACGGCTGACGCCATCGCTCGTCCGGCCATTTCGCTTGTCGGACGCCTGCGCATCGCCGTGCGGCTCGCAGCCATGCTGCTTCTGCTTCTCTTATGTGTACCGCTCTACTATGTCTGGCGGATCCTGAGGCTGCACAATCCATGGCCGAGGGTGTTCCTTGGCGGCATCGCCCGCATAGCCGGTGCGCGGGTCACGATAACCGGCGCACCATCGCGCAAGGGCGCGTTCCTCCTCTCCAATCATGTCAGTTGGCTGGACATCCCGGTCATCTCGGGCGCGAGCGGCAGCGCCTTCGTTGCCCACTCCGGGCTGGCCGATGTCGGCCTGCTCAAATGGCTGTGCGAGATGAACGACACGGTCTTCGTCGCCCGGCATGAACGACGCTCGGTCCATGCCCAGGTCGAGCAGGTGCGCGCGGCGTTGACGGATACGGGCGCCCTCACTGTGTTTCCGGAAGGCACCACCAGCGACGGGGCCAGCCTGCTGCCGTTCAAGTCATCGTTGCTGTCCGCGCTTGATCCGCCGCCGCCGGGAATTGCGATACAGCCGGTGTGGCTCGACTATGGGCCTGACGTTGCCGGGATGGCGTGGGTCGGTGAAGAGCACGGGCTGGACAATTTCCTCAAGATCCTTGCCCGGCGCAGGGCGATTCCGGTGACCGTTCATTTCCTCGCGCCACTCGGGCCTGACGAGACGGCCACCCGCAAGGTCATGGCTACGGCAGCACGCGAACGCATCCTCGCGGTCATGAGCCGCACGCGTTAGACAAACCCTGCCAAATCCACTATCGGCGCGGCCCATGTCTTCAACCGTTAATACTTCTCCCAAGACCTTCCGCGTCAAGAGCTTCGGCTGTCAGATGAACGTCTATGACGGCGAGCGCATGGCCGAGCTGCTGGCGGCAGAAGGCATGTCTGCCGCTGGCGAAGGAGACGATGCGGACCTCGTCGTGCTCAACACCTGCCACATCCGCGAGAAGGCAACCGAAAAGGTCTACTCCGACATCGGGCGCTTGCGCCGCGAAGATGGCTCAGCACCGCTGATTGCCGTCGCGGGTTGCGTCGCCCAGGCTGAAGGCGAGGAGATCATGACGCGCGCGCCAAGCGTGAAGGTCGTGGTCGGCCCGCAGTCCTACCATCGCCTCCCGGAAATGGTTGCCGAGGCCGCCTCCGGAAAGCGTGCCACCGAAACGGACATGCCGGCCGAGGCCAAGTTCGCAGCCTTGCCAAAGCGCCGCAAGTCGGCCCCTACCGCCTTCCTCACGGTGCAGGAAGGCTGCGACAAGTTCTGCACATACTGCGTCGTGCCGTATACGCGCGGTGCGGAGATCAGCCGCCCATTTGCCGACCTGGTCGAGGAAGCAAAGCTGCTCGTTGCCGGCGGCGCGCGCGAGATCACGCTGCTCGGGCAGAACGTGAATGCGTGGCAAGGCGAGGACGACAAGGGCCGCAGCATCGGTCTTGATGGACTGGCGCGCACCCTTGCTGCCGACCCGGACCTCCAGCGCATCCGTTACACCACCAGCCATCCCAACGACATGACTGATGGCCTGATCGCCGCGCATGGCGAGCTTGAGAAGCTGATGCCCTTCCTCCACCTGCCGGTGCAAGCAGGTAGCGACCGCGTGCTGAAGGCGATGAACCGCAGCCACACTGCCGACAGCTACCTCAAGCTGCTCGACCGCATCCGCGCTGCGCGCCCGGACATCGCGCTGTCGGGAGATTTCATCGTCGGTTTCCCGGGGGAAACGGATGCAGAATTCGAAGCAACGCTGCGTCTGGTCGACGCTGTCGGCTATGCGCAGGCGTTCAGTTTCAAGTATTCCCCCCGCCCTGGCACCCCTGCCGCAACGATGCCCGACCATGTTCCGGCACCAGTGATGGACGAGCGCCTTCAGCGGCTGCAAGCGGCGCTCAACCGCGATCAATTGGCTTTCAACCAGGCCAGCCTTGGCAAGACCTGCCAGGTCCTCGTCGAACGCCGCGGCAAGCATCCCGGACAGTGGCTCGGCAAGTCGCCCTGGTTGCAATCGGTCCACTTTGTGGGCGAATCCGAAATCGGCCAGATGGTTACGGTAAAGCTTGTCGAAGCAGGTCCGAACTCGCTGGCAGGTCAGCTCGTCTAATTGCCCTGTGCAAAGTCTGCGCGCGCGTCTTGTGTGTGCAACTTCCGTTCCTATGCTCTGACTCAGGCCCAAACCTGAAAGGAGCTCATGGCCCGTAAACCCCACCGCGCCGACGAGGCGCATCATCGCCCGGAATCACAGCATCGCCGTGCCCGGGTCGAAGTCGAGTTCGACGAGCAGACCGTGCTTGGCGCCCTGTTCGGCCAGTTCGACACCAATCTCGTGCAGATCGAGAATCGGCTGGGAGTTTACATTTCGGCGCGCGGCAACCGCGTGCTGATCGAAGGACCAGACGACGCTGTCGCCCGTGCGCGCGACGTGCTGAAGGGCATGCACCAACGGTTGCTATCGGGGCAGGAACTTGATTCCGGCGCGGTCGAATCACTTATCGCGATGAGCGTTGAGCCGACGCTTGAAGGCATCATAACCGGAGCTCCGGGTGGTGCGCCGCCAATCATGATCCGCACCCGCAAAAAGACGATCATCCCCCGCAGCCCGACGCAGATCGACTACATGAAGGCGTTGATCAGCCATGACGTGATTTTCGCGCTGGGTCCGGCGGGCACCGGCAAGACCTATCTCGCCGTGGCGCAGGCCGTGGCGCAGCTGATCTCTGGCTCGGTACAGCGCCTGATCCTGTCGCGCCCGGCGGTGGAAGCTGGCGAACGCCTCGGCTTCCTGCCCGGCGACATGAAGGAGAAGGTCGACCCCTACCTTCGCCCGCTCTACGATGCGCTCTACGATTGCATGCCGCCCGAACAGGTCGAGCGCCGCATTGCCTCGGGCGAAATCGAGATCGCGCCCATCGCCTTCATGCGCGGGCGCACACTGGCCGATGCCTTCGTCATTCTCGACGAGGCGCAGAATACCACCCCTGCGCAGATGAAGATGTTCCTCACCCGCTTCGGCCAGAACAGCCGCATGGTGATTTGCGGTGACCCAAAGCAGGTTGACTTGCCCGGCGGTGTCGGCGCCAGCGGCCTCAACGATGCGGTGCAGCGCCTGGAAGGCGTCGATGGCATCGCAACAGTGCGCTTCAATACCGCCGACGTGGTGCGCCATCCGATCGTCGGACGCATCGTCGAGGCATACGAAGGGAAGGACGCTTGAGCGCGCCAATCCTGGAAATCGACATCGATCCGGTCTGGGGCGAGGAAACCGATTGGGAAGACCTCGCCAATCGCGCCGCCGAAGCGACGGCGCAGATCGCAGGCGAACTGGCGCACGAGAACCTCCTCGTCAGCCTCGTCATGGCCGATGACGAGGAAGTCCACGCGCTCAACAAGCAGTGGCGGGCCAAGGACAAGCCGACCAATGTCCTCTCCTTCCCGATGCTCAGCCGCGAGGAAGTGCTTCACGCCGCGCGCGATACCGACGCGCCAGGAATGCTAGGTGACTTGATCCTCGCCCACGGCGTCTGCACGCGTGAGGCGGCAGAGAAAGGCGTGTCGGTCGAGGTCCATGCTACCCATCTGGTGGTGCATGGCCTGCTCCATCTTGCGGGCTACGACCACGAACTGGGCGAGGCCGAGGCCCAGGAAATGGAGAATCTGGAGCGGAAGGCGCTTGCGCTGATGGGCATTGCCGACCCATATGCGGTCGAAGACTGACCAAGTGAGGGAATACGACAGTGCCCGAGGGCAATGGCTCCACTGGCGAAAGCCGGTCGGGAGACGGAGACAGTAGCAGTAGTCGCACCTTGTGGCGCGCGATCAGGGCCTTCTTTCGCGGGCCCGACCACGATCAATCACTGCGCGCGCAGATCGAGGAAGCGATCGACGAGCACGAGGGCGAGGTCCATCAGGACAGCGGCAGCAACGGCAACGGCGATCTTGTCCCACTCGAACGCCAGATGCTGCGCAACCTGCTCCACTTCAGCGAACACGACGCCGATGACGTAGCCATCCCGCGCGGCGAGATCATCGCCGTGCCCGCCTCGGCCACATTCGAGGAGATGGTCGCAGCGTTTGCCGAGCACGGCCACAGTCGCCTGCCAGTCTACGGCGAATCGCTCGACGAGATCGTCGGCATGATCCACGTGAAGGACGTATTCGGCATCATCGCCGGCATGATGCTGTCGAACAAGCAACCGCCCAAGGACTGGACGAGCCTGATGCGCCAGCCTCTGTTCGTGCCCCAAGCCCGGGGCGCACTTGACGTATTGGCCGACATGCGCAGCCGCCGTACGCACCTTGCAGTGGTGATCGACGAGTATTCGGGCACAGATGGCATCATCACCATCGAAGACCTGGTCGAGGAAATCATCGGCGAGATCGAGGACGAGCACGACGATGCGCCCGAAGAATTGCTCCGTCGGATCGATCCCGATACCTGGGACGCCGATGCGCGGGCCGAACTGGATGACGTCGCAGACACCGTCGATCCAAGGCTTGCGGAAGTGGAGGAAGACGTGGATACGCTCGGCGGCCTGGCCGTGGTATTGGCCGGCGAAGTGCCGCCGGTCGGTCGCGTGCTTGAACATGCCAGTGGTTGGCGGCTTGAAGTAACAGGGGGCGATGAACGGCGCCTCACCCGCCTCAGGCTGCATGCGCCACAGGCAGTGCTGGCCGAAGAAGAATAGGACGAAGAGATGATCCGCCGCCTGCCCCCACTGCGTTCGCTCGAGGCGTTCATTCGCGTCGTGCGCGCAGGCTCGGCCAAGACGGCGGCCGCAGAACTTGCCCTCAGTCCTTCGGCTCTGTCCCGTCGTCTCGGTGCGCTGGAGGATTTCGTCGGCAAGCCGCTGTTCGAACGCAAGCATCAGGCGCTCAAGCTGACCGAGGAAGGCCAGCAGCTTTATGATGCCGTCGCCCCGTTGATTGACGAGATGGCGGACCGGGTCGATCGCCTGATCGATACCGGCAAGGTCATGCGCCTGCGGCTCGGCGTACTTCCGCTGTTCGGCAGCCAGCGCCTGTTTCCGCGCCTGGGCGAACTGCGCAAGCTGCACCCGCAGTTGCACATCGATATCGATTCAGGCCACGCGGCAGAAACCAAGCTTGGCGACACCATCGATGCCGCCATCGTCCTTTCCGAAGGGCCGGACGCATCGCTCCATTCGGTGCGGCTGGATCACAACCGCGTCCACGCGATTACCTCGCGCGAACTGGCGGCCGAACTGGGCGAGCGGCCTGATATCGCCAAGCTCTCGAAACAGACATTTCTGGTACACAACGACCTTCCGGCAAGCTTCGAGGCGTGGAAGCGCGCACTGCACCTCGAGAAGCTGGAACCTGCCGCGATCGATCATTTCGACTCCGGGCAGCTGATACTCGAGGCAGCAGCCCAGGGCCTTGGCATCGCAATCATGCATGATGACCACTATCATCGCAGCCATGATTCCCGCCTCGCCCGGCTTTACGACATCGACGTCGACAGCCCCTATTCCTACTGGTTCGTTTGCCGCCCGCGTGCGCTGCAATCGCGCCCGGTGCGCCTGTTCCACGACTGGATGCTGAAGGCCGGGCTTTGACCGTCAGCCGCCGCCGCGCGGTTGCGGTCAAGATCCATTGCCCGGTTTCGGCCCTGACATTCGATGCGTTGCTAAATGGCGATGGCGACGCGGTCGAACACGATCCTGCCGCAGCTGCCATGCTGGCCGTGATCCGCGCCGACAATCCCTTGGGCGACTTCAAGCTCTACAAGGGTGTTTGCGAGATATCGCCGGGATGGGAAAGCTTCCAGCCCGGACCCGATGCCGAGCCAACAATGGGGAGTGCGGGAGAGCGCGCCCTCTCCCCGACAGCGATCATCACGACCTACGCCGATGCAGACGCAGACCTCGCGCCTGCACTCGAAGCGCTCATGGCTGCTCACCCTTGGGAGATCCCGGTTATCGAGCTGTCCGAGGTGCAGCTACTGGAGCGCTGACGAACAGCTTGGTCTGGTATCCGATAGCTGGAGCATGAGCGTATCGCCCATGCAGACTGGTGGGTGCGCTTTACCCTGGTGCTGTAACTGGGGAGCGCTTTGCCAATGACTTCGCCCTATCGTCACTATGCCGGGAAAGTGTCCTATCTCAATGCCTCCGGGCAAGAGTGGGGTCGGGAGCATTTCTCGGGCTCGGTCCATTCTCGGGGTCGCTCCTTGCGGGCGGTCTGCGAAATGGACGATGCGCGGCTCCTGCGTGAAGCGAGCTGGTCTGTGACAGAGGGTTGGCGGCCCCGGGAAGGCTACGTCCGCAACACGCGCGATGGCAGCATGATCGGGGCGTGCTGGTATTCCGTCACAGACCGCATGGTGGAATGCGAAGGCTTTACTGCCGAGGAAGGCCGCGTCTCGAAACGCATCGAAGCGCCGCGCGCAATTGACTTTCTCGGCATGCACCCGCTGGCGGGCGACGCCATTACCGCGATGGTGCGCGGGACAGATGAGCGCGGCGTTGAGAAACCCCTGCTTTGCGCTGCCAATTCAATGGCGCATCTCGGTGATCAGGATCTGTCGGTCATGCTGGTCAAACCCGTCGTGGCCTATATGGGAGCCGAGCAGATTACCGTGGGCGCAGGCACATTTGATGCCTTGCGCTACACGATCCGCTGGAGCGATCAGGTGCCGCATCTGACGGACTACTGGATCGAGCCATCCGATTGCCTGCCCCTGCTGGCGGTCCTGCCCTCGATTGGAGAGCGCTACGAGTTGATGGAACTCACGCGCTCACCCGGCAACGCCAGCTGAAGCAGCTTCACTCGCCCAAGGCGGGACAACGGGAGACGCCGCTTAGTGCGCGCAGGCCAACGCCTCGACCACGTCTTCCAGCCGCGCCGGATCTCCCAGTGCGATGACGTGGCCGTCCGAACCCGCGTGCAAGGGATCGCCATTCCAGTCGGCCATGGTGCCGCCCGCGCCTTCGACGATCGGCACCAGCGCGGCCCAGTCGTGAAGCTTGAGGTTCGCCTCGCAGACCACGTCGAGCTGGCCCGTCGCAAGCATGGCGTAATTGTAGCAATCGCCGCCCATCACCATGCGCTTGTGATCAGTTTTCGCAGCAAGGCCCATGAAATGGCCGCCATCATGGTCGTCGAAATAGTGCGGCCCGGTCGTCGCCAGCGTCGCGTCAGACAATTCGCGGCATACCCGCGTCTGCACGGGCTTTCCGTTTAGCGTAGTCCGTTTGCCCATGGCGCCGACCCAGCGCTCCCCGGTGATGGGCTGATCCAGCACGCCGAGCACCGGAAAACCTTCGACCACCAGCGCGATCAGCGTGCCGAAGATCGGGCGTCCGGCCAGAAAACCCGCTGTTCCATCGATCGGATCGAGCACCCAGCTTCGTCCCGAGGAACCGGCGGTCGAACCGAATTCCTCGCCAATGATGGTGTCCCGCGGCACCTCAGCTGTCAGAATACGCCGCATCGCCTCTTCGGCTGCACGGTCAGCCAGGGTTACCGGCGTCGAATCGCCCTTCCGCTCGGCTGCTACGGTGCGGAAGTGCGGGCGAATGGCCTCCGCCGCAGCGTCGGCAAGGCGCATGGCAAGGGCGATATCGTTTTCAAGCTTCATGCCTTGGCTCTGCCTGCTTTGGGCCAATACGGTCAACCCGCAGAACATGAATCGTCATTGGACAAATGCACCTGCGCAATTTTAAGGAAGCCGTGACAAACCGCACGCATGGAAGATTCTAGGGGCGCTAAATCTGCGTGCACCGATTGTCTTGGGGGCACGCTAGATGAGTCGCAGCAACAGGCCAGGCGTTGATCGCGCGATAGTCTCGCCGATCGCCACGCGCGATGGCCAGCCGATTTCCTACAGCCGGGCACCAGCCGCGGACCTCGATCGCTGGATCGGAAGGCTCTATGTGACGATCGTCGGGACCCCGCCCGAACACCGCCTCGACTGCGGACTGTTGAGCGATTTCGCGTGCATCCGCATCCAGTTGCGGGGCAAGTGGGAAGCCACCACGGCCGATGGCGTGCGTACGTCTGAGCGTGCCGCAATGCTGTTTGGCCCGCATTCCCGTCGGATGCCGATCAGTGTCACCGGCAGTTTTGTCAGCATCGGCATCTTCCTGCGGCCGGGCGTCTGCCATGCGCTGCGCGGACCCGAGATCGCAACGCTGACCGACAGGCTGGCGACGTTTGCCGAACTGGAAATGCCGGAGCAGCGCTGGCTCGACATGTTCGATCCCGATGGTTCCCCGGAAGACTGGGTTCAGGCCATGGAATGCGAGATGCGCAGTCTGATTGCGGATCGCGCCGTGCGCGAGCCTGATCCGATTTCCGCCCGCTTCGAAGCCGCTGCATTTGCCGATCCTACGGTCAGCATTGCACGACTGGCGGAAAATCTTGGAGTGACACAGCGTCGGCTGGAACGCATCGCCCGCCGCGATTTCGGCATGCCACCCAAACAGGTTCTCAGGCGTGCGCGCGCGCTCGACATGGCCAGCCACCTTCGCGGCGTTGCCGACCATGACGAAGCCGAATCGATTGCCCTACGCTATTACGATCAGAGCCACCTTATCCGCGAGTTCACCGCGCTGTTCGGAATGAGTCCGCGCCAGTTCGTGGAGCGTCCCCAACCGCTGATGACGCTGGGCCTGGAAACACGACAGGCGCGCAGGCTTGAGGAAATTCGCAGGCTGGAACCGGGCGAGGTCAAGCCCTGGGAGTAAGCGGCATTGCGTGGCTTCGCTTCACCGCCTAGGCCAGAGGCATGGCCAGGGCTGACCGTCTCGAACGTCTCGACAAACGCCGCTCCGAAATGGAAGCGGACTATCGCGCTGCGCTGATCGAAGCGCTTGAAGTGACTGCAGCGGGCAAATGGGGCCTGTTCGATCACAACGCTGACAAGATCATGCGCGCCGTGACCGCGCCGATTATCGACAACCTCATCGAGCTTGCCGACGAGATCGCACAAGCGCGGGAGGCCTTGTTCATGGAGCCGTTCACGCTCCATGATGAGTTCATGGCCTCACGCGGCAAGCCTCCGGCCAACGCCGTGGGCGAGCCGAAGCAGGCTCGCGCATGGCTAGAACGCTTAAAGCGGCAGGATTAGTCGAACAGGCTGGAGACCGAGCTTTCATCGGCAATGCGACGCACTGCCTCGCCGATCAGCGGAGCGATCGTCAGCACGCGGATGCGATCGGAGGCGGCGGTCGCTTCCGTCGGCATGATCGTGTCGGTGATGACCAGTTCCTTGAGCGCCGAGTTGCTGACGCGCGCAACTGCGCCGCCCGAAAGCACGCCGTGGGTGATGTAGGCCGAAACGCCTGCAGCGCCCGCATCCATCAGCGCCTGCGCCGCGTTGCACAGGGTGCCGCCCGAATCGATGATGTCATCGATCAGGATGCACATGCGGCCCTTCACGTCGCCGATGATGTTCATGACTTCGGACTGGCCGGGGCGGTCACGACGCTTGTCGACGATGGCGAGCGGGGCATTGTTGAGGCGCTTGGCCAGCGAACGCGCCCGAACGACGCCGCCGACGTCTGGCGAAACGACCATCAGTTCCTGCGTGCCATAGCGGGTCTGGATGTCGGCAGCCATGACCGGCGCTGCAAACAGGTTGTCGGTCGGGATATCGAAGAAGCCCTGGATCTGGCCAGCGTGAAGATCCACCGCCAGCACGCGATCGGCACCGGCCTGCGTGATCAGGTTGGCCACGAGCTTGGCCGAAATCGGTGTGCGCGGGCCGGGCTTGCGGTCCTGGCGGGCATAACCGAAGTAGGGGACGACCGCCGTGATGCGCTTTGCCGAGGCACGGCGCAGTGCGTCGATGCAGATCAGCAGTTCCATGAGGTTGTCGTTCGCCGGGTAGCTGGTCGACTGGACGACGAAGACGTCCTCGCCACGGACGTTTTCGTGAATTTCCACGAAAACTTCCTCGTCAGCGAAGCGGCGCACGCTGGCGTCGGTCAGCGGCATTTCGAGATAAGCCGAAATGGCGCGGGCGAGCGGCAGGTTCGAGTTGCCGGCCATGATCTTCATTGCGTGCGATTCCCTCGGATTCGATCCCCAACGCGCCCTTAGCCCATGATGACAGCTTTGCAACTCTTGGCAGCCATGGGCGTTGCCGCCCAGCGAACAGTCCCTTAGGAGTTGGGCCATGGCCGATACGCTCCGCATCACTCTCGCCCAGCTCAACCAGTCGGTTGGCGACCTTGCCGCAAACGTCGCGGCCATGCTTGCCGTGCGCGAGAGCAACCCGGATTCCGACCTGATCGTCTATCCGGAACTGATGCTGATCGGATATCCGCCGGAAGACCTGATCATGAAGCCGGCCCTGATCGAGCGGGCCGCCACCGAACTCGAGAAACTCGCCAAGGTCACCGCAGACGGCGGCCCCGCGATGCTCGTCGGATCGGTCTTCGTGCGCGATGGCGATCTGCACAATGGCGTCGCCCTGCTCGAAGGCGGACGCATCGCAGCCACCCGCTTCAAGTACGAGCTGCCCAACTACGGCACCTTCGACGAAAAGCGCTATTTCATGCCCGGACCATTGCCGGAGCCGGTGCTGTTCAAAGGCGCAATGCTCGGGCTGCCGATCTGCGAGGATATCTGGCACCCCGACGTCTGCCGCCACCTGGCCGACCTTGGCGCGGAAATCTTCATCTGCATCAACGGCAGCCCTTACGAGATCGACAAGGACGTCCTGCGCATCGACGGCGTTGCCAAGCGCCGCGCGATCGATACCGGCATTCCCCTCGCCTACCTCAACCGCGTCGGCGGGCAGGACGAGATCGTGTTCGATGGCGCCAGCTTCGTCGTCGGCCCCGAAGGTGCGCTTTGGGTGCAGATGCCGGACTGGGAAGAATCGATCGTTACCACCGTCTGGACGCAGACCGCAGTTGGCTCCGGCTCGCGCTGGCGCTGCGAGCCCGGCGTTGACCACGAACTCGCCGAGCACCCCGAAGACATTTACTGCGCAATGGTCATGGCCCTGCGCGACTATGTGAACAAGAATCGCTTCCCCGGCGTCGTGCTCGGCCTGTCGGGCGGCATCGATTCGGCGATCTGCGCTGCCATTGCGGTGGATGCGCTTGGCGCGGACCGCGTTTGGTGCGTCATGCTCCCCAGCCGCTACACTTCGCAGGAGAGCCTCGAGGATGCCGAAGGCTGCGCCAACATGCTGGGCGTCCGGCTCGACACCGTGCCGATTGCCCCGGCTGTCGATGCCTTCGACGCCATGCTCGCCCCGGTCTTTACCGGCAAGCAGCCCGACCTGACCGAAGAAAACATCCAGTCGCGCATTCGTGGCGTGACGTTGATGGCCCTGTCGAACAAGTTCGGCCCGATGCTGGTCACCACCGGTAACAAGAGCGAGATGAGCGTCGGTTATGCCACGATCTATGGCGACATGAACGGCGGCTACAACCCACTGAAAGACGCCTACAAGACGACCGTCTTTGCAGTCTCCGAATGGCGCAACGCGCATCGCCCCAAGATCGGCCTCGGTCCTGACGGTCCGGTGATGCCGCAGCGGATCATCACCAAACCGCCAAGCGCAGAGTTGCGCCCGGACCAGAAGGATTCGGACTCCCTGCCCCCTTACGACGTGCTCGACGCGATCCTGCAGGGGCTGGTGGAAAACGAGAAGAGCGTCGACCAGATCGTGGCCGAAGGTTTCGACCGCGCGACGGTCAGCCGCATCGAACGGCTGCTCAACATCGCCGAATACAAGCGCCGCCAGGCCCCTCCCGGCGTGAAGCTGGGCGCGCGCAACTATGGCCGCGACAGACGCTATCCGATAACCCACGGCTTCCGAACCGGAACCTGACATGCTCCGTCCCGTAGTTGTTTTGTCATTCAACTATCTGGGAATATTCACGAATGCGCAAAAGCTCCCGCCTGAAGGGTAGCGGCTATCTCGTGTCGAGTATGAGCGTCGTGCTGCTCGGAGTGCCAGCGCTCAAGTCTGCCAAGGATGAGCCTTTGATGCTCGCTTTCATGCTGACCGGGATGCTGCTGTCGATCGTCGGGATGGCCCTTCGCTGGCGATCCCACCGCGTAGCCGCGACGAAAGAGTAATTGCGAACGATTCGCATTGACCTGAGGCATCCCCATGCTAACTTGCGAATCGTTCGCAAGAAAGGATGCGCAATGCCCGCAGGCCAGTCCTCCACCCGCTTCTCCGTCCTGATCGATAGTCTGGCCCGCCCGCAGGACGTGCGCGGCCTTTCACTGAAGGGTTTGCACGTGACCATGGCGATGCGCCTGTGCGCACTGTTCGAAGCGTCTGGCCGCGATCCCGTACCCGACCTTGCCCAGCGCTACCGCTCCATCGAAGCGGCCTGCGCCGTCCATGGACTGGTGCAGACGATCAAGCAGGTCTGGCCCGAACCGTTCATGGTCAACCGCCCCTGCTGCCTTGCCATGACCCCGGACGAGACGACGCTGGCCGCCCTCGCCCGCGCCGCCGTTTCCGGCAAGCGCGAGGCCTTTTCGGACGCGATCACCGGCTTCGTCCGCGCCGACCGCCACGAAGCGCTCTACAACGCGACGATCCACGCCGTTGCCCTGATACCGTAACCGCCAGCCTTCCCCTTGCAGCAGCGGCGCGCTAGGGCAGCGCGCATGACAACGGTAACCCGCTTCGCCCCCTCGCCCACCGGCAAGCTTCACGTCGGCAACGTTCGCACCGCACTCCACAACTGGCTGCTGGCGAAGAAGACCGGCGGCAAGTTCATGCTGCGCATCGACGATACCGATGCCGAGCGCAGCCGCGAAGAGCACGTCGAATCCATCCGTGCCGACCTTGCCTGGCTTGGCCTGACCTACGACGGCGAGGAGCGCCAATCGCTGCGCACCGAACTGTACGAACGCGAGTTCCAGCGTCTGGTCGAGGCCGGTCGCATCTACCGCGCTTATGAGACTGCGCAGGAACTGGACCTCAAGCGCAAGATCCTGCTCGGCCGAGGCCTGCCGCCGATCTACGACCGCGCAGCGCTCAAGCTGACCGAAGCTGACCACGAGGCGAGAGCCGCTGCAGGCGAGACGCCGCATTGGCGCTTCCTGCTCGATCACGACCAGCCGATTGCGTGGGAGGACGGCATTCGC
This sequence comes from Novosphingobium sp. BL-A-41-Hi4B-X5A, assembly GCF_055521705.1. Classification (NCBI taxonomy): domain Bacteria; kingdom Pseudomonadati; phylum Pseudomonadota; class Alphaproteobacteria; order Sphingomonadales; family Sphingomonadaceae; genus Novosphingobium; species Novosphingobium sp. BL-A-41-Hi4B-X5A. Next base: position 3,118,552 of record NZ_CM145500.1, on the reverse strand, counting down.
GGCCCTCAGAACTTCGACCCGCGCCAGATGTCGGACCCGGTGATCCGCCGCGCCGACGGTTCGTGGCTCTACATGCTGCCCTCGGCGATCGATGACATTGCCATGGGCATAACCGACGTGCTGCGCGGCGAGGATCACGTCTCCAACACCGCCACGCAGATCCAGATGTTCACCGCGCTCGGCGCCCAGCCTCCCCGTTTTGCCCATGAAGCGCTGCTGACCGGCAGCGAAGGCAAACTGTCCAAGCGCCTCGGCGCCTTGGGCATGGCCGATTTCCGCGAACAGGGTATCGAGCCTGAGGCGATCGTCGCCCTGCTCGCACGCCTTGGCACGTCCGACCCGGTCGATCCGTCACTCGATGCCAATGCACTGGCGGAAAGCTTCGACCTGTCCCGCTTCGGCCGCGCGCCCGCCCGCTTCGACGAGGCCGACCTCCACCGCGTCAACGCCCAGATCGTCCACCGGCTACCCTATGCCCGCGTCGCCCACCTTCTGCCCGAAGGCATGGGCGAAACCGCATGGGATGCCATCCGCCCCAACCTCGCCCATATCGACGAGGCGAAGGACTGGTGGCAAGTCGTGACCGGCCCGGTCGCAGCGCCGGCCTTCGACGAGGAAACCCGCGCCTATCTGTCCGAAGCAGCGAAGGTTGCCACGACGCTGGACTGGTCTGCTGAATCGTGGCGCGCCCTGACCGCTGCCCTCAAGGACAGGACCGGCCGCAAGGGCAAGGCACTGTTCCTGCCGCTGCGCCAGGCCCTTACCGGCCACGACCACGGCCCCGAAATGGCCGCGCTCCTGCCACTCATCGCGCAGGATGAAGCGGTGCGGCGGCTCTCGGCCTGACATGGAAAAGGGGCGGCAGCCCTTCGGCCCCGCCCCTCTTTTCCTGATCAGCAGTCCGATCAGGCAGCGACGACGCTGGCCTTGCGGATCACGCCCGGGTTTGCCGGCGGCTCGCCCTTGGGCAGCGCGTCGATCAGGTCCATGCCGCTCTCGACCTGGCCCCACACGGTGTACTGCTTGTCGAGGAAGCGCGCATCGTCGAAGCAGATGAAGAACTGGCTGTTGGCCGAGTGCGGATAGCTGGTGCGCGCCATCGAGCACACGCCGCGCACGTGCGGTTCGTCGTTGAATTCAGCCTTGAGGTCAGGCTTGCTCGAACCGCCCATGCCGGTGCCCTGCGGGCAGCCGCCCTGCGCCATGAAGCCGGGGATCACGCGGTGGAACTTCACGCCGTCGTAGAAGCCTTCGTTCGCCAATTCCTTGATGCGCTCGACATGGCCGGGAGCCAGATCGGGGCGCAGCTTGATCACAACGTCGCCGGAATCGAGCGTGAGGACCAGTTTTTCGTCAGCCATTAGTCGCAATCCTTGCTTGTTTGCGCGCCGATATAAGGCTTGCGAAAAGAAAGTCACGCATAGGTCTGCTAGGCGGTTGCAATTGACGCCTCAGCCGGTAACCCGCGCCTATGGAGCGCGACGACGACATCATCGACAGCCTGCTCCCCGACGTGGACGAAGCGCCCGCGCCGGCCGAACCCTCGCGCAATTCTGAAAGCCTCGACGAGGAAGACAACACTCTCCGCCCCGGCTTCGTCCGCCGCGTCGCCGAAGCGCTCGAGGCCGGTGACGACGAGACCGTCTACAACCTCGTCGAACCGCTCCACCCGGCAGACATCGCCGACCTTTTCGAGCTGATCGACCAGGACGACCGCGTCAAGCTTGCGCGTGCGATCAATGACTTGCTCGGCGGCGAGGTCATCGCCGAGCTTAACGACTACGTCCGCGAATACCTCGTCGAAGAGCTTGAGCCCGAAGAAGTCGCCGACCTTGCCGAGCAGATGGAGACGGACGACGCCGTCGCCCTGATCGAGGACCTTGACGAGGAAGACCAGCAGGCCGTCCTTGCCGAGATGGAGCCGGAAGATCGCGCCGCGATCGAATCCGCGCTGTCCTATCCGGAAGAAACCGCCGGCCGCCTGATGAGCCGCGATCTGATCGCGGTGCCCGAGGCGATGACGGTGGGCGATTTGATCGACTACCTGCGCCGCGACGACGAACTGCCCACCGAATTCTGGGAAGTGTTCATCGTCGATCACAAGCACCACCCGGTCGGCACCTGCAGCCTCAGCTGGATACTGCGCGCGCCGCGCAGCGTGCCGCTGGCCGACGTGATGAAGCGCGACCAGACGCTGATCCCGGTCTCGATGGATCAGGAAGAGGTTGCGCTGCGCTTCCAGAAGTACGCGCTGATTTCGGCGGCGGTTGTGGACGAGAGCGGCCGCCTCGTCGGCCAGATCACCGTCGACGATATCGTCCACATCATTCAGGAAGAGGCGAGCGAGGACATCCTGCGCCTGTCCGGTGCCGGCGATGGCGACATCAACGAGCCGATCCTGCTCACCGTTCGCACGCGCCTGACGTGGCTGGTGGTCAACCTCGGTACGGCGCTGGTCGCCGCCTCTGTCGTCGGCATGTTCCAGGGGGCGATCGCGCGCTTTGCCCTGCTCGCGGTGCTGATGCCGATCGTGTCGGGGATGGGTGGCAATGCCGGAACGCAGACGCTGGCCGTGGTCGTGCGCGCGATTGCCACCAATCAGCTGACCAGTTCCAACACGATCCGCATGATCCTGCGCGAGTTGCGGATTGCCGCCACGAACGGTGCTGCGCTGGGCATCCTGATCGGTCTCGGCACGGGCCTGCTCTTCGCCAATCCCCTGCTCGGCGCGGTCATCGGCTCGGCCATGGTGATCAACAATCTGGTTGCCGGGCTCGCCGGAATCATGGTCCCGGTCACGCTTGATCGCCTCAAAGTGGATCCGGCTGTCTCTTCGGCCGTATTCGTGACCATGGCTACCGATGTCATGGGCTTCTTCTCGTTCCTCGGCCTCGCCGTGCTGAGCGGCCTTGCCTGATCCGGAAGAAGTTCATGCCCCTGCACATGACCAAAGTGGCCTACGGTGCCCAATCGCTGGCCGAGATCCATGAATGGTTCTCGGACACCGGTCGGCGCGGAGGGGCGAAAGTCGCCTACCTCACCACCCGCAACCGCCCCAAGCGCGCCGAGGAAATGATCGGCGGTTCGCTCTACTGGATCCACAAGCACCAGCTCGTCGCCCGCTCGGAAATCGTCGGGTTTGAGGAGGCCGAGGGCGGTCGCACCAACATCGTCGTCAGCACCAAGCTGATCGACGTCCACCCCAAGCCCCGCCGCGCACATCAGGGCTGGCGCTATCTCGAGCCAACCGACGCGCCTGCAGACCTTGGTGATGGCGAGGCGGGAGAAGTGCTGCCAGCACAGATTGCGTCCGAACTGGCAAAGCTTGGGCTGGTCTAAGGCGGCGTGGACAGATTCCACAACGTGGAATTTGTCCACGCCGCCTTAAGCCTTGCCCGCAGCCTCCCGCGCCAGCACCTTGCGGATCAAGTCGGCATAGACGTCCGGCTCCTGCGCGCCGGGGACGATCAGCTTGCCGTTGATCACCACCGCCGGCACCCCAGTGACGTTCCAGTCCCAAGCCTGCCGCTCCTCGGCGGTAACGATCGCATCGATCTGCGGGTCAATCATCGCCTGTAGCGCATTGAGCCGGGGTAGGCCGACGCTTTCTGCCACTTCCGCCAGTACTTCGGGATCCGACACATTGCGCCGCCCCTGGAAGTGGGCGTCAAACAGCGCGCGTTTCAGCGCCACTTGCAGGTCCGGCCCGAAATCGCGCAGGGCCCAGGTCAGCAACCGGTGCGCCATGCGCGTGTTCCACATCATCGCCGGTGGCGCTTCGCCATCGCCGGTATAGTCGAACGAATATCCCGCGCGCTCGGCAGCCTGTCGCAAGGTTTCCCGTACGCCCGCCGATTGTTCGGCCGTACGGCCATACTTGCGCTGGATATGCGCGGCCTGCTCCTCGCCTTCCTCGGACATGTCAGGGTTCAGTTCGAACGGATGGAAGCGCACCGTGGCATCCACTTCGCCGTCCATGCTGGCCAGCGCCTTGTCGAGCTTACCCAGCCCGATCACGCACCACGGGCACATCACGTCCGACCAGATGTCGAGCGTGACCTTGGCGGGCGCGCTCATTGCGAGAGCCACCATTTGAGCAGGTGATGCGCGACTGCAAAGGGCGGCGGGGCAATGAACGCGCCGTCCTCGGCCCCCGTCATGGCGTAACGAACTTCTTCGCGGGTGAACCAGCGTGCGTCGTCGAGTTCGGTCACGTCGATGGTGATTTCACGCTGCGTGGTAAAGGCGTGGCAGGCGATCATCAGCGAGGACGGGAACGGCCAAGGCTGGCTGGCGACATAGCGCACCTCGTTCACCTTCACGCCCGCCTCTTCCAGCACCTCGCGCCGAACGGCGTCTTCGAGGCCCTCGCCCGGCTCCACAAAGCCCGCAAGCGCCGAATAGCGCCGAGGCGGGAAACGCGGCTGGCGGCCGAGCAGCAATTCGCCCTCGCACTCCACGGTCATGATCGTGACCGGATCGACGCGCGGGAAGTGCTCGCCCTTGCACGCCTCGCTCGAGCAAGTGCGTTGCCAGCCGCCCTTCGCGAGTTTCGTCGCAGACCCGCAGCGGGCGCAGAAACGGTGCCGCGCGTGCCAGTCAACCAGGCTGCGCGCACCGCCGTAGATCGACAAGTCCCCCGGGGAGAGCGCCCCCATCGCCGCCCACAGTCTTGGGTTTGGCGGCGCAACGCTGCCCACGATCGCGGGCGTCACTTGGGCAAAGCACCCGCGCCCTTCCTCGCTGAGGCCGAGGAACACCAGTTCGGCTTCCGGATCGGCATCGGCCAGCGTGCCCCAGTCAAGCCCTCCGTCGGGCGAGATCACCGGGTCGATCCCTTCCAGCCGCAGCAGCCGCGCCCGCCAGTTCATCAGGCTGCCAAGCTTGTCGGCATCGCCCCGGATATGGTCAGCGCGGTCGAGCCCGCCGCCGGCAAAAGCAATCGTCTTATCCATCAGGCTGCGGCCTTCTTCCCCGTTACGTCAGCCAGCACGGCCTTCGCGAATTCCCTGTGCACCGGATAGGCTTCTGACGGCATGTACTGGGTATAGACTCCTGCACGCAGCCCGACCCGGTAATTGACGAAGCCTACTGTGCCTGCTGCACCGGCCCAGCCATAGGTTCCGGCATCCTCGCCCAAGCCCACCGAACCGCCTGCGCCAAAGCCGTTGCCCTTGATGAAGGCTTGCGACAGGTCAGTGCCCGCCGGCAGGAGGTTGCTCGTGCCGAGCCGCACTGCAGCTTCGCTCATCACCTGCCTGCCATCAATCCGGCCGAAGCCCAGCAGCATCCGCAGAAAACGGTCGTAGTCGCGAGGACTTGAAACCAGCCCTGCCCCGCCGAACGGATAGGGCGGCTGATCTAGATAGACCGAAGCCTTGCCCGGATCGATCGGCAGCAAGGCACCACCTACAGCAGCGTAGTTCGTGGTCAGCCGCCCGACCTCGCTCTCGGGCACGCGGAACCACGTCGAAGTCATGCCGCAAGGGGCAAACAGCCGCTCGGCCAGAAACACGTCGAAGGGCTTGCCCGAAGCCACTTCGATGACCCGCCCCATCAGGTCGAGCGCAACCGAGTAACTCCACACCGCCCCCGGCTCGTAGACCAGCGGCATCGTTGCCAGAACGTCGGCGAACTCGGCAAGGCTGCCCAACGGCTTGGGCGCATCCATGCCCAGAAGCCGCATGCGGCTCGCCTGCCCTGGCACCAGCCCCGCGTTTATATAGGCGTCCTTGATCGGCCCTTTCTGGATGATCGAATAGCCAAGCCCCGCAGTATGCGTCAGCAGGTGCCGCACCGTGATCTGTGTCTTGGCCGGACGCAGATCGGTCATCGAACCGTCGGGCGTGACCTGCACCTGCATCTTGCCGAATGCCGGCAGCAGGTCGGCAATCGGCTGGTCGAGCCGGAGCTTGCCCTCGTCCACCAGCATCATCGCCGCCATGCCGGTAATCGGCTTGGTCATCGAATAGATCCGGAACAGGCTGTCCATGTTCACCGCTGGCGCCATCCCCTTGGCCAGAGTGCCACGGGCGATATCCATCGGCGCCTCGCTCGACCCCCAGCCGAGCGCCGCGATCATGCCCGGCAGCTTGCCTGAAGAGACATAGCCATCGAGCATTCCCGTCACAGTGGGAAAGCGCGCCTCCGCCGCAACGCTCGCCCATGCCATCCGCGGCAGCGCCATACTTGCGGCGACCAAACCGAGCGACCCGATGAACCCGCGCCGCGAAACCGAAACCTGCTGCATTGCTCAGTCTGTCCTTCCAGCGACGGCCAGCCGCGCTGCCTTGGCGAACACGGTCGGCAATCCGGCAGCCTCGATTGTCTCGACCGGCCACCATTCTCCCTCAGGCAGACTAACCGCTTGCGGCTGAACCGGAAGCATCAATTGCAATTCGAGATCGAAATGTGTGAAGCCATGGCGGACCACCCCGCCCGAGCGCCACTCTCCCTCCAGGCCGTCCGGACCGTCGCCCTTGGCTGACCAGCCATCGTCCGGGAGCGCCCGCATCCCGCCCAGCATCCCGCGCCCGGGCCGACGCACCAGCAGGACCTTGCCCTCGCGCTCCACCCAATAGGCCCTACCGGTTCGCAGCGGCTTGGCCTTCTTCGCAGCCTTCACCGGCAGCCGCTCGGGCGAACCTTGCGCGTAACCACGGCATCCCTCGCGCAATGGACACAGCATGCAGCGCGGAGACCTGGCCGTGCAGATCGTTGCGCCCAGATCCATCATCCCTTGCGCGAAATCTCCGGCGCGCTCCTCGGGCGTCACCTGCCCGGCGGCAAAACGGATCGCCGCCTTGCCCGCAGGCAGCGGCTCGTCGATCGCGAACAGCCGCGCCACCACCCGCTCGACATTCGCATCGACCACCACCGCGCGCCGCCCGAACGCAATCGCGGCCACGGCAGCAGCTGTGTATTCCCCCAAACCCGGCAATTCGCGCAAGCCCGCTTCGGTATCGGGAAAGCTTCCGCCCCTTGCCGCCACGGCCCGCGCACAGGCCAGGAGATTGCGCGCGCGGGCATAGTAGCCCAGCCCCGCCCACGCCGCCATCACGTCGCCGTCGTCTGCTGCCGCAAGATCGGCCACCGTCGGCCAGACTTGGGTGAACTTCGAAAAGTACGGCCCCACCGCCGCCACCGTAGTCTGCTGCAGCATGACCTCGGACAGCCACACCTTGTAGGGGTCCTGCCGCTCCTCACCCGGCAAACGTCGCCACGGCAGGCGGCGCGCGTTGGCATCGTACCACGCAAGCAGCAACGGGGCGATTGCCTCCGGATCGAATGACTTTGCGGCTTCCTCTCTGGCTTGCATCGCACACCTATGGCATGGCGCGAAGCGATATGGAAAGCACCCCTTCGGACGCGCCGAAACGCAAGAGCACCCGGTCGACGAAGACCGAGGCGGGCAAGCTCTATGAGCGTCCGCGCGGCGGCGAAGCGCGCCAGATCGCCGATCTCATGCCCGCCATCGGCCGCACCGCCTTCCGCCGCTTCGGCTTCGTGCAATCGAGCGTGGTCACCCGCTGGCCCGAGATCGTGGGCGAGCGTCACGCCCGCCACTGCATGCCCGAATCGATCCGCTTTCCCCCGGGCGAGAAGTCCGAAGGCATCCTGCAACTGGTCGTCAGCCCGGCGCACGCGCCGCTGATCCAGCACGTCACGCCCGAGATCATTGACCGCGTGAACCGCTTTTTTGGCTACAATGCCGTGGCGAAGGTGAAGATACGGCAAGGCGCCGTTCAGGCGCCAAAGCCCAAGGAAGCGCCGCGCGCAGCGCCTCCCTCGCTGAAGCCGATACCGATGGAACTGGGGGATTCGCTGCGCGATATCGGCGATCCCGAACTGCGTACGGTGCTGGAGTCGCTGGCGCGCAGTCTGGATAGTGCAACCGGGGGGAAGAAGATCGGATGATCAAGAAGTTCATCGCAACGGCACTCGCCGCCACCGCACTCGTCGCAACGGGGGCATCGGGCCAGGCAGCCAGGAAGCCTGCACCGCGGCCCGCAGGCGGCCTCAACTGGGCCGTCACCGGCTCCGTCACGCCCGAGGGCCATCACGTCCTCGGCAACCCAGCCGCCAAGCTGCGCCTGATCGAGTTCGTCAGCTACACCTGCCCGCACTGCTCGCATTTCGAGACCGAGTCTGAAGGCCAGCTCAAGATCGGCATGATCGCTCCGGGCAAGGGCGCAGTCGAAGTGCGCAATTTCGTGCGCGATCCAGTGGACATGACCGTGGCGCTGATCACCAATTGCGTGCCCGCCAACCGCTTCTTCCAGCTGCACACCGCGTTCATGCGCCTGCAACCGCAGTGGATCGGCCCGCTTGCCAACTCGACTGAGGCCCAGCGCCAGCGCTGGACCACCGGCACTTTCGCCAGCCGCACCCGCGCCATCGCCAGCGACTTCAAGTTCTATGACTTCATGGCGGCCCGTGGCATGGACCGGCAGGCCATGGACCGCTGCCTATCGAACGAGGCACTGGCCAACAAGCTTGCCCAGCGCACCAACGATGCTGCCGAGAAGCTCGGCGTCACCGGCACGCCCAGCTTCATGATCGACGGCATCCTGCTTGCCGGCACGCACGACTGGGACTCACTTCGCCCTCAGATCCTCGCGCGGATGGACTGATCCACAATCCCGGAACCACGCCCCTTCAAACCCCGGCAACAATCCGCTAGCGTCCTTCCAAACCGCCAGAAAACGGGAATATCCACACGATGAAACTCGCCCGCGCGCTTCTGCTTGCCACCCTTCCCCTGACGCTCGGCCTTGCCGCCTGTGACAAGAAGGACGCCGCTGCCGGGGGCGAAGTTGCCAGCGCAGAGCCGATTGCCAAGGTGCCGGCTCCTGCAGGCCAGTCGTGGACCGAAACCTTCTCCGTCACGCCTGAGGGTGGTTACCTGATGGGCAATCCCGACGCGCCGATCAAGCTCGTCGAATTCGGCGCGCTGTCGTGCTCGCACTGCGCGGAGTTCTCGGAAAAGGGCTTCCCCAAGCTGCGTGACGACTACATCGCGTCGGGCCGCGTCTCCTATGAACTGCGCCTGTTCCTGCTGAACGCGCTCGACATGCCGGCCGTGCTGCTGGCAACCTGCGGCGCGCCCGAAGCGGTCATTCCGCTTTCCGAACAGTTCTGGGCCTGGCAGCCGAACATGTTCACCAACCTGCAGAAGGACGAAGCCGCCTTCCAGCAGATCCAGAACCTTCCTGCCGACAAGCGCTTTGCAGGCATTGCCCAACTCGGCGGCATGAGCGAATTCTTCGCCTCGCGCGGCATTGCCGCTGCGCAAGGCTCTTCATGCCTGGCTGACAGCGCCAGGGCCACCAAGCTTGCCACCACCAATGAACAGTGGAGCAAGGAGTTCGACATCACCGGCACGCCGACCTTCTTCCTCAACGGCAGCAAGACCGGCGTTGCCAGCTGGCAGGAACTCGAACCCCTGCTGCAGAAGGCTGGCGCCCGCTAAGGGGGCCAGGACGGGTCGGGGGGCCTGATCGGTGCAATTCAAGCGCTTGAAACTCTCCGGTTTCAAGAGCTTCGTCGAACCTGCCGAACTGCGCATCGAACCCGGCCTAACTGGCGTTGTCGGCCCCAACGGCTGCGGCAAATCGAACCTTCTCGAAGCCATCCGCTGGGTGATGGGCGAAAGCTCGCCCAAGTCCATGCGCGGCGGCGGCATGGAAGACGTGATCTTTGCCGGGACAGCCACGCGCCCGGCCCGCGCCTTTGCCGAAGTCCTGCTTACCGCCGAGACCGATCCTGATGGCCCGTTCGGCGCAGAACTCGAAGTCATCCGCCGGATCGAGCGCGGCGCCGGCAGTGCCTATCGCGTCAACGGCAAAGACGTCCGCGCCAAGGACGTCGCGCTGGTCTTTGCTGACGCCGCCACAGGAGCCCACAGCCCGGCGCTGGTCAGCCAGGGCCGCATCGCTGCGGTGATCGCGGCCAAACCCGCCGAACGCCGCATGATGCTTGAAGAAGCGGCGGGCATCGCCGGGCTTCACGTCCGTCGCCGCGATGCAGAGCAGAAATTGCGCGCGACCGAGGCTAATCTGGCGCGGCTTGAAGACATGCTGGCGGGCCTCGAAAGCCAGATCGGTACGCTCCGACGGCAGGCCCGCGCGGCCGAGCGTTATCGCGCCGTTAGCGAGAAGATCCGCCTTGCCGAGGCCCGGCTCGTCTTCGCCCGCTGGCGCGATGCCGCCGCTGCCGCCGATGCCGCGCGCAAGCAAGCCATCGCTGCCGAGGACGCGGTGAAGCAGGCTACCGATCTCGCGCAAGCTGCGCAGAAAGCCCAACACAAGGCCGCCGCCGCCTTGGCCGAGGCGCGCGACGAACTGTACGACCGGCGACAGGACGCCGCGGCCCACGGCCAGCGCATGGCTTCGCTCACCGCCCAGCTCGAAGCCGCCGAGCAGCGGGTCAAGGACATCGAACGCCAGCTGACCCGCATCGAGGAGGACCGCGCCAGCGCCGATCGGCTGACCGAGGATGCCGCCACCGCGATGGCGAAGCTGGAGCAGGATCTTGCCGCAGCCGAGGGTTCGCTTGCGGCAGATAGCGAACGCCGCCCGACGCTTGCCGCAGCGGTCGACGATGCCGATCGCGCTGCCCGCGCCGCCGAAGTCGCCCTCGCCCAGCGTGTGGCTGAACAAGCCGGTATTGATGCCGAATGGCGCGTGGCCGAAGCGGCAGTTTCTGCGGCACGACAAAGACTTGGACGCCTTGATGCCGATGCTGCGCGGCTGACCCAGCAGGCCGATGCCCTTGCCCGCGAGGCCGATCCCGCCGCGCAAATCGCCGAGGCGGAAGCAAAGCGCGCCACTGCCGCCGAGGCCATCGCCACTGCGGAAGAACGCCGCGCAGACCTTACCGCCCAGCGCGAGGACTTGTCCGCCCGTCGTGACGCTGCCAGCAATGCCCTGGCGCAAACCCGCGCCGATCTTGCTGGAATCGAGCGGGAGGCAGACGCACTCACACGCGACAAGGCCGCACGGGAAAAAGCACGCTCTGCCAAAGGCTTGGGACAGTCCGCCATCGCCGGAACCCGCGCGGCGCCGGGCTATGAGCGCGCTTTGGCCGCAGTGCTCGGGCGGGATGCCTCGGCTCCGGTAGGCGCCGCCCCGCCAACCGCGGAGGGTCGTTTCTGGACTGGCGCGCAAGTGCCTGAACTGCTTGTGGATTCGCTGGCCCATCATGTCCCGCAGTGCCCGCCTGAACTGTCAGCGCGCCTCGCCCTGGTTCGCGTGGTCGACGCCGACGAGGGTCAGGCGCTTGCCCCCGGCCAATGGCTGGTGACAAAGGCCGGGCACTTGCGCCGCTGGGACGGTTTCATCGCGCGGGGCGAAGGTGCCGCCGAAGCCGCTGCGCTTGAGGCCGAGAACCGGCTTGCTGAACTGCAGGCGCTTCTGCCCGAGCGACGTCAAGCAGTCTCGACTGCCGAAGCCGCGCAGGAGGAGGTTCGCGCCGCGCTTTCCGAAGTGCAGGGCGAACTTTCGCAAGTGGAGCGCGCGCTCTCTGCCGCCGCCGATGCCGAGCGCATGGCGCTGCGGGCCTTGGATGCCGCAGAAGCGGCGCGGGCGCGGCTCGAACAGCGCAAGGCGGAACTGTCGCGGGCGCAGGAAGATCTTTCGGATCAACGTCTTGCAGCTCAAGCAGAAGTCACGGCGGCCGAGGACAAGCGCAGCACCCTGCCCGATCCGGCGGCAGGCCGGGCGGCGCTGGAGGCGGCGCGGGCGCGCAACGATGCGGCGCGCGTCACCCTGCAATCCGCCACCGCCGCATCGGCTGCGCTTGAACAGCAGATCGCGGCGGGCAAGGAGCGGCTGGCGGGTCTCAAGGGCGATATCCGCGCCTGGCAGGCCCGTGCCGGCGATGCCGCCAAGCGCTTGGCCGAGATGACCGGGCGGCGCGAGGAGCTGGAGACCGAGCGCGCGATCTCTGCCGCCAAGCCGGCGGGGCTGATTTCCGAGATCGAACAGGGCGAGGGAATCCGCGCGCGGCTGACTCTCCAACTCTCCGAGGCAGAGCGGCAACTCTCCGAGGCAGAAGGCCAACTCTCGCAGACAGAGGCCACACTCGCGGCCGCAAATGAGACACTCGCCACTGCCCGCGAGGCTCGTGCCGGAGCGTCCGCTCGCGCCGAGAACGAAGATGCCCGTCGACAGGAGATGGCGGCCATTTCTGGCGAGCGCTTCCAGTGCCCTCCCCCCCTCCTGCCCGAGCGGTTCGCATTCGCATCAGCAGAGGTTGCCGCTGCGACCGAGGAGTCGGCGGCGATGGACCGTCTGGCGGCGGAGCGGGAGCGGATCGGGCCGGTGAATCTGGTGGCGGCGGACGAGTTGAAGGACGCCGAGGACAAGCATGGCACCTCGGTGGCCGAGCAGGCGGAACTTACCGAGGCAGTTCATAGACTTAGAGGCTCTATCGGCAGCCTCAACCGCGAAGGCCGCGAGCGCCTGCTGGCGGCTTTCGAGGCGGTCGACGGCCATTTCCGCCGCCTTTTCAGCCGCCTGTTCGGCGGTGGCGAGGCGCATCTGGCACTGGTGGACAGCGACGATCCGCTTGAAGCCGGCCTCGAGATCTTCGCCCAGCCACCCGGCAAACGCCTGCAATCGTTGACTCTTCTGTCCGGCGGCGAACAAGCGCTGACGGCGGTCGCCCTCATCTTCGCGCTGTTTCTCACGAACCCCGCCCCGATCTGCGTGCTCGACGAAGTGGACGCGCCATTGGACGATGCCAACATCGAGCGGTTCTGCGACCTGCTTGATGCAATGGTGGCCGAAACTCGCACCCGCTACCTGATCGTCACCCACAATGCCGTGACGATGAGCCGCATGCATCGCCTGTTCGGCGTGACGATGGTGGAACGCGGCGTCTCGCGCCTTGTCAGCGTGGACCTGGGCGGGGCGGTAGAACTGCTTGAGAACGCAAGCTAATCCAGCACGTAGCGCGGGCCGGAACCGCCAGCCGCAGCGCGATCGTCCTTGTTGTAGAGTTGGCAGCGTTCGAGGCTGAGGCAGCCGCAGCCGATGCATTCGTCGAGCTTGTTGCGGGTGCGGGTGAGCAGCTGGATACGGCTGTCGATTTCCTTGCGCAGCGAACGGCTTATGCGTTGCCAATCAAGCACGTTGGGAGTGCGTCCCTGCGGCAGAGCGGCAAGCTCGCGCTCGATTTCGGCGAGCCCCAAGCCCAGCTTCTGGGCAATCTGCACGAAGCTCAACCGGCGGATATCGGAGCGCAGGAAACGGCGCTGGTTTCCGCCCGTGCGGATCGAGGTGACCAGCCCGCGATCCTCGTAGTAGCGGATCGCGCTGACCGCGAGGCCGGTGCGGCGCGCGAGCGTGCCGATCGGGATCAGATCGTTGCGGGTAATGGCCAAGGTTCTGCGACTCCACGCTTTCCGCTTGACCTCAAGTTAGCTTGAGGTTGCAGATTCACAAGCATCGATTCGACGAAAGCTCCCGAAAGGACCCCGACGATGCCCTTTGCCCGCCTTGAACACGTCAACATCTCCGTCAGCGATGCCGAGCGCTCGGCCGCCTTCTTCACCAAGCTTTGCGGGTGGCACGAACGCTGGCGCGGCCCGGCAATCGACGATGGCTTCTCGATCCATTTGGGCACCGAGGACCAGTACATCGTGTTCTACACCCCGCCCGGTGGAGTCTCGACGCGATTCTCCAAAGGCATGCCGCTGCAGCACGTGGGCATTGAAGTGGATGACCTTGCCGCAGCCGAGCAGATCGTGATTGCAGCAGGGCTCGAACCGTTCAATCATGCGGACTATGAGCCGGGCCGGCGGTTCTATTTCTACGACTGGGACGGGATCGAGTTCGAAGTGGTCAGCTATGGCGGTTGAACCGCTCTCTCCTGCGCAGCTTGCGGCCTACCTAGCGCGGATCGGCTTGTCGGCGCCGGTGGCGGCCGACCTGGCGACACTCGACGCGCTCGTTCGGGCGCACGTTCAGGCGATTCCGTTCGAGAACATCGACGTGCAGCTTGGCCGCGGGCTGACGACCGATCCGGATGCGGCCTTTGCCAAGCTGGTCGAAGGGCGGCGCGGGGGCTGGTGCTACGAGCACAACGGCGTGCTGGGCGCGGCATTGGCGGCGATCGGCTTCGACGTGATGCGGATGAGCGCGGGTGTAATGCGGCAGCTGCGGGGGGACGAATCAATTGGTTCGCACTTGTGCCTGCTGGTGCAGTGCGATGGACCGAAGCTGGTCGATGCCGGGTTCGGAAGCTGGCTTGGCGCGCCCGTGCCGCTTGAACAGGGACAGTGGCTGCATGATCCGCTGCCAGTGTCGCTCGGCCGCACCGATGACGCGATGTGGCGGGTCTCCGTCAGCCTTGGCACGGCGGCGATGTCGTATGATTTCGTCGCCCAACCTGCGGATGAGGATCAGCTTTCGGCCCTATGCCATTGGCAGGCCACTGATCCTGCATCCGTGTTCGTGCAGAACCTGACCGTGCAGAGGCGGCTTGCAGGCAATTACCTGATGCTCAGGGGCAAGGTGCTGACGGTTGTGGGGGCGCATGGCGAAGAGCGGCGTGAACTGGGTTCCGCCGGGGAACTGGTCAGCACTTTGCGCGAGCTTTTCCTGATCGACGTGCCCGAAGCGGCTGACCTGTGGCCCGCGATCGAGGCGCGACACGAGCGGTTGTTCGGCCCTCAGGCCGCACCGACGACGTAAGCCGCCGCAGCCATCAGCAAGCCGGCAAAGCGATTCGAACGGAACTTGACCAGCGGGTCCGCACCGTCTTCCTTGAGGGTGGCGACCTGCCACAGGAGGTGAAGGGCAACCGGCGCCAGCGCAAGCAGTGCCAGCGGATCGGCGCGAACCTGCCAGATGGCAGCAGCCCAGCACAGCAAGGCCAGCGCATAGAGCGCCCCGACGCCTGCACGAACGTGGCGCCCGAACGACAGCGCGGAGGAACCGATGCCGACCATGGCATCGTCCTCGCGATCCTGCAGGGCGTAGATCGTGTCATAGGCCATGCACCACGCCCAGCACCCGGCGTAGAGCGCAGCCAGAGGGGCAAGGCGTTCAAAGCCGGTGGCCTCGACCCAGCCGACTGGTGCGCCCCACGTAAAGACGAGGCCGAGCCACGCCTGTGGCCAGCCGGTGATGCGCTTCATGAAGGGATAGGCCGCGACGAGCGCCAGGCTGCCAAGTGCCACGACTTGCGCTTCCCAGCGCAGTTGCAACAGGACGAGGAGGCCGACAGCGCAAAGCGTAAGCAGCCATATCCATGATGTGCGTTTGCTGGTTGCGCCGCTGGCGATGGGCCGGGCGGCGGTGCGCGCAACGCGGGCATCGAGATCGGCATCGACGATATCGTTGTAGACGCACCCTGCCCCGCGCATGGCGATGGCGCCAAGCAGCATCCACGCGAGGATGCCCCAGCGCGCTGTGCCGCCGCCAAGGAACAGGCCCCAGGCGCAGGGCCAGAACAGCAGCCACCAGCCGATCGGCCGGTCGAACCTCGCCAGCAAGGCAAGGTTGCGCCACGGCTGCGGCAAGCTGGCGACCAAGCCCTTGTGCTCGCTGTCGGGGACGATTGTTTCGGAAGCGGTGGAAGTCACATTACAGACTCTTAACGAAAGGCAATATCCGCGCTAGGCGGTTGGGATGACCGCGACTCCTGCCTGGCCACCAAAATCCGCGCCGCGGCTGTTCGTCGATACGACGTTGAGCGAGGGATTGCGACTGCCGATCGAGGGGCAACAGGCGCATTATCTGGGCAAGGTGATGCGCGTGGGCGCTGGCGATGCCGTGATCGTTTGCGACAATCGCACCGGTGAGTGGGTGGCGCGCGTGACCGATGCGGGCAAACGCGAGGTTGTTGTCGAGATCGAGAAGCGCCTGCGCGAGCGCGAGGAGGTGCCCGATTTCTGGCTCTGCGCCGCCTTGCTGAAGAAGCCGAACTTCGATCTGGTGCTGGAAAAGGCAACCGAACTCGGCGCGGCGAAGATCGTGCCGGTGCTGACTAGGCGCTGCGTGGCAGACAAGCTGAATCCGGACCGCGCGCTGACGATCATGACCGAGGCGGCCGAGCAGTGCGCCCGCACGGCCTTGCCCGACCTTGGCGAGACGATGAAGCTCGAGCATCTGCTGCGCGAGTGGCCGGAGGAACGCACGCTGTTCTTTGCTGACGAGAACGGCGGGATGCCGGCAGCGGTGGCGTTTTCGATCCACAGTGGGCCGGCAGCGCTGCTGATCGGACCGGAGGGCGGGTTCGACGAGACTGAGCGGGCGCTGGTGCGGGCGCATCCGGCGGCGGTGGCGCTTTCGCTGGGACCGCGCATCCTGCGGGCGGAGACGGCGGCGATTGCCGGGACAGCGCTGTGGATGGGGATGCAGGGCGATTGGTTCGGCTAGGCCCATTCCTTCGCTAACAGCAACATTGCCTTGCAGGTGACGTGCTACAATTTGGCTGGCTAAAACCTGTCCCGGCCATTAACGGATGCGGGCATGAGCACGCGGCAAGTTTCAAATAGCAACGATCCCGTCATCGAAAGCCGCGACATGCTCGTGGTGCCGATGCAGAAGGGCGAAAAGCCGAAGGAAAACTGGCGGATCGGCACTGAGCACGAGAAGTTCGTCTACCGCACAGCCGACCGCGCGGCGCCATCGTACGATGAGCAAGGCGGCATTCGCGACCTGCTGAACGCGCTGACCGAGTACGGTTGGGAGCCGATCATCGAGGGCGGCAACGTCATCGCCATGTCCGGGCCGGACGGAGCGGTGAGCCTGGAGCCTGCCGGACAGCTGGAGCTTTCGGGCGCGCCGCTGGTGAACCTGCACCAGACCTGTGCGGAAACCGGGCGGCATCTTGCGCAGGTCAAGACGATCGGTGACAAGCTGGGCCTGGCCTACCTTGGCATGGGGCTGTGGCCGGACAAGACTCGCGAAGAGCTGCCGATCATGCCCAAGGGCCGCTACGACATCATGCTGCGGCATATGCCGCGCGTGGGGACGATGGGCCTCGACATGATGCTGCGGACGTGCACCATCCAGACCAACCTCGATTATTCGAGCGAGGCGGACATGGTGCAGAAGTTCCGCGTCAGCCTTGCGCTGCAGCCTCTGGCGACAGCGCTGTTCGCCAATTCGCCGTTCCTTGAGGGCAAGCCCAACGGGTTCCTGTCCTATCGCAGCCATATCTGGACCGACACCGATCCGGCGCGCACGGGGATGCTGTCGTTCGTGTTCGAGGAGGGCTTCGGGTACGAGCGCTATGTCGAGTACATGCTCGACGTGCCGATGTATTTCGTGTTCCGCGATGGCAAGTATATCGACGCAGCAGGCTTGTCGTTCCGCGATTTCCTGGAAGGCAAGCTTTCGGTGCTGCCCGGCGAGAAGCCGACGCTGTCGGACTGGAACGACCACCTTTCCACCGCCTTCCCCGAAGTACGGCTCAAGTCGTTCCTTGAGATGCGCGGGGCCGATGGCGGGCCGTGGAGCCGGATCTGTGCGCTGCCGGCGCTATGGGTCGGCCTGCTCTACGATCAGGGTGCGCTGGATGCGGCGTGGGACCTGGTCAAGGGCTGGGACATGGACGGGCGCGAGCGCCTGCGTGCCGAAGTGCCGAAGCTCGGGCTGGATGCGACGCTGCCGGGTGGAGGCAAATTGCGCGATGTGGCGGCCGAAGTGCTGGCGATCTCGCGCTCGGGCCTGGCTGCACGGGCGCAGCTGAACGAGGCGGGCGACAACGAGACCGGCTATCTCCAGCCGCTCGACGAGATCGTGTCTTCGGGCAAGACACCCGCCGAACGCCTGCTCGACCTCTACCACGGCGAATGGGGCGGCGACCTTTCGCGCATCTATGGCGAAAAGAGCTTCTGATGATCATCGTGATGGGCACTGTCCGCGTTCCGGTGGAGAACATCGCGGCGATCAAGCCGATGATGGCCAAGGTCATCGCGGCGACGCTCAAGGAAGATGGCTGCATCCAGTATGCCTATGGGCAGGACGTGCTTGATCCCGAGCTGATCCACATTGCCGAGAAGTGGCGCGACATGGCGGCGCTGAAGGCGCACTTTCAAGCCGAGCACATGAAGGTTTGGGCGCAGGAGCGTGCGACGCTGGGGTTGTTCGACCGCAAGATCCGCGTGTTCGAGACCGACGAAGGCGCGGAAGTCTGAGGGCTATTCGGCCGGCTGGGCGACCGGTCGGCGCGGGGTGACGGCGCGGGTGAGCCTGCGCATGGCCGCGGTGATCAGGCCGTATTCGGCCATCCATGCGTGGTATTCGCGATACTTGGCGTCTTCGGCGAGAAGATGCTTTTCCTCGGTACGGGCGCGCCAATAGTAGACTGCGCTGACCAGCGCGAGGATAACGGTGTTGCGGATCGCATCGACCATCGAGCCGCTGGTGGTGAGGAACGGCAGCGAGGCGAGCCACCAGTAGGCGTTCTTGGACAGGTAGGCCGGGTGGCGGGTGTAGCGGTAGGGGCCGTTGGTCAGCACGCCGCGATAGGTGAGGTTCGAGAAGCGCAGGCCGAAGGCGACGGTGGCCCAGGCATAGACGGCGGTGAGGAACACCAGCGCGCCGGCCCAGAGCCACAGCAGACCGGTGTGGCCCTGCAGCCAGAAGGCCCACTCGGCGCCGTTGTGACGATAATCCAGCACGTCGCCATCGCCCATCAGGATGAACGGCGGATAGCAGATCAGCGCCGCGACCCAGGCCGAAAGGTGCGGGTTGGCGGTGCGGATCTGCGCGTCGAGCGGTTTCATCGTGACGAGGTAGCCGACCATCGCGATCTGCACGTCGATCATGAACATCGTCTCGATCAGCAGCGTGCCGAGCGCGACGGGATCGTGGAGGACGGAAGCCCAGTCGAAATGGATGACCGCTGCGAAACCGCCGGGGACGATCGAGATCATGAAGGCGCAGAAGAAGCCCTTGACCAGCCATGCGAGGGCGTGGCGCTTCACCTCGGCAGGCTCCCACGGCTCACGTCCGATGAGCATGGCGCCGAAGTGCCACGATGCATCGCGCGGGTTGACGAGAACCCGGTCGAGCCAAAGGACATAAGGGATGGCGCCGAGGAACAGGAAGGGCGCGGCTGTTTCCAGCACCTCCATCGCGAAGACGTATTGTCCGCGCCAGTACCAGCGGGCGATGCAGTAGGCGAAGGCGATGACGGCCCATGTGATCCAGAGTCCTGCGATCTTGGTGATCGAGATGTCGATCACTTCGCGCAAGGGACGGGGCGAGGACCAGTCTATGCCGGTCGACGGGCGCAGGTGGACTTTCTCCACCAGCAGCGCGTAGCCGACCATGGCGCTGCCCGAGAACAGCAGGGCGGCGAGCGCGGCGGAGGGGCCGTCCATGACTTCGGCGGGGGCGGAAAGGCCGAGGGTGGTGACGATTTGCGGCCAGAAGCGGCAGGTGAGCACCCACAGCGCAAGGCCGATGACCCCGGCAAGGCCGGTGCCTGCGGAGACGTCTGACGGAGGCGGGGCCGGACGGGCGCTCATGCACCCGTCATTCGCATCAAAGGGTTAGGATATGGTTGTGATGGCGCGCCTGATGCCTTGAGCAGGCCCACCCCCAACCCCTCCCGCCTGCGGGAGGGGAGCAGGATCAGCGGAAAGCGGTGATCTTGCCGCCATCGTCGAGGATGTAGAGCGTCTGGTTCGCCACGATCGGGGCGAGCGTGACGCTGGAGCCGACCTTGGTGAATTCGCTCACCGTGCCGTCGGTTACCGAAGCACGCAGGACTTCGCCGCGCGAGTTGGCCATCCACAAGTGGTTGCCGGCGAGGATCGGGCCGGTCCAGAGGATCTGGTTCTTCTTCTTCTTTTCGTTCTTGTACCGCTGAAGTTGCGTCATCCAGCGCACCTTGCCGCTCGACTTGGCGATGCACAGCAGCTTGGCCTCGTCGGTCAGCGCGAAGATCCAGTCCCCGGCGATGGCGGGGGTAGAGATGCCGGCGAGGTTGAGTTCCCAGATGCGCTGGCCGGTGACGAGTTCATAGGCGGCCATGCGTCCGCCCTGCCCGAGGGCATAGACGCGGCCGCGTTCGATGATCGGATCGGCGTCGATGTCGGTCAGGGTCGAGACGGACGTGGCGATCGAGGTGCGCGCCAAAGCGTCGGCCCAGAGCTGGCGACCGTTCTCATAGCGATAGGCGACGAGTTCGCCGGAGGAGAAACCGGCGACGATGGTGCCCTGCCCTGCAGCCGGCGAAGCAACGCCGAAGACGTTGGTCTGGCCGACCGAGGCGCTTTCGCTCCACAGCACCGCGCCATCGGCTTCGTTGAGGGCAAAGAGCTGGTTGTCCTGGCTCATCACCATGACCTGCCCGAAGGCGACGGTGGGCGAGCCGCGCAGCGGTCCAGCGGGCTTCACGCGCCACTTGATCTCGCCGGAGCCTGCATCGAGCGAGGCGACTTCGCCGACGCCGTTGGTGACATAGACCTTGCCATCGTCGTAGGATGCGCCGCCGCCGAAGGTCGACCCGGCGTTCTGCTTTTCGGCGCGGACCGAGGTGTCCCAAACGCGGGCGCCGGTGCTTGCGTCAAAGGCGTGGACGGTGCCGTCCGTGTCCATCGCGAAGAGCTTGCCGCCGCCGACGACCGGAGACGCAGCAAGGCGCTGGCGGGCGTTCGAGCCCTTGATCGAGACGCTGAAGGCGCGCGAGGGCGATTCCGCGAGGGCAGCGTGGCCATAGGACTTCGAGGCGTTGCCGCCACCTTGCGCGAATTCGGTGTTCACTTCCGCAGCGGGAAGGACGACCGTCATCAGCGAGATCGAATCATCGACCTTGGTGCCGGCATCGATCTTCGAGAGGATCGGCTGGCGCGAGCCGACCGTCGGCGTGGTCTTCACGCCCTTCTTGAAGACACCGCAGCCGCCAAGAGCGAGCGCAAGAACCACCACGCTGGTCAGCGAAGCGCGGCGGAAAGTGGGTTTCGGCGTCATCGGATGCATCCTCAAAACTTATTGCGCGCTCTGCACGATAGTGGCGGTGCCGGGATCTTCTACGGCATCCACCCCGAGCAACCCGGCCATCTGGCGCGTGCGGCGGCGCAAAGTATCAGGCACGGTCTTGTCCTTGGCGATCTGCGCGAACATGGCGCCGGCAAGGTCATTCTTGCCCTGCTTGACGTAGGCCATGCCGACGAGTTCGCCCGCGCTGCCGAACCAAGCGTTGCCGGGAACGGCAAGGGGCTTCAGACGCTCAACCACCTTGTCCGGGCCGAGCTGGTCGAAGGTCAGCGAGATTTCGCGGATCGTGGCGAGATCACGATAGGCTTGCGGAATTTCGGCATCAGCGGCGATGGCAGCGAAAGCCTTGGCCGCCTCGGCATTCTTGCCCTGTTCGGACAGGACGCCAGCCGCCAGCATCTTTGCCGTGGCGCGATAACCATCGGTCCCTTCGGCAGCGAGGGGGGCTACCGCATCGGTCGCGGCCTTGAGGTTGCGCACTTCCAGACTGTCGAGCGCCTTGGTCAGCACTTCGCCCTGTTCGGCAGCCTTGGCGTTGCTGTGGTTTTCATACCAGAGATAACCGCCCAGACCGAGCAGGCCGGCCACGATCAGCGCGCCGACCGGCTTTCCGTACTTCTGGATCGCGGTGTAGACCTGATCTTCGCGCAGGGCATCGTCCACTTCGCGCAGGAAGGCATCGCCCTGCCCGGCCGAGCGTTCGGCGAGCTGGTTGGAACGGGATTGCGGACTATCAGGACGGAGAGCCAAGGCAGCGCTTTCGGGAATTGGTTGACGTTTGCTAGCGTGTGTCTGGCGCGGTGTTTAGCGGATGGGCCCGCCTTTTCAACGGAATTGATTGTTCCCGCCCACCTGCCGCGACGCGCGTGAACCCTGCATGAAGGCGAGTGCCAAGGTGCGGTTCACGGGAAGACATCAAGGCCGAGGGTCTGCGCGTAGACTTGCGCATGGTGGCCGGCCATGACCGCCTCGTCGAATTCGGCCCGAGCGCGATCGCGATTGGCCTTGCCGATGGTGCGGCGGAGGGATTCATCGGCGGCGAGTGCAATGATGGCCTGGGCGAAGGCTTCCTCGTCCCCCGCAGGGGCGATGTGGAGCCGGTTGGGTTCCGACACCATCTCGGCAACATCGCCCACGGCCGGGCTGGCAACGGCGAGCCCGGCGGCCATCGCCTCGATCACCGACAGCGGCGCCTGCTCGCTGTCGGACGAAAGCGCAAAGAGATCGAACAAACCGACGGCGAGCGAAGGGTCAGCGACGTGGCCGGGCAGATGGACGCGATGACCAAGCTCAAGGCGGATCGCCTCGGCAGTGATCGCTTCGCGTTCCGGGCCTTCGCCGAGGATGACGAGGTGCCAGTCGGGCGGCAGGTCCTTCATCGCGCGGACCATGCGCGGCAGGTTCTTGACCGCGCGCAGGCCAGCAAGCGTGCCGAGCCACTTCTCGCCGGGGCGCTTGACCACGCGGGGCAGCAGGTCGGGCTTGGGCTTGCGCGCGTAGAGACCGGTGTCGATGCCATTGGCGATGCGCCGAACGCGGCTGCGCGGCTGGTGCCAGACGGTGAGCGCAATGTCCTCAAGCTGGCGCGAAGGGACCATCAGCGCGCTGGCACGGGCAAGCGCGACGCGGCGATACCAGTTGCGGCTGGTCTTGAGGCCATCGGCCTCATCAGCGTTGAAGCCATCTTCGTGATGAATCAGGGGCGGAAGGCCCATGGTGGGCGCGAACACCGCGTGGGCCATGCAGGCGTCCATCGCGCCCCAGTTGTAGGTCAGGATCAGGTCGAAGCCCTGCATCGCCCGGGCAAGCTGGCGCAAGCGGCCAACGCCGAGCTTGCCGGCGAGCGGCGGAAAGCCGAACGGGAAGAATGCCGACACCTTCGCGTCGATCAGGGCCCTGGCACCCATGGCGCCAGGCTGGGCAGAGACGATGTGATGCTCGATCGGCCGGTCCTTCCGCCCCTTCCCCCAGCGGTTCATCAGCGCGACGGCACGCCGTTCCTTGCCGCCGGCATCGAACGTCGAATGCAGGTGGAGCAGTTTCAGGGGGCCTTTGACCGGTGGGCGGCTCATGCCCGGGCCAGAAGGCGCCCGATTGCAGCGACGCTTTCCGGTTCGTCCAGCGTGGGAGCGTGGCCGATGCGCGGCAGCGTGACGAGTTCGACGCCGGGGCGGCTCGCCATCTTTTGCGCAGTCGCGGGTTCGAGAATGTCGGAATTTTCACCGCGCAAGATCAGGAGCGGGCGGGTGGCGAGTGCATCGAACAGCGGCCACATATCAACTTGCGGGGTTGCGCCTGCCGGGGCCTCGAACGGCTCGGCAATCTTCATGTCATAATCAAAGGCGATGCGCCCGCCGGTGCCAAGGACCATGATGCGCTTGGCGTAGCGCAGCCATTGGGTGATGTCCCAATCGGGGTAGACATCGCCGCTGCTTTCCTGAAGCGCGCGGGCGGCGTGCATCCAGGTTTCGAAATTGCGCCCTTGCCCGACATAGCCGCGAATGCGTTCGAGACCTTTCTCGGAAACCTCGGGGCCGACGTCGTTGAGCACGGCGGCGGCAATGCGCTGCGGGTTGGACACGGCCAGCAGCATGGTGAGCAAGCCACCAAGCGAGGTGCCGATGGAAACGAAACGCTCAATCCCTTCCTGCGCCAGCAGCGCCTCGACGTCCTGCAGATAGTGCATGGGCGTGTAGGTCATCGGGTCCTTGGCATAATCGCTGTCACCCCGGCCGCGCATTTCCGGGCAGAGGACGCGCCAGGTGCCGGCAAGGCGAGCGGCAAGGTCTTCGAAATCGCGGGCGTTGCGGGTCAGGCCCGGCAGGCAGATCACCGGGGGCTTGGCGGAATCGCCGTCAAAGTAGCGAAAATGCAGGCGCAATCCGTCGCTGCTGGTCCAGTAGCGATCTTCGTATTCGGCCATTTCGTCTGGTATTCCGCGTGAAATCGGGGGTGCCTGCTTGCGGGCAGGCCTGGTCATGCCCACTATTGCCGGATGCAGGCGCTCCCGCAAGACGCGATCTATCGCCCCTCACCCCGCATCATGGCTTTGGCCGACTGGATCGGCGATCCGGTGAAGGCGGCGGACTTTCCCGAAACCCGCCTGCGCTGGCGCAATGACGGGGCGGCGGCCGAGATCGGGCTGGCCGGGCTGAGCGACGAGGAATGGGTGGAGCATTTCGGGCGGTTCACGCCGCTGGATGGCAACATGCCGGGACCGCTGGCGCTGCGCTATCACGGGCACCAGTTCCGCGTTTACAACCCCGACCTTGGCGACGGGCGCGGCTTTACCTTTGCGCAGATGCTCGATGGCGATGGGCGGCAGATGGACCTTGGCACCAAGGGGTCAGGGCAGACGCCGTGGAGCCGTGCGGGCGATGGACGGCTGACGCTGAAGGGCGCAGTGCGCGAGATTCTGGCGACCGAAATGCTCGAGGCGCTGGGCGTGAACACCAGCCGCACGCTTTCGGTGATCGAGACCGGCGAATCGCTTTATCGCGGAGACGAGCCCTCGCCCACGCGGTCGGCAGTGCTGGTGCGGCTGAGCCATGGGCACATCCGCATCGGCACGTTCCAGCGGCTGGCGGCGCTGGAGCTCGAAGACGAGATGGCGCAACTTGTGACCTATTGTCTGGCGAACTTTCCAGGCGGGCACGGGGATGCGCCCCATCCGGCGGTACGCTTCTTCAACCAGGTCATCGAGCGCATGGCGGACATGGCGGCAAGCTACATGGTGGCGGGCTTCGTCCATGGCGTGCTCAATTCCGACAACATGAACGTGACCGGCGAGAGCTTTGACTATGGGCCGTGGCGCTGGTTGCCGAAATGGGAGCCGGGCTTTACCGCGGCCTACTTCGATCATCAGGGGCTCTATGCCTATGGCCGCCAGCCCGAGGCAATTCACTGGAATTGCGGGCAGTTGGCGGTAGCTTTGCGGACATTGGTGGAAGCGCCGCCGCTGATCGAAGCGCTCAACCGCTATCCCGAGCTGTACAGCCAAGCCATGACCCGGCGGTGGCTGTGGCGGCTCGGCGTGGAACAGCGCGGGCTGGAGGAAGATACGGCGCTGATCGGGGCCTGCGAGAAGGTGATGGCAGTTCAGGGACTTGGGCCGGACGCCTTCTTCTTCGCCCATCGCGGCGGGCGCGGACCATTCGGAGCGAGCGACGAGGAGCAGGCGCTGAAGGCGGCTCTGGCGCCTTATGTCGCAACCGCCAGTAGCCATCCGTACTGGTCCGATGCAGCGCCGCAGTCCATGCTGATCGATGAAGTCGAGGCGATCTGGGCTCCGATTGCCGGGCAGGACGACTGGACCAGCCTGTTCGCCAAAGTGGATGCCGTGCGGCGCATGGGCGAGGCAATGGGCGCAAGGCCGGAACCTGCGGGCCATTTGACCGGGTGAATTCCGAAACGCGGGGGTGGTCCCGCCCCTGAATTTTGTTTAATCGGTAACCAACGCCGCGTTACGGTACGTCCGGGATCAGGACCCATCGTTCGCGCAAGAACCGAAAAGAAGAGCAGGCAAATCCGTGGCAGCTGCCGAAATCGTCTCATTTGAACCAGCAACCGGCGCCGAAGTGTGGCGCGGCAAGATCGGCGATGTCGAAGAAGTCGTCGCGCGCGCACGCAGGGCGTGGCCGGCATGGGCAGCGCAGCCGCTGGCCACCCGCATCGAGCTGGTGCGCCGCTTCGCCAACGAAGTGCGCAGGGACGCCGACAAGCTGGCGACGATGATCTCGCGCGAGACGGGCAAGCCCTTGTGGGAAGCGCGCACCGAGGTTGAGAGCGTCGTCAACAAGGTCGAGATCTCGATCCGTGCCTATGCCGACCGCACGTCGCAGCGCAAGCTGGACAGCGCGCTGCAGGGCACCGCGGCGCTGCGGCACAAGCCGCATGGCGTGCTGGCGGTGCTGGGCCCCTACAACTTCCCAGCACACCTGCCCAACGGCCACATCGTGCCGGCGCTGATTGCGGGCAATGCCGTGGTGTTCAAGCCTTCGGAGAAGACCCCGGCGACGGGTGAACTGCTGGCGCAGTGCTTCCACCGGGCCGGTATTTCGGCGGCTGTGGTGCAGGTGCTGATCGGCGGTCCGGCCGAGGGGCAGGCGCTGGTCGCCCATGACGGGATCGACGGCGTGCTGTTCACCGGCTCTGCCCACGCCGGCATCGCGATCAACCGCAAGCTGGCCTCCAACCCCGGCAAGATCGTGGCGCTGGAGATGGGCGGCAACAACCCGATCGTGGTGTGGGATACGCCCAAGATCGAAGATACCGCGACGCTGATCGTGCAATCGGCATTCACCAGCGCCGGGCAGCGCTGCACGGCCGGGCGGCGCCTGATCGTCAAGTCCTCGATGTACGACGAGGTGGTGAGCCAGGTGAAGCATCTGGCCGACCGGATCATCGTCGGCGCGCCGTTTGACGAGCCGGCGCCATTCATGGGCCCGGTGATCGACAACCGCACGGCGGACGGGCTGACCGAGAGCTTCGTCTACCTGCTGTCGTCCGGCGGTCGGCCGATCAAGCACTTGGTCCGGCTGCAAGAGGGTCTGCCTTTTCTGAGCCCGGCGATCATCGACGTGACAGGTATGGCGGAGCGGCCTGACGTGGAACTGTTCGGCCCGCTGCTGCAGGTGGTGAAGGTCGACGATTTCGACGAGGCGATTGCCGAGGCGAACAACACACGGTTCGGTCTCTCGGCCTCGCTGATCGGCGGCAGTCCCCAGGATTACAACCGCTTCTGGGCCAATATCCGGGCGGGCGTGGTCAACTGGAACCGACCGACCAACGGGGCGTCGTCTGCCGCGCCGTTCGGCGGCGTCGGACTTTCGGGCAATCACCGGCCGAGCGCCTATTACGCGGCGGACTATTGCGCCTATCCGGTCGCCTCGAGCGAGATGGACCAGCCACGCGCGAGCATCGGCGTGGGTCTGCGCAGCGAGTAGATTTCAGCTTTGCGGATCGGGGAGCGGCAGGGCCGGATCGATCGGGCCACCGGGCACGATTGCGAGATTGCGCATGTTCTGCTGGCTGAGGTCGGGATCGACCATCAGTTGCCCTTCGAGCGCCTCGGTCATCACAGGGTCGAGCGGCGTCTTGTCCTGCTCGACCGGCGCAGAACCGCAGGCCGTGAGAATGAGTGTCAGAACGAGGCCAAGGCTGCGCATGGCGTTGAATTAGCGCGGCCTGGTTAAGAAAAAGGGAGCGCCCCACATCTGCGGAGCGCTCCCTTGCCGACCTTTCAGTGCGACCCGAAGGACGGTCAATTCCTCAGAAGGCCTGGCTTAGCGGCAGCGCGAGCCACCTCGGTCAACCTCGCGGCCGAGCAGGGCGCCACCGGCGGCACCGAGGATCGCGCCGAGAGTGCGGTCGCCATAGTCACCGGCAACTTCACGGCCGAGCAGGGCGCCGGCTGCACCACCGATCAGGAGACCGGTCGTGCCGTTCGAACGGCGGCAGTAGTAGCGGCCGTCATTGCCGCGCCAGACGCGAGTGTTGCGATAGACAGGGTCACCGTAATAGCGACGGTCGTTGCTGCGGTAATAGTCGCGGTCGTAACCACGACCATAGTAGCGATCGCCGCGCCAGTCACGGTCGCGACGGCCATGTTCCCAGCTCTCGCCATTCCAGCCTTCATTCCACTGGGCGGCAACAGCGGTGCTCGCCTGAGTCTGCGGAAGAACTGCAGCGCTTGCCGGAACGGCAGCAGCGACGGTTGAAGCGGCAACCAGAGCCAGGGCGGTATTCTTCAGGTTGAACATGATCGTTCTCCTCACTTCGTTGAGGACCCGCACCGTTTGGAGTCTGGTCCTGTTGCTTCGTTGGTTAAGGTTTACGCCCGCCAACCTGAACGGAAAGCAACCAGAGCGTCAGATTTGAATTTTGCGGTGAAGCGATTGCAGTTGCCGATGAAACGACGGCCAAGCCGGGGTTGGCCCAGTCAAACATTGCTGGCAGGGACGCTGCATGAACGAATCCAGCACCTTGCGCCGGGGACTCACAGCAGCGCTGGCCGCTTATGTGATGTGGGGCTTGCTCCCGCTCTATTTTCGAGCGCTTCACGCGGTGCCGCCGTTGGAACTGGTGGGGTGGCGCGTGTTGTTCACGGTGCCGGTGTGCTTCGTGATCATCAGCTTTCGCAAGCAGTGGCCTGATGTCAGGGCGGCGCTGACCAGCGGCCATGTTCTGGGCCTGCTGGTGCTGAGCGCGCTGCTGATCGGATCGAACTGGTTGATCTTTGTGATCGCCATCAACAACGGACACGTTCTGGCGACGAGCCTTGGCTATTACATAAATCCGCTGATCAACGTGGTGCTCGGCACGGTCTTCCTCGGCGAGCGGCTGTCGCGGGTGCAGTGGGCGGCAGTGGCGCTGGCAGGTGCGGGCATTGCCCTGCTGCTCGGCGGTGCGCTGGATACGCTGGCGGTTGCGCTGTCGCTGGCATTCACGTTTGCGTTCTACGGCTTCGTGCGAAAGAAGGCGCCGGTCGGCGCCGTGCCGGGGCTCACCATCGAAACGATGCTGCTGGTGCTGCCGGCGTTGGTCATCGTCTGGTTGGGCGCCATCTCGCCAGCCGGTTCAGCGCTGTTGATGGGCGGGCAGGAGACGCCGCTCTTGATCGCCTCGGGCGTGGCAACGGCGATTCCGTTGCTGCTCTTCGCCGTGGCAGCGCGCAGCCTGCCGCTCTCGACGCTGGGCTTCGTCCAGTTCCTGTCACCGACGCTCAGCTTCATCCTCGGGCTGACGGTGTTCGGCGAATCGCTCGACACCACAAGGCTCGCCTGCTTCGCGCTGATCTGGTCGGCGATCGGGCTCTACAGTTGGGACATGCTGAAGCGGGCCCGTCAGCCCTGAAGTTCAGGCCAGCCGCCATCCCAGGGTTTCGCCCGCGTGGAACGGCACGATCAGCGTACCGTTGCAATCGAGCACTTCGGGGACTTCGACCGGGGCCTTTTCAAGCGTGATCGTGCTTTCGTTGGCGGGCATGCGATAGAACGCCGGACCGTTGAGCGAGGCGAAGGCCTCGAAACGGTCGAGCGCGCCTTCCTCGTCGAAAACAGTGACGTAGCTTTCGAGCGCGTAAGGCGCATTGAAGATGCCGGCACAGCCGCAGGCGGTTTCCTTGAGGTGCTTTGCGTGGGGCGCAGTGTCAGTGCCAAGGAACACGCGGTCACAACTGGACGTCGCCAATTTGCGCAGGGCGAGACGGTGCTTCTCGCGCTTGGCAACCGGCAGGCAGAACGCGTGGGGGCGGATGCCGCCGACGAGCATGGCGTTGCGGTTGATATGAAGGTGCTGCGGCGTGATCGTGGCGGCGACATTCGGCCCTGCCCCTTCGACGAACTGCGCAGCCTCTTCGGTGGTGATGTGTTCGAACACGATCCGCAGATTGGGCATGTCGGCGACCAGGCGCGTCAGCGTGCGTTCGATGAACACGGCTTCGCGATCGAATATGTCGACGTGGCTGTCGGTGACTTCGCCGTGAATCAGCAGCGGCATGCCGATGCGCTGCATGACTTCCAGCACCGGGTAGATATTGCGAATGTCGGTTACGCCATGGGCCGATCCGGTGGTGGCGTGCGCGGGGTAAAGCTTGGCGGCGACAAACACGCCCTCAGCAAAGCCGCGTTCGACTTCAGCGGTGTCGGTCGAATCGGTGAGGTACAGCGTCATCAGCGGGGTGAAATCGCTGCCCGCCGGGAGCGCGGCGAGGATACGGTCGCGATAGGCGGCGACGCCGGCCACATCGGTCATCGGCGGGGAAAGGTTCGGCATGACGATGGCGCGGGCGAACTGACGCGCGGTATAGGGTGCGACGCCGACGAGCACGTCCCTGTCACGCAGGTGGGTGTGCCAATCGTCGGGGCGGCGGATTGTCAGAGTCGTCGTCGGTGTTGTCGTAGCCATGGGGTTCCCCTTAGCCGGGGCGCATCCTATCTACCAGTCATGACCCGCTTGTTTGAACGTGCTCTCATCCGCCTTTTTCCGCTTGAGCCCGGCGAGGATGTTGCGGGATTCCTGCAGGGGCTTGTCACCAATGACGTGAAGGGCGCGCTGCCGGTGTGGACCGCGCTGCTGAGCCCGCAAGGCAAGGTGCTGTTCGACTTTCTCGTTTGGCCCGATGGTCTGGACGGCCTGCTGATCGATTGCGAGGCGGCCAGTGCCGATGCGCTGGCCAAGCGGCTGACGCTGTACCGGCTGCGGCGCAAGATCGGGATCGAGCGGACCGATTCGCTCGGCGTGTTCTGGGAAGATCATCCCGGCGATGGTGGCGCGGATGACCCCCGTCTGCGCGCGCTGGGTCAGCGGTGGATCGGGCCGATGTCCGAGGCTGACGAAGCGGCAGACGACGCGTGGCGCGCGCACCGGCTCAAGCTGGGCGTGGCCGAGGGGCAGGCCGAGCTGGGCAACGGCGAAGTGCTTTGGCTGGAGTGCAACGCGGTGGACCTCAATGGTGTGAGCTTCACCAAGGGTTGTTATGTGGGCCAGGAGAACACCGCGCGGATGAACTGGCGACAGAAGGTCAACCGCCGTCTGGTGGTGGTGCCGCTCGACCAGTCAGACACCGGGCGGCAGCGCGCGGCCTATCCGGAACTGGGCCTTGCCGTGGATCATCGGCGGGTGGAGGACATTCCAGCCGATCTGACGCCCGGCTGGATGGACCTTAATCCGCCTGAGTAGCCTGCTGCGCCGCGATTCCCTCGATCAACATCTGTTCGGCGCGATCGCGGGCGGCGGTGCGCGGCAGTTCCAGACCCTTGGCCAGCGGGCCGCCCATCAGGGCATCGCCCAGAGCCATGAGCGTCAGCGCCAGTGTGGTGCTGCGCTGCGCGTCCGAGCTGTATTCCTCAAGATCGACGACGAGATCGTGAATGGTTTCCACGATGGGGTCGAGCGCGTCTTCGTTGCCGGAGAGCAGCATCCACGAGGCCAACGCTCCGGCGCCTTCACGGTCAAAGGCATCGAAGGTGAGGTCCACGACGTCGCGCGGCTTGCCGATGCCCGATCGGCTGGCGATCACCGCTTCGCGGATAGTCGCGCAGATCGTCTCGGCAAGGTGCTTGGCCAAGGCCTTCTGAAGGCCGGATGCGGAGCCGAAGTGATGCAGCAGGTTGGCGTGCGTGCGACCGATTCGCCCGGCGACAGCCTTGAGCGTGACAGCCTGTGGCCCCGCCTCCACCAGCAACGCACGCGCAGCTTCAAGCGCGGCCATGCGGCTTTCTTCGGGCGGAAGACGCTTCCTTATTGACATTGGTGTAAGCACGCCTAGATTACGGCTCATGACTGCCATGACCCCCACGATCGCCCTAGAGCGCACTACTGCGAACGGCAAGGCTGCGCCCACCCCTCCGGACCTGACGATCACGATACGCGACCGTCGCTTTGGCCGCAATGAGCCTGCGGGCCGCTGGTGGCTGGCTGGCGATCCCGTGGCGACGGCATGGCACAACGCGCTGTCGGGTACGTTCCCTCGTGGCGAGGCCTTCTTCATCGAAGCCGTGAAGGCTCATCGCGAAGGTGTGCCGCCGAAGCTCGAGGCCGAGATCCGGGCTTTCGTAAAGCAGGAAATCAATCACACGCGCGAGCATATCGCGTTCAACCGCCAGGCCGAGAACGCCGGTTACGACATGGCGCGGATCGACAAGCGCGTGGAGGAACTGCTGGCGCTGACCAAGGACCGCCCGGTCATCCTCAATCTGGCGGCGACTATGGCGCTGGAGCATTACACCGCCATGATGGCGCACGAATTTCTTGCCAATCCAGCGCACTTTGCCGGCGCTGAGCAGGAAGCGGCGGACATGTGGCGCTGGCACGCGATCGAGGAGATCGAGCACAAGGGCGTCGCCTATGACACCTGGCTTCATGCGACGCGAAGCTGGAGCCGTTGGAAGCGCTGGAAGGTCAAGAGCCTGATGATGGTGGTGGTGACCAAGAACTTCATCACCCACCGCGTCGAGGACACGCTGGATCTGCTGGCGCAGGACGGTCTGACCGGCGCGAAGTGGAAGTGGAAGCTGGCGGCTTACCTGTTGTGGAAGCCGGGCGTGATTCGCCGTATCTTCCCGGCGTGGCTGAGCTACTTCCTGCCGGGCTTCCACCCGTGGCAGCACGACGACCGCGCGCTGATCGGCAAGGCGGACAGCGAGTTTCCGGATGCGGTGATGCCGCGCTGAAGATCGAAGGGCTCCCCGTGGGGAGCCCTTTTTCGTTCCGGGTCAGGCGGCGCGTCGCATCGGCTCGAAGCCACCGTCTTCCGGGCCATCGCAATCGACCGGGGCGACCAGATCGATGATGTGGTGAACCGTGGGCGCAGGCTGGGTGCGCGCCGGGCTATGGCCGAGACGAATCTCGCCGGTCGGCCGGAAGCCGGCTTTCTCCAGCACTCTTGCCGACGCCGGGTTGTCGGCAAAGTGGCGGGCGTTGACGCGGTGATGGCCGAGCGTGCGCGCGAGGGAGAGGACGCTGCGCACCGCTTCGGTGGCAAAGCCCCGACCCCAGTGTGCCTGCGCAACCCAGTATCCGAGCTCGGTCTCGCCCGATTCCTCGATCAGGCCGACGCAACCGATCAGGCGCGAACCGTGTGCGCCGGGAAGCGTTGCAAGGAAGTGCGGGTGATTGCCGCCCTGCGGAGCCGCGACGAAACGCTTGGCGTCGTCGGGGCCATAGGGCCATGGCGCGCGCGAGAGATTGCGGACGACGGCCTCGTCATCGATCAGGGCATGGAGCTCGGCCCAGTCCTCCGGCCAGGCAGGCCGCAGGAACAGCCGTTCGCTGCGAATGAACATTTCAAGTCTCCTTCATCGGCCCCTCTGCCGACGCGCAGCTAAAACGCTGACGTGACAAAGGTATTGCGCCCTGCGCCGGATCGGAGCTCCAATGCGTCCGATTGCGAGGGAACGGTTTGCGTCCGAGGGAGACATGAAAAGAGGGAGATGGGCGGGGCCCTCTCCCTCTATCGGCCAGCTGCGAAGTGCTGGCGGGGCCACCCCATCGGGATGGCCCTTTGAATGACCATCCGGTTATTCAGCCGCTTCGGCCATAATGTCGACCGACACGTACTTGCGACCAAGCTTGCCAGCGTGGAAGCGTACGCGGCCTTCGCCGAGCGCGAACAGCGTGTGATCCTTGCCCATGCCGACGTTGGCGCCCGGGTACACGCGGGTACCGCGCTGGCGGATGATGATGTTGCCGCCGACCACTTCCTGGCCGCCGAACTTCTTCACGCCGAGGCGACGACCGGCTGAGTCGCGACCATTGCGCGAAGAGCCGCCTGCTTTCTTGTGTGCCATCTCAGATTACTCCGAATTCCGTTTACGCTCAGGCGACCGAGACGATGCGCAGCAGGGTCATCTGCTGGCGGTGACCGTTGCGGCGGCGATAGTTGTGGCGACGGCGCTTCTTGAACACGATCACCTTCTCCGACTTCGCCTGGGCGATGATCTCTGCCGAAACAGTGACCTTCGCGGCGTCAGCCAGCGAATCGCCTTCACCGGCGAGAAGCACTTCACCCAGCGTGATCTTGTCGCCGGCTTCGCCTGCCAGCTTCTCGACCGCGATCTTGTCTCCGGCGGCGACCCGATACTGCTTGCCGCCCGTGCGCACGATTGCGAACATCGTTCTGTGTATCCGTTCCAAAAGCCCGGTTGCCCGTGGCGATTCCAAATGAGGCGCCCAACGCCTGCGAATCGCTGACTGAGGGCAACATACCGATACCCCGCTGCTGCAGGGTCCCGGAAAGAGTGGCGCGGATAGTCAAACACGTGCCCGCTGTCAATGCCCGCAATCAATGGAGCCTGACAGCTTCGCGCCCAAAATCCGGCCACTTGGCGCGCAGTCGCCAAGCAAGGCTGGCGAGCGCACGTGTCCATGCTATGGCGACGTTCATGGCCCGCCACAAGACCTTGATCGCCCCCCGCACTGCAGCCCCGCGTACTGCCGTTATTGCCGCGCTTGGCGCTGCAACGCTCCTGGGCGGATGCGCCGATCGCGACAAGTTTCCCTCGCTCGCCCGCAGACCCGCGGAGGACGCCTATCGCACTGCGCAGGCTACGCCGCCTGCTCCGCCCGCTCCGGCTATCATGTCCGAAGGCATGGCCAAGCGGCTGGCGGACCTGACAGCGCAAGCGCGCAACGCACATTCCGCATTCGAGGGTGGCCGGGCGTCGGCCACTCGCGCTGTCAGCGCGGCACGCGGCGCAGCGAAGGGCACAGAGAACTGGTCGGTGGCATCGCTGGCAGTGGCGCAGCTGGAATCGGCGCGGGCACGGGCGGGACTGCCGCTTGCCGATCTTGACCGGCTGGAGACAGAGGCAGGCAACCGGGCGGTGGACGGGTCCGACGCGGACCTCAAGGCCGTGCGCGAGGCGCGCGGCGAGGTGGAGGCGCTGGTGGCGAGCGAAACTGCAGTGATCGATTCGCTGCTTTCGCAACTCGCCGGATAGAAAAAGGGCGCCGCGCAGAGGCGCAGCGCCCTTCGGGGGGGGAGTCGTTATTTTCAGCGGACGGTCGCGACAATCACGGCGATGACCAGACCCCACACCGCGATCAACACTGGCAGGATGAGCACCTGCGCCATGGCCGAGCCAGCATCGAGCTTGCCCGAAAGGGTCTGGATGCCTTTGCGGCGGAAATCGTACCAGCCAAGCGCGTCCGGGTGCCGGTCCGCGCCGAGTTTGGTCCAAGCTGCGGGGATGCCGAAAGCACAGCCGATGAACAGCACGAAGATCGTCATCGGGATGGCGAGTTCACCGTTGCCGAAGATCGAGGCCATCATCGTAATGAATGCGAGATAGCCGGCGGCCGAGACGGCATAGAGCCCGCCGGGCAGGCCGAAGTTGCGATCGACGGTGGTATGGTGCGGCTGCGCGACGATGTCGGCGACATGCTCGATCCGGTCTGCGGCGATGTGCATGCTCATGGACTGGGCTCCTTTTGCTGGAGCCTTCATGCGCCCGTCGCGACCGCTATTCCTTGACGGGAATCAAATGGCGCTGGTCAAATGCGCCAACGGGAAATGTCTTCGTGGTCCTCCGGGCGGGGTTCGACCCAGCGCCAGCCCGAAGCTGTCTTTTCGCGTTTCCAGAACCACGATTCGCTCTTGAGGTGGTCCATGGCAAAGTCGGCCGCCGCGAAAGCGTCGCGGCGATGACGGGCGGCGGCACAGACGAGGACGATGGCATCGCCGGGATGCATCACGCCGCTGCGGTGAAGGATCAGCAGGCCTTCGACAGGCCAACGTCTTTCGGTTACGCGGGCCAGCTCTTCCATTCCGGGGAAAGTCATCGGCTCGTAGTGCTGGAGTTCGAGCGCCTCGACGCCACCCGAATCGCGGACCTGGCCGAGAAAGGTGACAATGCCGCCCGCGTTTGGGTGCTGCGCATTGAACGCCGCGATCTCGGCAGCCGGGTCGAACGCCTCCAGCGAGAGGCGAACGTCAGCCACCGCTCACCGGCGGGAGGAAGGCGAGTTCGTCACCTTGGCCAAGGACAACGCCGCCGACATCGGTGAGGAGACGACCATTGAGCGCCATGCGGATTTTCTCGCCCAGCAACTGGACGGCGAGTGCAGGGTCAAGCCTGGCAAGGACCTGTTCGACAGGACCTGGCTCAACCGGCAGCTCCGCCGCACCGGCCACGTCTTCGAGCCGCCCCATGAACACCAGCTTTGCCATGGCTCAGCCGCCGGTCGTGGACATGTGACGCGACACTGCAGGCGCGCTGCCCGGCTTGTCGATCACGAAGGAATGACGTTCCTGCTTTTCACCCATGGCGCGGGCGAAGCATTCGGACAGCGCACCGTCGGGGTCATCGGAGCGCAGCGCGGCGCGCAGGTCCACGCGCCCTTCGCCGCCGAGGCACATGTAGAGCTGGCCGGTGGCGGTAACCCGAACCCGGTTGCACCCGGCGCAGAAGTTTCCGGTCAGAGGCGTGATGAAGCCCAAGCGGCCGCCGGTTTCGGCAATGTCGACATAGCGGGCGGGACCGCCTGAACGCGCATCGCTGTCAGTCAGGGTCCAGCGCTTCTCCAGATCGCGGCGAACGGCATCGAGCGGAAGATAGTGATCGAAGCGATCGCCCTCGACCTCACCCAGCGGCATGACTTCGATCAGGGTCATGTCGTGCCCGGCACTGTGCGCCCATTCGATCAACGAGGAAATCTCGGCCTCGTTGATGTCCTTGAGCGCGACGGCGTTGATCTTGACCTTGAGCCCGGCCTCCTTTGCGGCGGCGATGCCTTCGAGCACCTGCGGCAGCATGTCGCGGCGGGAGAGCCTGGCAAATGCCTCACGATCCAGCGTGTCGAGCGAGACGTTGATGCGCTTTACGCCGGCAGCGGCGAGCTCGTCGGCGTATTCCGTCAGCCGGGTGCCGTTTGTGGTAAGGGTGAGTTCGTCAAGTCCGTCACCGAGCTTGCGGCCCAGCGCGCGAACCAGTTCCATCATGTCGCGGCGGACCAGCGGCTCGCCCCCGGTCAGCCGAATCTTGCGGACGCCGCGGGCGATGAAGTGGAGCGAGAGACGGTGCAGCTCTTCGAGGCTGAGGACTTGGGCCTTGGGCAGGAACTCCATGCGCTCGGGCATGCAGTAGGCGCAGCGCAGATCACAGCGGTCAGTCACCGAAAGGCGAAGGTAGGTGATCCGGCGGGCGAACCGATCAATCAAAGGCGCTTGGCTGCTCACTTCTCGAGATATACGAAGTCGCGCGCGTAAGATTCAAGGGCCGCGCCGGCATCGACGAACAAAGTCTGTCCGGTGACCGATTTGGCACTGGCCAGGTAGTGCACGGCATCGGCGATTTCATCAGCGCCGGGCAGCCGCTTCAAGGGCATGATGTCCTCGAGCCGCCGCCATTGTTCGGCATCGTAATCCGCGGTCGGCAGAATCAGGCCCGGCGCAACGCCGTTGACTCGCACCTTGGGCGCCATGGCGCGGGCCATGGTCCGGACCGAGGCGTGGAGCGCCTGCTTTGACAGTGTGTAGCTGATCTGGTCCGGCACGGGATTGAGCACGCGCTGGTCAAGAATGTTGACCACCGAACCATCCCGCTCACCCAAGGCCTCGGCAAAGGCGCGGGTCAGCAGAAGAGGGGCGAACAGGTTCACCCGGAAATGCTGTTCAAGCGCTTCGGAGGTGATCGTCTCCGCGCGATCATCGTGGAACAGCGAAGCGCAGTTGACCAGAAGGTCCGGTGAGCGACCGGCAAGCGCGGTGACATCGGCCAAGAGGCTGGGCGGATAGGCCGGATCTTCGAGGTCCCCCGAAATGGGGTGGACCGCAGCACCAAGCCATTCAAGCTGGGCTTTGAACTCATTGTCAAACGTGGAAGGCCGGTGGGCGTGGAGCGCCAGATCCCAGCCCTCGCCCGCGAGCTTGCGGGCAATCGCGCCGCCGATCCGGCGCCATCCGCCGGTGACAAGCGCGAGGGGGCGCTGGCTCAAGCCTTGCGCTCGCGCTTCAGCGTGATCCCGATTTCCTCGCCGTTCTCGCTGATCGCCAGCTTCACAATCTTCACTTCCACCCACTGAACCCGGTCATCCTGCAACATCAGCGTTTCGATGATGTGGTCTGCCACGGCTTCGATCAGCTTGAAATGCACCCCCTTGGGCAAGCCATCGGTGGCCGCGAACTTGAGGTCCATGTAGTTCTTGCTGGCGGCAAGCGGGCAATCGGCAGTGTAGCGATCCTGATGCCTGAGCCCGACGCGCATGGTGATGCGCAGCGGCTGCGGGCGACCCGTCTCTTCCGAATAGATCCCGGTGAGGACATCGGTTTCGAGATTGGCGACTTCGAGGATCAGGCTATCGGACATGGGTGGGCTCTTTGGCACCGGCGTGGATGTGAGTCCATTGCGCCGGGTGGGATTCAGGTTTTCCAGCGGGCGAATATAGCCGTGGGCAAGTGCCGCCCGCCTTCGCCCTGTTCGCGGATGCACAGGTCGCCGTGCTCGATCGTCCCGGGCAGGTCCTTGAGCGCTTCGGCCAGCAGACCGGCGATGGCGAGGGAAGACATGCGCACGGCGTAGACAGTCAGAAACAAGAAGCGGCTGTCGGCGTCGAGCAGTTGCGCGCAGTCGCGGACGAGGCCGGGAAGGCTCTCCTCGAGCCGCCAGACTTCGCCATCAGGGCCACGGCCGAACTTGGGTGGATCAAGGATGATGCCATCGTAGCGGCGACCGCGGCGGACTTCGCGGGCAGTGAACTTGGCAGCGTCGTCAATGATCCAGCGGACCGGGCGTTCGGCCATGCCTGACAATTGTGCATTGGCGCGGGCCTGGGCGACAGACTTCTTCGAGGCGTCGACGTGAGTGACCGGACCGTAATCGGACAGCGCCAGCGTGCCGACGCCGGTGTAGCCGAAAAGGTTCAAAGTCTGCGCGTCAGGCTTGCCGGCAAGACGCTCGCCCATCCAGTCCCACACCGGGGCCATGTCCGGGAAGAAGCCGAGATGGCGGAACGGCGTGCAGGTGGCAGTGAAGCGGACGTCGTTCCAGCCGAGCTCCCAGCCCTCGCGCGGGACCGGGCGGTCAAACTGCCAGCGGCCGCCGCCGTCCTCGTCGGAGCCGGGGACGAACTCGGCGTCGGCGCGCCAGTCCGAAGTGCGCGGCGTCCACATCGCCTGCGGTTCAGGACGGATGAAGCGGTGCGGGCCATATTGCTCCAGCTTCCGACCGTGGCCGGAATCGAGTAGGGCGAAGTCCGCCCAGCCCTCGCCGACCATCAGCTTCGGCTGGAGATCGAGATCAGCCATGCTTGAGCGTCGCGCGCTCGGCGACGTAGGCAGCGACAGCGTCATACTCGCCGGGCAGGCGATCATAGCGCTCCTCACGCTCGAACAGGTCACCCACGCGAGAAGGCAGGCCGGGACGAACGCCGGTGGCACGCTCTACCGCGTCGACGAATTTGGCCGGGTGCGCTGTGGCGAGCGTGACGATGGGGACGCCGGCGGGGATTCCCTCGGCAACGCGGGCGGCGTGGAGGCCGATCGCGGTGTGCGGGTCCAGCACCTCGCCGCAAGCCTCATAGGCCCAGCGCATGGCGTTGGCCATCTGCCCGGCGTCGGCGCGCTCGGAGGTGAACAGCTCGGCCGCCGATTCGCGCTGCGCGTTGGTCAGCTGCATCGCCTTGGTCGCTTCAAAATGCTTCATCTGACCGGCGAGCGCGGCGCCGTCGCGACCGCAGCCGTCGAACAGCAGGCGTTCGAAGTTCGACGAGACCTGGATGTCCATCGACGGGGCAGCGGTGGGGGTAACGGTGCTGGCGGAATAGTCGCCTTTCGACAGCGCACGGTGGAGGATGTCGTTGACGTTGGTGGCAACGATCAGGCGTTCGATCGGCAGGCCCATCTTCGCCGCAACATAGCCAGCAAACACGTCGCCGAAGTTGCCGGTCGGAACCGAGAACGCGACCTTGCGCTGCGGCGCGCCAAGCTGGAGCGCTGCGTAGAAGTAGTAGACCACCTGCGCCATCAGCCGCGCCCAGTTGATCGAGTTCACGGCGGCGATGCCGAAGCGGCTGGTCATCGCGGCATCGTTGAACATGCGCTTCACCATCGCTTGCGCGTCGTCGAAGCTGCCGTCGATGGCGATGTTGTGGACGTTGGGGGCGATGACCGTGGTCATCTGGCGACGCTGTACATCGGACACGCGGCCATACGGGTGGAGCATGAAGATGTCGACCTTGGCGCGACCTGCCACCGCGTCAATGGCGGCAGAGCCGGTATCGCCCGAGGTGGCGCCAACAATGGTGATGTGCTCGTCACCGCGGGCGAGGAATTCCTCGAACAGCAGGCCGAGGAGTTGCAGCGCGACGTCCTTGAACGCCAGCGTGGGGCCGTGGAACAGTTCGAGCACCCACTGCGTCTCGTCGAGCTGCTTCAATGGCACGACGGCAGCGTGGGCGAAGCGACCATAGGCCTGCTCGCACAGTTGGAGCAGGCGCTCCGGCGTCAGGCAATCGCCGACAAAGGGCTGCATGATGGTCTGCGCCAGCTTGGCATAGGGCAGCCCGGCCATGGCGGCGATCTCGTCCGCGCTGAACTGCGGCCAGGTTTCGGGCACGTAGAGCCCGCCATCCGAAGCGAGGCCTGCGAGCGTGACGCCCTGAAAATCGAGCGAGGGTGCCTGCCCCCGGGTGCTGACGTACTTCATGGGTTTGCGCGGTTAGCGGCCAAGGGCGCAAAGGGCAAGGATTCTGGACCAGGAGCGTTCATACCCAACACCGTTCGTGTCGAGCGAAGTCGAGACACCTGCGCGCGACACTGTCTCGACTTCGGGCTCTGCGCCCGAAGTTTACCCCGAGCCTGTCGTGGGGCTCGACACGAACGGCGATGTATGCCCCCTCCCCCTCGATGGGGGGAGGGATACGGAGACTTGGGCGCGAAGCGTCCTAGTCGCAGTTGGGTGGGGGTGAAGCGCCACACGCAGCGCCGCAAGCCGCCCCCATCCAGCCTGCGCTAGCGAGCAGGCTCGCAAGCTTCGGCATCCTTCCCCCATCGAGGGGGAAGGACAGTCAACGCTAGTCAGCGCTCCCGCCACCGCTTGCGCAGGGCGAGCGCGTAGATCACCAACGCCCCGCCTGCGAAGAAGAACCACTGGACAGCGTAAGCGAGGTGGTTGTTGGGAATGTCATTCGGGTCGGGCTTTGCGTTGGCCTGCAAGCCAGCGAGCGGTGGATCAGCGATTACGCGATGCACAGGTCCTTTGCCTGGGACCTCCCATCCGGAAACCAAGCCCCCTTCCCATGAAACCGTCGCAGGTCGGTCCGACCAACCAAGAACTACGTCAGCCTGCGAATCACCTTTCATTTTGTAGGGAAAGCTGCAGCGAACCTGATGAGCCCAACCGGCTTCTCCACGGGCATTGCGCCCTGAGATTGGAGTGTCTGGTCCGACATTATTACAGTTGAGGCGGACAAGGTGATAGAACTCCGGTCCGTCGACCATGAGGTCGTTGGCATAGTCTGCGACATACGTCGATGAAATGGCCTGTCGGTACGCCAGCAGCGTCGCTTCCTTCTGATACAGCCGTTCAAGCTGCCAGAAACCCAGCCAGATCATTACGCCCACCGCGATCAGGACGATAATCGTTGAAACGATCGGCACGCGCCGCATCACAGCAAACCTTCCTTCTCGAGTCGCGCCATCAGCACGGTCGCCTTGGCATAGCGCAGGGCAGCGGTCACGACGGTGGGCACAATGGCGCCCCACAACGCAATCAACGCCCAGACCGGCAGCCGCACCACGTCATCCAGCTTCAAGGCCGCCAGCACCAGCAGGATCGTCACCGGAAGAACGACGAGGTACATTCCCCGCCCGCGCGGCTCGTGGCGTTCGAATTCCAGCCCGCACGAAGCGCATCGCTCGGCCAAGGCCCCCAGCCCTGCCCACAGCCCTTTTGCACCACAACGCGGGCACAAACCGAAAAGGGCAGCCTGGGTGATCCCCGGCTGCCCCTTCGTGCTGCGATCGCCCTTGCGGCCATCGCCAGACGGCATCAGTGGATCTTGTAGCCCCAGCCGCCCCACACGTAGATGGCGACGAACAGGAACAGCCACACCACGTCAACGAAGTGCCAGTACCATGCGGCAGCTTCGAAACCGAAGTGCTGACGCGGCGTGAAGTGGCCCTTGTAGGCGCGGACCAGGCAAACGATCAGGAAGATCGTGCCGACGATCACGTGGAAGCCGTGGAAGCCGGTGGCCATGTAGAAGGCCGAACCGTAGGTGTTGGTGCCGAAGGCGAATGGCGCGTGGGCATACTCGTATGCCTGGATCATCGAGAACACGACGCCGAGGATGATCGTTGCCCACAGCCCCTTCTTGAGGCCGTCACGGTCACCGTGGATCAGGGCATGGTGCGCCCAAGTCAGCGTGGTGCCCGAGCAGAGCAGGATCAGGGTGTTGAGCAGCGGCAGGTCGAACGGATCCATGACCGCTTCGATCGCCTTGGGAGGCCACTGCCCACCGACGACTTCAGCAAGCGTCGAAGGGAACAGCGAGAAGTCGAAGAAGGCCCAGAACCAGCCGACGAAGAACATCACTTCCGAAGCGATGAACAGGATCATGCCGTAGCGCTGGTGGAGCTGCACGACCGGGGTATGGTCACCGGCGTGTGCTTCCTTGATGATCTTGCCGAACCACGAGAAGAACGTGACGATCACGCCCAAGAGCCCTGCGAAAAAGATGGCGTGGCCGCCAGCCATCTTGTGCATGTAGAACACGCCGCCGGTCGTCATGGTCAGCGCCGAAATAGCAGCGATGAAGGGCCACACGTCGGGCGGCAGAATGTGATAATCGTGGTTCTTTGCGCCGGCCATGATCGTCGAAATCCCCCAGTCAAATCTGGTCGTAATGGCAGGCCCGAAGCAGAACACTCCGGGCGCAGTTCAGTTGCGCCTTTATCGCCGTGCTTGCGCGCGGTCCAGAGGCTTTTCTGCCAATGAGGCAAGAGGCTTTGTCCCGGCAGAATTGCCGGCCTGCGCCGCACTTTCGGGCGTCTCGTTGAACGTATAGCTCAACGTGATCTCCTCGATGTTGCTGGCGCCGGGATCGTCGAGAATCGCCGGATC
Source organism: Novosphingobium sp. BL-A-41-Hi4B-X5A (assembly GCF_055521705.1). Lineage (NCBI taxonomy): Bacteria > Pseudomonadati > Pseudomonadota > Alphaproteobacteria > Sphingomonadales > Sphingomonadaceae > Novosphingobium > Novosphingobium sp. BL-A-41-Hi4B-X5A. The sequence goes on along the minus strand of NZ_CM145500.1, from coordinate 3,076,023 downwards.
CACATAGTAGATGACCGGCATGCGTACGTCCTGACCCGGCATGAGCTTCTGCTCGGTGAAGCAGAAGCACTGGATCTTGTTGAAATACTTGCCGGCCTGCTCGGGCGAGACGTTGAAGATTGCGGTCCCGGTAATCGGGCGATCCGAGAGATTCCGGGCCTCGAACGTCGCGATCTTGCGCTCGCCGATGCGCAGATCCTGCGTCACCTGCTGCGGCTTGAACATCCACGGCATGCCCGGCGCGGTGTTGGCATCGAAGCGGACGCGGATCATCTTGGCGGCGACCTTCACGCCGGCCAATTTCTCCGAATCCGCCCGCTGCGTGGTGCCACCGTAACCGGTGACCTGACAGAACAGCCGGTAAAGCGGAACCGACGCATAGCCGAGCCCGAGCATTGCCAGGGCAGCACCAGCAGCCATCAGGCCGACATTACGGTTCTTGCGCGGGTCGGGAACGACTGCGCCAGCCATGTCAGTGGTTCACTTGTGCAGCGATCTTCACGATCGAAATCGCGAAGAACAGCACGGCGAGCGATCCGAGAACGATGCCGAGCACCTTGTTTCGGCTGCGCTGGCGCGCGCGATAGAGCGCGGTCTCTTCCTTGCCGAGGTGCGTATTCTGCTTGGGGTCGTTCATCATTGCCAGCCTTGCACTGTGGCAAGCCGGTCCCCCGCCAGCATGCCGAAAAGGACGAAAAGGTAGAGGACCGAATAGGCGAACAGCCGCTTCTCGGGCTTCATCTTGTCATCAGGCCCCGACTCGCGCAGCCCGACCTTGATCGAAAGCGCAACGAAGATAAGGCCAAGGACGAGCGCCGAAACTCCATAAACCCAGCCTGTTCCACCGATCCACCACGGCGCGAGCGTGACCGGCAGGAGAAGCAGGGCATAGATCAGTATCTGACGACGGGTCGACTTCTCGCCTGCGACGACCGGCATCATCGGGATGCCGACCTTCGCGTAATCGATCTGCACAAACAGGGCGAGTGCCCAGAAGTGCGGCGGAGTCCACATGAAGATGATCAGGAACAGCAGCACCGGCATCAGCGTGATGTTGCCGGTCACCGCCACCCAACCGATCAGCGGCGGGAAGGCCCCTGCCCCGCCACCGATCACGATGTTCTGCGGCGTGCGCGGCTTGAGCCAGACGGTGTAGATCCAGGCGTAGTAGAAGATCGAGAAGGCAAGGATCGCGGCCGCAAGCCAGTTCACGCCCAGCCCCATGATCACGACGGACCCGCCCGACAGCGCAAAGCCGAAATCACGCGCCGAGGTCGGGTCCATGCGGCCCGACGGCAGCGGGCGCTTCGACGTGCGCTTCATGCCTGCGTCGATATCGGCTTCCCACCACATGTTGAGCGCCGCGGCGCCGCCAGCACCGACAGCAATGCACAGGATTGCAGTGAAGGCGAGGATCGGATGGATCTCGCCGGGCGCTGCGAGGAGGCCGCACAGGCCGCTGAAGATGACCAGCGTCATCACGCGCGGCTTGGTCAGCGCGAAGAAATCGCGCCACTCCGCGGGCAGGGCTACGGTCGAGCCGAGGGGTGTTGCAGAATCCATGATTGGCCGCGCCTATACGCGCACCTGACGTTCATGGAAAGCGAAACGGGACGAGGCGTTGGGGCAGGTTTGGTGTGCTTGATACTGAAAGAAAAAGGCCCCCGGATTGCTCCGGAGGCCCCTTCTGTTTCAGCCCTTGGGCCGACGACGTGCTCAGTGTGCGTGAGCGGCGTCGTCGATCACCGGCAGGGTTTCGAACTGGTGGAACGGCGGGGGTGAGGACAGGGTCCACTCCAGCGTCGTCGCACCTTCACCCCAGTAGTTGGCTTCAGCCTTCTTGCCGGCAAGGAATGCGTAGAGGATGTTGATGAAGAAGATCACGATCGAGACGGCCATGATGACGTAGCCGATCGAAGCGATCTTGTTCCAGTACGAGTAGGCCAGTGCGTAGTCAGGATAACGACGCGGCATGCCCTGGACCCCGAGGAAGTGCATCGGGAAGAAGATCAGGTTCACGCCGACGAAGAAGACCCAGAACTGCAGGTGGCTCAGGAACTCGGAGTGCATGCGACCGCTCATCTTCGGGAACCAGTAGTAGAACCCGGCGAAGAGCGAGGTCACCGCACCCAGCGACAGAACGTAGTGGAAGTGCGCGACGACGTAGTAGGTGTCGTGCAGGTTGTCGTCCACGCCACCGTTCGCCAGAACAACGCCGGTGACGCCGCCCACGGTGAACAGGAAGATGAAGCCCAGCGCCCAGACCATCGGCGACTTGAACTCGAGGCTGCCACCCCACATCGTTGCGATCCAAGAGAAGATCTTGATGCCGGTCGGAACCGCGATGACCATGGTCGCTGCGGTGAAGTACATCTTCGTGTTCACGTCGAGGCCGGTGGTGTACATGTGGTGCGCCCACACGATGAAGCCGACGACGCCGATCGCAACCATGGCGTAGGCCATGCCGAGGTAGCCGAACACCGGCTTCTTCGAGAAGGTCGATATGATCTGGCTGATGATGCCGAAGCCCGGCAGGATCATGATGTACACTTCGGGGTGACCGAAGAACCAGAACAGGTGCTGGTAGAGAACCGGATCACCACCGCCGGCAGGATCGAAGAAGGTCGTGCCGAAGTTGCGGTCGGTCAGCAGCATGGTGATGGCGGCGGCCAGAACCGGAAGCGCCAGCAGCAGCAGGAACGCGGTGACCAGCACCGACCACACGAACAGCGGCATCTTGTGCAGGGTCATGCCCGGCGCACGCATGTTGAAGATGGTGGTGATGAAGTTGACCGCACCCAGGATCGAGCCGGCACCCGAGAGGTGCAGCGAGAAGATCGCGAAGTCGACCGCAGGACCGACCGAGCCCGACGTAGAAAGCGGTGCATAGACTGTCCAGCCGGTGCCGGCGCCCATGCCCGTGCCACCCGGCACGAAAGCCGAGAACATGAGCGAGCAGAAGCCCACGAAGGTCAACCAGAACGACACGTTGTTCATGCGCGGGAAGGCCATGTCCGGCGCGCCGATCATGATCGGAACAAACCAGTTGCCGAAGCCGCCGATGATTGCCGGCATGACCATGAAGAACACCATGATCAGGCCGTGAGCCGTGATCAGCACGTTCCACATGTGCAGCGTGGCGTTGAAATCGGCAGCGTTGCCACCGAGGAAGTTGGTCCACCAGCCAAGGTACTGGATGCCCGGCTCGGCCAGTTCGGCGCGCATGATGCCCGACACCGCACCACCGATGATCCCCGCAAAGATTGCGAAGATCAGGTAGAGCGTACCGATGTCCTTGTGGTTGGTGGACATGAACCAGCGAGCAAAGAAGCCCGGCTTGTGGTCATGATCGTGGTCGTGCGCATCGTGATGCGCATCGAAACCTTCGTTTGCTGGAATGGTGGCCATCTCGGTCAAACCTTGTGCATGAACATCGCGTCAGGCGGCAGGAGCAGCTGGAGCTGCTCCCACGGTGCCGCCGGGCTGGGTCTTCACCCATGCCTCGAACTTGTCGCGCGGCAGGGCTTCCACCGCGATCGGCATATAGCCGTGGCGGGCGCCGCACAGCTCGGAGCACTGGCCGTAGTAAACGCCCGGCTCCTTGATGAAGAGAACCTTCTCGTTGATGCGGCCCGGCACAGCGTCGAGCTTGAACCACAGCGACGGCACGGCAAAGGCGTGGATCACGTCCGAACCGATGGTCTGGATGCGGATCGGCTCACCCGCCGGAACGACCATGCGGTTATCGACCGCGAGGTGACCAGGCTCACCTGCCTTGAGAGCGTCTTCTTCCGACAGCATGTTCGAAATGACTTCGAAGCCGCCGTTGTCGGGATAGGTGTAACCCCAGTACCACTGATAGCCGGTCACCTTTACGGTCAGCGCACCCTTGGGCGCAGGATCGTACTGGTGAGCAAGAAGGCGGATCGACGGAACTGCGATCACGACCAGGATGAGAACCGGAACCAGCGTCCAGATCACTTCGATCAGCGTGTTGTGGCTGGTCTTCGAAGCAACCGGGTTGGCGCGCTTGTTGAACTTGGCCATGACGACCAGCAACAGCACCAGCACGAGGATCGAAATGGCAACGATGATCGGCATGAGGATCACGTCGTGCATCCAGAGGCCTTCCTCGCCGATCGGCGAATACTGGTCCTGGAAGGTCCATCCCTTGTCGACCGGCTGGCCCTTTCCGGCCGTCGGCTTCATGGGTGTGTAGTAGCCCTTGTCGACCGGAGCGGCTTCGGCGGCAACTGCAGGCGCAGCCGAGTCGCTGGCGGCAGCAGCCGGTGCAGCGGCGACCGGAGCTGCAGCTTCAGCTGCAACTGGCGCAGCAGGCGCTGCAGCCATGGCCTGGGTCCCGAAAGTCAGCGCGGCAGCGACGCCAAAGGTCCGGAAAGCTTTGCCCATGGAACGGGCGGTATCGGCAAGACTCATCGTCAAAGTTTCCGCTTTTTCCCTGTTTGCGCGCTTGTTGCGCTGCATCAAGGAGGCGCTTGCGCACCTCCTCTAAGTCCCTCGATCGGACCGGCCTATACGCGCGGTTGTCCCAAGCCTCAAGCGCCAGCGCGCATATTTTTCATGAGGCTGTCATGGCCATTCGGGCAATGGCGAAACAGTCTGTTACAGGGGTGTTCGAAAAGGGTTGCTCCCGGCGCGGGCAAGGGCCATTTGCGAGGCGTTGCAGCAGTATTCCAGGCAGACCGATGCTCGAAGACGAGATCCTTTCCGAATTCCGCGCCAGCCAGGCCTTGCTCGAAGGACACTTCCTGCTGTCTTCGGGGCGGCACAGCGCGCATTATCTTCAATGCGCGCGCGTCCTCATGGACCCGATGCGGGCCTCGCGTCTTGCAATGGCCACTGCCCAGAAGATTCCGCGCGAATTGCGCCAGCAAATCCAGAAGGTGGTGTCGCCGGCAATGGGCGGCGTTATCATCGGCCATGAGATGGGGCGCGCACTCGGCGTGGAAGCGATGTTTGTCGAGCGGCCGACCGGCACCTTCGAACTGCGCCGCGGGTTCTCGCTCAACCCAGACGAAAAGGTGCTGATGGTCGAAGACGTGGTGACCACCGGCCTATCAAGTCGCGAGGCCATCAAGGCGATCGAGGAAGCCGGCGGACAGGTCATTGCCGCTGCCGCTCTCGTCGATCGATCCGCGGGCAGCGCCGATCTTGGCGTACCTTTCTTTCCGCTCGTCGCGTTGAACTTCCCGACTTATGCGCCCGACGAACTGCCACCGGAACTTGCCGCGACGGAAGCCGTGAAGCCCGGGAGCCGTGCCAAGCCGTGAACAGCATCCTCGCCCCTGCCCGCCTTCGCCTAGGCGTGAATATCGATCACGTCGCCACAATCCGAAACGCGCGCGGCGGCCATCATCCAGACCCGGTGCGCGCGGCAGAAGTCGTGGCCAGTGTGGGGGGTGACGGTATCACTGCGCACCTGCGGGAGGACCGCCGCCACATCCGCGACGAGGACATCGCGCGCATCCAGTCGGCAACCAACCTGCCGCTGAACCTTGAAATGGCCGCGACGGACGAGATGCTGGAGATTGCATTGCGTCACAGGCCGCATGCGGCATGCATCGTGCCCGAACGGCGCGAAGAGCGCACGACTGAAGGCGGGCTCGATGCAGCAGGCCAGCACAATCGACTTGCGCCGATCGTCTCCCGCCTTGCCGATGCGGGTATTCGTGTGAGCCTGTTCATCGCCCCCGAGGCTCGGCAGATTGAAGCCGCCATGAAGCTTGGAGCGCCAGTGGTGGAGCTCCACACCGGTGAATATGCGCACGCCGAAGGTGAGGCACGCGCGGTCGAGCTAAAGCGGATCTCGGACATGGCGGCACTTGCTGCACGCAATGGCATCGAGCCCCACGCGGGGCATGGGCTGACCTATGACAATGTGCAGCCGATCGCCGCAATCCCGCAACTGGCCGAGCTGAACATCGGGCACTACCTGATAGGGGAAGCCATCTTCGTCGGACTCGAGGCAGCGGTGCGCCGCATGCGCGACCTGATGGACGAAGCGCGGTAACGGCCGCACCATGATCATCGGCATGGGCTCGGATCTCTGTAATATCGAGCGGATCCGAAACTCGATCGAGCGGTTTGGCGACCGCTTCATCGACCGCGTGTTCACCGAAGTCGAGAAAGCCAAGGCCGCACGGCGCCCGCTCACGGTTGCTGGCACGCTGGCCAAGCGCTTTGCCGCGAAGGAAGCGTTTTCCAAAGCCGTCGGGACCGGTTTCAAGGCCGGTGTGTTCATGAAGGACATCGGAGTCGTCAACGCGAAGTCGGGTGCGCCGACGCTTGCGTTGACAGGCGGGGCTGCAGCTCGCCTTGCCGCAATAACGCCCAAGGGTTACGAGGCGATAGTTCACCTCACCTTGACCGACGACCACCCGTGGGCTCAGGCCTTCGTGGTCATCGAGGCCCGCCCCCTGGCAGAAAAGTCCACAGTTTGACCGCCGAAACTTCCGACCAGCCGCAGCAAGACCTTTCGCCACCACCACCGCCCCCCGGTGGCGTGGATTGGTGGGCAGAGATCCGCGGTCTTTTACTGATGCTGCTGGCGGTAGTGACGTTTCACAGCCTGATTGCCAAGCCGTTCTACATTCCCTCGATCTCGATGATGCCCAACCTTCTGGTGGGCGACCGGCTGATCGTTGCCAAATACCCCTATGGCTGGTCCTGGGTTTCGGCATCCTTCCACATCTTGCCTCGGGGGTCGGAGCGCTTGCTGCCCAGGACCCCGGAATACGGCGACATCGTGATTGCCGTGCCACCCGACAGGGACGAAGACTACATCAAGCGGGTGGTGGCTCTTCCCGGCGACCGGATCGCAGTGATCCACGGACAGATCATCCTGAACGGCAAACTCGTGCCGCAGCAAGCAGAGCCGCCAGTGCAGATCCCTGCCGACCCGCAGCTGTCATGCGACGGTGCCCCCTGCTACGACATGTTCGAGCGCTACCGGACCCGTCTGGATGACGGCCGCGAAGTGTTCGAGCTGCCGGCCTTCCGGGAGACCCTGCCCAACGGGGCCAGCTATGTGATCATCGACCACATGGACCAAGTGCTCGACAACTATCAGGAAACGCTGGTTCCGCCGGGACATGTCTTCCTGATGGGCGACAACCGCGATCATTCTGCCGACAGCCGCGCCCCGATCGAAGAACGTGGTCTTGGTGGACCGGTGCCGCTGGCCAATGTCGGCGGTCGCGCCGAGTTCGTTACCTTTTCGCTCGACGGCAGCGAAGGCTGGAACCCGTGGACCTGGTGGTCCGCCTTGCGCAAAGATCGCGCCTGGACCAGACTGCGGCCGGAAATCCGTCGACAACCCTTGGTGACGGACGGCCCAGACAAGCGGTGAAGCAAATGGATGAATGCGAAGCCACCGCAACGGCCGGCCCGACCGACATCACCGACAATCTGGTGCGCCGAGAGGCAAAGAAAGCCGCTGTCTGGTTGGGAATCGCCGGGTTGTTCGCGCTGGCGGTGCTGCTGGCGCAGCCGATCATGGTCATCATAGGCGGCATTGTCTTTGCTGCGATGATCGATGGCGGCCAGCGGTTGATCGCGCGGGTGGTGCCGCAGCTTCCCCGCAGCTTCAGGATCGTCATTGTTCTGGTCGGCACGCTGGCATTTCTGGTGTGGGTGGTGATCTTTGCCGGCGGTCAGATCGCAGCGCAGGCCGCTGAATTGCCTCAGGTCATCCAGACGCAGCTCACCAGGTTGAGCGCCTGGGCGGAAGGGCATGGCGTCAACCTGCAGAACCTCGATCTCCAGAACATCGCGGGGCAGGTTCTCGGCAGCGTCGGGCAGGTCACAAGGGCCTTGGGAGGCGTCCTGAACGGCTTCACCACGGCTTTCCTGATCCTCATTCTGTCGATCTACTTCGTACTAGAACCGGACCTCTACCGCCGGGGCTTTGCCTGGATGCTGCCGGAGGATAGCCGCGAGCATTGGGAAACCACGGCTCTGCGCATGGGCAAATCGCTGCGGATGCTGCTGTTTGGCCGCCTGCTCGGGATGACAGTGGAAGGGGTGGCCACCTGGGCCCTGCTCGCGTGGTGGGGCGTTCCGATGGCCGCTCTACTGGGTTTGCTGACCGGACTTCTGGCATTCCTGCCCAACATCGGCGCGCCTATTTCCGGCGCCCTGATGATCATGGTCGGCTTTTCCGGCGGGACCGAGATGGGACTGTTCTGCATCGCCGTCTATATCGTCGTGCAGACGGTCGACGGGAATGTGATCGTGCCGATGGTGGCCAGGAGGACAGTCGATCTTGCCCCCGCCCTCGTGCTTGGCGCACAGTTGATGTTCGGGCTGCTGTTCGGGATTCTCGGCCTCATGCTGGCAGATCCGATCGTGGCCATGCTCAAGATCGTGCTTGAACGCCAAGCCGAACGCAATTCTGCAAACCGGGTCGATAGCTGAATCCGCCCACTCGAGATTTGAGACGAAGAATGGTCCGCAAGTTCCTGTATCTGATGGCTCTCCTGATCGTGATGGTGATTGCTGCGGTCTTTGCGCTGAGCATCTGGCAGAATGAGCTGACCCGCTTCGCCTTTGTCCCGCGCGTGTCGTACGGCAGGCTCGAGCCTCTTGCGGCAGATGCCTATTCCGGAAACAGCATGTGGTTCGCACGGCCGGGGCTGCAGAAAGATCCGGCGCAGTGGGTCCCGACGGGCGTCAACGCAAGCGGGGCAAAGGGACCTGCTGCGGTATTCTTCATTCACCCGACGAGCTATCTCGCGCGGGAGCATTGGAACGGCCCGCTGGACGATACGGACACCAATCGGCGCGCAACCTTCTTTGTCCAGGGCATGGCTTCGGCCTTCAACCAGCAGTCGCAAGTCTGGGCTCCGCGCTACCGCCAGGCCGCTTTCGGCGCTTTCCTCACCGACAAGGCCGAAGGGGAGATGGCGCTCGAATCAGCATATGTCGACGTGCGCCAGGCTTTCGACGCGTTCCTGGCGAACGTGCCCGCCGACAAGCCTATAGTCCTTGCCGGGCACAGTCAGGGCGCCCTTCACCTCATGCACCTGCTCAAGGATCGCGTTGCCGGCACTCCACTCGCATCGCGCATAGTCGCGGCCTATCCGATCGGCTGGCCGATATCGGTCGAGCATGATCTGCCAAAGATGGGCCTTCCGGCCTGCGCTTCGGCCGACGCAGCAGGATGCGTGATGACGTGGGCCAGCTTTGCCGAGCCTGCCGATCCTGAGCTGGTGCTGGAAGCCTACCGCACGCGGCCTGCCCTGGACGGCAGGCAGAAGGACGCGCGCCCCGTGCTGTGCACGAACCCGCTGACCGGAAGCGTTGGCGGCTCCGCCCCGGCGGCCGCCAATCTGGGCACGTTGAAGCCGAGTGAGCATCTCGATTCCGGAGAACTGATCCCGAAGGCCGTGCCGGCCCGCTGCGATGCCAAGACCGGCTTGTTGATGATCGGGGATGCGCCCGATCTCGGGCCCTTCGTTCTTCCGGGCAACAATTATCACGTTTACGACATACCGTTGTTCTGGGCGAACCTGCGCGCCGATGTCGCGCGGCGTGCGGCGGCATGGGAAAAACTGCACGGGGGCGCAGCCAGGTGATCACCCAGTCGGCCCTGATCATGCGAGACGAGCTGCCTGAAGGCGGCGTGCTGATGGGGCTGGACACCGGCACCAAGACCATCGGAATCGCCCTATGCGACTGCGACTGGCGCTTCGCCACGGCTGGCAAGACGCTTCAGCGCGGCAAATTCACCGCTGACAAGGCGAAGCTGCAAGCGCTGATCGAAGAACGCGGTGTCGTAGGGCTCGTTATCGGCCTGCCGCTCAACATGGATGGATCCGAAAGCCCGAGGTCGCAGGGAGCAAGGGCTATCGCTCGCAACCTCGAAGACCTGGGGCTGCCGATCCTTCTGTGGGACGAGCGGTGGACGACGCAAGCCGCCGAGCGGGCGATGATCGAGCAGGACTTCAGCCGGGCCAAACGGGCGGAGCGCATCGATTCGCACGCCGCAGCGCTTATTCTGCAGGGTGCCATCGACGCGCTCGCCGGAAGCGCATTTTAATCGCCCACTTAATACGCTTGTAATCCCTCCATAGCTGCGGCAGGGAATTCGCCATGGATACAACGCCAGAAAGCACCGGAGGAAGGCCCGCGATCCCGCCGGGCATGGATTTCAACCCGTCGCAGTTCGGCAAGTTCATGATGCGGCACGGGCACACCGGCTTTATCGGCATGCAATATCGCGCCCATGGGGACAATTGGGTCGAGCTGGGCCTGCCCTGGCGCGAAGACCTGGTCGGCGATCCCGAGACGGGCGTCCTGGCGTCCGGACCGATAATCAGCCTGCTCGACAATGCCACGTCGATGTCGGTCTGGGCGCTGCGCGGTGGCTTTCGCCCGCAAGTGACGCTGGACCTGCGCGTCGACTATGTCCGCGCCGCGGCGCCGGGCAAGATGATCGTTGCCTGGGCAGAGTGCTACCAGTTGAAGAAGTCGATGGCCTTCGTCCGAGGCATTGCCCACGACGGCGACATCACCGACCCCGTAGCGCACGCCGCGGGCATCTTCATTCAGGTTGAAGCGGACGGGTGGGCACGTTCACCAGGAGAAGCGAAGTGAGCGAGTCCAGCGAGCTCCTGTCCGAGCATCTGCCGCCCTACGCGCGATCGATGGGCATGCGGATTGCGGGCATGCTGCACGGTGCCCCGCTTCTGGCAATGGATTTTTCCGATCGCGCCATGGGTCGGCCCGGGTTCCTTCACGGCGGCGCTATCGCAGGCATGATGGAAATCGCGGCGATCATGGCTCTTCACGCCCATCTCGGCGAAGAGGACGCGAAGACGCGAATCAAGCCCGTGAACATTTCCGTCGAATACCTGCGGGGCGGGGTGACGGTGGAAACCTTCGCGCGCGGTGAGGTGATCCGCGCAGGACGGCGCATTGCCAATGTGCGCGCTGAAGCGTGGCAGGCAGACCGGAACAAGCCTCTGGCAAGCTGCTGGATGAACTTCCTGATCAAGCCGAAGAGCTAGTCTTCGACGATCTTCATCAACCGGCGTTCAAGCGGAGACAGGACGCCCGCCAGGTCATGGCCGCGCTTGAGGACTTGCCCGGCTTCTCCGAACAGCGCCCACATGCCCTGTTTGCTGCGAAACGACGGGCGTTTCTCGATCCGCGCTGTCGGGCGTTCCGCTGTTCGCTTGAATGCTGCGAAGACAGCTGCTTCCTTGCCAAAGTCCATCGCATAATCGCGCCAGAGCCCGGCTGCGACCATCCGGCCGTAGAGATCGAGGATCTTCAGCAGTTCCGGCCGTTCGAAACCGACTTGCTGGATCGCACGCGCGTTCGGGAATGGGACGACGGTGCCGGACGTCCCGGCATCAGGGCCGTTCACGCTCAGCTGCGGTTCCTTCTGCCGACCGTCGTCGGGGTAGGCGCGGGCGAAGTATCGTCACCACCTGTCTGAGCAGCGACAAGCGCCGCGACCTGTGCCTTGAGGGCTGCCACTTCGACTTCAAGTTCATCGACCCGCGTACCGCCATTGGGTTCGCACGGCTCCTTGCACGGGGTGCCGTAGGGAATGAATTCCTTGAGCCAGGTTTCTGCAGGAACCAGGGTAGAGCGAGCTTTCAGCCCGACCATCGTGGCGCCTTCGGGCACATCGTCGGTCACAACGGCGTTTGCCCCTACCCGCGCGCGGGGACCGACCGTGATCGGCCCGAGGATCTGAGCGCCCGAACCGATGATCGCATTGTCGCTCAACGTCGGGTGACGCTTTCCGGGGACGCCATTGGCAGGGTTTGTGCCGCCGAGTGTGACGCACTGGTAGATGGTGACATTGTCACCAATCTCGGCCGTCTCGCCGATAACGGTGAAACCGTGGTCGATAAACAGGTGCTTGCCGATCTTGGCGCCCGGATGGATGTCGATCGCGGTCACGAAGCGTGAGAAATGGTTCACCAGACGAGCGAGGAAAAACAGCTCAGCCTCGAACAGCCAATGCGCGATTCGGTGGAAACCGACTGCCCACAGGCCCGGGTAGAGGAGAATCTCCCAGCGCGAACGGGGCGCTGGATCGCGCGAGCGGATCGAGTCCAGATAGGCGATCAGGCCGTTGAACATGCCCCGATTCTCTCTCTTTCAGGCGCTTAAAGCAAGCGCGGCTGGAATTCCCCTGTCCGCTCGGCAAGCGCGTCGCGGACCAGTGATATGGTGACGGGTGATTTACGCTCAAGAGACAGACGGTCAAGAGTTTCAATCAGCAACTCGATTTCTGCGTGCGTGCGTTCCACTCTGGGCAAGAGGTAGGCAATCGCCTGTTCGCCCAGAACAAGCCCGCGCCGCGCGGAATGTTCCACGATCAGGCCTGCCACCAGCTCGTCGTCCGGTGCGCCGATTTCGATCAGCAAGGCCGAGCCCAGACGCGAGGCAAGGTCGGGCAGAGCAACCTTCCACTCCCCGCGCGCGCGATCGCTGACCAGCAGCAATGGACGGCCTGACGCTTGCGAGCGGTTCCATTGATGGAACACTTCGTGTTCTGGCCGCGAATCGGCGCCGTCAATGACCTCGCCCGCACCGGATTCCGCAAACCAGCGGGCCAGCAGGCTCTTGCCCGAACGCGGTGGACCGACGAGAATCGCTGTTCTGAACGGCCAGCTATCGACCGACTGTAGCGCGTCGATGACGGGCTCCAGACTTGGCCCCATGACCACAGTCTCGGCACTACGAGCCGTTAACAGCGGAAGGGCAATCTGCGACGACATCTGCGAGTTATACGCCCGGACCGCGATTGTGGTTACTTGCGAATCGAAAGCGCGCCTGCGCCCACGGTGACACGCCAGCCTTGTGCGCGCAGTGCCGCAGCCAAGGCTTCGATTTCACCGGTATAGGTGACGCGCATGACCGAGGTGCCACCAATGGCAATCGAGCTTGAAACCGCGCTTTTTACCCCGGGAACGCTCCGCACTGCCGACATGCCGGCGTCGACAGCCGGGCCGTCAGCCGTGGCAAACTGGATCGTGAAGGTCGAAACCGCCGCTGCGGTGGTGGGCGTGGGTGCAGCGATCGGCGTTGCCGCTGGTCCGTCTACGCTCGTTGACACCGCTACAGGCCCTGCCGTCGCCAAGGTCTGTTCAATCAGCTTCGGATCGATCTCGGCAGCCATGTTGAGCGTGGGATCGGGCTTGAGAATGCCGGCGACAAGCGCCTGCGTATAAATGCCGTCGAGCCGGCCGATGGCATCTTCCAGCATCTTCGGCACTTCGGCTTCGCTCCGCGCGGTAAGCGAAAAACTGCCGAGAAAGCGGTTGTCCGGGCCGAAGCGCGCCGTGAAAGTACCGGTGACAGGGCCGCCCGGGAACTGCCGATCAAGCCGGGCAATAGGGATGATGACGTCGGATGCCCCGAACTCGTCAAGGATCAGTCGCCACCAGTTACGGCTGCGGCGATCAAGCTGGCCGGCCGTCAACAGAAGCGAATCGGACCCGGCCCCTGCCGGTCGGACATAGTCGATGGCGCTGTTGCCCGTCCGGTACTCCGCCCAGGCCTTCTGCCACGGTGTGCGCGTTTCGAATACGGTCGCAACCCCGCCCTGATAGAGCACGGGCACGACCAGCAACGGCGCCGAACGCGCCTTGACCCCGGTCATGCCCAGTCGCTCGCCAGTGCGGGCGCGGTCAAAGATCACGCCAAGACGGGCGATGTAACGCCGCGGACCAATCTGTTCGCTTTCGACCACGACGGCGGAAACCATCGATTCGATTGTCGAATCGTCGAGCCCCGGCGCAGCACCGCCACTGCCATTGCTCTCCCAGAGTTTGGCCCAGGCCTTGCGCTGTGCTTCGCGCCAACCATTGTTGCGGGCGTCCTCGGCATTGTCTCCGGAGACGTTTACCTCGATGCCGCGCACTTCGTAATCGCCGTTGCTGGCAATTGGCGGAATGCCGCGATCGCCCTCGATCTGTGCGACAAGCGCTGCCCCGCCGAGGCCAGCGATCAGGGCAATGCCCAGCATCAATGCCTTGCGGTTTTTCGCTTTTTCAAATGGCAAATGCAGTGCGACCAAGGGAACTCCGAAACCAGTCATGGACGGAAGGACCGGCCACTAACGCACACGGAATTCGAATTCCGTAACTGGATGCCCGCTTTTGCCGAAACGAAAGTGGAAATCCAAGCAGGAAAGCGCTAGGCGCGCGCACCATGAGCGACAAGCAGGAAAAGCCCGAGAGCTATAGCTACGCCAAGGCTGGCGTGAACATCGCCGCTGGCAATGCGCTGGTGAAGGCCATTGGCCCCTTGGCGAAGTCAACCGCCCGTCCCGGCGCGGATGTGGAGCTCGGCGGCTTTGGCGGCTTCTTCGACCTCAAGGCGGCAGGCTACAAGGATCCCCTTCTTGTCGCCGGCAACGACGGGGTCGGCACCAAGGTCAAGTTGGCGATCGATCATGACCGGCATGACAAGATCGGCATCGACCTTGTCGCCATGTGCGTGAACGACCTGATCGTGCAGGGCGCCGAACCGCTCTTCTTCCTCGATTACTTTGCGACCGGCCGTCTGGACAATGGCGTGGCCGAGCGCGTTGTCGCCGGCATTGCCGAGGGCTGCAAGCAGGCCGGATGCGCCCTGATCGGTGGCGAAACCGCGGAAATGCCCGGCATGTACGCCGATGGTGACTACGATCTCGCCGGCTTCTGCGTTGGCGCGGTCGAGCGTGGCGAACAGCTGACCGGTGACCGCGTGGCCGAAGGCAACGCGCTGCTCGGCCTCGCCTCTTCCGGCGTGCATTCGAACGGTTACTCGCTGGTGCGCCGCCTTGCTGCGGACAAGGGCTGGAAACTGGACCGCCCTGCCCTGTTCGACAACGAACGCCTGCTGATCGACTACCTGATCGAGCCGACCCGCATCTATGTGAAGAGCCTGCTGCCGTTCATCCGCTCGGGCCGCATCAACGCACTCGCCCACATCACCGGCGGCGGCCTGCTAGAGAACGTGCCCCGTGTCCTGCCGCAAGGCCTGCATGCGCGCATCGATGCCGACAGCTGGGAGCAGAGCCGCCTGATGGCGTTCCTCCAGGCCCAAGGCAACATCGAGCCTGAGGAAATGGCCCGCACCTTCAATTGCGGCATCGGCATGATCCTGGCGGTGGAAGCGGCCGAGGCCGATTCGCTCGCCGCCGATCTCGCTGCAGCGGGCGAGACCGTCTATCGCGTGGGCACGATCATCGCGGGCGAAAAAGGCTGCACCGTCACCGGCAGCGTCGAGACGTGGTCCGCCCGCGAGGCATGGGAAGCCACCCACATTGGCTGACCGGGTCCCCGTCGCCGTCTTCATTTCGGGCAGCGGCACCAACATGGCCGCGCTGCTCTATGCAAGCCGTGCGGCGGACTGTCCTTATGAGATCGTCCTCGTTCTATCGAACAATCCGGATGCTTCGGGCCTGAAGCTTGCCAAAGCCGAAGGCGTGGCGACGTTCTGCCTGCCGCACAAGGGCATTCACCGGCCAGACCACGACGCGATGATGGAGGCCGAGGTGGTAAAGGCCGGGGCGCGCTATATCGCTCTGGCCGGCTACATGCGCATCCTAAGCCCTGAGTTCGTCGGACGCTGGGAAGGCCGGATGCTCAACATCCACCCTTCGCTGCTGCCCAAGTACAAGGGTCTGCACACCCACGATCGCGCGATAGAGGCTGGCGACAGCCACGGCGGCTGCACCGTGCATCTCGTGACAGCCGAACTCGACGATGGCCCGATCCTTGGCCAGACGCCGGTAGCGATCATCCCCGGCGATACGGGTGACAGTCTCGCCGCTCGCGTCCTGTTCGCCGAGCACCAGCTCTATTCGCGCATGCTGGCCAGCTATGTTGCGCGCGAGAACAGCGCCGAATGGTTACTCGAGAAGGTGCGCGGCCTCGCTGCTGCCCTTCCCGATGTTGAAGAGCGTGAAAGCCACGGTGCCCCCGGCTGGCGCGTGGGCGGCAAATACTTCGCCTATTTCAACGATCAGCACCACGGCACCCCGCACATTGCTTTGCTGGTGAAGACCAGCGGACAGGATGAACTGGCCGCCCTGATCGAGCAGGACGAGGGCACCTGGTTCCGGCCCGCCTACTACGGTGCAAGCGGCTGGGCGGGGCTGATCCTCAACCGGCCCGATGTCGATTGGGAGCACGCCGCCGACTGGCTTCGCCGCAGCTGGGCTGCCGTGGCGCCCAAGCGGCTCGCCGCAATGCTGGAGTTCTAAAGAGCGCCATGCAGCTCACGGCTATCCACCGCATCTACGCACACACCGGCCTGCAATCGTTTGTTGAGGCAAGCGGCGGGCTGTTCGTGGTCGGCTTTCTGGTCAAGCAGGGGCTAAGCCCGGCGCTTGCGCTGGCCAGCTTCGCTCTTGTGCTGATCTCACGCTTCGCCTTGCGAGCGGCAGTGCTGCCCATCGCCCATGCGCACGGACTGCGCGCCGTGCTGCTGCTAGGCTGCGGCGTTCGCGCTGCCTCGTTCCTGATGCTGCCGTTCGTCGAGGGTACGGGACTGCTGCTGCTGGCGTATATCCTCGTCTCGGGGCTTGGCAGCGTGCTCTACTGGACCGGTTATCACGCCTATGTCTCGGCCGCTGGCGATAACGCCGCGTTGGGTCGGCAGGTGTCGATCCAACAGGCGACCACCGCCGCAGTGGGAATCGTTGCCCCAGTTGCGGGAGGCTTTCTGCTTTCCGGCGCGGGGCCGGTCATCGGCTTTGCCGTTATCGCGACGATGCAACTTCTTGCGGGCCTGCCGCTGGCCGGCGCCCCCAATCCGGCGATCCCCCGCGAAAGCCGTGCAGATCCCGGGATCGTCAGCGCAGGGCGTCGCATATACTTTGCCGAGGGGCTGCAATCGGGCTGCTCGGTCGTGGTCTGGAACCTCGCGCTGTTCGTAACTCTGGGGCAGAGCTTTGAAAGCTTTGGCGGCGCGCTGGCACTGGCGGGGCTGGGCGCAGCGGCAGGCAGCCTGATCATCGGCCGACTGATCGACGGCGGGCGCGGTACGCATTCGCTTGCGCTCGCCTATGGCCTAGGTGCTGCGGTTCTGGTGCTCAAGGCTCTGGCGTGGACCTCTCCCCTGCCCGCGCTTGTTGCCACGGCGCTCGGGGCGCTGGCCGCGCCGATGCTGGCAACGGCCATGCTCTCGCCGCTCTATGCCATGGCACAGCGCTCGCAATGCACCTTGCGCTTCAACATGGCGACAGAGGGCGGGTGGGACCTCGGGTGCTCAACTGCCGCACTGGTTGCCGCAGCCCTGCTTGCGACTGGTTTCGGCTACACGATGCCGATTCTGCTCGGCCTGCTTGCAATAGCCGGAATCGCGTGGGGCCTGACCCAGTGGTATCGTGCGGAACAGGCCTTAACAGCCTAGATCTCGCTGACCTGCACCTGCGGCCTGCTTTCCCGCGTGCCACGATAGCGCACCGTTGAATCGTTGGGGTCTCCGGCGATGATCACGTGGTCTTCGTGCACTTCGACGAGTTCTGCCGCAAAAGGCATGTCCTCGAACATCGGGCTACCGACGATGCGATAGCTGACCGTGTCGCCGACTTTGAATGTCGCCGCATCGAAGTTGAATTCGAAGGGACAATCGCCCCCAACCATGCCCTGCATTCTTCAGGTCTCCTCTGGCGCATGACCTTAACAAAAAGGCCGCCGGAGTGAACCGGCGGCCTCTTGTCATTTTGCCTGAGCGATGGCTCAGAATTCGTAGCCGAGCGTAATGCCATATGTCCGCGGCGGCATCAGCGTGCCACCGATCGTGCGGCTGGTGGCCACCGCGTAGCTGCCCGCCCAGACGAGTTCGTTGGTCAGGTTGCGCACCCACAGGTTGACCGAAGTCCGGTCGTCCGAGTGGCGGTACTTCACGTTGGCATCGACCATCACATATCCGTCGGCGGCCATGCGATCGTCGTTGAACTCGGTGTGGTACTGCTTCGAACGGTAGGACACGTTCGTACCGAACACCACGCTGGCACCGCTCGAAAGGTCAGCCGTGTAGGTCGGGTTGAAGTTCAGCGTCCACTTCGGGCTCATGCGGGTGGCGTTGCCCGACAGGTCTTCGTCAGGCAGCGAAGCGCCGCCAGGGCCGAACAGCGCCGCGTTCAGCGGGTTCTTCGAGAAGAACTTGGTGAACTTGGAGTTGAGGTACGCTGCCGAAGCATCGATGGCGAGGCCGTCGATCGGGCGCCAGCGCAGTTCGAACTCAGCACCATAGGCCCGCGATTCCGCCGCGTTTTCGAGCGCGCTGGCGAAGAACGGCGGGTTCGGGATCGGGAAGGTCCGCTGGAACTGACCGTTCTTTAGCTTCTGGTAGAACACGGCAAGATTGGTCTGCAGCGAGCCGGCGCTATACTTGATGCCGCCTTCGAAAGCCTCGACCTTCTCCGGGTTCACGAACGGCGTGACCGCTGCTGCCGAACGGCGCGAACCGATTTCGGCAGTGCCGGACTTGAAGCCGCGCGACCAGTTGAAATAGGCCATCACATCGTCATTCGGACGGAACTCGACACCCAGCGAGGGCGAGAAGTCATCCCAGGTCTTCGACGTGTCCCACTGCAGCGGATCGAGCACGAAGCCGGTCGCCGCGGTGCCGATCCCGCTGTTGTTCTTGATCTTGCGCTTTTCCCACGAGTAGCGGCCGCCAGCCTTGAGCGAGAGCTGTTCGGTCAGGTCATAGGTCACGTTGCCGAACACGGCCCATGTCTCGACATCGAGCTTGCCGTCGAACTGCACGCGGAACGGATCGGTGTTCCTCAGCACGTCAAAACCGATGTGGTTCTCGACGCGGATGTTTTCCTTCAGGTAGAACCCGGCGAAGACTGCGTGCAACTTGTCCGTGTCGACGTTGAGCTGCAGTTCCTGGCTGAACTGGTTTTCGAACACCGGCTGCCAGTGATTGGCGCTGGTGCGCACGGCGTTGGTCTGCGCCAGCGGGTAGCCGGCGTATGACGACATGTCGAAGTCGTGGAAGAAGATCGCGCGGAAGTTGCGATAGCTGGTCAGCGACTTGAGCGCGACCGTGTCGGACGCTGCGTAGTCCATGATGCCGGTGAAGGCATACTGCTTGCGATCGTTGATCGGGTCGTAGTTGGTGTTGAGGTTGCGGACGTTCTTGGCAAACGACGCGGCGCTGCCATCAGCGTTGGTGCGCTGACCGAGCGCCGTAAGGCTGGCGACCTGAGTGCCGGGGAACGAAACTTCGCGGAACTTCACGGCCAGCGAGCGATCGTTCTCGGTGTGCAGTTCGCCGGTCAGCAGGATCGAAAGCTTGTCGGTCGGCAGGAACTGCAGGTGACCGCGCACCGACCACTGGTTGGCGTTATCGATCTCGTTGCCGGTGAATTCGTTGATGCCGAAGCCATCGCGCTTGATGCGCTGGACTGCGACGCGCGCACGCACGCCTTCGGTGATCGGACCGCCGATCGCGGCATCGGTCTGCACCAGGAAGGCATCGCCGCCGAGGGTCTGACGAACGTAGCCGTCGAGCTTGTCGGTCGGCTTGGCGGTGATCAGGTTCACCGCGCCGCCGGTGGCATTGCGGCCATAAAGAGTACCCTGCGGCCCGCGCAAAACTTCGACGCGTTCGAGATCGAACATCGAGCCGAGCTGCGCTTGCGCGAGGCCGACGACAACGCCGTCCACATGGAGCGCGACCGACGGGTCAACGCCCGGCAGCGAGCTCGACAGGCCGATGCCGCGGATGAACAGCTTGGCGAAGTTGAAGTCGTTGCCGAAGCTGATCGAAGGCACCAGCGCTTGCAGGCCTTCGAGGTTGACGGTGTTGTTGGCGGCCAGTTGCTCGGTACCGACAGCGGCAACCGAAAGCGAGACGTCGGAAAGCGACTGCGCACGCTTTTGCGCGGTCACGATGATTTCGCCGCCATCTTCGGACGAGGCCGCATCCTGAGCGGCGTCCTGCGCGAGAACGGGTTGCGAAAGGGCAAATGCCGCTGCGGCGAACAGACTGGTGCGCGCCAGCAGGCGCGCGGAAGCGCGGGTTGTGAGCATCAGGTATCCTCCCTGAAGAGACCAAAGGCCTCAGCGTTCTCGTGTTGGAACAAAAGGATGCCTACGCCTTGTATGCCCCGCTTACAATTATGGTTATGTCGGATAACATGTGATTTGCAACGAAGCGTTGCATCCGCGCAACATTAGCCGAAGGTCGGTATCGCACCCACGAAAAAGGCCGGAGCATCGCTGCCCCGGCCCTTCAATCAATTGCGGCTTTCGCCGATCAGCCGACGATTTCTTCCGGCTTGAAGAAGTAGGCGATTTCGATCGCCGCGTTCTCGTCCGAGTCCGAACCATGAACGGTGTTGGCTTCGATCGATTCAGCCAGTTCCTTGCGGATCGTGCCGGGTTCGGCGTTGGCAGGGTTGGTTGCGCCCATGATGTCGCGGTTGCGCTGCATGGCGTTCTCGCCTTCGAGCACCTGCACGACGACCGGACCCGAGATCATGAACTCGACCAGGTCGTTGAAGAAGGGGCGTTCCTTGTGAACGGCGTAGAAGCCTTCGGCCTGCTCGCGGCTCATGTGGATGCGCTTCGAAGCAACGACGCGCAGGCCTGCTTCTTCCAGCATCTTGGTGACCGCGCCAGTCAGGTTGCGACGGGTCGCGTCGGGCTTGATGATCGAAAAGGTGCGGGTAACCGCCATGGGAGCGTTCCTTGCGATATAGGGATTCTGGTTGCGCGCGCCCCTAGCGAGGTTTGTGCTGCGGTGCAAGGATGGCGGAATCAACGACGAACGAACGCAACTGTCTCGCAGGCTTCGAAGGGTGGACATTGGACTTTGGCGAACCAGTTGTCGTCAAAGCCGGTCAAATCACAGAAACTATTCAGAAGTGCTCGCCATTCGGCACATTCCTCGTGGAAAAAATGGATCTGGCCGGAAACGACAACCTCGCAGCAGATCAGATCTGTCGTGATCTCGTCGCGCTTGAAGAAGGTGACACGATCAATTTGAGGAGGGGAGAATGGAAGCGAAGGCTCTCCGCTCACGGTCCCTCCTTCCACTTGCCGCCCTCCTGCCGCCAGTACCTGCGCTCGACGCCTTCGCGGCCACCCAGAATGCGCCAGCAGCCGCGTGCATCGTCAATCCGCGCAGGCGGAAAGAGCAGGAACACCCGCTCGAACTCCCCCTCGCGCCAGATGCCGTCGGCCAGCGCGAGATACTTCGCGCCGTTCGCAGCTTCGGGTGCGTCCGAAAGCAGGATAGGCTGGCGGTCGTCGTGCGCCGTCCCCGCCCGCCCGTTTGCCAGAAAAGTCTCGGGCAAGCGCGTCCACAACGCCTCGCTGACCCGGCGCAGCTGGGCCTCGTCCTCCGACACGACAAGCAGCCGCTCACCCGCGCCAAGGGTATTGCGCGCGATCAGCGGAAGGACCTGTTCGGCCGGATCATTGGTAAGCTGGTAGAAATCGACACGCATCAGCCAGCCACCTTGCTCTTGCCGCTACGGCAGCGGTCGGAACAGAACTTCACGTTGTCCCAATCCCGCTCCCACTTCTTGCGCCATGTGAACGGGAGACCGCAATTGGCGCAAGTCTTGGTCGGCAGATCTGACTTGCGCCGCATCTTCGGCATGGGACAGCCTCAGGCCTCCAGCACGTCGCGAACGTAGCGGTCGAGCACGCGCACGCCGAAGCCGGTCGCGCCCTTGTCCCAGGTCTGGCCAGGCTTGTCGGCCCAGACCATGCCCGCGATGTCAAGGTGCGCCCACGCCACGCCCTTGTCGATGTAGCGCTGGAGGAACTGCGCTGCAGTGATGGAGCCGCCATAGCGGGGCCCGACGTTCTTCATGTCGGCAATCGGGCTGTCGATCAGCTTGTCGTAGGACGGGCCAAGCGGGAAGCGCCACAGCTTGTCGCCCGAGGCCTTGCCGGCTGCATCGAGTTTGGTGGCAAGGTCATCGTCATTGGCAAACATGCCGCCGTATTCATGACCGAGCGAAATGATCATGGCCCCCGTCAGCGTGGCCAGATCGACGATCGTCTTCGGCGAGTATTCCTTCTGCACCCAGGTCAGCGCGTCGCAAAGCACGAGGCGGCCCTCGGCGTCGGTGTTGATCACTTCCACCGTCTGGCCGGACATCGATGTGACGACGTCACCGGGGCGCTGGGCGTTGCCGTCGGGCATGTTCTCGACAAGGCCGCAGACGCCGATCACGTCGGCCTTGGCCTTGCGCTTGGCCAGTGCGAGCATGGTGCCAGCGACAGCGCCAGCGCCGCCCATGTCCCACTTCATGTCTTCCATACCGCCAGCGGGTTTGATCGAAATGCCGCCGGTATCGAAGGTCACGCCCTTGCCGACAAAGGCGGTAGGCTTGTCAACGTCTGCGCCCTTCCAGCGCATTGCCAGTAATTTCGGCTCACGCACCGAACCTTGCGCCACGCCGAGCAGCGCGCCCATGCCAAGCTCGCTCATTTCCTTGAGGCCAAGCACAAGGATCTCGACGCCAGTACCCTCCAGCCGCGCCTTGGCGCGTTCGACAAAGCTTTCGGGGTAGATGATGTTGGCGGGCTCGGCGACGAGCTCACGCGTGAACTCGATGCCCTCAGCAAGCGCCGATTCGATTTCCCAGGCTACTGCAGCGCCTTCCGGAGCGTTGACCGCGACGATCTCGGTCAGTGACGGCTTCTGCTCATCGCTCATTTTCGTGCGATAGACATCATGGCGCCAGCCGCGCAGCCTTGCGCCGAACAGCACCGACGCCGCCTCGGCGCCGGACAGGCCGGAACCGCTGAAATCGATGGCAAGCGAAGTCTCGCCAGAGGTGAGGTACTTGGCGGTCAGTGCTGCGCCGGCCTTCTCGAGGCTGGCGCTGCGATCGGCGGCGTCTGCCTTGCCCATCCCGGCCAGAACCAGCCGCTTCACGCCGGAATCGCCTGCGACAAAGGCCTCGAATACCTGGCCTGCCTTCCCGGCAAACCGGGCGGCCGAAGCGCCTTCGCGCACCACTGCATCAAGATCGGAAGGCAGCGCATCCTGCGCCACGAGACGGGCGACCAGACGGGGAAGCGGGGCATCGCTGGTGCGGAAAACGACCTTCATCGGGAACTCCTGAACGGAATGGACGTCACACTTCGACGCAAGCTGGGCGGGAAGCGGAAATTGTGGAATTGCAGTTAGGGTGCACTGGTGCGATAGGCAAGCGCATGCAACCCGCCCGGCGGCCGCAGCCGCAAGCCCTTGATCGACGCTTGCGCCTTGCGCGCTTGGCCGCTGCCTCCTCGGCACTGGCGCTATTCTCTACACTCAGTGCGCAGGCGAGCGCGCAGGAAGCGCCGCTTTCCTCGCCGGCGGGCGACGAATCCTCGGTCGACGATGTCGTTCGCTTCGAGGCGGACAAGGTCCGCTACGACAGCAACGCCGAAAAGGTCTTTGCCGACGGCAATGTCGTGCTCCGCCACGATGTGCAGACCGTCCGCGCTGATAATGTCACCTGGGATCGCACAACGGGGCAGATCCTCGCCACAGGCAACATCCGCTTCGTCGATGAGGACGGAAATACCGTCTATACCGACAAGGTGGAGCTGACTGACGAGTTCAAGGCCGGCGCAATCGAGGACCTGCTGGTCGTCCTTCGCACCGGCGGACGCCTTGCCGCAGAGCGCGGGACGCGCGACGAATACGGCAACATGACGCTCGAAAACGCTGCCTATTCGGGATGCGCGGTCGAAGACAGCAAGGGCTGCCCGAAAAAGCCGAGCTGGGAAGTCACCGCCGCTCGCGTGTACTTCGATGCCAAGCAGAAGCGCGTGAAATACAAGGGCGCCACACTGCGCATGTTCGGCGTGCCGATCCTGCCGCTGCCCGGCCTCGGCCACACGTCGGACTTCCGTGCCGAAACCGGCCTGCTGATTCCCGACTTCCGCCTAGGCGCGGCAAACGGCGCGGAAATCAGCGAGACCTGGTACTGGCGCATCGCCGACAACCGTGACCTTTCGCTGACCGGCACGTTCTACACCGGGTCGCTACCGATGTTGACGGCCAAGTACCGGCACCTCACCAACCTCGGCGCGTTCCAGGTTACCGGCTATGCGACGCGAAGCTCGCGCATTCCGCTCGGCAGCACGTCGACGGGCGCAGCCAACGCCAGCCAGCAGTCATGGCGCGGCTATCTCGACGCCAACGGCAAGCTCCAGTTCTCACCGCACTGGAGCCTGACCGGCAACGCTCGTTTCGCCTCGGACCGCACCTTCCTGCGCCGCTACGACATCAGCCGTGACGACCGTCTGCGTTCCTCGCTGAATCTCGAGCGCATTGACGACGACAGCTATCTCTCGATCGCCGGCTGGGTCACGCAGACCGTCCGCGTCAACGATCCCCAAGGCATGGTGCCCCTCGCCCTGCCGGCGATCGACTATCGCAAGCGCATGGCATTCGATGGCGTGCCGGGCCGGTTCGAACTGGAGGCCAACAGCCTGGCCATCGTCCGCACTGCGGGACAGGACAGCCAGCGCGCTTTTGCCCGCGCGCAGTGGGATCTCCGCACGATAACCGGCATGGGTCAGGAAGTGACACTCACCGGCCTCGTGCGCGGGGATGCCTATCACAGTTCAGACAATGACCTTACCACGACAGCCATCTACCGCGGCTTGCCGGGCTGGCAGACTCGCGCCATCGCCACGGCAGCCGTGGACGTGAAGTGGCCTTTCGTGGGCGAGGCATTCGGCGGCACGCAAGTGCTGACGCCGCGCCTGCAAGTCGTGGCGACTCCGGGCGTTCGCAACTTCGAAATCCCGAACGAGGATTCGCGCTCGGTCGATCTGGAAGACACCAACCTTTTCGCCCTGAACCGCTTCCCGGGTCACGACCGTATCGAAGACGGAGTGCGTTTCACTTACGGCTTCGATTGGACGTTTCAGCGTCCAGGCCTTCGCGTGATGACAACGATCGGCCAAAGTTATCGTCTGTCGAGCCAGGCGACGATCCTGCCCGACGGCACCGGGTTGACCAATCGCGCCTCGGACTATGTCGGCCGCACAACCGTCCGGTTCGGCGACGTCATCAAGTTCACGCACCGCTTCCGGCTCGACAAGGACAGCTTCGCGCTTCGCCGGAACGAGTTTGACGCGACGATAGGGAACCATCGCCGCTATATCGAGGCGGGTTATCTCAAGCTGAACCGCAACATTGCCACCGCATTCGAGGATCTGCAGGACCGCGAGGAACTGCGCATCGCTGCCCGCACGCCCATTACCAATGCGTTTTCCGTATTCGGCTCGGCAATCGTCAACCTGACGGACCGCAACGAAGACCCGACCCGCACGTCAGATGGTTTCCAGATGCTGCGGCATCGTCTTGGCGTGGCCTACACCGACGATTGCCTCGACCTCTCCTTCACATGGCGGCGTGACTATGTGAACATTGGTGACGCGGTGCGCGGCAACTCCTTCCAGATTTCCCTTTCGCTCAAGAACCTCGGGGTGAAATAGCCTCTTCTATTGCCCTTTTGCGTCTGATGCGCCACTCAGCTTGGGTTAAGCCGCCCGCGGCCAGAGAGAGATCATAGCAGAAGGCCGCCGTACGAGCGCCAGTTCGACAGGACAAATTCCAAGACCATGACGTCCAAGCTGAAGATCACCCGCAAGGCGGTTTCGCGCACGCTGGGTTCCACCGCCATGGCGCTCGGTGCGCTTTCGATCGCCGCCTCGCCGGTTCTGGCGCAGGGAGCAAATGCGCCTCTCAACATTCCGGCCAATCCGACCATGTTCGGAACGAACGATCCTAACGTCCGTCGCGCGACTGCCATCATCAATGGCGAGATCGTGACCGGCACCGACGTGGAACAGCGTCTTGCCCTGATCGTGTCGGCCAATGGCGGAAAGATCAGCGCAGAAGAAACCGAACGCCTGCGCATGCAGGTGTTGCGCAATCTGATCGACGAAACGCTTCAGATTCAGGAAGCCAAGGCTGCCGACGTACCGGCCGACGACGCGCAGGTGGAATCGACTTATGAGCGCGTGGCCACGCAGAACTTCGGCCAGTCTCCCGAAGCGATGGAAAAGTATCTTGCACGTATCGGCTCGTCTGCAGCTTCGCTCAAGCGCCAGATCCGCGGTGAAATTGCATGGCAGAACCTGCTGCGACGCAACGTGCAGCCGTTCGTCAACATCTCGGAAGGCGAAGTGCAGGAAGCCATCCAGCGCCTCCAGGCCTCGAAGGGCACCGACGAATACCGGATCGGCGAAATCTTCCTCGCCGCAACCGATGAGAACAAGGCTCAGGTCTTTGCAAACGCAGAGAAAATCGTCGAGCAACTGAAGCAGGGAGGCAGTTTCGTCGCCTATGCCCGGCAGTACTCGGAAGCTTCGACCGCTTCGGTGGGCGGCGATCTCGGCTGGATCCGCCTTGGCCAGTTGCCGACCGAGCTTGCGACGGCTGCGGGATCAATGGCTCCCGGGCAACTTGCCGGTCCTGTAGAGATCCGTGGTGGGTTCTCCATCCTCTACCTGATCGACAAGCGCCAGGTCCTTACTGCCGACCCGCGTGATGCCCTGCTGAGCCTCAAGCAGATTTCGATCGAGTTTGCCAAGGGCACCTCGAACGATCAGGCGACCAAGCGCGCCGCAGAGTTTGCTGCAACCGTGAAAGCGATCAAGGGCTGCGGCGATGCCGAAGTGCAAGCCACCAAGATCGGCGCCACTGTTGTTGCCAACGATCAGATCAAGGCACGCGATCTGCCCGCCCAGCTGCAGGATACCTTGCTGAACCTCCAGGTCGGGCAGACAACTCCTCCGTTCGGTTCGATCGACGAGGGTGTTCGTGTGCTGATGCTCTGCGGTCGCGATGATCCGCAGGTCGCCAGCGGCCCCAACTTCGACGAGATGATGGCGCAGATGGAGGACGATCGCGTGAACAAGCGTGCGCAGACCTACCTTCGCGACCTGCGGCGCGACGCTGTCATCGAATACAATTGATCTTCAACCGGCGGCTCTGATCAGTTCGGCAGCCGTCGGGCCATTTTCTAGCAGCTCCAACAGTCCTCGCTCGTGCCGCGAAAGCCATCGCGTCGCGCGCGGGAGGCGCAGTTGCTGCCGCCAATGCTCCTGTTCCTCGAGCAGGTCCAGCACAGCGGGATGAATATAGCTCTTCCGGGCGATTGCCGGGGTGTTTCCGAGGTGCTCGGAGACTTCCGCCAGCAGCGCCTTGAGCGAAACCTGATCAGCGGCCTGCGCCAGTGCTGCAAAACCAAGGACGCTGGCCCGCCACGTTCTGAAGTGCTTGGCAGTGAAGTCTTCGCCCATCACCTCGCGCAGCCAGTTGTTGACGTCTGATGAGCCCACCGGGCATGGGTGACCATCCTCGTCAAGGTACTGAAAGAGGTTCTGTCCCGGCAGATCCTGCATCTTTCTCACGAAGCGAACGAGCCCCCGATCGGTTACCTGCATTTCCCGATCCTTGCCCGATTTGGCCCGGAAGCGCAGACGCAGCACCTGCCCCTTCACCTCGGCATGGCGCATCCTCAGCGTCGTCGCGCCGAAACTGCTGTTGGCACGCACATAGGCTTCGTTGCCGATGCGTATCCCGCCGCTGTCCAGTAGCCGCACGACGCTGGCAATGCAGCGGTCGCGCGAAAGCTTGCTACGCTCCAGCTCGTCCGCCACGCGCGCTCTGACCAAGGGCAGCAGACGACCAAAGACGGCACAGCGATCGAACTTCTCGCTTTCCCGTTCAGCCCGGAAGTCAGGATGATAACGGTATTGCTTGCGTCCCTTGGCGTCGGTCCCGGTCGCGAGAATGTGACCATTCGGAGCAGGACAGTACCAGGTGTCGACATAAGCCGGAGGCAGGGCGATCGCATTGAGGCGCGCGATCTCGGCGCGGTCCGCGATACGCTTGCCTTTCGCATCGAAATAGGCCCAGCCTCTGCCGCATCGTCGCCGTGTCACGCCGGGAAGGTTATCATCGACATGCACGAGTTTTGCGGCTTTGCTCTCCATAGGTCGGCGAACGGCTGCAGCACGCTTGCAGTTCCCGCGTCACGTCGCGATATAGTATGCAATACTAACAAATTTCGAAGGAGCTCCTGATGTCAGAAGATTACGTTCCGCCAAAGGTCTGGACGTGGGACAAGGCGAATGGAGGCGCCTTCGCCAGCGTCAATCGTCCGATTGCAGGCCCGACAAGCGAGCGTGACCTGCCGATCGGCAAGCACCCCTTTCAGGTCTATTCGCTCGGCACACCCAACGGGCAGAAAGCCACCATCATGCTGGAAGAACTCCTCCATATGGGCTTCTCCGAAGCGGAATACGACGCTTGGCTGATCAAGATCTTCGATGGTGACCAGTTCACGACGGGCTTTGTCGACATCAACCCGAACTCCAAGATTCCTGCGATGGTCGACCGGTCCGGACCGGAACCTTTCCGGGTTTTCGAATCGGGTGCGATCCTCATGCACCTGGCTGAGAAGTTTGGCGTCCTCTTGCCGACATCCGGTCAGGCGCGTGCCGAATGCCTGTCCTGGCTCTTCTGGCAGGTCGGCTCGGCGCCCTTCATCGGGGGAGGCTTCGGCCACTTCTACAACTATGCGCCAATCAAGATAGAATACGCCATCGATCGCTATGCGATGGAGACCAAACGCCTGTTCGACGTCGCCAATCGCCAGCTTGCCAAGACCCGCTATCTCGCCGGTGACGATTACACCATCGCCGATCTCGCCACCTACACCTGGTTCGGCAACATCTACCGGGGCGAGGCCTATGGCGAAGCTGCAACCTTCCTGTCCATGCACGAATATGAGCACGTGGGACGTTGGGTCGCAGAAATCGACGCACGCCCCGGCGTTCTGCGTGGGCGGCTGGTAAACTCGCAAAAGGGCATTGCGGAACGCCACGATGCCAGCGACTTCGACGCCCTCCCCCCTGAAAAACTGCAGAGCATCGTCAAGGGCTTCTGACGAAACAGAAGCGGGTGGGCGGACCTTCCGCTCACCCGCTTCAAGCCCTCTTGGCATATGGCCTGACCGCGCTATAAGCGCGCCTCCTGTTGGGGCGTCGCCAAGTGGTAAGGCACCGGTTTTTGGTACCGGCATTCGCAGGTTCGAATCCTGCCGCCCCAGCCAGGACAATACCTCCCATCTCGGCAAAGACGCTTGCAGCGCGCTTGACTTTGGGTGGCCTATGCCACTAGGGCGCGCACCGAAATCCGGGGTCTTGCCCCGCTCATCCATCCCGTTTCGCCGAGTCCTGTCGAAGGGCGTCTTGAGGATCCACCCGGGCAGGGTGGAGGAGTGTATCCATGGCCAATGTAACCGTTATCGGCGCCCAGTGGGGCGACGAAGGCAAAGGCAAGATCGTTGACTGGCTGGCCAGCCGCGCCGATGCCGTGGTCCGCTTCCAGGGCGGGCACAACGCCGGCCATACCCTCGTCGTCGGCGAACAGGTCTACAAGCTCTCGCTTCTGCCGTCGGGCATTGTCACCGGGACGCTCTCGATCATCGGCAATGGCGTGGTCCTCGATCCGTGGGCGCTGAAGGCGGAGATCGAGAAGCTGACCGCGCAGGGCGTGGAAATCAACGCCGAAAACTTTGCCATTGCCGACAATTGCCCCCTGATTCTCCCCTTGCACCGCGACCTTGATGGCCTGCGCGAACAGGCTGCCGGCTCGGGCAAGATCGGCACCACGGGCCGCGGCATCGGCCCTGCCTATGAAGACAAGGTCGGCCGCCGCGCCATCCGCGTGTGCGACCTTGCCCATCTCGATGCGCTCGATGCCCAGCTCGATCGCCTCTGCGCACACCACGACGCGCTTCGTGCAGGCTTTGGCCAGCCGCCAGTCGATCGTGCCGCGCTGATCGCCGAGCTGCGCGAGATCGCACCCTACGTCTTGCAGTTCGCCCAGCCGGTGTGGAAGCGCCTTAATACTGTCCGCAAGGCTGGCGCGCGCATCCTGTTCGAAGGCGCGCAGGGCGTTCTGCTCGACGTTGACCACGGCACTTATCCGTTCGTCACCTCGTCCAACACAGTGTCCGGCACTGCAGCATCCGGCTCGGGTCTTGGTCCATCGCAGACCGGTTTCGTGCTCGGCATCGTCAAGGCCTATACCACCCGCGTCGGCTCCGGCCCCTTCCCCACCGAACTGGAAGACGAAGTCGGCCAGCGCCTTGGCGAGCGCGGCCACGAATTCGGCACTGTCACGGGGCGCAAGCGCCGCTGCGGCTGGTTTGACGCCGTGCTGGTCCGCCAGTCCTGCGCCATCTCGGGCGTGACCGGGATCGCGCTGACCAAGCTCGATGTGCTCGACGGTTTCGATAAGGTGAAGATCTGCACCGGCTACCGCCTGCGCGGAAAGGTGCTCGACTACTTCCCGGCCCACGCCGCCGACCAGGCCGAAGTCGAGCCGATCTACGAGGAAATGGACGGCTGGAGCGGCACCACCGCCGGTGCGCGTTCGTGGGCAGACCTGCCTGCGCAGGCGATCAAGTACATCCAGCGGGTGCAGGAACTGATCGAAACGCCGGTGGCCCTCGTCAGCACCAGCCCGGAGCGCGAGGACACGATCCTCGTGCGCGATCCTTTCGTCGATTAAACAGCTGCAGCCTCACCGTCCGGGCGGATGGTGAGGCTGCAATGAGTCAGTTCTTCTTGCCGACGGTCACACCCGAATAGATCGATTGCTGTCCGCCCAGCGGATTCAGCTGCAGGAGGAACGACCCGCCCCATTCGGCAGCATTGGCGCCAAAGAACATTCCGTTGAGGAAGCTGGTGCTGAGCACATCGGTGCCGGTTCCACTCAGGGTGAACGTGTTGCCAACGCCGCAACCTGAGCAATTGCCTGCAAGCGATCCACTGTAAGTGAAGTTGCCGAGGCTCGACGTGGCATTGTTGCCGACATCGGTCGCCGTCAGCGCAAGGACGGCACTACCGGTGCCTGCGGCGAAGTCCGCCGTGAAGGTGCTGGTCCCCGAAAGCGAAGCCTCGCGCTGCGTGGCACCGTTCCGGCCATAGCCATAGACCACCCCGGAATAGCTTGCCGAGCCTGTCCGCGGGATCTGGAAGCTTGGCGTCAGCCCGCCGAACGGCACATAGTAGTGCGTCGCCACCTGACGTCCGTCTACCGTGTCGGTGCGCACCACTTCGGCAAAACTGGTGTAAGTCAGAGCGATGGAGGGATTACCACTACCGAACTTGAACACCCGCGCGGTGTAGTCGGCGCCGCGATAGACATCGAAGGTGCTGGTGCTTTCCGCCGCCTTGTAATCCGCCGCTGCCAGCGTCTGCGACAACTGCACGGCATTTCCGAAGTTCGTGCCGGTCGTCTTCGACGTGAGGACATAAGACTTGTTCGTCGGATTGTAGGTAACCTCGACATTGGTATCGAGCAGCGCCTGCTCTGCCGGGCTGAGACCATCGACGACATAGTACTGCGAATCGTTGCCTGTCAGAACCGTCGTCGTCGTGAGGCCGGCAAG
The DNA here is from genome assembly GCF_055521705.1 of Novosphingobium sp. BL-A-41-Hi4B-X5A. Taxonomy (NCBI): domain Bacteria; kingdom Pseudomonadati; phylum Pseudomonadota; class Alphaproteobacteria; order Sphingomonadales; family Sphingomonadaceae; genus Novosphingobium; species Novosphingobium sp. BL-A-41-Hi4B-X5A. The sequence continues at coordinate 3,044,588 of NZ_CM145500.1, read as the reverse complement.
TCCGCTTTGGGAAGCAGTGCCGTCCGATCCGCGCCCGCCTGCAAGCGTCGCTGCCATCACGGCACCGCCGGTGCTGCTCGCCTGAACAACCGCTCCGACCTGCTCCGCGGCAGGTCCGAAGAATTTGCCTGACAACGTCCCGTTGTAATCGGTCGCGCCATCAAACGCGATGCTGCCGTTGAAGGCATTTGCGCTGGAAGAGAGCGTCGCATTGCCGCTCCAGTTGCCTGCATCCGCTTGCGTGCCGGGCCAGGCTCCGCCGGTTGCCGGAATGCCATTGCCGATCGTGTAGGCCCCGATTGTCGAGATCGCGCCGGTCTGGAAATTGACGTTGACGCTACCGGTCCCGTTCACACCCTGAATCTTCGCGCCATTGGCCATCAGCCCCCCGTTGAGGGCCACATTGAAGGCCGCCGATCCCGTGCGCGGCGTTGCGGCGTTCGTCGTGGCAAAGCCATAGACGAAGGCGTCGATCTGACCGAGGCTCGAACGGCGATCGGTCAGGATGCCAGCGCGCAAATAGTCGCTGCTGGTGTAGAAATCATAAGCCAGGCTGGTGTTCGACGCCTTCGTCGGCTGCCACATGATCCGGCCATCGCTGCCGTAGAACACCAATGGCGCGCCGTTTGCGCCTTGATGAACAGAGGCAATCCCGTTCCCTGCCGCAACTGACGAAAGATTGCCCGCCCCGTCCAGAGTGCCTTTTGCAGACGCGCTCAAGGGCTGGTAGAACTGGTCTGTCGCCGGACTGTCGAGGCTGGTCGAGGTATTGACCGGTGTCGTGCCCCGAGCGCCGTAGATCACGCCGGTCGCTGCGACGTCCGAGTTGGGGTTCTGCGAGAAAGCCGCCCCAACCTCGTCGGCATTGGGCCCGAAGAAAGCCCCGTGCAACTCACCGGTTCCGGCGCTGCCCAGGGTCAACTGCCCAAGAAAACTGTTTGCGCTCTTGGAAAGCAGCGCAAAGGCGTTCCAGTTATAGCCCCGCGCGGTAATGTTGGTCTGGACGTCGGTCTCGTCATAGAAACCGCTTCCGGCAATGCCACCCGACAGGAAATCGACAGAAAGCTTGCCTGTCCCCCCGAGCGCATAAATGTTCGTGCTGAACGTCCGCGCGCCCAGCAGCTTTACATCGAAGCTGGCCGCGCCTGTCCTCGGCAGCGACCCATTCGGCGTCTGCACCCCATAGGCGAAGGAAGAAATGCGCCCATCGATCGTGGTGCTCCCATTGACCTGGCGCTGCCATATCCCTGCGCCCACATAGCGTGTCTGGCCGGCGGCGGTCCCCGTCGTGGTCAACGAAAGGAACTCGGTCGTGTTGCCCGATACGAACTTGTAGGTCGTGATCGCGCTGTTCGATTGCGTTGCGTCGATGTCGCCCGGTCCGAAAGTGCGGCTGCGGGTGCCATCCGAGACAGTCCACGAACGATTGGTGGCATTGTAGGAAACGGTGAGTGCCAAGGCTGAAGCCGACGTGCTGACCGCCGCGCCATTTGTCGGGACGCTTACAGTTCCGACGGACGCGACATTCTTGAAGCTCTCGCTCACAAGCGGCGCTACCAGGCTCGTATTTGCCGTCGGTGTCGGTGTCGGTGTCGGTGTGGGCGTCGGTGTTGGTGTAGGCGTCGGTGTGGGGGTTGGTGTTGGCGTCGGAGTGGGCGTAGGCGTGGGCGTGGGCGTAGGCGTGGGCGTGGGCGTGGGCGTGGGCGTGGGCGTGGGAACCGGCGTAGGTGTGCTGCTGACGCCATTGCCGCCACCGCCGCACGCAGCCAGCATCAGTGCAATGGTCAAGGCAGAAGCTGTCGCAGCCCTGCGGTTATGTCTGGTCATTGCCCTCTCCCCTTGTTGCTTACGCTAGAATGCTGACGTGAGGCCAAGTTCAGCCGCGCGCCGGTCGAAATCGAATATGCCGACCGTCGAAGTGTTGCGCTCAACCCTGAGGCGCAAAAACGGTGCAATGCCCTTCCACTGCAGGGCGCGGAATATTGCCGAGAGCCCGAGGCTGAAACGGTCATCCACGCGCTTCTTCGGGTAGAGGAACAGGCGCTCGTCGGCCTCCAGGTGCGAGTAGCCCCCGTCAACCACGACTGTCGTCCTGCCAAGCTCCCTGAACAAATACGCTGATGTGCCGCCGGTCCAGTCAGACCAACCAGCATCGCGGGCCGACGTGCGGCTTGCCCGCAACTGCATCCCGCCCCCAAAACGCGCACTGAAGGCCCGATCGATCCCGAAAGTGCCGGCGTAGATCGTCGAATCCTGCAGATCGTTGCGCAGATTATCTAGACGCGAGACTGCCGCCTCGGCACGCAATTGCGATCGTTTGCCCAAAGGATGCTGGAACACCGCTGTGCCGCCCCAGCCCTGACTGAACGCCGCTTGGCCGTACCAGCGCCAGGACGGGCCTCCTGAGAAAGTAATCCGGTCCGCACCAGACTGGAACTCTGGCCCGAACTGTACGGCCAGCGCATAATCGTCGAACTGTCCGGAGCGATAAAAGTCACCACTGCCCGATAGTCGCGCCAGCAGACGCGATCTGGCGCCGAGCGGCAAGCGCAGATACCCCTGCGCGCGCGCCGCAAGCCCCAAGCCGGATTTGGCCTTGGCATCATCGCTCAGGGTGAAGTCGCCGATAACAGTGCCGAGGGTGTCTGCTCTGGTTGCGCGATTGATGTTGCTGTCTGGCGCAAGCGCAAGCTCCAGACTGCCGCCAAGGGGTTTTGCAGCAGCAAGCGCTGCAGCATAGAAACGCACGGCCCGCTCGACATCGGCCGGAAGCTGGCCACTCGCCTGTGCAGCTCGCATTTCACGCTCGGCAGCGCCCAGTCGCCCCATCATCGCGTCCATGCGGGCAAGTTCCAGTCGCACCCGCGCTGCGTCCGGCTTTTCATCGAGGATGCGACGCAGTTCTACTGCCGCATCGCGCGTTCGCTTCATCTGGTCGGCAAGCATCATCGCCAGACGAAACCTGGCTTCGCTCCGCAGTTCGATATCGGGATTGCCTGCCAGGGCGCGATAGGCCGTTTCGGCCGTGACATAATCGCCGGCATCGCGAGCCGAATCAGCCAACTGGAAAAGTTGGGCCGCTGTCAACTGCAAGCTCTGCGTCGATTCGTCCTGCTTGGTATTTTCACCAGCTGTTTCAACGAGAAACGGCTGGGCCTGCACTAGTTGCGCTGGAACATCCGAAATGGAGGCAATTGGTGGTAGGAACACCGGCCCGGTATCGCGAACAAATCCTCTCATATCAAGCCTCGAAAACGCGGGGATTCCTCAGACTCCGGGGACGCCTCACCTCGATGTCCGTCAAGCTCCATCCAAAATCGAGATAAATGATCTTGACCTGATCCACGTATGTTCCACTCATGTTCACACTTAGGGCAAGTACTGAGGGAACATTGCAATGACGCTGGTCCAAGCATCTGCACCGAACCGTGCCGCCACCGATCTTGACGCCCCTCCTTTCGCCGACGGGGACGTTGCGTGGCTTAGCCCATCCACGCCGCTTGCCGTGTCGATCTTTGCCGATCGCAGTTATCTTCGCATGGAAATGGCCGAAGATGCATCGGCGGCCGGGTTGCGGGTCTGCGGCACGGGTGAGCTCGCGCAACTTGTCAATTCGCGTGCAGAGCAGACCTTGGCTGATCTCATACTGGTCGATTGCCCCCTCCTCGAAGGTGCCGACATTGCAGCACTTGTCTCGCTGGATGAACGGGCGGCCCGCACCGGCAGCCAACTGATAGTTTCGACAAGCGTAGGGGCACTGGATGATGTCTTCGGCTGCCTCGATCAGTCCGGCGCGCAGATACTGGTCAATCCCTCTCGGTCGGACCGGGTCATCGCGCTCGGCCACATCCTCGCCTCTCCTGCGCTCGCAGCCAAGGGAGGGCGCGTTCGCGAATTGTCGGACACCGATCGGATGTCCTTGCTTCGCTTGACCCAGCAAGTCAGCGAAATCGCCAATCGCCTGGAAACGCTGTCGGGTTCGTCGGCAGGAACCGATCACGTCCACGCCTCGGCCTTCGCATTCGATGCCACCGGAGAGCGGGACTGCGGCGGCATGCGGCTCGGGCGAGGCGCTCGCCCCTCGCTGCCTGACCCTCGCCTTGTCCGCAAGATCATACGCCAGCGCCAGCTGCGCGCCCGCTTCTTCGAGGGCGATCTCTTCGCTGACCCGGCCTGGGACATGCTACTCGATCTCACAGCGGCGCGGGCAGAGCATAAAAGAGTGTCTGTCACGTCTCTGTGCATTGCATCGGGCGTTCCGCCGACAACGGCGCTGCGGTGGATCGGCCAGTTGACCGAGGCCGAGCTTCTTTGCCGGGCCGAAGACGCCACGGATCGTCGCCGTGCATTCATCGCCCTTTCCGACAAGGCGGCAGATGCAATGGCGCACTACTTCGCGGAAATCGAGGCTGCCGTGCCATCGCTCTGACCGCCATCGTCAAAACTTTCGGCTACGCTGGAAGTCGTAAGGCCATGGGCTCAGCAGCCCGCCACCCAAGCCAAATTATCGCATCTTGTCCGATGCGGCTTGAGATGTTTCGGTCGTGGGTGATCTGCTGAGAGCGGCATCGCGCAACTTGGCCTCGATGCGGGCATCATCCTCCATCGGACTGAGCGTATCCCAGAAATCGCCATCAGCGTTGTAGACGAACGCCTTGGTCGTATGTTCGATGCGGTAGCTGGCGCCCGATTGCGGAATGACCTTAACGAACACGCCGGCATTGTCGGTAATGCGGTTTATGACCTCCGGATCCCCCGTCAGCGCGATGATCTCAACCCCAAGACTTTTGACGAAGGCATTGAGGCGCTGCGGCGTGTCCCGGGCAGGGTCGATGGTGATGAACACGATCGGAAGGTCTTCATGTGCCCAACCCATCCGGGCACGGATGCGCGAAAGGCGTACGAGCATCGCCGGGCACCGATCCGGGCATGAAGCATAGCCAAAGTATGTAATGTAGGGATGCCCTTTAAGGCTGGACCGCTGGAACAATGATCCGTCTTGCGCGACAAGCCGATAGTTGCCGTCCTCAGCAACCCCTGACTGTTCGTATTGCTTCTCCGACTGTCTCGCCCACAGGAGATAGCCTGCCGCGCCAAGCAAAAGCAGTAGCACGACAAAAAACAGCGGCTTACGCGCCATGAACGATCGCCGGATGTCGCTCTGCATGATCATGCCGCCGAGATAGCAGGTGAAAATGTCTTCGGAAGGATAAGTGTCGGTTTTTAGTCAGAATTAACGATCCTGTAAGTCAGGCTGGCCTTGCCCCGCGCTGGCACCATGACTGACCAGATCGCTCGCCCATCCTTGCGCGCCAGACGTCGCGGGGACATGCCTTCTACAGTCCCCCCCGAAGAAATGCGCGCCTCGAAGCGCACCGGAACCGGCCGCGCATTGCTGACGTTCAACGCCACCGTACGGGAAACCTTGCTTGAGCCGATCTCCTCGGCGCTAGCCACGATCTGCGTCGCCTCTCCAAGCAGGATCTCGACGTCTTCGCCCACCGCGCGGTCCGGAAGTCCTCCCTCGCCTGCCAGAAGCATCGACCCCTGATCCGGGCCAGAACCAACAGGTTCGAACACGGTGACCGGTCCACCCGGTAGCGGCAGCCCCAAACCGTCTTCCTTGCGGTTGCGGGTGCGCAACATCTGGCGCACGACTCCGACACGGTCTTCATGGACATCCGCACGATAGAGCGCCTCCATCTTGACGCCATGCCTTTGCGCCAAGGCCACCTGCTTCTGCGCATTGGCTGCTACGGTAACCCGCACTGGCACCCGGTAAAGCTTGAGATCGCCGAGGCCCTCCTGCTGCACGGTCACGGGCGCATTCATTGCACCCGCACGCTGGGCAGTCACCACAATGTCGGCCATTTCCATCGCCGGGGCGGGCATGATCATGGGCGGGGGCGGCGGTGCAGGCGGGGGCGGTGGTGCCAGCTGCGATAGCGAACAGGTCAGTTCCAGTTCCCCACCCGAGGGCTTTTCGCCTTGCGTACTGTCCTCGCGGTTGACCTTCCCGGCGATCACCGCGGTCTCCGCTTCGGCAAAACTCGTGGAATCGCTACTGGCAAGGGTTACCCACGCCGAGACATCGGCCGTCCGGCCATCCGCGTTCATCTGCACGACGTAGTTGGATTGCCAATCGAAACCCCAAGCGAGGTAGGACAGGGACAGCGTTGCCTTGTGCGCCACCGGACTATCCGTTTCGATTGAAAGCGTGGGCTTCGCTGACAACTCCTTTGGCGCTTCGGGATAGAGTATTTCGTCCTCCAGGCCGCCGCAGTTGGCAACTTCGAAGCCTGCTGCCGTCTGCACGATGGCAGCCCCATCAGGGCCAGAGCGGATCACCGCGCGCTCTTCACGGACCTTTTGGGTCGCAAGGTCGGTTCTCCGCAAGATGACCGGCCGGCCAAACATGCGCGCATAGAGGCTTCGGGGTGAAAGCAGATCGGCGTCGAGGTTCTTCTCTCGCACACCTGACGGCAGTCCCGTCACGATCGCGCTTTCGGGGAACAGCCCCGCCGCCACGCCTTCGAACCGTACGGTCGCCCTGCCCGCAGGTATCTCCACGGTCCGCTGTTCGGTTACGAGCGCATACCCCTGCAGCCAGTCGAGGTTCATGGCTTCGTCGCTGGCGCGATCGGGCGCACGATAGACGCTCACCGAAACGCTTGCGGGCGCAGGCGAAGTGATGATCTCCTCGCTCGCCTCCGGCGCGGCGGAAAGCAGCAGTGCAAGGGCTGCAGGAAATCGCACGTCGGGCCTAATACCGGGTGTCGAATTGCACGGTCAGCGTGGCCTCGCCGTTGGCAGGCACTGCCACTTGCCACATCCGCTCGTCGGCTGAGCGCTGTTCACCTTTCACGCTTTCGGAAGGTACCCGCGTGTCGTGCCACCAGTTGTCGAGGCCGCCTTGTACCACTTCGACCGTAACCGGCACGGACTTGGCATTGGTCACCTTGTAGCTCATCGTCGTGCGCCAGAAGACCGTTTCGGTCTCGACCGTCACCTCGCTTGGCGCCTTGCCCGGCGTGGTCACACGATAGCGGGCTGTCTTCTCCCATTCCCCGCTGTCGATACGCTCCCGCTTCTCCATCACCGGCTGGACCTTCACGTCGAAGGCCTCTCCGGTCTTGAGCGCAAGGTTCGATCCCATCGGCGTGTGTCCGATCGCATTCTCGCCGATGAACTGAGGCTGCCCGCGCATATCGCGCATGTACACCCGCACCGTACCCGCAGGCAGCGCATCGCCCAGCCCTGCCTCTCGCGCTGTTGAAAAGCGCAGGACGGTGTCTGCGCTCTGCGGCTCGGTCTGGCTGGAAAGCCAGCCGTTGCGGAAGTGATAGGCCTTGGTCGCGGGCGCGCCGCCGACGTCGAGGAAGCTGACCTGCTTCTGCTGGGCATTGGCCACAGTGGTTCGTCCGGCAATCGGATAGACGTAGAAGTCACCCAGGCTCTCGCGATTTGCGCTTTGTGTTCCAGGTCGGTTACCCGGCATCATCGGTCGCTGGGGACGATACCCGCCATTATAGCCGCCGCTGCCATCGCCCACCGCGCCCGCCACCAGCAGCACCTTGGCCTTGTCGAAGGTCGTGCCGCTGTTGTTGGTGAGCGTGATCCAGCCCTGCACATCTATCTTGCCCGCTGCCTCATCGAACAATGCCACGTAATCCGCCTTCCAGCCGAACCCGCGCGAGAGATAGCTCAGCGAAACCGGGCGCGTGCCCGGCGCGGTCGTGTCCAGGGTTACCGATAGTGTCGGCCGAGCACGCAAGCCGGGCGGCAAGCTGGGAAACAGCACCCGCGCACCGTAGTTCTGCAGGACTTCGATGTGGTTTCCGACGCGGACGATCGTGCCGCCGTTATTGGCGAGAATCGTCGCCGTCTCGCGCTTGTCGTCAGCCCCGCGCACAAGCGTCACGGTCTGTCCAACGGCCTTGTCCATCAGCTTCTCGGGAGTCAGGAGGTCGTAGTCGAAGTTCTGTTCGACAATGCTTGTCCCCCCGGCATTCAACGTCACCGTCTCCGGTCGGATGGCTGCTGAAACATCAGGAAATTCCTGACGATGCCGGCCCGTCGGCAGCGCCATCTGCCGCACGTCCTGCACCAGCGCGAGATCGTTGTTGTAGATCGTCAGAGACACGTCGCCCTGCGCACTTGTCGGAACGGTCTGGGCCAGAGCCACTGCGGGAACAGCCGATCCCAGAAGACCAAAAACCTTGCGCATCTGCCCCTCCACCGTTCTCCAATCGCTAACCTGTCGCTGGCGCCAGATCAACGCAGGCTGAACGACGGTTGCGATGAAACATGAGCAGCCTAAAGAGAAGGGATGGCCGAACACACATCAATGCTCCGCGATGGCTTCATCCTGCTTGGATTCGCCCTGGCTTTCGTATTGATTTTCCGGCGCTTGGGGCTGGGCGCAACCTTGGGCTACCTCGTGGCCGGAGCTGTCGTCGGCCCGCAATTGCTGGGTCTGGTCGGAGACGCGGAAGAAAAGCTCGGCATCGCCGAACTGGGCATAACCCTGCTGTTGTTCCTGGTCGGGCTGGAACTGAATCCGTCGCGCCTGTGGAAGATGAAGCGCGATATCCTTGGCCTTGGCCTGCTTCAGGTAACCGCCTGCGGGCTTGCTGTTGCCGGCATGATCCTGTTGACCACGGACTTCAGCTGGGAAGCAGCGCTGGCCCTCGGCCTGCCGCTGGCGCTCTCATCGACGGCGCAGGTGTTGCCGATGCTGCAATCCTCCGGCCGGTTGCGCACGCCGTTTGGCGAACGCGCTTTTGCAATCCTGCTCTTCCAGGATCTCTCGATCATCCCGATGATCACGATCATCACGGCAATGAGCCGCAATCCGGAGGATGCCGGTGGCCCTCCCGGTTGGCTGATGGTCCTGTACTCGCTCGGTGCGATAGGTGGCCTGATCGCTGCTGGCCGCTATCTGATCCGTCCGCTCTTTCGACTGATCGGCAATCTTGGCGAGCGCGAAATGTTCGTGGTCGCCGCCTTGTTCACCGTGATGGCTTCGGCGGCCATCATGGAGCTGCTCGGCCTGTCGACGGCGCTGGGCGCATTCGTCGCGGGCGTCATGCTCGCAGACAGCCCCTATCGTCATGAACTCGAAGCCGATGTCGAGCCGTTCCGGTCGATCCTGCTCGGGCTCTTCTTCCTGGCAGTGGGGATGATGCTCAACCTTGCCGCCATCGCCGAGCGCCCGCTGTTCGTCGCCGGCATGGCCCTTGGCCTGATCGCGGTGAAGGCGGCGATCATCTTCGGCATTGGCCGCCTGTTCGGCATGCCCTGGCGCGGCGCACTCGCCCTCGGCCTGCTGCTCAGCCAGGGTGGCGAGTTCGGCTTCGTGATGTTCGCTCAGGCGCAAAAGGCGCTGCTCATCGCGCCCGAAGCTGCCAGCCTGTTCGGGGCCGTTGTCACCCTGTCGATGGCCACGACGCCGTTCCTGATGATGGCGACCGCCGGGATCCGCCGCGAAGCGGAGAGCGCTTCGTCCGGTGAGCGCGAAGGCCCCCAGCCCGATGGTTCCAATGCCGTGGTCGTGGGTTTTGGCCGTTTCGGACAAGGTGTCACGCAGATGCTGCTGGCGAGCAACATCCCGGTGACGATGGTCGATACCGACATCGAGATGATCGACGTCGCAGCCACCTTCGGGGCCAAAGTCTATTTCGGGGATGGGACAAGGCTCGATCTGCTGCGGCAAGCCGGGGCAGCGGAAGCGGAGATGATCTTCTTCTGCATGGACGGCGATCAGGTCACGGCCGATCTGGTCGAGGCCGTTCACGAGGCTTTCCCGCGCGCATCGGTATACGTTCGCGCCTACGACCGGCGTGCGCTCATCCGGCTGCGTGGCACGCCTGTCAGCGCGGTCGTGCGCGAAGTCATGGAGTCTGCAGTCAAGATGGCGCGCGTCGCCCTTGCTGACGCAGGTCTTTCGGCTGAAGATATTGCGCGCGCCGAAGACATGTTCCGCGCCCGTGACCGTGAACGACTGAAGCTGCAGATCGAAGCGGGCGACGTGCGCGCCGCGCGAGACCGCATCATCACAGAGCCGCAGGCCCGCCCGACCTAGGGTCAGGCAAGCAGCCCGGCGGCCTCGCTGCAGATGCGCTGCGCCAGCGTGCGGTAATCATCCGCGCTTGCCGACTTGGCCCGCCAGGCCGCAACGATGGCGCGCTCGCAGCGCCAGTTCGCAACCGGCAGCCGCACGACCAGAGCATCGCCCCCCACTTCCGACCGCAGGTAAAGTTCGGGCAGAATTGCCAGGCCAACACCGCTGCCCACCATCTGGTGAATGCTGTCGAGACTGGTGCCCTCGTAATCCAGCAGCATTTCGGCCCCGAGTTCGGCGCAAACCCGCTGGACCTGCTGATGATAGTGGTGACGGGGGTCGAGCGTCAGGAAGCGCTCTCCCTTGAGGTCCGACCGATCAATGTGCGCAAGCCCGGCGAGGTGATGGCTGCGCGATGCCACCACGCTCATCGGTTCGTCGAACAGGGGGACGACCTCCAGGTCCTCGCCGATCACCGGCCCCGGCCCGACCATCAGATCAATCCTGCCGGAAACGAGCTCACGGCTCTGCTCGGCCGGGATTCCTTCACGGATATAGAAACGCATGTCACTCTGCTCGGCATTGAGCGCACCGATCAGGGCGGGCAAAAGGTAGGGCCCAAGCGTCGGCGTGATCCCCAGCCGGACGACCCCGGACAGCTGCTTGCGGGCGCGCGCCGCAACCGCGCGGATGTCCCGGATCTCACGCAGCACCCGGCGCGCTCGTTCGGCAATCTCCCGACCGACCGGCGTCAATTCCACGTTTTGTGATGCGCGATCGATCAAGGTTGTGCCGAGGCGATCTTCAAGAGCACGTAACTGATGACTGAGCGTAGGTTGCGAAATATTGCAGGATTGTGCCGCGCGTCCGAAGTGACGCAGTTCGGCAACTGCCAGGAAATACTCAAGCTGTCGGACCGTAGGCATGCGACCTCCGATAGAAGCATTCTATCGATTAGTCGCCGATCTTTCGATTGGACGCAACGGGCTGGCCTCGGCAATGTGCTGGGGCAAGGCAGAAGAGGATGCCCCGCCGACGGTCGATTTCTCACAGTTCACGCTCGTCCCCCCTCGCTGAACTGCCCGACTGTCCCTTGATGCCTTGCCGGGGCGACGCACCGCCAGTCCGCGTCGCCCCCACGAGTTTCGCAACGGGCCTTGCGCGATCAACCCGGCGCAAGGCGCGCCACTGCCGACCTGGCCCGCCCCCGGAAGCGGCAAGCCGTCGGCAGCGGAGCACTGGCGGCGCATTGTGACGACCCTGGCAGGATGCGCCGCCAGACAATTCCGGGCTATTCCGCCCAGACCGAGAGGTCATTTGCCATGCTGATGATATTGGCCGCGATTGCAGTGACGACCGGAACGCCCCAACCACTGGACGCCCATCACGCCTACCGCTTGCCTGAAACCTCGGCCCCTCGGTCAGTCACGCCGGATCGGCGCTGCTCAAGCACGCGAGAGGTCACGGTCTGCGCGAAGCGAGGCGATGGCATACGTCTGGTCGGAACTGGCGCAGAGGTCGTGCCGCCGCTTCACCAGGCGCAGCTGCGAATCGCACCATCGCGTTGTGCCAACCCGGTCGAAAACGGATTGCGCTGCATCCGTCCCGAAGTGTTCGCGCGCCTGAACCTCGACGACTAATACCAAGGTCACGCTCCGCGTTCGAGCGCTGCGATGATGTGCTGGGCCAGCAAGTGCGCCGTGTCCGAAAGGCCGGGCGCCTCGAGCAAGGCGATCTCGGTGTCGTAAAGCGGCGGCAAGCCAGCGTCATCTCCCGCTGTCGCAAGGCCGGCAGGCACCATCTCCAACGGCAGTACGGTAATCCCGAGGCCCGCGCGCACCGCCGAGAGGCTACCTGCCAGGCTGGTCGACGTATAAGCCACGCGCCACTCGCGCCCCATCGCATCCAGCGCCTCGGTGGCGCGCTTGCGATAGACGCAGGGTTCGGGCGAAACCACCAGCGGCACCCTTGCGAAGTCTGCCGCGGATTGCCGATCCCGCGCGACCCAGACCAGTGGCTCGCGCCAGACCCGGACGCCGTCCTGCACGGCTTGCGTCGGCTGGCGCTTCACCAGGACCAGGTCAAAGTTTCCTGCGTGAAAGCGCTCAAGCAGGTTGAGGGTCAGGTCGCAGGTAACTTCAAGCTCGACCAGCGGGTGCGCCTCGGTGAATGCGGCAAGAACCGAAGGCAGATGAGCCGTCGCAAAATCCTCGGGCACACCGATGCGAACCGACCCAGCGATGTCCGGCTCGAACATCTGGGCCAAGGTTGCATCGTTGAGCCGCAGGATCTGACGGGCCGGACCGATCAGCCGCTCGCCCTCAGGCGTGATTGAAAGGTGCCTGGGGCTGCGCAGGAACAGCGCGCGCCCCACTTGTTCCTCAAGGCGCTTCAGCTGGAGGGATATCGCAGACTGCGTCCGGCCGAGCCTCTCCCCGGCGCGGGTAAAGCTTCCCGTATCGGCAATCGTCACGAAGCAGCGCAATAGGTCGATGTCGAGATTTCGCAGGGCCATCACATGCCTTTATCATTGACGTTTGAAATCTTCAATATTTCATAAATTCGTTTCTAAAATCATCGAACGTGCTGCACCTGCGAAGCGAAGGAGGCACACGATGAACCCGACAACCATGACTGCACCTGCCATCAAGAGCGGCCCGGCGTTTCGCCTCAAGCCTGCCGATTGGCCTGTCTTCGGACTGGGCGCCCTGTTGGCCGCAACCATCGCCACCGGCCATGCCTCGCTCACCACGCCGGGCGTTGCCCTCTCGGGGCTCGGCATCCTGATCGCCGTCGTCGTTCTTGCCTTCTCCCGCCGACAACTGCGCGCAGACCGGCGCAGTGATTCCTTCGCACGCCTCGCGACGAGCCTCGCCATCGCGACTGTGTTGCTGGGCCTTGCCACCGACGCCATGCTGCTCGCTGCCGCCTGGATCGTCTCGGGCCGTCTCATGGCAGGATTGATCGGCCATGTCGGCGAATGGAGCGAAGCCCGCGATGCCGCGCGCCGCGCCACCATTGCCTTCACCATTGGCGACGTGGCGCTGATCGGCGCAGTGGCCTTGCTTTCGATCGCCGCGGGATCGAGCGATATCCTCGCGATAAAGTCATCAGCCGCAGGGTCCTCCTCGCTCCTGACGACCGCCGCTGCCTTTCTCCTGGTCGTCGCCGCTCTGGCCCGCTGCGCCATTCCGCCCTTCTCGAACTGGCTGATGCGCTCGCTGGCAGCGCCAACCCCGGTGTCCGCGTTGATGCATGCCGGCTTCGTCAATGCCGGTGGGTTCCTGCTCATCCAGTTTGCGCCGATCCTCGAAACATCGCTGCAAGCGCGTTACGCGCTCTTTGCCTCCGGCGTCGTCGCGGCATTGGTCGGCAGTGCCATCATGCTCGTGCGCGCCGACGTGAAGGGATCGCTCGCAGCATCGACCATCGCGCAGATGGGCTTCATGCTGCTCACCGTCGCGCTCGGCGCCTACGCTGCGGCCCTTTGGCACATGGTCGCTCACGGACTGTTCAAGGCCTGGCTGTTCCTGGGTTCGGCCGGTACCATCTCCACCAGGACGACACGTTCCAAGGGTCTTGCCCAGCCGTGGCCTGCGCTCATCGCGCTCGCGACGATCATCGGTGCGATCTTCCTGATCGAAGCGCGCCGGGCTGATGCACTCCTGCCGGTCTGCCTTGCCCTGACCGCGCTGCTCAGCGCCATGGCAGTTGCCGTGCGGTCCCTGCCGCGTGGTCCAATGGGCGCGGTCGTAGCCCTGATGCCGATTGCCCTGATTGCCCTCAACGCTGCGGTGCTTGTCCTCATGACCGCACTCCAGCCCGACGCCGCCCAGCCTTTGCTTTCGCCTTTCGGGCAGCTTGGCATTCTCTCGCTGTTTCTGGCCGGATGGGTCTGGCAGCAACGCATCGTGAGCGGCGAACAGGCCCTGCCTCCCTCCCTCTTCGCGCGCCTTCTTCACGCCGGCAACGCCCTCACCACTTCCACACCCGCCGCCACCCCCGCCATCGCGAAGGACTGAAGCCATGAACATTGCTACCGCGTCACTCGCACCCGATACCGGCGTTCCAGCCAGCCTTCAGGAAGAACGGCGCGAACTCCAGGCCCTGGTGGATATCGCCAGTCAGACTGTTGCCCCGCTCTGGCCGCTGGACAGCGCCATCGCCGTCAATCCGCTGTCGGGTTTCGAAGATCTCCCGTTCGAAGACGCCCTGCCGCAAGCTGCCGAGCTGTTCGGTGCCCGCCCCTCCCTCTCCCTGATGCAGTGGCGCGCGCTCAAGGCAGAAGGCCGCATCGAAGACATCGCCCTCCGCAAGGCCGTGGTCGCGGCGCTTGGCGGCCTCGAGCCCGCATTCGCGCCGCTCGGCCCCGATCTCAACGCCTATAATCTTCTGGTGGCGCGCCTTGTCGAGCTGCCAGCAGACGACACCCCGGTTGCCAGGCGCGAACTCACCACGCCGATCGCCGTTCTTGCGCGGTACCTCGCGGCCTTCTTCGACCGCAACGCCACGCTCACCCTGCCCGGTCGCCAGCACGGCCTGTACAGCAGCGTAAGCGCCGCGCTTCGGCACGATCCGGGCCTTGTCCGGGCCGGCGACGAAACTGCCGCGCACTGGCTTGCGAGTGCACCTGCCGACCCTCTCGAGATGCTGCTCTTTGCCGCCCGCCGCGATGGCGTCTCGCGTGACCGGCGTCTAGGTTGGCTGCGCGGCCTCGTCGCCGCCTTGCCGGGTTGGGCCGCGCACTTGCGCTGGCGTAGCGAGCATGGCGGCCCCGCAGCGAGTGCATCCGCCCCGGCCTCGATGATCGAACTGATGGCTCTCGTTGCGCTCGTTGAAGGCAGCGTCCGCAGCGGTCCCAGGGCGCTCGCGGAACCTTCCCGCCAGCACGCCCATGTCTGCCGGACGCTGCTCGCCCATTTCGGCCTTGATATGGAAGCGTCCGCCATCTGGTCGCCCGCCGCGCGGGACAGCCTCAACCGGATCGCCGCGATGTCGCTGGCCGAACTGGGCCTGATCTTCCAGCAGGCGGCAGAGGCCAGCTTCCTGGGCACGATCGCCCCCCAGCTCGAAGGCGCTTCGGCCAGGCTGACGGCAAAGGTCAAGGCTCCGGCGGCGGAAGCCCAGGCCGTGTTCTGCATCGATGTCCGCTCCGAACCCATGCGCCGGGCGCTGGAAGCGCAGGGTCGCTACGAAACGGTGGGCTATGCCGGCTTCTTCGGATTGCCGATCGCCATCTCTCCGGCCTGCGATGCACCGGAACGCAATCAGCTGCCGGTCCTGCTTTCGCCCTCTCACGTCGTAGCCGAACGCGCTGCGCAAGGGCAGGAGGCCGAGGCGAACGCCCTGCTGGCGCGTCATGCCGCCCTCGCTGATGCCCGCGCCATGCTAGACACGAACAAGAGCGGCGCCACAGGCTTTGCGACGGCGGAAGCCGCTGGTCCGCTGGCAGCAGTGGCCCTGCTCGCACGCACGCTTGCCCCCCGCCTGACCGATGCCTTCCGCAGACGGCTGGTGGGCGAGCGGGGACACGTCCTCACGCCCGCCGCCTGCAACGATCATGGCCATGGCCACGGCACCAACGCGATCCCGCTGGAACAGCGCATCGCCTACGCCCGCACCATGTTCTCGTTGACCGGGCTTTCGCCCGATACCGCGCGCCTCGTTGCACTTGTTGGCCACGGCGGTTGCACCACCAACAATGCCTTCGCGGCAAGTCTCGATTGCGGCGCTTGCGGCGGCCATCCCGGCGGCCCGAACGCACGGCTCATGGCTGCCATTCTCAACGATGGTCAGGTCCGCGCAGGCCTTGCCGATCAAGGCATTGCAATTCCGGACGACAGCTGGTTCATCGCCGCGCAGCATGACACCACCCGCGACGTGGTCGAGATCTTCGATCGCCAGCTCGTGCCGGCAAGCCACGCGGCGGATCTCGCCAGGTTCGAGCAGGCCCTGCAGAGCGCCGGTGCGCAGTGCCTCAAAGAGCGCGCCGCCCGCCTCGGCCGCTCTGCCGACGACCTGCTGACCGGCGCCATGCATTGGGGCGAAGTGCGCCCGGAATGGGGCCTGTCCGGCAACGCCGCCTTCATCGTCGGCCCGCGCGCGCTGACGGCGGAAATCGACCTTGGCGGCAACGCCTTCCTTCACAGCTATGACTGGACGAAGGACAAGGACGGCAGTGCTCTGGCCGGCATCATGACCGCGCCGATGATCGTCGCCCAGTGGATCAATTGCCAGTACCTGTTCTCGACCATCGACAACGAGGTATTCGGCGCGGGCGACAAGACGACGCAGAATGTGGTCGGGGGCTTTGGCGTCGTGCAGGGCAGTGGCGGCGATCTCTGTGTCGGCCTGCCCCGTCAGTCGCTGTTCCATGACGATGGCACGCCCTACCACACCCCGCGCCGCCTCGCAGTCCTCATCGAAGCGCCGCTCCAGCGGGTCCAGGATATCGTCCTGGCGCACGATGTGGTTGGCCGACTGGTCGAGAACGGCTGGATCAATCTTGTCGTCATCGATCCGTGGAAGCACAAGGCCCACCACTGGGTCCGCGGCGAATGGACGCCTCGGCCCTGCTGATCGGCTGCTGCTGAAAACTTGATGAAAACCCATGACACCGCCCGCCTCTGCTCCTAGGGGCGGGCGCCATGAGGGGCCTGCGCACATTCCTGCTGCATAATCGCCATCTGGCAGTGCTGCTGGTCGCGCTGGCGCTCGCCATGAAGGCCGTGATCCCGCAAGGCTACATGGTCAGCGGCACCCCGCGCGCGATTACCATTCTAGTCTGTGCTGACAGCACCGGTGCGCGCTCGTCCGTTCAGGTCACCGTCCCGCAAGGCGCGAAGGAAACCGTCGCCAAGGATCACAAGCCCTGCACTTTCGCTGGCCACGGTGCCGCTCTTCTGGGCGGAGCCGATCCGATCCAGCTCGCCCTTGCGCTGGCATTCGTGCTGGCGCTGGGCTTTCTCGCCATCGCGATGCCGCGCCTTGCGCCATCGCGCCGCATCCTGCCGCCCCCGTGCGGCCCGCCCTCGGAAATCGCCACCTCGATAGCCTGACCGAACCGGTCACTCTGCCCGCCGTCTGAACCCAGACGCGATCGAAAGCGTTCTCCGCATGACTACCCGCATACTTGCCGTGGCCCCGCTGGCCATGGCCTACTCGCTCGACACTCCTGCCCACGCCGAAGACGCCGCCGCCGAAGGCGCCGCGATCATCGTCATCGGCCAGAACGATGCCTCCCTCGCCGAACAACAGGCCACGCAGACCCCAGGCGGAACCGATGTCGTCACTTACGAAGACTTCGCCGACCGCACCGTGGTCTCCCTGCGCGATGCGCTGGCCTTTTCGCCCGGCGTCTACGCCCAGCCGCGCTTCGGGCAGGAGGTCCGCATTTCCATCCGCGGATCGGGCCTTTCACGCAGCTTCCACATGCGCGGACTGACGCTGCTTCAGGACGGTGTGCCGATAAATCTCGCCGACGACAACGGCGATTTCCAGGAGCTTGAGCCGATCTTCCTCGATCATCTCGAGGTCTATCGCGGCGCCAATGCTCTCCGCTTCGGTTCGGGAACCCTGGGCGGCGCAATCAATGGTGTCACGCCGCGCGGCGACAAGGCGCATGGGCTGTACGCCCGCGTCGATGGAGGCTCGTTCGGCCTTGCGCGCGGCCTCGTTTCCGCAGGCTTCGGCGATAGCGCGGCAAACGCCTGGGCCGGAATTAGCGCCGAACGCCACGATGGTGACCGTCAGCACGCCAATCGCCGCTCGTTGCGCTTCAATGGCAACGTCGGTCTGGCTCTGGCCGAAAACCTCAGCACCCGCTTCTACGTCACCGCCAACCATATCCGGCAAGAACTGCCCGGCGCACTCTCCCTCGTCGATGCCCTGGCCACGCCGCAGAAGGGCAACTTCACTGGCGATCAGGAACGCAACATCGATTCCCTGCGCCTGCAGAACCGCACCGCCATCAGCCTCGGAACCCTGCAGCTCACCTTTGGCGGCTTCTATAACATCAAGCAGCTCGATCACCCGATCTTCATGGTGATCGACCAGAAGTCGGACGATCGCGGCCTCTTCGCCCGTGCCGAATGGGAGGCGGGAATCGTTTCGCTCACTTTGGGCGGCGAATCCCGGTGGGGCACGACCCGCGCCCGCCAGTTCATCAACAACGGCGGCAAGCGCGGCGCGCTCACCTTCCGCGCACTGCAGCGCGCGCGCACGTCCACTGCCTATGGCGAACTGCGGGTCTCCCCCGCAGAGAGCCTGACGCTGATTGCCGGGGGCATCTATGCCAACGGCGCGCGTCGACAGGACCGCGAACTGCCGTCCACGGTGACAGGCAACGCTGCCTTCGATGCCTTCTCCCCCCGCTTCGGTGCCCTGTGGACTCCGGCCGCCGGGGTTCAGGTCTATGCCAACTACAGCCGCTCGGCCGAGTTTCCGACCTTTGTCGAGCTCGCCCAGCAAGCCGCGTTCGTCCCTGTGCGCCCACAGCGCGCCTGGACGGCAGAACTGGGAACTCGTGGCCGCCTGGGCACCCTGGAATGGGACATATCGCTCTATCGCGCCGACCTTACCGGCGAGATGCTGCAATACACACCGGATGCCAACGTCGGCATTCCCGCCGCCACGTTCAACGCAGGGCGCACGCGCCATCAGGGCGTCGAGGCCGGTCTCTCATGGCAGCCGGCTGATTGGCTGCGCCTTCGCCAGATCTGGCAATATTCGGACTTCCGCTTCCGCGGCGATATCCAGTTTGCGAACAACCGCCTCCCCGTCGTGCCACGCCATGTCCTGCGCAGCGAAGTCAGGCTTGGCGGCGATGCCCTGCATATCGCACCCAGCCTGGAATGGGTGCCGCAAGGCGCCTTTGCGGACTATCGCAATACCGTGCGCGCGCCCGGCTATGCCTTGATAGGCCTCAGCGCGGGAGCCTCGGTCAGCAAGGATATCGACCTCTTCGCCGATCTGCGCAACATCACCAGCAAGAAGGCCGTGGGCGACATCGCCGCCGTCATCACCGCCACTGGCACCTCGGCAATCTACTATCCGGTTGAGCGCCGGGCGGTCTATGCCGGCCTGCGCGCCAGGTTCTGACATCTTGAACGAAGCGTGGTGGCGGCAGACAAAGCTGCCGTCACTACGCTTGCTCGATCTTCATCCCCGCACCCCATTGACCTTGCCGGCGAATCCGCGCAATAGCGCCCCACCTCGCAAGAGGGGCGCTTAGCTCAGTTGGTAGAGCATCTCGTTTACACGTCGAGTGTCTTGAGCGCCTCAAGCGGTGAATTCCCTAGCTTTGACACAAGTTGTTTTGACCGCGGTCGGGACTATGTCGGGACTGGTAACTGTGCCTCTGCTTAATTCCGTCCGAGCCGAGGACTACAATTGGGACAAAGCCGCCGTCTTAGGATCCCCAATTGTATGACGTCTTTCAGAGATAGCAGACGCTACTGACTGCAAAGACGCCACTTTCGGCTAACTGACGTTGGGCTGGCAGCAGACATTCTGGTTTCGGCGCGAGATCTGGCTAACCGGAACAAGGCTTTTTTCTGCCAGCGTCTATGAGTTGCGTCACGCGACCGGCGGACTTTGCGATTATCTAACCTCCTCATCGAGGTTCAAGTCTTTTGGGCCTTTTCCTGCTCGGCACCGCCCCAGCGACCGTGCGGTATCCTCATGCGATCGAGCTAGACGCCCGAGCCCACCTGTCTGTAATCGTCTGCCGATTCGGCTAACGGTAGCGGAGTGAACGCGCCTCCCGGCTTCCGAACGGACGCGCTTTGCGACAGTTCAAGTGAGGGAACGAAAGCGAAATGGCCCATCGACCAACATTCTTCCTGTCATCCACGATCTATGACTTTCGCGATTTACGCAGTGCGATCAAATTCAGCCTCGAAGAGCGGGGGTGCCGCGTGCTCGCTTCCGAGTTCAATGACTTTGGCGCAAATCTCGACCAACACAGCTACGAAGCGTGCCTTACAAATATAGAGCAGGCCGACTATTTCGTGCTGCTGATCGGAGCGCGGGTCGGCGGCTGGTACGACCTGAATGCACGGGTCAGCATCACGCAGCAGGAATATCGCGCCGCTTATGCGCTCCATCAGCAACGCAAGCTGCGCATGATCACCTTCGTGCGTTCCGAGGTCTGGCAACTCAAGGAAGACCGCAGGGAGCTCGCGCGGTTCCTGGCGGACATGGCGCTGACCGATAGCGAGCGGCAGGCAGTGGCGCAGGCGCCGAGCAAATTTGCCAACGATGCAGCCTTTGTGAGCAACTTCATCGCCGAGGTCGGCCGCAATCTCGAAACGGGCCTTGCGGTCAGCAAGGGCACGACCAAGCCGACCGGCAACTGGATCCATCAGTTCCGTGACTTTCGCGACATCCACGATGTTCTCGCACCTCTCGCCTTTACCGGCCTCACGTCCGAGGAGGCCGCGTATCGCAAGGCGCTGCAGCATGAGCTGCTGATCGTAATGAGTGCCCTGCTCGCTAAGTACAAAGGCATGGTGCTCGATCTGAGAGTCGGCCTGAAGCGTGGCCTGGAGGAACACCCCATCACGTTGGAAATCAGGGACGCGGGCTGGATCACGGTAGACCTCGAACCCTGGAACACCTTCGCAACTATCTTTTACCAGGTCATTGGAGTGACCTTCGAGCCGGTCGTCATCAATGACGCGCTGACCTCGACCATCTTCCTCGACTATGACGGCGAGAAGGGCGCCTATGTGCAGAGCCCGGCTTATGACGCGTTGTCGCGGCTGTGGGACGAAATGCGCCGGTTTCGGGATCTCACCACAATCGAGAATTTCGCTTTTTTGAACGAAACCTCACCGCGTGCGCTCGGGCGCAAGACCGGCAAGATCGACCTGCCCGCCGACAAGGTCGGCATGCTCTACGGGATCGCCCATCGCTGGATCAACATCGTCAATCTCGCCCAGGCCTTGATCCTACACCTCGAAGGCCAGCCCTTTGCAATGCCAGAACTGATGCCAATCTCGCCGATCGCAGGACTCGAGGACGACTATCAGTCCGAGCGGGTGACGGTTCCCGAGCTGCGCGCGGCCATGGGTATCTGAGATAAGATGGGAGCCAGCCTGACAGCTTGTATTTCCTACACAATCACGAGGGATCGTAGATCACACCAATAATCGGTCGTGCATACGCCATCACTGGTAGGTCCGGCGCACCTTCGATCTGCTCGGTGGCGATGACCGCCGAGTCCCCCAGCCCCCCGATCGTCTCGAACTGGCGAAGATAAGGAAGCGCCGACGACACCGGCGATCCCACGCGCTTGAGAAGGCTGGCGCCGTCGTTCAACGTCAGTGCGACGATCTGCCCTTCCATTCTTCCCAAGTCGGCGGCGGTGAGCCTCGGCCCGCCGAGGATGACTTGTCCCGGCAGCGCCAGCGGAACCGCGCTTTCCTCCCGCACGCGGTAGGCAACTTCGACCCTTGCCAGGATCGGGTCGCTCGAGATGTCGATCGCCTCCTCGCGGCCTTCGGGCGGCGGGAGATGACTTAAGAGCACGCCGACCACGCGGTGGGTATCGATGCAGTGATCCTCGAAGGCGAGCGTCGGGCGGCTCCGGCGGGGATCAGTCGCCTCGGCGGCGAGGGAGAACCCCTCGCCATTGCGCGGGCGCAGCAGGCGCCGCGCGAATGCCTGGGAACCGCGGCGCGCTACGACAAGGCTATGGTCGCGCACGGCGCTGGGCGCCGCCTCGACGATGGCCACCGATCCAGCGGGAATCGCGAACCCCATCGTGTCGTGGCGGATGTAGAACAGCGCCTTGTCGCCGAACCACGCGCTCGACAGGAACTCATCGTCTTCCGCCTGGCTGCCGCCCGAAGGGATATGTCCGGTAAATGCGGCGATATCTTGGCTGATAGGTACGGCAAAGGCTGGTGCCTGCACGGTCACCAACGTCACGACGTTGTCGAGCACCTCGGGCGTCAGCGGCTCGCGCCAGCGATAGCGCCTGAACTCACCATGCACGCGCTCGATCCCGACGCGAAGGCGCCTCAGATCGGCGTCGACGCGATCGACATCGACGTAGTTGATCGAGGCTTTGTCGTGATGCGACTGGTTCAGTATGCGCCGTGCCTCGGCGCCGGAGGCCATCCCGGGGTCGGCGCAGAACGCGGCTAGGATCGGGCTCTTGAACAGTTCGTTCGAGCGTCCGCCTACGAGCGTGCGCAGCCGATCGAACAAGGGGATTAGTGTCGGCGCACGGGTGGGCGCGGAATGCGCAGGATAGGCAGGGTCATCAAAGAGGTCGCCCAAGCGCGCCTCGATGAAGATGCGGGCCTCATTGGCATAGTCCTGGGCATGCGGCGCACTATCGATATTCGCAACAAAGGCCTGCCGCTTGCGGTCGAGCTCGTCTACGGCGAGCGAGGTCTCGAGCGTTGCGCGCGAGATGTTCACCGGGTGCACGGCGCGATGGGCGATGAGGTCCGCGGCGCGCGCCTCCTGTACGACGGTGCGAGCGAAACTGCGGTCGTGCGTCGTGGCGACAATCTGGGCACCGTCATTTGCCAGCTGCGCGATCGCCCTCGCGAGCCGCTGGCGGTTGTCATAGTCGAGCAGATCCTGGGGATCGTCGAGCACCAGGGTCGTCAGTCCGCCGCTGGTCGCGAGGACGTGCTCGCGAAAGGCGAGGTAGAATCCCGTCAGCGCTGCGCGCAACGCCGAGGCATTCGAGACATGTTGGGCGGGTGCTTGGACCGTGCCGCGTCCAACGTGGATTTCGATCACTCCCTGAGCGCTCATTCCGGATGCCAGGGGGCGTGGCGAGAAGGAGCTGGCGTTCTGGTAAATTTGATCGCGCCAATATTCGGCACGGTCATGGAGCTGCCTTCGGAGACCTTCGACTTGGTCCTGAGCGAGCGCACCAACCGGAACGATCGCGCCGAGAGCGCGTGTCGTGTCGTGACAGGCCGCGATGCGCTGCACCTTTTCCGTCCTCGCGTCCAGGCAGGTCCGCATGCGCTGAACGAGTTGAGTCGCCGCGCCGATCGGCGCGACGCCCTTCACGATGAAATCCAGCCGCTGGAGACTGGCGCCCAGCGAAGCTTCGGCAGCAGGCGCATCCGGTCCGTTGCCGGCTGCCCCGCGAACTGCGTCAAGTGCTCCTCGTAGTGCGCCGGAATTGGCCGCCATCCAGTCGCTGAAGGCGAGCGCCCGCTCGATCTTGGCGACGGTCGTCGCGAGCGAGCGCGCGGCCTCGGCGATCCGCTGCGGAAGCGCTTCAATCTCGGGCTCCAGGAACGGCGGCAACTCCGCTGATGCCCGGTCAACCAGCGACAGGGCGAGCGGCTTGAGCGTAACGAGCGTTCTGCTGAACGGTTCGGTCTCGAAGAGCTCTTCGCCAAGCCCTTGGCGAAGGAGCGCGGCCGGACTGGCCGGCAGATCATGGGACAGCGTGCCACGGAGCTGTTCGGGCAGGTCCCGCGCAAGCGTGCCGGACCAGTCGGTCGCCCATTGGCTGACCGCCTTGGCGACGGCGCCGCCGCCCTCGCGCAGCTGCGCCAGATGTTCGGCGACGGGCGTGCCGGTGTCGGGATCGATCGCGCCAGAAAGACTGTGCCGGCACACGACGCAATTATCGTCGTGCGGGGTGCCGTGCTCGGTCATCCATGCCGCGACGCGTGCGTAGAGCTGGGTACGCTTCGCCAGCACGGGGTTCGCGGCAAGCTCGGCGAGCTCGCTTGCCTCGGCCCGCAATTCCGCGAGAAGCGCCCGCACCTCGACGGTGGCAGCGTCACTCAACTTGAGCTTACCGATCCGTTCAATGGCAGGGAGCGTGCGCACGAGCCGCAGCTGCTCGATCGCAGGCCCCACGCAGTCTTCGAGATCTTTGCGCTGAGAGGCGTCCTCGGGATCGAAGGACTGTCCAAGGACACTGCGCGCGTCGGCGAGGCCTTCGGCCTTGAGACGATCGAAATGTGCGGAGATACGCGTCAGCGTTTCGGCGGCTTCTGCATCGCGCGATGCGGGTAATGCTTCGTGCGGCCGCATGGCCGGAAAGGCTTCGATCCGATCGGCAAGGTCGGTACGATGGATAATGAACTCGGCCTCGATGCGTTCGAGCTCCTGCTGACGCTCGGCGAGAATTGCGCCGCCAATCTTGCTCGAGGCGCGCTCGGCATGCCGGGCGAGTGCGACTAGATCGGCGAGCCCGGTCAGCTTGGTGATCGCTAGGCCCAGCTCGGAACTGCTGCCGATCTGCAGGAACGGCAGGATGCCCGGCATGGTCGTGCCCAGGCGAAATGAGACTGGATCGACACCGAGCGAAGCTGGGTCAGGCGCAGTCTCGGTCAGCTTGCCGTTTGGCTTGCGCGACTGCGTACGCCGGATGGGCGTCAGAATCGCGCCGTCCGCATCGGCAAATGTGAGCTCGACCCAGGTGTCGGCCGGGATCACCCTCGCAGCGGCATCGGGCGTCCAGTCCTGGGCATGCGGGAGCGGCGTTACAGGGCTGATCGCGTGCGCGCTCGGTTCGTCCTCGCCATGCTCGACATGGCAGTCGAATTCCTTGTCGCCCGGTTCGGGCGATCGCTGCGGCCGCAACAACTGGCCGGTGAGGCACCAGATGATGGCGTTGGCGAGCGAGGTCTTGCCCGAACCGTTCCACCCCTCGAACAGTGTGATCGGCTTGTCGGGCTCGAAGACAAAATCGCCCGGCGCGTCGCTCGCCGTGCCGTAGGCATGCAACCCGGCGAAACGGTGCGCCACCATCCGCACAAGCCTGAGGTGCTTGATATCCGAAGCACCCGCCGCCGCTGCTGGCGCGGACAACTCAGGCGGAGCCGATCCGATCGAGTCAATCAGCGCCTCACAGTCGGCCGCCATGACGTTGCCGGCCCATTTCGGCCGGTTTCGGCGATACCAGTTCAGTGCCGAGCGAGCGTGATCTGTCGCCAGAGAAAGCGAATGCCCCTCGCTCGTGACGATAGCGCGCCCGGAGATCAGGTCCGCGAGCAGGATTTCCGTGGTCAGCAGATGCAGCGGCCGGCGAGGCGGCAGGTTCTCGCTTTCTTCGGCTTCTCCCGAACTCATCTCGACTCACTTGTTCTTCCATGGCGTCGGGGTGACGTTACTGCCGACTTTCGCACATTCCTATGCCGATGAGCTCCTTCTTCATAGGGATGAATGGGCGCAAACACGCGGGGTGACCAGGATGAGGCATTGAGTTTTCTTCGACGTCCTCTCTGACGGTGCATCCCAGCTCATCTAAACGCCGCCGCTTACGGCAACTTTCAGGCGGCCCGCTGCGATGCCTGAACGACCGATTTTTAGGGCGCATTGCCGATTGTCCGATTTGCAGCGTCTAGTCAGCTGCATTTATCAGGAGCAGATATTCATAGTCGTTTCCGTAAACGACCAGGTCTGGTCGGACTTTGAGGTTTCACCGTCGCTTCCTTGATCCGTTCATTTGCTTGGCAGGGATCGCTTTTTGTTCGCTCGCCTCCAATGCATTGCGGATGTCGTCGTCCATGACGTGAGCGTAGCGCAGGGTGGTCTCGATGCGCTTGTGCTTGAGCGCTTCTTTGGCAGCGGCCAATGAGCCGGTGGCGCGGACGATACGCGTGCCGCGCGTGTGACGGAGATCGTGCAGCCGGAAGGCGTTGACTTTGGCGGCTGCGAGCGCGGCCGCCCACGGCTTGCGCAGCGCCGTTGGTGTGAGCGGGTAGCGCTTGCCCTTGCGGCGGGTGCCCCTGCTCTTCTGGCATACATAGGTGAATACGAAAGGCTTTCCGTCCCCGGTGTCTGCCTGGGGCTGGCGCGCGATGATCTCGACCAGAGCGGTAGTCAGCGGGCGAACGACAAAGTCGCCGCCTTTGATCCGGGTGACGGCGGATTTTGCAGGCAGGTTCAAATCCTCCCAGCGCAGCCCTAGAACCTCGGCGCGCCGCCAGCCTGACTTGAGCATGAAGTCCACCGCGTCGACCACGTCGTTTCGCAGTGCCAGCATGAGTTTGTCTTCCTCGAGCGGCTGCAGCTCGCGCGGTGGCTTCTTTGGGACCTTGTAAAACAGCAGGGCCCAATCGGGCATTTCGCCGACGTCATATTTCGAACGCTGGGCGCGGCGCCACATGGACCGAGCATTCTCGATCTCGCGGTTGACCGACGCGTTCGAGCGGCCATCGCGTCGCTTGGCAAAGTAGGTCTGCAGATCGCGATCGGTAATTTCCGAAAGGAGCTTCGACGGGCCAAGACCCTCAACCAGTTCCTCCAGCATGTAGCGGATGGTGGGCCAGCTAGGCAGCAGCTCGACATGGTCCTGATAGAAGCTGGCAGCTTCGTTGACGGTGATCGGCGGACGGGCGTTGACGGGGTTGGCAGCAAGGTGCCGCTCACGACGCTCGAATGTCTCTGCCGCGCGCAGCGTGCTGCAGCCGGTCGAGCCGTAATATCGCCTCCCCTTGAATTGGAAGTCGTAATGGTAGTGGGGTTTGCCCTTGGGCTTGTAGACGCTCACCTTTGCACCGCGTTCAAGCCTTCCGGCGATTCCGATCGGTGAAAGGGATGATCTTCGCAGACTTGCGAACGCTGCGCGTGGAGCGGGTTGGCTGTGGCTTTGGCGGACATGCGGGCTGCACCGTGCGAAGAGAATCGATGAACGTTTTGAGATCGTCGTCGGTGTATCGCACGGCTCGGCCGATCAACACATAGCGCAGCTTGCCCTCGCTCCGCGCCTTGCGAAGCGTGCGAGTGGATAGGCTAAGGCGCCGCGCGGCCTCGATTTCAGTGAGCAACAGTTGATCGCGCATAATTTGATGAGCCATTCGAGGTGAGCAGTCAGTCGCGCAGCCACCATGGCAGCGGGCGTGGTTCGGGTTCGGGAGGGCGCAGGGGCGCGTTTCGGAGCGCTTCGAGGCGATCGTGGCCGCGCTGCCATTCTTGCTGGGCGGCACGGCGGGCGAGTTCGGCCTCGGCTTCCTTCGGGGTGCAGCCCAGCTGCTGCGCGAGCTCGAAGGCCGCGCGGTGGGCGCGGTAGCGCTCGGCGAGGCTGGCAGACTTACGAGGCACCGCCGACGTTCCGGGGGCGCTGCGTCTGCGGATCGGGCGCGATCATGCGGACTGCGAGGATCGCTTCCTGCAGTCGCTGCTGTGCGCGCCACTGCCGCATGTAAGCCCGGTCGGCGAGGTTGTCGGCCTCAGCCTGCTCTGCTGCCGTCAGGGGACGCTGCAGGCGGATTGCGTCCAGTTCGGCTGCGCGGCGGAGCTGCTCGGCAAGAGCAATGCGGTGCCGTCGGCGAGGGTGATGCTGCGTCACCATGGGCAGACCTCCCATGCCTGGCACTGCTGGATCCCGGCGAGGATCTGCAGTCCGAAGTGCAGAACTGTGGCGACAGCGACGGCGAAGGCCGCAAGGCGCGCGGCATTGTGCAGCTGCTGCGCCATCACGCGACGTCCTTCTGCTCGGTGATCAAAGCGTTGACCCGGTCCACCCAGGCGACGCGCTTCTGTGAACCCGGGGGCATCAGCGCGGCGCCTTCCTGCAGCAGGGCGAGCACCTGGCTGCGCAGGCGGACCTTGTCGGGCGATGGCTTGCGCGGGCGGATGGTGCGGGCAGAGATGCCAGCGCGGGTGCAATCATCACACCACGCCTTGCCGCCGCGGCGTGACCACCCGACCGGGAATTGCGCATCTGGCGCGTGATGAATTTTGCCACAACCGCACTCGAAGCTCGGCACGTGCGGCATGGTGACGGGAGTGCGGGCGCGCTTCACTGGCCCGACCCCGTCAGGACGCGGACCAGAAGGATCACCGCGAAAGAGAAAATCATCAGCCCGGCGATGGCGCCGAGCGACATGAGCACCGGAACAAGGACATTCCTGTCACCGGGAAAGCGGCAATCACGGCAAGGGCAATGCTGGGGGTGGAGTTCAGACGGCATGGTTGGCCTCCTGGTTGGTGCGCGAGTCCGCGCGGATTTCACGGGTGAGCTGGGAAAGGGCGGCGGTCCTGCGGCCCGGTTCGAGGTGCCAGCGCATGGCGATCACGCACTCGGCCTGGTCGGCCAGCGCTTCGGAGAAAGTCCCATCCTCGCCGGCAATCTCGGCGATGGTGCGCAGGCTGGCATCGACGGCGGCGCGGCGCTGATCGAGCGAAGCGATCGGCGCGGGCTCACCCTCGCCAGTGGAGATAAATCTCCAGTCCGCGACGATCAGGCGGAAGGTTGCAATCTCCGCCTCGGCCTGCTCGGCCGACATCTTCCCTGCAGCGACCAGCGCGGGAAACCGCTTCTCTCGCACGGCAAGCATGCGCTCAGCCATGGCGAGGAGATCGACGTGATCGTGGATGCGGTTGGGGGGATCGAAGGTTTCGATGCCCTGCCAGATGCGCAGGCCAGCCATGGCGGCGCGAGCTTCGGCGAAGTTGACGACCGCGCCCATCAGACAATCCGATCCGGGCGGACGGGCTGCTGGAAAATCCAGCACATGACCGACTTCCCGTTGGGATAGTCGGGATCAGCGACATTGACCGGCCCGTTCTTGAGCCACTTGCGAGAATGGCTCTGGCGCAACGACTTCTTGAGCAGGTCCATGTTGGGCAGGCGGAGGCCTGCCTGGCTGCAGCGACTTTCGAACTGCGGAAGGCTGACTGCCATGATGTTGTCAGGGTCGCGATGGCAGTTGAGGCTCTTGCCGGTCTTGTGCGCATCGCCGGGTTCGCGGCCGATCAGATATTCGACCTTTTCCCAGAACTCGGCGACCACCGGGTGATCTGCTCCGATGGACTGCTGCCGGTCGATCGCGAGCCGATCGAGGCAGGCAATGGCCTCGGCCACCCACTCGCTCCGCACATTCGGAAAGAGCTTTGGCAGCGCTTCGACCGCTGCCGCCAGCTGGGCGTGGTTCTTGATGATGCGGTCGTTGTGCAAGCCGTCGATGCGCCGCCGCATGTCGGCGTTGTGGTGCTCGTAGCGCTGGGCGAAGAAGGGCAGGTAATTGCCTTCGGACCGGGCGACATGAACGATCGTGCCGGATACGTCCTCGATCGGCATCTCGCGCAGGCGCTGGGCGCGCTGCCGGTTCTCGTCTGAGAAGCGCTCCTTGTCGATGTTCATGGACACGAGGCGCTCGAGCACAGCGGCGTGCGCATCGATGCGCTCGTTCTGCATCAGGTAGAGCGTGCCGAGGAACGGCTGCTCGTTGATCTCGTAGCCGTCGGTCTTCTGACCAGTCGCACGCGGATTGCGCCCGTCGTAGAGGATCAGCAGCTCGTTGTAATCGAACTGCGCCTTACCGGTGCGCTTCTCATCATCGCGCCGCCCTTCGATCAGGCCTTCGGGCAGGTTCGAGATACGCATCAGCACGCGGCCGAGCGCGGCGCCGGTGACCTTGTTGGGATCGTAACCTTCGTGGCCGTTGGCACCCCCGCGTCCGAGCATCTTGTGCAGGAAGGCGATCAGCGTGGTCTTGCCCGATCCGGGGATGCCGGTGACTTCGAGGAAGGGAATGGAACCGTGCCAGAGCGGTGCGCCGCGCAGCTGCTGCGCAAAGAGCGAGAGAGTGAAGAAGGCGAGAGCGATCAGGCCCTTTTCGCCGTAGGCTCCCCAAAGGTCGGGCAGCCAATCGAACTTGAGGTGATCGGGATCGTAGTTGATCCGCAGCAGGCGATCGTCGGAGCGAAGCTTTACTGCCTGTTTGCCGAAGTCGAAGTACTTGTCGGCGTTGATCTTGTAGACCCGCCCCTCGCGCACGGCGAGATCGCCCAGCACCCACGCCTTGTGGTCTGCCGAGTACCCGGTGAACTTGATCGGAGTGACCACCTTGTCCAGCCCGGGCTGGTTCTTGACGAGGCGATCGAGCTGCTCGCCAGTGCCGCTCCATGTTCCGGCGAAGGCCATCAGGCGCTTCTTGAAGCTGCCGGAATCGGCCAGCGTGGCATGGGAAAAGCGGGCCTTGGCGGTGGGACGCCTGCCCGGGAAATCTACCTGCAAAAAGTAGTTGGTCTCGTCAGCGACCTCGTCGCGCTCGCGGTAGAGCACCCGGAAAGTGCAGTTGGCGATTTCCTCGACATCGAGATGGACCGTTTCATCGCCATCCTCGTCCTTGGTGTGGCGGGCCTTGCACCAGTAGAGCCGATTGCCATGGCGAAAATCGAACGAGTGCCACAGCTTGCGTTCGTAGATGAGGCGCGCCTTCTTTTGCGCGCTCTCGACCAGCGTCAGTCGGCCATTGAAGAGATACTCGTCGAAGGCCTTTGCCCCCATCGGGGACTTTTCGGGATCGCCGTCCCAATCGAGATGCTCCTTGAGAAGGTCATTCCAGTCCTTCTTGGTCCCCTCGCCGTCAGGCTTCACCTGCAGGGCCTCGGCTTGCCAGCCTTCGGCCCTGGCCTGCTTCACGTGCTTGCGGGATGCGCCGACACCGGCATCGCCGACGTCGTAGGCAAAGAGCAGTTTCGGGCGGGTGGTGCGGCCGATGCGTTCGAGCTCGACGCGCAGATCGGCGAGGAACTTCTCCGGCCAGTTGTTGGTGGACATGACCGATGCGGCCATCTTGCGCACCTGGCACAGGGCAACGGTATCGAAGATGCCCTCGGCGAAGAGGATTTCGTCGGCCTTGGCGTAGTCCTCGATCGTGTAGCGCGGTGGGGTCCAGACATGGCCCTTGTAGGTTCCGCCGTATCCGAAGTTTGCCTTGGCCT
This sequence comes from Novosphingobium sp. BL-A-41-Hi4B-X5A, assembly GCF_055521705.1. NCBI lineage: Bacteria > Pseudomonadati > Pseudomonadota > Alphaproteobacteria > Sphingomonadales > Sphingomonadaceae > Novosphingobium > Novosphingobium sp. BL-A-41-Hi4B-X5A. The sequence continues at coordinate 3,013,855 of NZ_CM145500.1, read as the reverse complement.
TGAACCGGCCCACCCGGTCGATCAGGCGTTCCCAGAAGGTCTCGCCCACCCTGAAGCGGACGGTGGCCGACACGGCCCCGCTCTCGCTGTCGCGGTAGAGTTCCTGCGTGTAGGACCCGCGCAGGTACTGCAGATCGAGCATGCGATCGTTGAGCAGATAGGCGTCGGCGGTGGCCGTGGGGTTTTCGGGCGTGGGGGCGAACCGCTTCGACCAGTCCTCGAACAGATCGGGCAGGAGGTTGCGAACGGTGTCAGACCATCCGCAGTTGTCGGCGCGGCTGCACTTGACCACCTTGGGGTCCTTGGCAGCGCAAAAGGCTTCCTTCTTCTGGCACTGGGGGCAGACGCCTTCCTGCAGCCAGGAGCCCTTGGTCTTCCGGAACTTGAACTGCTCTTGCAGGCCCTTGATGATGTCGGCTTCGAGGCTCACTGGGCGCGCCCACCCTTCGCCTTGTCGCCGTTCGAAAGGGCGATCAGGTTCGCCGCCGAAGTGACGTAGAGCCGCCCATATTCGGTGAGACGGTAGCTGCTGCTCATCTGGCGCTTGCGGCCCATGTGCCGCTTCCACTGGCTGTCCTGCCACTGCACGAGGCCCTTGAGCTCCCATGCCGGCGCTTCGAGCATCTCGATCATCGCCACGTCGAAGATGTCAGCCTCGCGGAAACCGGCGACCGAGGCGAGGAACTGGCGCTGGCGGCGGGTAAGGCGCGGCACGACCAGGCGCAGGGCCTTGTCGAAGCTGATCTTGCGCTGGGCGGTCCCGAGCGCGGCAGTCTTGCCGCAGCGGCGCGCAGGCAGTGTGACGGATTGAACAGGCAAAGCTTCCCCCTCGCCCGGATCGCGGGCGTCAATGGTCCAGAAATTTCAGAGTGGTTGCGGGCCGTGAGACCCGGGTCAGGTCAGCCCGAGAACATGCTGATCTGCGCCGGGTCCTCGTCGGCCTTGCGCGCCGAGACGTGCGGCACTTGGTCGCGCGGACAGACCGGCAGGTCGAGGTCGGGCCGGTCGATCAGCCCGGGGCTGAACGAATGCACGAAGACCACCTGCGCCGCGAAGGTGTGGCCGCAACCAGTGTTGGTGCAGTGCGCCTCAAGGTGCTTGACCTTCTCGGTGATCCGCTCCGACCGGCGAATGAAGCATGGCTCGTCGCACTTGGGGCAGATGATGAAGGCGCTGTCCTTCGCCATCTTCCCGCCGGAGCGCAGGCGCGTCTGCAGCGGTGCGTTGATCAAAGGCCGCGAGGCGAGATGGCCCTCACCGCTCATGGACGTTCCCCCGTTCAAGACTTGAAACCAGCGACTGCATTTTCGAAAGGCCCTCGCGCGCTTCATCGATCGCGCGGGCGCGGGTGGCTGGGCAGTTGGCCCGGCTTGCCGATGCCAGCGCAGCGGCAACGGCCTCGCCCACTTCCTTGGAGACTTCGCCCGAGAGGAGCATGAGCTGCTCGGGACTTTCCGGCTCTGCCTGCTCCAGATCAAGGAACGCGGCGTAGGCTTCGAAAAGCGGCGCGCCATTGCCACCAGCGCGCCGATAGGCAGCATCTAGGCGCATCGCCGCGCGCAGGCTGATCTCCCGACCGGTGTCAGGATCGGACATCTTGCGGAGCGCCCATTCCTTGATGCCACTGACCTCGGCGCAGCCATCATAGCCGAGCACCTTGACGATCTCGAGCAGCGCGGCGTGAGCGGTCAGCGGGACGCGAACCTTGGTCATGCGGTCCTCCGCTGCGCCGGCGTGTCCAAAACATTGATCCGATTGCCGTTTTCTTTGCGCTGGGCGACGGATACGACCGCCACGTCAGGGCCAGCAGACATGTCGATGCCATACCAGCGCGGGTGCGAACCGCGCGATTCCAGCGGATAGATGTCGGGGCGCAAATGATGGCGGGATACACCCGTCGCGCTTTCAACGCGCAGTACGTACTCGGCCGGAAGGCGCTTTGAGCTTTGCAGCCATTTCCAGACTGCAGGCTGGGACACGCCACAAATCCGCGCGAGTTCGGATTGCGATCCCGCTCTTGCCAGGGCGGACTGCAGGGCCTCGAAAGGGGTCGGGGTCAATTCCATGTGTTATAACTATCACCGTTGTTATACCCCGTCAATCACCAAACTTTGGTGGACAGCTATAAGCACGGTTATAGGGTCGCGGCGTGACTGACATCGGCACCCGCATCCTCGAAAGGATAGAGAAGCTCGGCATAAATCAATCCGAGCTGGCGCGCCGCGTGGGAATAACGCAGCCTGCAATCGCTAACCTGATCAAGCGCGGTGGCCGTTCGAGCCACCTGCACAAAATCGCGCGAGCCCTTGAAACAACGCCGGAATATTTGACAGGGGAGACCGGCGACCCGTCTGGCGATGCCCCCGTGGCTGCAACGCATTCCACCAATCTGGAAGTAGTCGAATCGGAAGATGAAGACGACGAGCTCGTCGAGATCATGGAGCTCGATCTGCGCTTCGGCATGGGCGGCGGCAGCTATCTCGAACTCCCGGTGAAGAAGAAGCCGCGCCGGTTTACCCGGGGATGGCTGCGCCTGTTCACCCAATCGCCTCCTGCCCGCGTGTTCATCGCGCGGGGCATCGGCGATTCGATGGCACCGACCATACAAAACGCCGACATTGTGATCATCGACACCGCCGAGAACCGACTGGACATGTCAGACCAGGTCTTCGCATGCGCCTATGGCGATGCCGGCATGATCAAGCGCCTGCGCCCGATGGCAGGTGGCGGAGTGAAGATCATGTCCGACAACCCTCTCGTGGAGGCGGAGATGGCATACGACGGGGAGCTGCACGTGATCGGCAAGGTGGTGGCGGTCGTTCGCCGGATGGCTGGCTGACGCGTAAGCAGGCAGAATGAGGGCGAGCAAATGTACCACGAAGCAATTCCCGGTAAAATCGCGTCCCAACTCGACGAGTTCTGGCTGGCCTTGGCTAACGCTAAAATAGAAGACGTTATCACTTACCTGCAACGAGCAGGCTATCAATCGACGACGGCAGCACTCAGAGACTTGCGGGCGGACATACTGGAATGCGCGGGGGACCTGCGTGATCGGCATGAGATAGAAGCTGCGGTCCAACTCGAGAAGCTTGCTGAAGACGTGGACTATTTCCTTCAACGCTTATGACACTTCCCGCGCTTTCCCTCGCCGTGGTCGGCGCCGACTTCGAAAACGAGGACAAGGCCCGCAGCAACCGGCGGTTCGAGATAGCATTGTGCAAGCCTGGTGACCCCGTGGAGCTGCGGCCGGAGCCCAAGAACAAAGCAGATCGCCGCGCCGTCGCGGTATACTCCGAACGCGGCATCCAGATGGGCTATCTCAGCGCGGAGCGGTGCGGCCGGATCGGCGCGATCATCAACGAAGGGCGCGAGGTCAACGCCGTCTTCCAGGTGGCGGCGCCATGGGGTGCGTGGATCCGCGTGGCTTTCGACGGCGAAGAACCCAAGGTCGATCCCGATGCCGTTCCGCTGCGCCGCGCGCCGGAGTTGGCCGAGGGCGTCGACCCCGATTTCGAATTCCAACCAGACCCGGAGTGGCCCGATGTATAGGACCGCGATCAAGGCCGCCGCCTGCTCAATGCTGGCGGTTGTGTCACTGACTGGCTGCAGCGGCGAGCAGGATGAACCGGCCCCAGCGCCGACGGGCTATGCCTTCACCAAAGAAGACCTCTACGCTGACCCACCAAGAGATACCTGCCGCGCCGCAGACCACGAGTTCCTGCAGAAGCTGCTCGATCAGGTGAAGGGGAAGCTATCGGTTGAGCAAGCCCAGACGCTTGAATTTCGGGACTTCAACGTCACGGACGATGTTTCGGGCAAAGGCAGGGAAGCCACCTTGCGCTTCACGGTGTCGCCTCAGGGGCAGCCTGCGAAGCTGATGTACGCCACGGGCAGGTTTGTGCCGGAGCCTTGTGGGATTACAAGGATGGAAATTGGCGAAGGCGCTTCGCCGGATGCGACTGTAAGGAAGAAGTAGCGATGGTAATGCAAGGGATCGATGATTATCTCGCGTCTGCAGAAGCTCGGCGAAATTACATAAACGAACATTCGGGCGGGTATCTAACTCGCGCCGAGTCGACCTTCAATCTCGCAGCAACTATGGCTACTTTGATGAATATCATAACAATGATTGGGCAGATGGAGGGCCAGACTCCTGAAAGTCGAGAGCTGTTTAAAAAATGCGTCGATTCTGTACGAGATCTCCACAAGATGCTTATCGTGAACAGCGGCGTGAAGCCTGAAGAGGCTGAAGCGCTTCTGAAGGAAGCTGGCCATAGCGTCGGGGAAGGCAATGAGTAACATTGATCCATCCTTCGGTCCTATCCGAGACATGCAAGTTCGACTGGACGCCATCGAAAGGCAGCTTCCAGAGGCATCCTTGAAAGATGGCGGAGGCGATGGCACATCGGGAGGCATGAGCGACGATTGGAAGGCCAGTGTAGATCAGCAGTTGAACAGGCTGCATGATGACGTGCGCAATCTGCTCTACGGGCTGCTCGCCCTCGCAGTTGCTGGCTGCGGGCTTTACGCCATGCTTAATTCGCAGCTCAATGACATCGAGGTAAAGCAGGCGTCCATCGAAACGAAGGTGGAGCAAATCGACACCCGTACCGCAGAGATGGCGAAGAAGATCGACGAGCTCGCTGCAACGAAGCCTGCCAAGAAGTAATTACGCGCTTTCCAGCGAGACCTTTTGCTGGATGCCGTTGGCACCGAGCGAGGTTTCGACGCTCTCGACCAGCCAGTTGATGCCATCGACCCGAGTATTCCAGCCTGACAGGGTTACGCGGGCATTGGGCTGGATCTGCATGTCAGCCTGGGCGAGGTCGTATTCGAACTTGAACCCGCCGCGCTTGCCCTTTCCTGCTGCCGCCTTTGCTGCCTGCTGCGCCTCAGCCTGGCTGGCGTAGACCCGCTTGAGCTTCTTCGGCTTCGTGCCCCCGGTGCCGACCTTCTTGCGCTTGCCGTCGGCGTGATCGTGCCACTCGGCCTCGGCCCCATCGTTTTCCTCGCGATCGGCGCGGGAGAATCGCCACGTCCAGCCATGGCGGCGGGTCAGCGTGAGGGAGGGAAGAGCCTTGCCGCTCGGGGTGGTCTGCGCGCCAACCGGCATGAAAATCAGCTTGCGGTCCTTCCACGTGGCGAGCGCATCGAAGCGGCTGCCCAGATCCTTGACCAGGGCCATGTCGCTCTTGCCGTGCTGATCGAGCACCGCGATGGCGAGGCCGCGCAGATCGGGATGGACAAGGCTTTCCACGCCATAGCGCCCCGCGATCGTATCGAGCACCGCGCCGACGGTGGTATCGCGCCACACCTGCGTGCGGCGCTTGCGATAGTCCCCGCCCAGATCGGCCGAGCGGGCACGGATGGTGATCACGTCGGGCGGGCCGCTCTCCTCCACCTCGTCAACCTTGAAACGTCCCTTGCCGACGAGCCCGGTAGACGGCCCGCCCGCTTTCCAGCCCAGGGCGAGCGTCAGCACGCGGCCAGTTTCCGGCGCGGCGAGACGGCCGTCATGGTTGTGCAGGGTCAGCGAGAGCTCATCGGCCTCGTCGCCGCGCTTCTCGCTGAGAGTCAGTTCGAGGAAGCGCGGATTGATCTTCGCGGCAAGATCGGTGCCGTCATCGAGCAGCAGCTGCAGGCCCGCGATGTTCGCGCCCACTGTCAGTCCACCCGCTCGAGCTCGATGGTGAAGTCCACGCCGCGCGGCAGGCCACCGCCCATGATGCCGTGCTGCGTCTCCTCGAGGCGGACGATGCGATAGTGGCCGAGCACGCGGCCGAGCCCATCGACCAGAGGATAGTCCTCACCGGTGTCGGCCATCGCCTTGACGATCTGGATCGCCACGAACTGCCCCGCGACTTCGGGCACGAGCAGGCCCGAGAGCGTGATCGTGTCCTCGCCGGGGCCGAGGTACTGGCTGGCGGGCCGCGCCATGAACCGTTCCGAGGTGCCGTGCCGCCAGCTCGTGCGGCGCGAGAGTTCGGAATAGGCCATGGCATCGATGCCGAACAGGAACATGCCAAGCGTGAGCAGGTGGCCGGGGGACAGCGTGTTGGTGGTGACGCCGTTGATCGGGGGAAGCGAAGCCATCAGCGATCACCTTCGTAGGTGCTGCGTTCCTTGACGCCACTGGCGTGTTTGAGCTTGCGCATGACGACACTGGCCAGTTCCTCGACGCTCTGCCCGGGCGCGCCGTAGACCTGAATCATGATGTTGCCGCCACTGGCAAGCGCGCCGCCCTGAGAAACCCCGCCCGATGCCGGCGCGATCGGCGAGAGCGAGACCGAGCCTGCGCGGGCCACGCCAGCGGCCATGCGTGAAGCGGCCAACGCCGGTCCTCTTCCCTTTCGTGTGATGCCCTCTGCAAGACCCGAACTTATGAAGCCGCCGAGTTCCATGAAAACCCGCGACGGGGACTTGATCTTGAGGTCTTTGCGCACTTGTCCCTGTGCGGCAGCTGCAAGGCTCTGTGCAGCTGCGGACACCCGGCCTGCCTTCTGTTCCATGCCAATGGCAAGGCCATCGCCAACCTGATTGCCGATCAATACCGAGCGCTGCTGGGCGGCAACCGCGTCCTGCTGGGTCAGCCAATATTGATTGAGCGTGAGTTCGTTCCGGCGCTGCGCCATTCCCGCCGCGATACCGGTGCTGGTAGCTGCGGCGACCTGTTGGGTTTTCACGGGAATGAGGCCCATAGTCTTTTCGGCGAACATCGCGTCAAGGATCCCCAACCCCGCGTTGCTCACGCCGCTAAGCGCATTGCCGAGACCTTCCTTGAAGACATCCCAACGCGCCATGAGCTTGTCCCAACGCGAACTGGTGTCTTCAGCGCGGCGCGCAAAATCACGATTGACCTCACCGGCAGCACCAGCACCCAGCGTCTTGTCGCGGATACGCTCGTACTCTTTCATGTTCTGGATAAGCGACTGGACGCCCGTTTGCGCCTGCGCATCCCCGAACAACCGGGAAAGCTTGGTCATGTCACCGCCGGTGGCCTTCTGGGTAAGTTCGGCGATGGCTTCGAGCGGTCCCTTTCCATCGGCGTAGGCCTTCTTCATTGCCTTGGGCAGGTCGATGCCGAACTTGGCAAAGTTTGCAGCCGTCTCTTTCGCATTGATCTTCATCAGGAGGTTGTCGATGTTGTTCGCGGCTTCATCGGCATTGCCGGTGGCGGTCCACGCCACCTGCAATGCGGCAGAGAGCTTGCCCACATCATCGGCGCCGCTCATTCCCAAAGCGGAAAGACGAGCGGTAAGGGTCGGGAAGCTTCGCGCCATGTCGGCAAACTCGAAGTTCCCTTCCTTGCCTGCGACACTCATCATATCGAGCACGCGGGCCGTTTCCTTGGTGCGGTCGATGTCATCCTTCCCCAGCGGAATCTTAAGATTCGACAGGGCGGAATTTGCAGCTTTCGCCAGATCGTTGATGTCCGCGAAGTTGGCGTGCGCAGCCTTGCCCAGCGGCTCCATCATCTTGAGTGCCTGCTCCGGGTTCACGCCCGAGGCCGCGAGGAAGTCCACACCGCCACGCAGCTGCTCGGGCGGCATACGCACCTGCGGACCGAGGCGCTGAATTTCATCGCGCATCGCCGCCAGCTTTTCGCGGGATAGATTGGCCTTGATGCCAATCTGCGTCATCTGCTCCTGCGCACCAGCATCCGAAATGATAGGCGCAGACAGCAATTGCGCTCCCTCTCGCAGAGTGCCGAGGATAAGACCCGCCTTCACGGTCTTGTCGGTAAAGGAACCCGGCCCGCCATTGCCCCCTTTGGGTCCACTGGCCATGATTGCGGCGTAGGCATCCTTCTGCTGGTCCACCCGCCCAGTGGCCTCGGCGATCTTGCCTTTCAGGTCCTTCTGCGCATCTGCGAGCTTCTTTGTGTGGACCCCGGCTTCCTTGAGCCGGTCGCGCATGCGCTGCAACGATTGGGAATCGCGATCGACACACCCGGCGAGGTCACCGGCTTCCTTCTTGGCGCGGGCCAAGGCCCGCTCCATCTCGCGAGTAGGTTTTTCGGCCTGGCGCATTTCCGTCGCCAGTTTCTTTACCTTGGCCTGCGCCTCGACCAGCTTGGCATTGTTCTCAACCATCTGCTTCTTGAGTTTGATGAATGAGGTAACGTTGGACTGGGTGTCATTTAGGTCCTTCAGTTCCTTGCGGGCCTTGGAGAGTTCCTTGCCAACCTCGGTCGCGGATTTCCTGATGCCGGTGATCTTGCCCGTAGCCTTGTCAACGGCCTCGAAAATCACTGACAGGTTAAGCTTGCGATCACTCATGGCTGGAAACTCCCGGAATGCGGGCAAGCGCGCGACCATGCCACAGGGCCAGCGTTCCCAGCGGCCACGCTGACATTGCTTCGAAGCTGAAATGCAGGGTCACGGCGATGTCGGCCATCATGTCCTCGACGGCGGGGAGGAAGCTGGCGCTCTCCCCTAGAGCAGCAAAAAAGCGGCGATCTCCTGCCCGATCTCGAAAAGGTCAGGCCCACCCATGGCCTTGCACTCATCGGCAAGCAGGGGCGGTTCCGAGATGCGCGGGAGCACCTTGATGATTTCGGTGGTGTTCATGCGCATCAGGTCGAACAGCTCGACGTTCATCAGTGCAGTGCCGTTGGGTTCGCGCAGCAGGATCGATGTCACCTTGCTTTCGCCACGCACCACCGGCTTGCGCAGCGGAACGCGGGCGAAATAGCCTTCGGGAAGCGGGTCTTTGTCAGCCATGCGAGGCTCCTATGCGCGGGGCGGGTTGACCCGCGGTGGAGCGACGTGAGGGATCGGGACGCTCGCCACCACCGCAGGCCTCTGCCGGGTGGCGCCCCGCAAAAGGACCACCCGGCAAAGCGGAAGCTTGCCGGGTGGTGTGACCCGCGCCCGCGCGGGCTGCTATCGGTCTGGCAGGTAGAGGCGGGATTTACCCGGACTTGTCAGGCGCGTCTTGCTTCAGGGACTCCAGAGCTTCGCTGAGATGAATCCCCATCATGGCCAATCCCATGGCATCGGCATGCCAAAGGCATAGCGTGACCAGTTCGCGAAGCTCCTGGCGCCGCGCGGCATCACGATCGGGCTCTGTCTCGCGTTCAGGCTTGTTCGGTATCGGCACGATCGATTGTCCATTTGCCTTGGCGCGGCCGCCTTATCGGCTTGCCACAACGGTGGCAGGTGGCCCGATAGCCGCTCATTGTGCGCTCAAGGGCATCCACCTTCGGTCGGTGCCGACCAAGCCAACACACCAAGTGAAACAAAGCCGAATCTCCAATCGGTTGCGCTGCAACATTCCTCCAATTTGGAGCGATTGGAAACTGAAAATAAACCAGACTTTGTGTCACGCGAGGACACCAACAATTTCAGAGCGGGAAGCGGCCCGCCTTTCGGCGAGCCGCAGATCGGGGGATCTCCAACGACGCTGAGGCCGCTGGTTCCGAGGGACGGGACACTTGGGATAGGGGTTTATCCCGCCGAACCTTCAATATCCTATCTTTCGTTTATATTCCACTAACTTGCGATGATTGCCATGATCTCGGCGTAGCGATCGCTGCCGTCGACGAGGAAGATGCCGCGCAGCATGTCGATCTCGATCTCGGTGCGGCCATCGACCACGCGGCGGTAGTAGGCGAGCGGGATCTTGTACTTCTGCTCGGTATCGTCGCCTGCCTTGGCCTTGCCGGGATCGATCTCGGTGAAGCGGCCCCCGATGTAGACTTCGACCGCCTCGGCCGCGCTGCCGTTGTCGGCCTGGTAGGCGCCGACGAAGCGGACGCGGACGCCATCGACGAAGGTGGTGCCGAACTTGCGGATCAGGCTGGCCACGTGCCCGCCCATGGTGAGCGTGGCTTCCATCGCCTCGAGGCCCTTGTCGAGCATGACCGGGCCGAGCATGCCGCCGCCGCGCCATTCCTCGGTGGCGATGGCCAGCTTGGGCTCTTCGAATTCGGCCACGGTACCGAGGAAGCCCTCGCCGTCGACGTAGGTGTTGAGGTTCTTCAGTTTGCGCGGGAGGCCCATGGCCGTATCCTTTCAGGTGCGAGGGGCGGGTGCGATGTCGATCAGGCCGCGCCGAAATCAGGCAGCGTTGGCGAGCTGATCGGCAAAGCCCGAGTAGTAGAAGTCGGTGATGACCAGGCTGACCTGCGGGTTCTCCATCGGAGCCACCGGGGTGTACTGGATGCGGAAGTTCGGACGGCCTGCCGCCAGTTGCTCGGGCGTGTTGGCATCGGCATCGAAGAAGATCTCCGCGCCCATGATCTTGCCTTCCACGACCAGGCGGCGGAATTCGGCGTTCACCGTCTCCATCAGATCCTTCACCCGCGCCACGGTCATCGGCTGATCGAGGAACGGCAGAACGGCAGCGGCGATGATATCCTGCAGCGCGTGGCTGGTGCGGACGGCGCTCTCGAAGCTGAATTCGGGCGTTTCCTCACCCGCCGTTGTGCGGTTGCCCCAGAGGCGGTAGCCCGACTGGCGGATGATCGTGGTCACCTGCGCATCGTTGAGCACGCCCGCATCGGTATCGTTGTCGAGCAGATCGAAGTGGACATTCTTCGTTACGCCGGTGACGCCGTAGAAGGGCACGTTGCTGACCGTCTTGTGCCAGCCCTGTTCTTCGTCGATGCGCGCCCGCAGGCCGAGGGTGCGGGCCACGATATCACCCGCGAAATCCGGCGAGCTGTCCGGCCAGAGCAGCATCAGCTCACGCGCGGAGAATTCGCCTCGATAGGTGGTTACCTCGGCGATGTCGTCACCGATCGCCGACGCATAGACCATGGCGCGCAGCTTGCGGGCGGCAATGACCATCTCGGCCACCACAGCCTGCGTATCTAGCCCCGGAGCGCCGAGGATGCGTGGACGCTTGCCGACCACCGTCTCTGCCGCAAGCAAGGCCTGCAGCCCGGTGTAGAGGTTGCCATCGGTCGCGCCGATCACGTTGGCATCGGTCTCGGCCTGGTCTTCCCCTTCCGCCACCCGAACCACGATCACCAGCGGACTGGCTTCATCGCCGATGGCTTCGAGCGCGGCCTTGAGCGTGCCCGCGCTGCCAGCCTTGCCCGCTGCAGCATCGACGCTGGTGACCAGGACGGGCGTGTTGAGCGGGAAGGCCGCATCGATCGCGGCCTGACTTTCGGGTGCGATGGCGGTGGACGTGGCGATCAGGCCAATCACAGCCGTGGACAGGCGGGCGATAGTGCGGACGCCGGTTGCAGATTCGGTGATGGTCAGGCCGTGCATGGGCAGTTCCTTCAGTTGGCGAGAGCGGCGGCATTTCGCCGGATGGGGATCGAAAGCGAGACGAGCGCGGTGGGGTCGGGCGCGCCGAGGTCGTACCCCTCGATGCCGATGATCGGCGCGCCGCCTGGGAAATCACCCGAGAGCGTGACGCGGGTGATCTGGAAGCCGGTCTCCCAGCGCCGGATGGCAATGGCCGTGGCGGCGCGCAGGAGCATGGCGGTTGCAACGTTGAGCGGGCGATCGAGCAGCTCGAACAGCAGCGAGCCGAAGTCGCGGCGCATCACGCAGGAGCCGAGCGGGGTGGTGAGGATGCGCGCGATCGACTGCGCCCGGCGCGGTGCGCCGGAGAGTGCCTTGCCGGTGTTTGCGTCCATACCGATCATGAGGTGGACAGAAGCGCGCTTTGCGCGAGCCACGCCAGCGGGCGGCGCGGTAGAGGCCGGGTTTACCGTGCGGAGAGCCGCTAGACCGGCATCCCGGGAGTCTGACGCTTAGACTGGCGTCCCGGGAGTCTGACGCTTAGACCGGCGCCCCGGTCTGGGCACCACCGCCTTGGACGCCACCGTGCTTGTGCGACTTGAGGCTGATGCCGTAGGCGCTGACATCGTCCGAGGCGGTGATTGCGCCGGTGACCGTCACGTCACCTTCAATCGAGACAGGACCGCGGATCGTCAAGCCCCCCGGTGCCTCGACCAGCGCGGACGCACCGTCAGGAAGCACGGCGGAAAGGACGTGCGCCTCGGGATCGTATGAGATCACCGCGCCGTCCTCGTACTCGACCAGCTCGGCAAGCGTGGAACCGGGCGCGGGGTTGGTGTCGTTGTTTAGCCCGAGCAGCGCCACGCCATTGCCGATCTGGCCATCTGGACAGAGCAGCAGGCATTCCTCGCCGACGCTGGGCGGGGACCAGGTGCGGGTATTGCCTGCGCGCAGGGCGAGCCAGCGGATGGGCGGGGTCTCGCCGCCCTCGTCATCCTCGCCATCGGGATCTGCGAAGCGGACCTTGCAGCGCGGCGGCGACAGGGTGACCTCGCTGATGAGGCCGAGCCGGATCAACGTGGATGGATCGAGAGGGATGTCTTCTTCCGCAGTCATGACGGGGTCAGAGTGCCCGCCTCACCGCGTCTACCGCGTCCTCGACCTTGGAAGCTGCGCCCCCTGTCCGCTTGTCGAGCTCGCGCTTCACGATATCGTCCACGATCGGAGCCAGTGCCTTACCGACGACTTTGGTCAGGATCTTCTTGAACATCGGTTCCTCCTTGCGCGGGATCTTCCCCGCCTTCCCAATCGAGAGACTTGTCGCCCCAGCGCCCCCGCAGCCCGCGTCTCGACGCGCTGAAACCAAGCCCGGTCAGCACGAGCAGGATGCAGAAGGCGCAGATCCACAGCACCCAGCGGATGGTGGTGACGCGCTCACCCTCGCTGGCGGGCGTCCAACCCCGCTCGGGCAGGAGCATGCCGGAGAGGAGCCAGAGCAGCACGGTGAGCGCCACCGCCCCGGCAACGGAAAAGACCAGCGCGACAATGGCGCGCCAGTCTTTCGGGGGCCAGTTCGGAAGGTTCACGCTCATGCCGATGCGCCCGTCTTGCGCTGCAGCCAGGCCTTGAACTCGCCAACGGTCTTGCCGCGAAGGATGGCGGGATTTGCGGCGGTGGCGGAAGGGCCTGCCAGCACGTCGGCCCGCTCACGGTCGGCGGACTTGAGCACCTTCGCAGCGGTGCCCGCCCCGAAGAAATGGGCGGCATAGAGCGTGGCCGCGTTGATCGCGATGCCCTGTCGCTGCAGGTAGGCAAGGTTCTTGAGCGTGAAGCTGCGGGCGCGGGCGGTCTGCTCTTCCTCGCTTGGCTGCAATCCACCGAAGGCCTGCTCCGGATCTCTGCCCCATGTCCCGCCCTCGCCTTCCCATGTCGACCGCACGAACTGGTAGAGACCGCTGGCGCTCGACGTCGGGGCCTTGATGTAGGGACGATGGCCGCTCTCGATCTTGGCGAGGAGGATGAAGTAGCCCGACGGGATCGCGTCAGCCGCTGGAGCCGCTGGCGCGACAGGAACTGCTGCGCGCGGCACGTTGAACGCATCGAGCAGGTTGTCGAGAGCGAGCACGTTGCCGGGATCATTGAACAGGCCGGGGCGCGCCTCGGCGCGGACTGCGTCGAAGATCGGCTTGCGGGGATCGGCGATGCTCATGGCAGGTCCTTCTTGCGTCCCAGCATGGTCTGGACGGTGGCGGTTTCGTAGATCCTGATGCAGGTCCACACGATCGTGAGCAGGGAGGCGACGGCAGGCAGCACGCTGATCAGACTCCCGAGCAGAGCGATGAAGGAGGTGGCGTCAAGCACATGCTTGAGGCCGTCAGGCATGTTTTCGAACAGTTCGCGGGCAGTCATTTTGCGGTGACCTCGTGCTTGACCTGGTTGCCCTCTCGCCAGACCTTCCATTTGCCAGGAGCGGCAATGCGCTCGCAGCGGTTCTGCTCTATTTCGCGGATGGCTTCGGGGATTGTCACGACAACAGCCCCGTTTCGACGCGAGTGAACAGCAGGCCGGTGTTCGCCGTGGTGTTGTAACTGAACCCACCTGTCTGAACCATAATGCCCTGCCCGGTGCCGAGGCCCGGAAGATCGGCATCGGCAAAGGTCTTAGAGATGACGGGCGCACCGTTCAGGTAAACTAGCTGGGAGCCGACCCCTGCCCCGATCGCAAGGTTATAGTTCCCGATCGGTTCGGGCGGCGTGTAGGTCCCCAGCGTCGTCAGCGTCGTACCGTTGAGGTAGAACAGTCGGACGGTCTGACCATTCCAGAGCGCTGCGAGGCAGATCCGGTTAGCCGCATGCAGCCGCGCAACCGGACCATGCAGGATTGCCCCTGCCGCCCAGCCACCGCCATCAAAGACATCCACTTCGGAATAGACGCGGCCGCCGGCAGGAATTGCCGCGCTTGCCAGGGTATAGAGGTTGTACTGGTTGACGCCGGAGGCGCGTATCCGGCTAGAGCCATTGAGCGCAAGGTTGGCCGAGCTGGTCGGATGCTTTGCCCAAACACCAGTGGTCGGAACCGTCGTTTCCAAGGCGGTCGCGTTCGGCCCGGCGAGCGACCCCGTGAGACCGTTGATCGTTTCGACGAGGGTGCCAGCGACCTGATAGGGAACGCGCGTGATCGCCCAAGGCCCCGGCACGCCACCGAAGATGCCGCGCACGCGGGCAATGTAGACGCCTTCGGCAAGGCCAGTGATAGTCCGGTCGATCGTTGCCGTTGTCGCCTGGTTGATGGTGCTGCTGCCCACCGCGAAGGTCAGCGCTGACAACAGACCGTACTGGATCTCGTAGCTGTCCGCCGAAGCGCAGCGATCCATGCGCGTGGTAAAGCTACCGCTTGCGCTGGCCACGAACTGCAGATTGGTGACGCGCGGCAGGGTATTGGCCACGTATGTCTGGGTCTTGGCAACCTGGCGGAGCAGCTCGTGACCCGCATCAGGATAATGGATCTTGTCCGCAACGGAATCGACCAGCGCCACAAGCGTTGCGCGATCGCCTGCGTTGTTCTTGAAGTGATCGTAAAGCGGGGCAAGCGGCAGGCCCCATGCCTGCGCCGCTGCCGTCACGGCATTGACGGTAAGCTCGAACGTGGCGCGAGAGTTGCCGGCGAAGTCCGGGTCGGTTGAAGTGATCAGCCCGGTATCGCTGATATACGGCGGCTGTTTGCAGATCAGCGTTTCGTACGTGTAGCCGTCGGCCAGCAGCAGGCGGGTGATCATCTGGTCGTAGTCCGACTGAAACTTTGCAAGGTCGGCATAGAGCCAGCGCGCATCGTTGAAGGCGCATCCGATAACGGCCACTTCGCGCCGATTGGCGCCAAGGAAGTCCGTCTCGAAGCGGCTGCGCAAGTTGTTGGGACGATTGAGATGGCTCGAAAGAACTGATCCATCGACCGAGCGATTGAGGATCGCCGCGCCCATGTCGGCCACGAAGCCATAGGCCCAGCCATTCGTGGCCGGGACCGATGCACCCACGCCGCGATCAATGCTGTCGCCAGAAACCGCCACGGTCGCGGCGCGGCGCAGTGCCAAAAAGCTACCGGTGTAGGCATCGCGCCAGGACACACCCGACCACTTGGCAGGAGTGACAGCACCAGTGCTGCTGCCGAAAGTGGCCGAGACTCCCAAGCGCGCACCGTTGACCGGTTTGCTCAGGGCCATGTGCCCTGCGCTGAGCAGTCCTGCAGCCGCCACCGATTCCTCGGCTGCAGCCTGCGCCATGGCGAACTGCTCGGCCGCACCGTCGACGAAGGGCTGCGCCACGCTTTCCATGAGCTCGCCCAGACCGGCGATGTACATCTCGCCGCCCTGGACCATGGGAACCTGTTCGGCGCCGGTGAGCGGCGACGGTGGCGGATCGAGTTCGGTGATCTTTACCATGGATCAGGCCTCCGGCTCGGCGTTGCCCAGCAGGCCGAGGGTGAACTTGTTGGCCACGCCTGCTGCAACCTCGTCGACCCGTGCGAGCGTGGCAGCGCGATCGTGCTTGCCGTCGTTGCCAATCACGGCGTTGACCGGGCGCGAGTGGGTCTTGCCGTTCTGCTCGAACGTGACCGGCACGGTGCCGGTGGCGGCATCGAAGCGGCCTACGGTGATCTTCATGGCTTCGCTCATGGTCAAACGCCCTTGGTCTGGATGAAGACGCGCGCGGTGAAGTTCTCCGCGCTGTAGATTTCGATGGTGGTGGGTGGCCCCAGCGTGATCGGGCCGACGCCGGTGTTCTCGGAGTTGTTGTCGTCACCCGGCTGCACCTCGACGGCCAGCGACGGGACTAGCCACGACGTGTGCGGGATGGGCACGTTGAACCAGGCCGATGCATTCGCCCCGCAATCGACCCAGCCCCAGGTCTCCTTGAAGCCGTCCGAATATTCGATGTAGCCGCCGTTGGCGGTGATGTTCGAGGAGACGACGCGCCGGAAGGCGGCGGCGTGGTAGCCATCGAGGGTATCGGCATCGAGGCCCGAACCCGCACCGTCGACTGTCAGCAGCTTCGTCAGGATCTCGCCGCCGGTGTAGGCCGCGATGTTGAGCGGGGTGTAGCCAAGCCGCCCGACGATATCGGCGTAATATTCGCCCTGGAAACCATCCAGCGTATCGGCATCAAGCCCGGAGCCGGCGCCATCCACCGTAAGCAACCGGGCGATCACACTTGCGGCGGTATAGGCCGCGACATCGAGGGGCGTGTAACCCAGCCATGGGATCACCGAGGCCTTGGCGCGAGCCGGTGTGAGCGCGCGCAGCAGATCAGTCCCCGCCTGTGCCTCTTCGAGCGTGGCCAGCTCGATCAGGCCGCGCATGTCTTCGGTAGCGGGCGGGCTGGTGAAGATCGGATCGCCAAAGGTGATCGAGGAGGCCAGATCGGCCTGCCAGGCGATGTCGAAGCTGATCAGCGCAAAGGCGACGGCTGCCTTGTTGATGATCGTCGATCCCGCGCTGTAAACCGCGAACAGCGTGCCATCGGCCAGCCACAGGCCGAGGCCCGTGGCGTTCCACACGTCCGCGCTGGTGTCATAGGCCGTCATGTGGGTGATGTTGTCAGCAGCAGCCGTGCCCGAGATCGCGGCGATGCGCTTGAACTCTCCCGGCAGTCCGGTCAGCGTCGGCGCCACATCAAAGGGCGTGGCAGTCAATCCTAGCTCGGCGATGGTCACCGGATCGCTGCCCGATGCGGCCTGCACGGCTGCAAGCCCCGCGTTGGTGAGGGATAGGACCAGTCCGGGCATCAGCTTGTCTCCAGAAAATCGAGGCCATCAGGAGTGCGGACCGGTTCGCCGTTCTCGGTCTGCAGTACCCGGCTCCAGTCGCGGCTCTCGTCGATCTCCGCGGCGTAATCGGCGCGGCTGATCGTCCCGGCCGTGAAGCCGCCCGCCATCCAAAGCGTGGCCTGCGCTTCCAGGGCGAAGACGAAGTCGAAGTGCGCGCGCAGCGGCTTGGCAGCGGCCACGTCGCGGATGATCGCCTCGGCGGTCTCGGTGGTGAGGAAGCTGGCGTCGATACCACCGGGGCCTGCAGGCGCGCGGACCTCGAACGTGTAGGGATCGCGGCGAGGGTTCGCCTGCCACCATTCCACGATCGAGAGCAGTGGGTGAAACCGCGCAAGGACCTGCTCGACGGCCGCGCGCGTGCCCTTGATCTGGTGGAAGGGAATGGCTTCGGCCACCGCGGTGCGCTTCTGCGCTTCGCTCCAACCTGCATCCCAATGACTGATCGCCAGCCCCCAGGCGAGGAACGGCAGCACGTCTGCTGGGCACGTTGCCGGGTTCCACAAGGTCCCCACCGCCGAAAGGTCGATCCCGGAGCGCATCGCCTGCTCGAGCGCGCGCTCGGCGCTGGTCGCATTGGGAGGCAGCAGCGAGGCCATCAGATCACCGTCCCGGCGATGGTGACGTCGATCCCGGTGACCGAGGCGATCTCGCTCGGGTCGATATCGATGTCGGCCAGCGGCGCGAGCAGCTCGACCTTCTGTACGTTGGCGACGTGCAGCGCGGCGATCAGCGCGGATCGCGTCACGTCGCGGCCCAGCTTGCGCGCGGCGGCGAGGTGGGCGCCCAAGCTGTCGAGAGCGGTCTGCAGCAGCAGGCCCTGGTCTGGACCCGCGAAGACGGTGAGCTGCGCCTCGATCGCGAAGGGCACGAGCGTGGCAGACTGGACGATCACCTCGTCAGTCAGCGGTCGCACCGGCCCGGTAAGCAGGTCGGTCACGGCATCGAGCACGCCCGCACCAGGCACGCCAGTGCCGCTGGCAGAAAGCACCGTGACCACCACCTGCCCCGGCGTCGGGCTGACCGCCGTGGCATCGGCAACGTCGGCGTCAGCGGTGCGCGCCCAGTAGACGTAGGCGAGTTCCGGACCTGCGACCGAGAAGCTGTGCGGGGCGAGCTGCACGCGCTGGCGCAGGGCGGTGTCGGCCTCGCCCTCAAGACGCTCCACCGCGAAGAGCGCAGCGAGGTGATCAAGGCGCGGCCCGGTGGCGAAGGCGAGCAGCAGCCCGCGCGCGGCATCGGCGAAGGCCTGCGCGAGGATCATCTCGTCGTAGCTGTCGGCCTGCAGCAGCTTCATCGCCGGATCGCTTTCGACCAGATCCACGAAGGCAGGGTATTGCGCGATGGCGCTGGCAAGCTTCGCGGCAAGGCGCGTCTCGAAGCTCGGCTGCGCAATGACGTCGGGCGCAGGCAGGCCAGAGAGATCGATAGCGGGGGAGGATGCGATGGAGCCGACCATGCCCGACGGGATGGCGCGGTTCGTCGCGCGCGCGCTAGGCGCGGGCGCGGTAGAGGCCGGGTTTACCGTGAGGGAGTGTCAGTCGGATAGACTTCCGGCGAACGTGCCCCGCATTTTGAGCAGCGCAGCCTGCCGATAACAGCGTCAATCGCAGGGCTTTGGTTCCTGCCAACGCATTCGTGGACGAGGTGCACCGGGTTCAAATCGGTGACCCGCTTGCAGGCGCGGCACCGCACTCGGAGAAACTGCCGGTGACGGCGGTAATCGTTCAGCGTTTCCAGTCTCTTGAAGCCCATCCCGCCCGAGAACGTATGCGGAACGATTCGGCAAGTGCGATTGGTAGCGTTTGTCAAAATTTGGTGGAAGGGGAGCGCGTATGGAATATCCCAGTCCGCAGGTCGGCAAAACGATGGTCGTCTCTCGAAATCTTAGAAACCGAAAAAGACCCATCCCGCATTTCGGAGACAATCACCGCTTCGTCTTCTGACACGAATCCGACATCGATATCGTGTTCTGCCATTACAATGATCATTTTTCGACCAATCATAACCGCCACTTGTTGGCCGCTTAATTCAGCCATCCGTGCCCAAAGCTTTATGTCATCGTAATACGGTTGTGTGCGCCAAACGCTTGGTGTCGCTGGGTCCACGCGAACTAGCAATCGGCTGTCGCTTTCAAGCTCAACTACCATCTTGGCACGAGATGGGAACCAGTGCTCTCCTGTTTGTGCCCAATGTAAATATCCGCATCCGTAAGCGGCACATGACGGGGGCCTATCAGCGTAAATCGAACACCCCTTACCCTTACGAACATGACTACACCAAACGCCTAGCGGCTTCTTTAGCTCGTCAATTGCCAAAATTTTGCAACACATGCTGCAAGTGCCGCACTTCCGGCCAGCTATAACTTCCGCCTCCATTCTTGCCCTCGTCGTCAGATCGAAACAACAATTGTTTCTCAAGTCAGAACGGAGACGGACCGATTCTACAAGGCGAAAAACGACGCGAAACAGAGATCATTTCGGTTCGATCATGTCGCTTGCGATCTGCAGCACGAGGTCCTCATCCTGAGGGGAGAAACCGAGCAGGCGGCGCACCGGGTAGCGGTAGCGGATGGGGGTGCGATCGCGCAGGCGCCCGATGGTCTTGGTCTCGCCAAACTGGCTGACCGAGCCTGTGCGATCGACCAACGGCGATTGAGCGGTCACCGAAACACCGTCCTCGGTGGCATCGATGCGCCAGTGCTTGGCATAGCGCAGGCCCTGAAACATCTTCCCGCCGGCCTTTTCGCGCAGGCGTCCGCGCCGGTCGTAGCGGGCCTTCTTGGGCTCCATCGGCGTGCCATCGGGCTCGACGTTCTGGGCGATGCGCTTGAGGTTCGACTTGCGCAGATCGCGGCCAAGCTGCTGGCCCGCGCGCTTGCGCTGAGGCGGCGCAAGGCCATGCAGCACCTGCCCCATCCACTCGTCGAGGCGTGAGAGATCGTCGCCAGAGGAATCGTGGGCCATGGCAGCTTACGCGGGAGGCACGAGCTGCTCACCACCGAGAAGGATGGCGGCAATATCCGGGGCCAAGCCCTCGGCGTTGGCTTCCTCGAGCACGGGGTCTGTCTGCTCGACCGGCTCGACCCGTTCCTCACCGTTGACCGTCGTGACCTCGTAATTCTGGGTCAGGTCGATCTGGATGAGCACGTCGGCGGTGTCGTTGTCCAGAATGTCGGCATCGAAGGTGAAGCTGTCCGATCCGGGTTGCAGGCGCTCTGGCTGATTGGCGCGAAGCCACTTCGTTACCGCAAGCGAGATCAGCGACAGATCGGTGCGGACGCCGATCGCCAGGACGTTTAGCCGGAACGCCATTTCGAAAGAGCCGCTGCCAGTCTGCCGCCCGCGCACCGAGCCGCGATCAATCCACGTGGGCAGCATCGCCGGATCGTTGTTGGCCTCGGGGATCGCCGCGAGAAGGGTGGCGCGAAGGCTGTCGATCTTGCGCATCAGGTCAGTCCCACAGCTGGATGGTTTCGCGGGTCGCAGTCGCTGCCTCAGCCACTTCGGGCAGGATTAGCTCGGTGCCACCGGGAAGCCTTGGACCGAGCGCGGCGATGCCCGGATTGAGTTCTAGCACCTGCTCGGTGACGTTGCTCGTGCGGCCGAGCACGCGCCAGCAGACCTCGTCGACGGTTTCGCCATCGCGCGCGGTTACCGTGAGGGACATGGTGCCTCGATGGTAGGATTGAAGGCATCCCAAGAAAGTCGGTACGGCCAGTAGAGCGGCCAGACCAAGGCGGCCATGCCGGCCGGGACGCCGGGTACGGGATCGCACGCGCTGCGAAAGCGCGCGCCCTCGTGGCCGAAGGTCAAGGCGGAGCCGAGCAGGTAGACTGCCGCGAGGACGGCGAGATGCTTCATCAGATCAACTCCACGCGATTGCGCGGCACGTCGGCGCGGGTGTTGCCAGGTGCGAAGGTCTTGAGGTCGGCCACGGCTGCCCAGGCGCGGCGGTAGTACTCGTCGGCACCGTCTTCCTTGTCGGTCGCGCGATCGAGGCCGCGATCTGTGGCGGTCATGTCGCGGTTGCCGGCGAAGAGATCGGCGGCGGTCAGCGAGATGATCAGGCGCTCCCACAGTGCCTCGGCCTGGTTGCGATCGTTGATCATGTCCGCCGTCACGTCGGCGAGCTCTTCGGCCCCGGCGAGGACATGCGTCGAACGCCATGCCGCCAGCTGGCGGAAGGCCGTGAGCATCGCGGCCTCGATAGAGGCGCGCAGGCGATCAGTGGTGACCTCGCCATTGCCCAGGCGCACCGAATTGCGGACCAGGGCGAGCGGGATATCGGGGAACCAGCCATCGGCGCCGACCTTGGCGTTGGCCGGATCCAGCGGGGTGACGGGATTTGCGGTCAGGCCTGCCATGGTGGGTCACTCGTTTCAATCTGGCCCCAGAGTTTTCGGGGGGTGAGGATGCGATCGGGCATGGACTGGAAGACCCACCCTTGCGCATCCGCCCCCCGAGCGCCGTGGGGCGGGCCGGTCAGCCCTGGGGAGGTTCTCCACCTTCCCCCGGGGCAAGCTTCTTCGCCTCGCGTTCGAGGCGTTCGATGTCCTTCTTGACGCCGACGTTGGAATCGAGCTGCAGCGCGCGGCGCAGGGCCTCGAGCGCGGTCTCGACATAAGCAGCCTTGCCGCCCGCGGGGGCGTTGTCGGCCGCTGGATCGAACCGCGCGGCTTTCTGGGCATAACGCCGCCCGATCGCTTTGAGCAGCTTGGCGCGCACCGCATCGTGCATGTCATGCCCTTCGACCAGCGCGGATACCGCGAGCAGGTGATCGAGGCTGACCGCATCGAACTCGGCATTGGCGATGGTGGCCACTTCCTCTGCCAGATAGCAGGCCGGGGTGCGGGTGAACTTCTCCGGCATGGCAAGGCCGTGGCGGATAGCATGGGCGGCAAGGCGCAGTGCGTAGTCAAAATCGCGATAGTCGATCGCCCAGACCAGATTGGTCACGAGGATTTCGTCCTGCGCGGCCTGTCCTTCCGCAGCGAGCACACCTTCGATCCACGGCGCAAAGGCGCGGGCCATTTCCACCTTTACCGGCACGCGGGCCTCGTGACTGGCGATGTCGGACAGGGTGCGCAGGTTGTCATGCAGCAGCACGCGCAGGGCGGCATATTCCTGACCCGATGGCGAGTTGGCCTTCGGCTCCTGCAGTTCGGGCGTTCGTGCCGTTTCGGGAGCAACAGCGCCCGACATGATGCCGAGGACGCGCTGCTTGTGACGACGGAAGGGGCTGCTCATGCGGGGCTCCATGGTGAAAGGGAGACCGCGCTATCCGGCGCGCGGCCAACCGGTTCGGTTAAGGAGCATCCGCTCCCCTCCCCGGTCTCGGATGTGGGCTCTTGCGGCAACCGACCCGGATGTCAGCGACCGCCTTCACTGCCCTCCCGGCGTGGTATTACGGGCGGTCGCCGAACTCGATGTTCTCGGCCAGGACCATGAAATCAGTGTCTTCGATGACGTAGCCTTCGTTGACGCTGTTGTAGTCGACGAGACTCGCCTTGTTCTCGGGCTCATCCTTGATGTACCGGCGGCGCGAACCTTCCTGGTAGTACATCGACAGGTTCTTGAGCGGGGTGACCGCCATGGTCTTTTCCGGGAACTTCGGGACGATGGCAGCGCGGCGCCCGCCGATCTGCTTGGTGGACATGATGATGTCGCCCACCACCTGATCCGACGTCGAGCGGCCCCCATCGATCGTGTCCGAAAGCGGACGGTTGATCATCGGGAAGTACTTTTCGTCGACGAGGTCCTGGCTGACCAGAACGACGTGGTCGGTGCTGTTGCGCGACCAGCTGGGCATGCCAGAGATGAGATCATAGGCCAGCGCATCGATGTTCTTGTAATCGCCAGCAGCACTGTCGGCGTTGGGGCCGATATAGATTGGCGCGGCCGCACCGGTTGCAGTGGTGATGCCGCCGGCGGTAACGGTGGCGCGCCCCATGACATGATCGGCCTTTTCAAGGCGGAGCTTCTGCAGCCAACCGATGTTCACGTCCTCGCCCAAGGGGTTATCCTCGGCATCCGTGCTGGCGGCGGCGGCAAGGCCGTTCCAGCCAACCGAGATGCGGCTGAGAGCCACCGACACCGCGACATGGCGCGCATAGCGCTGGGCGAAATCGGGGAACTTCGACCAGTTGTCGATGATCTGCCAGGGAAGCTTGGTGTTGAACTCGGTATCGTAGAGCCGATACTCGCGATCCTGCAGCTTGCCGACGTAACGCGCCTTACGCGGAAGGTCAGCCTCTGCCGTGCGCGAAGCGATCATGTCATCGGTGCCGAGGCCGATCACCTGGCCGATCAGATCGCGAACGCCAATGACGTTGATCTGCTGCAGGAAGCCGACTTCTTCGCGCTGCAGATCCTCAAGCCGCTGTTCGGCGGTGGGATCAAGCGAGAACTGGTGAGCCACGCCGCGCGTTGCTCCGTTGAGCTGCACGATAGCGTTGAAAAGGCCGTCGAGCGCCCGGCGGCCGCGATCGGAAAGAGTGTAACCCATATCTGTCAGGTCCTATTGAGGGGAGTAAGCGGGGCGGGCGGCGGACTGGATCAGAAGATCCCGGAGTAGTTACCGGCTTTGCCGTCGGAGATCGGGCGCTGGCGGTAGTTCTGGTCGGGCGTCCGCTCCTGCGTTTCCTCGACCTTCTTGAGCTTGACCGCGAGGGCATCGGCTTCGGCGCGGAACTCGGTGCGCAGGCCGTTGATGGCCGTGGCGATGGTGGTGCCGAACTCGTCGAACAGCGGGCGCAGAGCGGCGAAGTCGAAAGCCGCACCCTCGGGCGGATCGTCCTTCTTGGCTTCGGGCTTTTCTTCGGCCTTCGAAAACTTCGCCGCAAAGCCATCGAACAGCTTGGCCATGCCCGACAGAAGCGCATTGCCGCCCTGGGTGACATCGGCATCGGCGAATTCAAGTGGTTCGGCCGTGTCTGCCGATACGGTGATCGTGCCGGGAAGTGAGCGGTTGAACTGCAGGCGCTCGGTGGCGATCGATGCGGGGCTGTCGGTGAGCGCGCAGCCCATCATGTAGGCAAAGCCCTTGCCACCGAAATTGGGCTCGATCTCGATCGAGGGATAGACCTTCTGCCCCGCCTCGTTGAGCTTCTTGGCATCGTCGTTGACGTCGAAGACGCCGTAGAGCGCCTTGCGCGTCTCGGTCTTGCCGTTGAAATTGACCTCGACCTCGCCGATCGAGAGCTCGAGAACATCACCGTAGGCGCGGAAAGGTCCATCGCCGCTGATGCCGCGGACATGCTCGATATTCAGCCGTGCCCCGTAGACCTTGGGGTCGTAGCTCGAGACCATCTCTTCGAGCATCTTTTCATCGATCACGCGGCCATCGACGGTGGAACCGGCGGTGGCGAGCAGGAAGGGCTTGGTCTTCATCGAAAGGGCTCCCGTCTGGGTATTGGCGTGGCGCGTTGGTGCGGGGTCAGCAGTTGTGCCCTTTGAGGCACCGGCGGCGCGGCTCTGGCAACGCGCCTGCGCGGTAGAGCGCGGGTTTACCCGGCGAGGCAGGCGACAGGAGACGGGGTTCGGGGTGCATGGCTTGACGCCATGCACTGCTCTCCACCCCTGCGCCCCGTTCCCGATGCGGACACAGAACCGGCTATCAGCCGGCAGGTGAACCGTGCGCAGCGGCGCGAGGCGCGCTCGCTCTACCATCGCGGGTGGACGGCAAAGCAAATCTCGGAAGAGATGGCGGTTCCCTACGCAACCGTGGCGGCATGGAAGCGGCGCGATGCGTGGGACCAGGACGCGCCGATCGCGGTGGTCGAGGATCGCCTCGAGGCGAAAATCGCCATGCTGCTCGACAAGGAACCCTTCACCGAGGGTGACATGAAGCGCGTGGATTTCCTCATGCGCCAGCTCGAACGCTCTGCGCGGATCCGCAAGTTCGACAAGACCGGGAAGGAAGGCGATCTCAACCCGAAGATCGCGAACCGGAACGACGAGCCCGCCAAGGCCAAGCGCGCGGAGAAGCGCAAGAACTTCCTGACCATCGAGCAGTGGGAGAAGCTGCTCGCGGACTTCGACGACTGGCGCTTCGAATATCAGGATCTGTGGTGGGACCAGCGCGAGCAGCGCACGCGCAAGATCCGCAAATCGCGCCAGGTGGGCGCGACGGTCTATTTCGCGCGCGAGGCCTTCGCCAAAGTTGGCGAGGCGGTGCTCAAGGGCGAGCAGCCCCGCAACCAGATCTTCATATCGGCGAGCGAGCGGCAGGCGCTGAAATTTCGGCGCGAGATCTACAAGTGGGTGCGCAAGGTCACCGGGATCGAGCTCAAGGGGAAGATCATCGAGCTCGACTTCGTCGGGCAGTATCCCGAGGACGAAGAGGGGCAGACTGAACACAAGCCGATCGAATCGGCCGGCTTCTACTTTCTCTCGACCAATTCGGCGACGGCGCAGGGCGAAAGCGGCGACTTCTACTTCGACGAATACGCGTGGGTTCATGGCTTTGCCGAGCTGGCCAAGGTCGCCAGCGGCATGGCCACCCACAAGATCTACAAGAAGACCTATTTCTCGACGCCATCGACCAAGACCCACGAGAGCTATGCCTTCTGGTCGGGCGAGGAATGGAACCGGGGCCGCGCGAAGGGCGATCAGAAGCCCTTCGACATCAGCCACAAGAACCTTCGCCGTGGTGCGATCATGCCGGATGGAAGCTGGCAGCAGATCCTCACCATCCACGACGCCTGCGACCTCGGCCTGTCCGCCCTGGTCGACGTCGACGAGCTCCGCCGCGAATATTCGGAAGACGCGTTCCGCAACCTGTTCGAATGCGAGGACGTGGACGATGCCGAGAGCAGCTTCCCCTATGCCCGCCTCAACCCGGCGCGGGTGGACAGCTTCCTCAAGTGGCGCGACTTCCATCCGGCGCTGGTCGACGTGCCTGGCGGGCGTCCGTTCGGCGACAAGCCGGTGTGGCTGGGTTACGACCCGAACAAGCAGGGCCGCGACGATGCCGCGCTGATCGTGCTGGCACCACCGGACAAGGTAGGCGGCAAGTTCCGCGTGCTCGAGAAGTACCGCCTCAACGGCCTCGACTTCGCGGGGCAGGCGGATTTCATCAAGGGCGTGGCAGGCCGCTACAACGTCACCGATATCTCGATCGACACTACCGGGTCCGGACAGGCCGTGCTCGAACTGGTCGGTCACTGGTTCCCGCTGGTCCGCAAGATCGAATATTCGGTGGCGAGCAAGACCGCGCTGGTGATCAAGGGGCAACACGTGTTCCGCGCCGGCCGCATCGAGTTCGATGCCGGGTGGACCGACCTGATGCAGGCGCTGATGGCTATCCGCCCCACGCTTACCGCAAGCCAGAAGGGCGTGACCTATACCGCGCGCCGCAACGGCGAGATCGGCCACGCCGACATTGCCTGGGCGCTGCTGCACGCCCTTTCCAACGAGCCTTTGGACGTCGGGACCGAGAGCCAAGCGAGCGGCGGTACCGTCAGATTTTTCGATTGAGGAGCCGAGCATGAGCACGAGGAAATCGACCGCACTGGCGGCACCGGCGAAAGCAAGCGCGGGGAAACTGTCCCGGATGCCGAAAGGACCCGTGGAGGGCGGCGTCTTTTCGTTCGGTGATCCCGAAAGCGTGCTCGATCGCCGCGAGCTCTCCCAGTACTTCGAGATCTGGCACAACGGCCAGTGGTACGAGCCACCCCTGCCGACGGCACGCCTCGCCCAGGTGTTCAACATGAGCCCCTATCATCGCAGCGCGGTGGCCCTGAAGGTCAACATGCTGGTTTCGCAACAGGTGCAGAGCCGCTGGCTCGGCAGCGACGACTTCGAGCGCTTTGCCCTGGACTTCGTGCAGATGGGGAACGGTTACTTCGAGCAGGTTCCGAACCTGGGCAACCGCGTGGCGGTGATCCGGCATGCGCCCTCGGTCCATATGCGCGCCGGGGTGAAGGCCGGCGTGTTCTGGTTCGTCAATGGACCGATCAGCCAGAGCCACGAGTTCGAGCCCGGACGCATTTTCCAGCTGCAGCAGCCTGACGTGGCGCAGGAGATCTATGGGCTTCCAGAGTGGCTATCCGCGCTGCAGAGCGGGTTGCTTTCGGAGAACGCCACGCTGTTCCGCCGTCGCTACTACCTCAACGGTGCGCATGCTGGTTTCATCTTGAGCATCACGGACGCTCTGGCCGATGAGGGGATGGTCGACCAGATCGCGGAGAAGCTCGGCCAGGCGCGCGGCGTGGGCAACTTCAAGAACATGCTGCTCTACATGCCCAAAGGGAAGAAGGACGGCGTGCAGGTCATTCCCATTGCTGATGTGACTGCGAAAGACGAATTCTCGAACGTGAAGAACATCAGCCGCGACGACATGCTCGGCGCGCACCGCACGCCGCCCCAGCTGATCGGCGTGATCCCCCAGAACAACGGCGGCTTCGGCAGCGTGCGCGAGGCGCGCGATTCGTTCTACGAGCTCGAGATCGTGCCGATCGCGCGGCGCATGCTGCGCATGAACGACTGGGCAGGTGTGCCGGCGCTTTCGTTTGCCGATTACCTCTGCGCCGATGGCTCGGTGATCCGGCAGGAAGGCAACGGCTTCAGGAAGATCCCCGCAGGCCAGGTGCGCTGACCGGCGACGGCGGGGGACCGGGCGTTGCACCGCCCAAGTCCGACGAACGCAGCTCGTCTTGTCCCAATCGGTCCCGCCTTGGGGCCAATCCCGCCTGCCGACTCGGCGGCGGAACATTTAAGGAACAAGTGCGATGTTGTCGAATCCCGAGACCACCCTCGTGGCGGTCGATCCGGTCAAGCCGCTGGCGCCCTATATCGGCGGAAAGCGCAATCTGGCCAAGCGCCTGGTGCAGCGGATCAACGCCGTTCCGCATGACACCTATGCCGAAGTCTTCGTCGGCATGGGCGGGGTGTTCCTGCGCCGGGATCGCAAGCCCAAGGGCGAGGTGATCAACGACTGGTCGGAGGACGTGGCGACGTTCTTTCGCGTGGTGCAGCACCATTACGTGCCATTCCTCGACATGCTGCGCTTCCAGATCACGAGCAGGGCGGGGTTCGAGAAGCTGCTCGCCATGGAGCCGAGCTCGCTGACTGACCTGCAGCGATCGGCGCGGTTCCTGTACCTGCAGCGGCTTGCGTTCGGGGGGAAGGTAAACGGGCGCGGGTTCGGCGTGGTGCTGGGCAGCGGCGGGCGATTCGACATCAGCAAGGTCGGGCCGATGATCGAGGCGGTGCATGAACGGCTTGCAGGCGTGATAATCGAGCGTCTGCCTTGGGCGGATTTCATCGCGCGGTATGACCGACCGGCCACGCTGTTCTATCTCGATCCGCCCTACTACGGCTGCGAGACCGACTATGGCCGGGACATGTTCCGACGCGAGGAGTTCGAGGCCATGTCCGAGCAGCTGCGCGGCATCCGGGGCAAGTTCATCCTCTCGCTCAACGATCATCCGGAAGTGCGCCGGATCTTCGAGGGCTTCACGATCGAGGGCGAGCAGGTGCGCTACCAGATCGGGGGCATGGATAAGTCCAAGGTCTTCGGTGAAGTGATCATCTCCAACTGACGATCAGCGCCAGGGCCGCGCAAGGCCCTTGGCGATAAGCCACTCGCCCGCGTCGCGGCCATTGACCGTAACGCGGGCGAGTGTGCGTCCGTAGACGTCCTGCCCGCGCCTCTCGATGCGCACGGCGCCTGTGGCGAGGAAGCGCTCAAGCGCGGCTTTGGACTGCTCGGCCTTTGCATGATCACACCAGGTCGGATTGCGGCTGCCTTTGAGACGCGCACGGGAGCGGGGGCTGCATCGCTCTGATCCCGCGCGCTCTGGCGCATCGATCCCGATCAGGCGGACACGCTCACCACTGCAGAGGCGGATGGTGTCACCGTCGGACACGCGGGCGATGCAGGCGCTGGCGGTGGCGGCGAGGGCGATGAGTAGGGGCATGCCGACCCCTAGCACCCCCTGAGGGCAGGGACCAACGCCGCCACCCCCAGCGCGCCGCGCTCGCCCCCACGCCTCGCTTTCGGCTTCTTCATCGAAAAATATGCAAGTTGGCCCAGTCGGCATGCGCTCTGCGAGCACCGCCATATGTCGCAATGACATAACATTCCTCACATGCCCCAATCTGTGGCGTCAAAAGTCCCGGAAATGCTGGATTTTGGAGGTGAGGTCAGAGGCCTAACACTGACATAATCTTTTGAGGGCGGCGACATAATGTCATTGATTTTAAACGATTTTTCCAACCCCAGACATTACCTTTCTTAGATATAATATGGTTATGTCTATATTATATCATTATTACGTCCTAAGTCTTTGAAATTCCAAGGATGTTATAAATGTTATGTCCTTGCGCCAGATACCTCGCAATGTCTGCAAATGGCCTCTAGCCGTAGACTTCTCGGAGAAAAATCGCCGATCGATGTAATGAGGTGGGAGCAGGCTTCGCTGTGCGCTTCTATGCATGGACGCGGTCTCGCCCGCACACCGCTTTCCGGTCGGGACTATGTCGGGACTCTAGGTGCCGATCTGTTCCGCTTGGTGCCTTTTCGTTCCGTGAAGCCAGGAGTTGACGGCAGCGCAAAATGCCCTAAATGCGCGGTCTCCGGGTCACCGGGCGCTTAGCTCAGTTGGTAGAGCATCTCGTTTACACCGAGAGGGTCGGCGGTTCGAGCCCGTCAGCGCCCACCATTTCCTCCCAGCCCATGCTCCCCCCGGTCTATGCTCCCGATGCGACAGTCCGTGCGTCTGCGTGCTGTGCAAGCGAGGCGATTGCCGGTATCGTCCGCTGCATGGTCCGGCGCGCTCTCATCGCCCTATCGCTGACCGCCACGCTTGCCGGGTGCATCGGTTCGCCCGACCAGCCGGTGCGCAAGCCGTCGCGCGGAAGCACTGGGGCTTCGCTCAGCCAGTCCCCGCAGACGCGGGCGTGCCTTGCCAATCTTGGCGCCGCGCAAGCGCGTTTCACCCCGCTCTCTGATCAATATTACGGCGCGGGCTGCTCGACCCTTGGCACCGTTCGGCTTGAATCCCTGCAGGCCGACAATGGCCTGCTCAACGTCACCAATCTTGGTCCCGTCTCCTGCCCGGCAGCCACCGCGCTGCAAGGTTGGGCGCGTTTCGGCGTTGACCGCGCTGCGCGCCAGATCCTCGGCAGCCCGCTGCAACGGATCGAGACGATGGGCAGCTATTCCTGCCGCAACGTCGCGGGCACCAGCCGCCTGTCAGCCCACGCAACTGCCAATGCGATCGACATTGCCGCATTCCGACTCGCCGATGGTCGCCGCATCAGCATCGTCAACGACTGGAACTCGCCATCGCCGCAAGTCCGGGCCTTCCTGCGCACGATCCGCGACAGCGCCTGCAAGCGCTTCGGCACCGTTCTGACCCCGGATTACAACGCCGCCCACCGCGATCATCTGCATCTTGAGCCGGGCGGCCTCAAATCCTTCTGCCGCTAGGGTTCTGACCCTAGATCGCCGACCCGCATAAGCAAAGGGCGGAGGTTGCCCCCCGCCCTTCGCGTTCCGGTCAATCGTGCCAAGTTGCGTCAGGCGGCGACGTCGTCCAGTCCGGTCGCCTCGATCCGCAGGCGGACCGCTTCGGCGGCATGGCGGGCGCCAAGCTTGCCCATCATCTTCATGCGATGGATTTCCACGGTGCGCGGGCTGATGTCGAGCTCGCGCGCGATGGCCTTGTTGCTCTGCCCTTCGGCAAGGCGATCGAGGACTTCGCGTTCACGCAGGGAAAGGCGGGCAATGCGCTGACGCGCTTCGGCGGCACGGGCGCGCTGGGCACGGTAGGCTTCGGCTTCGCGGCTGGCGCGGGCGACGGCTTCATTCAGGGGGCCGATCTGCGTCGGCATGGCGAGATAATCAAGCGCACCGGCCTTGATGGCACGGACGACCGCGGCAGTCTGCGGCGGTTCGGCGATTGCGATGACCGGCAGCCAGTGGCCCGCCTGCATCATCACCGAA
The DNA here is from genome assembly GCF_055521705.1 of Novosphingobium sp. BL-A-41-Hi4B-X5A. Taxonomy (NCBI): domain Bacteria; kingdom Pseudomonadati; phylum Pseudomonadota; class Alphaproteobacteria; order Sphingomonadales; family Sphingomonadaceae; genus Novosphingobium; species Novosphingobium sp. BL-A-41-Hi4B-X5A. The sequence goes on along the minus strand of NZ_CM145500.1, from coordinate 2,982,881 downwards.
ATGAGCCGCGGGATGCCTTCTCCCACCGGCTCATCCTGGGCCAGGACAAGGCCGCCGGAAGGCGCATGCGCCAGCAGCTCCTCGGCATTGGCGTATATCTCGGCGTGATGGCCGGCAGCGAAAGCAAGCCGGGCCAATTGCGCCCTACGAGCGGAATCCCCATCGAGGATATGAAGTGTGACACGATCAACCATGACGCTCATTAAGCGCCTGATTTTTTGACTTTGCCACTTGGGTTAGCTTCGTAATGAACCAGAACTGACGTTCATCGGCCTGCTATAAAGGTTTTTCCTTAGGATGAACGCTTCCGGAACGGACCATTTAGGGCGAGGTTAACCAAAAAATGTGATGCAGGACACAAAATTCGCCGGTTTTTCGCAAGCAGTTCCATCACTTATGAGCATCTTGAAAAGCCGCCATTAACCAGGAACGCCTCGTTTCGAATCGGTATTCTCGAATCAGTTTTCTCGTGTCGCTGTTCCGGAATCAGCCCTCGTCCGCTTTGAACGTGTAGTCCGGCAGCGAATGGAAGGCCTGGCGCAGTGCCTCGCTCCAGCTCGACGAGATCGATTTGAAGTAAGGATCGCTCGCCAGAATTCGGCGCTGGTGCAGCGGCTCGAAGCGGTCACGCTCCATCACCAGCAGGTCGAACGGCAGCCCGACCGAAAGATTGGCGGCCACCGTCGAGTCGAACGAGACCATCAGCAGCTTCACCGCATCCTCGAAGCTCATCGTCCGGTCATAGCCGCGCAGCAGGATCGGGCGGCCGTACTTGGTCTCCCCGATCTGGAAGAACGGCGTATCGAAGCTGGCCTCGATGAAGTTGCCCTCCGGATAGATCATGAACAGCCGCGGCTCCATGTCCTGGATCTGCCCGGCCACGATCATCGATGCCGTGAAGCGCGGCCCCTCCGACTTCATCCCGTTGTCCTGCCGCCCCTCGATCACGTTGCGCAGGAGATTGCCGACAAGCGTCGCCACCTGAAACATGGTCGGCGCTTCGAGGATCGAAGGCCGCCGATCGCTTGGCGCCTTGTTGCGCTCCTCAAGCTGCGAGATGACGGCCTGCGTCGTCGCCAGGTTGCCAGCGGTCATGATCGTGATCTGGCGTTCGCCCGGCACGGACCAATGATGCATTTTCCGGAACACGGATATGTTGTCGACGCCCGAATTGGTCCGGGTGTCGCTCATCATCACCAGGCCCTTGTCGAGGATCATCCCCACGCAATACGTCATCGCCTTGCCCCGATCTTGCCCTGTCCCAGCCTAATGCCTGTCCAAGCCTAATGCCTGTCTCGGCCTAATAACGTGTGGTCTATTGTTCCACACGCTGCTGTTCCACGGCAAGCTTCACATGCATCGTCTCGTCCAGCGCACCGTATCTAATACCAGTGATGGGGGCTGCATCCTGATAGTCGCGACCGGTCGCCACGCGGACATAGCGGGCATCGGGGCTGATGCCGTTGGACACGTCAAAGCCGACCCAGCCCAGCCCTTCGACATGCGCCTCCGCCCAGGCGTGGCCGGCGTCCTGCTCGATCCGGTCATTCATCATCAGGTAACCACTGACATAGCGCGCCGGTATCCCCAGCGACCGCGCCGCGCCGATGAACACGTGCGCATGATCCTGGCACACGCCCCGTCCCGCCGCGAGCGCACTCTCGGCCGTCGTCTCGGCATTGGTGTGCCCGGTCGAATAGGCCACCCGCTCGCGGATCAGCGCGGAGAGGGCATGCAGCGTGGCAAGCGTGTTCCCCTCCTGCGACAACGCCGAAACCAGCGAGCGGATGCGGGGGCCAACCTTGGTCAGGTCGGTCGGCTCGAGAAATTGCCACATCGGCACGAAGCCCGAATGCTTGCCCATGATCCCGGCCTCATCGTTGGTGGCCACAAGGCCTTCGCAACGAATCGTCACTTCCTGCACGCCCGGATCGAACGAGATCAACGCCACATGATTGCAATGGGCATCATCGTATTCGCACTGCAGCTGCGCCCCTTCGAACGACATCCGCCATTCAAGCACGCGCTGCCCGGCAGAAGTCTTGGGCTTCAACCGCAGCCTCTGCAGGCCCCGGCTGACCGGTCCCGTGAACACGTAATGCGTGGTATGATCGATGGCGAGGCGCATGGAACCCTAGTCGATGAAGCGATAATCGCGCTGGATCTGCATCGCCAGCGTGGTGTTGTTGCGAATGAACGTGCCGATGAACTCGTGCAGGCCCTGCTCGAAGATCGCATCGATCGTCGCCTGATGGAATTGGCAATCGGCATCGCGCAGGATTTCATGGCAGTGCATCTCACTGCCATACTCCCGCGCCAGGCTCGCGAGGTTTGATCGCAGCTTGGAATAACAGAATGCCAGGCTGCGCGGGAAACGTCCGTCGAGGATCAGGAACTCGGCAATGCCGCGCGGATCCATCCGTCCGGCATTGAGCCAGCGATAGGCCCGCTCGCCTGCCACAGAGCGCAGCACGTTTTCCCACTGCACATTGTCGAGGCTCGACCCGACATAGGATATCGAGGGCAGCAGCACATAGTATTTCACGTCGAGGATGCGCGCGGTGTTGTCCGCCCGCTCGATGAAGCTGCCTAGCCGCGCGAAGTTGTAGATCTCGTTGCGCAGCATGGTGCCTTCCATGGCCCCGCGCACTTGCGTCGACTGCCGCCGGACAAGATCGAGCACATCGCCCAGCCGCGTCTCCGTGACCGGTCGCGCCAGCGCTTCCTTGAGCTTCATCCAGCCGTCGTTGACCGATTCCCACACTTCGCGCGTAATGCCGCCTCGCACCATGCGCGCGTTGGTCCGGGCCATCTCGGTCATTGCCAGCACGCTGCCGGGATTGTCCTTGTCGCGCAGGATGTAGTTGAACACGTGGCTGCCGGTGTACTCGGGGCCGTATCGCGCTTCGTAGCCCGGCCGCAGCCCCAGCGTCACGATCAGCGAGCGCCACTCGTCCGAAGCATCGGAAGCGTCGCGGGTCAGCGCCATGCGGAACCCCGCCTCGATCAGGCGCGAGATGTTCTCCGCGCGCTCGAGGTAGCGGAACAGCCAGAAAATGCCGTTTGCGGATCTACCTAACATCAGTCGTCCAGTACCCAGCTGTCCTTGGTCCCGCCGCCTTGCGACGAATTGACCACCAGCGAACCCTTCTTCAGCGCCACCCGCGTCAGGCCGCCCGGCGTGATGTCGATGCCGTTGGGGCTGACCAGCACGAACGGTCGCAAGTCGACATGGCGCGGCGCCAGCCCGGCCTTGGTCAGGATCGGCACGGTCGAGAGCGAAAGCGTCGGCTGCGCGATGTAGTTCTCGGGCTTGGCGCGCAGCTTGGCCTCGAACGCGGCCAGTTCCTTGCGCGAAGAGGTCGGCCCGATCAGCATGCCATAGCCGCCCGAACCGTGCACTTCCTTGACCACCAGCTCGGCCAGGTTATCGAGCACGTACTTCAGCGATTCCGGCTCGGCACAGCGCCAGGTCGGCACGTTCTGCAGGATCGGCTTCTCGCCGGTGTAGAACTCGACGATCTCGGGCATGAACGAATAGATTGCCTTGTCGTCGCAGATCCCCGTCCCCGGCGCATTGGCAATCGTGATCCCGCCCGCGCGATAGACGTCCATGATGCCCGATACGCCCAGCACGGAATTGGGATTGAACGTCAGCGGATCGAGATATTCGTCATCCACCCGGCGATAGAGCACGTCGATCGGCTCGTATCCGCAAGTGGTCCGCATCGCGATGCGCCCGTTTTCCACGCGCAAGTCGCTACCCTCGACCAGTTCCGCACCCATCTGGTCGGCAAGAAATGCGTGCTCGAAGTAGGCGGAATTGTAGATCCCCGGCGTCAGCACTGCCACCACCGGCTTCTTGCCGTCGCACGCGGGCGGCGCGCAGGCCGCAAGGCTGCGGGCAAGGCGGCGCGGATAGTCCGAAACCTCGCGCACCCGCACGCGGGTGAACAGTTCCGGGAACATCGCCATCATCGTCTCGCGGTTCTCCAGCATGTAGGAGACCCCGGACGGAGTGCGGGCATTGTCCTCCAGCACCATGAAATCGTCCTCGCCGGTACGGACAAGGTCGATGCCGACGATGTGGGTATAGACCCCGCCGGGCGGCGTGAAGCCGACCATCTCGGGCAGGAACGCCACATTGCCCTTGAGCAGGCGCGCCGGAAGCCTGCCCGACCGCACGATCTCCTGCCGGTGATACAGGTCATGCAGAAATGCGTTGAGCGCCCGCACCCGCTGCTCGATCCCGCGCGACAGCTTGCGCCATTGCTGCGCGGTGATGATCCGCGGCACCATGTCGAAGGGAATGAGGCGCTCTTCCGCGTCCTCGTTGCCATAGACGTTGAAAGTGATCCCGGTGCGACGGAAGAAGGCCTCGGCCTCGCTGCCCTTGCGCCTCAAAAGGTCCGGCGGCTGCTCGTCATACCACTGGCAATATCCAGCGTAGGCTGACCGTACCGATCCATCGGCGTTGAGCATCTCGTCATACGACGAGGGCGAGGTTGTTTTCATAGGCTCATCCCGTCTGAGCCCCAAGCTTGCACAACGAATCCGCTTTGCCAAGCGCGCCAATGCTGCACTGCGAAATAAAGTTGCTGGGCACTGGCTGCAGCAATGAGGCGAAGAATCCGGCAAGCAATTCCGCTTGCTTCGGCGCGCGTGGAATGAGACTTAATCGCTCAACTAAAAGTTCGGGAGAACGGCGATGCCACAGGTCCACAAGCGCACCTGCCACATCTGCGAAGCCAACTGCGGCGTGCTGGTCGAGGTTGATGCAGGCAAGGTCCTTTCGATCAAGGGCGATCCCGACAACCCATTGTCGCGCGGGCATATCTGTCCCAAGGGCACTGCCCTGCAAGACCTGCAGGAAGACCCTGACCGCTTGCGCAAACCCTTGAAGCGCATCGGGGCGGACTGGCACGAAATCAGCTTCGAACAGGCCTTTGCCGAGATCGGTGAAAAGACCCGCGCCATCCTTGCCCGCGATCCCGGCAGCACTGCGGTCTACGTCGGCAACCCAAACGCGCACTCCTATGGCAACGCGCTCAACATCGGCTTTCTGGAAAAGGCGCTGCGCACGCGGAACAAGTTCTCGGCCAGCACGGTCGACCAGATGCCGCATCAGGTCGCCAATCTGCGCCTGTGGGGCCACGCCAGCATGTTCCCCATTCCCGACGCGGACCGCACGCAGACGCTGGTCATTCTCGGCGGCAATCCGATGGCGTCGAACGGTTCGCTGTGGACTGTCCCCGATTTCCGCAATCGCATGAGGGACTTGCGAGCCCGTGGTGGCCAACTGGTCGTCATCGACCCGCGCCAGACCGAGACCGCGAAGATCGCTGACAGGCACCTGTTCATCCGACCGGCCACCGACGTCTTCTTCCTGATCGCGCTGTTGCAAGCGGTCATGGCGCGCAAGCCACACCGCCCGGTGCAGGATTTCGTCACCGGCCTCGATGAAGTCGGCGCGCTGCTGCAACGCTTCGACAGCGAGGCCTGCGCCACGGCCTGCGGCATCCCCTTGCCTGAAATCGAGCGCCTGGCTGACCGCTTCGCCAGCGGCCCCGCCGCGCTCTACGGGCGCATGGGAGTTGCCACGCAGGCGCATGGCACGCTCAACGCCTGGCTTATCTCATTGATTAACATAGCGTCCGGCCAGCTCGATCGCGAGGGCGGCTGGGTGTTCGGGCGGCCAGCGGTGGACACCGTCAGCGTCCTCCCGCCCGGCTCGATCGGCAAGCACACTTCCCGCGTTTCCGGCCACCGCTCGGTCCTCGGTGAATTTCCCGCCGCCGCCATGGCCGAGGAGATCGAGACACCGGGCGAAGGCCAGATCAAGGCGCTGTTCGTCGTCGCCGGCAACCCGGTCCTGTCCACGCCCAATGGCTCCCGCCTTGCCAAGGCCTTGGATTCGCTGGACTTGATGGTCTCGATCGACATCTACCGCAACGCCACCAGCGCCCACGCCCACTACATCCTGCCCCCCACCGGCCCGCTGGAGCGCGACCACTACGGCCTGTTCCTCCTGCCCATGGCCGCGCGCACCATTGCGGTCTATTCGCCCCCCACCCTGCCGCAGGCCGAAGGAAGCTTGCACGATTGGGAAATCCTGCGGGGCCTCGCCAGCGCGATCAGCGGTGAATCGGTGCAAGCGCCCACCCCGCGCGAGGCGCTTGACGGACTTCTCCAAACCGGGCCCTACGCCCTCACTCTCCAACAGGTAGAAGCCTCGCCTTCGGGCATCGATCTGGGTCCACCGCCCACCGGTCAGTTACCTGCCCGCCTGCGCTCTGCCTCGAAGAGTGTGGCCTGTGCCATACCAGAGTTCATGGTTTGCCTCGAAGAGTTGGAAATCCCCGAAAATGATAATTCCGTTAGTTCTCTGAGACTTATCGGAAGACGCCACTTGCGCACCAACAACTCCTGGCTCGCCAACAGTCACCGCCTCATCAAGGGCCCCGACCGCTGCACGGTGATGATCAATCCAGCCGACGCAGAACGCCGCGGCATCGCTGATGGCGCCACCGTCAAGGTCCGCTCAAGTGCCGGAGAAATAAGCCTTTCTGCTGAAGTCACCGACGACATGATGCCCGGCACCGTCTCCATCCCCCACGGCTGGGGCCACGCCCTCCCCGGCGTCGCCATGGCCAACGCGCTCGGCAAACCCGGCGTCAGCGTCAACGACATCACCCTGAACGAAGTCGACCCGCTGTCAGGCAACGCCGCGCTCAGCGGCATCGCCGTGGAGGTGGAGGCGGCCTAGAAAGTCGCCACCAGTCGCTTCAACATCGCCGCCACATCGGGATGCGCGGCGAAGCCGAGGTGCGTGCAACGCATTGGAATCGCAAGATCTCGCTCGCCCTTGCGACCACAGGCGGAGCGGGGTGCGATAATGCCGTCGCGGGGGCTCCACAGGGCGATGGTGGGCACCGGCGGCTTGGCCGCCATGTCCTGCCCGATCGGCGGTTCGTCCACGGAATGTCCGGCGATCAACTGGTAGGCGCGCCAGGCGTTGTTGGCGCGGCGGTCTCCGGAAAAGGGCGTGCCCATGGTTACGACCAGCCGCACGGCCTCGGGATGGCGCTTGGCCACCTCACGCGCAAACAGGCCGCCAAGGCTCCAGCCGACCAGCACCAGCGGCTCGCCTTCCTTGCGCGCCATCGCCACGACACGCTCGCACAAGCGTTCGAAGCGGTCCTCGGTCGGGCCGAAGTTGAAGCCGAGGCCCCAGTCGCTGACGCGATGCCCGGCGGCTTCCAGCGCAAGGCGGAGCGGCTTCATGCGCACGGGGTGCGTGCCGAAGCCCGGCAGCAGCATGACGGCGCGCGGTTGCGCGGCGGGTTCGTTCGGCACCAGGGTCTGTCGTGACGCCTGCCAATGCTCCACCGGCGTGCGCAATTCGCCAAGCAGCGCCTGCCATTTCGGGCCACGAGCGTCAGCCGGACGCGGCTGGAATGCCAGCGCGCCGCGCCTGGCGATTTCGTTGCGCAACATCGCAAGACGGGCAGCTGTCTGCCCGATTCCCGCCGCCCGCTCTTGAAGGTTGAACATCATTGCCATTGCCTGCGCGCTATCGGCCTAACCGCGGGTGAACGCCAGCATTTGGCAATTGTTTCAAATTCGCGTCAAGAATCGACACCCGGCGCAAATCACCCCTCGATCACGCGGCTTTGGGGATGGTGCTTGTCGAGATGCTTGCGCAGGATCCTGAGATTGCGCGAGTTCGAGCGAAAGAACAAGTCGAAGGCATCGCCCACCAGCGGCACGGCGCCGAGCGCTGTATCGAACGCAACATTCGCGCCCATGCGCCACAGCTTCCATTTCGGCAGGCCAAGGTTGCGCGCTTCCCATACGATATAAGCGCCCATCGCGGCGGTCAGCACGTCACCCAGAATCGGGACAAGACCCGCAATCGCATCCAGGCCCACATCGCGGCGAATGCCGGGGATGGTGAAGCTGCGTTCGAGCACGCGCTCAAGCATTTCGATACGCTGGCGCACCGCGGCGGGATCGTTGCCGATGCCCGGCAATTCCGGGCGAATGCGCTGGGGACGGGTGGCAGAAACGGAGTGGTCCATGCCCTTTATCTGGGAAGCCATGCCATCGGCGGCAAGGGATGCCATCCCCACGGATTCGCCGCAAAGCCCGACGTGCCGCTGCGAACCATCGACCAGCGCAAGGGCCGGGCAATCGGGATGAAACCGTTGGCCGCAGTGATCTCAGCCTCTGCCTCGGCCAGCAAGGCCGCACGTGTGGCTGAGTCGATGGACTTGCGGGCCTCGGCCACGCGCTCGTCTCCGACGGGGCTGCACACCGCCTTTTGCACGGTGCATGACAGCTGGTTGAGGAACCACGTGGCCCGGCCATAGCGCGCGGCGATGTCAACCAGGCGCAAGTCTGCCCGATCCCGCTCACCCACGCGCCGGATCGACAGGCCGATGCGAGCAAAATCGCTTTGCAACTGGTCAAAGACCCGTCCCGAGCCAGGCCCCGACGGCATGGCGACGTTGAGCGTCGGGATGCTTCTGCCGGCACCTTTCCAGGCAGAAACACGGGCGGCCGCCTGGCTTTGACGTTCCTCGACGGACATGCCCTGCCAGCGTTCGCCAATCGTGCCGAGATCGTCCTCGACATCGGGCGAGACGACGCGGGTGGTACCCTGCCAGCCGCCGATATTGAACCGGCCAATCACCGCCTCGCGGTCGATCGCCATGGCCAGCGCCTCGCGATTGGCAGAAGCGCCGAGAAAACCCTGGGTGCTATCGACCATCAGGCCGAACAGGCCGATGACCGGATCAAGCTGGACGTTGCCTCGGGTTAGCCCGATCGAGCCGGCGAGAGGCAGCGTATCGATCCGCCCACCGAGCAGGACATCGGCATAGCCGTCATTGAAGAGAGCCACGGCCTTGTCAGGCGAGGCGAACGTCAGCGCAAGCTTGCGTGCGCGCCGGCCGAAGTCGGGCTGCTTGGGCAAGCCCCGCTGTTCGGGCGGGATGAGCGCAAAGGTGCTGGCGCCTTCCTCGTCCTGCCCCTTCGTCATTGGCCCGGTGCCCTTGCCCTGCCAAAGCAGCGCCATTTCAGGCTGGGCCAGCAGGATCAGCAATTCAGGAACGGGCGCTGACAGGTCAATCTCGATCACGCGATCGGCCATCACGCGCACTTCGTCGATCGCGGCGAGATCAAGCCCCAGCGCCCTGCCTTTCAACCCGGCAATGGTCTTGCGCAGGGCAGCGGCGGCAGCATCGGCGGTAATGCGCTTGCCATCGGGCCAGGTGCCGTCGCGCAGGCGGAAAATGTAGCTTTGCCCATTGTCGGTAACGATCCAGCGGTCCGCCAGCGCTGGCACGACGCGGCCCTGCTCGTCAAAGCTGACAAGGCCTTCGTGCGTGGCAGAACGCAGGAGTTGCGCGGCAGGCGAAAGGCGCTGTCCGGACTCCTTAAGTGCCGAGGGGCTGCCCATCACGGCGATTTCAAGGGTGCCTTCCCGCGACTTTCCGCAAGCGCCAAGCGCAAGGGCCAAGGCAGTAATGACAGCGTAGCGCAGGATCATGGCGTCAGCCTAAGGCAGCAGCGCGCCAGCGTCCAGCAGGTCAGATCTTGCGCAGTGGCCCCGTCTGGGTCGCGATCGGAACTTTCACGAAACGCGGTGTCGAAGGCCCGTTGCCAACGGGAGCACGAGCGAGTTTGGGATCGACTTCCTCGACAAAGGCAATGCCGAAACGGTTATCCTGGATCCAGGCGACAACCCCTTCGACCCAACCGATGTTGCGCAGGTTTACCTGGACCGGCGTTCCGCGCAGCACCTTCATCTCGCCTTCGGCCATCATGCCGCCTGCGGAAAGATTGCGAACCTTGACGCGGTGTTCAGCCTCGCTGCCCGAAAGGCGCACCTCGGCCATCAGGAAAAGGCTGTCGCGCCCCAGTTGCCGATGGTCGATGTCTGTCACCAAAGGTCCTGTCTTCCTTCGAGAAAACCCACGCCTGTGAACCCATGTGGGTCCGCACGCACCGAACTAGTCAAAATTCGTAGAACTTTCCTAAACGTCGAGGGTAAACAAGAAGTTGCTGCCGCCCTTTGTTAACCTGAATGACATGGTCCCGGACACGACGTGCCCGGGACGCATGCCTCACATGTCGCGGGAAATTTTTTCCCTGCGTTCATGCGCTTCCTGTGCTTCAACGGTCATCGTTGCGATCGGGCGGGCGATGAGGCGGCCAAGGCCGATGGGCTCACCGGTCACTTCGCAGTAACCATATTCGCCTTCATCAATTCGGCGCATGGCGGAATCGATCTTGGCGATGAGCTTGCGCTGACGATCGCGCGTGCGCAGCTCGATACCCCAGTCGGTCTCGCTCGAAGCGCGGTCGTTGAGGTCGGGTTCGCGGATCGGTCCGTCCTGAAGTGCAGTCAGCGTACCAGCCGCGGCGGAAAGGATCGACTTCTTCCATTCCATCAGCAGGCGGCGAAACCAGTCCTGCTGGGCTTCATTCATGTAGGGTTCGTCGTCATTGGGAACATAATCGCTCGGCATCGCACGACGCGCTTTTGCCAGAACGTCAATCTCGTCACTCAAGACCCCAGCCATTCGGCCCTCCGCATAACAAGCTATCCGCCCCTCCCGGCCTGCATCATTCCCTTGTCAGGCGCGCAAGCTCTTGTCTTGGCGCGCCTATAGGATTGGCCCGTGACGCGCACAAGCACTTAGGCGGCTATGATGCATTAATGACGACTGAAGGGTGAGCAGGCGCACAAGGTTTTCCCAAACTGTTTCATCCGAAAACGGAATCGTTTCGTCGTTAACCATTTGTTGACCAAGATCGTTGACCTTTGCCTTGTCGGAAGACCGGGGGTTCGGCCTTCCTTTCAGGGGGTAGAGGTTATGGGACAGGCCTGGATAAAGCTGGTTGCTGAAGAAGGCGCGCCAATCGGCGAATCGCACGACATTGCCGACATGCTGGTGGCAACGTGCCTGGCAGCCGCAGCTGCAGGCGACACGAGCGCGCTGTTCGATCTGGGCGTTGCCTATTCGACCGGAAGCCACGGCGTGGACTGCGACCTGATCGAAGCGCACAAGTGGTTCAACCTTGCAGCCGTCGGTGGGCATGACGAAGCCGCACAATGCCGGGCAGACGTGGCCGACGAGATGACCGCGCGCGAGATCGCCGAAGCCCAGCGCCGCGCACGCGAATGGTTGCGGAGCGGACGCGCGGCGGCTTGAGTCTGCCCAATCACCCCTTCCTGAACGGCGTTCTTTCGCCCAGATAAATCTGGTCCTGCGCGATGCCTGCGCGTTCGCGTTCGAGGAAGTCGGCGACCGCGCTGCGGAAGTTGGGATCGGCGATGTAGTGGGCTGACCAGGTGCGCACGGGTTCGTAACCCCTTGCGAGCTTGTGGCCGCCCTGGGCGCCCGCCTCCACTCGTGACAGACCGAGCGCGATGGCGGCGTCGATCGCCTGATAGTAGCATAACTCGAAGTGGAGGAAGGGCTTTTCCACCACCGCGCCCCAGTAGCGACCGTAAAGCGCATCGCTGCCGATGAAGTTGAGTGCTCCGGCCACCGGTTTGTCCCCATCAAAGGCGAGGACGAGGAGAACCTTGTCGGCCATGCGCTCGCCGATCAGGTCGAATGCAGTGCGGGTCAGATAGGGGCGGCCCCATTTGCGCGCGCCCGTGTCCTGATAGAACACCCAGAAGGCGTCCCAGTGTTCGGGGCGGATGGCGTCGCCGGTGAGCTGTCGGATCTCGACGCCGTCCTGCGCGCGGGCCCGCTCCTTGCGCAGGTTCTTGCGCTTTTCGGAACTTAGCGCGCCGAGGAAATCGGCAAAGGATTCGTAGCCACGATTTTCCCAGTGGAACTGGATGTCCGAACGGGGGAGCCATCCGGCCTGTTCGAACAGGGGCAACTGATCGGGCTCGATGAAAGTGGCGTGAGCGGAAGACAGGCCGTTGTTGTCGCAAAGCTGTTCAGCGGCGCGCAGGAGCGGCAGCGCAAGGTCGGGACGGTCGCCCAGGAGCAGGCGCGGGCCAGTCGCAGGGGTGAACGGGGCGCTGATCTGCAGCTTGGGATAGTAACTGCCCCCTGCCCTCTGCCAAGCATCCGCCCACGAATGGTCGAACACATATTCGCCCTGGCTGTGGCTTTTGAGATAGGCAGGAAGCGCGGCGGCGGGGCGCCCGCCCTCGCCCTCGATCACGATCGGCAGCGGCGACCAGCCGGAGCGACCACCGACCGAACCCGAATCTTCAAGCGACTTCAGGAAAGCGTGGGATACGAAAGGGTTGCTCTCCCCCGCCAGTCGATCCCAGTCTTCGGCAGCGATTTCCGAGACGGACTTGTGGATGCGCGCGGTGTAGGTCACGCGCGGGTCATGCCTCGACGCCTGCCCCCTCGGCAATAAGTCCATCGGCACAGTCGGCCGCGCGGGCTGCAAGTTCGGCGGAGCGGACAGTCCAGGTGAGGACCGGGAAACCGCGCTTGCGCTCGGTGGCAGCAAACTTGCTCGGCAGGTCGCGGACGTCCCAGGCGAGGAACTGTGGGCGGGCCTGCCAGAAGGCGAGGTGCAGCTTGAGCGCGGCGAACACAGTGCGCTTGCCCTCTTCCGTGACAACAAGTCCATGAACGATGCGCGGGGAATGGCGACCGAACCAGCGGCTGACGCGGGGGTCGAAGCTCATCACCGCGACCGGACCGCGATAGCCCTCGAGCGCGCGCCGCACGGCAAGGCACAACGGCGCGACCCGGATTTCACGCTTCGACTTGACTTCGATCAGCAGCGGCGCGCGGCCGCCGACCTGATCCAGAAAGCTTTGCAAGGTCGGGATGCTATCGGTGCTGCCCGAGAGCTGAATCCTGGCCAGCGCATCGGCGCGGCGCTCGATCACCGGGCCAGTTTCGACAGTGAGGCGATCGAGGTCCCAATCGTGGAAGACGACCGCCTGACCGTCAGCCGTGCGCTGCACGTCGCACTCAATGCCCATGCCCCGATCGATGGCAAGCGCGAAGGCGCTAGGCGAATTTTCGGCGACGCCGGCTCCGTGCAGGCCACGGTGGGCGTAGCTTACGCCGCGCAGCCAGCCCACCCGCGCCTGATCGGGCGCGGGGACCAGAAAGCGGTCAAGCAGGGCGAACAGCAAGGACAGCATCGACTTCGACCGCAGCGCCCAAAGGCAGGACAGGGACGCCAACCGCGCTGCGGGCATGCTTGCCGGCATCGCCGAACGCCGCCGCCATCAGTTCGGACGCGCCGTTGGCGACCTTGGGCTGGTCGGTGAAGTCTGCGGTCGAGCTGATGAAGGCACCAAGCTTGACCACCCGCTCGACCCGGTCGAGTGAACCGAGTGCCGCCTTGACCTGCGCGAGGATCATCAAGCCGCAGGCCTGCGCGGCAGCGGTGCCGTCCTCGAGGCTCACGTTCTCGCCGAGACGACCGGTGACCAGCTTGCCGTCGATGAAGGGCAACTGGCCCGAAACGTGGAGCATGCCGTTCGCCTCGACCGTCGGCACATAGGCCGCAACCGGCGCGGCGGCCTGCGGCAGCGTGTGCCCGAGGGCGGCCAGCTTTGCTTCAACGGAATCGGTCACGAATCTTCTCCATGTATTTGTTCGAGAATCCACGGCAGCGCCGCTTCCCAATCGTCGATCCGGGCATGGGCGTGGCCGGCCTTGTGGGCGCAGTCGATATGCGGGCTGAGCAGCGGTTCGCCGCACAGGTGCAGGCGGATCACCTCGGGCGTCAATTGCGAAACCGAATCGTGGTGCTGCGGCAAATCGTCGATGAACAGGGCGCGCGAGGGGTTGTACTCGTCAAGGATCGCCTTGAGCGCAGGGCCTTTCGGCCCCTGGTTGGTGAAGACGCGGGCGTTGATACCGACATCGGCCAACTGGCGCGCGCGCATGTCACGACGATGATCGTTGAGATTGGTCAGGATCACCACGTCGGCATCCTTCCCGACTGCGTTGATCCCGGCGACAGCGCCGGCAATGGCTTGCTGGCGATACATTTCGGTGTCGAAGAACTTGTTGAGCAGATTCCAGATTTCCTGCGGCGGCACCAGCTCGCCATCCCTGGCGTAGCGCATCGCCTTGGAAAAATCGGCGCTGTCCATCTTGAAGGTGACGCCCTGTTCCTCGCCCAGCCAGTCACGGAAGGGGGCGACCATGTGCAACAGCACCTCGTCGCAATCGCTGACGATCAGGGGACGGCTACTCATGAGCAGGCCGTAAGTTCGAGGATGACACCTTCGAGGCACCAAAATGGCGAACATATCGGGCCGAAATTTTTGCCGCAGGGGCTGGTTGCCCCTGCAAGGAAATTTCGGTTGGAGATGGAAGCCATTTTGGTGTCCCTTCGGGATTTGACCAAAACGGCCATCTGCCGCGTCAGTCGGTCTTGAAATATCGACATATTACTGCGCCCTCCTTCCTAGCACCTGGCCGTTTTGCCTCAAACCTCGAAGGTGCCATCCTCGAACTTACGGCCTAGTTCCTTCCGGGCGGCAATCAGGGTTTCGGGCGAGATGTCGAGCGCGAAGGCCGCGTTGACAAGGTCTGCCTCGTGGTTGGCGAGAAAATCGAGAACAGCGCCGAGCATCGCCGGATCGCCGAGCCCCGCCCGCAATTCATCCGGCGTCAGGCCGGTGAGGCTCAGGAACCGCTCGGCACGGTCGCCATCGGAAAGGACCCAGCCGAGAGCCTGCAGCGCAAGGGCAGCGGGATCGACGGGGGAGGAAGGCTCGCGGATGATTGTCAGGGCCTTTCGCGGGCAATAAGGGTGGCGCCGTCAGCTTTCGTAAAACAGGCGTGTCAGTGGCAAAAAGAATTCTGGTTGTCGAGGACAACGACCTCAACCGCAAGCTGTTCTGCGACCTGCTGCGCGCCAAGGGTTTCGAGGTGGAGCCGGTGGCCGACGGGCGCGAGGCGATCGAGAAGACACGGCTGTTCATGCCGCATCTGGTGATCATGGACATCCAGCTGCCGAACGTTTCGGGCATCGATCTGATCGAGGCGATCAAGGCGGACGAGGAGTTGAAGGCGATCCCGATCCTTGCAGTGACCGCCTATGCCGGCAAGGGCGATGAAGAGACGATCCGCGCTGCGGGGGCCGAAGGTTATCTTGCCAAGCCGGTATCGATCGGGCCGTTCATGGTGGCGGTGAACGCTTTGGTCTGAAGGTTACATCGCCGCTGCAACGCTGCTTGCGTGCTCGATGACGAAGGTCAGCACCGTCAGGCAGAGGCCCGCCATGAAGCTCTTGTAGGCGTAGGCGAGGTACTTGTACTTCTTGCGCTGCAGGACCTGCCCGTTCTGGTAGATGTCGTGCAACATCGTGCGGAACACGGTTTCATCGGCGCGCAGTTCGGACAGGATTGAATCGGCCCACTCGCCCTCGTCCATGTGGGTGAAGTAGCCGAAGAACAGTTTGTTGGGCTTGCCGTCGTTCAGCTTTGCAGACCTGGGGTTGCTGACCGAGGGCAGGACTGCAAACACCGCGCACATCGCCGAAATGAACGCAAACAGCGCCAGCACCCCCAGCGACCAGGGCATCGCACCGCTCTTCGCCTGCCCCACTGCGATGGTGAATACGAGGAACGTCGCGCCCATCAGGATCGAGGCCTTGGCATCGGCCATCTGGCTCAGCGTCAGATTGATCTGCTGCGAGGTGCGCACCAAGTGAATGGCGTGATTTGAGTATCCCGAGGGTGACGGCATCGATGGGGCGGCCAGCGGTTGTTCGGCCTGTTCATCGACTTGTGCCATCATTCCCCCCTCGCCGCTCTTGGCGCCGTTCTGGGCGCCGTTCTGTGCGGTTATCCGTATTTCCGGGGATGACACAGAGGCAGCGTGCTTGACAAGCGGGGGCATTGGCCGCTTTTCGGCCTTAATCGTCTGGCAGGGGGCCTCTCCTGCTCCTTGGAGAAGAATTGATGGATCGCGCCGCAACCGCCGAAAAGATCGCCGAACTGATCGAACCCTTCAACAAGAAGGGCATCGCAATTACCGAAGCGACCACTTTTGCCGGCGATCTTGAGTGGGACAGCCTGACGGTGATGGACTTCGTCGCGGCCATCGAGGACGACTTCGACATCATCATCAGCATGAACCAGCAGGCCGAGATCGAGACTTACGGCCAGTTGATCGATGCGGTGACGAAGCTCCAGGGCTGAGGCCAACGTCCGCGCACAGCCGCACGTCCTGAGCGGGTGCAGTGCGGATTTCAGGATGAGATCGAAGATGACCGACCTGTTTTCGAAGTTCGACCCGCTGATCGAACAACGCCGCGCGCTGCTGGCGGGCGGTGTGGAAGACCCGTTCAACCTGGTGATGGAGCGGGTGATCAGCCCGACCGTTGCGGTGTGCAACGGGCGCGAGACGATCCTGCTCGGCACCTACAACTACATGGGCATGACCTTCGACCCCGACGTGATCGCGGCGGGCAAGCAGGCCCTTGATGATTTCGGTTCGGGCACCACCGGTAGCCGCGTGCTCAACGGCACATATGCCGGGCACAAGGCCTGCGAAGAAGCGCTCAAGGAGTTCTATGGCATGGATCATGCCATGGTGTTCTCCACCGGTTACCAGGCCAACCTCGGCATCATCAGCACGATCGCCGGCAAGGGTGACTACATCATCCTCGACATCGACAGCCACGCTTCCATCTGGGACGGCTGCAAGATGGGCGATGCCGAAGTCGTGCCGTTCAAGCACAACGACATCGAGGCCATGGAAAAGCGCCTGAAGCGCGTGCCGGAAGGCGCAGGCAAACTGGTGGTGCTCGAAGGTGTCTATTCCATGCTGGGCGACATTGCGCCGCTCAAGGAGATGATCCGCGTCGCCAAGGCGCATGGCGCGATGGTGCTGGTGGACGAGGCGCACTCGATGGGCTTCATCGGCCCCAACGGGCGCGGCGTGGCCGAGGACCAGGGCTGCCTTGACGATGTCGACTTCGTGATCGGCACTTTCTCGAAATCGGTCGGCACGGTCGGCGGCTTCTGCGTTTCGAACCATCCCAAGTTCGAGATCATGCGTCTGGTGTGCCGTCCCTACGTGTTCACCGCCTCGCTGCCGCCCAGCGTGGTGCACACCGCGGCGACATCGATCCGCAAGCTGATGCACGCCGGAAACAAGCGCGCGCACCTGTGGGAAAATTCCAAGACCCTGCACAAGGGCCTGCGTGACAAGGGCTTCCAGCTGGGCACCAGCGAAGCGCAAAGCGCGATCATCGCGGTGATCATGCCCGATCTGGAACGTGGCGCAGCGATGTGGGAAGCGCTCCTGCACGAAGGTCTATACGTGAACCTGGCCCGTCCGCCGGCAACGCCTGCAGGGATGACGCTGCTGCGCTGCTCGCTGTGTGCCGAGCATTCGGCAGATCAGGTGCAGACGATCATCGGCATGTTCGAACGCGCCGGAAAGGCCGTGGGGATCATCTGATGCAGCTGGTTCTGGCAGCGGTTCTGGCTCTGGCGGCTTCTCCGGCATGGGCGCAGAACCGCCCTGCCGCTTCGCCGCCGGTGGTGACGCCGCCGGGGGACGGCATGATCGAAAAGCCCTGCCCGACCGACACGCGCGGCCTGTTCTTCGGCCACCCCTATGTGCGACAGTACGACTGGGCCTGGCAATGCCGCTATGCCGAGGCCGACAAGCAGCTGGCTCAGGCACCGCGCGTGGTGTTCATCGGTGATTCGATCACCGAGAACTGGGTTGGCCTGGCACCGTCGCTGTTCGTGGCAGGGGCCGTCGGGCGCGGGATCAGCGGGCAGACCAGCCCGCAGATCCTCGTGCGGTTCTATCAGGACGTGGTGCGCCTACGGCCCAAGGTCGTGCACATCATGATCGGTACCAATGACCTTGCCGGGAACACTGGTCCGAACAGCCCCGAAATGTACACGAACCACGTGGCGGCGATGGTCGATCTCGCCAAGGCCAACGGCATCGCCGTGGTGATCGGCAGCATCCTGCCGGCGGCGAAGTTCCCGTGGAAACCGGCGCTGTCCCCGGCAAGGCAGGTCGTTGCGCTGAATACCTGGCTGAAGGACTATGCCAGGGCCCGCGGCGCGGTCTTCGCGGATTATCACTCAGCGCTAGTCAATGCCGAGGGCGGGATCAATCCCGAACTTGCACCGGACGGGATCCATCCCAACGCCAAGGGCTATGCGGTGATGGAGCCGATCGCCAAGGCAGCAATTGCCCAAGCCGAGAAGCTGAACGCCGTAAAGAAGCGCTAGTCGGCGCTGTTGCGCTCAAGCCAGCGGGCGCGGATAGCGTCCGAGCCTTCGCGGCTGCCATCATGGCTCCAGCCCGGCTCGCGCACCAGGTACGACAGCTTGTGCCGGAAGGGCGCGCGCCAGAAGTCCCCCAGCATCCCGCGCCACTCATGGAACGCGGCGTGCAGCAGGTGGAAGCTGCCCAACTGCTTGACGATGCCATACCGGATCGCAAGATCATCGCGCTCCTGCTGGAACGTGCCAAACAGGCGGTCCCACACGATCAGCGCCCCGGCATAGTTGCGATCGAGGTATAACGGATTGGTGGCGTGGTGGACGCGGTGGTGCGATGGCGTGTTGAATACCGCCTCGAACCAGCGCGGCATGCGACGAACCGCCTCCGTATGAATCCAGAACTGATAGATCAGGTTGGCGCCGCCGACGGTGACGAGCATCGCCGGATGGAAACCGAGGAACGCCGGCCAGATGCGGAACACGAAGGAGAGGGCGAAGAACCCGGTCCAGGTCTGCCGCAGCGCAGTCGACAGGTTGTAGTGCTGGCTCGAGTGATGGTTGACGTGGCTCGCCCAGAACCAGCGCACGCGGTGGCCGGTGCGATGGGCCCAGTAGTAGTTGAAATCGTCGAGCACGAAGCAGGCGATCCACGCCCACCACGCGAACGGCACCGTGGCCACGCGGTGGTCGTAGAGCCACATCGCCGCAGCAAAGACGACGCCAGCCGTCAGGGCTCCCGCAACGGTGCTGCCGAGGCCCAGCGCAAGGCTGGTCAAGGTATCGCGCGGTTCATATTTCTCGGGCGCGCGGCGTGCGGCCCAGATCATCTCGGCCAGGACCATGATGACGAAGAACGGCACCGCATAAGTGACAACGTCAATCGGCTTCATGCGGTCGCTCCGAGACGACGGAGGCTGGCAGCCCAGACTTGCGCCTGATCGCCAAGGTCAAGAGTGACCGTGCCGAAACGTCGGTCATCGGTGGCGATGGTGAGAAAGCGTCCGTCGAGCCGGACTCCGGCGTGGCTGGTCAACTGTCGGGTAGCGAAATGGCTGCCGTGCTGGCGGATCAGCAGTACCCGGCCGAGCGTGTCGCGGGCAAGCGCTCCAATGCCGGCGCGGTCGACCACCACGTCTTGCGCATCGAAGCCGCAGATCGCATCCTCGGCCAGAGCGCGCGCCTCGTCCGCGCAATGAATGCGGGGATCGCCGCCCAGTTGCATGCGTCTCGCCAGCCATGCCAGCACGAGGATCGCCAGAAGCGATCCCAGCAATTGCAATCCCTTGGCCACGACCGGATTGCCCAGCGCGGTCTCGATCAGGGTGTTCACGCCGCCGCCCGGAGCAAGTTATCCCGCCTGCCCGGCGAGCATGTCGACCGTCGCCCGGATCGGCGAAATGTCATATCCGGCGCCAGCCGCCCTCGCGGCAATCTCGTCCGGATCAAGGCCCGAGCGGGCCTGCGCCAGCGCCCAGAGCAGGGTCGAACGGGTGCCGGAGCGGCAGTAGGCCAGTACCGGGGCGTCGCCTGCCTGCGCCAAGGCTGCCTGCATCGCCTCGACCTGCGGCATCGAGAAGCCAGCGTGGCTGACCGGAATCGCCACGTAGGCGATTCCGGCATCCCGTGCGGCCGCTTCGATGTCAGCACCGGGCGTCTGATCGTCGGATTCGCCTTCAGGACGATTGTTGATGATCATGCCGATGCCCAGCGCCTTGGCATAGGCCACTTCGGCGAGGCCGATCTGGGGGCTGGCATAAGTCTTGTCGTCGATCTTGCGAAACATCGTGGTGTCCTGACAATCTGTGTGCTCCGCTTCTGCCCAAAGCATCGCCCGGCGGCAAGTAGCGCACGCTTGATCTGGCGGATCGGCACAAATGCCACAGTTTTCGAGGCGAATTGTGGCTGACTTGTCGATTCCGTTAGCGGTCCTGTGTTTTTGCTCTATAGTCTTGGCCGCAAAGGTAAGGTCCGGCCTCTTGAGTCCGGCACTGATTCCCTCGTCGCGCCGCCGGTTCCCGCGTCCGGCCTGCGGTGCCGTGAAGGTTGGGGCGGATTGAAGGTCTATTGATTTCTATGGGTTTTGACAGAGGGCGGCGCGGTCGCGGCAGAGACAAGCGCGACGGATTCGGCGACGAAGGCGGTTTTGATCCCTACGGCGGCGGTGGCGGCTTTGGCGGCGGCGGTTATGGTGACCGCGGCGGCTTCGGTGGTGGCGATCGCTTCGGTGGCGGTGGCGGACGTGGCGGCTTTGGCGGCGGCGATCGTGGCGGCTTCGGTGGTGGAGATCGCGGCGGCTTTGGCGGTGGCGATCGTGGCGGCTTCGGCGGCGGCCCGCGTGGCGGCGGCGGTGGCGGCTTCGGCGGCCCGCGCGGCGGCGGCATGCCTGCCCAGGTTGTCGGCACCGGCAAGGGCGTCGTCAAATTCTTCAACGGCCAGAAGGGCTTCGGCTTCATCTCGCGCGAAGACGGTGGTGAGGACGTATTCGTCCACATCAGCGCGGTCGAGCGTGCCGGCCTCGAAGGCCTGGCTGAAGGCCAGACGCTGGAATTCAACCTCGTCGATCGTGGCGGCAAGATTTCGGCTGCAGACCTTCAAGTCGTCGGCGATGTCATCCCCGTCGCTTCGAAGCCCGCTGCCCCGCAGCGTGAGCTGACTGGCGAAAAGGCGACCGGCACGGTCAAGTTCTTCAACGCGATGAAGGGCTTCGGCTTCATCACGCGTGATGACGGCCAGCCGGACGCGTTCGTGCACATCAGTGCTGTCGAACGCTCGGGCCTGCGCGAGCTGAACGAAGGCGACAAGCTGGAATTCGACCTCGAGGTCGATCGACGAGGCAAGCACTCGGCGGTCAACCTGGTGCCGATTCAGGGTTGATCCCGATTGCATCGCTTCCGGTAGTCTGACCGGCGGCCTGCAACACATACGCGCACAGATGGCGGTCCTGAAGGGCCGCCATTTGTCGTTTGTCGATTCCCCTTTTTCTATCTGGCTTGCGCAGTATTGTTGCGCCATCCGGAAACATTCGTGACTGAACAGGAGAGCTCTATGTCGATCACCCCGCTGATGCCCGTGTACCCCCGGTGCGGCGTGCGTCCGGTGCGAGGCGAGCATTGCCACCTGATTTCCGAGGACGGCACCCGCTACCTCGATTTCGCCAGCGGCATTGCGGTGAACCTGCTCGGTCATTCGCACGAGCACCTGATCGGCGCGATCCAGAAACAGGCCGCAACGCTGATGCACGTGTCGAACCTCTACGGCAGTCCGCAGGGCGAGCATCTGGCGCAGCGTCTGGTTGACCTGACCTTTGCCGATACCGTGTTCTTCACGAACTCGGGCGCCGAAGCGGTAGAGTGTGCGATAAAGACCGCGCGCGCCTATCACTCGGCGGTGGGCAATGACCACAAGTACGAGCTGATCACCTTCAAGAACGCCTTCCACGGCCGGACCATGGCCACGATCAGCGCCTCCAATCAGGAGAAGATGCACAAGGGCTTCCTGCCCCTGCTCGAAGGCTTCAAGTACGTCGATTTCGATGACCTTGAAGGCGCCAAGGCGGCAATGGGACCAAATACCGCCGGTTTCCTGGTCGAGCCAATCCAGGGCGAAGGCGGCATCCGCGACGCATCGGACGAGTTCCTGAAGGGCCTGCGCGCGCTGTGCGACGAGCATGACCTCGTGCTGATCTTCGACGAAGTGCAATGCGGTGTTGCCCGCACCGGCACGCTCTATGCCTACGAACAGTATGGCATCACGCCCGACGTGATGGCGACGGCCAAGGGCATCGGCGGCGGCTTCCCGATGGGCGCTTGCCTTGCCACCGAAAAGGCGGCGCGCGGCATGGTCGCCGGCACGCACGGCAGCACTTATGGCGGCAACCCGCTGGCCATGGCAGCGGGCGAAGCGGTGCTCGACGTTGTTGCCAACGAGGAGTTCCTGAGCGACGTGCGCGCCAAGGGTGAGCGGCTGCGCGGGCGCATTGAACAGTTCATCGGCAACTACCCGGACCTGTTCATCGGCGTGCGCGGGCGTGGCCTGATGCTCGGCCTCATGATGAAGGTCGAGCCGCGTCCGTTCGTGGCCCACATGCGTGATAACCACCAGTTGCTGACCGTTTCGGCGGGTGACAACACTGTCCGCGTGATCCCGCCGCTGGTGATCGACGACAGCCACATCGACGAGTTCATGGAGCGGCTTTCTGCCGCTGCGGCAAGCTATGCGCTGGAGGCACCGGTTACATGACCAGGCATTTTCTCAACCTCACCGATGCGGGCGGCGATTCCATCGCCGCCATGCTGAATGACGCGATTGACCGGAAGGCGGCGCGCGCCGCCCTTCCCAAGGGCCAGCCGGACGCAGATGCGCCACTGGCCGGCCGCGTCTTGGCCATGGTGTTCGAGAAGAACTCGACCCGCACCCGCGTGTCTTTCGACATTGCCATGCGGCAGCTTGGCGGCTCGGCTCTTATCCTCGATGCCGGGACGACGCAGCTCGGCCGGGGCGAGACTATCGCCGACACCGCACGCGTCCTCAGCCGCATGGCCGATGCGATCATGCTGCGCACCGACGATCATGCCAAGGTCGAGGAACTGGCCCGCTATGCCAGCGTTCCGGTGATCAATGGCCTCACCGACCTGTCCCACCCTTGCCAGATCATGGCGGACCTGCTGACCGTGATCGAGCACGGCAAGGCCCTGCCCGGTCTTGAAGTCGCCTGGTTGGGCGATGGCAACAACGTGCTGAACTCGATCGTTGAGGCGGCGGGGCTGATGAAGTTCAACGTTCGCATCGGCGTTCCGGAAGGGTACGAATCCGACGCTGCGATGATCGAGGCGGCAACGCTGAGCGGCGGCGGCATCCGTGTGGTCCGCGATCCGATCGAGGCCGTGCGCGGGGCCGACGTGGTCGTAACCGACACCTGGATCTCGATGGGCCAAGCCCATGCTGAAGCCAAGCTGGCCGCGATGGAGCCGTATCAGGTCAACGATGCACTGATGGCGCACGCCAAGGCCGACGCCCTGTTCCTGCATTGCCTGCCTGCCCATCGCAACGAGGAGGTCACGGACTCGGTGATCGACGGTCCCCGCTCGGTCGTGTGGGATGAGGCCGAGAACCGCATTCACGCGCAGAAGTCTGTCCTGCGCTGGGTGTTCGGCCAGATTTGAAGGATGTGACGTAAAGTGAGTGAACAGGTCCAGCCGTCCACCGGTTTCGATACGGTGATGCACTTCACCCTGCCGCACAAGAATGCGCGCGGCCGGGCAGTGCGGCTGGGCCCGGTTCTAGACACGATCCTTTCGGCCCACGCCTATCCCGCGCCGATCCGCCACCTCCTGGCCGAAGCGCTGACGATCACTGCCCTGCTGGGATCGCTGCTCAAGGGTGAGGACAGCCAGTTGACGCTGCAGGCGCAGACCCAGGACGGCATCGTCGACCTGCTGGTCTGCGACTATCGCAACGGCGAGCTTCGCGGCTACGTCCGGCATGACCGCGCGCGGCTTGACGAACTGGGCCCGGTGCCCTCGCTGTTCTCCCTGTTCGGCGAAGGCTATCTGGCGATCACGTTTGATCTTGCCGCCACCGGCCAACGCTATCAGGGCGTCGTGCCGCTTGAGGGCAATTCGCTGGCCGAAGCGTGCCAGAGCTATTTCTTCCAGTCCGAACAGATACCCACGCTGATCCGCATCGGCGTCAGCAATACGCCCGGCGCCTGTGTCGCCGGTGGACTGCTCCTGCAGCACCTGCCCGAGGGCGAGGAGGGCCGCGAGCGGCTGCACGTGCAGCTGGACCATCCCGAATGGGAGCATGTCTCTGTCCTTGGTGGCTCGATCAGCGAGGCAGAACTTGTCGATCCGGCGCTCGATCTGGAAAGCATGGTGTGGCGCCTGTTCCACGAGGAGCCAGAAATCCGCGCCGAGACCGGGACGGCTCTCACCCGCGGATGCCGTTGCACGATCGAACACTATCGCGACATTCTTTCTCGTTTTGCCGCTTCCGAGCGCGCGGAAATGGAGAATGACGACGGGCTGATCGTGGTTGACTGCGCCTTCTGTTCGCGCGAATTTGCGATCGACCTCGACTGACTTTTCGGTCCTGGCCCGAAATGTGACAGCACTTTTCACAATTGGCCGCGCACGCAGACCGTTCCGCCGCGCGAAACGCCGTGATATGATCCAGCATCGAGTGAGCAACGGCACAGACGCCCGCGCTCATGGGTGCGAGTAGAGCTTCATGTCATCACGTCTGATCCCGCTGCGCGGCCTCGGTCGCCCCACAGTCCTGTCAGCGATTGCGGTTGCAGCCTTCGCCGCGACTTCCGGCGTTGCGCAAGGGCCTGCTCTTGCCATGCTTGACAGGCTGGAGCCGGGGCTGTGGGAAGTGCGTGCCCGCGACGACGCGGATACCGTTCAGCTCTGCGTGAACAATGGCCGCAAGCTTATCCAGGTGCGCCACCGTGGCGAGGCCTGCCGGCGGTTTGTCATCGACGATGCGCCCAATATGGTGACAGTGCAGTACACCTGTCCGGCCGGTGGCTATGGCCACACCCGGGTCCGCTTCGAGAACCCACGCCTTGCGCAGTTGGAAACGCAAGGCATCGACAACGGCCTGCCATTCAACTTCGTCGCCGAGGCGCGGCGGCTCGGTCCGTGCTCGCGTTGAGGCAGGAAGCATAAAGTTACGCGCGAGACCATTGCATCGGGCCGACGGCACGGCTAGCCCATTGGCAATGTTGCAAAGCCCTGAAGTCGCCCAAGCCCCACTCGCAGTCGTTCTCCTTTCGGGCGGACTCGATTCGATGGTTTGCGCAGGCCTGGCCAAGGAGCAGGGTTTCCGCGTCCTTGCACTGACGATCGACTACAACCAACGCCACCGCATCGAACTCGACGCAGCGCGCGTGATCGCGGAGCGCGTTGGCGTGGAACGCCACGTAATCCTGCCGCTGGACCTGCGCCAGTTCGGCGGCTCTGCGCTGACTGCGGATATCGACGTCCCCAAAGACGGCGTGGGCGACGATATCCCGGTTACCTATGTCCCTGCCCGCAATCTCGTGTTCCTGTCGCTCGCGCTGGCCTGGGCTGAGGCTGCTGGCTCGAAGGACCTCTTCATCGGCGTGAACGCCCTGGACTATTCCGGCTACCCCGATTGCCGGCCCGAGTTCGTGCAAGGCTTCGAAGGCCTGGCGCGGATCGCTACCAAGATCGGCAGCGAGGGCGGTACGGTCACCGTCCATGCCCCGCTCCAGCACCTCAAGAAATCACAGATCGCGCAGGAAGCAGCGCGACTGGGGCTCGACGCCGGCCAGAGCTGGTCCTGCTACGATCCCCTGACCGATGGGAAAGCCTGTGGCGTATGCGACAGCTGTCGCCTGCGACGCGCAGGGTTTGAAGAGGCAGGCCTGAATGACGGAACCCGGTATAGCGACTAGCACGGACCAGACGCACCCTCAGGAGCAGGAAGCGACTGCGTATAGCTGGTACGTCCTGAGCATTCTGGTGCTGGTCTACGTTCTCAACTTCGTTGACCGGCAGATCCTTTCGATCCTGGCCAACGATATCAAGAAGGACCTGTCGCTTACCGACGCGGACCTCGGCTTCCTGTATGGAACTGCCTTTGCGGTGTTCTATTCCCTGTTCGGGATTCCTCTGGGTCGTCTCGCCGACAGCTGGCACCGCGTCCGGCTGATGAGTGCCGGGCTGGCCTTGTGGTCGGTAATGACGGCGGTCTCGGGCCTGTCGCGGACCGGGGGGCAGCTTACCGCCGCGCGCATCGGGGTCGGTGTCGGAGAGGCGACGGCGAGCCCTGCTGCCTATTCGCTCATTTCGGACTACTTTCCGCAACGGCTGCGCGCCACCGCCTTGTCGATCTACTCCTCAGGCCTGTTCCTGGGGGGCGGGCTGTCGCTGCTGGTGGGCGGCCTTATCGTCGAGAAATGGAACGCCGCGTATCCCGCAGGCGGTCCCTTCGGCCTCGTCGGCTGGCAGGCGGCGTTCATGGCGGTCGGCTTGCCCGGGGTGCTTCTGGCTCTGCTGGTAGCCACCCTGCGCGAGCCAATTCGCGGCGCAATCGACGGACTGCCAACGCCGAGCGTGGAGCGCCCTTTCAAGGGGTTCTTCGCCGAGCTCGTGACGGTGATCCCGCCGCTGACGCTGATCGGTGCGGCGCGGCGCGGCCCCTTGGCCCTGATCGCCAATCTTGCCGTAGCCGTGTGCATTGCCGGTGGCGTCTACGCTCTGACCTCGCTGCTGGGACGGTCGACCCGGCAGCAATGGATCTTCGTCGGGGTCGGCCTCTACGCGATCTACAGTTGGGCAAGTGCCCTGCGGGCGCGTGACCTGCCGACCTTCCGCCTGATCTGGGGCACGCCCGCATTCCTGTGCACGACGCTGGGATACGGCATGGTGGCATTCACTTCGTACGCCACATCCTATTGGGCCGCCCCTTACGCCGAGCGCGTGTTCGCCATCGCCAAGGGTGATCTTGGGTGGTTCATCGGCGCGCCCGGTGCCTTGGCCGGATTCCTCGGTGTGATCATCGGCGGCCGCATTGCCGACCATCTGTACAAGCGCCACTCCGCCGGCCGTATCATGGTGACCTTGTTCGGGCTGATCGCGCCGATCATTCCCATGATCATCGCCTTCCGAACCGAAAGCTTCACAACTTTCGTAGCCATGCTGTTCGTGGCACAAACGATGTCGAGCAGCGCCCTTGGCGGTGCCGCAGCGACCAGTCAGTCGCTGGTCCTGCCCCGCATGCGGGGTACTGCCACGGCAACCTTCTTCCTTGCGACCACGCTTGTCGGCCTGGCGCTCGGGCCGTTCATGGCAGGCTATGTGTCCGCGACCAACGGCGATGATCTGTCGCTTGGGGTGCTGTCCACGCTGGTGTCAGCGCCGATTGGGCTGGTTCTTCTCTTCGTGGCAATTCGCAGCGTCCCCGGCGCGCTGGCCAGCCTGGAGCAGCGGGCGCGCGCTGCCGGGGAAACCCTGGCCTGATTAGCCCTGGGTAAGCACGCCGCAGGCAACGCGGCCGCCGCTGTTGCCGCTGGGGTCGGTCTTGTAATCGTCCGGCCCGGCGTGGACGACAATGGCGGTGCCGTCGGCATCGAAAAGGCTGGCGAGCACTGTGGCGGCTGTACCGCTGAGCGGCGCGCGGAGTGTCCCGGTTCCGTCAGCCGCGACGGTGATGTTCGGAAGATCCCCGAGATGCGGGCCCGCCGGGTTCATCGTACCATGTTGATGAGCGGTCGGATTCAAATGACCACCAGCTGACGTGAAGCCGGGAGCCTCGCACTTTCCGGTTGTGTGCATATGAATGCCATGCTGGCCAGCCGACATGCTCCGCACATCGGCGACCAGCGAGAGCGCGGTCCCCGATTGCTCGATCCTGACAGTGCCGACCGAAGCACCCGCCGCGTCAGCAAGCGTGGCCCGTGCCAGCGTCGAAGTCTTGTCCATCTCATCCGTCGTTGCACACGCGCCCAGCAGAAGCGAGCAAGCGAGAGGCAGGATTGCGGCCTTGGAACGCATCGTAACGGTCTCCGATCTGTTTAGGATCATAACGAAAAAGGGGCCGGATTTCTCCGACCCCTCGTTCTTTTTTCGGCAAAGCCGAACCTTACATGCCCGAACCCGGACCGTACGTGATTTCCACGCGACGGTTCTGAAGTTCGCGAACGCCGTCGGCGGTCGGCACGCGGTTGTTGCTTTCACCGAAGGCCTGGCTGGTGATCGAACCATCCGGAATGCCGTGCGAGGTCAGGTACGAACGGACCGACACGTTGCGGCGCTCCGAAAGGGCCTGATTGTACTTCACGGTGCCCGAACGGTCGGCATAACCGGCCAGCATGATCGGAACGCTTGCGCAGTTGCCGTATGCGGTAACCGCGTTGTCGAGGATCGTTGCTGCCTCAGGCGTGATGTCCGACTTATCCCAGTCGAAGAACACGATGTACGGACCCTTGTTGCAGACCGGAGCCGGCGGCGGCGGGGGCGGCGGGGGCGGCGGGGGCGGCGGGGGCGGCGGGGGAGCCGCTTCTTCCACCGGAGCAGCACCACCGAAGTTGTAGCTCAGCGTACCGAGGATCGAGTGCGAACGGAAGCGCGTGCGAGCCGCGGTGCCGTCAGCAGCAACCAGATCGACCTTGTCGGCGTTGAAGAAGCGATACTTCAGACCAACATCGACGTGATCGCTGATCGGTGCACGAATGCCAGCCAGAGCCTGCCATGCGAAGCCGGTGTCGGAATCGTTGATCGCCACAGCCGGACCGTTGCCGCCAGTGCCGCCAGCGTTGATGAAGTACTTGGCGCGAGCGACGCCAACACCACCACCAACGAAGCCCTGCAGACCGTCGTCAGGACCGAAATCGAGCAGGCCGTTGACCATGAAGCTCAACGCATCCGCATGGCCCTGAGGGTTGGTAAAGGTCTGTCCGCCGAAATCGACCGAGTCGTTGTAAGCACGACGGTAGCTGACTTCGCTTTCAAGGCGGAAACCGCCGAAGTCATAACCGACGATGCCGCCGAAGTCGTAGCCATCATGGTTGCTGAGAACGACTTGGCCGTTCAGAGCTTCCGAATCTTCAACCTTCATTGCGCCGGCATCGGCCTCGACGTACCAAGAATCATCTCGTGCAAACGCAGGAGATGCCAAGGCACTCGACGCCAGGGCAAGGCCCAGGACCAGTTTCCGCATTATCGTTTCCCCTTTTAGCGACATCATGCCACGTCGTGCAGGTTGTCTACCGGTTCCAAAGTGGTCATGCAAGCGGACAAACACACCGAGTGTTGCATGAAAACAACGGATTGACTCCATTGTGCAGTGCAAATTCTCGGTGATTGCGCCCTCATGTCCGGTTGAAATGCCGCTAAAGGGAATTGGTTCCACTCAGTTGTCTGAAATTGTGCCGGTTACTTTCAGCAGTTCGATCAGCGCTGCGATTGCCGCCCGCGCTTCGGCATCGACAATCGCGCCACCCTGCGGGCTGTCCGGGGCCACAGCAAGGGTCCAGCCCCCGTCAAACAGGCGGAACGCGCCTTTCTGGACGTCATAGCTGCGCATGCCGATGCTTGGCTGGACGAAGCGCCACCCCCCTTCCGTCCAGCCGGCAATTGCGTTTGCGTGGCCGGTGAATGCTCCCGTCGGGCTGGTTCCCACGATCCATGCTTGCCCGGCCGCCGGCGCGGTCGGAGGATCGCTCAAAACGCCCTGAACAGATCCGGCCACGCAAAGATCCAGCAAGGCAAGTGCCTCGTTCACCGTGGTTTCCTTCTGCGCCTGCCCGGCAAAGAGCAGGGGGAGTCCCAGCCGCGCGGTGGCGTTCGAATAGCTGATAGGGTCCGTCATGTGCCTGCCTTTCTGTGCAATCGGGTCATGCTGGTACTGCGATGATCAGCGGCAGCGACAGCGAGGTCCTGCCCACCTGCCGTATGCTGAAGCGGTGCGCCTCCGTCGCGATGCCCAAGCCTGAAACCTGCGCGGCAGTCAGCTGCAGGTGCGGCTCAGCCGTGTTCCAGGCAAGGTTCACTGCCTCCGCAGTGCCATAAGTGATCTGCCAGAGTTCCTGGGGCTCGTTCAGCGGGAGGTCGAGCTCATCCAGCCATGCCCAGCCGCCGCGGGCGCGCCTGATCCAGTCCAGTTGCATCCCTCCATCGGCAAGGCGTCTGGCCCGCCCATGCACAGGGGCCAATGGTCGCAAGCCGATGCCACGGTTGATCACCTCGGTGGTGACGACTTCCGGGTCACCACGCCCGAGCGCCGCGATTTCGAGACCTTCGGCAACGTCCGCTGGATCGATTTTTGTCAGAGCATCATCGATCAGCACGAAGTGTTCGCCGATGGCATGGCTGGCGATGGCCGCCTCGGTCCCCCCACGCCCGCGAAGCAGACCGCTGAGCCGCCAGGTCCCGCTGGAAAGCCTTTCTGCGCGCGAAAACTGGATGAGCTCGGATCCAAGGTATGCAAGATTGCTGCCCTGCATCAATTGGGCCCAGGTTGCGTTAGCTAACGCTGCATCCTGCGGCACAAGTGCCACATCGACCGTAGCACTCGCATCGAAGATCAGCGGCGTCCCCTTGGGCAATTGCGTAAGGCTTCGCCCCAAGACCGCACGGCGCCGACCTGTCGATCCAATTGCCGCTAGCTGCCCGTCGCTCATCTGGACGAACAAGGCGGCACCAGTCCACCCGGCGCTCGGCGATGAAGCAGCCACCCGAAGCTTGACCGTGGTCGGATCGCCCACGCCGTCCCAAGGCAATTCAAAAGCTGCGAGCGACGTAGGCCCCGGTTGCAGATCAAGAGCTTGGTTGGCCCTGCCCGGATCGCTGATCGCGGTATCCACAGGAGCAGATGGAGGCACCGCCACCAGATCCAGCATGACCCCGTCTGCCTGCCATTCCCATTGCTCCACCCGCCACCGGCCTTCGGTGACGGGAGTTGTCACCACGGCACCGGGAGCAAAGGCATGATCGATCTCGGTTATGCGGTAACGAAGCGTGTCGCGCGCAATCGTCCGTCGGCGCGCTGCACGATCCGCGATGACGCTCGCTTCGGCAGCCGTCATTGCCGCCGGGAGTTCGATGGTAGCCACGTCTCCGGGGGCACTGCGGCCAATGCTGCGTTGCAGACCGGGCTGGTAGTCCCGCCCGATATCGTAGTAGCGGACCGCACATTGCTGTGAAACCGGAAGGGCATCGCGCCGACGCGACCAGCCGCTGGCACGCGCATCCTCGGCGGATTCGCCTCCGGCGCATGGCTGCGGCAAACAAAGGGAATTGTCCTGGCCGTCGTCGCCAAGCCGGAAGCGCAACTTCTCGTCGGCCACAGTGCAGGCAATCGGCGACAGTTCGGCCAGCGTGGCCACCGCATCAGCCACGCCGCCCTGCTCGACCGAATATCCCGCCAGCGTGAGCGAACCGAGGCCCGAGGCGTCGGCCGTCGGCAGCAGGAACTGCACGACCTCGGCCGCACTGACCGCGCCTTCATCGGCCAGAATTTCGAAGGTCAGGGAAGGTAGACGATTGCCGAAATCCGCCAGTTCGAGATCCTCGAACACGACGTACGCAATGCTGCGATAAGCAGGATTTAGCGCTTCCCCTTCGGCCTGCACGAGCAACGGGTCAGGAGCCTGGTCGGCATAGCCCTGATGCACGCGGACGCTTCCGCCCACTTTCAGATCGCCGGCTGCACCGCGCAACAGGTTGCCGTCAGCCCAGATGCGGCCGATCCCCGCGATGGGCCTGCTCGATACGGCGACTGCAAAGGACGCGGTGTAGGTATAGCTGGTGACAGAGGGCTGCCCTTTCCCGCCACCGTTCTTCTGCTTGTGCTCGACCAGTTCAGTCGACCAGATCACGCTGCCCGACGAACGGATCCGGCCGAAATGCATCGGCAATGCCGACCCATAACTGGAAGTCTGGACCGACAGTTCCTTGAGCCTTGACCCCTCGACCTTGCGCTTGCCGAATACCGCGCCGTCGATCTGCTGTCCCAGCAGCGCGCCGATCGCACCGCCCAGCGGCCCGCCGAACGCGGTACCCACGGCGGTAAGAAGCAGGGTTGCCATCGCAATCAATCCTTCTCGTCTGCCAGTCGCCATTGCAGGCTGACCGGCCATGGAAGCGATCCGGGCAGGAACGTCACTCGCCCCAACGAAGCGTGGGCATGAACGAAGCCGCCAGGTACGCGCACCGCCAGATGCGATTGCACCGCCCCGACCCGGCACAGCACGATATCGCCCTCTTCCGCACATTCCGTCAGCCCGCTTGCCGCGGCGCAGCGCAGGAACCGCGCCACACTGGTAGAACGCAGGGCATAGCCCTCCGGCGGATCAGGCCGCCGCCCGGCGCGGCGCAGTGCTTCGGCCACCAGTCCCACGCAATCGAGGCCCGTGGCCGGATCGCGGCCGTGCAGCCGGAACGGCACGCCCAACAGGCCCAGCGCCGCCTCGGCAAGCGCCCCGCTCATCCTTGCGCAGCCGGATAACGGGTAAGCAGGTCGTTGCCGGGAAGGTATGGCTCGCCCTGGAAGTTCACGGCATTGCCGAACCGCGCCGAACAGGTGGCGATCGTGTGATCGCAGCCTTCGCGCAGCAGCACCCGCTGCCCCGCCGCCGCATCGTCCGCCAAGGGCCGTTCGAGTACGAGCCAGCCATCATCCACCGCGCGCACGCGCAGCACCGCCCCGGCATCGCCACCGTCGACCGGCCTCAGCCAACCGAAAGCGAAATCAGCCGGCGTAATGCCGCCGACCCTCACCCACTGCCGGCCCGCCCCCACCTCGGTCAACGTGGCCTCATGCGTGAAGCGCGCCGACGAAAGCGTGCAGCCATCACCGCAGAATTCGGCGCGACAGGTGGGCGACGTGCGCGGCACCAGGTCGCGCGCCAGCACCTGCTTGAGCGATTCCAGCTCGGCCGAGAACTGCTCCCCCTCGCGGCCGACCGATCCGATCGTCCCGGTGAACAGCGTCTCGAACTCGAGGCTTTCCCAATCGACCAGCCCCATCGCCACGCGCGCACCGTCAAAGCGCCCGCCGGCAAGGTCCGCCTCGCCGATCGCATCGTGGGCCAGCGCGCCCGAAACTTCCGCCGAGTCCGTCTCAAGCGTGGCTGTCCGACGCACCGCCGATGGCACCATGCCCGGCGCCGTCCTATGGCGAAGCCCGGCGAATACCAGGTCGCGGTCATGGCTGGTGAAGCCCTGCGCCACACCGTCGCGCCGCTCGATCCGCCACCACACCGCCACGGTCTCGAGCGACTGGCTGAACCAGGTCCGGCTCATGCGTCTTCTCGCAGTTCGACCAATGGCACGCTCGGTGCTTCGCCAGCGGCAAACTCCGCGCCCGAGATGTCGAGACGATCCTCGGCAAAACGCACCGGCACGTCGAAATAGAAGCCTGCCCGCACCACAGACCCTGCCGCCGGTGCCGTCGCAAAGACCAGCACGCCTTTGGCATCGAGCGAGAAGTCGCCGGTTTCCGCACTGTTCACGCTAACCCGCAGCGATTCCGCGCGCGGCCGGGTGATCCGACGCTTCTGCGCATCGCCGCCCTCGCCATAGTGCTTGACCAGGGCAAAGCGCGAGGTCGCGCCGTCACCCGTCCCCAGCACCTGATCCATCGGCGTCGGCACCCCGGTCATACCATTGGAGCTGAAGTCCGAAGGATCGCGCAGGCGGAACCCTCGCGCCTGCCCGCGCCGCGCCCGGAAGAACGCAATCAGTTCGCCCAGCTCGGCCTCCGAGCGCACCCCCGGCCCCACATCGAAGCGCAGCCGCGCGTCCGACCACAGGCTGTTGCGCCGCTCGAAACCCGAAGCCGTGATCGTGACATTGGTCGAAAACTCCGGCGTCACCGAAGCATCGCGTCCCAACGCCAGCGGGAACAGGACATCGTCGAAGGATTGCATGGTCTCGTCTCCGCTCATGTCGGGAAGCCGGGTAAAGCCATCGCGTGAAACCTGCGGCAGCGCCCAGATGAAGGTCTCCGCAACGCCAAGGCCCACCGCCTCGCTTGCTGCAGCGTCAATGCGCGCCCAGTCGCTCGCAGCGTTCTCAGGCAGCAGGACGAACCCGGACAGATAATGCTGCTGCGATCGCGAATAGCCCAGCCGTGCTTCGGCGATCACGCGCGCCTTGGCCCGCAGCGCATCCTTGCCCGCTGTCACCCAGTCGTAGTCTTCCAGCTGCAGCACGTCGAAAGCAGGCGAAGCCCAGCCAACCGGCAGGTTCGCGCGATAAGCCTCGGGCGTCACAGGATCGAGCACGGTCGGCAGGAACGCCAGCAGCAGCGTCTCCGCCCCCGCGCCACCCGCAGCCGCCTTCACCGCAGCGGCGAGATCCGCCGTCGATTGCGCCAGCAAGGCCCCTGCCTGATCGAGCAGGCTCTTCTGTGCCGCGCTGAGAGTCTCGCCCATGTCCGGAATGTTCACCGGACTGCCGCCAAACGCCGCCTTCGCCGCATCGTCATAGATGCAGATGCGCCGGTCCTGCGTCACCCACCACCACGGCTCGCCCACCTGGTGCCGCACCGGAAGGCCTGCGCCCTGCAACAGGCCAACCAGCGCCACGCCCACCTTGCGCACCCAAGCCATCGCCTGTGCGTTCGCAGGCGAAAGCAGCGCCGATGGCGGCACCCATCCGGTCCGCGCCGGGGTTCCGTCCCACGCCTTCTGCTGCCACGCTGCCGGGCAGTTCTGCGCCAGCACCTCGTATGATTGCGAGGCAATCACGGTCTGCCCCATCGCCTTCGCCCCGGCAAGGAACGCCTCGTGCCATGTCTGCGCCGCCGGATTAATCGCCGGCTGCCAGGGATCGACCACGAACCCGCCAGCGCCATCCGGCACCAGCGAATAGAAGTGGCTCATGCCGATGTAATGGTTGATGCTCCCGCGATAGCCGAGGCCCCTGATCTGCCGCAGCAGTCGCGCCGGCGTCAGGTTGTAGGCATCGTCATAGCCGGTGCACATGGCAAGGCCGTGCGGCGGGACCATCACATCGCCCAGTTCCAGCATCGGCTTGTGTCCCTGGCAGGAAATGCCCGAAAGCTCCGCCCACCCCGCTGCCGAAGTGGCAAACGGCGTCGCATCACCGGCAGCGTAAGCCGGCGCCACCAGCGAGATGAACAACCGGTCGATGTCCGCTGGATGCACAGGGTCAGCTTCGGCAGGCAGCAGAAACCCGCCATCAAGTTCCGAGAACTTCAGCGTGATCTGCGCGTCGGTCGGAGTTCCGCTGGCATAGTTCCACAGCCGCACGTACCACGCCCGCGCATTGCCATCCGCATCGCGTCCCTCGATCGTCAGCGTCGGCCCGTTCACGGCATCCAGCGGCAGGACACCCGCAGAGCGCCACCGAAATGAAAGCGTCAGCCGCGAATAATCGCGCCGCGTTTCATAGGCCAGCAGCGGGTGATCCCACTTGTCCTCGGATTCCCAGATCAGGCCGACAAGATCGTCCGCCTTGCGAAACACCGCATCGACCCGCAATGCATCGGGTGCGGTCGTCACCACCGAAGCCAGTGCCGGCCTTGGGAAATTCACCGTCCAAAAGCGCGGATCGAAGCGCTGGATCGTGTCGGTCTGCTGCACCGTGCGGCGCTTTGCCAGCCAGTAACTCATCGCCGGTTCCCCGCCTGATCAGAATTCGTTGAGAGCGCGGCGCACCGCCTGCGCCACCTGCTTGCCCGATCGGCGCAAGCTTTCGGGCTGGTGGCTGCCTTGCGGGCTGACAATGCGGATCGAGACGTTGACGTCGCGCCCCCGGCCACCACCAACCGAAGGCTCCACCCGCCCTGCTGACGTCGGCACGAACAGCTCCGGCCCCCGCTCGCCCACCAGATAGCCCCTGCCTGGAGCCACCGGCCCGCCGGTTGCACGCCCCGGCAAACCGAAGATCGACGAGACCAGCCCCGTCAGCAACCCGCCGATCCCGCCCGATTGCGCGCCAGTCGCGCCGCCAATCGAGCCGATCCCGGCCTGCACGGCCTGCGCGGCAATGTCGCCAACCACGTTCAGCGCCACGCGCCGCAGGTCCTCGAAGCCCAGCGAGCCGCGCCGGATCGCGCCCAGCAGGCCCCGCTCCAGTGTGTCGCCCGCCCGCCCGAAACCATCCACCAGGATCGAATCGAAGCTCCCGCGCATCTGCGCCACGTCCGCTGTGAAGCCTGAGGTATTGGCGCGCACGTCGATCATCAGCGTGTCGAGTTCATCCGTCACGGTCTTGCTCCATCAGTCTGTCGATCATGCTGCGATCCACGCCTTCGCCATCGGGCGCCCGCATCGCGGCAAGGATCGTGGCCAGCTCCTCGGGTGTCGCTGCCCAGAACCGGTGCGGCGGCCAGCCAAGCAGCAGCGCGGCCTGTCCCGATAACCGCGCTGCCACTTTGCCGAAGGTGCCGCTCATCCGCCGCCCTTCAGCACCTGCACGATCAGTGCACGCAGCACCGGCGTACAGGCGGCCAAGCCCTCGCGCGCCACCGCCTCGGCAAAGTCGGCGCGTTCCAGTCCGTTGCGATCGCGCAAGGCATGCCAGAACAGTGCGACCATCTCGGCCAGCCGCAGCTGCCCGGCGCTCGCCCGCTCGACCAGTGCGAACAGCGATCCCAGTTCTTCTTCGGCGGCCACCAGCGCGCCGAATGTCGGGCGCAGCACCAGCGGCTGACCGCCAAGCGAAAGCACCGCTTCACCCCGGTGCGGGTTGGCTGCTTCAGCCATCAGACCTGCGCCACCACGCCCGAGCTTTCGAGCGTCATCGTGTAATTGCGCTCGCCGTTGAAATCGCCCGAGTAATCGAGCCGCTGCACAAGGAACTTGCCCCGCATCTTCTCGCCACCCTCGAACGAAAGCTCATAGTCGGCGATCGTCCCGGAAAGCGCATTGCCGCGCACCTGGCCCTCGGCCGCGCTGCCAAGGAAGATGCCCGCCGCGCTGACCGTCACCGAACGCGTGCCCGCGCCTGAAAGCAGCTCGCGCCACCCGCCTGAATCTTTCGAGGTAATCACCACCGCCTCGCCGTTGATCGACATCTGCGTGGTGCGCAGGCCCGCCACGGTGTTGTAGGTCGGCGTTGCCGCGCCATCGCTGATCTTCAGCAGAAAGGCGCTTCCCTTCTGTGCTGCCATGTCGGTTCTCCTTCAAACAGAATGAGGTGTCAGGCCGCCATCACGCGCGCCCGGTATTCCAGCACGACCACTCGCAGCGCTTCGCCGCGCTGCTCGGCCCGCGCTTTCAGCATCGCCATGCTGGCAATGCGGAAACCACTCGCAGTCTGGTCGTAGGGCAGGCTCTCGACCCGAGCCTCGATCGCCGCGACCAGCGCTGCGCCGCCCAGCGGATCGTCGCTGCGGAAGTTCAGCTCCAGCGCCACGCGGATCTCGCGGCCTGCCAGCGTCTTGGTGCCCCAGTTGGTGCTCGCGCTCGCCGTCAGCGCCAGCCACGGCAAGGCCACGCGCGAAGGTGCTTCCTCAACCACGGCATTGAGCGCCGCGCCCAATGCCGGATCGCTCGCCAGCCAGTCGATCAAAGCGGCTCGAAAGGGAATTTCCATCGCCTATTCCTTTCCAAACAGCGGCCACAGCAAACCGGAAATGCGCCAGCGCGCTGCACTCCTGCCTTTCGCCAGCATTGCCGCCCGCGCCTTGGCCAGCGCCTCGGCCTTCTCGGTCAGCCGCCGAACCAGCCCGGCGCCGTCGGCCCGCGCCTCGATCATGCGAGGCGCATCCGCCGCCACGGCCGCCACAGCGCCGCGACCACCGCCGGCGGCAGCGTTGCCGCCTTCTTCTCGTCGTCACGCGCGCGGTGCTGGTGCGCGGCTAGGCGGATCACGCCATGGCGGATCGCCTCGGGCAGAGTTGTCCAATCAGCGGCAAGACCCGCAACATAGGTCACCACCACCCGCGTCTGGTCGATTGGTCGGCGCAACCGCACCAGGCCGGTGCCATCGGCACGGATGTCCAGCTCGTAATCGGTCGAAGCCAGCGCCGTGCGCAGGCCGGCGGTGCTGAGCCCCGCCATCGCGGTGATCGCGGTGACCGGTCGGGCCGAAAGTGCCTGCCAGTCGCCGCTGGCTTCCAGCATGTCCTCGCAGCCCGATTGCAGCGGCATCGTGCCGGTAAAGCCTTCGCACACGTCAAACGCGGCGCGCATCAGCGCGGCAAGCTCGCCATCGTCGGCGGTCCGGGTAATCCCGAGCCAGGCCTTCAGTTCGCTAAGCGCCGCCGAGGCCACGGCTGGCGGCGCGACAATTGCCCGCATCATGGCAATCTCCGGTCATCTTGGAAGGAAAGGGGGCCTGCGGCGGCAGGGGGAGGAACCGCCGCAGGCATCCGGAGGATTTCAGGCCTCCGGAAAGATCAGCCAGGCGTCGATCAGGCCGTGATTCTCAGCAGCTTGATCGCGTCGCTGTCCATCACCTGCCCGCCGACACGGCGGGTGGCATAGAACTGGACGTAGGGCTTGTTGGTATAAGGATCGCGCAGGATCGTGGTCTGGCGACGCTCCGCGATCAGGTAGCCGGCCTTGAAGTTGCCGAACGCGATCGGGAAGGCGTTGGCCGCCACGTCCGGCATGTCCTCGGCCTCGATCACCGGATAGCCGAGCAGGCGATCGGGCTGGCCCTGCACCAGGCCCGGCTGCCACAGGAATGCGCCGTCCGCGGTCTTGAGCTTGCGGATCGTCGCCAGCGTGGTCGAGTTCATCACCCACACCGCGCCCTGGCGCAGCGGTGCCTTCATCTGGAACACCAGGTCGATCAGCTTGGCATCCGGCGCGCTGTCAAAGCCAGAGGCATTGCCCGAACCCACGAACTGCAGCGAACCGAACGCGCGCGTATTGTCGCCCGCCGTGCTCATCGTCGCACCAAGGAAGCCCTTGGGCTGGTTGGTGCCGGTGCCGTTGATGAACGCCGCACCTTCGGCGCGGGCGAATTCGGTCGCGATCTCGTTCGCGAGCCAGCTCTCCACATCGAACGCCGCATCGTCGAGCATCGCCTGCGTCGCCGAGGGGTTGGCATAGAGCTCACCGGTCGGCGGCAGGATTTCGGCCAGCTTCGGGCTTGCCGTTTCCGGACGTGCGCCGGTCTCGCTGACCCAGCCCGAAGCCGCGCCGCCGATCGAGATCAGGCGGCGGAAGCCCGAAGTGCCGGTACGCACGACATTGGCAACCGAACGGATCGGGCTGATCTCGACCAGACGGCGCGCGATCATCTCGTCGATCTGCTGCGGTACGGCAAAGCCGCCATCGGCTGCCACCGTGCCCGAAAGCGCCTTCAGCTCGGTCTCGCGGCCATGGCGGATATAGCCGTCGACAAAGCCTTTCTGCTCCTGCCCGCCTTCGGCACCACCGGCCAGCATCGGACGCACCGCCATGCGGCCCGCCCGCTCGATCCGGCCCTTCACTTCCTCCACCTCGCTGCGCAGCGCGGCGATGGCGG
This sequence comes from Novosphingobium sp. BL-A-41-Hi4B-X5A, assembly GCF_055521705.1. Taxonomy (NCBI): domain Bacteria; kingdom Pseudomonadati; phylum Pseudomonadota; class Alphaproteobacteria; order Sphingomonadales; family Sphingomonadaceae; genus Novosphingobium; species Novosphingobium sp. BL-A-41-Hi4B-X5A. The sequence goes on along the minus strand of NZ_CM145500.1, from coordinate 2,943,737 downwards.
CATCATGCGCATCCTGGCGCTCGACGATGTCGAACGATTCAGCGATGGCATCCGCCTTGGTTTCGATCTCCAGATTATCCATGTGGCTCAACGTCCTTTCTGCATGAAACAGGTCGCACGGGACCGCGCGGCCCATCGGGGACTTCGGTTTCGGAAAAATCAGGCCGTTTCCGGCTCGACGAAATGCACGCGCGCCAGTGGCTGCATCGGCCGGGTCACCAGGCTCACCTCGAACAGGTCGAGATCCTCCAGCTCGCGCCCGCCCGGCAGCGCCCGGCCCTTGAGCACGCGGTAGCCGAACGACAGACCGTCCACGGCCCCGTCCTTGAGCGCCCGCGCCGCTGCCGAATCCGCAGCATCGATCCGCGCCACGACACGCAAACCCCGCTCGTCCTCGCCCGCGCTTTCGATCCAGCCGATGCGCTGGTCCGGGCGGTGCTGCCACAGCAGCGGCAGCTTCAGCCCTTCGGCCAGCCTGCGCTCGAGACTGCCCTTGAATGCGCCCGGCAGGATCGTATCCCCGCCGCTGTCGCGCTTGCGGAAGATCGCGGCATAGCCGGCAAACCGCACCGGGCCGCTCATCGCACCAGCTCCGTCAGGCCAAGGCGCATCGCAATGCCCAGCAGCAGCAGCGCCAACAGGCCCCGCACCACCCAGGTCACCACGGCCTTCCACGCGCTCGCCTTGGCATCGCGCCAGGCGCCCAGCAGCTGGCGAAGCTCGGCCATGTCGGTCAGCGCATGATCGTCGGCCAGCCCCATCCGGCTCAGCACCCGCGCCGCGCCGAGGTCCGAAGCCTCCTCCACGATCGCCCGCAAGGTGACGAGATCGCCGCCCTCGTCCTCGGCCTGCGCGACCAGCCGCGCCAGCATGTCCTCGCGCGTCATGCCTGCACCTCACCGATCCCGAGAAGAGAGCGCTTCTCGTCAGCCGAAAGGAAGTCCGCGCCCGAAACCTGCGCCCACAATCGCTCGCGATCCTCGGCCAGTGCCGGCACCGCATCGAGATCGACGCTCAACGCCGCCCCCTTGAACGATCCCGCCAAGCCCTCGGCCAGCGCGGAAAGCACCTTCCCCGCCAGCGGCAGCAGCGTCAGCCGCCACAGCGCCCGGTTCGCCTCGCGATAGTTGGCGTACGTATTGTCGCCGGGAATCCCCAGCAGCATCGGCGGCACCCCGAAGGCCAGCGCGATGTCGCGCGCCGCCGCTGCCTTCAGCGTGGCAAAGTCCATGTCCGCCGGGGTCAGCGCCAGCGCCTGCCACCTGAGGCCGCCTTCCAGCAACATCGGCCGCCCGGCATTGCCCATGCCCGAATAGGCCGCCGTCAGTTCAGCCTTGATCCGCTCGAACTGGTCGGCCGAAAGCGCCGCCCCCGGCTCGCCCGGATCATAGACCAGCGCCCCCGAAGGCCGCGCCGCGTTCTCCAGCAGGCTTCGGTTCCAGCCCGCCGCCGCATTGTGGATCGCCACGGCCTCCTCCGCCGCTTCCAGGCACCCTGCGCCATAGTGATCGTCGAGGGGGTGGAAGTGCTTCACATGGATCAGGTTGGGCCGGCCAAAGTCGTCCGCGGCGTCAATGCGCATCGCCTTCTCGCCCACCTTGTAGGCAAAGGCCGCGGGCCAGCCCGCCGCATCGGGAATAACCGTCACCCGCTCGGGCCGCAGCGCAAACAGTTCCACCGGCACCCCGTCGGCGTCGCGCAGCACCTGCACATAGGCATTGCCGTGCAGCATGAGATGCGCCGCCAGCGTCTCGATCAGCGGCTGGCCCGCACTGGTCTCACCGATCAGCGCCAGCAGTTCGGGCTGCGAAGCCTTGACCGGCGCCCCGCCGATCCCCTCGGCCACCAGCCGCACCGCGCGCTGTGCCACGGGATTGCGCAAGTAAGCCTCGCGGATCGCCACGGGATAGTTGATCGGCCCGCGAGCGGCATCCCCGCGCCAGTCCGAGGCGGCAATCCACGGCGAGACGAAACTGCGCCCCAGCGGCGCCCGCGGCGTCACCGCCTCGCCCTTGAAGGCAGCAGCAAGCGATTGAAAGAACGACATAGTCTGCCTTTCATGATGAAACTGAACGACCGCGCTTAAGGCGCACTTCTCCGCCCCTCCCGCAGGCGGGAGGGCGCACTTCTCTTCTCCCCTCCCGCAGGCGGGAGGGGTCGGGGGTGGGCAAGCGGCACAAACCAGGCAGCCCCACCAAAACCTTCAATCAAACCAGATGCGCGGCTCCGCCTGTTGCCCCAGCATCAGCTCGGTCAGCGCCCAGACACAGGCATCCGCCCGGTCCGGAGATCGCCCCGGCCCCTGATATTCTCCGCCCGGCATCATTCCGCACAACTCGTCCTCCAGCCTTGCGAACATCCCGGCATGGCGCACCCGCCCCGCTTCATAGAGCGCCGCCACCGGCTCGGCCCGCGCCGCCTTGCCGCGGCTCGCATGGACAAGGCGCAGGGGCAGGTTCGCCTGTGCCGCACGCAGCACCGCACTCACCATTTCGCCCCCCTGGTTCGCCTCGGCCACCACCCGGTCAGCCGACCAGGCCTGCGCGGCATTGACGACGGCGCGGGCCCAGCGCTCGGGACTGGCCTGTTCCACCGAACAATCGGCCAGCACCCGGGCGATCCGGTCATCCCCGATGCCGCAGACCACGATCCCGCAAGCATCACCGTGCGCGCTGGCCGGAGGGTCCACCCCGATCACGATCCGCGTACACGGCGGCGCCACGTCCTCGCGGCCCCCTTCGATCAGGCGGCGGCTCCACAGCGCGCCGGCCAGATCCTCGATCATTTCGCCCAGCAGTTCCTGCCGTCCCAGCATGGTCCCGCCAAAGGTCTTGCGCATCGCCTCGATGAAGCGCTCGGGCAGGTTCGCGGCATTGTCGAACGTCGTCCCGCGCGTCACCACCACATCTTCACGCTGGCCCACGATCCGCGCCACCAGTGGCACCGGGCGCGGCGTAGTCGTCGCCACCAGCCTGGGATCGCTCCCCAGCCGCAGCCCCATCAGCAGGTTGTCCCAGGTCGAAAGCGCCCGGTTCGACATGTTGTCCCACTTGGCAATCTCGTCGCACCAGGCATGGCTGTGCTGCGGCCCGCGCAAAGCTTCCGGCTCGCCCGCCGAATAGAGGAAGGCCTGCGCCCCGTTCGGCCAGGTCAGGCGCCGGACCGAGCTTTCATAGGTCGGCCGCCGCCATGGTGCCCCGATCGAAAGCAGCCCGCTCTCGCCTTCCACCATCACGCTGCGCGCTTCGTGGAGCGATGATCCGATCAGCGCAATCCGTGCCTCCGGATCGGTCTCGGCCACACCGCGCACCCATTCCGCACCCAGTCGCGTCTTGCCGAACCCGCGCCCGGCCATGACCAGCCACACCCGCCAATCGTCGTGCGGGGCAAGCTGGTTTTCCCGCGCCCAGGTCCGCCAGTCAAACGGCCACTCGGTAATCTCCTTCTCGTCCAGTCCTTCGACGAAAGCGGCAATGCGCTCGGGGCTTGCTTCGGACAGCCAGTCCAGCAGCGCCCGCTCAGCCATGCGCGCTCACATCGCAGGCGGCCGTCTGGCGCTGGCGATACACTTCCTCGCGGATCTGCAGCAGTTTGGCGTGAAGCGATCTGCGCACCGCTTCCACGTCGGCATTGTCGCGGATCGCCCGCTCGCGCGCCACGGTGTCGCGGTGCTGCGAAAGCAGCCGCAGCGCCGTCGCATTGTCGAACTTGGCGCCGTCCTTCGGCTCGCCAAAGCGCAGGCGATGCAGCACCTCGATCTCCAGCAGGTCGTAGCCCTCGCACAGCGCCTCGCGCCACCGCGCGGCAAACTCGCCATCGTCGCGCTTGTCCTTGTACGCCCGCGATGCCGGAATTTCCGCCGCCGCCGCCGCCGCCGTCACGTTCGATGTTTCGGCCAGCACGGCAAGGAACACCGGTCGCCAAGGCCTGTTGCTCTTCCTCGTCTTCGGCGGCTGCGCAGGTTCCAGTTCCCCATGGGGAACGTCCACGCACGCGGCCTCCGCACATGACTCATCGGCACCCGGCTGCACTTTCGGCTTGGCCATGCGGACCATCCCTTTCGGAATTGAGCTTTTCTGACGCCACCGCCCGCCGTTCCCGCTTTCAGAACGATTCGGCCTTGCGATGTTCTTGATATGTACTCAATTGACCGGGAAAGTCAATCAAAAAGTGCCAATTAGGTTATCTATCATCTTCGACATAACCAGACTCAAAGAAGCTCTGGCACTACGCCCCCGCCTCCCCTATCCGCACATCCGCAACAACGAACGGGATCCCGATGCTTCGCCGCCTCTACGATTGGACCATGGCCAAGGCCGCGCACCCCCATGCCGAATGGTGGCTCGCGCTGTTCGCGTTCATGGAGGCAAGCTTCTTCCCGATCCCGCCGCACCCCCTGCTCGGCCTGATGTGCCTGGCAGAACCGAAAAAGGCGGTGCGCTTCGCCGCGGTTGCCACGATCGCCTCGGTGCTGGGCGGCCTGCTCGGCTATGCGATCGGCTATGGCCTGTACGATACTGTCGGCACCCAGCTGCTGGCCGCGCTGCACCTCACCGAAAGCTTCCCCAAGGCGGCCTGCTACCTGCGCGAATACGGGGTCGAGATCATCATGATCAAGGGCGCCACGCCCATCCCGTTCAAGCTGCTGACGATCACCGCTGGCTTCATCGCCATGCCGCTGGTGCCGTTCATCCTCGCCAGCGTGGTCAGCCGCTCGATCAGCTTCATGATTGTCGGCGTGCTGTTCCGCCTGTTCGGTGCGCCGATCAAGCGCTTCATCGACAAGTACCTCGGCCTCGTCACCGTCGGCTTCGTCCTGCTCGTCGTCGGTGGCTTTATTGCCGCGACGATGCTCGGCGGCAGCGGCCCGTCCGATACCAAGGCCAAGTGCGAACAGGTCGCCCCCATCGCCGCGCGCTGATTGTGGAATACGCTTTTCAACCCTCTTGACGGTTCACCGCTTCTTCAGGAATTTTCGTCACAGTTGTAACTGTTTCTGCGACTTTGCATGAGGTCGGAGCATCGCGCTCCAATCGGCCGATGCTCCTTCCAGTACGAAGGAAGGAAGAGCATGGGACGTGTGACTGGCGCCAACACCCTTGGGGAGGACATCAGGCTGCAGATGGAAGGCTACGGCCTGACCACCATCCAGATCCACTACTACCTGCCGGACCACCCCAGCCTGCTGCAGATGTTCGCCTTCCAGCAATACGATCTCGCCCCACGCTTCCCGCGCCTCCACGGCTTCCTCGATCACTGGCGGCGCGAAATCGAGGCCGCACTCCACTCGGTCCGCATCGCCCACAACCACCTGATCGGCCCGCAGGAATGGCGCGCCGTCGATGGCGTGATCTCGATCAACTGACGCGTCCTTTCCCCCCTCCCGCAGGCGGGAGGGGTCGGGGGTGGGCATAGGCACTACGCCGGAATCAAAGCCCGAACCGGTAGGAATACCCCAGCCCGATCGAAAACTGCGTCCGCTGCCCCCGCTCGCGGATCAATGAACTCCCGGCCGGCTCACCGCCCAACCGGTCAACACCGGCAAAGACCGCCACCGCGCGCTTCCGGTCCAGCGGCCGGATCAGATTCGCCCCCATCCCATAGGAAACCAGCCCTCCGTCAGGCCGCGAAACCGCCAGCCCGGTGCGTGCCGCTTGGGCACCATCCACCCCGTAATAGGTCCGCATGAAATCGCCGCTGGCAAAGGTCGCCCGCGGCCCGACCGCATAGATCACCTTGCCCGAACGCCCCGAATACTGCGCCAGCACGTCGCCCACCACGCCCTCATGCCCGCCAAAGCCCTGCCGGACCTCGGCGCGCAGGCGCCACTGCTTCTTCGCCCCCAGCCGCTTCTCGACAAAGCCCCCGGCTTCTCCGGCAATGTCCACGTCGCCCATCCCGCGCAGGGCGTCGCTGCCTCCCGCGATCAGGAACGGCGATCCGCCGTCATCCTCGTTCCGCCCGAAGCGGGCCCGCACGATCGGCCCCGCCTTCCAGCCATCCTGATTGACCGCGTTCCAGCCCAACCCGTCCTGCACCGAAAGGAACAGCGTGTCCTTGTAGTTGACCCGCAGGTCCGGGAAGATCGAAAGCGCGGTGTCCTTCGACCCTTGCCACGCCATCCCGAACACCGGTGCCACGCCCACGGTCATCGTCCAACCCTGCGGCACCATCGGCGGCCCCGCCGGCCGCACTGGAGCGGTGGCCGAAGGCGCCGTCTGTGCCAGCGCCGGATGCGTCAGGGCCAGATTCGCCAAGGAAAATCCCAGGGCAGAGAGCACCATCGCTCGAATGACACGCATCCTTATTCTCCTCAGTGTAAGTAACGACCCGTGCTGTCCTATGGATTGCCTTCACGACCCGCACTTTGCGGCAATGTGTCGAAAACTTGCCCTTGTGCTGCGGGCGCAGGCCCGCAATCCTCGGGCGATGCTCACGCTCTACCACTGCAAGAACGCCCGCTCCTTCCGCGCGCTCTGGGCGCTCGAGGAAATGGGGCTGCCCTACCGGCTCCACACCCTCCCCTTCCCGCCCCGCCACCGCCACGAAGGCATGCACGACATCAACCCTCTGGGCACGATCCCGGTCCTGATCGATGGCGACGTGCGGATGACCGAAAGCGTCGCGATCCCGCACTATCTCGCCACGAAGTACGGCCCCACGGACCTCGCCGTCGCCCCGCATGAGGATGGCTATGCCGCCTACCTCAACTTCCTCGTCATGGGTGAAGCGACGCTCACCTTCCCGCAGACAATCCACTTGCGCTATCAGGTCTTCGCCAAGCCTGAAGATCGCCGCCCCGAGATCGCTCGCGATTACGCCGAATGGTTCGGCTCAAGATTGCGCAATGCCGAAGCGATGATGGGGGAGAAATTCGTCGCTGCCGGGCGGTTCACCATGGCCGATATCTCGGTCGGATACGCGATAATGCTAGCACTGTCGGTCGGTCTCGAAGAGTTCGTGCCAAGTTCGCTGCGCGACCGCTGGAGTTTCCTCTCTGCCCGCGAGAGTTGGAAACGCGCGATTGCCGCCCAGGAATCAAGCGCCTAAGCCCCCCGCATGGCCCTCATCGCGTTCAACAAGCCCTTCGGCGTACTGTGCCAGTTCTCCCCCGAACGCACCGGCCCGCCCCGGCCTACGCTTGCGGATTTCATAGACTTTCCAGGCGTTTACCCTGCCGGCCGGCTGGACCATGACAGCGAAGGCCTGCTCCTCCTGACCGACGACGGCCCCCTCCAGTCCCGCATCGCCGACCCCCGCCACAAGCTGCCGAAAACCTATCTTGTTCAGGTAGAAGGCGAGCCCGACGAGGCCGCATTGCAGGCCCTGCGCAAGGGTGTCACGCTGAAGGACGGGCCCACCCTCCCCGCCAGGGTCGAGCGCATCGACGACCCGGCGCTGTGGCCCCGCGATCCGCCGATCCGCGTGAGAAAATCCATCCCCGACAGCTGGTTGCGCCTCACCATCCGCGAAGGCCGCAACCGCCAGGTCCGACGCATGACCGCAGCCGTCGGCCACCCCACGCTGCGCCTCGTCCGCTGGCAGATCGGCGACTGGACGCTGGACGGCATCGCCCCCGGAGAATGGCGGGCGCTATAGCGCCTGCCTATTCGACAGTGACGGACTTTGCCAGATTGCGCGGCTGATCGACGTCGGTGCCCTTGGCCACGGCGACGTGGTAGGCCAGCAATTGCACCGGCACGGCATAGACCAGCGGCGCGATCAGCGGGTGCACCTTGGGCATCTCGATCGTGGCCAGGCACCCCTCACCCGCCTCGGCAATGCCTTCTGCGTCGGAGATCAGCACCACCTTGCCGCCGCGCGCACGCACTTCCTGCATGTTGCTCACGGTCTTCTCGAACAGCGGGCCAGAAGGCGCCAGCACGATCACCGGCACCGCCTCGTCGATCAGCGCGATGGGACCATGTTTCATCTCGCCGCTGGCATAGCCTTCTGCGTGGATGTAGCTGATTTCCTTGAGCTTCAACGCTCCTTCCAGCGCCAGCGGATAGTCTGGCCCGCGCCCGAGGTAGAGCACATCGCGGGCCGGCGCGATCAGGTGCGCCATGCCGGCGATCTCCTCGTCATGGGCAAGCGCCGCGTTGAGGCAGGCCGGCGTCTCGACCAGCTGCTCGACGATCTCGGCCTCTTCCTCGCGTGTCAGCCGCCCACGCTTGACCGCAAGGTGCGCCGCCAGCGCCGCGAGCACCGCCAGCTGGCAGGTGAACGCCTTGGTGGAGGCAACCCCGATTTCCGGCCCGGCATGGGTAGGCAGCAGCAGATCCGCCTCGCGCGCCATCGAACTCGTCGGCACGTTGACGACCACGGCAATGGTCTGCCCCGCCGCCTTGCAGTGCCGCAGCGCTGCGAGCGTGTCGGCGGTTTCGCCGCTCTGCGAGATGAACAGGGCAAGGCCGCCCGGCTCCAGCACCGGATCGCGATAGCGGAACTCGGACGCCACATCGATGTCCACCGGCAGGCGCGCGAACTGCTCGAACCAGTACTTGGCGACCATGCCGGCATAGAAGCTCGTCCCGCAGGCGACGATGGTCACGCGGTTGATGCTGGCAAGGTCGAAGTCAATCTGCGGCAGCGCCACGGTCTGCTCCACCCGGCGCAAGTAGGACCGCAGCGTCTGCGCCACCACCACCGGCTGCTCGAAGATCTCCTTCTGCATGAAGTGGCGGTAATTGCCCTTCTCGATTGCTGCAGCGGTTGCGCCCGAGGCGACGATGGGGCGTTCGACCAGCTTGTTGTCCGCATCGAAGATCTGCGCGCCCTCGCGGGTGATCACCACCCAGTCGCCTTCCTCGAGGTAGGTAATCCGCTGCGTCAGCGGCGCGAGCGCAAGCGCGTCGGACCCGAGATAGGTCTCGCCCTCGCCATAGCCGACTACCAGCGGCGATCCCAGCCGCGCACCGATCAGCATGTCGTCATGGGTGCGGAAAGCGATGGCGAGCGCAAAGGCGCCGCGCAAGGTCGGCAGCACGGCCTTCACCGCGTCCTGCGGCGAAAGTCCTGCCTCGACCTGTTCGGACACGAGATGCGCCACCACTTCGGTATCGGTCTCGCTCTCGAACTTGCGGCCCCGCGCTATCAGGGCGTCGCGCAGGGTCTTGAAGTTCTCGATGATACCGTTGTGAACCAGCGCCACTTCGCCCGTGGCATGTGGATGCGCGTTGCTCGTTGTCGGCGCGCCATGGGTTGCCCAGCGGGTGTGGGCAATGCCGATCAGGCCCGAGGCCGGATTGCGCGCGAGTTCCAGCACAAGATTGTTGAGCTTGCCCTCGGCCCGCCGCCGCACCAGCTGCCCGCCTTCGACCGTGCAGATCCCTGCCGAATCATAGCCGCGATATTCCATCCGCCGCAGGCCATCGACCAGCCGGTCCGCCACCTGTTCCTTGCCGACGATTCCGATAATTCCGCACATGCAGGCAACTGCTTTCGACTAGAGAGTATAGGGCACCCGGATGCCGGGCATGGTTGCCGGAAAATCCTTGGTATTTCGTGTAATCAGGATCGAACCGTTAACCTGCGCGGTAGCGAGGATATAGGCATCCATCAGCTTCATGCGGCTGCGATAGCGGATATCTGCTGCCGCCGTGGCGATCCGCGCATCGATTTCCACGCAATCGAAATGGCTCAGGGCTTCTCGGACGAGATCGCGCCGTTCCAGCGCCTCGCCAGCCATGACTTCGGTCCACACGATCCGGCTGATGCGGTGGCTGCGATAACGCGCGATCTCTTGGGTTGCATGGGGCATGCGCCTCAGCCAATCGATGACGATGTTGGTGTCGAAGAACGGTGCAGACAAGGTCAGATGTCTTCGTAGGGGCGGCGATCTTCACGCATGGCGCGCTGATACTCGACGCTGTCGCCGATATCGGTGCGATGTGCCCAGAGCCCGGCATAGCGGTCGATCCAGTCGTTGCTGGTATCGCTCTGCACGAGATAGAGCTTCACAGCCTCGCGCACCAGCGCGGCCCGCGACTTGCCCTGCTCGCTGGCGCGAGCATCCAGCGCGGCAATGTCTTCATCCGGAATGTCGGCAAGGATGCGAGTCATGACGATATCATGATATGATATCGCGCTATCGTCAAGCCCTGAGGAACGCATCCCCGCCCTCGCCAGTTGCCTGTGGAAACCCATCGCAGGAGCAATCGATGAGCATTTTCAGCAAGATCATGGACGCCATCTCGTGGAAGGGCACGCGCCCGACCCAGACTGGCCAGACGCCCAAGCCCGCGCCCACCCCAACCCCCGCCGCTCCTTCTGCATCGACGCCAGCGCCTGCACCAACCGCACCCGCACCGGCGCCCGTTTCGCAGTTCGACGTCGAAGCCAACCTCAGCGAGATGGCCCAGGACAAGGACCTCAACTGGCGCACCTCGATCGTCGACCTGATGAAGCTCCTGGGCATCGATTCCAGCCTCGCCAACCGCAAGGAACTCGCCCAGGAACTCGGCTACAAGGGCGCGCTCGACGGTTCGGCCGAAATGAACATCTGGCTCCACAAGGCCACCATGCGCAAGCTTGCGCAGAACGGCGGCAAGGTGCGGGCGGCAATGCTGGATTGATCCGGCAGGCGCGTTCAGCCCTTGGCGATCAGGCCATAGCCGGAACAAGCTCGGTCGGAATCGATGCCAATTCGACGCTTGCGTCTTGCGGAGCCACCTCAAGCACGAAGGTCACCTTCGACATTGGCTTGATCGCGTTATGCCGAACCTGGACTGACTTGGTCGTCAGGCCGTACCCGCCGAAGAATGCGCCCCAACCGCGCACTGACCGAAACGTAAGAGGCATCGGCATTTTCGCGATGGTGAACTTACCGAGGCTCTTCCACGCCCGGACGCTGCCCATGATGATGTTGGCGTAATAGTCGTTCCAGGCAACGAAAACCCACTGCCAAGGCGTGAAGAACGTGTCCTCAAAGATGATGATCCGGCTGCGACAGACGCGGATCAGTTCTGCCATGGCCCGATCCTGATTTACGATGTGATGAAGCACGAAGGCAGCCATACCGACATCGACGCTCTTGTCCGGCAACGGAATGCGGTCTCCATCGAACATCAACACTTCGACGTCGTCATCGGTATAGTCGATAATGTCGATGCCAATGATGTCGACAGAGAAATCGCGGGCGACGTGCTTCAGAAAATCGCCACGCCCGGCACCAAAGTCGAGCACCCGCTCACCCTTGTTGACGAACTGATCCATCGCCTTGAGCCGCGCCGAAATCTCCTTGCGACGGTTGTCTTCCTGCAGGCGCGCAACGACGGACCGCGGCATCAGAACGTAGACGACAACTGTCAGCACCATGATCGGAAAGTAGATAAGGCTTAACGGAAGCCCGATCAGAAATCGCAAACCCTCGCCAAAACTCGATTTGTACATGCACCCCCCGATCCCGGACCTGCTCCGGCCAACCGCAACAGCCTACACAACGGGGAGTGCATTAAATTCAATCAGATTTGTCGGAGAGAAGGGCTTTGATTTGCAAGATTTTGAGAATCAACAAGTAATAATGATCCACATCGGAGGAAATCTATTCGCAAACCAAAGTAAAATTGAAACTCCTCACCCTCTCGTCATTGGACAGCCCTCCCGGAGCCTCGATCATTTCCCTGGCATGGACAGCCGCCGCCGAAAAGCCGGTAGGGCAGGCCAGAAATGACTGATATTGCGTAACGATGACTTGGGCCGTGAAGGCAGGATCACCCCCGCTTCTCCGCCTTCTTCTTCTTCATCGCATCATGAAAGCGGTCAGCCCAGCCCGGCTTCACCAGCTGCTCTGCCCTCACCATCCGCAACTCGCCGTCGGCCACGTCGCGCGATACCGCGCTTCCTGCTGCCACGATAGCGTCCGCGCCGATCTTCACCGGCGCGATCAGCGCGCTGTTCGAGCCGATGAACGCGCGCTCGCCAATGGTGGTCTTGTACTTGAAGTAACCGTCATAGTTGCAGGTGATCGTGCCTGCACCGATGTTCGCTTCCGCGCCCACTTCGGCATCGCCGAGATAGGTCAGGTGGCTGGCCTTGGCACCACGGTGCATCACCGTGTTCTTGACCTCGACGAAGTTGCCCACCTTGACGTCCTCCTCCAGCTTCGCGCCGGGGCGCAGGCGGGCGTAGGGGCCGATGTGGACGCCGGGGGCGAGCGTTGCGCCCTCCAGATGGCAGAAGGCGTGGATCGTCACGCCATCGGCGACGGTCACACCGGGGCCAAAGAAGACGTTGGGCTCCACCGTCACATCGCGGCCCAGCACCGTGTCCCAAGAAAACCAGACCGTCTCCGGCGCGATCAGCGTCGCGCCATCGGCCATGGCCTGAGCGCGGCGGCGGCGCTGCCAGCGGCCTTCGGCTTCGGCCAGTTCGGCACGGCTGTTGATCCCGGCCACTTCGTCGGCATCGTCGGTCACGACAACGGCGCAGGTCCGGCCATCGGCAATCGCGATGTTGACCACGTCGGGCAGGTAGTATTCGCCCTGCGCGTTGTCGTTGCCGACGCGGGCGAGAAGTCCGAACAGGTCTGCGCTGCGCACTGCCATCAGCCCTGAATTGCACACGCGGCAGGCGCGCTCGGCCTCGCTCGCGTCCTTGTGCTCGACCATCTTCACGATGCGACCGGCCTCGGCGATCACGCGCCCGTACTGCAGCGCATCGGCCGGTTCGAAGCCCAGCACTACCGCTGCCGGAGCGTCATCCTCATGCAGCCGCGCGATCATCGTCTGCATGGTCTGCGCGCGCACGAAGGGCACGTCGCCATAAAGGATCAGCACGTCGCCCTCGAACCCGGCAAGCGCACCTTCGGCCTGCTGCACGGCATGGGCCGTACCCAGTTGCGGGTCCTGCACGGCAATCGTCGCCGAGCCGCCGAGCGCCTTTTCCAGCTGGTCGCGCCCGTGGCCTGCCACGACCACCTGCCGCTCAGGCGAGAGTTCAGCCGCGCTCGCCATCAGGTGCTTTACCATCGGCCTGCCCGCGATTGGGTGGAGGACCTTGTGCAGGTCGCTCTTCATGCGGGTGCCTTTTCCGGCGGCGAGGACGATGGTGGCCAAGGGCGAGGTTTGTGGCGTCTGGTCAGTCATGCGCGCACCCTTGCCAGACAAACCTTGCGCTTTCCAGAACAGGACGCCACTTGGCCCCACCATGGCGGAATTTCCTTATGCAATCGTCGGATTCGATCTCGACGGCACCCTGCTCGACACCAGCCGCGACCTTGGCGTCGCGCTCAACCACGCGCTCGGCCTTGCCGGTCGGCCACCCGTCCCGCTGGACCAGACCAAGCGCCACATCGGCGGCGGGGCTGCGCAGATGCTGCGCTCGGCGCTGACGGAATCGGGCGGGGTAGATGAAGACGCCTTCCCCGGCCTGCAGGCCAGCCTGATCGAATTCTACGGCCGGAACATAGCCCACCACACCGCGCTGTTTCCCGGCGGTGCGGAGATGCTGGACGCCCTCGACGCGCGCGGCGTGAAGATCGCCATCGCCACCAACAAGGCAGAAGGCCTTGCGGTCAGGCTGTTCGAGGAGCTCGGCCTGCTCCACCGCTTCGCCTGCGTGATCGGCGGTGACACGCTGGGCCGCCACCGCGCCAAGCCACGCCCCGACATGCTGCACGAGATGGTCGAGCGCTGCGGCGGTGGGCCCGCTGCGTTCGTTGGCGATACCACGTTTGACGTCGGCGCCGCCAAGGCCGCACAGATGCCGGTCGTCGCCGTCCGCTTCGGCTTCAACGATCTTCCCGCTGACGATCTGGGCGCAGACGCGGTCATCGACCACTACGACGAACTGGTGCCCACGCTCGAACGTCTCGCCAGCGTGGCACAGAGCGCCTAGGCTCCCGCCCATGACCGCCCCCCTTGCCCTTACCATTGGCGATCCCGCAGGCGTCGGCCCGGAACTCGCCGCCGCCGCATGGGCCTTGCGCGATGCGGAAGGCCTTCCGCCGTTTTTCGTGGTCGGCTCGGCCCGCGTCGTCGAGGAGGCAGCGCGCAGGCGGGGCATCACTGTGCCGGTCTGCGCGATCAAGACGCCCGACGAGGTGGCGGAGTGTTTCGACGGCGCGCTGCCGGTGCTCGATCTCGCCGAACTACCCTACACCCCGGGCGAGCCCGATGATGCAGGCGCAAGCCTTGCCCTCGATGCCCTTGCCACCGCCACCGGCCTCGTCCGTTCCGGCGCGGCCTCGGCGCTGGTCACCGGCCCGATTGCCAAGAGCCGCCTCGCCCGCATCGGTTTCGACCATCCGGGGCAGACCGAATTCGTCGCGCAGGCCTGCGGCATTTCGCCCGAGAATGCGGTGATGATGCTCGCGGGGCCGAGCCTCAAGGTCGTGCCGATCACGGTCCATGTGTCGCTGCGCGCAGTGCCGGATATGCTTACCACCGAACTGATCCGATCGCGCGCGGCGATCGCTGCATCCGGGCTTTCGCGCGACTACGGCATTGCCAGCCCGCGCCTGGCCGTGGCCGGGCTGAATCCCCACGCGGGCGAGGACGGGCGCATGGGCAGCGAAGACCACGACATCGTCGCTCCGGCCGTGGCGGCCTTGCGCGCCGCCGGGATCGACGCTTTCGGCCCGCTACCGCCCGACACGATGTTCCACGCCGAGGCGCGCGAGGGGTATGACGTGGCCATCTGCATGTATCACGATCAGGCGCTGATCCCGATGAAGGCGCTGGATTTCGACGCCGGAGTGAATGTCACCCTGGGCCTGCCGATCATCCGCACCTCTCCCGATCACGGCACCGCGTTCGGCATCGCCGGGACCGGCAAGGCGCGCGTCGGCCCGACCATCGCAGCGCTGCGCATGGCGGGCGAATGTGCGGCGCGGAGGGCTTTGGCATGACCGACCTCCCCCCATTACGCGATGTCATCAACCGCCACGGCCTGTTCGCCACCAAGGCGCTGGGCCAGAACTTCCTGTTCGACGAACAATTGCTCGATCGCATTGCCCGCGTCCCCGGCAAGCTGAAGGGCGAGAATGTCCTTGAGGTCGGCCCTGGCCCCGGCGGGCTGACCCGCGCCCTGCTGCGCGCCGGCGCAAACGTTACCGCGATCGAGATGGACAAGCGCTGCCTGCCCGCGCTTGCCGAACTGTCCGATGCCTTCCCCGGCCAGCTCACCGTGATCGGTGGCGACGCCACCAAGATTGACCCGGCAACGCTGTTCGACGGGCCGTGGCACGTCGCCGCTAACCTGCCCTACAATGTCGGCACGCAACTGTTCACCGGCTGGCTTTCCGGGCAGGACTGGCCGCCGCAGTGGAAATCATTGACGCTGATGTTCCAGCTGGAAGTGGCCGAACGCATCGTCGCCGCGCCCGGCACGGATGCCTATGGCCGCCTCGCCGTGCTGGCGCAGTGGCGCTCTGCCCCGCGCATTGCGATGAAGGTCCACCGCAGCGCCTTCACTCCGCCGCCCAAGGTCATGTCGGCAATTGTCCATGTCGAACCCGGCGCTATGCCCGAAGGCGTATCGGCCCGAATGTTGGAGCGCGTGACCGAAGCTGCCTTCGGCCAGCGCCGCAAGATGCTGCGCCAGTCCTTGAAGGGCCTGCCCGGCGCGCTCGACGCCTTGGAAACACTCGGCATCGACGCCCAGCGCCGCGCCGAGACCCTCAGCGTCGAGGAGTTCGTCTCCATCGCACGGGTGCTGACGAAGTAAGGGCGGACCCGCAAGGCCCGCCCCAAAAACCTCAAGCCGGTTCGGCCACCTTTGCCAGCGCCGCCTTCTTCTTCAGGCGCCAGGCGTGCAGCAGCGGCTCGGTATAGCCGTTGGGCTGCTCCACCCCGTTGAACACCAGATCGCAGGCCGCGCGGAAGGCAAAGCTTTCTTCCCAGCGACCGGCCATCGGCTCGTAGAGCGGGTCGCCCGCGTTCTGCGCATCGACCTTGGCGGCCATGCGCTTGAGGCTGTCCATGACCTGTTCGTTGGTGGCCACGCCGTGCAGCAGCCAATTGGCCATGTGCTGGCTGGAAATGCGCAAGGTCGCACGGTCTTCCATCAGGCCGACGTCGTTGATGTCCGGCACCTTCGAGCACCCCACGCCCTGATCGATCCAGCGCACGACATAGCCCAGAAGCCCTTGCGCGTTGTTGTCCAGTTCCTCGCGCACTTCCTCTTCCGACCAGTTGGCACCATCGGCCAACGGGATGGCCAGAAGCGCGTCGAGACCCGGTGTCGCTTCCCGCGCCACGTCGCGCTGCACTCCGAACACGTCGACCTGATGGTAGTGCATGGCATGCAGCGTTGCGGCCGTCGGCGAAGGCACCCATGCCGTGTTCGCCCCGGTGCGGGGATGGGCGATCTTCTGTTGCATCATGTCGTGCATCATGTCGGGCGCGGCCCACATGCCCTTGCCGATCTGCGCCTTGCCGGACAAACCGTGCGCCAGGCCGATGCAGACGTTGCGCTTCTCATAGGCTGCGATCCAGCCGGAGCCCTTGATCGCCCCTTTCCGGATCATCGCACCCGCCTGCATCGAGGTGTGGATCTCGTCTCCGGTACGGTCGAGGAAGCCGGTGTTGATGAACACGATCCGGTCGCGGACCTTCTCGATGCAGGCCGCGAGGTTGGCCGAAGTGCGGCGCTCCTCGTCCATGACGCCGACCTTGACGGTATGGCGCTCAAGACCCAGCAGGTCCTCGACGGCATTGAACAGGTCGTTGGTGAAGGCGACCTCTTCCGGCCCGTGCATCTTGGGCTTGACGATATAGATGCTGCCGGCGCGGCTGTTGCGATGGCGGCCCAGCCCCTTGATGTCATGGCACGCGATGGCCGAGGTGATCACCGCGTCCATGATACCTTCGGGAATCTCCGACCCGTCCTCCAGCAGGATTGCCGGATTGGTCATGAGATGGCCGACATTGCGCACGAACAGCAGGCTGCGCCCGGGCAACGTGATCGCCTCGCCCGTGGCAGACGTCCATTCACGATCCGCTTCCAGCGCGCGGGTCATGGTCTTGCCGCCCTTGCTGAAGCTCGCTTCCAGATCGCCGCGCATCAGGCCGAGCCAGTTGCGGTAAGCGAGCAGCTTGTCCTCGGCATCGACCGCCGCGACCGAATCCTCAAGGTCGACAATGGCGGTCAGCGCCGCTTCCATCACGATGTCGGCAATGCCCGCCTTGTCGTCCTTGCCGACCGGGTGCGACCGGTCGAGCACGATCTCGACATGCAGGCCGTTGTTGCACAGCAGAATGCCGCCGGGTTTCGTGCCGGCAAACTGCGTCCCATCGCACAGCGGCAGATCGCTTTCACCATCCCATTCGGTCCAGCTCATGCCGTCCAGCGGGAACGTCAGGTCAAGGAAGGCCCTGCCTGCGCTGACAACCGCAGCGCCGCGCTCCTGGTCATAGCCGCCGGGCCGGGCCGGGGCCGCATCGAGCGCATCGGTGCCGTACCAGGCGTCATAGAGGCTGCCCCACCGCGCATTCGCCGCATTGAGCACGAAACGGTCGTTCAGTACCGGCACGACCAGCTGTGGTCCTGCCATGCAGGCAATCTCGCGATCGACATTCTGTGTGCCGATGATGAAGTCATCCGGCTCTGCCACAAGGTAGCCGATCTCGGTCAGGAACGCGCGATACTCGGCCGCATCGATCGGCTTGCCCTTGCGCTCGCGGTGCCAGGAATCAATCAGCGCCTGCAGCGCGTCACGCTTGTCGAGAAGCATGCGGTTTACCGGGGCGAAATGACCGACCAGCTCGGCAAAACCCTGCCAGAACGCGCTTGCATCAAGCCCGAGCGGCGCAATCACGCTCTCGTCGATGAAGGTGGCAAGGCTGGCGTCGACCTTGAGGCCGCTGCGTTCGATTCGTTCGTTCATTTCACCCATGTCCATACGCTCACATAAGCGGCGCCTCGCAAATCTTGCGAAAAGCCGAATCCGATGAACCTGGGGAGGAACGGTCAAAGCCTATGCATGATCCGGCAGGGCATTGCAATCGTGCGAAAGTCTGGCGTCAGCCATAGACCTCGGCGTAGAGCCGCTCGATCTCCGCCGCTTCCGGCACGCGGGGATTGTTGCCCGGCGATCCCGAGGCCAGCGCCTGCCGCGCCATTTCCGGCACCACCTCGAACCATCGCGCCTCGCTGATCCCGTGAGAGCGCGGGGATGGCACGGACAGGTCGGCATTGAGCGCCGCCAGTTCCTCCAGCAGTCGCGCCACCGCCGCCTGGTCGCCCTCGTCCGCACTGGCAACGCCCATCGCCCGCGCGCAATCGGCATAGCGCGCAAGTGCGGCTGGCGCGGAGAAGGCCGTAACCGCAGGCAGCAACATGGCGTTGGAAAGGCCATGCGGCACATGGAAGAACGCGCCCACGGGTCGGCTCATGCCATGGACCAGCGCAACGCTGGCATTGGAGAACGCGATCCCGGCATGATGCGCGCCGACCATCATCGCCTCGCGCGCCGCGCGGTTGCCCGGCTCGGCGCAGGCGGTGCGAAGATTGGGAGCAATCAGCTTCATCGCCGAAAGCGCCATGGCATCGCTGAAGGCATTGGCCTTCTTCGAAACGTAGGCTTCGATCGCATGGGTGAGTGAATCGATCCCGGTATCCGCCGTCAGCCGGGCGGGCTTGCCCATCGTCAGTTCGAAATCGACGATCGCCACGGTCGGCAGGAAAGCAAGGCCCGCACAGAGCATCTTCTCGCTGCTGGCCTCGTCGGTCACGATGGTGAACTTCGTCGCTTCCGACCCCGTCCCCGCCGTTGTCGGCACGGCGATGATCGGCAGGCCGGGCACGTCGGTCGTTGCCGGAGCCTTCATCGACTGGACCGGTCGGGGCGCAACCGCCAGCGCGGCAATGGCCTTGGCCGTATCGATCGGGCTGCCACCGCCAAAACCAACAACGCAGTCGCAATCGGCGGCACGCAAGGCTTCCAGGGCGGTTTCAACCACAGCCACGGTCGGATCGGGCACTGTCTCGGCGAACACGACCGCATCGATTCCGGCGTCGTCGAGCACGGCAAGCAATGTCGCCACCATCCCGCTGCTAACGAGGAATGCGTCGGTGACGATGAACGGTCGGGACACTCCGCATTGGGCAAGCGCCTCGGGCAACTGCGCCAGTGCGCCTCCGCCTACCCTGATGATCCGTGGAAGATTGATCGCCGCCATACCTGCCCTCTTGCCTTGATCAGCTTATGGGACTGCAAAACAGCCCCCACGGCAAGCTGGCAAAAGCGTCCGGTCGAAATCAGGTTCGTGGTCCCATGGCGCATGGCTACACCTTGACGGGAACCACGGCTCCGTCGGGATAGGGCATGATCAGCGTCCCGTCAGGGGCGGCGGTGAATGTCGTCTGCGTGGGATAGGGAATGCTGATTCCCTCGGCAGCAAAGCGCTGCATGATTGCCACCAGCAAACGATCGCGCAACGGATGCGCCACGTTCCAGTCGGCACCGGGCACGTCGAGGATCAGGGTAAAGTCAAGCGAGCTGGCACCGAATGCCTCGAACCCCGAACGCGCCACTTTAGCGCCTTCGGCCTGACCCAGTTCCTTCAGCATTGCCGGAACCAGCGCCAAGGTTTCAGGCGGGGTTTCATAGGCGACGCCAATCGCGAACGTCAGGCGGATGTGATCGCGAACCGTAAGATTGCTGATCTCCTTGTCGAGCAGGTTCTTGTTGGAAACGATCAGCAGTTCCCCGCTTACCAGCCTGACACGGGTGGTGCGCATGCCGATGACCTCGACCGTGCCGGTATTTCCGCCCCAGCTGATCACTTCCCCCACCTTGAAAGGCCGGTCGAAGAGGATGGAAATGCCCGCAAACAGGTCGGAGAATATACCCTGAGCGGCAAGACCGATGGCGATGCCACCGATGCCGAGGCCTGCGACCAGTCCGGCGACATTCACGCCCAGGTTGCCGAGTATGAGAACAATGGCGATGGCGAAAACGAGGAACGTCACCAGCGCCCTCAGGATGTTGAGCGCCGAGCTCAGCGCACCGTTGGCGTGCTGGGCCTCCCCTGCGCGATGCTCGATCAGGCCGATCGTCAGTTCCCGCACCCACAGTGCCGCCTGGAAGGTGAGGCCGATGGTGAAGAGGAACGCAATGGTCCTGTCGAGCCAGGCCGGTGTCTGCGCGTAACTGGCGACCGCCTCGGCGGCTACCAACACGATGAACCAGAAGCGCGTGCGGCCGGCCATGCGGCCGATGATGGTCTTCCACCCGACCAGGGCCTCGCCTTCAGGGCAGAACCGGCGCCCCAGATTGCGGATGGCGACAAGCACCACAACCACGACGACGGCAATGCCGATGGCGATTGAGATACGCAGCCAGTTGTCGGTAATCCAGCCGGTGGTGTCGGCAATCAGGACATCGGGGCTGGCAGGCAGGGCAAGTTTTGGAACGGGAGGCGAAGACGTCATGCCTCAATCAAAGGCTGGCCTTCCGATCCGTTCCCGAAGGTGGGCGTGCGAAGGGTCAGCGCCCCTGCATGTCCCGCGCTTCGGCCGGGATATGCACCACAAGGCCATCAAGCGCTTCGGTAAGTTCGATCTGGCAGGACAGGCGGCTCGTGCGCGTCACGCCGGCGGCCAGATCCAGCATGTCCTCCTCATCGTCGACGGCTGGCGGCAGTTTCGCGAACCAGTCGGCATCGATCACCACATGGCAGGTCGAACAGGCCATCTGGCCCTCGCAGGTTCCTTCGAGCGGCATGCCCTTCGCTTGCCCCAGTTCCAGCAGTCGCGTCCCCGCTTCGCCCTCTGCGGCGATCTTTTCACCCTTGGCGGTGACGAAGGTGACGCTGACCATGGTTACAAGACTCCCTGCGCGCGCGCCGCGGCGTTGATCGCCCCGGCAGCCTGTTCCAGTTCATCATCCCCCGTATAGCGTCCGAAACCGATGCGGATCGCGGTTCTGCTATCCCTGTCCGAAAGTCCGAGCGCGCGCAAGACATGGCTTGGCCTGCCAGACCCGCTGGCGCAGGCCGAGCCCGCTGAAAATGCGATCGTGCGGCATTCCGACAACAGTCTTGCCACATCCAGCCCCGGCAATCGCAGGTTGAGATTGCCATGCCAGCGCTCGGTGGCGCTCCCGTTCAGAATCCATCCCTCGAACAGAGGCAAAGCCTTCGCCCACAGCTTTTCCACATGAAGCCGGTCGGTTTCCGACAGACTTGTGCACAGGGCCGCCGCAGCGCCGAATCCCGCGCAGAGCGCTGGCGAGAGCGTGCCCGAACGCAAGCCGCCCTCCTGCCCCCCGCCATGGATCAGGGGCGCAAGGTCCACCCCGTCACGCACCCACAGCGCGCCGATGCCCTTCGGGCCATAGAGCTTGTGCGAGGACACCGCGATCAGGTCGGCCCCCTCGGGCGCGGCGATCTTGCCGGCCCCCTGCACCGCATCGCACAGGAACAGCGCCCCCATGTCGCGTGCCCGTCGGGCCAGCGCTTCGATCGGCTGGATCGTGCCGATCTCGTTGTTGACCTGCATTACCGCGACCAGGCCCGTCCCCTCCGGAATCGCCACCTCCGGATCGACCAGCCCCATGCCATCGACCGGCAGCACCGCCACGCCGGGATCGAGCGCCCGCGCCGTATCCAGCACCGCCGCATGTTCGATCGCGCTGACCGCCAGCCTCTCGCGACCGCACCCGGCAAGCGCCATATTGATCGCCTCGGTCGCCCCAGAGGTGAACACCACGCGCCCGCCCGGCGGCAGCAGCGCCGCCACCTGCGCCCGCGCCACCTCGACTGCCGCCGCCGCCGCGCGCCCGGCGCGGTGCGGGCTGTGCGGGTTGGCAAAACCGGCAGCCTCCGGCCCTGCCAGCCACGGCAGCATCGCCGCGCGCGCTTCCGGGGCCAGCGGCGTCGTCGCCTGATAGTCGAGGTAGATCACCCCCGGATCTCCTTCCACACTTCAACGAACCGGGCGATCTCGGCCTCGCTCGTCTCGCGCCCGATGGACACGCGGATGACCTCGCCCGGATTCGCGTAGCCCATCGCCGTCAGCACGTGGCTCGCCTTCAATGAACCCGAAGAACACGCGCTTCCGGCAGAAACGGCGATCCCTGCGCCATCGAACCGGATCAGCTGCGCCGCGCTGGATTTGCCCGGCATGCGATAGGCGGCAATCGTCGGGCTGCGTGGTGATTCCGGTGCGACCAATTCCGCCCCGTTTTCAAGCAGTTGATTCGTCAGCGATTCCCGCAAACCTGAAGCGCACTTGAGCCATGCGTTTCCGGCCTCCAGCGCCGCGACCATGCCCATCACCAGCGGCATCGGCTCGGTCCCGGCACGATAGCCGCGCTCCTGGCCGCCGCCGGGATCGAGCAAGCCGTAATTGCGCACCAGCAACGCGCCGATGCCCACCGGCCCGCCGAACTTGTGCGCCGAAAGCGCGATGATGTCGGCTTCGGGCAGCGGTAGCTTTCCGGCCCCTTGCGCGGCATCGACCAGCAACAGCGCATTGTTCGACTTTGCCAGCGCAGCCACCGACGCCAGATCCTGCATCACACCGGTTTCGCTGTTGACCTGCTGGACTGCCAGAAGCGCCGGCCCTTCCAGCTTAAGCACCTGCTCCAGCTCGGAAATCTTGACCAATCCGTTCGCATCGACGCTCAGGCGATGCGCGTCTGGCGTCAGCCGCAGCACCGACTCGTGCTCTACCGCACTGGTGATGTTCCTGTTATGTTTCCCCGGGGAAACTTTTCTCGTGGCGATCTCCAGCGCCTCGCTTGCCCCGCTGGTGAAGATCACCTCGCCGTCCCAGGCCAGCGCCGCCTTCACTCGCACCCGCGCATTCTCCAGCGCCGCCCGCGCCGCGCGTCCGGCAGTGTGCGGGCTTGAAGGGTTGGCCCAGATGCGCCAGCCCTCCTCCATTGCCGCCAGCGCCTCCGGCACCAGCGGGGTCGTGGCGGCGTGATCGAGATAGATCGAATTTAGCGGCAAGATTCGCCCCGGAATGCGTGGAAAGATTGCTTTCGAAGGCTCGGTTTCTATATAGCCATCAGCTTAATTCCCAGCCCCGGCATTCCGTGCCGCATGGGGCCAGACCACAGGATTACCGGACAGGCAATGCCCGCAGTCATTTTCCCCGGCCCCGAAGGCCGCCTCGAAGGCCGTTTCCAGCCCGCCACCCGCCCCCGCGCACCGGTGGCGATGATCCTGCACCCGCACCCGCAGGCGGGCGGCACGATGAACGACCGCATCACGCAGGCGCTCTACAAGACATTCGTCGCGCGCGGTTTTGCCACGCTGCGCTTCAACTTCCGTGGCGTCGGCCGCAGCCAGGGCAGCTTTGACAATGGCATCGGTGAACTGTCCGACGCCGCGGCGGCGCTCGACTGGGTCCAGTCGATCCATCCCGAAGCCAGCACCACCTGGATCGCCGGCTATTCATTCGGCGCGCTGATCGGCATGCAACTGCTGATGCGCCGCCCGGAAATCCGCGGCTTCATCTCGGTGGCGCCGCCCGCCAACATGTACGATTTCAGCTTCCTCGCCCCGTGCCCCGCCTCGGGCATCATCGTGCAGGGCACCGCCGATACGGTGGTCACGCCCAATGCGGTGCAGAAGCTGGTCGACAAGCTGCGCACGCAGAAGCACATCACCATCCATCACGATGAAGTGCCGCGCGCCAACCACTTCTTCGAAAACGAGATGGACGACATGATGCGCGCGGTAGACAACTACCTCGACATGCGCCTCTCGCCGGACTGCCCGATCCGCTGATCCATTGGAACCGGCTGGTCGGAATGCCGCCCAGCCGGTCAACGCGGCGTCAGTTCACCTGGCGTTCGCAGCCCGCCCAGTATGGCTCGCGCAAGGTGCGGCGCAGGATCTTGCCGGATGGGTTGCGCGGCAGCGCCGCGATCACGTCGACAGACTTGGGCACCTTGAACCCGGCCAGGCGCTCCCGCGTCCAGTCGATGATCGATTGCGGATCGATCGTATGGCCGGGCTTGGGCACGCACACCGCCTTGACCGCTTCGCCCCATGTCGCATCAGGCACGCCGATCACCGCCACTTCCTGCACATCGGGATGGCCATAGATCGCGCTTTCGACCTGCGCGGGATAGACATTCTCGCCGCCGGAGATGATCATGTCCTTGATCCGGTCGTGCATGTAAACGTAGCCGTCCTCGTCGAGATAGCCGGCATCGCCCGTGGCGATCCAGCCATCGGCAGTCATGGTCTTGGCGGTCGCCTCTGGCAGGTTCCAGTAGCCAAGCATGTTGTTTGACGAGCGCGTCTGGATCTCGCCGATCTCGTTGGGGCCAAGCGCCTCGCCATTCTCGCCGACCACGCGGACCTCGACACCCGGCAGCGGCTTGCCGGCAGACCGCATGCGCTGGTTGCCTTCGACGCAGTGGTCCTCGGGCGGGAGCATACAGATCGTGCCGGTCGTTTCGGTCATGCCATAGGCCTGGATGAACTCGGCCCGGAACATGGCGATACATTCGCGCAGCAGCACCAGCGGGATCGGCGATGCGCCATAGATGATGTACTTCACGCGGGCAAAGTCCACGCTGGCGCAATCGGGGTGATTGAGCAGCATCTGCAAGGCGGCAGGCACGATGAAGAAGCGCGTAACGCCCTTTTGCTCCACCGCGTCGAACACCGCGCGCGGCTCGAACTCGGCAAGGATGATGCCCGGCAGCCCCGCGCCGATGGCCATCACGCCAAGGCCGGTGCCGCCGATATGTGCGCATGGCATGGCGACGAGGATAGCTTCGTCGTCCGTCATCTGGGTATAGGGCTGTTCCTGCCCCAGCGATTGCTTGCGCAGGCCGAACAGGTTGCGATTTGAAAGCACCGCCCCCTTGGGATTTCCGGTCGTGCCCGAGGTATAAAGCTGCAGCACCGCATCATCAGGCCCGGCAGCCTCGAAGGCGATGGGCTGCTGCGCATCGATCCACCGCCACGCCTCGTCCTGCGTCAGCGCGATGCGCACGGCAGGCAGGGCGGAAAACGTCTCCGCCAGTCCTTCGAACCCGAGGCCAAGGAACACCGCCTTGGCTTGCGCATCGTCGGCAATCCATATCGCCTCTGCCGGGGCCAGGCGCCAGCCGATCGGAACCATCACCGCGCCAAGGCGGGCAGCAGCGAAGAACAACGTGAAGTAGAGCGTGCTGTTCTTGCCGAACCAGGCGATCCGGTCCCCCTTGCCAATGCCAAGATCGACAAGGCCCGCGACCACCCGCGCCGTCGTGGAATCGAGCCCGCCATAGGTCAGCGTCCTGTCCGGCCCGTCAAGCGCCACCCCTTGCGAGCGGTCGGCCGCCCAGAAGCGGATGAATTCGTCGAAGGTAAACAGATCGGCAGTGCGCTCTGCTGTCGTCGGCTTTACGGCGGCCTCGCCCATGCGTTGCTCTCCCAAGCAATTTTGCGCAGTTAATCACGCAATTAAGGGAAGGCGCAAGCCACCATTCGTGACAGAGTGCATCGCCTAGTGACCCGAATGGCGGCAGGCCGCCTCAGGCTTCGGCCATGGCCTTCTTGTAGACGCTGTTCAAAGGCCGCTCGAACAGGCGCATGACCATCGGCTCGAAGAATTCGAGCGGCAGTGTGTCGTAGTCCGGATCGAACGCCGGGCAGTCGTACTTCTCGATGAACTCCGCCGTGGCCGCAGCGTAAGGGTGGTCGGCGAAGTTGTCGCGCATGTTGCGATCAAGGCCGATGAAGTGGAAGAAGTTGTAGCCCTGGAAAATGCCGTGGTGCTGCACGATCCACAGCAGTTCCTCGGACACGAACGGCTTGAGGATGGCGGCGGCGATGTCGGGGTGGTTGTAGGCGCCAAGCATGTCGCCGATGTCGTGCAGCAGGGCCATCACGACATAGTCCTCGCTGCGGCCATCGCGGTGGGCGCGGGTCGCAGTCTGAAGGCAGTGGGTCAGGCGATCGACGGCAAAACCGCCGCAATCGCCTTCAAGCAAGCGCAAGTGGGCAAGAACCCGCGCCCCGCCATTGCTTGCGTGAGGCTTGAGGTGCGTCATGATCGCGTCCCAGTCTTCCTGGGTGCCCTCGGTCATGGTGTGGAACTTGGCGGTGGGCAGCTCTTCCATCATGCGAATCCTCTCCCCGTGCGCGCTTTCGGCGCATCTGGTTTCACATGAGAGTATCGCGATTATGCCGCTTGGGAAGAGGCCTCGGGCACGAATATCTGGTCGGGCAGCGACAGCGCAAGGCCAAGGCAGCCGAGCAGCAGCACGAGAATTACCCCGAGTGCCGCGAAAAGACCGCCCGCCCCCATCGCCAAAACCGGCCCACCCAGCGCGAAGTAGGCACTGCCCGCCAGCGCAATGCCGAAGGCGCTGCCCATTTGCAGCACGGTCTTGAGAATGCCGCTGGCCGCGCCTGCATGGCGGCGGTCAACCCGGGCCAGGGCGACAGGCGAGACGGGGCCGGAAAGGCAGCCCATCCCGACGCCGGCCAGCAGCAGGGCCGGAAGCAGCAGCGGCAGGCCGGGACCGCCCCAAGCAATCCATGAAAGGGTGGCCGTATTGGCCACAACCAGAGCCAATGCCGCAAAAACCAGTACCCACTTGCCCATCTTCGCAAGGTAGCGCCGCCCGAGGAAGCCCATACCGAGCATAACCCCGGCGCTGAACGGGATATGGACGAGGCCTGTCTGGAGCGGTGAGTAGCCCAGCCGCGATTGGAGGGCGTGGGCGAAAACAAAGAGGAAGCCGGTGTTCGCCGCGGAGAAGATCAGGCCGATCAGAGCGCCGGTGCGGAACAGGCGGTTGTGCAGGAGTTCCGGATCGAAGATGACCGGCTTGCCCGCTCTCGCCCGGCGGTTGAGGCCAGCCCATGCCGCCCACATCAGCAAGGGCGATGCCGCGAGAAGCGTTATGCTCCCGGCATCGATCCCGGCATGTTCGCCGCGCACGAGCGGGAACAGTGCGGCTGCGAGCGCCGCGCCAAACGCAAGCGTGCCGATCACGTCAATCTTTGCGCCCTTGTGCGCAACTTCGCGCGGCAGGTAGCGCCAGCCGGCGGTGAACGCGGCAATGCCGATCGGCAGGTTGATCAGGAACACAGTGCGCCAGCCGAGGCCGGCGATGTCCGCCGAAATCAGCAGTCCGCCGATGATCGGCCCGGCTATGCCGGCAAGGCCGCCGATCACGCCGAACCAGGCCAGCCGCCCTATGCGCTCTACTGGATCGTAAAGGATCTGGATCACCGCCATGACCTGCGGCGCCATGATCGCGCCCGCGGCACCTTGCAGGACGCGCGCCGCGACGAGCAGTTGCGGGTCGGCCGCCGCGCCACACAGTAGCGAGGCCAGCGTGAAGCCGGCAACGCCGGTAAGAAACATCGCGCGCCCGCCGAACAGGTCGCCCAGTCGGCCGCCCAGAATCAGCAGCAGGCCGAAGGCCAGCGAATAGCCTGCCGCGATCCACTGCGCCGCGCTGCCACCAAGGTCCTGCCCGCGCGCGGCGAAGTCTGCCTGCATGGCCGGCAGCGCGGTGTTGATGATCGTCACGTCGACGATTTCCAGCACCAGCGCGGTGATCAGCGTGAAGAAGGCGAGGCTTTTCTGCCTCTCGGTCATGCCGGCGATGGTCGGAGAGGTCACCTCAGATCACGCCTTCACGCAGCATCTTCACCGCCGCATCGCAGGCCCGCGCCGTCAGTGCCATGTAGGTCAGCGAAGGATTCTGGCAGGCGGACGAGGCCATCTGTGCGCCATCGGTGACGAACAGGTTGGGAATGTCGTGCGACTGGCTCCACTTGTTGAGGACCGACGTCTTGGGATCATTACCCATGCGCGCGCCGCCCATTTCGTGGATCGCCGTGCCGCCCGCGCCCGGCTGGTCGAGGCCCATGATCACCGTGCCGCCGGCAGCAGTCATCATCTCGGTGGCGTCGGCCTTGGCCTGGGCCAGCGCCGCGTGCTCTTCCTTGCCGAACGCAAAGTCGACATGAAGCTGAGGGATGCCGAAGCGGTCGGTCTTCGTGCGGTCCAGCGTCAGGCGGTTGCTGTCACGCGGGACGCAGTCGGCAAAGGCGACCAGCACCATGCGCCACATGCCGGGCTGGTGCAGCTTGTCCTTGAGTTCGGCGCCGATCCCTGCCTCGCGCTTGCCAGCGCCCCAGTTGCTTTGCAGTGCGCCCCCCTGGAACGAGAAGCCGCGCGTGTGGCCATCGCCGTCCATGGCATCCATGTTGCGATAGCGCGCGATGATCGCACCGGTCGGCCGGTTGCCGAAAGTGGTGCGATCGTTGAACTGCGGGAACAGCGCGATGGTCGACAGCGTGTTGGCATGATCCATGATCTGGGTGCCGAGCACGCCGCTCGAATTGCCAAGGCCCGTCGGCATTGCCTCGTTGCGCGAATTGAGCAGGAGGTGGACCGAGTTGAAGGCGCCTGCATTGAGGAACACCAGCCGCGCCGTTGCGCTGCCCCGCGTCCCGTCCTTCGTATTGACATAGCGCACGCCGGTGACGCGCTTCGTCTTGGGATCATAGTCGACCGCCTCGACGATGGCATCGGTCACGACCGTCAGGTTGCCGGTAGCCTTGGCCGCGGGAAGCGTGCTCGATTGCGTCGAGAAGTATGCGCCGAACGAGCAGCCGCGCGCGCAGATCGAGCGGTTCTGGCATTCCGAGCGCCCTTCTTCGGGCTTGGCGACGGTCATGTTCGCAGTCCGGCCGATGGTCAGGCAGCGGCCGTACTTGTCGGCCACGACCTTGCGCACGTGCTCTTCCACCACGTTCAGCTTCATGCCCGGCTGGAACTTGCCGTCGGGCAGCTGGGGCAGGCCTTCAGGGCTGCCCGAAACGCCGATGAACTCCTCGACCTTGTCATACCACGGCGCCAGATCGGCGTAGCGGATTGGCCAGTCGGTGCCGTGACCATCGCGCTTGTTCGCGCCGAAATCGTAGTCCGACCAGCGGTAGGACTGGCGGCCCCAGGTCAGCGAGCGTCCACCCAACTGGTAGGAGCGGAACCACGTGAAATCGGTATCCGAGCCGGTCGAGTAGGGGTTCTCCTTGTCGTTGACAAAGTGCCCCTGCGTAAACTCGTTGAAGTGGCGGTTCCTCATCTGGACCTGGTATTCGCGGGCATAGAGCGCCGCATCGCCGAGGCCGCGGAACGGCATTTCCCACGGCGCCTTGTTCTCGGTCTCGTACTCGCCGTGGACGATCTCGCGCCCGCGCTCGATCATGAGGACCTTTAGGCCCGCCTGCGTCAGTTCCTTGGCCGCCCAGCCGCCGGTGATACCGGAGCCGACCACGATTGCGTCGAATTGCATGTCAGTCAGTCCTTATCCGAAGTCGACCGCGGTCCAGTCGTTGGAAATCGCCCTGAAATCGGGCGTCAGCGGCAGGTCGGGATCGAAACGGCCCGGCACCGGCTCGTAGCGCAGCTCCTGCGCGCCACCGACTTCGCTGGTGTAATACCCGGTCAGGATCAGGCCCTTGATCGCCTTCCACGGGCTTTCGCTCTCACGGCTGGCAAAGGCATCGGCATCGAGCGCCTTCACGGCCGCAAGGCGTTGCGCTGCCGGCGCCTTGAGGAAGCTGCCACCAGCCCGCCCGTCCAGTTCCTTCTCGAGCCAGGCGACATGCCGGATCGAGCCATCGTTGCGCGCAAACCGGGCATAGGCGGTGGGGTCCTTGAGCGGTGAGCGCGAGCCATCGAGCCCGTGCGCCAGCGCGAGGATCGCGAAATCGCCTGCACCCACATCGCCCGCACCGGGGGTTGCCGAACGCGGGATCACCAGCTGGCTGACCTCCTTCATCATCAGGCGCTGCCGGTCGCTCGGCGCATCTTCCGATTCGAGCCGGGTCAGGCTCACGGCGGCGGCGGGCACGCCAAGCGCCAAAGCGATCAGCGCCGAGGCACTGACGAATTCGCGGCGGTTCCAGCCGCGCTGCGGATCATTCTGCATCAACCGATGTCTCTCCCGGCGCACGGATCACCGCACGCATGCAATATAGAATCAATACTCTAATTTGGATGCGCGGCGCAAGACTCTTCCTGCACCCAACTCATCTTATTGATCAGTGATTAATCTAGCGCTTTTCGCAGATTTCGCAAAGGGCGTGTATGATCGCGCGGACGATCTCGTCCTTCAGGCTGTAGAAGCGCACTTGCGCTGCCACGCGGCTGTCGACCACGCCTTCATCGCGCAGGCGCGCCAGGTGTTGCGAGACTGCCGACTGCGAAAGGCCGGTCAGTTCAACCAGTTCCGTCACCGAAACCTCGCCCTCGTCCATGCGGCAAAGCATGAGCAGGCGCTCGGGATGGCTCATCGTGCGCATGCGGCCCGCCATGGCGGCGGCATTCTGCTTCAGGTCGGCAAGGCTGGCGGGCTTCATAAGCTCAGCAGATAACGCCGATTGCGCCACGCACAAGACCGCGACACCAACTAAATTACACTTGCCTTATATTAGTTCTAAGTTATATAAAGGGTCAAAGGAGTCTTCCGATGTCCGACCATGCCCTTGTCACCGCCACCGCCCAGATCAGCGCCGCCCGCGCCTCGGCAGCGGCCCCTGTCGTCACCACCTTCTTCGACGAGGCGACTTTCACCGCGACTCATGTCGTCCATGATCCTGCCACCTTGCGCGCCGCGGTGATCGATCCGGTGCTCGATTTCGACCAGGCCTCGGGCCGCACCAGCCATGCCTCGGCCGATCGCGTGATTGCCCATGTCGAAGCCCACGGCCTCACGGTCGACTGGTTGCTCGAAACCCACGCCCATGCCGATCACCTCTCTGCCGCCCCCTATCTCAAGGAAAGGCTTGGCGGGCAGATCGTCATTGGCGCGGCAATCCGCACCGTGCAGGACGTGTTCGGCAAGGTCTTCAACGAGGGCCCGGCCTTCGCCCGTGACGGCAGCCAGTTCGACCTGCTGATGGACGACGGCCACGCCTTCCGCGTCGGCGGGATCGAGGCCATAGCACTGCACGTCCCCGGCCACACCCCGGCATGTCTCGCCTATGTCATCGGCGATGCCGTGTTCGTCGGCGATACGCTGTTCATGCCGGACTACGGCACCGCCCGCGCCGATTTCCCCGGCGGCGACGCGAGCACGCTCTACCGCTCGATCCGCCGCCTGATGGCCCTGCCAGACGAGACGCGCGTGTTCCTGTGCCATGATTACAAGGCCACCGGGCGCGACCAGTTCGTGTGGGAAACCACAATCGGCGCCGAGCGCACGGCCAACGTTCATGTCCACGAAGGCGTCAGCGAGGACGAGTTCGTTGTCATGCGCGAAGCGCGCGATGCCACGTTGGGCATGCCGAAGCTGATCCTGCCCTCGATCCAGGTAAACATGCGCGCAGGACACCTGCCCGAACCCGACAGCAATGGCGTGCGTTACCTGCGCCTGCCTGTCGACCTGCTGTAAGGCGCCGACCGTGATCTTCGACCTGCAACATCTGCTGGCGAGCCTGTCCGGCGTGATCGTCGGCTTCGTCCTCGGACTGGTCGGCGGCGGAGGCTCGATTCTTGCCGTGCCGCTGATGGTCTACATCGTTGGCGTCGCCAGCCCGCACCTTGCCATCGGCACGAGCGCGCTGGCCGTGGCGGCGAACGCCCTGTCAGGCCTCGCCAGCCACGCCCGCGCGCGCAACGTCAACTGGCGCTGCGGCGGCATGTTCGCGGCGGCAGGCGTACTCGGCGCGCTTGGCGGATCGTCCATCGGCAAGGCCGTGGACGGGCAGAGTCTGCTCGCGCTGTTCGCACTGCTGATGCTGGTCGTCGCCTTCTTCATGTGGCGAGGGCGCGGCGCGGAGGGGATCGAAGGCGTGGTCTGCAACCGCGACAACCTGCCCCGCGTGCTGACATTCGGTGCTGGCACAGGGCTGCTTTCGGGCTTCTTCGGCATCGGCGGCGGCTTCCTGATCGTGCCCGCACTGATCGCGAGCACATCGATGCCCATCGGCCGCGCCATCGGCACTTCGCTGGTGGCGGTGAGCGCATTCGGGCTGGCGACCTCGCTGAACTATGCAGCCTCGGGCATGCTCGACTGGCCGCTTGCCTTGGCCTTTATCGCGGGCGGCGTGATCGGCACGGTGCTGGGCACCAAGGCTTCGGGCAGACTGGCCGCGAGCAAGGGCACGCTCAACACGCTGTTTGCCGGGCTGATCGTCGTCGTGGCGCTCTACATGCTGGCAAGGAGCGTACCTGCGCTGATCGGCTAGATCGTTTTCGAACCAGATCGAATCATCTGGTGGCTAGGAAAACGCGGTGAAACAGGAATCTAGAGCGATCATTCCGATGCAATCGGAATGAATTCCGCTCTAGGTCTCCGCACCGGGCGCAGGCGTCTCGACCAGCTCGGCGATTTCGAAGGCAAAGCTCTTCCAACCGCGCATTTTCGCCGCTTCCTGCGCCGGCGCCCGCTTCTTGCGCGCCTCGGCCAGCGATCTGGCGTGGCCCCAGAACACCTCGGTCTTGCCGTTCTCAAGCTCGGCGACGATCCGCCAGTAGTGCGTGAAACTGTCGGTCGTCGGCCCGATGGTCTTCACGTAACCATCGGGCATCGTCGCAGTCAGATAACGGCGCTTGCTCTTGCTCATCGCCGCTTCTGTGCCGCGATGCTCCTCGGCAAGCAATCCACCAAAGCAAACCGGCGGGACGTTTCCGCTTGCGCGCAAGGCGTGGAGAAACTAGGGGCCGTCACCAGTCGGGGAGTAGCGCAGCCTGGTAGCGCATCTGGTTTGGGACCAGAGGGTCGTAGGTTCGAATCCTATCTCCCCGACCATTTTCTTAAAACGATGGTTTTCTACCGATTTTGCTCAGAAAGCTGAGTAAGAATCTACAGCTCGTGGAGCGCAAACGTCTCCATGGTTCAAGCGACGGGCGAGGCATTCCGCGCATGGCATCTCACCCTGTGTAGGGTTGGCACCGTGGTTGCCGCCACAGTTTCGCCATGACGCGCACAGTTCGGCAATGAAGCGCTTAGGGTCAGCGCCGCCTTCGACTATGCCCTCCCCCCCTGCCGCCGCTCGTCAGGAAGGATACATCGGGTCCTGCTCAGGCAGCGACGGCGAGAGTGGGCAGGCGGGCGAGTGAGCGGGAAATGTTGTTGAGCGCGCGCACACCATTGCCTTGGCACTCAAACCGCGTGATGCGCTTGGCCAGCGCTCCAAAAACCGCGGTCAATTCCATGCGGGCAAGGTTCTGCCCTGCACAGCCGTGGGGGCCGTGGCCGAAGCCGAGGTTCTGCTTCTCGCGCCGGTCGATCCGGAAGGAGTCTGGCGCTTCGAACTGGCGCTCGTCGCGGTTGGCGCTGGCATAGCACACCACGACGCGGGTGCCCGCAGGGATCACGCTGCCATCGGAAAGCTCGGCGTCCTGGGTGGTGACGCGAGCGAAGCTCTGGAGCGGCGTTTCCATGCGCACGATCTCGTTGGCCGCGTGCATGGCAAGGCGCGGATCGGTGCGCAGCCTGTCCCATTCGGCCGGGTTGTCGGCAAAGAGCTGGATGCCTGCGGCCATGGCGCTGATGGTCGTTTCGAACGCGGCGACGACGTAGCCCGCCAGCATGCCAATTGCGGTCTCACGGCTGATCTCGCCACGGCGGGAAGAGGCGATCAGCTTCGCGGCAAAGCCGCCTGGCAGCACGCGCTCCTTGTCATAAAGGTTGCTCAGCAGTCCCATCATCTCCTGAAGACCGCTGAGACCCTGTTCCATACGGGCATTGGCCGGACCCGCCGCGTTCCATGATCCCGATGCCAGATCGAGCAATGCAGGGCGCACGTCGTGCGGCCAGCCGATCAGGTCCATGACCACGCCGACCGGCAAGTCGAGCGCAAAGTCGGAGACCGCGTCAAACGTGCCCATCGTCGCAATGCGGTCCGCCAGAGCGGAAGCGCGCTGCTCGATAGTGTCCGCCACGGGTTTCAATGCCGCAGGGCCGAGCGCCTCCATCATCAGCTTGCGCCTTGCGGTATGAACCGGCGGGTCCTGACAGATCAGCGCCTCGTCCCATGCGGCATTGATCACGGGATTGAAGCCGATCCCCTGCGCCGAGGAAAACACCTGCCAGTCGTTGAGCGCGCGGCGCACGTCGGCATAGCGACCGATGAAGCAGACGTTCGTCGGCTCCAGCCAGACGGCCGAACCGAGATCGCGCAAGGCACGGTATGTCGGCCAAGGGTCTTCAAGGACGGCGTCCGAGAAGATGTCGACCGTGTTGGCTGGCAGCATCATGTCAAGCGATCCCCTGCTTGCCGGGCGAAAGGATGTGGTTGGGGTCGAGAGCCTGCTTGAGCCGGGCGTTGAGCGCGCGGTTGGCTTCGCCGTATTGCTTCGCCACCAGGTCCATGGTGTTGACGCCGGTGCGATAGCTGGCCCAGCCACGCTCGCCAAAGCGGGTGACCATCTCGCGGATGCAGTCGTCGGCTTTCTTCTCCTCGACCGGATCTTCCTTGTCATACTGGATGAAGATCAGGTGGTGCAGTTCGCGCCCGCCGATGGCGTAGGCGACCGAGTAGTCGAAGCCATATTTGCCGAGGATTTCCTTGGCAAGTTCGGTCTGCTGTTGTGTCTCGATACCCTTGGCTGGAGCGACCGGCGCAAAGCAGCACATGCCCCCGCCGCGCCAGCGCATGATGCCTTTCTCCTCGAGCGTAAGCTGGCCGGACATCAGGTTCTTGTGGTGTTCGAACCACAGGTTGCCGCCCATTTCCTTCTCGGTCAGTACCTCGCCGCCTGATGCCTCGAAGGCACCGCGCACGATCGGCTCGATCGCGGCGATGATCTCGTCGGTGCCATAAAGCGCGAAGTAGGTGTTCCACATGCCGAGGCCGTGCTTCTTCGCAAAATCGCGCACCACGTCATCGGGAATGCTTTCCGGCTTGTCCCACAGCTCCTCGCGGCGGTGGAACATGGCGATCTGGTAAGCCGCGCCCATCATCAGCACGACGTTGGGAATGAGGTTGTTCATGCGGAACGGGCGCATGGCATCGACGATCTTGGCGACGTCGCCCATCTCGTTGTGGCGCACCATGAACGGCTTGAAAGCGGGTGGCTTGGGCATGAGCCAGAAACCCAGCTTGGTCACGACGCCAAAGTTCGATTGGGTGAAGATGCCGTCGATGTAGGGCCCGTAGCCCCACTTGAACGCCTGCCAGGTCGTCGAATTCTTGACGCTGCCCATGCCGGTGCGCACCACCGTGCCATCGGCCAGCACCACTTCCATGCCGCACTGCATGAAGAAGTGATCGCCATAGGGGGTGTAGCCAACGCCACGTTCAAGCGTGTTGCCCAGCGGCGAGACGATCGGGCCGACCGTGGGCACGTCGAGCCAGAACGGCAGGTTGTGCTCGTCCAGATAGTCGCGCAGGTCCTGGTAGGTGACGCCCGGTTCCACAAGCGCCGTGCCAAGTTCGGCATCGATCTCGATGATGCGGTTCATGCGCTTCATGTCGAGGATCATCTGGCCGCTGCTGGCAGGCGTGGCGCAGCCATAGCCCATGTTCTTGCCGGTTGAGACGGTCCACAGCGGAAGCTTGTATCTGTTGGCGACCTTCAGGATCGCCTGCACCTCCTCGACCGAGGCCGGGGCGACCGCGCCTGACGGCACGTGCTCGTGACGGGGATCTGGCGTGAAGCTCTTGGCATAGGGCAAGGTGGTTTCGGGATCGGCAAAGACCCATTCCGCTCCGACGACCGCGCGCAGTTCCTTGATGGCTGCGGCAAAGGCGCCCTTGTCGAGATGAGCCGGCAATTGGCGCGGGCCATCAAGCGGCGAGGCGAAAGCACTCGATCCCAGCATGGCGGCACCCACGGCGCCGGTCCGGATCACATCGCGGCGGCTGATACCGGTCATTCGCCCTTCTCCTTCGGGTCGGCCTTCGAGGCATTGAGCCATTTTGCGAGCGCCTTGAGTTCCGCATCGCTGATTTCGGTCGGTCGGAAGGCGACCATGCCGCGCGGGCCGGTGCGGACGTATTGCTCGATCACCTCGACCGGCAGGCCACGCCCGCGGATGATCGGAGCCACGTGCTGGCCATGGCAGTAGCCACAGGTCTTGGCGTAGACAGTCTCGGGCGGGCGCGGCGCAGCCGCAGCACTGGCTAACCCGGAGCAAGCCACAGTCGCGATAGATATGGACGCAACAATGGGACCGGCAAATCGCCGGTTACGTGCCAAGACAGGCATTCTGCGCTTCTCCCAACCATCGGCTTCTGCGACCGAGGACATCGAATCTAAATCCGACAACATGTCAGATTTAAGTTGGGATATGTTCGATCTTGCAGATCGTCAAGTTTATCCTTGGAGAGGTGCCGGGATCAGCGCGGGCAACGGCTTTTCGGTGATTTCCCGTGCATCTGCCGGAGCTACACCGAGGCCCACGAGGATCGTGGCGACGACCTGTTCGGGGTAATTGCCGTCCCGTTCCTCTCGCAGCATCGTCGAGATCGCGGCGATGGTCGTCCCCAGGATCGCATCTCTGCCAAGGGCGCTGTCCGCGATCGTCAGGTAACCGGCGGCGATCGCCTCCATCACCGTAAGTTCTGCCTGGCGGAAGGTTTCCGCGCCGAAGATGATGCCATTCGCGCTGAGATTGATCATTGACCGCCCCCAGCCGGGAACCTCGCGCACGCGGTGCAGATAGAAGCGGATTGCTGCCGAGATGCGTTCGCGCGGGTCGGGCAGGAGCGAAACGGTGCGGGTGACTGCGGTCAGGAAATCGTGGGTGACCTCGTAGGTCACGGCTTCACGAAGCTCGCTCATGCCGGAGAAATGGTCGTAGAACGTCGCGCGGGTGATGCCGGCGCGCTGCGAGACGTCCTCGATCCGCGCGTAAAGGCCATCTTCCTCGCCAAACAATTCGAACGCTGCGGCGATGACCTTGGCGCGTGTCTTCGCTCGCCGCTGCCGGCCTAGTTCAAGCCTGCGCGCCTTGTCAGATCTTGCGTCTGCCACCTTCAACCTCGCACCGTTTGCATGGGCTCATAAACCAATCTGACAAATTGCCAAATCTGGCACCGGCTTCGCGCAGGCAAGAATTTGTTGGCAGAATGGCGCAAGTTGCCTGGAAACCGACTTGCCAGCTGATCTCCCCCCCCCCCCCCGCTGATCCCGCGGTCATGACAAGAGTCTTCTGCATCGGATGGAGGGAGGCAGCGGGGGGCAGGTCAAGGGCAATCACCGACCTGATTCGGCGGCACGCTTTGATTGCATTCGATTTATGCTGGAGAATACGACAGCAACGATGTGATCATGAGGTTGTAGCAGCGAAATCGTTGGGCGTGCTGCTGGCGTGATCTTGCTGAATCAGGCGTCGCCTGATTGGCGCCTCACACCCCACGCAGCATGGCCGTGTTGTCCTCGATCATCTGGCGCACCGATCGCGCCTTGCGCCCGGTCAGCCTCTCGACGTCATCGGTGCAAAGCTCGAGGAACCCTTCGCGGATCGCGCGGCCGAAGCTGACCATGTCGTCGCTGTTCCAGGGAATGCCGGCGACTTCCAGATCATCGACCGGGCGGCGCGGGATGCCCATTGCGTCGAACATCGCGTACTGGCCTTCATCATCCAGCGAGACGTATTCGACCACCCGCCCCGTGACTTCGGCCATGATCGCCGCGACCTCGCGGAAGGTCTGTAGTTCCGGCCCGGTGATGTTGTAGATCTGGCCTTCATGGCCCTCGCCCGTCAGCACCGCCACGGCGCTTTCGATGCAGTCGTCGCGCCAGACCATGGCCTCGCGGCCTTCCCCGGCGTTGGAGAACCACTTGCCGCTCTGCATCACGCCCGGTCCTGCCATCAGGATCATCGCGTCGGCATAGTGCGCATCGCGCAGCATGGTCCAGCCGCAGCCGGATGCCCGGATCAGGCGTTCGGTCTCGATATGATCGTGCCGCACTTCGGCGGGATTGGCGGGATCATCGATACCGATGAAGCTGGTGTAGACCACATGCCCGACGCCCGCTGCAGCCGCCGCATCGATCGCCGCCTTGTGCTGCACCACCCGCGCGCCGACGCGAGTGCCCGAGATCAGGAGCATCCGCTCCGCCCCCTGCACTGCCTGCTCCAGCGTTTCGGGCTTGTCGAAATCGCCATAGCGCACGATGCACCCTTGCGCGGCGCGGTCGGCCAGTTTCTCCGGTTTGCGCGTGATCAGGATCAGATCGCTTGCCCGCCCTTCCGCAATCAGCCGATCGGTGACGCCACGGCCATAATTGCCCGAAGCTCCGGTAATGACGATCCGGCTCATGCGAGCATGTCCAGCTGCGCCTGCGGCACCCACCACCCGTGTACCTGCGGACGCAGCCGCGTGGGGATGTGCACCTTGGCCACTGGCCCGGCCCCGATGTTCCCGGCATCGACAACCCATGCTTCGTGGATGAACTGGTTGTCGCCAGTCTGCTGGTCCATGATGAACACCAGCCAGCCGTCCTTCGCAGGGTCCGCAGCAGGCACGTGCACCGGCTCGTTGAACCCGGCCATTGGCGGCAGGGCGAGCGCGTTGGTCACCTGCGGCATCGGCGTGTCCATCCCGTCCAATCGCAGCAAGATGTTGAAGCTGACGCCGACCGGCCCCGCAAACAACGGCGGCCCCTTCAGCTCGGGATTCATAGAGAGCATGAAGCCGGTCTTGTACGGCCGCCCCTGCAGCTTCGCCGGAATCACCGGAAAATCCCCCGGAGGCCCGATTACGGTTTCGACCACCTCGCCACCGTCAGCCTTCGGATCGACCGTCCAACGCGTCAGCGCGCCCTTCATGTCCTGCGGGCCCATCTGGATGCCCGAAGGCTCACGGATGAAGGCGAAAGCATTGGTGTTGTTCAGGCACGCATCGAAGTGGAGCATGCCGTCTGCATCCTCCCACGCGTTCATCATGTGGTACGAATGGCAGCCCTTCGGCCCCTTGAACCACTTGATTTCAGACACATCGCCATATCGCGGCATCACGCCCAGCCAGCTGTCCAGCTCCGGCTCATGATGCCAGTGCTCCCCGCCCGCCTTCAGCCGGTCGAGGTCCGCCGTTGTCGGGTAGATCGGGAACACCGCGTAGTTCTCGCTGATCGTGAAATCATGCATCATCGCGCAGTAGGGCGCATCGAACCACTGCTCGGACTTGAGCGTGCCATCCGGTGCGACCACGCAATAGGCCACCTTGGTCGATGCCTGACCGTCCGCCTCGTAGCCATAGAAGAACAGCTCGCCCGTGTCGGCATCGATCCGCACGTGCGCGGTCATCGTTTCAGACTTCAGCGCGCCGCCGAAATCGTAGGAACCGAGCGTTTCGAGCGTCTTCGGATCGACGCGATAGGGCCGCCCGTCCTCCTTGGCCATCAGCAGGCGCCCGGCGTGCCACACCGGCGTGGTGTTCGCCACCGTGCGGTCCACGCCCTGCACCGAGGCATCGTCGGTGAACGGATTGCGATACTTGCCGAACAGCGCCTTGCCCGCCGCCTTCTCCGCCTTGTAGCGCGCGGTTTCCACGAACTTCATGATGAAATCCGCAGTTCCGTCACCGTTGAACGAAAGGCGGCTGACCATGCCATCACCCGAAAGGGTGTGGTCATTGTCGAACATCGGCGGGAAGGCGGGATCAGGTACGGCGCGATAGAAGCTGCCGCGCACCTCGGCGGGCAGGTCGCCCTCCACCTTCAGCCCGCGCAGGTCCACTTCCTGCCCCACCGGCTCGTTCGCACCGGTAAAGTAGATCGTCTGCGGATACGCACCCATCACCACACCTCACCCTATCATTTGTTACGGTATGTGTAGCGCAATGCGCGCCGCGTTCAAGCCCACCAATAGGCCGTCGCGCGCATTTCGATGCTGACACGCGGGGGCGCGTCGGCGGGACAATTTGGCAGATCGAACGCCACGTGCGGCACGTGATGCGCACGGGCAGGATCGCTGTCGCTGGTCTTGAACAGCACCGCCTCGTCGATGGTCATCTGCGAGAACCAGTGCCAGCGGTGCGCCGGATTGTGCGCTACGACCAGCCCTTCGAACGACCACTCCGGCTGCCCCGGCGCATCGAACACGGCATCGGCGGCGATCAGGTCCACGGGCGCAAGACTGCGCGCATCGCAGAACGCCAGCGGCACGTCCTGCGGCGGCGGCGAAATCGCGCGCCAGACATTGTAATGCGCGCACCTGAGGTAGGACCGCCCGCCCGCGCCCCGCTCGGCAAAGGCGCGGGCCGTCGCATCGGAAATGTCGATGTGCGCAAAGCGCGCCGGCATCGAATTGTCGAGGCTCCCCGCCTTGCCGCTCCTCTCGGAAAAGCGCAGCAGCCCCGGCGCGCCGACGTGGACGAAGTCCACCCAGGTCTGCGCCTGCACCAGCTCCTCGATTTCGCGCATGTGGATGCGCGCTACCAGCTCGCGATCGGCAAAGTCGGTAACGGCGCTGCGGTGCGCCACGATCTCGAAACCCTCGCGGTCGATGGAAGTGCCCAGCCCCCGCGCATCGGTCATCGCCATTGGCACCGGCACGATGTCCACTTCATCGCGCTCGTGCGCATTGGCGTAGTAGCGCGGCCGCGCGAACTTGCGCCCCGAGTAGGCGATGCGTGCTTCCATCATGCTCTCCTTGGCCGGCCTGCTTTTGGTGCGGGTTCGGCTTTAACGATTTCAGTTCACGTCACCCCGGGCCTGACCCGGGGTCCCGCTTCACTTCCTAAACCTCGCAGAAGAAAGCGGGACCCCGGATCAAGTCCGGGGTGACGAGGATGGAGGGCAGTGTGATCGCTCCCCAACTAAAAAGGCCCGCCGTTTCGGGCGGGCCTTTCCAAGATCAGCCGGCGGCGAGTTGCTGTTCCAGCTCGCCCAGTACGCGGTAGCAGTCGAACACCTTCTGCACCGAGCTGTTCGGCTCACGCCCCTCGCGGATCGCGGCGATGAACTCGCGGTCCTGCAATTCGATGCCGTTCATGCTGACGTCCACCTTGGAAACGTCGATCGGCTCTTCCTTGCCGTTCACCAGATCGTCGTAGCGCGCGATGTAGGTCGCGGTATCGCCGATGTAGCGGAAGAAGGTGCCGAGCGGCCCGTCGTTGTTGAACGACAGCGACAGCGTGCAGATCGCGCCGCTCTCGCTCTTGAGCTGGATCGACATGTCCATCGCAATGCCAAGCTCGGGATGGATCGGGCCTTCGACGGCGTTGGCCTTGACGATCTTGCCAGCCTGATAGGCAAACAGGTCCACCGTGTGCGCGGCGTGGTGCCACAGCAGGTGGTCGGTCCACGAACGCGGCTCACCCTTGGCGTTGATGTTGCGGCGACGGAAGAAGTAGGTCTGCACGTCCATCTGCTGGACGTTGAATTCGCCAGCCTTGATCCGGTTGTGCACGAACTGGTGGCTGGGGTTGAAGCGGCGGGTGTGGCCGACCATGCAGACCTTGCCGGTCTCTTCCTGAACGCGCAGCACTTCCTGCGAATCCGCCCAGCTGTCGGCCAGCGGGATTTCCACCTGCACGTGCTTGCCCGCCTTCATGCAGGCGATGGCCTGCGCAGCGTGCATCTGCGTCGGCGTGCACAGGATCACCGCGTCCACGTCGTCGCGGGCCAGTGCATCTTCCAGCTCGGTCGAGGAGTGCTTGGCGCCATACTTGGCGGCCACGGCAGCAGCCTGTTCGCCGGTACGGCTGACGATCGAGGTGATTTCGACGCCGTCGATATTCTTCAGGCCGTCCAGGTGCTTTTCGCCGAACGCACCGGCGCCTGCCAGGGCTATGCGCATGTCTTGTCCCTTTCTTGAAAAAGGACCGGGTAGCCGGTGAGGGCTACCCGGCAAGGGTGGATGAGGTGAACGTCAGTCCGCCGGTTCGAGCACGATGTGCCCGATCGCGGTGTTGCTGCACGGAATGTGGTAGTGGCGGTTGAGCGTCTTCACGCTCTTGCCCAGCGCGCCGCGCATGATCAGCCACATGACCATCTCGATGCCTTCGCTGCCGGTCTCGCGCAGATATTCGATGTGCGGGATGTGGCGGACGTCGTCGTTGTCCGATGCCAGCATGTCGAGGAACTTGTTGTCCCACTCCCGGTTGAGCAAACCGGCGCGAGGGCCCTGAAGCTGGTGGCTCATGCCGCCCGTGCCCCAGATCTGCACGTTGAGATCGTCGGGGAAGCTTTCGACCGCCCGAGCGATGGCCTCGCCGAGCGCCCAGCAGCGGTTGCCCGACGGCACCGGGTAGGTGACGACATTGACCGCCAGCGGCACGACCTTTACCGGCCATTTCTCGGGCTGGCCGAACATCATCGAAAGCGGCACGGTCAGCCCGTGGTCGACGTCCATCTCGTTGATGATCGTCATGTCGAAGTCTTCGAGGATCAGGCTCTGCGCGATGTGCCAGGCAAGATCGGCGTGGCCTTCGACGTCGGGAACCGGGCGCGGACCCCAGCCTTCGTCAGCCGACTTGTAGTGCTCGCCGCAACCGATCGCGAAAGTCGGGATGATGTTCGCGTCGAATGCCGATGCGTGGTCATTGTAGACCAGAATCACGACGTCGGGCTTCTCTTGCTTTTCCCATTCGCGGGTCCACTCATAGCCCTTGAAGATCGGGCCGAAGTAGTCGTCCTGCCACTTGCCCTGGTCGACAGCGACGCCAAGCAGCGGAACGTGGCTGGAGCCGACGCCAGCAGTAATCTTGGCCATCAGTAGCCTCCTTTGATCGAGCGATTGCCTTCGGGCGAGCGGCCGCCATCCAGCATCATCTGGCGGTATTCCGGCCAGGTCATGTCGGTCATCGTGCTGACCGCCTCGGCGAACGGCAGTCCGTCAGACGAGAACAGTTTCGACAGGAAGTAGACGTTCCCGCCAAGGTCGAGCAGCGCGTTGTAATCACGCTTGAGCAGTGCCTGCTTGGCTTCCTCGCTGATCTTCCACTCGTCGAGATAGGCGCGCTCGTCAGCCTTGAACCGTTCGCGGTTCTCGGGCTTCATCAGGCTCATGGCGAACTGGTTGATCCAGTAGCCCTTGCGGGCGCGCTTGGCGGTGAACACGCGGGTGCCGGGGATATCCTCGAACTCGGCGAGGTATTCGTGGATGTTCTGGGTCGGCTTGACTGCTTCAGTCACAGGCCCCTCTCCTTCAGCTTGGCGTCGAGGCGCGGGAACACGCGGCGCGCGTTGCCCTCGAAGATCGCATGGCGTTCAGCGTCGCTGATGTCGAGCGCATCGACATAGCGCTTGGTGTCGTCGAAATAGAACCCGGTGGTGGGGTCGATGCCGCGCACCGCGCCGACCATTTCCGAGCCGAACAGGATGTTCTTGTTCTCAATCACGTCGGCCAGCAGGTCGATCCCCGGCTGGTGGTAGACGCAGGTATCGAAGAACACATTGTTCATCAGGTGCGTGTCGAGGCCCGGCTTCTTCAGCATGTCGGCCAGCCCGCGATAGCGTCCCCAGTGGTACGGCACCGCACCGCCACCATGCGGAATGATGAAGCGCAGCGTGGGGAAACGGCTGAACAGGTCGCCTTCCAGCAGCTGCATGAACGCGATGGTGTCAGCCGCAATGTAGTAGCCGCCGGTCGCATGCATCGCCGGGTTGCACGATCCCGAGACGTGGATCATCGCCGGAACGTCCAGCTCGCACATCTTCTCGTAGAACGGGAACCAGTATTCGTCCGTCAGCGGGGGATGCTTAAAGTGCCCGCCGCCCGGATCGGGATTGAGGTTGCAGCCGATGAAGCCCAGCTCGTTCACGCACCGCTCCAGCTCTGCAATCGAGCTGGTCATGTCCGCTTCCGGCGACTGCGGCAGCATGCACACGCCCGCGAAAGTCTCGGGGTAAAGCCCCACCACGCGCGCGATCAGGTCATTGCACACCTGCGCCCACTTCACCGCAACCGACTGGTCGCCCACATGCGGGGCCATCGCCGAGGCGCGAGGGCTGAAGATCGTCATGTCCGCACCGCGCTCTTTCAGCAGGCGGAGCTGGTTGCTCTCGATCGTCTCGCGGATCTCGTCGTCCGAGATCTCGGGGTACGGCGGGCACTCGGTCCCGGCCTTGAACGCGGCCTTCTGCTTCTCGCGCCACTCGTCGTGCGCCTTTGGCAGCACGGTGTAGTGGCCGTGGCAGTCGATGATCATGGTCATGCGACTTCAGTCCTCTCAAGGTTGAATGCGATTGTCTTGCCCGCCTGCTCGCGCTGGCGCTTCACCGTGCCGCTGGTCATCACCGGCTCTACGCCCAGCGATTCCAGCGTTTTGCAGCTTTCTTCCATCTCGGCGGCGCGGCGGAGCCCATGGGTCGTCATGCGCTCGACATTGTACTCGGCACGCTCGAACCAGCTTTGCGTCTTCTCGCTGGCATCCAGTGACGACAGCACTTCGTCGACCACGTCCGCTTTCGTCGCCGCAAGCATCATCTCGGCGGTCAGCGCCTCGACGCCCTTGACCATGATCGAACGGATCATCTTGATCGCGCTGGCCCGGCCAATCTCGTCACCGACAACGCGCGTCTTGGCAAACCCCATCGCCTGCAGCCGCGCCTCGGCCTCTGCCGCATGGGCACCCGAAATCAGCAGCGGCACGTTCATCCGCGCCGGGTTCACCGGGGCCAGCACCGCCACGTCGACATAGCGCCCGCCCGCTGCCTCGATCGTCTTGGCCGCCGCGCGCTTGGTATCGGGCGCGACGGAATTCATGTCGCACCAGATCGCGCCTGCTTTCAGCAGACCGGCATAATCAACAGCCGCAGGCAGCGCCGAATCCGCCGTCACCAGCGACAGCACAATGTCGGCATCGCCAAGCGCATCTTCGGCCGTGCCGCAGATCACCACGCCGGCCTGCTCCATCACCGCCCGGCGCGCCGGGTTGATGTCGAACGCCAGCGCCGCAGACTCCCAGCCTGCCGCCTTGGCAAAAGTGGACCCGGCCTCACCGAAGCCGATCAGGGCAATAACGCTCTCCATGGCCAGCGGTCCTGCGTTGGTGCGCGCGAAGGAACAAATGCAAACATCGCCACAGGTATAAGTTTATGCAAACCCTTCTGCGGCAACCTCGCGCAGCAGTGCGACGAACGCGGCCTGCGGAGCCGTCGGCCGCCAGCCCTCGCGCGTGGTGATACCGATGGT
Organism: Novosphingobium sp. BL-A-41-Hi4B-X5A; assembly: GCF_055521705.1. Lineage (NCBI taxonomy): Bacteria > Pseudomonadati > Pseudomonadota > Alphaproteobacteria > Sphingomonadales > Sphingomonadaceae > Novosphingobium > Novosphingobium sp. BL-A-41-Hi4B-X5A. The sequence continues at coordinate 2,898,772 of NZ_CM145500.1, read as the reverse complement.
CCGCGCGACCGGCACCGGCGGCGGCAGCGTCGCCAGCACCCCTGCATCGAGTTCTACCGCCAGTTGCGCCGGGGAAAGCAGCGTCAGCGCGTCCGATCCCAGCAGCAATTGCCGCACCGTCAGCACCGATCCGCACTCGATCCCCACGCGCGGCGGCTCGGCCCCGGCGCCGCGCATCATGCCTTCCCAATAGTGGCGCAAGGGCGTGTCACTTGCGGGCAGGATCCATGGAAAGCCCGCCAGCGCCACCCCATCCACCGCGCCAGCCAACAAGGGGTGCCCGGCACGCATGACCAGCGCGGGCCGGTCCTCGAACACCGCCTCCTGCGCCAGGTCGTCGAGCGAGGACGCATCACGCAGCGCCCCCAGCATCAGGTCCACTTCACCATCGCGCAGTGGCCCCGAAAGCTCGGCATGGCTCCCTTCGACCACCGCCACGTCCACCCCCGGATGCGCGGCGGCAAAGCGCAGGATCGTCTCGGGCAACCACCGCGCCCGGCTCAGTGGCATCGCGCCGACAACCACGCGCCCCGCCGCCTTGCCCTGCCACGCCGCCACTTCGGCAAGGCCTGACCGCAGCTCCGCCATGGCCAGACCGAACCCGCGCGCGCGCCGCTCGCCCGCAGGGGTCAGCATTACCGAGCGCCCGCGCCGGTCCACCAGCCGCTGCCCCAGCGCCACCGAAAGGTCCGCTACCGCCCGGTGCAGCGACGCCGAAGACAGACCCGTAGCTTCCGCCGCCACCGCATATGACCCGGCCCGCGCCAGCGCCAGGAACGCCCGCAATTGCGTCCCCGTCACGCGCGGAGAGCCGACATGCGCAATCGCTGCCTCGGCACGCGGCGCCAGCAGCAACGCCGGTTCGGTCGGCGTCATCCCCGCTGGCCCGCGTTCGAACAGCGCACAGCCCAGGTCCGCCTCCAGCCGCGCAATAGCCTGCGTCAGCGCAGGCTGCGTCAGGTTCACCGCCCGCGCCGCCCGCGTCACGCTGCCATGGCGGACCGTTGCCGCGAAAGCCGCAATGTGCCGGACATTGATCGCGTGGAGCTGCATGGTCCATCGCTTAGCATTTCCTTATGGCCAGTGCCAAACATTGCATTGGTTCCCCGCGCGCCGCAGTCGCATGGAACCCGCGAACAGTTTTCCATGGGAGCCGGAAATGTCGGGAATCGTCGTCCAGAACATCGAACGTGCCGATCCAGCCGTGATCGATGGCCTTGCCGCCTGTGGCGTCGCCACCGTCCACGAAGCGCAAGGCCGCACCGGCCTGCTCGCCTCCTACATGCGCCCGATCTATCGCGGCGCCCGCATCGCCGGCAGCGCCGTCACGATCAGCGCCCCTCCGGGTGACAACTGGATGGTCCACGTCGCCATCGAACAGCTCCAGGCCGGAGACATCCTCCTGCTTGCTCCGACCAGCCCTTGCGAAGACGGCTACTTCGGCGACCTCCTCGCCACCAGCGCCCAGGCGCGCGGCTGCCGCGGCCTGGTGATCGACGCAGGCGTGCGCGACGTGCGCGACTTGACGGAAATGAACTTCCCCGTCTGGTCCAAGGCGATCTACGCGCAAGGCACCGTCAAGAACACGCTAGGCTCGGTCAACGTCCCCGTCGTCTGCGCCAATGCACTGGTGAACCCCGGTGACGTGATCGTCGCCGACGACGATGGCGTCTGCGTCGTGCCCCGCGAAAAGGCCGCCGAAGTCCTCAAGGCCGCGCAGGCTCGCGAAGCCAACGAAGGCGAAAAGCGCGAAAAGCTCGCCGCCGGCGTCCTCGGCCTCGACATGTACAAGATGCGCGAACGCCTCGAGAAGGAAGGGCTGAAGTATGTCTGAGGGCATCCCCGAAGGCATACAATGCATGTGGATGCGCGGCGGCACGTCCAAGGGTGGCTATTTCCTCAAGGACGATCTGCCAGCAGACACCGCGAAGCGCGATGCCTTCCTGCTGGCCATGATGGGCAGCCCCGATCCCGTGCAGATCGACGGAATGGGCGGCGCCGATCCGTTGACGAGCAAGGTCGCGGTCGTCTCGAAATCCACCCGCGAAGGCATTGATGTCGATTACCTGTTCCTCCAGGTCTTCGTCGATCAGGCCATCGTCACCGACGCGCAGAACTGCGGCAACATCCTCGCCGGCGTCGGCCCCTTCGCCATCGAGCGCGGCCTTGTCGCCGCCAGTGCGCAAGAAACCCGCGTCGCCATCTACATGGAGAATACGGGACAGGTCGCTGTCGCCACGGTCAGCACGCCCGATGGCAAGGTCACCTACAAGGGCGATGCGAAGATCGACGGTGTCCCCGGCACCCACGCTCCCGTGCCGCTCGAATTCCGCGATACCGCCGGGTCATCCTGCGGCGCACTCTTGCCCACCGGCAACGCGGTCGATGTGGTCAATGGCGTCGCCGTCACCCTGGTCGACAACGGCATGCCCTGCGTGGTGATGAAGGCCGAGGACCTTGGCATCACCGGTTACGAGGACCGCGACTGGCTCGACAACGCCACCGACCTCAAGGCGAAGATCGAAGCCATCCGCCTCGCCGTCGGCGAACGCATGAACCTCGGCGACGTCAAGGAAAAGTCGGTGCCGAAGATGATGCTGGTCGCCCCGCCCAGGAACGGCGGCGCGGTCACCGTGCGCAGCTTCATCCCCCATCGCGCCCACGCCACCATCGGCGTACTCGGCGCGGTCAGCGTCGCCACCGCCTGCCTGATCCCGGGCTCCCCCGCCGCCGAAGTCGCCTCGATCCCCGAAGGCAGCCGCAAGCTGCTTTCGGTCGAGCACCCCACCGGCGAGATGAGTTGCGTGCTGGAAGTGGACGACAGTGGCGAAGTCCGCACCGCCGCCCTCCTGCGCACTGCGCGCAAGCTGATGGATGGGGTGGTGTTTGGTTAAGTAGCCCTCTCTCCTTCAGGGGAGAGGGTTGGGAGAGGGGCAGGCGCTAGATCCCCTCTCAACTTCGGCTAGTCAGCAAGCTGACAAGCCTGCGTATCTCTCCCCTCAAGGGGAGAGAGCATGAAGGGAAGATCGCATGACCGACCAGAACCGCATCATCAGCTGGCACGCCAATCCCAGCAAGCCGCGCTACACCCCGCCGCCGGGCGCCGTGGACGCGCACTGCCACGTCTTCGGGCCGATGGCGCAGTTCCCGTTCAGCGCCAAGGCCAAGTACCTGCCACAGGACGCCGGGCCGGACATGCTCTTCGCGCTGCGCGATCATCTCGGTTTTGACAAGAACGTGATTGTGCAGGCTAGCTGCCACGGCACCGACAATGCTGCCACCTTGGACGCCATCGCCAAGTCAAACGGCAAGGCGCGCGGCGTCGCGGTCGTCGATCCGGCAATCTCGGAAGCAGACCTCCAAGCCCTGCACGATGGCGGCATCCGCGGCATCCGCTTCAACTTCCTCAAGCGCCTCGTCGATGATGCGCCCAAGGACAAGTTCCTCGAAGTCGCCCAGCGCCTGCCCAAGGGCTGGCACGTCGTGATCTATTTCGAGGCCGATATCCTCGAGGAACTGCGCCCGTTCATGGACGCCATCCCCGTCCCCCTCGTCATCGACCACATGGGCCGTCCGGATGTGCGCCAAGGCCCCGACGGTGCCGACATGAAGGCCTTCCGCAATTTCCTGAACAGCCGCGAGGACATCTGGTTCAAGGCCACCTGCCCCGACCGGCTCGATGCCATCAAGGAAGGCGGCGCGGGCGATCCGTGGAATGCCTTTGCCGATGCGGTCGCGCCGCTCGTCGCCGATTATCAGGACCGCGTGCTGTGGGGCACCGACTGGCCGCACCCCAACATGGACACCGAGATCCCTGACGACGGCCACCTCGTCGACATGATCCCGCGCATCGCGCCGACTGACGAACTTCAGCGCAAGCTGCTGATCGACAATCCGATGAAGCTCTACTGGGCCGACTGAGGTCCGGAGCTTCGCCAATTGCGCTTGCAGCGTGGTGCGATAATCTGCGCACCATGCTGCGCCGCCTTCTCCCCTTCCTCGCCCTGATCCCCGCCACGGCAAGCGCCGAAACGCTCTACGTCCGCGCCGGGCGACTGGTCGATCCGGAAGCGGGGCGGGTGCTCACCGCACAGGTGCTCAAGGTCGAGGACGGGCGCGTCGTATCGGTCCAGCCCGATGCCCCCCTGCCCGCAGGCGCAAACGTCGTGGACTGGTCTGCCTTCACCGTCCTGCCCGGCCTGATCGACTGCCACGTGCACCTCGCCGATGTCGAACAGTCCAGCAACATTGCCGAACCCTTGTTGCACTCGGCCATGGAGATCGGCTTCATCGGCGCGCGCAACGCCAGGAAGACCCTGCTCGCAGGCTTCACCTCGGTCCACGATGTCGGCTCGTTCCGCGCCTACGCCGATGTCGAACTGCGCAACGCGATCAACCGTGGCGATGTGCCCGGCCCTCGCATCAGCGCGGTAGGCGCCTACGTCACCATTCCCGGCGGCGGCGGCGAAGTGACCGGCTTTGCGCCCGATGTCACCGTGCCTGCCGACATGCGCGCAGGCGTCGTCACCGATGCGGCGGACGTTACCCGCAAGGTCAACGCGCTGTTCCAGAACGGTGCGGATTCGATCAAGCTGATCGCCACCGGCGCAGTCCTGGCGCAAGGAACCGAACCCGGCCAGATCGAACTTTCGGGCGAGATGATGAAGGCAGCGGTCGACGTTGCCCGCCAGCGCGGTTCATGGGTTACCGCGCATGCCCATGGCGCCGCCGGCATCAAGCTTGCCATCCAGTCGGGCGTCAAGGCCATCGAACATGCCAGCCTTATCGATGATGAAGGCATTGCCCTTGCCAGGGCACGCGGCGTCTGGCTCGACATGGATATCTACAACGGAGATTTCATCGCCGAGGTCGGCAAACGCGATGGCTGGCCTGCCGACATGCTGCGCAAGAACGACGAGACTACCGAAGCCCAGCGCGCGGGCTTCCGCAAGGCGGTCAAGGCCGGTGTCAGGTTGAGCTACGGCACCGACGCAGGGGTCTATCCGCACGGCGCCAATGCGCGGCAGTTCAAGTACATGGTCCGCTACGGGATGACGCCGATGCAGGCGATCCAGTCGGCCACCACCGTCGCCGCCGAGCTGCTGGGGTGGAGCAAGGATGTCGGCGCACTCTCGCCCGGTCATTGGGCCGACATGGTCGCGGTCAGCGGCGATCCCCTGGCCGATATCTCCGTCCTCGAAAACGTGCGCCACGTCATGAAGGGTGGCGAACTGGTCAGATAGCCAAAAATCGGGGCAGCCTTCGGATTGAGGCCGCCCCGATCTGTGCCGGCAGGGAGGACCGGCAACAACCGACAGGCTCAGAGGGGGGGAAGCCTGCCAGAAAGGCAATCATCGCTCGTTCAGAGCAGCTTCCACGTCACCGGCACGATGACGGCCGTCGCGCCACCCGGCGGCGGCGGCACAGAACCGGCGCGCGTCGGCATGGCCAGCGCTTCCTTGTCGAGCGTGCTCGAGCCCGAGGGCGCGACAAGCTCGGTGCGCTCGATGTTGCCGCCAGCGCCGACGAAGACCTTGACCTTGGCGGTGCCTTCCTCGCCGCGCATCTGGGCCGTGCGCGGATAGGTCTGCTTCGAGGCGATGATGCGCGTCACCTGCTTCTGCCACTCGGCAGACTGGGCAAAGGCTGGCACAGCGGTTGCGGCAAAGGCAAGCGAGGCAATGCCAAGGGCGATCCTGTCGATAATCTTCATGATACGGTTTCCTTCGATCTTGTTGAATGACGGTGCAGTTTTCAAAATTCGGACCAGTCGTCCTCGTCTACCTTCAGCGCGGTATTGCCGAGGACCGGAGCGGACCGCGGTGCCGGAGGTGGGGCGGGCTCTGCTGTCGCAGCAGCCACCGGTAGCGGCCTCGGCGCGGGCTTTGGCGCTGCGGGCGGCGAAGCTTGCGGCTTGGCCGAGGATAGCCCCGACGACCGGGCCTGGCCGCTCGTGCCAAGGCGGAAGCGGCCTACCTGCTCCACCAGCGCAATGGTCTCGTTCGAAAGATTGCGCGTTCCCGCCGAGCTTTCCTCGACCATCGCGGCGTTGCGCTGGGTGAAGCTGTCCATCGAACCGACCATTGCCGAAATGTCGGCGATGCCCGCTGCCTGCTGTCCGGCAGCCTCGGCAATCTGATCGACCAGCTCCGAAACTGCGCTCACTTCGTTGACGATCTGGCGCAAAGCATCACCGCTGGATTCAACCAGGGCAACCCCGCCGCTGACTTCCTCGGTGCTCTTGCCGATCAGGTCGCGGATAGACTTCGCGGCATCGGCCGAGCGCTGCGCCAGGGCACGCACTTCGGTGGCGACCACCGCAAAGCCCTTGCCGGCATCACCGGCGCGCGCGGCCTCGACCCCGGCATTGAGCGCAAGCAGGTTGGTCTGGAAGGCAATGCCGTCGATGACGCCCACGATCTCGGCCATCTCGCGTGAACTGGCTTCGATGCTGCGCATGGCGGCCACGGCGCGATTGGCGGTATCGCCCACACCGTCGGCGGTGCTGCGGGCCACCGACAGGCGGGTGCTCGTCTGCTTCACGTTCTCGGCCGTTGTCCTGACCGATGAGCTGAACTCGTTGATCGTCCGCGATGTTTCGGCGAGCGACGTGGCCTGCTGCTCGGTGCGCAGCGCCAGGTCCGAAGCCGCGCTCGAAATCTCGTCCGTACCCAGCTTGATCGTGTGGCAACCCTCGACGATCTTGCCCAGCACCCGTTCAAGCGCAGTCACCGCAGCATTGTAGTCGACATGCAGCTTGGCCAGCGCGCCCGATCCGTTCTCCTTGACGCGGTGAGTAAGGTTGCCTTCCGCCAGCGCGGTCAGACCTTCGCCGATTTCATCGATGGTCAACTGCACTTCGCGGGCGCGCTGCGTCTCGGCCTCGGCGCGGGCATGGTCCGATGCAAAGACATCGCGGAAGCGATCAAGGGAGCGGGCCAGCTGGCCAAGTTCGTCCGATCGGCCAAGGCCCGGGACGGCCACGGCATGATCGCCATCGATCAGGCGCGATACGGCGTCGGACATCGACACGACCGGTTTGGCAATGTTGCGAATGAGATAGAACAGCAGGACAACCGCACTGAGCAGAGCAAGGCCAAGCGCGGCGAAGGTGAACTTGCGCGCCGAGGCATAGATCTTCTCGGCATTGGCGGCGACCGCAGCGCCATCCTTCTTGTTGGCCTCGATCACGGCGAGGATCGAGTCTTCCAGGGCATAGAAGGTGTCGATGCCTTCGGCATCGTGCATGGCCTGGGCGCTCTGGGTGTTCCCGCCCACCGCCATCGCCTGCATGCTTTCGTCCTGTGCAACGAAAGTCGTCCAGGCCTGCTTCAGCGCGGCAGCGCCGGTCTTCTGGTCCGGCGTGATCGCAAGCTTTTCGAACTCGGCAATTTCCGCATCGATCGCGCTGCGCGCATTCTTGAGCAGCTTCTGGCCGCGCGCCACCGCCTCAGGCGTCGCCGCGCTGAACATCTCGCCCTGCCTAAGGCGATACTGCGAGGTGAAGGCGTGAATGTCGCCCAGCTTTTCCGCGCTGGGTATCCACACGTCGCGCTGTTCGGCGGCGATGGCGTTGACCTCGCCGATCTTGGAAATCGCGAACAGGCCCATGCCTGCCATCGCCGCAAGCAGCACTGCAAAGGCAGCGATGAATTTTTTGGTTATGTTGAAGCTGAACATCCATGTTCCCCGACAGGCCTTCCGGCATGTCACCCGCTTACGCCGCGAGGGGGGAACTTTCGGTAAGGAGGCAGACCCGTAGAGTCGCGCAGTGGCGCGGAAAGGTTTTCCACAGGCGGATTGCCAAAGAGCAGCCGTTCAGGCGGCTATCGGCCAGTCATCGCGCAGTTCGCATGGTTAACGGCTCAGACGGGTCAAGCACCAAGAAGATGCAGCGCCACGCGCCTGCGATGGCCCGCCCTGCGATGCTCGCACAGATACAATCCCTGCCAGGTGCCCAGCGCCAGCTGTCCGCCAACCAGCGGGATCGACAGCGATACGCCGGTAAGGATCGACTTCAGGTGCGCCGGCATGTCGTCCGGACCTTCATCATCGTGGGCATAACCATCGTTTTCCGGTGCAAGACGGGAAAGCCAGCGGACGATATCGCCCCGCACTTCATGCGCCGCGTTTTCCTGAATGGTCAGGGAAGCCGAGGTATGGCGGCAGAACACGGTCAGCAAGCCGGTGGTCATGCCCTGATCGCCAGTCCAGCGCACCACGTCGCGAGTGATCTCGTGCAGGCCTTGGCCCGGGGTGGCAATGACGATCTCGGTGGCAGACTGGCGCATGCGGCCTTTATGGCAGCAATTCTCCTGCGCCCAAGCGCGAAACCGTCCTTACTATCGGAATCCCACGGTCACCTCACGCGAAACACTATCGTCGCCGCGGGCTTGACCCGGGGCTGGGCTCTTCTTCCTGCACACCCTCGCGACAAGAAAGCGGGATCCCGGGTCAAGCCCGGGATGACGATGGGGTCGCGCTAATAGACCTTGACAAAACGAACCATATAGGTTATAAGCCCCGCCCACAGGTCAGGAGAGGGCACAAGGCCAACCCGCTCCTCTCCCTTCGGACGCCGATGCCCAGAGCAATTTGGGGCAAAGGCTTCCGGCGCGATCGGTGCGGCAGGTGCGCGCGGGTTCAACGAGGGGCGTAAAGCCCAAGACCCACCGGGCAAGACCTGTCGTTACCCAAGGACAGACAGGACAACCCAGGGCTGATAGCACGGCGCCGAACCCTGAGCGACGCTGCGGATGCGGAACCCGCCTGACTTGCGTGACAGTGTCTGCGCAAACGACAGGTTCTTTTCACGCAGCCGCTTGCCAGAAGCCAAGGTAGCCCGCGAGCCGCTGCTGACGCTTCGTCCCGTCACCTATGTCCGACCATCAGGCTGAGCCGATCAGGGGTCCGGAACCGCCCCCCGGCCACTCGCAACCGGTCCCGCGCCCCATCCCTTGCGTGCCACAACGGCACCGCACCGGTCGCGCGATCTGTCCGCTTCCCACCGGCGTTACCGTCCGCGCTCGCCAGCGGATGATCTCCCACATCGCGTATCCGCGATGCCCACCCCCAGCCCCTCCCGCTTGCGGGAGGGGGGGGACTTCTGCCCTCCCGCAGGCGGGAGGGCCGCGAGACTTGCTGAACGCAGTGAAGCTAGTCGCAGCGGGGTGGGCAAGCGGCGCTAAGCAAGTGCTCAAAAACTCCAGGTCAGCCGCACGATCCCCACCACCGCATCGGGCACATCGCGGTCGCCCCCCGGCTGGTGCACCCACTGCACGTCCGGCTGCAGCGCCAGCCAAGGCACGATCTGGTCGGAATAGGTCAGTTCCACCACCGTCTCGTTGCCGGGGTTGCCACCTTCGGCGCGCATGGCGTCGCGGAAGTGGTTGCTCGTCCAGGCGTGGTGCGTCCCAAGCGAGACCTGGCTGTCCGGGCGCGAGGCCAGCGCCGGCGCCATCAACAGCCCCGCCTGAAAACCGCCATGAAACGGCGTCGTATGCGGATCGGACAGGCCTGCGCGCAGGAACGCCGTCACTTGCCGCGCGCTGCCTTCAGGCAGAAGATCGCCCTCGACCACCGCATAGGCCCCTTGCGAAGGCTTGCGCAGTGGCGAGCCATCCGGCGCGGTTTCGTACCAGTTCTCGGGATTGCGGGAGTAGCGCCATACGCCAAGGTTGCCGCGCAGCCGCCCCTCGGACCTCCCGACCTCACCGATCAGCAGCACACCATCGCGAAAGCTGAAATCCACCCCACCCCGGTCCCCCAGCGTGCTCGCCCGCGCATTGATCACGCCCAGCCGCACGAATGCCTCGCCAACCGGCACATAGAGCCGCGCCGCCAGCGCGCTCGAGGGAAAGATCGAGGGACCGTTCGGCCCCGTCGCCGCCAGTTCCGAACCGATTCCGAAAGGCGGGGCGATCAGGAGGCCGGCGGAATCGTTGGCGTAGAACTCGCTGTTCACATCATAGAGACCCATCCGCAGCGACGCTCCGCCACCGCCGATGTCCCGCTCCACCCATGCCTCGAACAGGCGCAGGCCGGCATAGGGCACTTCGATATTGTCCACGCCCTGCAGCGTCGCCGCGGCATCGTTGGGCCGCCCCCCGCGATTGTCGAGGACGTGGAAGTGGGCGCGGGTCCCGTCCAGCCCGATCAGCCGGGCAAGGTCGAGATCGGCGGTGAGATTCACGTTGGTCAGCGCCCGCACCTTGCGGTCGCCGTTTCCCGAAACGAGCTGCGCCAGATCGACAATCGCCTCACCCGCCAGATCGACCGGAGGCGGCGGCGCATCCTGAGCCTGCGCACCAGGCGCGCCGAGCGCCAGCCCCAAGGCCACGCCGCAAGAGAGCATCCGCCCGATCATGCCGCCAGCGCCCTCGGCGCCCCAACCGCAGCGGCATGGCTGCCGTGCCCGATCTCGAAGCGCGACAATTGCTGCACGACTTCCTCGATCGAGGCGATCACCCGATGGCTGGCATCGCTGACCTGTTCGGCCACCGCGCTGTTGCTCTGCGTGATCTGCTCGATCTGCTTTGACGTGGCATCGATCGAGCGCAGCGAAAGGTCCTGCTCGCTCGCGCCCGCCTCGACCACTTCCATCACCCGGTTGATCTCGTCCATCTGCCCCGTGATGGCGCGCAGGCTCGATCCGGCATCGCGCACCAGCGTCACGCCATTGCCGATCTCGCCCGAGGCATTGGTGATCAGGTCCCTGATCTCACGCGCGGCATCCGCGCTGCGCTGCGCCAGCGCGCGCACCTCGTTCGCCACCACGGCAAAGCCCTTGCCGGCATCCCCGGCGCGCGCCGCCTCGACACCGGCGTTGAGCGCGAGCAGGTTGGTCTGGAAGGTGATCCCGTCGATCACGCTGACGATCGAGCCGATCTCCTGCGCAGCGCTCTCGATGCGGTCCATCGCCGCTTCGGCGTGCTGGATCACTTCGCCACCGCGATTGATCTCCTGCCCGACCTGATCGACGGCAGTGCGCGCGGTCGAGACCGCCTCGGTCGATCCTTGCACCCGCCGCGAAAGGCTGGCGATCGCAGCGGCGGTTTCCTCAAGGCTCGCCGCCTGGTTGGCGTTGCGGTTCGACAGGTCTCCGGCCGCACCGCCGATATCGCGCGCCACGCCGTGCAGCCGCTCGGTCGACGCTTGCATCTTGGCCAGCGCCGAACCCAGTTCGCCCAGCGCCCCGTTGAAATCGCGCCGCAGCTTTTCGAACGGCCCTGAAAGCGGAACGTCGATGCGATAGGCAAGATTGCCCGCAGCAAGCTCGCTGAGGCCGGTACCGATCGAGGCGACAATGGCTTCGGCCTGCCGCGCCGTATCGGCCCGTGCCTCGCTCAGGTTGTCGCGCAGTTCCACCACAGCACGCGCTAGGTCGCCGATCTCATCTGGCCGGTCTTCGCCCGCCATCGTCACGTCGAGCCGCCCCGCGGCCATCGCCTGTACCCGCTCCGAGATGGCGATGATCGCGGTCACCAGATCCCGCCGCGCATAACGGGCGACCCAGGCGAGTGCAAGCAACAGCAGCAGCAGGCTCGCGAGCGAGATAAGCCGCGCCTGCTGCGCAACCGCATCGGCCGCGCTGACTGTCTGCGCAGCATGAGCTTCAACCGCATCCGAAATCTTGGCCATCTCGCCTTCGAGCTGGCTGAACCGCTGCTGGAAGCGCTGCAACTCGGCGTCGTCGGGGACCGCGCCCTGCTCTGCTGCCGCCGCGATCGACCGTCCGATCGCAACGTAGTCCCGGAACGCCGGGTCCGCCGCCTTGCGCGCGGCGAGCACTTGCGGCGCATCGGTTGCCCGCGCCGTTGGCGCCATCCGGTTCTCGAACTCGCCCAGTCGCGCCTTGAGCTCACGCGCGGCCTCTGCGCCGTCAATCGCTGCCGTCTGACGGGCCGCGACGATGCTGACGACTTCGCCGCGGATCGCATCGTGGCCCATGTCGGCCTCCATGTGATCGCGCAACAGGCCGGTTGCGGCGTTGAGTTCGGCCACCGCCAGTTCCTGCCGCCACATCCCGCCCATGCTGAGCGCGGTCGAAGCCAGCGCCCCGGCGCCGAGGATCAAGCAGCCTATCGTGACCTTGCGCTTTATCGATTGCCCAGAAACCACCTGACGCTCCGTATCTCAGAGCACCGCAAGCATTGCGCTGGTGCTTCAACAGGTTCGGCAGTGTGCAGCGGAACAGCAAACATAGGCCAAGCAGGGCCTTAGGTAATTCCACGCGGGGCAATTACCGGCATTCAACCAAGACGCTATTCATCGGATTAACTATCCTGCCGCGCAGAATTATTGGCGTCTCACAGAAGTGCGGGCGCTGCGCTTGCAACTATTGCCCCCTTCCTGCACAGCTTGCCCATGCCGCTCCAGATCGACACGAGTGCCATGGCCGCGATCATCGCTGCGGCGCAGGAGGCCGCTCCGGCCGAAGCCTGCGGCATCCTGCTCGGCAGCGGCTCGCACATCGAGCAGACGGTTCGGACGACAAACGCTGCACAGGATCCGCTCCGCCACTTCGAGATCGATCCCGCCGCGCTGATCGCCGCGCACAAGGCGGCGCGGGCCGGCGGGCCGGAAGTGCTCGGCTATTTCCACTCGCATCCCAATGGCCTTGCCCGCCCGTCCACCACCGACGCAGCCAGCGCCGCGCACGATGGCAAGATCTGGGCGATTGCCGCGCCGCTCAGCGACGGCCAACGGGACAAGCCGTGGGCAATTACGTGTTGGCACGATGGCCCCAACGGGTTCGAAGCGCTTTCCTATGCGATCATCGCTGGCTAAGGCTGTAAGCCATCAACCCGTTTGCTCGCACAGAGTCCCTTGCGCAGACCACTGATCCAAAAAGGCCTTCCATCAGAACATGACAGCACCTGCTTCCGCGCTCGATCTCGCCAGCCTGCTCTGCTCGCGCCTTTGCCATGACATGCTCAGCCCGGTGGGCGCGCTTTCCAACGGTCTCGAACTCCTTGTCGAGGAGAAGGACCCCGAAATGCGCCAGCGCTGCTTCGAACTGCTTGAACAGAGCGCGAAGGCATCGGCCGACAAGCTCAAGTTCTTCCGCCTTGCCTTCGGTGCGGCAGGCGGCTTCGGCGACTCCGTGCCGGTGAACGAGGCGCGCGCCCTGATCGACGCGCTGGCCGGCAGCAACGGCCGCGTCGCTGTGAACTGGATGTTCGGCGTCGACGCCCTCGCCAAGCCGGCGGTGAAGACCCTGCTCAACCTGGCCCTGATCGGGCTCGACGCGCTGGTCCGCGGCGGCACGCTGGATATCGGCGCCGAGGTGAACGGCGGCGCGATCGAGATCGTCGTGCGCGCCGCCGGACAGCGCGTTGCGTTCGATCCGGCTGTCGGCCAGGCGCTCGAAGGCACCCTGCCGATGAGCGAACTGTCCAGCAAGACGGCGCCCGCCGCGATGGTCCAGCAGCTTGCCGCCTCGGTCGGCGGCGGCGTGCAGGTCCACGTCACGGCGGAAAGCCTGGTCATGGGCGCAGTGCTCCCGGCTGCCTGATCGATGATGCGCCGCTGGCTCGTCCATCGCGAGGTGCCATCGCCGAACTGGAACGAGCGCAAGCTGCCGGTCAACATGGTGGTGCTGCACTATACCGGCATGGAGACTGCGCAGGCGGCGCTCGGCCGGCTCTGCGATCCGGCAGCGGAAGTCTCGGCGCATTACCTGATCGACGAGGACGGCACCGTCACCGGCCTCGTCGACGAAGACAAGCGCGCGTGGCATGCCGGACGCTCGTCGTGGCGCGGCATCACCGATGTCAATTCGGCGAGCGTCGGGATCGAACTGGTCAATCCCGGCCATGAATTCGGCTACCGCCCCTTCCCCGATGCCCAGATCGAGGCGCTGCTGCCGCTGCTGGCCGACATCGTCAAGCGACACAACGTGCCCCGCGCCAACGTGGTCGGCCACTCCGACGTTGCCCCTGCCCGCAAGGAAGACCCCGGCGAGCTTTTCCCGTGGGAGCTGCTTGCCCGCCACCGCCTCTGCCTGCCCACCCCCAAGCTCTCGATGCGCCTGCTCTACGACAACGAGGCGGCGTTCTTCCTCGCGCTCGAGCGCTTCGGCTATGACATTTCCGATCAGGCAGCCGCCGTGCGCGCCTTCCAGCGGCGCTGGCGCCCACAGCGGATCGATGGCCAGGTCGATGGACAGATCGGCGCATTGCTCTTCGAACTCCTGTTGGAACGCGACATGGGCTTGGCCAGATAGGGGGGCCATGCTAGGTGACCGCTCGCCAGGGGGCCGGGCAGCCGCGTGATCGCAAGATCCCGAGGAAAGTCCGGGCTCCACGAAACAAGGGTGGCGGGTAACGCCCGCCGGGCCTGACGCCGCAAGGTGGAGGGTCAAGGGAAAGTGCCACAGAGAGCAGACCGCTAGTCCGCAAGGGCGAGTAAGGGTGAAAGGGTGCGGCAAGAGCGCACCGCGCGACCGGCAACGGAAGCGGCACGGCAAACCCCACCCGGAGCAAGATCGAATAGGGACTGCGCGTCCAGCAATGGGCAGGCCGGTTTCGGGCCAGCAGTCCGGGTTGATTGCTTGAGCGTTCCGGCAACGGTCCGCCTAGAGGAATGGCTGCCAGCGGCGATACGGTCCTGTATAGGATACCGTCGGCGCTACAGAACCCGGCTTACAGGCCCCCTGGCGCTTCGATGGTTTCCTACAGGCGTGTAAGTTGTTAGGACGCATCCCATGTCCGGCGGCCACCATCATCACCACATCCAACATGATCATGGGCACGCCCATGATCATCATCACGGTCACAGCCACGCCCCTGCCAGCTTCGGCCGGGCCTTTGCCGTCGGCATCACGCTGAACCTGGGCTTTGTCGTGGTCGAGGCGGTCTATGGCGTCATCGCCGGTTCGATGGCACTGGTGGCAGATGCCGGACACAACCTGTCCGACGTGCTCGGCCTCGTCATCGCCTGGACCGCCAGCGTGCTCGCGGCACGGCCGCCCTCGGCCCGCTTCACCTATGGCTTCAAATCCAGCTCGATTCTTGCCGCCCTTGGCAACGCCGCGTTCCTGCTGGTGGCGCTGGGCGCCATTCTGGTCGAGACGATCCGCCGGCTGATAGAGCCGGAGCCGGTCGCGGGTGGCCCGGTCATGGCGGTGGCTGCCGTCGGCATCGTCATCAACACCGCCACGGCGCTGATGTTCATGCGCGGCCGCAAGCACGATATCAACATCCGCGGCGCCTACCTGCACATGGCCGCAGACGCTGCGGTTTCAGCCGGCGTCGTCGTTGCCGGCCTGCTGATCACGCTGACCGGGGCGCAATGGATCGATCCGGTCACCAGCCTGCTCATTGTCGGCATCATCGCGGTCGGGACATGGGGGTTGCTCAAGGATTCGCTGCGCATGAGCCTGCACGCCGTTCCGCCGGGGATCGACGAGCGCAAGGTGCGGCACTTCCTCAACTCGCTGAGCGGGGTCGAAGCGGTGCACGACCTGCATATCTGGCCAATGAGCACGACCGAGACCGCGCTTACCGCCCATCTCGTGATGCCGGGCGGGCATCCGGGTGACAGCTTCCTCCACAAGCTCGCGCATGAGCTGGACCACGACTTCGGCATTGGCCACGCCACCGTCCAGGTCGAGACAATTGACGGCCACGAATGCGCCCTGTTGCACGATAATGTAGTGTAAACAGCCCCATGGGGCATCCCGTGATGTCCCAAGAGACATGTCGCGAGACAAGGCGCCGAGCGCCATACCGGGTGCCGGAGACGTTCCGACCGGGGCAGACATACCCCTCCGCCTCGGTTCCTCCCTTGATCCCCGGCTACTCGTTCCCTTCGGCCGGGGGCACCAATTCTTCAGGCGCGCTGCCCCACGCAGCGCGCCTATTTTTTCGAAACAACCCTTCATAATCAATCACATGCACCATGGGCCATGTGGAATCGCGCGGTGCAGCCACCACCTCTGGTCGCGGAGGGGCGGGCCGGCAGCCTCGTATCTTGCGCCGGACTAAGCCACGTTTCGACCAAGGAGTTACCGATGAGCTCGAAGTTCCTGATTGCGGCCCTCGCCGCCACCGCCGCCACCGCTGCGCCGGTATTCGTCACGCCCGCCTTCGCCAACCACCATGAAGAGACCAAGATGGTCGGCGGCGCAGCGATGTATCCCTCGAAGACCATCGTCGAGAACGCGGTGAACTCCGCCGATCACACTACGCTGGTCGCCGCGGTCAAGGCCGCCGGCCTCGTCGATACGCTGAATGGCACCGGTCCGTTCACCGTCTTCGCGCCGACCAACGCTGCCTTCGCCAAGCTCCCGGCCGGCACCGTAGACACCCTGCTCAAGCCCGAGAACAAGGCCACGCTGGCAAAGGTCCTGACCTACCACGTCGTGCCGGGCAAGGTGACGGCGGCGCAGCTCGTCGCCAAGATCAAGGCCGATGGCGGCAAGACCGAACTCACCACCGTCGCCGGCGGCAAGCTCACCGCCTCGCTGATGGGCGACACGGTCATGCTCACCGATGAAAAGGGCGGCATGGCCCACGTGACCCAGGCCGACGTGATGCAGAAGAACGGCGTGATCCACGTGACCGACGCGGTTTCGCTGCCGAACTGACGCGGGCAATAGCCCCCCTGCCCCCTCCTGCCTGCGGGAGGGGAAACGGGCAATAAAAAGGGCGGGTGCCTCTCGGTACCCGCCCCTTTTTTTGTTACTCAGTTGAAGCTAGCAATCAGGCCGCTTCTTCCTTGCCCTTGTGGACGCGGATCGGTTCCTTGCGGCCTTCGACGACGTCCCTGTCGACCACGACCTCGTTGATGTCGGTCTCGGTCGGCACGTCGAACATGGTGTCGAGCAGCAGGCCTTCGACGATTGAGCGCAGCCCGCGCGCGCCGGTCTTGCGTTCGATGGCCTTCTTGGCGATCGCTTCCAGGGCGTCGTCGGTGAAGGTCAGCGTCACGTCTTCCAGCTCGAACAGCTTGGCATACTGCTTGATCAGCGCGTTCTTCGGTTCCTTGAGGATCTTGACCAGCGCCTCGATGTCGAGGTCGTTCAAGGTCGCGATCACCGGCAGGCGGCCGACGAATTCGGGAATCAGGCCGAACTTGAGGAGATCCTCCGGCTCGGACTTCTGGAGCAGCTCGCCAACGCGGCGCTTTTCCGGATCGGCAACGTGCGCACCGAAACCGATCGAGCGCTTCTGCAGGCGGTCGGCGATGATCTTGTCCAGACCCGCGAAGGCGCCGCCACAGATGAACAGGATGTTCGTGGTGTCGACCTGCAGGAACTCCTGCTGCGGATGCTTGCGCCCGCCCTGCGGCGGAACGGAGGCGGTGGTGCCTTCCATCAGCTTGAGCAGGGCCTGCTGCACGCCTTCGCCCGAAACGTCGCGCGTGATCGAGGGGTTCTCGGCCTTGCGGCTGATCTTGTCGATCTCGTCGATGTAGACGATGCCGTGCTGCGCCTTCTCGACGTTGTAGTCGGACGCCTGCAGCAGCTTGAGGATGATGTTCTCCACGTCCTCACCCACGTAACCGGCTTCGGTCAGCGTGGTGGCATCGGCCATGGTGAACGGCACGTCGAAGGTCTTGGCGAGCGTCTGCGCCAGCAGCGTCTTGCCCGAACCGGTGGGGCCGACAAGCAGGATGTTCGACTTCGACAGTTCGACATCGCCGCCCTTGCCGCTGTGCTTGAGGCGCTTGTAGTGGTTGTGGACGGCCACCGAGAGCACGCGCTTGGCGCGGTCCTGCCCGATCACGTAGTCGTTCAGAGTCTCGAAGATGTCGCGCGGGGTGGGTACGCCGCCATCCTTCTTGCCGGCGATGCCAGCCTTTGTCTCTTCACGGATGATGTCGTTGCACAGCTCGACGCATTCATCGCAGATGAACACGGTCGGCCCGGCAATCAGCTTGCGCACCTCATGCTGAGATTTGCCGCAGAAGCTGCAGTAGAGGGTGCTCTTGGTATCCGATCCGGAAAGCTTGGTCATTCGTCCATCCCAGGCGCCTCTCCACGAGAGGCGGGCCCGATCATCCTACTACCGCAAGGGCATTAATCAACCGGACTCGATTACAGTAACGTGATCCTAGGGGGCAAAGCCTTTCGCTGGGCTTAAGGCCTTGCCCCTCAGGGTTTTTCCTTATGCGGGCGCGCCGCCCGAACCTTCTTCGCCACCAACCGAATCGGTCGTCGGACGCGATTCGAACACCTTGTCGACGAGTCCGAAGTTCTTGGCTTCCTCGGCTTCGAGGAAGGTGTCGCGGTCCATCGCCTTCTCGATCTCGTCGAGCGAGCGGCCGGTGAACTTGACGTAAAGATCGTTCATGCGCTTGCGAATGCGCAGGATTTCGCGCGCCTGGATCTCGATGTCCGAGGCCATGCCGCGCGCGCCCCCCGAGGGCTGATGGATCATGATTCGCGCATTGGGCAGCGCGATGCGCATGCCCGGCTCACCGGCAGCGAGCAGGAACGACCCCATCGAGGCAGCCTGGCCGATGCACACGGTCGACACGCGGGGGCGGATGTACTGCATGGTGTCGTAGATCGCGAGACCCGCCGTCACCACGCCGCCCGGCGAGTTGATGTACATCGAGATATCCTTTGAGGGATTTTCCGACTCGAGGAACAGGAGCTGGGCGATGATCACCGAGGCCATGTGGTCCTCGACTTCGCCAGTCACGAAAATGATGCGTTCGCGCAGGAGACGCGAATAGATGTCGAAGCTGCGTTCGCCGCGGCTCGATTGTTCGACCACGACCGGGATCAGCGCGCCGGTGACGGGATCGGTGGTGAATTTGCCTTGCGCACTCGATGCGCCGAACAGGTCGAGCATGGAAATCCTCATATGGTTAGGCTTCGCTATGTCGCGTGCCACGGCGCGATGTTCAAGGGCATTAACCCCGAATCCGGGGAATTCCCTGCCCGATGGTGTCACTTCCACCAAGGCGCTTGCATCTGCGAGATCGCTTGCGCAGCTTCAGCGGCAAGGTTCGGACGAGGACACCCCGATGAAATTGCAGCTTCTTGGCATCGCTCTCGCAGTGACCGCACTTACGCCTTCGCCCGGCGCGGCACAAAGCGCTGCAGATTACCTCGCGCGGATCGCGGCAGTTGATGACTCCGGACCGAGGCTCAACGCGGTGCTGGCGATCAATCCCGATGCCGCAAAGGACGAAGCCGCCGCCACGGCGATCAAGGGGCCGCTTTCGGGCAAGGTTGTGCTGATCAAGGACAACATCGAGATGGCAGGCCCCCTTCCCACCACGGCGGGCAGCCTCGCCCTGAAAGACAGCGTCACCGGCCGCGATGCGCCGCTGGTGGCGCGATTGCGCAAGGCAGGCGTGGTGATCCTGGGCAAGACCAACCTGTCAGAATGGGCCAACATCCGCTCGTCCTCCTCGTCAAGCGGCTGGAGCGCGATCGGCGGGCAGACGAAGAACCCGCATGCGATCGACCGGACGCCCTGCGGATCGTCCTCGGGCAGCGGCTCGGCCATAGCGGCTGGCCTTGCATGGGCGGCCATAGGCACCGAGACCGATGGCTCGATCACATGCCCGGCGTCGGTCAACGGCATCGTCGGGTTCAAGCCCACCGTCGGCATGGTCAGCCGCACCCACGTCGTCCCGATCAGCCACAGCCAGGACACGGCAGGACCGATGACCCGCAGCGTTGCGGCTGCCGCGCTGCTGATGAATGCTCTTGCCGGGAGCGACCCCGCCGATGCTGCCACCATGGAGGCGGACAAGCGCGAGACGGACTTCACCAGCGGACTTGCCAGTGCCAGCCTCAAAGGCGTCCGCATCGGCGTGCTGCGCAAGCAGGCGGGCAATCACCCCGCGCTGCTCGCCCTGTTCGGCAAGGCCCTGGCTGACATGAAGGCTGCGGGTGCAGAACTCGTCGAGATCGAATACGAGCCTGCGCCGGAGATGGGCCGCGACGAGTTCACCGTGCTGCTCTACGAACTGCGCGAGGACATGGGCGCCTACCTGCGCTCGCTGCCCGGCAGGCAGGGGCCAAAGTCGCTGGCCGACCTGATCGCCTTCAACAAGGCCCACCCTGAGGAACTGCGCTGGTTCGGACAGGACGTGTTCGAACAGGCCGAGGCGACCACAGACAAGGCTGCCTACGAGGCCGCGCGCGCCAATTCGCTCAGGCTGGCTGGCGCTGAAGGCATCGACAGGCTGCTGCGCGAGAACAAGGTGACCTTCCTTGTCGCGCCGACCGAAGGCCCGGCCTGGCCGATCGATCTCGTGCTCGGCGATCACTTCGTTGGCGTGGGCGCGGGCAATCTCGCGGCCATTGCCGGATATCCGCACCTGTCCGTGCCAATGGGCGCGGTAGAGGGGCTGCCCATCGGCCTTTCGATCATGGGCGCGAAGTGGGACGACAAGCGCGTGCTCGAAGCGGGCGCGGCCTATGAACGCGCCCGGACCACGGCACTACCGGTGCCCTCGTTCAAGCGCTGGGGGGAGTGATACTCTAGCCGCCACGGGACCGGCGGAAGCCTGCAGCCTGGGCCTCTGCCTCGGTGCAGAAGAGCCGCTCGGGGCGCGTGCCGTCATAATAGTTCATGCCGGGCAGGTAGTAGATGTATTCGCCGTTACGCTGGCTGACGTTGCCCTTGATGGCGCAGCCGAAGGCGTTGCGATAGACTTGGGCCCCGCTCGCCCGCGTGGATCGGGCTGCCCCTTGCGCTTTTGGGCTGACGCTGGCCGCGATACGGGCCTGGGGATGGGCCTTCCTCCAGTCTGATGGCGAATCGAAAGTGCCACCCCAGATGCCGGCCTTCGTGGTCTTCACGCCCTGTTCCAATTCAAGATACGGCGCGTCGCCGGGGCTGTTTTCGATGGCAACGGCAAACCCGGCGGCGACCATGGCTTCGGACAGGTCCCGTTCGGAGATCATGCACTCGCCAATCGCAAAGCCCTGTGCGTTCTGGCCGCGGACCCTGCATTTCACCTCGCCCCCCTGCAGCAGCAAGCCGAGATGACGCTTCGCCTCTGCGCCACAGTCCCAGTTCGTTTCGCCGCGCGCGCATTTCTGGCCGAGTTCGGGGGCATCGATTGCGAACAGGCGGATGCGCTGGCCGGTCATGTCGATCGTGTCGCCATCCAATGCCGTGGCATTGCCGCTGATGATCTGCGCGGCAGCGGGGAGCGGGATCGTGGCAAGCAGCAGGGCAAGGAAGGCACGCAAAGGGAATTCTCCTGAACGGGGCAGGCCATCCCTTTGCGCAAGGCAGGTTAGGATTTGGTTTGCGCCTGCAGGGCCTCGAGCGCTTCGAATTGCGATTGCAGCGCGCGCTGGCGGGCATTGGCGCGAGCAAGGCTGCGGCGCTTTTGCCCAAGTTGTGCGCGTGTCCTGCGCCAGACCGCCAGGCTTTCGAACCATTGCGCGATGAACTCAAAAAGGCCGCTGCCGCGCAGACGCATGGGGGCGTGCGAGCGCGGCAGCGGGGTGGGTTCGGCCACGGTTGCGGAGGCTGTGGCCGAAAGGGGTTGAGGCAAGGTTTCGGGGACTTCGGGCTCCAGCGCCAGCGCGCGGTCGAGCAGGTCGATCGTGGTCATGGGTGCTGGCGGCTCCACTGGCGGGGGAGCGGCTGAGGTTGCCGCCACCGTTTGCACGGCCCCGGTGCTACTGCGCCGTTGCGGCTTGCTGCGGGTGGTCTTTCTGGCGGATGGCGGGCGGCGTTTGACGCTCTTGCCCTTGGCGACCTTGGAGGGCTTCTTCGGTGCGGGTGGGACCGGCGCTTCCGGCCACGGGATGCTGGCGATGACCGCGCCGCGCGGAGCGGGAAGGATCAGGTGCTGCGGAAATGCCGGCGGATCTGGCTGGCGCAGAAGGAACGAGGGTTCCCGCCGCCCCCGCGCAGACATTGGCGCCAGAGGCACTTTCCCCTTCGGTGATGCCCCACCCTTCGGTGAAGCCCTTCCCTTCGATGACGCCCTGCCACTGGTTGAAATCTTCGGAGGACGAGGACGCGAGGCTACGCGATTGCGGACTGTGTGCATGGCAGTTCCCCCAGACGAGGTTCCTTGCCGATGGATGCTGACACAATGCGACTCGGGTGCGAACGGGAGATGGATCGGAAACCGAACGGTCTGCGTTTTTCCTAACGAAATACGCATTCAAGCGGCGCGCAATTACGTAGCGGATGGCCAGAAACGGCAACGGCCCGGCGTGCTGATGCGCGCCGGGCCGTCCGAAATCCGGCTCTTGCGAACCGGATCAATCCGAAATGGAGATCAGCCTTCGGCCTTCTTCTTCGGCGCAGCCTTCTTCTTCGGAGCAGGCGCTTCCTCAGCGGCGGCTTCGGCAGCAGGTGCTTCATCAGCCGCCTTCTTCTTGGGAGCGGCCTTCTTCTTCGGCGCTTCCTCGGCAGCCGGAGCAGAAGCTTCCTCGGCCGGAGCTTCGTCCTTGGCAGCCTTCTTCTTGGCCGGAGCCTTCTTCGCGGCCTTGGCCGGGGCAGCAGCAGCGCCTTCCTCGGCCTCGATCGCGGCCTGCAGCTCTTCCTTGGTCACTTCGCGCTCGGTGACTTCGGCCTTGTCGAACAGGAAGTCGACGACCTTGTCCTCATAGAGCGGCGCGCGCAGCTGGGCGGCGGCAAGCGGTTCCGAACGCACGTAGTCGACGAAGCGCTGGCGGTCCTGCTCGCGATACTGCTGGGCAGCCTGACGGATCAGCATTTCCATTTCCTGCGAGGAAACGGTCACGCCATTGGCCTGGCCGATTTCCGACAGGAGCAGGCCGAGGCGCACGCGGCGTTCGGCGATCTTGCGGTAGTCGTCCTTCTCGGCCTCGATTTCCTTCAAGGCCTCTTCCGGGTTCTCTTCGTTCTGGGCTTCCTGCTGAAGCTGGGCCCAGATCTGCTCGAACTCTGCATCGACCATCGAAGGCGGCACGGCGAAGTCGTGACCGGCGGCAAGCTGATCAAGCAGCGCGCGCTTCATCTGGGTACGGGTCAGGCCGGCAGTTTCCTGCTCAAGCTGGCCGCGCAGCAGGGTCTTCAATTGCTCGAGGCTTTCGAGGCCGAGCATCTTGGCGAATTCGTCGTTGGCTTCGAACTCACCGGGGTTCTTCACCGCCTTGACCTTGATGTCGAAGGTGGCTTCCTTGCCCTTGAGGTTCTCGGCCGGGTAGTCTTCCGGGAAGGTCACGGTGATGACGGTTTCGTCACCGGCCTTCACGCCGACGAGCTGTTCCTCGAAGCCGGGGATGAAGCGGCCCGCGCCGAGTTCCAGCGGAGTGTCTTCGGCAGCGCCGCCTTCGAAGGCAACGCCATCGACCTTGCCGAGGAAGTCGATGATGATCTGGTCGCCGTCCTTGGCCTTCGCGCCCTTCTTGGCGTCGGTGAAGGACTTCTGGCCGGCGCCGATGCGGGCAACGGCTTCGTCGACTTCGGCTTCGGTGACGGGCACGGTCAGCTTCTCGAGCTTCAGGCCATCGAGCGCGGGCGCTTCGATCTGGGGCAGGACTTCCAGCTCGACGGTCAGCTGCGCGTCCTTGCCTTCGTCATAGCCTTCGCCGAGCGAGACGGCAGGCTGCATCGCAGGGCGCAGCTTGTTGTCGGCGACCAGCTTGTCCATCGCTTCGCGGATGGTGGTGTTCAGCGCTTCCTGGTGCAGCTGGGCGCCGTGCATCTTGCGCACGAGGTTGGCGGGCACCTTGCCGGGGCGGAAGCCGGGCATGCGCACCTGCGGCGCGATCTTCTTGACCTCACCTTCGACCCGGGCGGCAATATCGGCCGCGGGGATGGTGACGGTGTAGGCGCGCTTCAGGCCCTCGTTGGTGGTTTCGACGATCTGCATCCTGATCCAACTTTCATGTATGTCACGCGCATGCGCGGGAAAAGCTGACTCGGACGCCGGCGCGCGGACTGGTGCGGGCGAAGGGACTCGAACCCCCACATCTTGCGATGGCAGGACCTAAACCTGCTGCGTCTACCAGTTCCGCCACGCCCGCATCCGGCGAAAAGCGAGCGGTGCCCCTATCGCAGTGGCTGGAAAAGGGCAAGCGCCTTGGAATTACGGCGCGGAACAGTGTATGCTGGTCCGCGTTGGGGAAGAAAGCGCAAGCCTTTCAAAGGAGCCGCACGATGGCCACGACCCCCGATTCACCGCAGCCCGACCGAATCGAACCCCAGTCCCCGCCCGAAAGCCCGCCAGTGATCGAACCGGACGGCGTGCCGCCCGTCATCCAGCCCGACGAGACGCCAGTGGTGGAACCCGATCAGGTGCAACCGGGCGCGCCGCAGGAAGTGCCAGCGCCGCCGGATTGATCACGGCCCTCAAAGTGTAGCTGGTTGCGAGATATTGTCGGAACAAAGCGCACCCATGCCCTGCCTGCTTACCAACTTTACGGCCCTGTTGGCGCATCCACGGCAGCTCACTTTGGCGGATGTGATCCCGACAGTCGGATTGAAGCTGTAAGTGGTAGTTATCAAACCAGTATCGCTAAGACAGGTAACGTTGAAAGAATTTTCAGCACCGGATCGTTCGCAATCGAAGCGATCTTTCTTCCAGCGCTCCCGGCTGGAAATATCACGAGGGACAATCAGACCGACGCCCCAAATTAGAAAATACCCATCATCCGAATATCCGCCGAGTTCGCCGATGAGGTATTGTCGATCGTCTTCCGTTTCTGGCCTTAGAGGACCAGCGGTCAAGGAGTGATCCGCGCTCCGGTATTCAACCCAGTAGCGCGAGTCTTCGTATCTCGCGGTATAATCACCCTTGCAGAACTGCGGAGCTTTGGTCTGGGCGCAACCTGCAAGCGTCACTGACACAGAGATCACGGCGCCCTGCACAAGCCTCGCCATTTCAGGATGTCGAGATCGACGCAGGACATTCAGCAGGTCGGTATGAGCCATGGCGAAGCCTCAGGACAACTAGGCTAGCAGTCTCATCAGCGTGCCCCAAAAGCCCGAAGATTGGCTCGCCGCCCCGATCTTGTCTGCAGACGCCCGAGGGATGTCCCCCCCACACTCCAGACAGTAAGCCCTGATCCCGCCGCCTTCCATCAGGCGCATCACGTCGGCCTGCATCCGCGCCAGCAGGCCCTGCTGCTGCGCGGCGAGTGCTCCAGCCAGATCATGTGCCCGCGCTTCTGGCGCTTCGCCGGTTTCCATCTGGCGGAGGAGCTGGGCGAAGGGGCTGGGTTCGTCGGCGATGTATTCGGCGTGGAAGGTTTCGGCCTTGGCCTGTTTGGCAACCCAGGCCACCGCATCGTCGAGGTCGCCGAACTGGTCGACGAGGCCGAGCTGGCGGGCGGTGCCGCCGTCCCAGATACGGCCCTGCGCAATCTTGTCTATGTCGGCAGGCGACTTGCCGCGCGCCTTGGCGACGAGGCCGAGGAAGCGGCCGTAGGTCTGTTCGACCTGGCCCTGCAGCAGCGCCTCGACCTGCGGGCTGAGGCCGCCGAGCAGGTCCGGCTGGCCCGAGAGCGGGGTGGTGCGGATCGAATCGGTGGTGACGCCATATTGCGGCAGCGTCTGTTCGAGCGTTGGCAGGACGGCGAAGACGCCGATCGAACCGGTGATCGTGCTCGGTTCGGCAAAGATGCGCTGGGCGGGCGTGGAGACCCAGTACCCGCCGCTGGCGGCAAGGCTGCCCATCGAGACGGCAACCGGCAGGCCCTTGGCCTTCACCCGCTCCACCGCCGCGCGGATGCGTTCCGAGGCCATGACCGAGCCGCCCGGCGAATCGACGCGCAGCACGAGGCCGGCGTAATCGTCGCTCTGCGTCACGCCATCAATCAGGTCGGCAATGCGATCGCCGCCAGCGGTGCCGGGGCCGGCATCGCCATCGACGATCTCGCCCGCGACGGTGACGACGGCGACGGCCTTGCCCTGCGAGGGAGCGGGCTTGTCGGCCAGATAGACCGGGAGTTCGGTGGCCTTGAAAGCGCCAAGCCCCTCTTCATCATCCGCACCGACGATCTGGGCCACGCGCTTTCCGAAAGCCACGCGGTCACCGATCTTGTCGACAAGGCCGGACTTGAGCGCGGCTTGTGCAGCGTCGTTTCCATTGTCGCGCACCCACTTGGCCGGGTCGGTGGTGGCGAGGGTCAGGTCTGCCTTGGGACGGGCCTTCTTCACCTCGTCCTGCCAGTTCTGCCACAGCGTGCCATAGACCGCCTGCATCGCCTCGCGCGCTTCGGGCGACATTTCGGCGCGGATGTACGGCTCGACCGCGCTCTTGTAGGTGCCGACCTTGAAGACGTGGACGTTGGCTTTCAGCTTGTCGATCAGCCCCTTGTAGAACAGCAGCGTGCCGCCCGGCCCGCTGATGGCAACGCCGCCCATGGGATCGACCCAGGCTTCGGACGAGTGCGCGGCAAGCTGCATCGCATCGTCGGTGTAGATCAGCGCGCGGACGAGGACCGGCTTCTTGGCCGCGCGCACCTTGTCCATCGCCGCGCCGATCTGGCTGAGGTGGACGGCGGACCCGCCGCCGAAAGCTTCGAGATCGAGCACGACGGCCTTGATGCGCTTGTCGTCAGCCGCAGCGGCAATGGCGCGGGATACGTCGCGCGCGGTGTATTCCGGCTCAGGCGTTTGCCCTGACAGCAATTGCGTGGGCGAAACCTCGCTCGCTTCTTCCACCACGCGGCCATCGAGCGGCAGGTACAGCGCACCTTCGCGGACCATGCCGGGGGCGGGCCGCAGCGTGAGGACGGTGTAGAGTCCTGCAAAGAACAGGAGCAGGAACAGCAGGACGAGACCGTCCTTGATGGCGACGAGGATCTTCCAGACCGATTTGGCAAAGCTCATGGGGCGCAGACTATTGTGGACGGCGGTGCAAAGCCAGCGGGAAACGGCTTGAGAATGGCGGGCCTGCCCTCTAGGGAACTGGCTTTAATGCAAAGCTCAACCCACCCCCAAGCGGGCCGCTATCCAGCGGGCGGCCTCGCCTACCCGCACCGTGACCTGACCGGCATCGGCCAGCTTGCGCGCCACGAGATCCTCTACCTCCTCGACGAGGCGGAGCAGTGGGTGGAGCTGAACCGCCAGCCGAAGAAGAAGACCGATCTGCTCAATGGTCTGACCATCATCAACGCCTTCTTCGAGAACTCGACGCGCACATTGCTGAGCTTCGAGATCGCCGGCAAGCGGCTGGGCGCGGACGTGGTCAACATGCATGCCGCCACGAGCAGCGTGAAGAAGGGCGAGACGCTGATCGATACGGCGATGACGCTGAACGCGATGCGCGCCGATGCCATCGTGATCCGCCATGCCAGCTCGGGCGCGGTGCGGCTGATTGCCGAGAAGGTCGATTGCCCGGTGCTCAATGCGGGCGACGGGCAGCACGAGCATCCGACGCAGGCGCTGCTCGATGCGCTGACGATGCGGCATGCGCTGGGGCTGCCGGTAGGGTCGGACCTCAACGGGCTGAAGGTGACGATCTGCGGCGATATCCTGCACAGCCGCGTGGCGCGGTCCAACATCCTCAGCATGACCGCACTGGGCGCCGACGTGCGCGTCTGCGCACCGCCTGCGCTGATGCCGGCGGAGATCGAGGCGATGGGCGTGACGCCGTTCTTCGATTTCGACGCGGCATTGAAGGGCGCCAACATCGTGATGATGCTGCGCCTGCAGCAGGAGCGCATGTCCGGCCAGTTCATCCCCTCGCCGCGCGAATACCGCCATCTTTATGGCCTGACGCCGGAGCGGCTGGCCAGGGCCGAGCCCGATGCCTTCGTGATGCACCCGGGGCCGATGAACCGCGGCGTAGAGATCGATTCGACCGTGGCTGACCACCCCACGCGCAGCCTGATCACGCGGCAGGTGGAAATGGGCGTGGCGATCCGCATGGCCTGCCTCGAAGTGCTGACCCGCCGGGCACGCGGTGTGCCGGGCTGGGAAGCGGAAGGAGTTCCGGCATGATCGCACAACCTCTGACAATCACTGGCGGGAAGCTGGTTCTGGGCTCGGGCGAGCCGGTTGCTGGCGCGCTGCGCTGCGAAGGCGGGGGGATCGTGGCTGTCGGCGATGTCACGCCGCAGGATGGCGACGAGGTTTTTGACGCAGGCGGCAAGCTGATCGCGCCGGGTCTGGTCGACCTTGGCGTCTTTGCTATCGACAAGCCCGCGTTCCACTTCGGCGGGATCACCCGGGCGGCGCTGATGCCTGATCAGGGGCCGGTGCTCGACCATCCGGCGCGGGTGCGCTTTGCCGCGCAGTCGGGCAAGCCGGACATGTGGGTTCATCCGCTGGCCGCAGCGACGCGCGGGCTTGAGGGCACGGAACTGGCCGAGCTGGCGCTGATGCGCGATGCCGGGGCCAAGGCGGTGGCGACGGGGCGCGGCTGGATCGCGGATTCGGGCGTGATGCTGCGGCTGCTGCGCTATTGCGCGATGCTCGGGCTGGTGGTCGTGACCCATGCCGAGGACGCAGGGATCACCGGCAGCGCCGTGGCGACGGCGGGCGACGTGGCAACGCGGCTGGGCCTGCCGAGCGCCCCTGCCGAGGCCGAGGCGCTGGCAGTGGCGCGCGACATCGCGCTGGCCGAGCTATCGGGCGCGCACGTCCATTTCCGGCAGGTGACGACGGCGCGCGCGCTCGATCTCGTGCGTGCGGCCAAGGCGCGCGGGGTCAAGGTGACGGCTGGGGTTACGCCCGCGCACTTCATCCTGTCGGACCTCGAACTCGTCGGCTTCCGCACCTTCTGCCGGATGTCGCCGCCGCTGCGGCAGGACGCGGATCGCAAGGCGGTGATCGCGGCGATTGGCGATGGCACGATCGACGTGATCTCGTCAGGCCACGATCCGCGCGGCCCGGAAGACAAGCGCCTGCCCTTTGCCGATGCCGAACCGGGCATGGCCGGGGCCGAAACGCTGCTGCCGCTGACGCTGACGCTGGTCCGCGATGGCGTGATCACCATGGCGCGCGCGTTCGAACTGCTCTGCGCCAATCCGGCGCGGCTGCTGGGCGTGGAGGCCGGGCGGCTCGAAACCGGCATGGAAGCGGATATCGCGGTGGTCGATGCCGCGCGTCCGTGGATCGTCAATTCCGACAAGATGGCAGCTGCGGCGGGCAATACCCCGTTCGACCGCCGTCCGGTCGAGGGCCGCGTGACTGCGCTGTTCAAGGGCGGCAAGCAGGTCAGCTGACGCGAGAAGGGCGCGAGACCCTTTGGTCCCGCGCCCCCCGCCCGCTCTCACACGGTAACTTTCGAAATTCAGCGCTTGGCCATGCGCGTTTCGGTCGGGCGCTGCTGGCCCGGCGTGGCGGGGCCATTGCCGCGCATCACGAGGCAGACGCCGCCGCGCGACTTGACCGAGCCGCACATCGAGCTGGCGGAGGCAAAGCCGCCGAAGCCGGCAGCCTGAACGCGCCAGAACTGCTTGCCGTTGACGCTGACCTGGGTGGTCACGTTGGTGAAGCCCCTCAGCGAAGGATTGCGCGAGGTGTAATGGCGCCAGGCGCGGCGCGCGCCCTCGGGCGTTGCGAACGAGCCGAGCTGGACGAGATGAGTGCCAGCCTTTGCAGGAGTCGCGACGGGCCTTGCGGCGACTGGTGCCTTGCGCGCCGGAACGGTTGCGGGGCGAACATAGGCCTGTGCAGCAGCCGGTTGCGAGGCGGGCAGATCGATCAGGGCAAGCTGTGCCTGCTGCGATTGCGACGAGGAATCGGCAAGCGATGGTGCTGGTGCCTCAGGCTCAGTCGCGGGCAATTCCTTGACCGCAGCTTCCGCCAGGGCAGGAGCGGCGGCGACGGCCACGGCTTCCGGTCCCGCGCGGGTGGCAGCTTCTGCGGCCAGTTGTTCCGTCGCCGGGAAGTTCGCCAGTGCCAGCGCCTGCGGCTGGCCGGTGTCACCCCGCAGCGGCACGCCGAGCAGCCCGGCGACGCGATCGCGGGTGCGTTCGGAATAGCCCATCAGCGCCCACTGTTCCATGCGATCGCCAAGCTCGCTGGCCGGCACGTCCTGCGCGGCCATGGTGCGAGCTTCGCGCCACTGGCCGGACAGCGCATAAGCAAGCGCGAGGTTCTGGCGGACCTTGGGCGTGTTCTCACCACCGCGCAGTGCCTGGGCGAGGATCTGTGCGCCCTGCTGCGGCTGCCCGGCAAGCGCCAGCGCGAGGCCGTAGTCCGAAGCGGCAAGGCTGTCGCGATAGGAGTTCAGGGTGTCGATCGCTTCGGCATGGCGGCCGAGCGCGATATCGGCGAGCGCCAGGCTGAGCGCGGTGCGGCTCGAGTCTTCGCCGAGTTCCATGGAGTCGTCATAGGCCTGGCGCGCGGATTCGAAGCGGCCCGCCTTGAGGTAGGCATTGCCGAGCAGCACGCGGTAGGCGGCGTTGCGCGGATCGGCCAGCACGGCCTTTTCGGCATTGTCGATCGCGGCCGTCGTGGTGCCCTTGGCCAGCGCGGTCTGGGCCGACGATGCGTACTTGTCGGGGTGAGCGCCGCCGCTGGCGCAGCCGGTAAGGACGCCGGCGGCCAGCGCGGTGGACATCACCAGTCGAGCGGCGCGATTGGGTGCGAAGGCGGTGATCATGTCCATGGTCCCCTCAGGCGTCAGTTGCGCGTCACGGCGCGGCGGGCGAGGTCTTCAAGCCCGGGAAGTTCGGCGAGAAAGCGGTCGAGCGCCTCGGTCACCAGTTCCTGCGCGCTGCGATCTTCGAGCGTGCAGGCCAGGCGCAGGCGCATATGGCGGTAGTTGTCGAGGCGCAAAGTGAAGGCAGCCTTGCGGCCTTCCTGCAGCGCGGAGCGGACCGGCTTGCCGCCCTTCACACGGCTGCGCGCAATCTTGACCGACGCCACCGACGCAAATTCGCCGGGCTGGGCGGGCTTTGCGAAGGCGGCAACCTTCTCTGCCAGCGACTCGATCTGCTGGACGACAACCGGCTGCTCCATCTGGGCCGGGGCGGCGATCTCGGCGATGTCTTCGCCAAGGTCGTTCCAGCCCAGATCGTCCTGCGAGACGAACTGGCTCTGCTCTTCGTAGCTGATGGCCAGTTGCGGGCGCATGGCCGGACGGGCAGCGCCCTTGCGGGCGAGCAGGCTGGGCGAAAGCGAGGCGAGAGGCTTGGAAGCGCTCATGGGCCGCGCCTCCTCAGGAACCGACGACGCGGCGGCCGAAGCCACCTATCGGGCGCGGCGCGCCAGCCATCGGGATCGCGGCGGCCTGCTGCGGCACGGCAAAGACCGTGCGGCGGAAGTTCTTTTCGAGGCGCTCGGAAATGTAGGTCCACAAGGCAGCGACTTCTGCCGCCGACTTGCCGCCGGGATCGCATTCCATGACCGTGCGGCCATCGATCATCGAGGCGGCAAAATCGGTGCGGTGGTGCAGCGTGACCGGGGCCACCGTGCCGTGCTGCGAAAGCGCCACGGCAGCTTCCGAGGTGATGCGCGCCTTGGGCGTGGCGGCGTTGACAACGAAGATCAGCGGCTTGCCGGCGCGATCGCACAGGTCAACCGTGGCACCGACGGCGCGCAGGTCGTGCGGGCTGGGGCGGGTTGGCACGACGATCAGTTCCGCAACCGAGATCACCGACTGGATCGCCATGGTGATGGCCGGCGGCGTATCGATGACCGCGAGCTTGAAGCCCTGCTGGCGCAGGATCACGAGGTCGGAAGCAAGGCGGGCGACAGTTGTCTGGGCAAAGGCCGGAAATTCGGCCTCGCGCTCGTTCCACCAGTCGGAAAGGGAGCCTTGCGGGTCGATGTCGATCAGCACGACCGGCCCAGCTCCAGCGCGCTGGGCCTGGACGGCGAGGTGACCGGACAGCGTGGTCTTGCCCGATCCGCCTTTCTGCGATGCCAATGCCAGTACGCGCAAAGCCAAACCCCCTGATAGTCGCACCTCGCAATGATGCAGGCGCACGCCACGTTCTCTTCGCGTCCGGATTCGCAGATCGGACTGAAATTTCGGTTAACGTCGGCTCCATTCCGGAGACGGCCGACTGCGGATCTGGCATGAAGAACGTCGGGGCTTACGCGCTTTTCGGGCCACAGACCGTCGCTAAGACTTCGCT
Source organism: Novosphingobium sp. BL-A-41-Hi4B-X5A (assembly GCF_055521705.1). Classification (NCBI taxonomy): domain Bacteria; kingdom Pseudomonadati; phylum Pseudomonadota; class Alphaproteobacteria; order Sphingomonadales; family Sphingomonadaceae; genus Novosphingobium; species Novosphingobium sp. BL-A-41-Hi4B-X5A. The sequence goes on along the minus strand of NZ_CM145500.1, from coordinate 2,866,824 downwards.
AACGCCTCGTTGACTATACCGCCCGCGCAGCAAGGCCGGGATCGCAACCGGGCACAGACCCGAACAGGGTGGCTGCGGGTTGCAGTAACGATCACGATGTGACTTTTCACTGGCATTTCACCGGGACGGACTTTGGCGACCATGAGAAACTTCGAGCGCATTTCCAGTCTGGCGATCACCGCTGCGGCAATGGCGCTTGCCGCCGCTGCGGCGATGGCGCTTGCCGCCGCTCCGGCACTGGCCGACACCAAGGCGGGCGTCGAGGCATGGTCGCGCGGGGAGCATGAAGCGGCGGTCAAGGAATGGCTTGGCCCTGCTGCCAGGGGCGATGCCGATGCGCAGTTCAACATGGGGCAGGCCTACAAGCTGGGCAAAGGCGTGCCGCAGGACCTGAAGCGGGCCGAAGCATGGTATCGCAAGGCCGCCGAACAGGGCCATATCAAGGCGTCCGACACGCTGGGGCTGTTGCTGTTCCAGGATAACCGCAAGGCCGAGGCCGCGCCCTTCCTGCAGGCATCGGCCGAACGCGGCGAACCGCGCGCAATGTACATCCTGGGCATTGCGCACTTCAACGGCGATACGGTGGGCAAGGACTGGGTTCGCGCCTATGCGCTGACCAGTCGCGCCTCGTCGAGCGGCCTCGAACAGGCGACGCGGGCGCTGTCGATGATGGACAACATGATCCCGCTGGAACAACGCCAACTTGGCGTATCGCTGGCGGCGGATCTTGAGCAGAAGGCACAGGCCAAGCGGTCCGAGCAGTTCGCGGCGGCCGATCTGGGTGCCAAGGCCATGCCGACCGCCCCGGTCCGTTCGAGCGTCCCGACGGGCTCGCTGGAGAAGGCAGACGTGCCTCCATCGGTCATCACTGCAGGCGCTGACTTTGCCAATCCAGTGCCGATGCCCGCCCCCAAGCGCGTGGTCGGCAGCAATGCCCCGGCAGCAAAGCCGGTCGCAGCCAAAGCATCATCGGGTGCGGTGCATATGGCGGAACTTCCGGCGGCAAAGCCGGTCGCCGCCAAGGCGCCGAAGCCTGCTGCCTCTGCTCCTGTTCCCCCTGCCCCACAGGCCAAAGGCAACTGGCGCGTCCAGCTGGGCGCATTCGGCGTCAAGGCCAACGCGGATGGGCTGTGGAGCAAGGTCAAGGGACGGCCTGAACTGGCAGGCCATGGCCGCATCGACCTTCCGTCCGGCTCGGTCACGCGCCTGCTTGCCGGGGGGTTTGCCGGACCGGCCGATGCAGACAAGGCTTGCGGCGCGCTCAAGGCTGGCGGCTTCACTTGCCTGGTGGTAAAGCCCTGATGGCTTGGCCGAGGATATACCCCCTACCCGCATAGAGGCGATAGATTTCCTGCGCGGCGTGGCCGTGCTGGGCATTCTGGCGATCAATGTCACCGGGTTCTGGGGGCCTTCGCTCGCAACCTTCTCGCCTGCGATTCCTCATGCCGAGCCTGCCGCGTACGGCTGGTTTGCCTTTGCCTTCGTGGTGTTCGAGGGCAAGATGCGGGCGCTGTTCAGCATGCTGTTCGGCGCCAGCATGGTGCTGTTTGCGCAAGCTGCCGAGCGCAAGGGTCTGGACCCTGACGCTGCACAAGTCCGGCGATTGCTGTGGCTCGCGCTGTTCGGCTACCTGCACTTCGCGCTGCTGTGGTGGGGCGACATCCTGTTTCTCTACGCGGTGTGCGGCTTGGCTGCGCTGCTGCTGCGCCGGCTGGAGCCGCGACAGCTGGTACTGATCGCCCTGCCCTTCTACGTGCTGGTTCACGTTATCGAAGCGCTGACCGCCCTGCCCGGCGTGATGGCGGATCAGCCAGCGCTGATGGGCCGCATTGCCGCATCGGTGGCCAGGGACACCGCCGTGCTGAACGCGGGGTTCCTGCAGGCGATCTGGCTCAAGCTGACCGACTCTCCCCTCCAGCCTCTGACCACGACGCTTTCGACCTTTACCGAAACGGTGCCGCTGATGCTGCTGGGCATGGCGATGGTGCGCGGCGGGTTCTTCACGGCCTGGACGCGCTGGCGGCTGGCGGTGCTGGCCGGGTCGGGCATCGTCATCGGTGGGGTGCCGACCGTTATGGCGGTGCGCTGGCTGGAAGGGCACGGCTGGCCACCGCAGGCGATGTTCCTGGCAATCGAGGACGGCATGGCCCTGCCGCACCTGCTGATGGCGCTGGGCTATGCCGCCTTGCTGGTGCTGATCTTCCCGACCGTGCGGCAGTGGCGGATCGGCAAGGCGCTGGCGGCGGCGGGGCGCTGTGCGTTCAGCAACTATCTTGGCACGACCGTGCTGATGACGGCGATTTTCTCTGGCTGGGGCCTTGGCCTTGGGCCGGAGCTGCCGCGCGTCTGGCTTCCGGCGTTCGTGCTGCTGGGATGGGCGGCGATGCTCCTCTGGCCGCAGTGGTGGCTGCGGCGCTTTGGGCAGGGACCGCTCGAGCGGCTGTGGCGGCGGCTGGCACTTCCCGCACGTTAACCACGATTGATAACCTGCCAGATGCCCGCCGTCCCGAGGCGGGACGCGGTGGGATCGGGACTCGCAAGCCCATGCGTTAATGCCTATTCCTTAACGGGAAAGGAGTGGCGCGAATGGCTGGGCAATCGGGTTGGTGGACGAAGCGCTGGGTGCGAATGCCATTGGGCGTGATTGCCACGGGCGCCGCTTCGCTGCTCGCCTTCCACGCTGGGCAGGACATCGCGCAAGTCGCATTTGGCAGCGGCACCGCAGAAGCCGCGCCTGCCATGGTACCCCCGCCCAAGCCGGTTCCCGCCGTGGCGCAAAAGCCGGTAGACGGGCCGTTCGTGGTCAAGTCGATCCTCCCGATCAACGAGCCGATTCGCTTCGGCAAGTTCTACTGGGACGAGACCCGCGCACCGGCATCGGGCAAGCTGGTGGTAACGGTGGACCTGACCGCGCGGGTCATCTCGGTATTCCGCGACGGGCACGAGATCGGCGCGGCGGCGATCCTCAAGGGTTATGGCGAGAAGCCGACGCCGACCGGCATTTTCCCGATCACCCAGAAGGATGCCGACCACGTCTCAAACATCTACGATGCGCCGATGCCGTGGATGATGCGGCTGACCAACGACGGTGTATCGATCCACGGCAGCAAGGTGGAAAAGGGCTATGCCACCAACGGCTGCATCGGCGTGCCCGATGCCTTCGCCGAAAAGCTGTTCCGCATCGCCTCGCTCGGCGACAAGGTGATCGTCACCGATGGCAAGACGATGCAGGTGGGCGACCCGATCCTGGCGGGTGAGCACGCGGGCTGAGGCAGGCCCACCCCCGCCCCCTCCCGCTTGCGGGAGGGGAGAGGAATGATCAGGCCAAGCCCTTGCTCGTGCTGGTGCGAGAGGCGTCGCCGACCGAGCTGCCCCCGTCGACATCGAGGATCGCGCCGGTGACGTAGCTGGCGGCAGGGGTCGAGAGGAACACTGCCGCTTCGCCGATTTCGTAGGCCGTGCCCCAGCGCTTCATCGGGATGCGGGCATAGTGTGCCTGCCGGGTGGTCTCGTCCGGCGCGAGGCGGGCCATGCCTTCGGTGTCGGCGATTGGCCCCGGCGAGATACCGTTGACGCGCACGTCCGGCCCCCATTCGATCGCCAGCGTGCGGACAAGCTGGTTGATCCCGGCCTTGGCCGCGCAGGCGTGGGCCTGCATCGCCATGGCCTGTTCCGCCTGCCCCGCGGTTATGGCGATCAGCGAGGCGCCGGGGCCCAGCAGTTCGTGGCAACCGCGGAACACGTTGAACGTGCCGAGGAGGTCAATGTCGACCACGGTCTTGAAGGCATTGGCCGACATGCCGAGGACAGGCGCAAGGAAGTTTCCCGCCGCGCCCGAGATGACGATATCGAGCGCGCCGATTTCATCGCGCACGGACTTCATCGCCTCGCAGATCGCGCCGTAATCGCGCACATCAGCCGCGCGCCATACCGCGTCATGGCCGATCTCGGCGGCAGCATTGGCGGCCTTTTCAGGATTGCGGCCGAGCACTGCCACGCGGGCGCCGAGTTCGGCAAAGCGCTTGGCAATGCCGAGGTTGATGCCACTGGTGCCGCCGGCAATGAATGCGGTCTTGCCGGCAAGAACATCGTCACGGAAGGGGGACTGGGTCATGCGGAAATCCTCACCGGGGGGCCATGCGGATCGCGCCGTCGAGACGGATCGCCTGGCCGTTGAAATAGCTGTTGCGGACCAGTTCCATGGCAAGACTGGCGAACTCCTCGGGCTTGCCGAGGCGCTTGGGGAACGGGACCGAGGCGTTGAGGCTGTCGAGCACCTTGTCGGGCAGGCGGCCGAGCAGCGGCGTCCCGAAGATGCCGGGCATGATGGCGTTGACGCGGATGCCGAGGTCCATCAGGTCGCGCGCCATTGGCAGGACGAGGCCGTTGACCCCGGCCTTGAGCGAACCATAGGCAACCTGCCCCACCTGCGCATCCTGCGCCGCGACCGAGGCGGTAAGAATGATCGTGCCCCGCTCGCCGTCTTCCAGCGGATCGAGGCTGGCCATGCCCAATGCCGAGAGGGAGGCGACCCGGTAGCTGGCGATCAGGATGCCTTGCGCGGCGTATTCGTAGTCCTCGGTGGAGAGCCTTGTGAACTCGCCGGTCTCGCGGTTGCGGCTGACGGTCTTGCCCTTGCGGTGGGTCATCGCACAATGGACGCAGACCCGCTCCTGCCCGTGGGCCGCGCGCGCCTTGGCGAACCCGGCAACGACCGAGTCTTCCGAAGTGATGTCGACCTTGCAGAACAGGCCACCGATGGCCTGTGCGACGGCCTCGCCCTGCTCCTCGTTGACGTCGAAGATCGCGACCTTCACACCCGCCGCTGCCAGAGCTTCGGCTGTCGCGCGGCCGAGCCCGGATGCGCCGCCAGTGACGACGGCGCTGATCGAACCGTCGATGTTCATGCCAGCATGCCTTCAAGGCGCCCGCGGATGATGCTTTCGGCATCGGCGACGATGCGGTCGATCAGCTGCTGACAGGTCGGGATGTCATGGATCAGGCCCTGGACCATGCCGGCCCAGAACACGCCCTTGGTGAGGTCACCGGTTTCGAGCAGCTGCTTGCCGGCGCGGCCATTGACCAGCTCCTGCACGTCCTCGAACCTGGCATCTGGCTTGGACAGGCGACGGACCACTTCCTCCGACACTTCGCTGCGGCCGACGCGCGCGGTGTTCTTGAAGTTGCGGAAGATCAGGAAGCTGCCGCGCTCATCGTTGTTGATATAGGCCTGCTTGACGTTGTCGTGGATCGGCGCCTCGACCGTCGCGCAGAAGCGGGTGCCCATGTTGATGCCCTCCGCCCCGAGCGAAAGCGCCGCGACGAGGCCGCGCCCGTCACCGAAGCCGCCCGAGGCGAGCATCGGGATCTTCACCTTGTCAGCCGCTGCCGGGATCAGGATGAGGCCGGGGATGTCGTCCTCTCCGGGGTGCCCGGCGCATTCGAAACCGTCGATCGAGATGATGTCGCAACCGGCGCGCTCGGCCGAAAGCGCGTGGCGCACGGCGGTGCACTTGTGGAGTATGGTCACGCCATGGGGCTTGAGCATTTCCCAGATCTCGCGGACCGCCTGCGTGCCCGCCGTCTCGACGATCTTCACGCCCCCGTCGATGATCGCCTGGGCATAGGCCTTGTAGTCGGGCGAATTGACGGTCGGGAAGATCGTCATGTTCACGCCGAAGGGCTTCGCGGTCATGCCCTTGGTGCGCTCGATCTCATCACGCAGGGCTTCAGGCGTTGGCTGGGTCAGCGCGGTGATGATGCCGAGGCCGCCGGCGTTGGAGACCGCGGCTGCCAGTTCGGCATAGCCCACGTTCATCATGCCGCCCTGCACGATCGGATGCTCGATCCCGAGCATCTCGGTAATGCGTGTCCTGATCGCCATTCCTGCCTCTCCCAAAGCTGCGTTTAACTGATCGGTTAAACTGACTCAGGGCGGTTGGCAAGCGGGGTCAGAGAATATCGTAGCCCTCGCCAAGCGAGGCGCGCAGCTTGTCGAGCGCCTGCGCCTTCAGCTGGTGCACACGCGGGATGCTGACGCCGAGGACTTCGGCGATTTCGGCAAGGTTCAGCTCCTCGACAAAGTAGAGCTGGATGATCATTTGCAGCCGTTCGGGCAGGTCGGCGATCGCCGAGGCTACTGCACCGCGCATCTCGTCGTCCGCGAGCATGGCGAAGGCATCCGGGCGATCGTCGGCAAAGGCGGCATTGCTGTCGGAATAGGCATCGTCGATCGTTTCGAAACGCAAAGGCTCATCCGCGGCCTTCTGGTCGGCCAGCTCGCGTTCGGTCAGGCCCATGGCGGCGGCGAGTTCGGCGTCGCTGGGCGGGCGGCCGAGATCGTTGGTCAGCGCGGTGGTTCTCTCGCGCAGGAGGCGGCGGCGTTCGGTTGCTGAACGGGAGAGCGGGGTGGAGCGGCGAACGAGGTCGACCATGGCGCCACGCACGCGCAACTTGGCGTAGGCGGCGAAGCCGTCTTCGGTCGGGCCGTCGTGCCGCTGGGCGCATTCTGTCAACGCCACGAGGCCGGCCTGGATGAGGTCCTCGATCTCGATCCCGGCGCGGCCCGAGCCGTGGACGTGCCAGGCAAGGCGCTTCACCAGTGGCAGGAAGCGGCGGATACGGTCGGCGGCCTCGTTCTGCGCATAGGCGCGGGCGGCGGCGAAACCGCGGTGGTCGTGTTTCATGCGGCAAGTCCCTCAGGAATTGGCAGCTCTGGACGGGCAGGTTGCGGCGGCGCCTCGCCTCCGATCACGGAGATGACCTCGATCGGCTGCGAAGGCGGCAGTTCTGAAATCGACATGACCAGGCACCCTGGCGCACGCAGGCGCAACAGCGCGGCGAGCGGGCGGCGGGCGCGGGGCTGGACGATCAGGGCAATGGACGGCGCGGCAGGCCCGCGCTCGGCAATCAGGGTGGAGATGCGCTCGCCGATGCCGCGCGCGAGATCGGGCTCGATCACGGGCTGGCCGGTGGCGGGATCGTGCATTCCGCCAACGATCATCTGTTCGAGCCCGGCTTCCAGCGTGACGACAGGCAGGCACTCGTCCGGGCCGCAGATGCGGCCGACAATCATGGCGCCAAGGTCGGCGCGCAGCAGGTCCACCAGACGGTCGTGGTCGTTCGTCTGCTGCAGCGCTTCGCTCAAGGCCGAGAGGATCGGCAGCGGGTGGGCGATGGAAATGCCATCGTCGAGCAAGGCGTGGAACAGGCGGGTAAGCGCACCAAGCGACATCGGCTGCGGGTGGATCGTCTCGACAAGGCCTGCGGCGCGCTCCTTGACGCCTTCGAGAATGGCCTTGACCTCGTCGGGACCGAGCAGCGCCGATGGGCGGTCGCCCAGAACCTGGTTGAGGTGGGTGGCAACGACGGTGCTGGCATCGACCGTGAGAAAGCCCTCGGCGATGGCCAGATCGCGCTGTGCCGGGTCGATCCAGATGGCGGGGCAGCCGAAGCTGGGATCGCGGGTGGCTTCGCCACGCAAGCCATGGTCGGGACTGGCATCGCCCGCGTCGATGGCGAGGATCTTTTCGGGGCGCATGTCGGCAATGCCGACGGGCACGCCGCCCAGCAGGATACGGTAGGCATTGGCGCCAAGTTCCAGTGAATCCCGCACGCGGAACTGGGGAACGATGAAGCCGAAGGCCTGGCTGAGCTGCTTGCGCACGCCGGTAAGCCTGGCGACCAGCGGCGAGCCACGCCGCTCGTCGACCAGATGGATCAGGCCATAGCCCATCTCGATGGTGACAAGGGTGTGGTCGCTGACCTCGTCGAGCGTGATGCGGTTGGGATCGATCGGCTCGGGCGCAATGACTTCCACCGGGGCGGGACGGTCGGCGCGCTTCTTGAGCGCCCACCACAGCCAACCGGCAAGCGCGGCGGCAGGCAGGAACACGATCTGCGGCATCGCCGGAATCGCACCGATCGCGCCCATGATCACGGCAACGGGAAGCCAGATGGCAGGGTTGGCGAACTGGCCGCCGATCTGGCCGGTCAGGTCGCGGCTGTCGGACACGCGGGTGACGATCACGGCAGCGGCGATCGACAGCAGAAGCGAGGGGACCTGCGCCACCAGCGCATCGCCGATGGCCAGCGTGATGTAGAACTCTGCCGCCTGCGATGCCGTCAGGCCGTGGCTGATCATGCCAAGGCAGAAACCGGCGATGATGTTGACGCCCAGAATCAGCAGGGCGGCGATGGCATCGCCCTTCACGAACTTGGACGAACCGTCCATCGAGCCGTAGAAGTCGGCCTCGGTCGCGACTTCGCGGCGGCGGGCCTTGGCTTCGTCGGCCGTGAGCAGGCCGGCGGCGAGATCGGAGTCGATCGCCATCTGCTTGCCCGGCAAGGCATCAAGGGTGAAGCGCGCGGACACTTCCGAGACGCGGCCCGCGCCCTTGGTGACGACGACCATGTTGATGATCATCAGGATCATGAACACGAATAGGCCGACTGCGAAGTTGCCGCCGATCAGGAACGCACCGAAGGCTTCGATCACATGGCCCGCTGCCGCGCCGCCTTCGTGGCCGTTGACCAGCACGATGCGGGTTGAAGCGACGTTGAGTGCCAGACGCAGCAGCGTGGCGAACAGCAGGACAGAGGGGAACGAGGAGAAATCGAGCGGCTTTTCCGCATTCATCGCCGCCATCAGGATGGCGACCGAAAGCGCCATGTTCAGCACGAAGAACACATCGAGCAGGACGGCCGGAATCGGCACGACCATCAGCACGATCAGCATCAGGATGCCGGCAGGCAGGGCCATCGCGGCGGGGGAGCCGAAGCGCTTCAGCATGGCCTAGAGCCCCATTGCCGAAAGACGGCCATATGCCTGCCGGACATGCGCAGGCGCCGATGCGCCATCGCCGAGGGCAAAGGCCTGCCTGAGCGTATCGGCCATCGAGCTGGCTGCCACCGGCACCGGATTGCCGCTGCTTGCCGCCGCGCTCTGGAATTCGCGGGCGATGGGCCCGCCGGTGAATTGAGGCGCAGGGGAAGCGGCGGGGGTGACGCCCATGCTGGCGGCCCCCATACTGGCGGCCCACTGCAGGGCCTCGTCGCCAGTAGCGCCCTCGCTGGCTGCTGCCATGCGGTTGCGGATGAGCGACATGACGTCGCTGACCGAGCGTGGCGATCCGGAGCGGTCGTAGAAGGTGGAACGATTGGCAGCCGCAGCTGACGGCAACAGCGCCGCGGCAGATTGCGAGGGATCGTTGCCCAGGGCGGTCAGGAAGCGCCCTGCCCCTTCGGCTCCGAAGAAATGGGCAAGGTAAAGCTCGGCATGGTCAGGCTGGCGGCCGAGCACTCCGCTCAGGTAATCGCCATTGTCGCCCGCCAACTCGCCGGCCATCGTGGCGGCAACTTGCGGATCGAAGCGCAGCGCGAGCAATTGGGCACGGGCCGCAGGATCGCTCGCCGCGCCGCTGCGGATCATGTCACTGGCCCAGGCGAGGCCGTGCTCTGCGCCATGCTTTTCGAGCGTGCGCAACCAGGTTCCGGTGGTGAACTGGTACAGCCCCGAAGCACTCGATGTGCGCGAGCGGGCGGACGGATCGAGGCTCGACTCCAGCTTGGCCTGCGCCATGAGATAGGCAAAGTCGGTGCCCGTGGCCTGCGCGGCCCCGGCAATCGCCCCGCGCACGCTGGCCCCGGTTCCGCTGACGGCGGCCGGGGATCCGGGCAAGGCAAAGGTCTCGGCTGAACTCACTGAACTGTCCTTCCGGCCGCGGGTTGGCGGCGTGTCGGAAGGTGTTCAGCAAGGGGCGTGCCAACTTGGCATCACGCCGTGCGAAGGCGGTGGACCTGAGGGCCTGCGCGGTAGAGCGGAGCCGAACCCGAAAGCGCGTCGAGACGGGCCGCGACATTGGCCGCAATCAGGTTGCGGACCTTGCGATTGGCCTCGTTCTGGCGGCGCGCGGCATCGAGCAGGCCGCGGCATTCCTCGTCCACCAAGGCCTGATCGACATCGGCGAGAGTGCCGCACAGGTCCGCCTTGCTCGATGCGCAGCCCATGATCATGTCGAGATCGAGACCGGCAAGTGCATGCCGCTCCTGCTGCAGGACGGCAAGCATCTGCCGAAGCGTCTCGCGAAGGTCCGATGGGCGAGCGACGGAAGAGGTGGCCATTACTGTGCAGTCCTCAGCAGCATGCCGGCCGCGATCATGGCGTCGGCGATCTTGGCGGGGATGATGGGGTACTTGCCGGTCTCGATGGCGTGACGGATGTCCTTTACCCGCTCGGCATCGACCGGCGCAGCCTGCCCTGCATCGAGCGCGGAAGAGCGCTCGACCTGTGCAGCTGCGCTGGCTTCGGCAACGGGCGCGTTGTCGACGACCGGGGTCGCTACTGCAGCCTTGGAGGACTTGGGCGTACTGACCTGCACCGGCCCAACCGGGCGCGATGCACCGATTTCAATAGGTGACATGGTTCCGCTCCTAGCGTTTGATAAAGGCAAGAACGGTGGACTTGCCGATCTCTTAAGGGCGGGAGCGGAAAAATTTTGCCGGTTTGTTAAAAAACGGCTGCGCGCCGGTCAATCGACGGGGACGATGACCAGCCCCGGCCGTTCGATGCGGGCACGGATCGGGGTGGCGCGGGCGCTGGTGCGCACGCGAATCCACGCGCCCAGGGCCCCGGAATCCATCGCCTCGCCCGACTGCGCGACCGAGAAGCCATCACCCGCAACGCTGATCGTCACCGCTTCCCCACGCGCGATTGCCGGTGGGGCGGCAGGGCCTTGCCGGGTATTGCCGGACGTGGCGACGAACAGCCGCCATCCCCCCGCATCGGGGCACTGGACGAGCACGGTATCCTGCCGGTTGCCCTGCCAGTCGAGCGACAAGGGCGAGCGGCAAGCGGCAAGGCGCAGACGGCGGTCAACCGGCAGCGTGGCACCGCCCGGCTCACCGATTCCGGCGCCGGTGAAGGCAGTGACCGCGCGATCGATCGCAACAAGATCGTGGAACGGCGAGGACTGCGCTTGCAGCGGTGATGCGACAGCAGTGACAACAAGGGCTGCGGCGAGAAGGCGGGTCGTGGTCATAAGCGGAATCCAGCTGAGGGTATGCCGCTATTGAGCAATCATCGTGCCAGACTGGGTTGGTCTGGCCGCAGCGGCCGTCTCGCTGCTGTAGACGAGCGCTACGCTGGCACCGGCGCGATCCCCCGGTTCGACAAGGATGCGGGCATCCCTGGCGCGCGGGCCGCCAGCTTCGGCCAGCTGCACCGCCTGGGCCAGCGCGGCGAGACGGGTATCGCCGACATAGCGCACGATCACCCGCACTTCGAGGCGCGGGTCCTGCCCGACCTGGCCGAGCCATGTGCGCAAGGGTGGCGCGCCACTACCGATGCTCCATACCGCCACCGGTTCGCTTTCCGTTGCGGCAGCGATCGGTGGCAAAGGCACCGCGGGCGGTGCGGCCTTGGCATTGTCGCCGGTCTGCGACAGCGCTGAAGCCGTGGCGAGGAACAGGATCAGAGACAAATCGGCCAGCGCGTATTGCCAGCCGGTTCCGGCGCGGACGATCATGGCTCCAGCCTGGCGCGATGATGCGCAATGTGATGCCCAGAGTGATGCCCGGTGTTCTGGGCGGCGTGAGTTGCAACCGGCAGGGCCGGTTCGATCTGGCCGGAGAGCCAGTCGATCACCTCCTGCCGTTGGCGTTCCTCGTCCAGGGAGCGGCGCTCCACCGCACGGGCAAGCGGCGCAAGCACGAGATTGGCCAGCAGCAGGCCATAAAGCGTCGTCAGCACGGCCATCGAGATCGCTCCGCTGAGCGTACCCTGTTCAAGCCCGGTCGCGGGCAGGCGGCTGAGCGAGACCAGCGTGCCGACCATGCCGAACACCGGCCCCAGTTCTGCGGCCTGGGCCAGCGTGCGGACAGCCGCGTTGGCTGCCGTGATCCTTTTGCGGCGATGGTCGTGGTGTCGTTCGATCAGGGCATCGAGCGAACGCGAACGGATGAGCACGTCGGTTACGTCGTCGAACTCGCGGTCGCCGATCGCGCTGGTCCTGGCGCGCAGCAGACCGTCGCTGCGGATTGCCGAAACCTGCGCGGCCAGATCAGCCTTGGCCTGAACCGCAGAGAAGCGCTTTGCGAACAGGCCGGCGATGGCCCGGGCGGTGACCGTCAGCTCGTTCCGGCCCGAGCGCAGCACGGTGGCAAGCGCGGTTCCGGCAAGGACGATCGACAAGGACAGTCCGTCGAAAAGAAAGGCAGGTGGCATGAGCGGAACGTCTCCTGTCACCACAGAACGGCCGCGAGTTCTGGAATTTCAGTCTGTTGCAGTGCGACGGGCGCGATTCTGCCGCCATCCGGCAAGCCCTTGCCGGTCATCGCCTGCCGATATCCCGAAAGGCACGGGTTTCCGGGGCATTCCGGCAATTGGCACACCCTTTGCTGAAACACCGGCAGAGTTTCGACAGCCAGTGAAAGCAAGACCCATGAGCAACTCCCTTTTCGGCATTCACGGCGCGGCGCTGGAACTGCGTTCGCAACGCATGGGCCTGCTGACCTCGAACATCGCCAATGCCGCAACGCCCGGCTTCAAGGCCAAGGACATCGACTTTGCCGCAGCGCTCAAGGCCCGCACCGCAGGCATGAGCGAGGACAAGGCGATCGCCTCGGCCACGCGCTTCCGCGTACCGGTGATGCCCAGCCTCGATGGCAACACGGTGGAGATGGCGACCGAGCAGACCGCCTTTGCCGAAAACGCGGTGGGGTATTCGGCCACGCTCAACTTCCTCAAGGGCCGAGTCGAGACGATCACCCGCGCGATCAAGGGGGAATAAGCCATGGCCGGCAACAATCCCCTCACCCTGTTCCAGGTTACCGGCCGGGCGATGTCGGCGCAGCTCGTGCGGATGAACGCGGCGGCATCGAACCTTGCCAACGCCGGAACCGTGACCACGACCGAGCAGGAGGCCTATCGCCCGTTGCGCCCGGTCTTTGCCGAACAGCTCGATCAGGCCAATGGCCTTTCGACCGTGCGCGTTGCCGCCGTCCAGCGCTCCGACGCCACCCCCATTCGCCAGCACGATCCGGGCCATCCGCTCGCCGATGCCAATGGCGATGTCTGGACCGCCCCGGTCGATGAGAACGCCGAGATGGTCGAGATGCTCGAAAGCTCGCGCCAGTACCAGAACGTGGTCGAGGCGATGCAGACAGCCAAGCAGCTGATGCTTGAAACGATGAGGATGAAATAATGTCGATCGCTTCCGTAACTGCCACCACCGGCGTCAACGGCGCCACCGCTTCGGCCAAAGCTGGTCAAGGCTGGGGCGCGATGGGCGCCGAGGACTTCGTAAAGCTGCTGACCACGCAGCTGCAGAACCAGGACCCGACCGAGCCGGTCGACAACACGCAGATGCTGGCGCAGCTGGCGCAGTTCTCGTCGCTGTCGAACCTAAACGACATCAAGGATTCGCTGAGCGGAACGGGCAAGCAGGCCGACACGCTCGCGGCGATCTCGACCAAGCTCGACACGCTGAACAGCACCGTTGCCAAGCTGCTCGCCAGCCAGCCCACCACCACCTCGCAAGCTTAAGTTCCGCAGGAGACGCGCATGTCCTTCTACACTTCGCTCAACGGCCTCAAGAACGCGCAGACCGATCTTGGCGTGATCAGCCATAACATCGCCAATGCCGAGACCACTGGCTTCAAGAAGAGCCGCACCGAGTTTGCCGACATCGTCGTCGGCAGCGCCTTTACCAACCCCAAGCTGGTCGTCGGCATCGGCGCGGCGGTGGAATCGATCAACCAGAACTTCGCGCTTGGCCCGATCGAGCAGACCGGATCGGCTCTCGACGTTGCGATCAACGGCGATGGCTTCTTCACCACCAAGAACGTCGTGACCGGTCAGACCCTGTTTACCCGCAATGGCAGCCTGACTGTCGATGGGGCAGGATACATCTCCGACGGTTCCGGCAACAGACTGCAGGTCTTCCCGACCGATGCTGCGGGCACGATTACCTCGACCACGCCCGCCGACGCGCTGATCCCCGCCACCAATGGCACCGATGCCAACGGCAACCCGATCGAGTTCGCCGGGATTACCCTGGGCGATGATGGCGCAGTAACCGCCTCCTACGCCGACGGCTCCAACGTGATCATTGGCAAGGTCGCTCTCGCCAGCTTCATCGCGCCCCAAGGGTTGAAGCAGGTCGGCTCTTCCAACTGGGTGACGACCGGCATCTCGGGCGCCCCGACATTCGGCCAGCCAAGCACCGGCCAGTACGGCTCGCTGCTCTCGGGCGCGCTCGAGCGCTCGAACGTCGATATTGCCGAGGAACTGGTCAGCCTGATCACCGCGCAGCGCAATTTCCAGGCGAATGCCAAGGCGATCGATACGGCAACGCAGATCTCGCAGACCGTCATCCAGCTGCAGACCTGATCCACCTGACCTGACCGGAGCCTGATCCATGGACCGCCTGATCTATACCGCCTACTCCGGCATGACCGGATCGACCGTGCGCCAGCGCGTGATCGCCAGCAACATGGCGAATGCGCAGACGATCGGCTTCCGCGCCGAAATGCTCACGGCCACGCCGATGACGCTCAAAGGCCCCAGCCTTGAAGCGCGGGCGATGACCGAAGGCGAAGTGCGCGGATCGTCGATGGCGCAGGGCACGCTGATCGCCACCGGCAAGCCGCTGGACGTGGCGCTGACCGGCGACACGATGCTCGCCCTGCAGGCGGAAGATGGCAGCGAAGCCTATTCGCGCCGCGGGGATCTGGCGGTGAGTGCAGGCGGCGTGCTGGAGAACGGCGACGGGCGCCCGGTCATCGGCGAGAACGGCCCGATCACCGTTCCGCTCGGCTCGAAGGTCACGATTTCCCCCGATGGCGGCGTTTCCGTCGCCAATCCCGAGACGCCCGACCAGCCGCCCCAGCTGGTCGGGCGCATCAAGATCGCCTCGACCACCGGCAGCCGGATCGAGAAGGGACTCGACGGCCTGTTCCGTGTCCCCGGCCAGAACGGCCAGCCTGGCATCCTGCCGCAAGACGAAGAGGCCAGGCTGATGGTCGGCAGCCTCGAACAGTCCAACGTCGATCCCACCCGCGTGCTTGTCGAGATGGTCGAAGCCCAGCGCCTGTTCGACATGCGCACCAAAGTCGTCGCTCAGGCCAAGGAAGTCGACGAATCCAGCGCCTCCCTCATGCGCATTTCCTGATCGCAAAGGTAACCCGATATGCCCAGCTCAGCCCTTCACGTCGCCCGCACCGGTCTCGAGGCACAGGACACGCGGATGCGCGTGATCGCCAACAACCTCGCCAATGTCGGCACCACCGGCTTCAAGCGGGACCGGGCAAACTTCGCGACGCTGGCTTATCAGGACGCGCGCGTGGCCGGGCAGCAGTCCTCGAACGAGACGGCCTATGCCACTGGCCTGAACCTCGGCACCGGCGTTGCCGTGCAGGCGACCACCCGCATCGACAGCCAGGGCACGCTGCAGAGCACGAGCAATGCGCTGGACCTTGCGCTGGATGGCGATGGCTACTTCCAGGTGACGATGCCGGGCGGACAACTCGCCTATACCCGCGCGGGCAACTTCTCGCGCTCGGCCGAAGGCGTGCTGGTGACCGCGCAGGGCTATCCGCTGAACCCGGCGATCACCATTCCCGAGGGCGCAAGCGCCATCACCATTGCCAACGACGGTACCGTATCTGCGACCATTGCCGGCCAGAACGAGCCCGCGCAGCTCGGCCAGATCACCGTTGCCAGCTTCGCCAACCCGGGCGGCCTAAGGTCGATGGGCGACAACTTCCTTCAGGAAACCGCCGCTTCGGGCGCGGCGCAGGTCGGCGTTCCGGGAGAACTGGGACGCGGGAACATTCGCCAGGGCTACCTCGAAGGTTCGAACGTCAACGTGGTCGAGGAGCTGGTCGACATGATCGAATGCCAGCGCGCCTACGAGATCAATTCCAAGATGATCTCGGCCGTCGACGACATGCTCCAGAACGCGAACCAGACGCTGTGACACCGATGCAAACGCCATTCGACCGCCATTTCACCCCCGATCGTTTCAGCAGCCCGCGCCGCCGCCGGACCGCCGTCCGCGCCCTGCTGGCCGGCTCGCTGGTCGCCGCCGCGGTGGTGTTCGGCATGGACCCGGCCTCTGCCGCCAAGCCCAAGAAGGGCTTCGAGCCGGTGGTTGCACCGCCGCTGCCGGTCCAGACCGCGGCGCCGACTGCGGGCTCGATCTTCAACGTCAGCACCGGCTACACCGGCTTTGTCGAAGGACGCCGCGCCCATGCGGTGGGCGATCTTGTCACCGTCATGCTCGTAGAGAACATGACCAGCGCCAAGACCGCCGGCGCCAAGACGCAGAAGAACGGGCAGTTCTCTGTCACCCCGCCAACCACCGGCCCGCTGTCGTTCATCAAGCCCAGTGCCCTTAATGCTTCGGGCGGATCGTCGTTCAATGGTCAGGGCAATGCCTCGCAGACGAGCACGCTCGCCGGCGAGGTTGCGGTGACGATCGCGGAAGTGAGGTCCAACGGCACGGCACTGGTGCGCGGTGAAAAGCGCATGATGCTGAGCCAGGGACAGGAATGGGTACAGTTTTCAGGCATCGTGCGCCTTGGCGACATCGATCAGGAAAACCGCATTCTTTCCAGCCAGGTTGCGGATGCGCGGGTCGAATATACCGGCAATGGATCGGTCGGCCGGGCAAGCCGCGAGGGCTGGCTCTCGAAGTTCTTCAACGCGATTTCGCCCTTCTGAAGGTTGATGCAATGCTGGTCCGGTTCATCCTTCCTGTTCTTGCAGCCTTCGCGGCGGCCCTGCCCGTGCCCGCCATGGCCGAGCGCGTGCGCGACCTTGGCGAGTTCCAGGGCGTCCGCGCCAACCAGCTTACTGGCTATGGCGTGGTCGTTGGCCTTGCCGGGACGGGCGATGACAATCTCGAATACCTTACGCAGGCGATGAAAGGCACCGCAGGCCGTCTTGGCGTGCAGCTGCCGCCCGGTATCTCGCCCGGGCTCAAGAACGCTGCCGCCGTGCTGGTCACTGCCGAACTGCCCGCCTTCGCCAAGCCGGGCCAGCGCATCGACGTGACCGTCTCGACCATTGGCAAGGCGAAGTCCTTGCGCGGCGGGGCGCTGATCCTTGCGCCGCTCTATGGTGCCGACGGCCAGATCTACGCGATGGCGCAAGGCAATCTTGCCGTCGGCGGCCTCGGCATTGCCGCGCGCGATGGTTCGCAGTTGACCGTGAACGTGCCGACCGTGGGCCGCATTGCCGAAGGGGCCAGCGTCGAACGCGCTGTCGCCACCGGGTTCGACAGCGGCGAAGTGCTGCGCTGGAACCTCTTCGACGCCGATTTCATGACCGCCCAGCGCGTTCGCGATGCGATCAATGCCCGATTTCCGCAGTCCGCAACGATCGAGGATGGCGTGACGCTTGCACTGCGCCTGCCCGCCGGAGCCGACAGCCGCGCAACAACGATGGCGGCGATCGAGATGCTCGACGTGACGCCTGCCGAAACGGCGGCCAAGGTCATCGTCAACAGCCGCACCGGCACCGTGGTCATCAACAGTGCCGTGCGCCTTTCGCCCGCCGCGATCAGCCACGGCAAGCTGGTGGTGAAGATCGACGAAAAGCCGCAGGTTTCCCAGCCCGCTCCGTTCAGCCGCGGCCAGACGGCCGTGGTCCCCAACAGCCAGATCGACGCGGTCGAGAAGGAAGCCAAGGTCGCCCTGTTCAAGCCGGGCGCATCGCTTTCCTCGCTGGTCGATGCGCTCAACAAGCTCGGCACCAGCCCTTCGGACCTCGTCGCAATCCTCGAAGCGCTCAAGCAAGCGGGCGCGCTCAAGGCGGAGATGGTGGTGATATGACCGGGATTTCCGCATCTGCCGCCAACCTGTCGCTCACGCCCAAGGTACAGACCGAGCGCGAGAAGCTCTCGGGCGCGGCCAGGCAGTTCGAAGCCATCTTCGTCCGCCAGATGCTGTCCGCCGCGCGCGCCAGCAACTTCGGGGACGACGACGTTTTCGGGAAGATGGACCAGACTTTCGTGCAGATGCGCGACGACCGCTTTGCCGAAATCGCCTCGCAGACCGGCGCATTGGGCTTTGCCAGGCAGATCGAGAACCACCTTGCCGCGCTCCTGCCCAAGGATACGACGCCGGAGGGAGGCGCATAAGCCATGGCATCCGATCTTCTCTCGATCGCCCGCAGCGGCGTCCAGGCCGCCCGCATCGGCCTCGACATTACCGCACAGAACATCGCCAACGCATCGTCCAGCGGCTATGTCCGGCGCTCGGCCGCGTTCAGCGAAGTGGCTTCGACCGGCGGGGCCTATCGAATTGGCGACCTTTCCCTTTCGGGCGTGCGGCTCGACGGCATTGTCCGCAACGCCGATGCCTTCCGCCAGGCCGAAGTGCGCCGCACCGGCTCTGACGTGGCGCGGGCCAGTGCGGAAGCTTCGGGCCTTCAGAACATCGAAGCCGCAATCGAGCAATCTGGCGTGTTCGATGCCATCGTCGGCTTCGAATCCTCGCTCCAGCAGCTGGCCCAGAACCCGACTGACACTTCGCTGCGCGCCTCGGTGATCGAGAAGGCGCGGACCATGGCCGGGACGTTCCAGATCGCCGCGCAGGAGATGGACGCCGCTGCCGACGGCCTGCGGTTCCTTGCCACCGACGGCGTGACGCAAGTGAACCGCATTGCGCAGGAACTGGCGCGGACCAACACCCGCCTCGCCCGCGCCTCCGACGCCAGCAGCGACAAGACCGCGCTGCTCGACCAGCGCGACAAGCTGCTCGAGGAACTGAGCGGCTATGCCAACATCTCGACCGATTTTTCAGCCGACGGGCAGGTTGCGATCAAGATCGGCGGCAGCGCCGGCACCGATCTGGTGACCGGCAACACCGCCGCTACCCTGGGCATGACCACATCTCCAACTGACGGCACCATCAGCTTTACTGTCGGCAGCACGCCGCTGACTCTCGCTGGCGGATCGCTGGCAGGACAGCAACTCGCGCTGGCCAAGGGCGCACAGCTCAAGACCGATATCGACACGCTTGCCGGTGACATCGTCAATGCCTTCAACACCGCCCAGACCGGGGGCCGCGATCTCGACGGCGCATTGGGCGCCGCGATCTTTTCGGGGACGAGCGCGGCAACGATGGCACTCGCCGTCGAGGACGGCCGCAAGATTGCCACCGCTCCTGCAAGTGTGACGACGCCCGGCAGCCGCGATGCGACGAACCTTGCCGCGATCCGCACGGCACTGGCGGGCGTGAACCCGTCGGGCACGATGGATGCGATCCTATTCGACGTTTCAGGCACGCTGGCGGGACGCAATGTCACGTTGGGAGCGCTTCAGACGATTGCCGACACCGCAAAGGTTGCCCTTTCCGCGCAATCGGGCGTCGATCTCGATCAGGAAGCGGTCAACCTAGTAAGATTCCAGCAGGCCTTTCAGGCGTCCGGCAAGGTCATGCAGGTATCATCCGACATCTTCAACGCACTCCTGCAAATCGGGTAAGCGCCAATGAGCACGATCTTCGGCACATCGACCAGCGCGTTCTTCGAACGATCTGTCATGGACCTCACCGCCCTGCGCAAGCAGGCAGAGGAGACGCAGGCCGAAATGTCGACGGGAGAGCGCCTGCAGCGGTCCTCCGACGATCCGGTTGCCGCCTCGCGCCTGCGCCAGTTGGCCCGGGCCGATGTGTTCGACGAAATCGACACCGCCGCCACCAACCGCGCGACCGGTGACCTCACGCTCACCGACAGCGCGCTTTCGCAGTTCGCCAATCTGGTCATCCGGCTGCAGGAGCTGGCCACGCAGGCGGGTTCGACCACCGTCAACGCCAGCCAGCGCGCCGGGATCGGCGAGGAAGTGGCGCAGATCCACGGCAATCTCGTGGCCCTTGCCAACACGCGCGATGCCAATGGCAACGCCCTGTTCGGCGGTGAGAGTGCCGCCGAAGCCTACACGCTGGATGCAGCGGGCAACGCGACCTACGCGGGCACCAACGCGCCCGGGACGATTTCACTGGGCGGAGGCCAGTCGGTTCAGCGCGGGGTAATCGGCCCGGATTTCCTGCAATTCCAGTCCGGCGGCGCCACTGTCGATCTGCTGGCGCTGACCAAGACCCTGGCAGACGACCTGAAATCCGGGACCGGCGGCATAACCCCGGCGCAAACCGCGCTTGCCGCGCTGGGCGATGGCCTCAACTCCATCACGACGGCGCAGACTGTGGTCGGTTCGCGCCTGAACTGGATTGACCTCAACACCGACCGTCGCGCCTCACTTTCCGAGATGCGCACCACCGAGAAGACCGAAGTCGGCGGGGCAGACCTCACCGAATCCATCGCCCGCCTGCAGAACACCATGCTGGTGCTGCAGGCCAGCCAGGCCAGCTTTTCGCGGCTCGCCAATCTTTCGCTGTTCAGCGTGCTGAACTGAGCGCGCAAGCTCACCGGGAACCTGTTTCATGTTCGTGATCGTTGGCATCGTTATCCTGCTCGCCATGGTTTTCGGCGGCTTCGCCATCACCGGCGGTGACCTTGGCCCGGTCCTGCATGCGCTTCCCCACGAAATGCTGATCATCGGCGGCGCGGCAGTGGGCGCAATCGTGACTGGCAACTCGATGCATGAGCTGAAAGGCATCGGCGGCGGGTTCGCCAAGAGCTTCAAGGGGCCCAAGCACAACAAGCAGGATCACATCGACGTGATCGTGCTGTGCACCAAGCTGATGAAGATCCTGCGCAGCGATGGCCCGGTTGCGCTCGAAAGCCACGTGACCGACCCAAAGAACTCGCCGATCTTCGCCGAGTATCCGCGCCTGCTGGCCAACGGTGCACTCACTTCCCTGATCTGCGACACACTGACCTTGATCGTGGTCTCTTCAGGCACGCTGGAAGTGCATGCCGTGGAAGAGGTGATGGATCACGCGATGAAGACCCATTTCCACGAGGAGCACGAAGCCCAGCACGCCATCCAGGGCCTTGCAGACGCGCTCCCGGCGCTCGGCATCGTCGCGGCGGTCCTTGGCGTGGTGAAGACGATGGGGTCGATCGACAAGCCGCCATCGATCCTCGGTGCGATGATCGGTTCGGCACTCGTCGGCACATTTCTCGGCATCCTGCTCGCCTATGGCATGGTCGGCCCGATCGCAGGGCGGCTCAAGCAGGTGCTCGAGCAGGACGAGATGATCTTCCAGGCTGTGAAGCAGGTGATCATCGCAAGCCTTCATGGCTGGCCGCAGCCTTTGGTGGTCGAGAGCGCACGCTCGGGGCTGGGCCATGCCTTCCGCCCCGGCCTATCGGAACTGCTCGACTCGCTGCGCGGCAGATAAGCCATGGCCAAGGCACCGGCCAAGGGCAAGAACGAGCCGCCCAAACCGATCATCGTCAAGAAGATCACCATCGTGGCCGGCGGGCACCACGGCGGCGCCTGGAAGGTGGCCTATGCCGACTTCGTGACCGCCATGATGGCGTTCTTCCTGCTGATGTGGCTGCTGGGCGCGACGACCGAGAAGCAGCGCAAGGGCATTGCCGACTACTTCACGCCGACACTCGTCAAGGTGCGACAGGGCAGCGCCGGCGGCTATGGCGTGCTGGGAGGTTCATCGCTGACGGATGTGGACGACTATCCGCACCGCGCCGGGCAGACCGGCAACAAGACGCTTTCCATTCCCCGCGATGCCTCCGGCGGCCCAAAGGAAGGTGGCAGCAAGATCAAACGCAGCCAGGTGATGAAGGAACGCATCGCCCAGAAGCTTGCGCAATCCGAAAAGCTCAAGAAGCTGGCCCGACAGGTCCGCATGACCGAAACGCCCGAAGGCGTCCGTCTGGATCTGGTAGACGATGCGGACTTCTCGATGTTCCTGCTGGGCACCACCGTGCTGACGCCTGACGCTGCCGAACTTCTCCGCGCGATCGGCCAGGCCATTGCGCCCGACCCGACCCAGCTGACCATTCGCGGCCACACGGATTCCTTGCCGTGGAAGAACGGTGTCGCCAACAACTGGTCACTGTCGGCCGGCCGCGCCGAGACGACGCGCCAGACGCTGATGCGCCAAGGCATCGCCGAACCGCGCTTTCGCCGGATCGAGGGCGTGGCCGACCGCGAGCCGCTGGTGCAGAACAACCCGGCCGACCCGCGCAATCGGCGCATGTCGATCCTGATCACTGGATGAACATCCTTTGCGCTTCGTTAAGCAATAAAATGACATTCACCTGAAATAATGGTGAAAGTTCCGGTTGCATGTGTAACCGGATCACTGCAGCTTCCGATCATTGCGGGGTGCGTCGGGCTCAAGCCACGAACCGCAACACGTAGGGACAGGGAGCTGAATCCAGATGCGCAAGTTTGCAGCTTTGGCCACCGTATCGGCGGTGGCATTGGCCGGGATCGTGTTTGCCGCGGCGGGCGGCGGGAAGTCCACGGGTTCGGGAGCGGTGCTGTTGCCCGCCTCGTCGGGCCATGCCGTTGCAGTTTCAGCCCGGCCAACCGCAGCCGCAGTCGCCGGATCGGCCATCCCCGACAGCTGGATCTGCGTCTTCAAGAAGGGCAGTGTTGCGGCCGGCGCCGAACAGGCCGAAGCCAACAAGGTCACTGGCAAGGCTGGTGGCAAGATCGGACACGTCTACCGTCATGCGCTGCAGGGCTTCTCTATCAACTTGCCGGCGCAAGGTGCCAAAGCCGTCGCCGCGCATAACCCCAACATCGAATACTGCGAGGCCGACCAGGTCGCCACTGTGATCGACCCGATCAATGCGCTGGCAAAGCCGGGCGGCGGAGGCGGTTCGACCACCGAAAGCACCCCTGCCGGCATCACCCGCGTGGGCGGCGGCGCCAATTACACCGGCATCGGGCGCGCATTCGTGATCGACAGCGGCATCTTCCTCACGCATCCGGACCTCAACGTCGACACCGCGCTCAGCCGCAACTTCGTCTCGCGCGAGACTTCGCCGAACGATCTGAACGGCCATGGCACGCATGTGGCCGGCACGATTGCCGCCAAGCTCAATGGCACTGGCGTCGTCGGCGTGGCAGCCGGGGCAAAGGTCGTTGCGGTGCGTGTGCTCGATCGTCGCGGCAGCGGTGCCTATTCGGATGTCATCGCCGGCGTGGATTACGTAGCCTCGGTCGGCTCGGCCGGAGACGTCGCCAACATGAGCCTTGGCGGGCCAGTTTCCGATGCGCTCGACACGGCAGTGGTCAACGCGTCCAACAGCAGCAAGGTCATCTTTGCGCTGGCCGCGGGGAACGAGACTGACGACGCCAACAATCACTCACCCGCCCGCGCCGACGGCCCGTATATCTACACGGTGGCAGCGGTGAACAGCTCGGACACCTTCGCCAGCTTCTCGAACTACTCTTTGGTCAACGACCCCGTGGACTTCGCCGAACCGGGCGTGTCGATCCTCTCGACGTGGCTGAACGGCGGCTACAACACGATCTCCGGTACCTCGATGGCCACTCCGCACCTTGCCGGGCTCGTGCTGATCGGCGGTCCTCGCAGTGATGGCCGGCTGTCCAGCGCCGCGCCCAATGGCGTGCGCTTCCCGGTCGGTGTGAAGTAAAAACGGCTCCTTTCTGAAACATCGAAGGGCGGCCCCGCAAGGAGCCGCCCTTCTTCATTCACCGGAGAACGCACGAAGGCCCGGCGGCCTGGAATGGGCCGCCGGGCTTGTGATCACGCCTGGTGGAGGCAGGCGGAGGTCATCGCTTAACGCAGCAGCGACAGCACGTTCTGCTGGCTCTGGTTGGCCTGTGCGATCATCGCGGTCGAGGCCTGCGAGAGGATCTGGGCCTTGGCCATCTGCGTGGTTTCGGTCGAGTAGTCGGTGTCCTGAATGCGCGAACGGGCGTCCGACAGGTTGGTGATGTTGTCGTTGAGGTTGTTCACCACCGATTCCAGGCGGTTCATGCCAGCACCGAGCGTTGCACGGGCGCTCGAAATCGAGTCCAGCTCGGTGTCAAGCGTGCCGAGGAGCGTGTTCGCCGCCGTTGCGCTGGACACGTCGTACGACCCTGCAGCACCGCCGTTCGCCGAAAGGGTGGTGAGGTCTGCCATGGTCAGGTCGACGGTGTCAGAACCGTTCGCACCGGTCTGAACGGTCACGGTCGCTTGCGAGCCGTCGAACAGCTGGGTGCCATTGAACTTGGTGTTGTCGATGATCTGGCCGATCTGCGCGGTCAGTTCGTCAACTTCCGTCTGCATGTAGGCACGGTCGGTGGCGTCCTGATAGGTGCCCGAAGCCGACTGGACAGCCAGTTCGCGAACGCGCTGAAGCATGTTCGAAACTTCGTTCAGCGCGCCTTCCGCCGTCTGGGCGAGCGAAATGCCGTCATTCGAGTTGCGAACGCCCTGGTTCATGCCCTTGATCTGAGCCGTCATGCTGGTGGCAATTGCCAGACCGGCCGCGTCGTCCTTGGCACCGTTGATGCGCTTGCCGGTCGACAGGCGCTCCATCGCCGTGCCGAGCATCTTGTTGGCCATGTTCGACGAGTTCGTCGCCTTCAGGGCACTGATGTTTGTATTGATAACCGCCATTTTCCATTCTCCGGTAGGGTGGTGTGTCGTTCCCGAAAGGACCGCCGGGTCAGAGGATCGACACGGCTGTCGGGACTAAGACCGGCAAATGGCAGCCGGATTTAAGTTGCCGCCCGGCAAAAGAATGCCGGACCTAAGTACTGGCCCTTAGGGTTACCCGCCCCCTTAAAGTTTCAACCTGTTTGTCGGTCCCGCGCGAAAGAAGGGAACAGACAGGATGGTTAACAGGGGTCTTGAAATGATTCGCGATTGCGGGGCACTGCAGTTCACGGAAGCGGCGGCGAAAGCCCATCCAGCGCTGGTCCAGCGCGCGGCTTCGGTGCTTTCCAGCTACGGTGCGGATGGGCAGTCGATGCTCGCCGATGCCTTCGAGAACGCGAAGCTGCCCCCGCGCAAGCAGGTCGTGCTGCTTGAGCGATCGGCAACGCCTGCCATCGAACGGCAGCCGGGCAGCCGGACGGCGACCTTGCGCTACACCGATGGTGCCGGCGAAGCTGCGCTGGCTGCGGTACTGGCCTGTGCCGCAAAGCCGGGCGCGCCAATTGCCGCAGATCCGGAAAGCCTGTCTGTCCTCGCCCTGGCCGAACGCATCGCCGCCACCGACATCCCTGTCCTGATCAACGGCCCCACCGGCACCGGCAAGGAAGTGCTCAGCCGCTTCATCCACGACCATTCGGCCCGCGCCGACAAGCCGTTCATCGCCATCAACTGCGCCGCCATGCCCGAAGCCATGCTCGAAGCGCTGCTGTTCGGCCACCAGAAGGGCGCGTTTACCGGCGCCAATGCCGCGAGCGAAGGCTTCTTCCGCGCGGCTGACGGGGGCACGCTGCTGCTCGACGAGATCGCCGAGATGCCGCTGACGCTGCAGGCCAAGCTGCTGCGCGCGCTACAGGAAGGCGAAGTGGTACCGCTGGGGGCAACGCAGCCGGTGAAGGTGGACGTGCGGGTAATCGCCTGTGCCAACCGCGATCTGCCGCTGGAAGTCGAGGAAGGCCGCTTCCGCGCCGATCTCTATTACCGCCTCAATGTCTTCCCGCTGGCCCTGCGCGCCCTGTGCGAACGCCCCGACGATATCGCGCCGCTCGCCTTCGCGATGGCGATGCGCCATGCGCAGGTTGCACCGTGGATCTCTGACGAGGCCCTGGCCATGCTGGCAGCACATAGCTGGCCGGGCAACGTGCGCGAGCTCGAGAACGTGATGCGGCGCGCTCTGGTCCTGGCCGGGAACGCGCCCGTGATCGAGCCGGCCCATATCATCTTCGATCGCCCCGCGCGCCTGATCAACGAACCGGTTGCGGTTCCTGCCGCGGGCGATGCCAAGCTTTCCAACATCGTGCAGATGTCCGAAGCCCGGGCGATCCTCTCGACTCTCGAGGCCTGCAACGGCAGCCGCGTTGCCGCTGCGCGCCAGCTCGGCATTTCCGAACGCACCCTGCGCTATCGCCTCGCCAGCTTCCGTGAGGCCGGGATCGAAGTGAACGGCCGGTCAGCGGACGGTAGGGCCGTCGGTGGCAGGCGATGAGCGTCTCCGGCATCGGGGGCCGGGCTTCCGGCATCCAGGACATCATGGCCCTGCGACAGCAGATCATGGAGCGCTCGCAGCTGCTCCAGCAAGTCAAGGCGCCCGAGGCAACGCAGGGGGCGCAAGGACCACAAGCCGGCAGTGGCCCGGCGGGGAGCTTTACGGAGAGCCTCAAGGGCGCGCTCGATAACGTGAACGCCAGCCAGCAGAAGGCCAGTGCGATCAGCGAAGCCTACGAAAAGGGCGAAGTGGTCGACGTCGCCAAGGTCATGCTGGCGCGTCAGGAAGCAGGCGTTGCCTTCGAGGCCACGCTGCAGGTCCGCAACAAGCTGCTGAACGCCTACCAGGACATCATGCGGATGGGAGTGTGATTGAATGGCTGACCTTGTCCCTGCCACGCCAGCACCATCGACCTTCGGCGTCCTGACCGATCCCGCAGCCGGAAGCTTCGGCACGCGGGCCAAGGCGTTTCTGGCGCAACCGCCGGTGCGGCGCACTCTCCCGTGGTTCGCCGGCGTTTCTGCGGCCGGTCTGACCGGCGTGCTGTGGTTGACCATGGCGCCCGCACCGCAGCGCATGCTCTATAGCCAGCTTTCCGACAGCGAACGGTCAGAAGTCACCGCCAGCCTCGAAAAGGCCAACATCGCCTACCAGATCGACAACGCCACCGGTGCAATCACTGTGGGCGAGGACGATCTCTACAAGGCGCGCATGGCTGCGGCATCGGATGGCGCCATCGCCACGCCCGAAACCGGCACACAGATGCTCGACAAGCTGCCGATGGGCGCCAGCCGCGGGCTTGAGGGCCAGCGTCTGCAGGCCGCGCGCGAGCGCGAGCTGGAATTGACGGTGATGGAGATCGACGGCGTCGAAGCTGTCCGGGTCCATCTCGCCGAGCCGGAAAAATCAGTCTTCGTGCGCGAGAACGTGCCGCCTTCGGCCTCGGTCATGGTCAAATTGAAGCGCGGAAGGCAGCTTTCCGAAAGCCAGGTGCGCGCGATCGTGAACCTGGTGGCGGGTTCCGTGCCCGGGCTCTCGATAGACGCGGTGCGGGTGGTGGACCAGCACGGCGCACTGCTGTCCGACCCGTCCGGCCCTGATGGCGACCGACTCGAACTGCAGCAGCGCATGGAAGAGAAGCTGCGCCAGCAGGTGGCGCAACTGCTGACCCCGATGCTGGGAGAAGGAAATTTCTCCTCCGAGATCCAGCTCGATCTCGACATGGATCAGGTGACCTCGGCCCGTGAAAGCTATGACAAGCAGGGCGTGGTCCGGCAGGAAACGCAAAGCGCCTCGCAACAGGCCGGCGCAGCAACGGCGCAGGGCGTGCCCGGCGTCACCGCCAATACGCCGCCGCCAGCGACGACCGCCCAGCCCGGTGCCCCGCAAGGCACGCCGGCGGCTGCGGCAACGCCCGGCGCCAACGGCGAATCCAGCTCTTCCCGCACTTATGAACTGGGCCGCGAAGTGGCGGTTTCGAACCAGACGCCTGGCAAGATCAAGCGCCTGTCCGTCGCCGTTGCGCTGAGCGCCGAGATCATGGCCAAGGCCAAGCCACAGGACATCGAGCAGATCAAGCAGCTGGTCAGCGCCGCGGTTGGCGCCGACCCGGCGCGCGGCGATCAGGTTGCCGTGGCCGTTCGCGCCTTCAAGCCCGCAGAGGTTGCCCCCGCGCCGTTCTGGGAGACGCCGTGGTTCGCCACGATCCTGCGCAATGCCGTGGCGTTGATCGCGGTCCTGCTGGTTCTGTTGCTCGGCGTGCGCCCCTTGATCAAGGCGCTGAAAAAGGAACCTGCACCCGCCGAAGAGAAGGCGGCAAAGAAGCGCAAGAAAGGGGAAGCGGCGGACGACGAGGAGGAGGAGAAGGAAGCCGAAGAATCGGCTGAACCCATCGAAACCGTCACGGCCGAGGAAGTTGCCCAGGCAATCCAGCCCGCGCAAAACCCCGAAACGGGTGTCGTCGATGCCGAGGCACTGGCCCGGCAGGTCAGCCTTGCCCAGCGGCTTGTCGTCGAAAAGCCCGACAGCGCGCTGGTTGCCCTCAAGCAGATGCTGAAAGAGCCTGAAGAGGAAGGAGCCAGCGCATGAGCGACCTGATGGACGCCCCCGCCATTTCCGATCCCGAACGTGCGGCAGTGATGGTCATGCTGCTGGAGGACGATCAGGCCGCGCAGATCCTCGCACAACTCGAGCCCGCAGAACTTCGCCTGCTGGGCGAGAAGATGTGCGCGCTGGGTGAAATCGGCCCGGTGGCGATCGCACAGGCGATTGCCGGGTTCGTCGAGAAGACCGAGCGGCTCGGCCTGATCGCGCACGATCGCGTCGGGCAGGTACGCTCGCTGATGACGCGCGCCGTGGGCGAGATAAAGGCAGACAGCCTGATGCAACGCATCCTGCCCGACGATCCCTCGCGCACGCCCAGCATCGAACTTGCCAGATGGCTGACGCCGCAGGTGATCGTGCCCCTGATCCGCGATGAGCATCCGCAGGCGATTGCCGTGCTGCTGGTCCAGCTTGATCCCGAAGTGGCCGCCGCGGTCCTGCATGGCCTGCCCGACGAGGTGCAGCCGCTGGTCGTTCACCGCATCGCCTCGCTCGGGCCAGTCGCGCCCGAAGCCATCGCCATGCTCGAGGAAATGCTGCACCAGCGCATCGGCGAACGGCACGGCCAGGGCGCCTTTGCCATGGGCGGACCGCGCGAGGCGGCAGACATCATCAACGCCTCGGTCCGAGCGGTCGAAAAGCGGGTCATGCCGGAAATCGCCAAGCAGGATCGCCAGCTCGCCAAGGCCATCGAGAACGAGATGTTCAAGTTCGAGCACCTCTTCTCGCTCGACGACAAGTCGATGGGTGCACTGCTGCGCGAGGTCGACAGCGATGCACTGATTGCCTCGCTGAAGGGCATTCCCGAAGAGCAGCGCGAATGCTTCTTCCGCGCCATGTCCAGCCGCGCCGCGGACGGCGTGCGCGACGAGATTGCCGCACGTGGCCGCATGAAGATGGCCGAAGTGATCGAGGCGCAGAAGGCCATGGTCACGGCGGCCCGCCGCCTCTCGGCCGAAGGCGTGATCGTGTTTGGCGCGGGCGACGACGACTATGTCTGACAGCTTGCGGGCGATCTCGCTGGCTGACCTTGGCCAGGTGCCCACAGGCTTCGCGCGTGATCGCCGCTTCTTCCGCGAATTTGCAGCGCCCGAACCGGAACCGATCATCGTGCCGGTGGAGGACGAACCAGAACCGCACGATCCGATCGCCGAAGCGTGGGCCGATGGCTATGCCAAGGGTCTGGGCGAAGCGCAGGAGGCCGCAGCCCAGCTCATTGCCGAACAGGAAGCAGCGCGTCAGAAGATCGAGTTCGCGCTCGGCAAGCTCGATGTCGCGATGCAGACCGAACTGCAGGACCGTTTGCGTGAGACGGTGATTGCCCTGTGCGAGGCAGCGATTGCGCCCGCAGCCCTTGATCCCGATGCGCTGACCCGCCGGGTCGAGGCTGCCGCCGCCATGCTCGCCCGCGCCGAGGACCAGCGCGTCATCCGGCTTCATCCCGAGGACCTTGCCCTCATCGCCGCGCGCCTGCCCGAAGACTGGCACTTCGAACCCGACGCTTCGCTCGAACGCGGCGCACTGCGCGTCGAAGGTGCGACCGGCGGGGTCGAGGATGGACCTGAGCAATGGCGCGCTGCCATCCACGAGGCGCTGCGCCAATGCTGATGGGGCCAACCTTCTCCGTGCTCGACCGGGCGCTCGATTCCCTGGCGCTGTGCGAACCCGATTTCACGCCTGCGCGCTATGGCCTGCTGGCCGCCTGCGATGGCGGAATGCTTGAAGTATCGGGGCTTTCGGTGCCCATCGGCACGCAATGCCGCATCGCTCACGGGGCGGGATCGCTGACGGCGGAGACCATCGGCTTTCGCAACGGCCGCACCTTGATGATGCTGCTCGGCGATCCAGTGTTGCTGCGCCCCGGTGCCAAGGTCCGCCCCGAAGGTCGCCCAGGCATGGTCCCGGTGGGTGAGGCCTTCCTCGGCCGCGCGATCGATGGCGAGGGCAAGCCGATCGACGGCATGGGGCCGATCCACAACCGCCGCGAATGGCCTGCAGGCGGCGTCCGCGCTGCCGCGCTCGATCGTTCGCCGGTGCGCGAAAGCTTCGATACCGGTGTTCGAGCGCTCAACGCGCTGACCACGTTCGGCATCGGCCAGCGTATCGGCATCATGGCAGGCTCGGGCGTCGGCAAATCGGTGCTGCTCGACATGATTGCGCATGGTGCCGAGGCCGAGATCGTCATCGTCGGCCTGATTGGCGAGCGCGCGCGCGAAGTATCGGACTTTGTCGAACGGCACATGCAAGGCTCCAAGCGCGAACGTTCGGTCGTCGTTGCGGTCCCTGCCGACCACGCGCCCAACTTGCGCATACGCGGCGCAATGATGGCGACGGCGCTGGCCGAATACTTCCGCGCGCAAGGCAAGCGCGTGCTGCTGATCATGGACAGCCTGACGCGCGTGGCTCACGCCGGACGCGAGATTGCCCTGCTGCTCGGGGAACCGGGCGCGGCGCGCGGCTATCCGCCCTCGGCCCTCGCCACGATTACCAAGCTCGTCGAACGCGCCGGCAATTCGGCGGAAAGCGGCGGGTCGGTGACCGGACTCTACACGGTCCTTGCCGATGGCGACAACCAGGACGATCCGGTGGTCGACACGGCGCGTTCAATTCTCGACGGGCACATCGTGCTGTCACGCGATCTTGCCCAGCGCGGGCAATACCCTGCCATCGACATCGCCGCCTCGTTGAGCCGCGTGATGAACGATATCACCGCCCCCGAACACCAGCGCGCCGCCCGCACTTTCCGTGCACTCGTGGCAAGTTACGAGGCCAACCGCGACCTCGTGCTGATGGGCGCCTATCGCAGCGGGGCCGATCCCCAGCTTGATCGCGCCATTGCCATGCACGAGGCGCTGACCGGGTTCATCAGCCAGCCGCAGCGTGAAGTGGTGCCGATGACGGCAAGCGTCGCCGCGCTCACCCAGCTGATCGGCGCATGAAGGCAGAGCGCGAGCGCCTGGCGCGCCTGAAGCGGCTGGAGCGTATCCGTGACATCGCCCGCCAGACTGCGCTCGCCGAAGCCGGCAAGGCCGAGGGCACGCTGGCGCAGTTGCAGGGGCTCGTGGAGCGGACGTCCCGGCTTTCCGCCGACTACTCCGCCCGCACCGATGCGCGTGATGCCCATTCATTGCAACAGTTGCGGCATTTCGTCGCCGGGCTTGACCGGATTACCACCGGCACGCGCGCCGATGCCGATGCTGCGCGCAAGATCGCCGATGCCAAGGCGCAGGAAGCCGCCGCTGCCGAACGTCGCCGCGCCGCCGTGGAAGAGCGCGCCGAGGCGCAGGAGCGTCTGATCGCGCGCAAGGTGGCATCCGCAACAACACCTACTACCGGCAAAAGGCAATCTGGCACGGGTCTTGAATAATCACGGTTAACGCACCGCCACGGAGCTTTGCCGATGTTCGATCTTGCCGCCCTTTCCCAGCCGACTGCCGCCCCTGCCCTGCAGGCTGCGCCGCTGCAGAATGGCGGAAATCCAGCGGAATCGACGGATGGAGCCGCCACTGCCCCCGGCCTTGCCTTCGAAGCCCTCCTCGCCCTGCAGGTCACGCCGGCAGAACCGGCAGACGCACCTTTGCAGGAAAGCGGCAAGATCTTGCCGGATGCGGCAAAGGTGCTTGCCGCCTTGCCGCAAGTGCGCACCGCCGAGGTGCAGGCGAAGCCTCAGCCGGCAAAGCCGCAGGCCGAAGCCGAGCACGCCGACGACGACTTCAGCGATGCGCAGGAACTGCCAGACGCCGCCCTGCCCGACGCTGGTCTTCTCGCAGCACTGTTCGCCGCACCGGATAGTCTGGTGGCTTCCGACGGTGGCGACGCCAGCAGTGCATCCGCACGCCCCACGGCAGCCATTGCCTCGGCTGGACCAGGGTTAAATGCACCGTCATCTCTCGCTTCGACAGCAATCGCGCTGGTCCGCACGGTGCAGATTGAACTGACCTCCGCACCTGAGACAGCACCGTCGCCCGGCCAGCCGGAAACGATTGCCGGCGCGCCGACTGCGCAGATCATGGCCGCTCGCATGGCTCGCCAGAGCAAGGCAGCGAGCGCCGATGGTGAGGCAGCCGAGGTTTCAGCAGCGCCTTCACCGGTCTCCCGTGCCAAGCCGCTGACCGACAGCGAGCGCGCAGAAGCCCCCCGCATCGAGGCGACCAGCACCACTAGCCTGCTGGCAGACCGTTCGCTCTCGGCGCCGGACAATGCCGCCCCTTCGCCCGTGCGCCACGAAGCCCGCACCGATCGCGTCGATTTCGCCACCCTGGTCGACAGTCTCGCACGCGCCCGCGAGGAAGCTTCGCCGCGTGCCGTTACCGCCTCGATCAACCACGCCGAGTTCGGCCGCGTCACCCTGCGCTTCGACCAGAGCGAGGATCGCGGCATGTCGGTGGCGATGAGCAGCGTCGATCCCGGCTTTGCCCGGGCGGTCAGCGCCACTGCCGAAGCTGCGCGCACCCCCGCCGAAAGCGCCGGCCAGAATCCGCAGCCGCAAGCCGATCCGCGCGCGCAGAGCGGACAAGGCGAAAGCCAGCGCCAGCAGCCGCGCCAAGCCGAGCAGGCTCCCGCCCGCCCATTCTCCGGCAACCGCACTTCGTCCCGCGAGGAAGAAGCGCCCCGCCACCGCAGCGACGATCGCGGCATCTACGCCTGATCCTGACCCCCATTTCCTGAGAGAACTTCGATGAGCGACAAGAGCGACAAGGAAGAGAAGCCCAAGAAGAAGAAGGGCGGCGGCATGATGATCAAGATCGTCGGCGCTGTCGCACTACTGGGCGTCGGCGCGGGCGGCGTGTTCGGCCTCGTGGCTGCCGGGATCATCGGCGGCGGCACGCATGAAGTCGTCAAGGTCGACAACAATCCCAAGCTGGTGCGCAAGGGCGAGGAAGACCCCTATGCGCCGGTCGCCAAGGAAGGTGAAGGCGAAGGCGGCGGTGCTGCTGGCGAAACCGATGGCGACGGCGGCAGTGAATTCCGCACGGTCTATTACAACTTCGCCGACGATTTCACGTCGAACCTCAAGAACACCGACGCCCTGCTGCAGGTGAACATCTCGGCCTCAACCCGCCGCGACTATCGCGTCGTGCTGTGGATGAAGAAGCACGAGCTGGCGATCCGCTCGGCCCTGCTCATCGCCATTGCCGACACCCCCGAGGAAGAGGTGATTAGCCCGGAAGGCAAGGCACGGCTGCAGAAGCGCCTGACCGCCGCGATCAACAAGGTCCTCACCGAGAACGAGGGCTTTGGCGGGGTCGACAACGTCTATTTCAAGACCTTTATCGTCCAGTAAGCGGAAAGCGTCAGCGCCTCCATGAAACCCGAACGCGCCTTCATCGCCGAACGTGCCATTGCCCGGCACGATCCGGCCCTGCTGCGCCCCGGCCCCAGTGCCGCCGAACTGATCCCGGCGCTCACCCGCATGAGCGAACGCCTGGCCAAGGCGGTTCGCGGCGCGCTCGGTCCCCTGCTCGGCGGGGCTGAGCCGCAGATCAATGCGATGAAGCCGATGGACACGGACTTCGCAGACTTCTGCTCGGAAATCCCGCGCCTTGCCGCCAACAGCCTGATGCAGATCGGCAGCGCCCCGTTCATGATCACCGTTGAAGGCGAGAACGTGCTGCGCCTGGTCGACCGCGCCTTTGGCGGTCCCGGCGATACCCCTTCATCGCTGCCCAAGGAATTCCCGCTTTCTGCCGAACTGATGATCGGCCGGATCGAACAGCTCGTCGCCTCGGCGCTCACCGTTGCATTGGGCGGCAGCGGCGGTCCGATCCGCGCGCTGCGCCGCGATGCCAGCCTCGCCCAGCTTCAGGCCATGCCCGATGCGACCAAGGTAGCCGGACTGACGCTGAACGTGGTCGAGCAGGGCCGGATGCCCTGGGCGATCTCGATTGCCTTCCCGCACGATACGCTCGGCCTGATGTTTGCCCATGGCGATGCCAAGCGTCCGCCCAAGCCCCGGCGCGGTCCGGCCCAGCCCACCGACGCGCCCTTTGCCGACCTGCCGGTCGAGCTTGCCGCAGTGCTGGTCGACATGCGGCTGCCGCTCGCGGTCGTATCTGGCCTGCGCATCGGACAAGTGCTGCCCGTGCCCATCGCGCGCAACGTGCCGGTCAAGGTCGGCGACAAGACTTACGCCACCGGCACGATCGGCGCGCTCGAAGACCGCGTCGCAATCCAGCTCAACCAGCTTTCCTGATTTCCCGAAGAGGCCCTGACCCCCATGACCTTCCAGCCCCGCGGTTTCGATTTCCTCAAGGACGTGGACGTTCGACTGACCGTCGAACTCGGCCGCACTTCGATGAAGCTCAAGGACGTGCTCGGCCTGACCGAGGAGTCCGTCGTCATGCTCGATCGCCTGACCGACGAGCTGCTCGACGTCATGGTCAACGGCAAGCTGATCGCGCGCGGTGAAGTGGTCGCACAAGGTGACCGCTTCGGCCTCAGGATCGTCGAACTTGCCGGCAGCGAGCCCGAAGAAGCGCCTGCAGCCCCGGCGAAAAAAGCCGCCAAGGGGGATGCCGCCTGATGTTCTGGTACGTCCTCAAGCTGCTCGTGCTGCTGCCGCTGATCGGCGGCCTCGCCTGGGCCAGCCTCAAGTTCGCCAAGCGCATGGAAGGCCGCTTCATGGCGGGCAACGCGCCCAAATCGGTGCGCATCGTCGAAACGCAGATGCTTTCTCCCACGCTGCGCCTTGCCGTGCTCGAATTCCACGGCCGCGAAATCCTTGTCTCGGCGGGCAAGAACGGCCTCGTCCGCCTTGCCGAAGCTCCGGCACGGCCCAAGGTGGAAGCGGAGGACGTGCAGTGAAGCGCCTCCTTGCATCCCTTGCGACGACGCTGATATTGCTGCCGCACTACGCCATGGCGCAGGCGGCTGTCGGCCCTGCCCAGGCCCAGCAGCCCGCCGCGATCTCCGGCGCGCTTGACCGCGCCTTCGGCCAGATGGCCGGCGCGCAGAGCGGCGGCTCGCTGTCGCTGTCACTGCAGCTCCTGCTCATCATGGGGCTGCTGACGATCCTGCCGTCGCTGATCCTGATGATGACCAGCTTCACCCGCGTGCTGGTAGTGCTGTCGATCCTGCGTCAGGCGATGGGGCTGCAGCAATCGCCGCCCAATCAGGTGCTGATCGGCCTGTCGCTGTTCCTCTCGCTGTTCATCATGGGCCCGACGCTCGACAAGGTGAACGCCAACGCCATCCAGCCTTATTCCAGCGGCAAGATCGGCGCAGAGCAGGCGTTCGTGGCCGGCGGGCGTGAGTTTCACGCCTTCATGATCCGCCAGACCCGTGAAACCGATCTGCGCATGTTCTCGGAAATGGCGCGGGCGCCCAAGTTCGCCACGCCGGCCGACGTGCCCTACTCGATCCTGCTCCCGGCATACGTTACGAGCGAGCTCAAGACAGCTTTCCAGATCGGCTTCATGCTGTTCCTCCCCTTTCTGGTGATCGACCTCGTGGTCTCCTCGGTGCTGATGAGCCTGGGCATGATGATGATGAGCCCGACGATCGTCTCGCTGCCGTTCAAGCTGCTGCTGTTCGTCCTCGTCGATGGCTGGGCGCTGCTGATGGGCAGCCTTGCGGCAAGCTTCGGGTAAAGGGCAATGGAAGACACCGCCTCCCTCCTCGCGCTGGCTGACCGGATGCTGTGGATCACGGCACTGGTCGCAGCACCGATCCTTATCGCCTCGCTCGCCGTGGGCCTTGTGGTTGGCGTGATCCAGGCGGCCACTTCGGTCAACGAACAGACGCTGACCTTTGTGCCGAAGCTTGCGGTCACCGCGCTGGTGCTGGTACTGTTCGGATCGGCCATGCTCGGTCTTGTCGGGGATTTCACCAAGGAAATCTTCGACCAGATCGCCATGACCGGAAAAGGCTGAACCGTGCTGCAGCTGAACTTCGGCTTTGGCGCGCTCGAAGCTGACTTCTGGCGCTGGATGTTCGTGATGACGCGCATCGCGGCTGCGATGTTCGCTGCACCCCTGTTCGGCACCGGCACCGTCCCCTATCAGATCCGTATTGTCGCCTCGGGCGCAATCGCCTTGCTGGTCTGCGGGTGGACCGGAGTTGAAGCACCCGTCGCTCTACTCTCGATCAATGGCCTGCTGAGTGCCGCCAACGAAGTCCTGATCGGCCTGGCCTTGGGCTTTGCCCTCCAGCTTTCCTTTGCCGCACCGACGCTTGCCGCCGAAGTGATCGGGGGCGGCATGGGCATGTCGATCGCCACGACGGCAGACCCGGTCAGCGGTGCGCACTCCCCGGCGATGGGGCAGTACTTCGCGGTCGTGCTGACCGTCATCTTCCTCGGCACCGGCGCGCACCTCAACTGGATCGCGCTGCTGGTTGACAGCTACCGCACCTTCCCGCCGGGCACATCGTGGCTGGCGGCAAACCGGATCGACCTGATCGGCCAATTCGCGACGCAGATGTTCGTGACCGCGATCCTCATTGCTCTGCCCGTGACTCTGATCCTGCTGCTGGTGCAGGTCACGACGGGCATCATCAGCCGCTCCGCCCCCAGCCTCAACCTGTTCTCGCTCGGCCTGCCCGCAGGCGTGCTGGCCGGCCTTGCCGCGATGATCGCCGCCGCCCCGATGCTGACCGACGTGATGGTCGACATCTCCGCCACCGCCGTCGCCAATGCCGGCGCGCTGGTCCTGAAGTAGGG
This sequence comes from Novosphingobium sp. BL-A-41-Hi4B-X5A, assembly GCF_055521705.1. Classification (NCBI taxonomy): domain Bacteria; kingdom Pseudomonadati; phylum Pseudomonadota; class Alphaproteobacteria; order Sphingomonadales; family Sphingomonadaceae; genus Novosphingobium; species Novosphingobium sp. BL-A-41-Hi4B-X5A. The sequence goes on along the minus strand of NZ_CM145500.1, from coordinate 2,830,024 downwards.
GGCAGGCGTGGCCGAGCAGGAAGGCGAAAAGACCTTTGCCCCGACAGAGAAGCGCAAGAAGGACGCCGCCAAGAACGGCGATGTCTTGCGCTCGAAGGACCTGGCCACTGCTGTTGGCGTGCTGGTCGGCGCAGTCTGGTTGAAGTTTGCCGGGCCGTGGGTGATGGACGCCCTGCAGGATACGCTGCGCGCCTCGTTCACGCTGGATCGCGCGGCGATTGAGGACTTCGCCCCGGCCAAGCTGCTGACGGGCGCCATGGTTGCCGTCCTGCCTCCGGTTTTCCTGCTCGGCCTGATGGTGCTGGCAGCGTCTGTCTTTTCACAGATCGGCCTGTCCGATGGACGCTGGATCCCGTCGAACCTTGCGCCCAAGGCTTCGCGCATCAATCCGCTGTCGGGCCTGAAGCGCATGTTCGGCCCGCAAGGCTGGATCGAACTGGCCAAGGGGCTCGCCAAGCTGGGCCTGCTCGGGGCGATTGCCTGGTCCTGGGCATCGGGCCGAATCGCCGGGATGGTGGGTCTCGGCCAAGGTGACATCCACGGACAGCTCGTCACCGCGTGGGATACGATCACTTCGCTTGCGTTCGCGCTTGCGTCGGGGCTGATCGTGATCGCCCTGCTCGACTTCCCGATCCAGTGGGTCCGCCGTTTCCTGCGCCTGCGCATGACGCTTCAGGAGGTGAAGGACGAGCACAAGGAAGCCGAAGGCTCACCCGAAAAGAAAGCCGCCATCCGCAACAAGCAGCGCCAGCTGGCGATGGGCGCGATGCAGCAGGCGATGCAGAAGGCGCAGTTCGTCATCACCAACCCGACGCATTTCTCGGTCGCCATGGTCTACGATCCCGACCTAGCCCCCGCGCCGGTCGTGCTGGCCAAGGGACGCGGCGAAAAGGCGCTGGCGATGCGCGAACTGGCAGCAGAACTCGGCGTTCCGACGCTCGAACTGCCGCCGCTTGCCCGCTCGGTCTACTTCACCACGCGCGAGAACCAGATGATCCGCGAGGATCTTTACGCCGCCGTCGCCTCGGTCCTCGCCTTCGTGCTGTCGCTCGGCCGGGGCGACCATATGCCCCTGCCGAACATCGACTTGCCGATCCACATGCGGTTCGACGCAGATGGGCGCCCCGAAGCGGTAATCGACCTTAAGACCGCCTCTGTGCGGCCGTCCTAAAGACCATGGCAACGACCACATCCTCCACGGCATCCACGTCTGCCACTGCGCAGATCGTCTCGGCGCTCGGCGCAGGTAGCGGCATCAACACCGCACAGCTTGCCGAACAGCTCGCCGCTGCCCAGTTCGCCACCCGCATCGACCAGCTCTCGGCCAAGACCGAAAAGCTCGACGCACAGATCTCCAGTGCGTCGAACCTCAAGTCCCTTATTAGCACGCTCGCGTCATCGATCGGCACGCTGATCCGCACCGGCGATCTGGCGGTAAAGCCGTCGATCTCGAATACGAGCGTCGCGACGGTCAGTAAGGGCACGTTGAGTGGCAGTGGCTCCTACAGCCTCGAGGTCACGTCACTGGCTAACGCGCAGAAGCTGGTCATGCCGGCCTACGCTTCCTCGACCTCGACGGTTGGCGAAGGCACGCTGACGCTGCGGTTTGGCACGGTGGCGAGCGGCGCGTTCACGGCGGATGCCACGCAGGCGGCGGTCGATATCACCGTACCAGCCGGAGCCACGCTGGCCGACGTGGCAACCGCCATCAATGCTGCGGGAACCGGCGTTTCGGCCTACGTCGCGAACGGGTCTGCAGGTGCACAGCTGGTTCTCAAGGGCAAGGAAGGGGCAAACAGCGGCTTCATCCTTGAAGCCAGCCCGGCTGTCGGCGGGGAAGCGCTTGCCGACCTCGCCTGGACACCAGCCACCAACACCACGCAGCTCAAATCCACCGCCACCGACGCGGCCTACATGCTCGATGGCGTGGCCTACTCGGGCACCAGCAACACCATCAACGACGTGCTGCCCGGCCTCAACCTCAAGCTCACGGCAACGAATGTCGGCAACCCGGCCACGATCACGTTCAGCGATCCGTCGACCGGCATTGCCACGGCGATGACCGACCTCACAGACGCGCTCAACGAGGTCGCCAAGCAGCTCAACGCGGCCATGAACAAGGACACTGGCGAGCTCAACAACGATCCCGGTGCCCGGGCGCTGCGCACTGCACTGACCGGGCTCGCCGGCCAGAAGATCATGCTCAACGCAGCATCCGGCGCCCCGTCGACTCTGGCAGATCTTGGCCTGAAGACCGAACGTGACGGCACGTTCAGCCTCGACACTGCTCGCCTGAACCAGACGCTCAAGACCTCGCCGCAAGAGGCAGGCGCGATGTGGACCACCGGCATCTTCGGCGTCTTTGCCACGATCGACAAGATCGCCCGCAACGCCAATTCGACCACCGGCATCTCGCTCGGAAGTTCCGTCACCAAAAACACGGCCTTGCAGAAAACCCTCGCTGACCGCTCGGCCACGCTGGCCGAAAAGCAGGAAGCGCTGCGCCAGCAGCTCGTGACCCGGTTTGCCGCGATGGACACCAGGGTCAGCGGCTCGCAATCCACCCTCTCATTCCTGAAGGCGCAGATCGACGCCTGGAACGCATCGGGCAAGAACTGACATGCTGCATCACCGGAAAGACCCGACCGAAGCCTATCGCCGCGTCGATTTCGACGCCCGTGTTCGCGGCGCCGATTCGCGTCAGCTGGTCGACCTGTGCCTCGAGCAGGTCATCGGTTCGGTCGGTCGCGCCGTCCATGCGCAGGAACGTGGCGACAACGCCGCCAAGAGCGCCGCGCTCACCCGTGCGATCTCGGCTCTCACCGCGCTGCAGATGGGCGTGGACCTCGCCAACCCGACGGCAGGCGCGCTGGTCCAGCTGTATCAATCGGCCCGCAATGCGATCCTCGATTGCGTGACGCGGTTCGATGCGCGCACGCTGCAGGCCATTCGCCAGGATTTCACCGAAATCCGCGAGGCCATGCTGCGCAGCATTCCGGCCTGATCCGCGCTTCCCTGCTGACGCAAACAGGAAAAGGCCCGGAACCTTGACGGTTCCGGGCCTTCCTCACCTGCGCGGACGGGGACGGACCGCGCAGGATCTCCAGGACCTTGTTCCTAACCGATGTTGCAGGCTGCGATCAGCGCCTCGCCCAACCCATCGAGATCAAGCTCGCTTTCCACCGCGCCGGCATCGATGGCGGCAGCCGGCGCTTCTGCAACCAGGGCCGACTGACGCGCCTGGGCAAAAGTCTTGCACCCGTTATCGCGCATCAGCTTCAGGCCCTTGGCGCCATCGGCACCCATGCCGGTCAGGATCGCGCCTGCCGCCGGGACCGAACCGCGCGCGATCGAACCGTAAAGGAGATTGGCCGACGGTCGCATGCCATCCACTGGATCACGATCGATCAGGCGCAACTTTGCCGGAGTGCCCGGCTCGATCACCACATGACGCTCGGGGTCATAGGCAATGTGGATGGTGCCCTGCGTCAGGGGCGTGCCGTCCTTGGCCGCCTTGACGCTGCACTTCAGTTCCCCGTCCATGCGCTTGATGAACGTCTCGACAATGCCGGGCTCGGCGTTGAGGGCAATCACCGTGGGCGGGCACTTTTCGGGGAAGTAGGACAGCAGCTGGGTCAGGGCATCGATCCCGCCCATCGAAGCCGACAGCGCAAGCAGGTGTCCGTTCCATTCGAAGTGTGCTTCGACCTGCTTGTGTTCGCGCGGCGCCTTGCGGTCCTTCACGTTGCTGTTTGCCGCTGCCAGCACGATCTTGCCGAGCTTGCCCACGGTCTTGCTGAACTGTTCGGGCGTTGCCTTGAGCGGCTTGGGAAAGCACTCGACCGCACCCAGCTCGTACGCCTTCAGCGACGTTTCCGTCCCGGCCTGGGTCAGGCTTGAAAGCATGACCACCGGCAAGGGGTTGGAGCCCATGATCTCTTCCAGGAACTCGATGCCGCTCATGCCAGGCATTTCGACGTCCAGCGTCACCACGTTGGGACGCAGTTCCTTGATCTGTTCACGCGCCTCGGCCGCATTTGCTGCCGCGCCGATCACGGTCACGTTCTTGGACTGATCCAGGATGTCGGAAAACAGAGCCCGCATGGCTGCGGAATCATCGACTACGAGAACACGGGCTTCGTGCATTTCAAGGGAAACCTTCCAAGGCGTTGTTTCGCCTCGGTTCGTTCTACGCGCGAAGCACCAGCAATTTCTGTTCCGGCACTTACGTATCTCACCGTAGGCCCGGCGAAAGCCGGCCTTTTCCCTCGTGCTCTATTCCGGAAGACCAGTCGCCGCGTCGGGTCTCCCCGGATCGGCCCAACCGAGCCGGAGGAAGAGCATCTCCATGACATCGATCACCCTGCCAGAGCGCTGCGACCGCGCCGCCGCCGAAGCCTTGTTGCCCGAAATGCTGGCGGCGCTTGGATCGGGTCCGCTCGAGATCGATGCGCGCGAATGTCGGCAGGTCGGGCAAGCGATGCTGCAACTGCTGGTGAGCGCCCGCCAGACCGGCGATGGGGCAGTGATTCTCCCCTCGAATGCCCTGACCGAGGCCGCCGCACTGACGGGGCTTTCTGATGAACTGTTCTCGGGAGTGCTGGCATGACCGCCGAGGAAATCCAGGCGATCTTCTTCGCCGAATGCGAAGAGTCGCTGGCTGCGGCCGAACAGGGTCTCGCCGCTTGCCGCGAAGGAACGCAGGACAGCGATACCGTCAACGCCGTTTTCCGCGGCGTCCATTCGATCAAGGGCGGTGCCGGGGCATTCGGCTACGTGGCGCTGCAGGGTTTCACCCATACCTTCGAAACGCTGCTGTCGGATGTGCGCGACGGCACCGTGCCGATTACCGGCCCGCTCACCGACCTGCTCCTGCGCGCGCTCGATACGCTGAGCGATCATGTGACTGCTGCGCGCGACGCAACCGAGCCGCCCGAGGACGGCGCGCTCCAGGCCGAACTTACCGCAGCAATGGCAGCCAACGCCGGTGCCGCGCCCGCCGCCCCGGCCACCACGCCGACACCAGCCGCGCAGCCCGCGCCGGCAGAGGTCGTCGCGCCGGTTGCAGCAGAAGCATCCAGCGACGAAGGCGACGATTTCGACTTCGATCTTGATGCCCTGCTTGACGACATCTCGGGCGAAATCACGCCAGATTCTGCGCCTGCCGCCGATGCCGAGGTGACAGAAGCGCGCTGGCACATGCGGCTGCGCCCCCACAGCGGTGCGATGCGCAATGGCAGCGAGCCGCTGCTGATGCTGCGCGAAATGGCGGATATGGGCGGCAAGTGCGAGCTTTGCGACGTGTCCGCGGTCCCGCCGCTCGATTCGTTCGATCCCGGCTGCGGCTATCTTGGCTGGGCATTCAGCTTCCCCTCCGGCGTTGCCGAAGCCAGTGTCCGCGACATCTTCGATTTCGTGGGCGATGATTGCTCGCTGGCCTTCGGAGCCGACGCAGACATGCCGCCGGTGCGCAAGACCGATGCCGCACCGCCGACGCCTGCAGCGCCCCAGGCTGCCCCGCCCGTCGCCGTTCAGACAGCGGCGCCCGCCCCCGCCGCGGACGCCCCCATCGCGGTCGAGGAGGCCATGACAGCGCGCGTCGCTGCGTCCGGCGGTTCGGCCCCGCCCGCGCCCCCTGCGCCGGGTCAGTCCATCCGCATCGAGCTCGGAAAGCTCGACAAGCTTATCGATGCTGTCGGCGAACTCGTGATCGCGCAGGCCATGATGGCGCAGCGTCTTGCCGGACAGGGCCTCGCCGTTGCCGAGGAAATGGCGATGATCGAGGGCCTCACCCGCGACATTCAGGAATCGGCCATGTCGATCCGCGCGCAACCGATCGGCTCGGTCTTCAGCCGCGTGCCGCGCATCCTGCGTGAACTGTCGTCCACCACCGGCAAGCATGTCCGCCTCGAAGTTTCGGGCGAAAGCACCGAGCTCGACAAGACCGTGATCGAGCGCCTGGGCGAACCGTTGACCCACCTCATCCGCAATGCCGTGGACCATGGCATCGAACCGGCCGACGAGCGCATTGCTGCAGGAAAATCCGCCGAAGGCACGCTGACCCTCTCGGCCGAGCACCGCTCGGGCCGGATTCTCATCCGCATCGGCGATGACGGCAAGGGCATCGATCGCGAGCGCGTCTTTGCCAAGGCCGTCGAGAAGGGTCTGATCGCGCCCGATGCCATCCTGTCCAAGGAAGAAATCGACCTGCTGATCTTCGCCCCCGGCTTCTCCACCGCCCAGCAGGTCTCGAACATTTCGGGCCGAGGGGTGGGGATGGACGTGGTCCGCCAGAATGTGAAGGATCTGGGCGGGCGCATCACCATCGATTCCGAACCGGGCAAGGGCACGACTTTTACCCTGACCCTGCCGCTTACCCTCGCCATCTCGGACGGTATGGTCGTCAATGTAGGCGACCAGACGCTGGTCGTGCCGCTCGCCAACGTGGTCGAGAGCCTGCGTCCCGAGCCGCACGAAGTGCAGGGCCTTGGCGCCAGCCGCAGCATGATCAATGTGCGCGGCAGGTTCATTCCCGTCATCTCGCTGGCCCATTCGGTCGGCGCGGCACAAGCTGTAAGCGACCCGCGTGAGGCCGTGCTGATCGTGGTCGAAACCGAAGGCGCAGGCCGTGCCGCGCTGATGGTCGATGCCATCTGCGATCAGCGCCAGGTCGTGATCAAGAGCCTCGACACGCATTACCGCTCTGTCGAAGGCGTCGCCGGCGCTACCATCCTCGGCGATGGACGGGTCGCCCTGATCATCGACGTCGACGGGCTGGTCTCGCGCAGCCTTTCGTCGGCCTCCTCCGCAGCCATGGCTGAAGCCGCATGAGCCTGATGGATGCCTTGGACGCGAGCATGCCCGGGGTCAGCCCCGGGGTGTTCGACGAGGCCGATTTCCGCGCGATCTCCGAGATTGCCCACGCGGAAGCCGGCATCGTGCTGCCGTCGGGCAAGGCCATGCTGGTCTATTCCCGCCTGGCGCCGCTGGTGCGCGATTCGGGATGCGTCACGTTCGGTGCCTATGTCCTGCGCATCCGCGAGGACCTTGCCGAACGGCAGAAGGCCATCTGCGCGCTGACCACAAACCACACCTTCTTCTATCGCGAGGCACATCACTTCGAGCATTTCGCCAGCGATGTCCGGCCCGAATATATCGATCGCCTGCAGCGTGGCGGCAAGGTCCGCCTGTGGTCTGCAGGATGTTCGAGCGGGGAGGAAACCTGGTCGCTGCTGATGACCCTGCTGGGCGAAGACGCCGGGGCTGGCCATGCCATTGCCCGGCGGGATCTGCGGCTGCTCGCCAGCGACATCGCCAGCCACGCGCTCGCCAAGGCCCGCGCCGCTACCTACCGCGCCGAAGATCTCAAGCCGGTTCCCGAAGCCCTCCGCCGCGCCTGGACGCGCACGGCGGGCGATGAATGCACGATCGACCCGGCGGTGCAGCAGATCGCGCGCTTCCGGTCGCTGAACCTGCTTGGTGACTGGCCGATGCAGGGGCAGTTCGACACGATCTTCTGCCGCAACGTGATGATCTATTTCGACGGACCGACCAAGGAACGCCTGGTCGCCCGTTTCGCCGAGAAGCTCGCGCCCGGCGGCTGGCTGTACATCGGCCATTCCGAGCGGGTCACCGGCCCCGCTCTCGACCAACTCTCCACCATGGGACCAACCATCTACCGCAAGAGGGCTGCATGACCATTCGCGTCGTCATCGTCGAGGATTCGCCCACCATGCGCGCAATCCTGATGAACCGGCTTGGCAAGGAGCCCGACATCGAAGTCGTCGCGGCCGCCGCAAATGCCGCCGAGGGCCGCCAGATGATCCGCGAACTGGACCCGGACGTGGTCACGCTGGACATCGAGATGCCCGGCATGAACGGCCTCGATTTCCTCGCCAAGATCATGGAACTGCGCCCGACCCCGGTGATCATCGTGTCCGGCTCGACGCAGGAAGGCAACGAGATGACCGCCCGCGCGCTCGCGCTCGGCGCCGTCGATTGCTATGCCAAGTCGGGTGGCGGGCACGGGCTGGACGATGCCGGCCGTCTTGCCGGCATGATCCGTGAAGCCGCGAAAGTGCAATTCACCGCGCGCGCCCCGCAAACGCGCCGCGTCGCCAGCGAAGCGCGCGGATTGCTGGCAGATCGCCCCGCCCTGATCGCCATCGGTTCGTCCACCGGCGGAGTCGAAGCGCTGCAGACTGTGCTTTCGGGCTTCCCGGCAGACTGCCCGCCCACGCTGATCGTGCAGCACATCAACGCCCGCTTCGCCCCCGCCGTCGCGCGCACCCTTGACCAGTCCTGCCCGCCGCGCATCGTCGTTGCCGAACCCGATACGCCGCTCCGGGATGGCCACGTATATCTCGCCCCCGGCGATGATCGCCACCTCACGCTGGGCGGCACCTCCACCTTGCATTGCAAGCTGCGCGCCGGGGCTCCGGTCTCCGGCCACCTGCCAAGTGTCGACGTCTTGTTCGAATCCGTGGCCAGGACTGTCGGACCGCGGGCGGTGGGCATCCTGTTGACCGGCATGGGGGCCGACGGAGCGCAGGGCCTGCTCGCCATGGCCCAGAGCGGCGCTCGCACCATTGCCCAGGACGAGGCAACCTGCACCGTGTTCGGCATGCCACGCGCGGCCATCAATCTTGGCGCGGCCCGGGTTGTCGCCCCCCTCGGCGCAATCGCGCGCCACGCTTTCAACAAGGCCGCCTGAGATGAGCTTCGAAACCCCCATCCCCGGCGCGCCGCCGCTCGAACGGGTCACCGTGATGCAGGGCCAGGCGCTGGCAAGCGGCAGCCCGTCGATCGAATATTCGACCGTGCTGGGCTCTTGCGTCGCCACCTGTCTTTATGATCCGGAGGCGCGGATCGGCGGCATGAACCACTTCCTGCTTTCGGAGCCACCCGCCAACGCTGCCGGCACCAAGGTCGACGAACACTACGGCGTCTACCTGATGGAGCTTCTGGTCAACGAGATGCTCGCCCGTGGCGCACGCAAGGGCAACCTCAAGGCGCACCTCTACGGTGGCGCCAACGTCAATCGCAACATGATGCGCATCGGCTCGATGAATGCCGATTTCGCCCGCGAATTCCTCCGTCGTGAAGGCATTGCGCTGATGCGTGAGGACCTTGGCGGCACCCAGGCGCGCCGCGTCGATTTCCGCCCGGCATCGGGCCAGGTCCGCCACCGCACGGTGGAAGACCGGTTCGCGCCACCCGTCCAGCCCACCCCGCGCCCGGCACTTGCTCGTGGCGACGTCGAACTGTTCTGATCTTCGAGAAGCGAGTCCCATCCATGAGCAACACCACCCGGATCCTTACCGTAGACGACAGCCCCTCAATGCGGGCGCTCCTCAACCATGCCCTGTCGGGGCACGGTTTCGACGTATCGCAGGCCGAGGACGGCATGGCCGCCCTCGACTGGCTGGCCATGAACGAGGTCGACGTCGTCATTACCGACATCAACATGCCGCGTCTCGACGGCTTCGGCCTGATCGAGCGCCTGCGCGAGGGCAGCCGCCACCGCGATCGTCCGATCCTCGTGCTGACCACCGAAAGCTCGGACGAGAAGAAGGCACGCGCCCGCGCGGCCGGTGCGACTGGCTGGATCGTCAAGCCGTTCGACCCGGAAAAGCTCGTCGCCGCCGTCCGCCGCGTCTCCCACTGAACCCTGCTGGAAGGAACCAGACATGTTGCGTGAACTGATCACCTTCGAGGTTGAAGGCCAGGTTTTCGGCCTCGACATCATGGCCATCCGCGAAATCCGCGCCTGGTCGCCCACCACGCGCCTGCCGCGCGTGCCGCACTATGTCGCAGGCGTCGTGAACCTGCGCGGCACGGTCCTTCCGGTCGTCGATCTCGCCGCCCGCCTCGGCTGGCGCGCCACCGAAGCGACGCCCCGGCACGCGATCATCGTCACCCAGCAGGGCGCGCAGATCTCCGGCTGGATCGTGGATTCGGTCAGCGACATCGTCACCATCGACAGCGAAGCGCTCCAGCCGCCGCCGCCGACGTCGGCGGGCGATACCGTCGTGCCCTTCCTCGAAGGTCTGGCCGCGATCGAAGACCGCATGGTCATGGTCCTGAATCTCGCCGCCCTTTCCGATGGCGCCCAGATCGCCGAAGCAGCCTGACCCAAGGGAGGGCAAGGCCCATGGCACAAGCCACCCATCGCCAGATTGCGGTCGTTCTTGATGAGCTGGCCGAAGAAGTCGAAGCGCTTGGCTCCGCCCTGTGCGACGACATGAGCGTGGCCATCAACCACATGGACAAGCTCCAGGCGATCGACCTTATCGCGCAGAAGCAACGCACGCTGGCTCGGCTCCTGCTCGCTGACCGCCCCGCCGATGCGATAGAACGCATTGCGATCGACGTCCTGCGTGACCGGATGCGCCTTTCGGGCTGATCTCAACCGACAAACGGCTTTGGTCGGCCCGCGCATGTCGTTGGTCGAGCCTGTCGCGTCAGCCCTGCCGAGTTGCGCCATCGGCAGGGCATGAAGTTTCCATCGAAACAAGTTTCGCTGCTTTGCAGTTGTGCCATGCTTGCCTTTGCCCTGCCCGCGCGGGGAGCAGAGGAGGCCCCGGAAACCGCACCCCCGACCGGACAGACGGTCGGCACCCGCAGCACCTTCACGCCCAAGGACTTCGAACGCTTCGCCCCGCGCAACGCGCTCGACATGCTGCGCCAGGTCCCCGGCTTCACCATCCGCGAAGGCGAGGAAGCGCGAGGCCTCGGCCAGGCAAGCGGCAACGTGCTGGTCAATTCAAAGCGCCTGTCGTCGAAGTCTGACGATATCTGGACCCAGCTTTCGCGCATCCCGGCCTCCACCGTCGAACGCATCGAACTGGTCGATGGCGCGAAGCTCGACATCCCCGGCCTTACCGGGCAAGTCGCCAACGTCATTGCCCGCTCCTCCAGCTTTTCCGGCCAGTTCCGCTACAGCCCGGAATACCGCGTGCACTATGCCGATCCGCGCTACACCAATGGCGAAGTCTCGGTATCGGGCCGCCAGGGGCCGGTCGAATACACCGTCAGCCTGACCAACAACGCCAATCGCGGCGCAGCCGGCGGGCCGACGATCATCACCGACCGCAACGGCGCGGTGATCCAGACGCGCGAGGACGTGATCAAGGCCAACCGCGACGATCCCAAGCTCGCCGTGCGCCTGACGATCGACGGTCCCGGCTCGTCCATCGCCAACCTCAACGGCTCGTTCCAGCGCGTGCCCCGCCATTTTAAGGAGCATTCGGTGCGCACCAACGCCGATGGCAGCGTGATCGTGCGCGACTTGCTCGACAAATCCTCGGCGCGGAACTGGGAGATCGGCGGCGACTACGAATTCGCGCTTGGCCCCGGCCGCCTCAAGCTGATCGGCCTCAACCGCGAGGAGCACGAACCCTACAGCCAGCAGGTCGTGACCATGTTCGACGATGGCTCACCCGCCACAGGCGACCGTTTCGCCCAGACCGGCGACAGCTCCGAGCGCATCGTCCGCGGTGAATACTCGTGGAAGATGTTCGGCGGCGACTGGCAACTGGCCGGAGAAGGCGCGTTCAATTCGCTCCGCAACGTTGCCACCCTCGCCGAACTCAACGGGGCCGGGGAGTTCGTGGAAATTCCCTTCCCCGAAGGCACCGGCGGCGTGAAGGAAGACCGTTACGATGCCAGCCTCTCGTTCAGCCGCCCGCTTTCCAGCACCCTGACCCTGCAAATGATCGTGGGCGCCGAGAAATCAACCCTGATGCAGACCGGCGCGACTGGCCCGGAAGGCAACCTCAGCCGCTCGTTCTTCCGGCCCAAGGGCTCGCTTTCGCTGGGCTGGAAGGCCGCGAAAAGCCTCGATGTATCGTTCAAGATCAAACGCTCGGTCGGCCAGCTCTCGTTCTACGACTTCCTCGCCCGCCGCTTCCTCGATGATGGCAACGCCAACAGCGGCAACGCCGATCTCGTGCCGCAACAGGACTGGTCGGCCGAGCTCGAACTCAATCGCACCTTCGGCAAACTGGGCTCGACCAAGCTGCGGCTCGTCGGCCGCCAAGTGCAGGATTACGTGACCGTCGTCCCGATCGGCACGAACGGCGAATCCATCGGCAACGTCGGATCGGCGCAGGAACGGCAGATCGTCAGCAACACCACGCTGCAGTTCGATCCGCTTGGCTGGAAAGGCGCGCGGCTCGATTTCAACGTCGAACTGACCTTCACCAAGCTGCGCGATCCGTTCGACCCGGCCCACCACATTCCCTACGGCGGCATCACCGACCGCTACTGGGAGCTGAACTTCCGCCAGGACTTCCAGGGCACCGACTGGGCGGCCGGCGCCTCCTACGAATACAACCACCAGTCGCTCTACCACCGCCGTTTCGAACGTGGCCGTGCCTATGAAGGGCCGGTGTTTGCCGGGGTCTACATCGAGCACAAGAACGTGTTCGGCCTGACCGTGAAGGCCAGCGCCAACAACCTCCTCAACGGCCGCCAGCGCTGGGACCGCGAGGTCTTCGCCGGCCCCCGCCCCAACGCCCCCATCGCCTTCGTCGAAACCCGCGACCGACTGATCGGCCCAATCTTCACCCTGACCGTGAAGGGGAGCATTTGATCAGGCGGCGCGCAAGCCTAAGGCAAGCTTCCAGTAGGTCGCGTAGCGTTGGTGGGCGATCCTGTAATAGGGCAGCAGCCGGACAGGTGAGCCGTCCGCCGCGGGTAGTTCGAACTCCAGTGGTTTGGCCCCGCCGCGGATCGTTTCTGCCAGATCGTGTGCGTCGCCAGCCAGTTGCGGGACCTTCGCCGGTGTATCGTTGTAGGCGCCATAGAGCCGCTCATTGACCACAATGTCGCTGCCCTGCGGAACCGGGTCCAGCGCTCCCGCCAGGACCAGCGGCCCGTACTTGAACGCCACGATGTCGTCCGCCGCTGGCAAAGCCTGGGCAGTCGTTTCCATCTTCAGTTGCAGTGCGATCGTGTCGCCGTTGCGCCAGGTCCTGCGCACCGCGAGGAAGCGTCCGGGTTCATTCGACGTCTCGACTTCCGCCCCGTTTACCAGGACGCGCGCAGTCCGGCTCCACGCGGGATGGCGCAAGTTTACCGTGGCAGCGAACGGTCTTGAGCACTTCCACCGCAGTAAGGTCTCCGGCTTTTCCGGGAACGCGGTCTCCTGTGCGAGTTCTGCCCCCTTGCCGCGCCAGCGCACCGCAGAAGGGATGAACAGGTTCACCCAGAGCGTGTCAGCATTGTGGAAGTAGATGGAATCCCGGTACTTTACGTGGTTCTCCATGCCGGTGCCGGTGCAGCACCAGAAGGAATCCTCGGGCGTGTGGTACAACTTCATGTAGCCCGGCCGCGCGCCCTGAAAGTACGTCGCCATGCCGCTGTCCGGGTCCTGCGAGGCGAGGATGCCGTTGTAGAGCGTGCCCTCGTAGTAATCCGCATACTCGGCCTTCGGCTCGGCCATGAACAGGGCACGCGTGAGCTTGAGCATGTTGTGCTGGCAACAGGTTTCCGACCCCTTTGCGGAAAAGACGTGCGCCGCTCCATCGGCGATGGGGAAGAAATGCTCGTTGTCGCCATGGCCGCCGGTGGCGAAGGCGCGCGGGCCGGTGACGGTCTGCCAGAAGAACTGCGCGGCGCGGTGGTACTCCGGCGCGCCCGTCACCTCGTGAACCCGTTGGAATCCCACGATCTTGGGCACTTGGGTATTGGCGTGCAGCCCGTCGAGGTGATCGCGGCGTTCTGCCAGCGGGCGCAGGATCGCCTTGTGCGAGAAGCGCTCGGCAAGCGTCCGGTATTCCGCCTTGCCGGTCATCGTGAATAGGTCGGCGTAGACCTCGTTCATGCCGCCGTGCTCGGTCTCGAGCATGGCCTCGAACGCTTCATCCGAAAGGTCACGCGTGGCAATCACGCCCCAGTCCGCCAGCCGCAGCAGCACGTCCCTCGCCCGTGCGCTGTCCGCCAGTTCCGCCGCGTCGCGCAGCCCCGCGTAGATCTTGTGCAGCGTGTACCACGGAACCCCGGTGATCTTCTCGCCGCGCAGATGTGCGGCGACCAGCGCGGCGCCCCGGGGAAATGCGCAGACCAGGCCCGAGCCCGATGCCTTCTGGCATTCCGCCAACTCGCTTGCGACGTACTCGATGCGAGTCCGGTACTCGGCCTTGCCGGTGGCGCGCCAGGCGAGTGCGCAGGCGGACAGGTAGTGGCCGAGCGTATGGCCGTGGCAATTGATGTCCTCCCACGTCTGTTCGGATTCCCAGCCGCCATAGACCGGGGCGCGCGGTTCAAGCCCGGCATTCCTGCGGAAATTGTGCAGCATCCGGTCGGGCGAAAGCCGCAGGAGGTAGGCTTCGGTCATGCGCTGGGCATGCAGAAACGGGCTCTCGGCAAGCGTTATGTCAGACATGTCAAAAGGCTGGGCGCGGTCCTTGGCCTGCGCCGGCGCCGGGGCGGCCCCTGCCGCGAAGGCGCTGACATTGTGCAAGAATAGGGCAAGCGCGCTTGCTCCTTGAAGAAACGAGCGCCGGGTCGCGCCGAGGTCGAGAGCGGTTACGGTCATGCCTGCCACTTGCCAGAGTTTGGAATTAGTCAGACTAACTCGCAAGAGTACCCTTGTCACTACCGCGGATAAGCGCCCAGCATGCCGCATGTCCTTGACCCTGCGTCTCTCCCCGCGCAAAGCTTCTGTCATGTGGCAGCTTCATCAATTTCCCCTGTGTCCGTTCTCTCGCAAGGTCCGCCTCCTGCTCAGCGAGAAGGGCGTGGCCTATGATCTTGTGCGGGAGAACCCGTGGGAGCGGACCGAGGCGTTCGGGAAGCTGAGCCCTGCCTATCGGACTCCGGCGATCCAGAACCCCGAGCGTGGCGTGATTCTCGCCGACAGCCGGGCGATCTGCGAGTATTTCGAGGAGACCGTCGACAAGACGCCGATGATCAACGGCACGGCGACGAACCGTGCGGAAATCCGCCGTCTTGTGGCGCTGTTCGACGAGAATTTCTATGCTGACGTGACGCTGCCGCTGCTGGAAGAGCGCATGAAGAAGCGCCTCGTCTATCGCAGCCCGCCTGACAGCAAACGCCTGCGCGATTCGATGCGGCTGGCCGATGAGCACTTGTATTATATCGATTATCTGATCGATAACCGACCGTGGCTGGCCGGTTCTACAATGAGCCTGGCCGACCTTGCCGCCGCCGCGCAGATCTCTGTCGCGGACTATCTTGGCGGCATCGACTGGTCGGGGCACGAGCAGGCGCGCGGCTGGTATTCGGTGTTCAAGAGCCGCCCCAGCTTCCGCCCGCTGCTGGCCGAACGCATGGACGTGATCCAGCCGCCGAGCCACTATGCGGACGTGAACGCCTGACGAAACCGGGGTGTCCAACTCACCCCCAACTCTACCCCAACTCCCCCCTAACTCCCCTGAAACTCTCGCGAGCGAAGTGGGGGCGAAGTCACAACCCGTGGTAGTCCTTGTACCATGCCACGAAGTTGGGCACTCCGACCTCGATGCTCGTCGTCGGACGGTAGCCGAGGTCGCCTGAAATCGCATCGATGTCGGCAAAGGACTGGCGGACGTCGCCCGGCTGCATCGGCATGAGATTCATCTCGGCCTTGCGCCCGAGTTGCTCTTCCAGAATCGCGATGACCTTCATCAGGTGTTCGGACTTGTGGTTGCCGATGTTGTAGAGGCGGTGCGGTTTCTCGCTGCCGCCAGCCTTGACCGAACCGTCATCAGGCGGGGGATTGTCGAGGCAGGCAATGACGCCGCTGACGATGTCGTCGACGTAGGTGAAATCGCGGTACATGTCGCCGTGGTTGAAGACATTGATCGGCTCACCCGCCAGAATTGCCTTGGTAAACAGCCACATCATCATGTCCGGGCGACCCCATGGACCGTAGACAGTGAAGAAGCGCAGGCCGGTCAGCGGCAGGCGATAGAGGTGGGCGTAAGTCTCGCTCATCAGTTCGTCCGCCTTCTTGGTAGCGGCGTAGAGCGAGAGCGGGTGGTCTACGCGGTCATCCACCGAGAAGGGAAGCTTTGTATTTCCACCATAAACCGATGACGAGCTGGCATAGACCATGTGCTCAACCCCGCGATGGCGCGAGACTTCGAGCAAGTTCAGGTGGCCGACGAGGTTGGCCTGCACATAGGCGTGCGGGTTCTCGATCGAATAACGCACCCCGGCCTGTGCCCCCAGGTGGACGATGCGTTCGAACTGCTTGTCAGCCAGCGCGGCGGTGAGGCCCGCATAATCGGCGAAGTCATTGCGGCAGAACGAAAACCTCGATCCGCCCTGCTCCACCAGCCGGGCAAGGCGAGCTTCCTTGAGGCTGACGTCGTAGTAGTCGTTGACGATGTCGACGCCGACGACCTCGTCCCCGCGCGCGAGCAGGCGGGTGATGAGCGAATAGCCGATGAAGCCGGCGGCTCCGGTAACCAGGACGCGCATTGAAATTCCAGTATGTTGTCTTGCCGCCAGCCTAGAGGGCGGCGGTCAGAGTTTCCAGTCGGCCCGTTCGCCAAGCACGCCCTTGAGATCGGCCAGCGTGCCGCCCGGCGCGAGCAGCGCGGCGATGCGGTCAGCCCCGGCGGCGAGGTAGTACTTGTGCGGCACGGCGAGGAAGACGAGGTCGAATTTCTGTTCGA
This sequence comes from Novosphingobium sp. BL-A-41-Hi4B-X5A, assembly GCF_055521705.1. Taxonomy (NCBI): domain Bacteria; kingdom Pseudomonadati; phylum Pseudomonadota; class Alphaproteobacteria; order Sphingomonadales; family Sphingomonadaceae; genus Novosphingobium; species Novosphingobium sp. BL-A-41-Hi4B-X5A. Next base: position 2,813,396 of record NZ_CM145500.1, on the reverse strand, counting down.
AGGCATCGCCTGCCAGTTCGATGCCGTATTCGAGCATGGCCTCGGCATTGTCGGCATGGGGATCGTGGACGGCGACCTTGTGGCCGAGCTTTTCCAGTTCGGCGACAACATCGGCGACCTTGGAATTGCGCAGGTCCGGCACGTTTTCCTTGAAGGTCAGGCCCAGCACGAGGACCGAGCCGGGTTTGCCGCCGCGCTGGGCGTGGAGTTCGCGCGCAACCCACTGCGCCATGCCATCGTTCACCCCGCGTCCCGCGAGGATCACCTGCGGATCATGGCCCAATGCCTCGGCGCGGGCCGAGAGGTAATAGGGATCGACGCCGATGCAGTGCCCGCCGACAAGGCCGGGGGTAAACGGCAGGAAGTTCCACTTTGTGCCGGCGGCGGCGAGCACGTCCCACACCGAGAGGTCCATCTTCGAGAAGATCTGGGTGATTTCGTTCATGAAGGCGATGTTGATATCGCGCTGGGCGTTCTCGATGACCTTGGCGGCTTCGGCAGCCTTGATCGAGGCCGCGCGGAACACGCCGCCCGAAGTGATCGCGCCATAGAGATCGGCAACGCGATCGAGGACTTCGGGCGTCTGCCCCGAGACGACCTTGGTGATGCGCTCGATGGTATGTTCGCGGTCACCGGGATTGATGCGTTCCGGGCTGTAGCCGAGGAAGAAATCCTGACCGCACTTGAGGCCGGAGACCTCCTCGAGAATCGGCCCGCAGATGTCTTCGGTGACGCCGGGATAGACGGTGCTTTCGAACACGACGACAGGCGCGCGGCCTTCCTTCACGGCGGCGGGCAGCATCTTGCCCACGGTGCGCGAGGCGGATTCGACGAGGCGCAGGTCGGGGCGGTTCTGCGCATCGATGGGCGTCGGCACAGTGACGATGTAGAAATCGCTTGGCGGGCAGACCCCGGCATCGCAGGTGAGGCCAAGGCTCGACATCGAGAGCAGCGCAGGTTCGATCTCGCGCGTGCGATCATGTCCTTCGGAGAGTTCCGAAATGCGCTGAACGTCGATATCGAATCCGGTGACGAAGAACTTCTTGGCCAGCGCCACGGCAAGCGGAAGGCCGACGTAGCCGAGGCCGAGCACGGTGACACGGGTGGTTGACGAAACCAGCGGATCGAGACCGCGAACTGGGGCAGGAGCAATTGTCGGGAACTGTACGGTCACAGGCTGTGCGGCCTTTCATGGTTGACGCATCACGCGCCGGATTGCCGCCCTGCTTAAATCGAGGCTCTTATTTCACGGTTAACACTCAGCCGATATTGGAAGCGCCATGACGGAAAAGACCATCCTTGTGGTGTTTGGCACCCGCCCCGAAGCGATCAAGATGTTCCCTGTGGTCCACGCGCTGGCTGCAGACCCGCGCACCCGCGTGGTGACCTGCGTTTCGGCGCAGCATCGCGGGATGCTGGATCAGGTGCTGGAAATTGCCGGGATCGTGCCGGACTTCGACCTTGACCTGATGAAGCCTGACCAGACGCTCGACGGGCTGACCGCCGCGCTGCTGACGGAACTTGGCAAGGTGATGGATCAGGTGCAGCCCGACTGGGTGGTGGTTCAGGGCGATACCGCCACGGCCATGTCAGGGGCTCTGGCTGCGTATTACCGCAAGCTGCCGGTGGCGCATGTCGAGGCAGGCCTGCGCAGCCACAACATCTATCATCCCTGGCCCGAAGAGGTGAACCGAAAGATCATCGGCACGATTGCCAGGCTGCACTTTGCGCCGACCGATGTTTCAGCGGCGGCGCTGCTGGCGGAGAATATTGATCCTCAGGCTGTCCATATCACCGGCAATACGGTGATCGATGCGCTGCAGTGGGTGACCGCGAAGATCGAGGCAGAACCTGCGCTCGCGTCCGGGCTGGCCGAAATCGAGGCGCGATTCGCGGACAAGCGGGTGATCGGCGTGACCAGCCATCGCCGCGAGAACTTCGGCGGGGGCCTTGAAAACATTGCCGAAGCGGTGCGCCGGATTGCCACGCGCGAGGATGTGGCGGTGGTCTTCCCGGTCCACCCCAATCCCAACGTGCGCAAGGTGATGGATGCCGCGCTTGCGGGCCTGCCCAACGTCGCCATGATCGAGCCGCTGGACTATCCGCACTTCGCCCGGCTGCTGTCCGTGGCCGAGATCATGCTGACCGATTCGGGCGGCGTGCAGGAAGAAGCGCCTGCGCTGGGCAAGCCGGTGCTGGTCATGCGCGAGACGACCGAGCGGCCTGAAGGCGTGACGGCCGGCACCGCCAAGCTGGTCGGCACGGATGTTGACCGTATCGTTTCCGAAATCTTCACCCTGCTCGACGATAAGGCTGCTTATTCGGCCATGGCGCGTGCGCACAACCCGTTCGGGGATGGGCAATCGGCGCGCCGTATCGTGGAGTTGCTGGCGAATGATGGGTGATGTGAAGCCGGATGTCTGTGTTGTCGGCCTCGGCTATATCGGACTTCCAACCGCTGCCATCATAGCGCGCGCTGGCTGCAAGGTGCTCGGCCTCGACGTGTCGCAGCACGTGGTCGACACGATCAATCGCGGCGAGATCCATATCGAGGAAGTGGACCTCGATGGCCTGGTTCATGGCGTGGTGCAGCGCGGATTGCTGCGGGCTTCGACCGAAATTGCGGCCTCTGACGTCTTCGTGATCGCCGTGCCGACGCCTTTTGCCAAGGACGGGCACCATACGCCTGACATTTCCTATGTGCTGGCGGCGGCGACGCAGGTGGCTGCGGTGCTGAAGGCCGGGGACACGGTGATCCTCGAATCGACCTCGCCGGTGGGCACGACCGAGCAGATGCGCGATCTGATGGCGGGGCTGCGGCCTGACCTCAAATTTCCGGGGAAGACGAAGGAAACGCCCGACGTTTCCATCGCCTATTGCCCGGAGCGCGTGCTGCCGGGGCGCATTCTGGAAGAACTGACCAACAACGACCGTTCCATCGGCGGCATCACCCCGCGTTGCGCGCGCAAGGCGCTGGCCTTCTACAAGCGCTTCGTGCGCGGGACCTGCGTGACCACCGATGCGCGATCAGCCGAAATGACCAAGCTGGTCGAGAACGCCTATCGCGACGTGAACATCGCCTTTGCCAACGAACTGTCGATGGTGGCGGACCGCATGGGGCTGGACGTGTGGGAAGTGATTCGGCTGGCCAACCGGCACCCGCGCGTGAACATCCTCCAGCCCGGACCCGGCGTGGGCGGGCACTGCATCGCGGTGGACCCGTGGTTCATCGTCGCGGGCGCGCCCGACGAGACGCCGCTGATCCGCACAGCGCGCAACGTGAACGATGGCAAGATGCACCATGTCGTGGCGAAGGCTTCGGAACTGGTCGAGGCCCATCCGGGGGTCAAGGTTGCGTGCCTTGGCCTGGCGTTCAAGGCCAACATCGACGATTTCCGCGAGAGCCCGGCCCGCTTTGTCGCGGCGAGCCTGGCGCGCAAGTTTGGTTCACGCGTCCATGTGGTGGAGCCCTATGCGGGTGCGTTGCCGCGCGAGTTCGAAGGGACCGGCGCGGTGCAGATCGACCTCGACACGGCGCTGGAAGAGTGCGGCGTGCTGATCGTGCTGGTGGACCATGACGTGTTCAAGGTGGTGCCGCTGGCCGAGCGTTCAGGCAAGGTTGTGTACGACACGCGCGGGATCTGGCCGGATCAGCCGGGGGTTGATGTCGCGGCTGCGGGGTTGCGGTTGGCGAGCTAAAGTGCTCGGCTAACGGACACAAAACCCGTCACCCCGGACTTGATCCGGGGTCGCGCTTTCTTTGCAATTTCAGCTTTGGCCAAGAAGGCAGCGGGACCCCGGGTCAAGCCCGGGGTGACGGTGAATTCTATGGTCGTTTTTAGACTAGCGCCTTCGGCATCTGCTGGCTGGCGCAGTGGAAGCCGCCGCCGCCGGCCAGCACCGCGTCGCCCATCAGGCCGATCGTCGCGCGGGTCGGGAAGAGCTCGGCGATGGCCGCTACGCCCTCTTCATCGTGGGGGGAGCCGAAGATCGGCACGACCACGAGGTTCGTGGTGATCACGAAGTTCATGTAGCTGGCGGGCTGGATCATGTTGCCCCATTCGACGCGGCCCGGCGACGGGACTTCGACCACGTCCACGCCTGCTGCCTGTGCGCGGGCCTTGGCATCGGCGTAGATGGTGGCGTTGGGATCATCCGGGCCGGTGGCGCGGGGGAGCGCGAGGCGGTTCGGGCCGACGAAGCGGGCGAGATTGTCGACGTGACCGTCGGTGTGGTCGTTGATGAGGCCATCGCCCAGCCAGAGGACGCGGGTGTAGCCGAGGTCGCGGTTGAGGCGCAGTTCGAGGTCTTCGCGGGACAACTGCGGGTTGCGGTTGGGGTTCAATAGACACTGCTCGGTCGTGGCGACGAGGCCGGTGCCATCGCCATCGAGCGCGCCGCCTTCAAGAATCCAGTCGGCCTTCGAGGCTTCGAGGCCTGCAGAAGCCGCCAGATCGGCACCGATCTCCTGATCGCCCGGCATCAGGTACTTCTCGCCCCAGCCGTTGAAGCCAAACAGGCGGGCTTTGCGATTGGCGGCTTCATCGAGCACGACGAGCGGGCCAGTATCGCGCAGCCAGACGTCGCCATAAGTGCGGCGTTCCAGCTTCACGGCCGCTGAGACGAGCGACTTGGCGCGCATTTCGTTGGCGGCATCGCGCACGACGAGGCGGACTTCCTGCCCGCTGTCGGCCACGGCGCTGGCGAAGGCGGCAATCTGTTCCTGCGCCTGATCGATCACGCCCGACCATTCCTCGGCCAAGTGCGGGAAGCCGATCCACAGCCAGTCCTGGGGGTGCCATTCGGGGGGCATGCGGAACGGGGTGGTCATGGCTGGCTTGTCCGGAATCAAGGAATTGGCCCCGCGCCTTAGAGCAGAAGCTGCGCGTTTTCCATGGCGCTTGATCGGGGCGGTCAAGCGGGGCATGCGGGAGAGACGATGACCGATTTCCAAGGCGCCCTTGCCCGCGCGCGTGCGCACTCCCCGTTTTTGTCGATGGCGCTTGGCCGCTTGCCTGAGGTCGAGGCCTTGCTGGCGGCGGGGGATGTCGAAGGAGCGCTGGCTTTGGCCAAGGCTGCGGGGGACGGCATCGAGGATGCCGCCGTGGCGCTCAGGCGGGAGCGGATGGCGCTGGCGCTGGTGGTGGCGATCGGCGATCTGGCGGGGGCGTTCGGGCTTTCGCGGGTGGTGGGAGAGCTTTCGGACTTTGCCGACCGGTCGCTCGACACGGCGATAGCGGCGGCGATCCGGCGCCGGGTTCCTGATGCTGAAAGCACAGGTTTCTGCGCAATTGCGCTGGGCAAGCATGGCGCGCAGGAACTGAACTATTCGTCGGACATCGATCCGATCCTGCTTTACGATCCCGATGTCCTGCCGCGCCGCGAGCGTGACGATCCGGCAGAGGCGGCACAGCGCGTGGCGCGGTCGCTGATGGAGATCATGTCTTCGGTGACGGCCGAGGGCTATGTGTTCCGGGTGGACTTGCGGTTGCGGCCGGCGTCGGAGGTCAGTCCCCTCGCCCTGCCGTTCGAGGCGGCGATCACGCATTATGAATCCAGCGCGCTGGCGTGGGAGCGGGCGGCCTATATCCGGGCGCGGGCGGCCTCGGGCGACGTGGCGCGGGGGCAGGCTTTCCTCGATACGATACGACCGTTCGTGTGGCGGCGGAGCCTTGATTTCGGGGCGATTGCCGAGATCGGGCGGCTGACGACGCGGATTCGCGATCACTATTCGGCGGGGCAGGCAATCGGGCCGGGCTATGACCTGAAGCGCGGGCGCGGCGGCATTCGCGAGGTGGAGTTCTTCGCGCAGACGCACCAGTTGATCCACGGCGGGCGCAATCCGGCGCTGCGGCTGCGGGGCACGCGGGCGAGCCTCGATGCGCTGGCCGAAGCCGGGATCATCGGGGCCGAGGATGCGCGAGCCATGGGCGAGAGCTATGACCGGCTGCGGACGCTGGAGCACCGGCTGCAGATGGTGGCGGACCAGCAGACGCACTCGCTACCCAATGATGCGGCGGCGCTGGATGGCGTGGCGCGGCTCGATGGGCTTGCCGATGGCGCGGCGCTGGTGGCGGAACTGGCGGCGATTTCGGACACGGTGGGTAAGCGGTTCGATGCGCTGATCGAGACCTATGCGCCAACGGGTGCGGTGCAGGTCGAGGTGCCGGACCAGTCGGACCCGGTGGTCGATCGCTTTGCCGAGCGGGTGCAGGCATGGGAGGGCGGGCAATATCGCTGCCTGCGCTCGGCCGAGGCGCGCGAGGCGTTTGCGCGGATCCGGCCGCAACTGCTGCGGGCCTTGTGCGAGGCGCCGGACCCGGAGCGGGCGCTGCTCCGGTGGGAGCGGCTGCTGGAGGGATTGCCGAGTGCGATCAACGTGTTCCGCCTGCTGGAAGCGCGGCCCGGATTGCTCGCTGTTGTCATGCGCGTGCTGGCCCATGCGCCGACTTTGGCGGATGAGCTGGCGCGGCGGTCGGACCTGCTCGACATCCTGATCGACCGGTCTGCCTTTGATCTGCCGGGCAGCGTGGACGAGATTGCAGCGGAGCTTTCGCGCGGGGAAGCGGGGGATGATTACCAGCGCTTGCTCGATGCGGTGCGGCTGCGCGTGGGCGAGATGCGGTTTGCGCTGGGGGTGCAGCTGGTCGAGGGGCAGCGCGATCCGCTGGAGGTGGCAGCGGCGCTGAGCCGGGTGGCCGAGGCTTCGATCGAGGTGCTGGGGCGCGCGGCGATCGAGGAGTTTCGCGTCAATCACGGTGTGGTGCCGGAGAGCGACCTGGCGATTCTCGGGCTTGGGCGATTGGGCGGCGCGGCGCTGACGCACGCTTCGGACCTTGATCTGGTGTTCCTGTTCAGCGGGGATCACGCGAGCGAATCCGACGGGCGCAGGCCGCTGGGGGCGACGCTCTATTACAACCGGCTGGCGCAGCGGGTGATCGCCGCGCTTTCGGTGCCGACGGCGGCAGGTGCGCTTTACGAGGTGGACACGCGGTTGCGGCCTTCGGGGGCGCAGGGGCCGATCTCGGTGAGCCTCGACAGCTTCGAGAAGTATCAGTGCGAAGATGCCTGGACGTGGGAGCACATGGCGCTGTGCCGGGCGCGGGCGATGTTCGGGTCCGAAACCGACCGGGCAGCACTGGCGGCGATTATCGCGCGGGTGCTGGATCGCCCACGCGACCCGGAAAAGCTGCGCGCCGACGTGCTGGAGATGCGCGGGACCATGGCCGAGCACAAGCCAGCCAAGGGGCCACTCGACGTGAAGCTGGCGCGCGGCGGGTTGGTCGACATCGAGTTCATGGTCCACTTCCTGCAATTGCGCGATCATGTGGCGCAGACGCCCGATCTGGGCGCGGCGGTGCAGGCGCTCGAAGACCTGGGGCTGCTGCCGCAGGGTACGCGCCGGGCGCACGACCTGCTGGCGCGGCTGCTGGTGGTGGTACGGCTGGTTGCCCCTGATGGCATGTTCCCGCCCGAGGCCAGCCGGGGCATCGTCGCGCGCTCGTGCGGGCTGGACAGCTGGGATGCACTGCTGGACGCGGTGCTGGACGCACGGCATTGCGTTGCCCGCGGCTGGGCGCAGGTGTTCGATATTCAACTGGAGATTGCATGATGAGCGAGCGGATCGGAACGGGCGAGGCATTCCCCGACATCGCGATGACCACGCCCGATGGTGGCAGCGTGAAGGCTTCGGATTTCGCCGGGCGCAAGCTGGTCGTGTTCTTCTATCCCAAGGACGACACACCCGGCTGCACCACCGAGAACAAGGACTTTTCCGCGCTCCATGGCGAGTTCGAGGCGGCTGGCATTGCCGTGCTCGGCGTGAGCAAGGACCCGCCGAAGAAGCACGCCAAGTTTGCCGAGAAGCACGCGCTTGTCGCGCCGTTGGCCAGTGATGCCGAGGAAGGCGGAGTTTCCGATGCGCTGGGGATCTGGACCGAGAAGTCGATGTACGGGCGAACCTATATGGGGATGGAGCGCACGACCTATCTTGTTGGCGCAGATGGCAAGATTGCACAGGTGTGGAACAAGGTGAAGGTCAAGGGCCACGCCGAGGAAGTGCTGGCTGCGGCCAAGGCGCTCTGACCGGCGACACCGAGAATGAACGCACCTACCCTCGCCCGCGCGATCCGCGCGGTGATGCTGACGCCTGATCCGCGTGACAAGGTCATGGCGGCGCGCGACGTGGTGCGCCGCTGGCGTGCGGGCGAGCTGGCGATGGTGTTCGACGTGGCGATGCCGGACTATCCCGCCCGGCCGGACAGGCCGGAACTGCTGCCGCCAAATGCCATGCGCAAGCGCGGGCGCGGATCAGCGCATGGGCGGTTGGCCCTGCTCCATGCGCTGGCGCACATCGAGTTCGTGGCGATCGACCTGGCGCTGGATGCGGCGGGGCGCTTCGGTGCGCAGATGGGGCGGCAGTTCGTCGATGACTGGCTGTCTGTCGCAGCGGACGAGGCGATGCATTTCGCCCTGCTTTCCCGTCGCCTGCGCACGCTGGGCAGCTTCTACGGAGCGATGCCGGCGCATGACGGGTTGTGGGATGCCGCGCGCGAGACGGCGCATGATGTGGCGGCGCGGCTGGCGGTGGTGCCGATGGTGCTGGAAGCGCGCGCGCTGGATGTGACGCCGGCGACTGTCGAGCGGTTTCTGGCGGGGGGCGACGAGCGTTCCGCCCGCATCCTGCAAAGAATCGTTGACGACGAAATTCGCCATGTGCGGTTTGGCACAACACATTTCGGCGCAGTCTGCCAAATGAGGGGCGAATCCCCCGTGGACCTATGGAAAACCTTGGTTCAGCAGCACTTCCGCGGTGCCGTTAAGCCACCGTTCAACGACTCGGCGCGTCGATCAGCCGGTTTGTCGCGCGAAATGATGGCAGGGGTTGCCTGCCTGTAACCTGCCCCGCATACCCCAATTCACGAGATGGCGGGGGGTTCCGACCAACTCTGAAAAATCCCGGGCGACAGGCCGCACGTCTGTCTGTAGCCGCAAATCGGGTTCGCTCTGGGGGTTTCAGGGCTTGCTGCTTCACGGCGAAAATGCCGGGAGCGGAGAGCCGAAGAAAAGGTCGTACGGGTCGTAATGTTGTTCAACACCAACACCTTCAAGACTGTATTCAGCGCCCTGACGGCGGTTGTTGCATTCTCTTCCGCGCCGGCATTCGCAAACAGCGCCGCTTCCGCAGACATCGCCGCCCCGCTTCGCGCTGCCGAAGCTGCCAAGGCAGGCGTCTCGGCCGATCGTGGCGACGAAGAATTCCGCCGCCTCTTTGCCAGCTGGCAGCAGCTCGACAATGGTATCCTGCCTTCGTCGAAGCCCACCACCATCCGCAAGGCTTCGGTTTCGATCCCGTCGCTGGCTCCGGTGGCGATGACCCGCCTTTCGAGCGGCTACGGCATGCGTGAGCACCCGGTGCTCGGCGGCCGCCGCGCCCACAAGGGCATTGATCTTTCCGCACCGACCGGCACGCCGATCCGCGCCAGCGCTGATGGCGTCGTGGAAAAGGCCGAATGGTTCGGTGGCTACGGCCTGTTCGTCGGTCTTGACCACGGCGGCGGCATGGAAACCCGTTACGGCCACATGTCGCGCGTGGCGGTTGCCGAAGGGCAGCAGGTCCGCAAGGGCGACATCATCGGTTACGTCGGTTCGACCGGCCGTTCGACTGGTCCCCACCTCCACTATGAAGTCCGCGTTTCGGGCGAAGCTGTGAACCCGCTGCCCTACATGCAGGGCAAGGGCGACGCGCTTTACGCTGCGAACGACAAGACCGCTGGCCGCGGCGGTCCTGAGGAATAAGGGACAGGGCCACAAGGCCCGTTCCTTCACGACGCATCTTGGAGAGGATGCGGAAAAGGGCGCCGGTGACGGCGCCCTTTTCTGTTGGGGGCTGAGAGTTCGCCGTGTGGCGAATGACGACCCCGTTTTTGGTTCGCCTGACGGCGAATGCCCAGCGCGTCTTTGGTTCGCCTGACGGCGAATGCCCACGCCCAACCCCTCCCGCTTGCGGGAGGGGAGTCTGGAGATGGCCCCTCCCGCCCGTGGGAGGGGGGTTCTACGACCTCATGAATCGGGCAGCAGGGTCGCCAGCGCTCGGGCGACGTTGCCGATGGTGTAGGGCTTCTGCACCACGGGCCGGGCGCGGTGGACATCGGGGAACTTGGCCTGTTCGCCATAGCCCGTCGCAAACATGAAGGGCACTTCACGTTCGTGCAGGACATCGGCAATCGGAAAGCTGGTGCCGATGCCAAGGTTGATGTCGAGCATGGCAATGGTGGGCGTGGCCACATCGATCAGATCGAGCGCGGCATCTACCGATCCGGCAGTGACCACTGAATCCGCGCCGAGGCGAGACAGAATATCCTCAGCGTCCAGTGCAATGATCAGGCTGTCCTCCACCAGCAGCACGCGCTGGCCGGCTAGCAGGTGCTGCGGCGGTTCCTCGATGTGGCCGGGACCGGTCTTGGGGAAATGGATCTCGCGCGCCTTGCCTGATGCTTCAGCGACATGGCGCTTCGGGATCGTCAGGTCGGCCTCGAAGCCGGACTCGAGGAAGCGCACGACCGCTTCGCCGCCAAGGTCATAGGGCACCGAGCGCTGGATGATCGTGGTGCCGAAGCCCTGCCGCTGCGGTTCGCGCACCGGCGGTCCGCCCACCTCGCGCCACGTGACGAGAAGATCGCCCTTGGCAGCCTGGGTCCAGTCAATGAGAACATGGCCATCGGGGACCGAAAGGCTGCCGTACTTGCTCGAATTGGTGACGAGTTCGTGGAGGACCAGCGCCATCGTCGAATAGGCGAGAGGGTTGAGCATAACCGGCTCACCCGAGCTGCGGATGCGCTTGCTGTCGACCATGAAGGTCGCCGCCTCGGCGTCGATGAGGGATTGCAGTGGCGCTGGACCCCAGTGGTCCTCGGTGATCTGGTTGTGCGCGCGGGCCAATGCGTGGATGCGGCCGTCGATCAGCTTGACGAAGCCCGCCAGCGCCGGGTCGCTGGCCTGCGACTGGCGGATGAGGCCGCGGATCAGGCCGAGGATGTTGCGCACGCGGTGGTTGAGCTCGGCGATCAGCAGTTCCTGCCGGTCGCTCGCCTGCTGGCGTTCGGCGGAGGCCTCGTCGGACAAGCGCAGCACGACCTCGATCAGCGTGGCGCGCAGCGTTTCGGCAACGCGCAGTTCGGATGAAGTGAACGGTTCGGACTTGCCGCGAACCAGCTCCTTCCACTCGGCAAAGCTTTCGCGGGGGGAGAGACGCGGACCGTTGGGGCCGTACTCCACCGGCTTGTGCGGATCGCCCGCCCAGCGGACCGAACGCACCATCTCCGACCGGAACAGCACGACGTAATCGCGTGGCGATCGGGAGATGGGGATGGCAAGCAGGCCGGCGACCTTGTCGGAGAAGCGATAGGTATCGGGGATCAGCGAGCCGATATGGTCGGTTGCGTAGACCTTGCCGGCGGCGGTGGTGTTGAGCGCGCGGATGATGCGGCGGAAGTCCTCGGTGGGCGGGCACTGGCCGGAAAAGGCGTAACCGCCCGAAAGCCAGACGCCAACGCCATCCGCCGCTATTGCATGCGTCAGGATGTCGGCCAGCCAGTCGGGATCGCGCAGCAGGCTTTCATCCGAGGCGACGGCGCCGAGCAGCTGGTCGGAAATGTCGCGGGCGCGGCGTTCGAACTCCATGGTCGCCTGCCGCTCGCGGCTTTCGAGGCGCATGCAGAACATCTGGGCGAACAGCTCGGCAACGGCGCGGCGTTCGAAGTTGGGATTGTTGGGCGAATAGTGGTGGCAGGCGAACAGGCCCCACAGCTTGCCATCGACGATGATCGAGATCGAGAGCGAGGCGTCGACGCCCATGTTCTTGAGGTATTCGATGTGGATCGGCGAGACCGAGCGCAGCAGCGAGAGCGACATGTCGAGCGGGGCGCCGGTCTCGTCCAGCGCGGGAAGCACCGGGACGGGCGTGGCATGGACGTCACCAATCACGCGCAGCATGTTGCGCAGGTAAAGCTGGCGGGCCTGGGCCGGAATGTCGCTGGCGGGGTAATGCAGGCCGAGGAATTGCCCGATGCCGGGGCGGCAGGCTTCGGCCACGACTTCGCCCGATCCGTCGGCGGCAAAGCGATAGACCATGACGCGATCGAACTGGATCAGCGCGCGGATCTGGCGCGCGCCTTCGCGGTAGAACGCGGTCATGTTCTTGCACTGGTCAAGCCGCGCAAACATCGAGCGGACCATGCCGGTGACATCGCCAAGACTCCCGCGCGAGGGTTCGGCCTCGATGACGATCTGGCTGCCGCTGTAGTGGACCGCGACGTCGAAGTTGCCCCTGCCAGCGACGAGCGGGACATCGAACATGCGTTCGACCGCGTCGTCATTGCGGAGCATGGTGGTGCGGTTGCGCAGGTCGTGCACGGCCTGCGGCAGGAACACCTCGTCAAGCGAGCGTCCGTAGACGTCGGCAAGCTCGTGGCCGATGAATTCGTGAAGGTTCGCCGAGGCGCGGGCGATCATCCAATCGGCGGTCAACGCTATCAGGAAGCCGCTGGGCTGGATGGTGCCGATGATGTGGATCGGTTCGCGATCGCAGTTGGTCAGGTCGACCGCGTAGTCAGTGCTCAAGGACGCGAACTCCAGCTTGCACACGAGCGGCTGCTTCGAAAAGGGCGAAGGCCGCACGCGCGGCGGCAAGGGCCGCGGCCTGGCAGGCAGGCGCGACGAGTTCGTGGTCGATCAGGGCGACGAGCGAGCGCCAGCGTGACGAATCCGCGTCTGACAGGAACCGGCGGGGGAGATGCGCGGGTACGCGCCGGGCGAGCATCGCTCCGCCGAGGCGCGAACCTTCGACCACATAGAGCGCGCCGAGCATTTCGGCCGTGGAGTGAAACCCGGGCGACTCGAGCAGTCCGGGGGCGCCGAGGCCGAGGTCTGCGAGGTCGGCAAGGATGCGGCTTGCGCGTTGGCGGTGCGACCAGTCGCACACGATGTTCTCGATGCCTGCACCGGTGAGCGCGGCTTCAAGCGGGAGCAAGGCGGAAGCCTGGGCCAGCAGGAATTCGCGGTAATCGGCAGGATCGCCAAGGTCGAGCCGGGCGAAGGCGGCGTCGACGCGATCGTGGTCCGTCCGGGTGCGTTCGCGAAGGAGCATGCGGGCCGACTGGCCAGAGGTATCAGAATTCGACAACGGCCACCGACCAGACATAACGTACGTTAACGTTTGCCAACGCGCTACCGCGCTGATGGGTTCCTGCCGCAGATGGCTTTTTCGCCGGAAGGCATCGAATCCCCGCCCTGCTGATGGGCCAAGACCATGAAATCCCGCCACAAAGGGCATACGTCATTCGACGCGTATACCTCTGCCACTGACGCTCCATAGTGCTGCCCGGAAGCGGGGCTTTTTCCCGCCGCATGGCATGCAGATCGAGGGTCGGCAGATGGCAGGTGTTCAGGTTGGCAATCGCATCATCGGCGCGGACGCGCCAGTGACAGTCGGTTGGGAGAACGTGCCCAAGGTTGAAGGCGGGGCATTCAAGCGGGCGTTCTTCACCTGGTTCCAGCCGGTCACCTTCTTCGGCTTCCTGCTGTTCTGGTACTATGCGCCCAACGAGTGGGCCGTGGCATCCACCGGCATTGCCATCGGCATCGGCTTCAAGGTGCTGCTCCTGGCGCTGGAATGGGTCAACCCGCGCTTCCGCTCGTGGCAGCTGACGTGGAAGGAGCTGGTAACCGACCTGTTCTATGTCGGCCTTGGCTACACCGTGCTGCGCATCGTCGACCAGTTCATCGGCTCGGACGCGGTGATCGGCATGCTGCAGACCAATTTTGACTTCGGCAAGGTGGCATGGTTCACCGGGCTGCCGCTGCTGCTCCAGGCATTCCTGATCTCGTTCGTGTTCGACTTCGGCCAGTACTGGATGCATCGCGGCATGCACAACTGGTACCCGCTGTGGCTGACCCATGCACCGCACCACTTCATCACCCAGCTCAACATCAACAAGGGCGCGGTGGGCAATCCGGTGGAGCTGTTCCTGATCGGGCTTGGCATCGGCGGCTTCTTCGACTTCCTGCCGCGCGCCTTCCTGATCGCGGGAACGTTCGGCCTCGCCGTGAGCACCTACCAGCACATCAACGTGCGCTTCAACACGCCCCGCTGGTGGCGCTTCCTGTTCAACACGACAGAGCATCACAGCGTCCACCACTCGCTCGACTATGAAGCGACGCGCAGCAACTATTCGGGCACGTGGATCATCATCGACCGGATGTTCGGCACTTGCGTCGATGGCGAGGCAGAAGTGCTGGGCATGGAAGGCGGACGCCGCATGCCGATCCGCGAGGTGATGCACTATCCGTTCAGCGAGGCATGGAAGACGCTGCGGGCCAAGTTCGGTGGTGGCATTGGTGGCGCGCATACAGCGGTTCCGGCGGAATGAGCGGTCTGGCTGCGACATCGCCCTGGACGCAACCGATGACGCCCGAGAAGCCGCGTTCCGCCAAGCGTCTGATCGACTGGATCTGGACGGTGCGCGATGAAGTGCCGGTGCCCGAGGGGCTCGGCGCGGACGAGGCGATGGCGCGGATTGCCCCTGCGTTCGCCGCCGATGGCTACAGCGTGCAGCCGCTGGGCGAAGGGCTGGCCTATGCCAACCCCTCCCCCGCCGCGCAGGATACTCTTTCCACGTTCGAGAAGGGCGCGCTGCGGGTGGAAGACACGGCGACGGGCCGAGTCGTGCGCTATCGCCTGACCAGCCGCTTCATGCTGTTCTGCTTCCTGCTGCCCTTCGTGTTCATCGGCTTCGGGCAGCTGACGCTTGCCGTCGGCGCCTACCAGAAGGCGCAGGCCGAGGCCAAGGAGAAGGCCGCGGGCGCGAAGAAGGACGACAAGAAGAAGGACGAGCCGGTCCTGACCCTGCACCCGATCGACAAGTTCCTCGGCGCACCCGCTCCGGAAAAGCCCAAGGACGGCGACGCCAAATCCCGCAAGCGCAAGCCTTCGGCGACGGCGGCCTATGTCTTCGCGGGGATCTTTGCGTTCTTGTATCTGGTCGGGCGGTTTCTCGAACCGTGGCTGGTGCGGCGGATGTTTCGGCGGAGGCTGGCGGGGGAGGTATAGGGGGGCTGGTCTCGGTTAGCTTGGGCGAGAATAGCTTCCATAACCGCACCATTACCGTCACCCCGGGCTTGGCCCGGGGTCCCGCTTTCGTTCTGTTCGCACCATGGACAGGGAAAGGCTCGGCGGCTGGGTCTACATCATGGCCGACCGTTACCGAGGCGCGATGTACGTCGGCGTGACCTCGCACCTTGCCGCGCGCATCCATCAGCACCGCAACGATGGAGGGTCGGACTTCTGCGCTCGGTACGGCTTGAAATGGCTGGTCTGGGCGGAGCGCGGTGACCGTATCGAAGACTGCATCGCGCATGAGAAGCGTCTGAAGCGCTGGCGCAGAGAGTACAAGTTCGACCTGATCGAGCGCGGCAATCCTGACTGGCTGGATCTTTACGACGTGATCGTCGGATAGCTTGCGCGAGGAAAGCGGGACCCCGTGTCAAGCCCGGGGTGACGGGAAAGGGAGGGAGCGCCAAAGTCCGCACGGTGCGCCTGAGCCAATGGCCGTTTCTGAGGACCGGCAGTAGTGGCTGAAACGGCCGCTTTCGGATGGTTAGCTGCCGCTTGCCTTGCTTGGAATGCCAAATATTTCTTCGCACCAGATCATAGTTGGATCACGGAGCCAAGCCGTGTTTGCTGGCGTCTCGAACTGGGCAAGCTGCTTCATGTCGACGCCATATCTGCGGCAAAATCCGATAATCTCCCACATATCATCATCCGTTGGCGCGCGATCGAGCACAATGAATAAATCTCTGACTTCTCCATAATAATCAGCAACGAAGGTCATCCGATCGAGCCACTCGAAAAAGGCTCTTTCATCAGCATCGTGGTAATAAAGGATGTCAGTGGCAATGATCTGGGGAGGTTTGGACATCCAGATTTTATGTCAGTGCAGAGGACGGTATGCAACGACGGCAAAGGCGTCGCAAGCGGAATGACGGTTTCCGGTCCAGCAGCTCTCAATAGCCGCCGTGTGACCAAGCACGCTGCGCCCTAACCCTTCACCCACCGCGCGGCGAAGAAGCCGTCGATGCCGCCTTGTTCTCCCAGCATACCGGGATCAGAGCGGAAGTGGCCGTTGGTCGGGGCCAAGCCCTCGGGCAGTTCCACCTCGGTGACCGGCGCGGGGGTCAGCTTGTCGAAGGCCAGCGCCTGCAACTCGCCTTCCTCGCGCTCCAGCGAGCAGACCGCGTAGACCAGCGTGCCACCGGGGGCGAGCCAGGTGGCGGCGCGGTCGAGCATGGCGGATTGCAGGGCGGTCAGTTCGGCGAGGTTGGCGTGGCGGTGCAGGACGTCGGGGTGGCGGCGGCAGGTGCCGGTGGCGCTGCAGGGGGCGTCGAGCAGGATGGCGTCGAAGGGGTGTTCGGGTTGCCAGTTCAGGGCATCCGCCACCACCACTTGCGCGGTGAGTCCGCTGCGCTTGAGGTTTTCGGCGAGGCGTTCGGTGCGGCGGGCGGACTTGTCGAGCGCGGTGACCTCCCAACCGGCGGCGGCGAGTTGGAGAGTCTTGCCGCCCGGCGCGGCGCAAAGGTCGAGGGCGCGGCGGCCCTGCCCTTCGCCCATCAGGCGCGCGGGCACGCTGGCGGCGAGGTCCTGCACCCACCATGCGCCTTCACGGAAGCCTTCGAGCGCTTCGACGGAACCAGCGCGGGCGAGGCGGACGTGGCCGGGGGCGAGCGACTGGCCGCCGAGGCGTTCGGCCCAGTGCACGGTCTGGGCGGGATCCCGCAAGCTGAGGTCGAGCGGGGGCGGTTCGGCAAGGCCTTGGGCGATGGCGCCGATACGGTTGGGCCATGCGAGTTGCCAGCGCGCGGCGGCGGCGGGCGGAAGCGTGGGCGCTTCGGGCAGCGTTGCGCCGCTCTTGGTGACAGCGGAGAACACGCCGTGCGCCAGCCGTCGCGGGCCGCCCACAAGCAGCGGCAACCCGGTGGCGACAATGGCGTGGCCGGGCAGGTTCAGGCGCAGGGCTTGCGCGAGCATCAGGCGCAGGACCGAGCGGACCTTGGCATCCTCGGGCAGGGGCTGCTTCGTCGCGCCATCGATCAGGGCATCGAGATCGGCCATCCAGCGCAGCGATTCCTGCGCGATGGCGAGCGCCAGCGCGCGGTCGTCGGCGCGTTCGATCGCGCGCAGGATCGGCGGCGCGGCCTGATCGAGCGGATCGCCCCGATTGAGCACGGCATCGAGCATGCGCAGCGCGGCGCGGCGGGCGGGAACGCCGGGGACTTCATCGGCAGGAGTGGAACGGGCCATAAGCCGCAGCCTATCGGCGCTTGTGCCCCAATATGCAATTGCAGTTCGGTGCGCGAAGCCCCATCTGCAGAGGCATGGAAAAGCCCACTCCTCGTGCGACGCAGCGCCCCGCGGACTTCACCCCGCCCGCGCACTGGACCAACGACCCCGCCCCTGCCCCCAAGGCTATTGAGCGCGGCGACGATCCCGATGGCCTTGATCCCACACGCTTCGGCGACTGGGAAAAGAACGGGATCGCGATTGATTTCTGAGCCTGCGGACGTAGCTTGCGCCTGCATTGCAGCCGAGTGGCGATACGATTAATCTCGCCCCATGGGGCTTTTCGATCTTTTCCGGCGTAAGCGGCCTCCGGCACCTAGCCAGAGCCGCATCGACTATCTGTTGACGGTGAAGCACGACCAGCTGGAGGCGCCCAAAGACGCTTTTGGCGGCGTCAACTTTCTGGCGTTCGTCGAGCAGCAGCTTGTCGATGGGCCGTTGCATCTGGCTCTGTGGAACCTTGGTAGTCAGGTTAAGGACTGCTTCCAGCTCGCCAATCTCTACTGGGGTCAAGGGGATCTGGACCGGGCCGAGAGCTACATGCGCCAATCGCTGGAACGGCACCGGCGGCTGTTGCGGGCAATGGCCGAGCATGGCCAACCGGCAAGGGCCTATGACGGCATCGAAAATGCCAAGGCGGCGGCCTGTCTGCTGGAGAGCACGGACGAAGTCTTTTCCACCGAGGGCGGAAAAGAGCACTGCTACGAGCCGTGGTTCATCAACACCTTGCTAGACCGCTGTCTTGACGATGCGCCGTTTGACATGGGGGCATGGAGTGCGGCTTGCGATGCATGGACCCGCAAGCGGCACCCGCGATACCGGCTGGAGGAGTTCGGGTTTTACGTGAAGGCACTGACCGGCGGGTTTGCCTCGACAGCGAAGATGTTCACGGCGCACGAGGCGATGTTCACCGGACGGGCGAAGCGCTCGCCCGATGCCGACTTTCTGGCGGGCTATCGTGACAACGACCTGATCATCGACTTCATCTTCGCCGCCGTGCTGAAGCGGATCGGGTGGGAGGGAACGTATCGGCATAGCTGGCCTGCGACCGACGTGGTGGGTTCTCCAGCGCGCACGACGCGGGAGCCGGATCGCTATCTCGATGTCAATGCGGCGCCCGTGCCGCAGCCCGATGCGCAAAGCGGTGTGATTGCCGACGCCGCCGAGGCGCGCAGGTTCATCGATTCAACTTTGGCGGGCATGCCGCAGTTTGAGGACTATCCCACGGATGCCCGCCGTCCGGCGAAAGCGCGTAGCAAGGTTTCCGGCGAGTTGGCCGCGCTCGGATGGAGCAATGACCCGGCATCGCTGGATCTCATGCGCGCCTACCGGATGGACTGCATTCCCAATGGCAGCACCCACATCTCCCTGTGCGACCCGCTGCCCGGTTCGGCGACCACATTGAAGGGCTGGACGGAGTTGCTGGTCGGCGAGTTCGACCTGCATCCGAATTTCATTGCCATTGCCGGGAGCGAGGACCGGTCGGACTATGCCGACCCGCAAGGGCGTTGGTACGTCTACTGGAAGCAGGACAAGCGGATTTATGCAGTCGAGCGAGACGATTGGGACAGACCCGAGATCGCGACGCAGGATGCGCGCATCGGGCTGACGTGCTGGCCTTCATACTGCAGTTTCGTGGCATGGTGGATCGCCGAGCACCTGCGCGCGACAGCGTAATTACCCGCCATGCCGGTCGAGCGGTCAGCCCTGCTCGTCCCCCTTGCATTCGCCCTTGTGCTTTGAGGTGAGGGCCATCTGCATGACCATCTGCTTGCCGTTGGGGGCAGTGCCGTTCATGTCCATGGTCATATCGTAGGTATCGGGGCTGTAGGTTCCGGCGAGAGTCATCTTCGCCATGTTGCCGGCGTCCTCACCGGTGCCCTTGCAGGTCATGGTAGCGTCGATCTTGCCGCCGCCCATGGTGAAGGTGTCGTACTTGCAGTCTTCGCCCTGCTGGCCGAAGAACTTGCCATCGGGCTTTTCGGCCTCTTCCTTGGTCAGGCACGAGGCGAAGGTCCTGGTTTCCCCAAGCATCTTCTGCATCGCCGCCTTGGCCTCGGGCGGCATGCCTTCCACATCGAACTTCTTGAACTGCATGGTCAATTCCCAGCGGCCGGGATTGAGCTTCATCCCCGCATCGGCGACCGACTTGGCGACTTCGGCCGTGCTGGCGTTCTTCTTGTCGACGGTGCCGCCATCGTTGCAGGCAGCGAGCAGGGCCAGCGGGATCAGGGCAATTGCAGCGCGCATCGGGTCTCGTTCTCTCTCGTTCCGGCAAGCAGGCTAACACCCTGCCGAAAAAGCGCCAGTGCGCCACGTCACCGCCCGACGCGAGGTTGTATGGGCGCGGTTTGTTCCCCATATTCCCGCCATGGCCGAACTCGTTATTCGCAGGGGACTCGAAGAGCCCGACACTTCCGGCACTTTCGTGCCGCACAAGCCGCAGCGCCCCGACAAGATCGATGGCGGCAGGCCTTTCAAGGTCGTGTCCGACTACCAGCCTGCGGGCGACCAGCCAACCGCGATTGCCGATCTCGTGGCGGCAGCACGCGATGGCGACCAGACGCAGGTCCTGCTTGGCGTAACCGGATCGGGCAAGACCTTCACCATGGCCAAGGTCATCGAGGAACTGCAGCGCCCTGCCCTGATCCTTGCGCCGAACAAGATCCTCGCCGCGCAGCTCTATGGCGAGATGAAGAGCTTCTTTCCGGAGAATGCGGTCGAGTATTTCGTCTCGTATTACGACTACTACCAGCCCGAAGCCTACGTGCCCCGGTCGGACACCTATATCGAGAAGGAAAGCTCGACCAACGAGGCGATTGACCGGATGCGGCATTCGGCCACGCGGTCGCTGCTGGAGCGCGATGACGTGATCATCGTGGCTTCGGTTTCGTGCATCTACGGCATCGGCTCGGTCGAGACCTACTCGGCGATGATCTTCGACCTGAAGGTCGGCCAGACGGTCGACAGCGGCGAGATCATCCGCAAGCTGGTGGCGCTGCAGTACAAGCGCAACGATGCCGGGTTTGCGCGTGGCAACTTCCGCGTGCGTGGCGACAATCTCGAAATCTTTCCCTCGCACTACGACGATACCGCCTGGCGCGTGAGCTTCTTCGGTGACGAGGTGGAGGAGATTGTCGAGTTCGATCCGCTGACCGGCAAGGCTGGGGCCAAGCTGACGAATGTGCGCGTCTATGCGAACTCGCACTACGTTACCCCCGGACCGACGATGCAGCAGGCGGCTCAGGCGATCCGCTTCGAGTTGACGGAGCGGCTCAAGGAACTGGTCGAGGAAGGCAAGCTGCTGGAAGCGCAGCGGCTGGAGCAGCGCACCAACTTCGATCTCGAGATGATTGCGGCCACCGGATCATGCGCGGGGATCGAGAACTACAGCCGCTTCCTGACCGGCCGCCTGCCCGGTGAGCCGCCGCCGACGCTTTTCGAATACCTGCCCGACAACTGCCTGCTGTTCCTAGATGAAAGCCACCAGACCGTGCCGCAGATCGGCGCGATGGCGCGGGGCGACCACCGTCGCAAGCTGACGCTGGCAGAGTATGGCTTCCGCCTGCCCTCGTGCATCGACAACCGCCCGTTGCGCTTCAACGAATGGGACGCGATGCGCCCGCAGACTATCGCGGTTTCGGCAACGCCGGCGCAATGGGAGATGGAACAGGCGGGCGGCGTCTTTGCCGAACAGGTGATCCGCCCAACCGGCCTGATCGACCCGCCGGTGCTGATCCGTCCGGTCGAGGACCAGGTGCAGGACTGCATCAACGAGTGCAAGCTGACTGCTGCCAACGGCTACCGCACGCTCGTCACCACGCTGACCAAGCGCATGGCCGAGGACTTGACCGAGTTCATGCACGAGGCGGGGCTCAAGGTGCGCTACATGCACTCGGACGTCGAGACGCTGGAGCGCATCGAACTGATCCGCGACTTGCGTCTGGGCGTCTATGACGTGCTGGTGGGGATCAACCTGCTGCGTGAAGGGCTCGACATCCCCGAATGCGGCCTTGTCTGCATTCTCGACGCCGACAAGGAAGGCTTCCTGCGCAGCGAAACCTCGCTGATCCAGACCATCGGTCGCGCCGCGCGCAACGTCGATGGCCGCGTGATCCTCTATGCCGATCGCATGACCGGCAGCATGGAGCGCGCCATTGCCGAGACCGATCGCCGCCGTGCCAAGCAGGAGGCCTACAACCTCGAACACGGCATCACCCCGCAGACGATCAAGCGCAACATCCACGATATCGTTGCCGACACGGCGAGCCGCGATGGCGTGCTGGTGGATATCGACGCGGATGGGGCCAACAACCTCGTCGGCCACAACCTTCGCGGCTACATCGAGGAGCTTGAGAAGAAGATGCGCGCGGCTGCTGCGGATCTGGAATTCGAGCTGGCCGGGCGGCTGCGTGACGAAATCCGGCAGCTGGAGGCGTCAGAGCTTGGTCTGCCCGAAGGCGAGCGCAAGGCACCGATCGTCGGGCGGAGCAACGAGGGCAAGCCGGGAACGCGGAAGACGCGGTACGGGAAGAGCCAGAAGACGAAGTGGGGGCGGTGAGGGTAACGTCCTGACTGGCACCAAATTGGTCGCACTTAAAATGTGTGAGACCGGTTTTGCCGCCTATTCAAGCTGCCCGAGGTGGGTATCGGATGGGCGATCAGATTGACAACGCGGATGATGTCCCTTATAAAGGACACGTGCAAATCGTCCAGACTGCCCGTTTTCGGGCTTGGCTTGACGGTCTGCGCGATCGGCGGGCGCGGTTGCGGATTGACGACCGCTTGATGCGCCTTGCTGCAGGAAATGCTGGAGACACGAAATCGGTTGGGAATGGTGTGCAGGAACTGCGCCTGCATTTCGGTCCCGGCTATCGTATCTACTATATCTGGCAAGGCGACGTCTTGGTCATCTTGCTGAACGGTGGCGACAAGAACACGCAATCGCGTGACATCGCACTGGCCCACAAGATGGTGAGGGAAGCCGACGATGGCATTGAAGGTCTACCCATTTGATCCAGCCAATCATCTTGAGACCGAGGAGGACATCCTTTTCTATCTCGAAGCGGCAATGGAAGGGAACGATCCCAAGCACATCGCCGGAGCGCTGGGTAATATCGCCCGCTCCAAGGGCATGAGCGAGATTGCCCGGAAAACCGGTTTGGGGCGTCAGGCCCTCTACAAATCTCTCTCCGAAGACGGTAACCCCACACTTGAAACACTGGTGGCGGTCCTTTCGGTGCTTGGGCTCGAATTGACCGTCCAGAAGCGGGCCGCCTGATACTGTCGTGAAGAATCTGATTGTTGCCATCGCGGCCCTCACCCTTGCCGCTTGTTCGAAATCGCCGGCGATGCCCGCGCGTGAGGGGGCGCCGGATGGGGCGGTGCGGATGGCCATGCCTGAGGGCGAGGCCTTGCCGGGGGTGCGCGATGGGGAATCGCAGGCGTCGTGGGCCGCCGGCTCGGATGGACTTTCGGTGCGCTATGGGCATCCGGGGGAGCCGCCGCTGGTTTCGCTTGTCTGCCGCGAGGGCGTGCTGACGGTGACGCGCCATGCCGCCGCGCCGGTGGGAGCGCAGGCGCTGTTCGCGCTGGTCGGGAGCGACGGGATCATGCGGCTGCCCGTGGACGCGACATCAGTGCCGGGGCAGCGCGGCTATATCTGGCAGGGCACGATCTCGGCCGATGACAGCCGGGCCAAGGTGCTTGGCGGGTCCTACAACGGCACGCTGCCGGGCGCGGGGATGATCAAGGTTTCGGCCGGAGCGCCGGTGCGCGACCTTATCGCCAGGTGCCGCCGTTCTGCGCCGGCTGCCGCGCCGGAGCCCATCGCCCCGGCGCAAATCGCCGAATAAGTCAGACCTTGCCGAACCTCGCTTCATAGGCGGCGGTATCGCCGCTGGCGAGAAGCTTGGCCTGCTCCACCCAGTTGTCGCGCGTGGCGCGCCCTGCGAAGGTGCCGAGCTGGGCGTCAATCCGCGCGATGTCCTCGTCGGTCCACGCCGCGATCTGCGCGTAGCTGGTCACGCCAAGCGAGGCGAGGAGGGCCTTGAGCTTGGGGCCGACGCCCTTGATGCGGCCGAGGTCATCGCCGCCCTGCGGAGCGGGGGCAGGTGCCGAAACCGGCGCGGCCTCGATCACTTCCTCGGCAGCGGCGGCAGCCACCACTTCGCCGATCCCGGCCATCGTGCCAACGCCCGGTGGCGGCGTGACAAGGGCCGCGGCGCTGGGCGCATCAATCAGGGCCGTGTTGCGAGCGGCCTTCTCGGCGCCTTCCGAGAGTACATCGGTGTATTCGCGCCGCTTCGGGGCTGGCTTGGTGCGCCCCCACACCCACCACACCACGAACGCGACGACAAGAACGATGCCCGCCAGCAGGATCTGGTTGGCTTCGAGCGATTGCAGCATCTGCATGACCCCTTACTCGAAAAATCTCAGGCCGGTTGCTGCTTGCGGAACAGCACGCGGTCCTCTGGCCCGAACGCGCGGACCCACAACATGTAGCAGTAAATACCCAGAATTGCGGGAATTCCAACGGCCAGTTCGGCCCATTCGGGTGCCCAGGTCATCGCCACGCCCACCGCGATGGCGGGTATGATCGCCCAGGCAAGGCCCCAACGCCAGTTGCTGATCGAATGGCCGAGAATGCGGGTCAGCACCCGGGACTTCACGGCCGAGGACAGGCCAAGCGAGATGGCCAAAGCCAGCGAAGCTGCAGCGGCGACGTACATCGGCCCCGGCGTGACCTGCCTGGCCACAAGGATCAGGAAGATGGTCAGCACCGCCTGCAGCGCGATGGTGGCAAGGCTGATCCACAGGTTGCGCATACGCGCCAGGTAGACCAGCGCCGCCTCGCTCACCACCGCCTTGGAAGCGACGACTTCGGCGACCAGCAGGAACACCAGCGCCGCGGTGCCCGAAACGAAGGCGGGACCGCCAAGGCCCATCAGCCCCTCGCCCGGGATGCCGAGCGCCAAGGCAATGCCGATCTGCGCCGCGCCGATCCAGAAGCCGACCTGGCAGACCTGCTTGGCAATCGCGGCATAGTCCTTGTCCTTGACGCTGCGGGTGATGACCGGGCCGAGTACCGGTTCGAAGCTGGTCTTGAGCTTCTGCGGCAACGAGGCGATCTGCTGCGCGAAGTAGTAGATGCCGACCGGCGCCTCGCCCACGAAGAAGCGCAGGATGAACACGTCAAGCTTGCGGGTGCCCCATTCCACGGCGTCCGCGCCTGCCAGCGGGATGTTGCGGCGGGCGATCTGCCACAGCGGGCCGGGGCGCGGCTTCCACGCACGCGGCAGGCCATATGTACGCAGCAGGACGAAGACCGCGACGCCCGTCGCCGCCCAGACCGAGGCGAGATAGGCAAGTGTGAGACCGGAGCTCGGCCAGATGAAATAGAATGCGCCGGCCGCGATGGAGATTGTCCACGGCTCAACCACCGAACGGGCGCGAACCGTGGTCGCCACGTCAAAGCGGTAGGCCAATGCAGCGAGGGCCAGGTCGCCTAGCGCGAGGCCGGGGATCGAAAGCACCAGCAGACGGTCGGCAAGCGTGAAATTGCCGCTGGGATACATCGATTGTGGGAACAGGTAGATCAGCGCGCCCATGCCGAGCGCCAGCGACATGGCCAGCAGCACGGCATCGCCGACGACGTTGGCGGGGTGCTCGTCGTTCTCGGCAAGACGCTGGGCAAGGCCGCGCTTCTGGCCGAGGGTTGCCAGCATCCCGGCAAATTCGACCATCACCAGTGCCGAGGCGAAGCGCCCCATGGCGGGTGCGCCATAAAGGCGGCTGGCGATGAAAAGGAACGGGATGCGCGCGAGAAGACGCAGCAGGAAGCCGAGAAAATTCGTCCGCCCGCCCTTGGCCAGCGCGGCGATATCCTGTTGGGGGGGGCTTGGCTTCAGACAAGGACTGTTTCCGCCTTGAGCGGGCGCGACAGCAATCCTGCAACCACGTCCCGCGCCGGGGCAGCGCCTTTGAGGAGTGTCACCACGGCCTCGACGATCGGCATGGAGATATCCCGATTACGCGCGATTTCCGCGAGGACCGGCGCGGTGAAGGCGCCCTCGGCCACCGAGTTCCTTGCGCCAAGCACATCCGCTGCGCTGGCGCCTTCGCCCAGCGCCTTGCCGAGCGAGAAGTTCCGGCTGGAGGTGGAGGAACAGGTCAGCACGAGGTCTCCCAGGCCGGAAAGGCCGGACAGCGTTTCCGCCCGCGCGCCCAAGGCAAGGCCGAAGCGCTGCATCTCGGCAAAGCCGCGGCTGATCAGCGCCGCACGGGCGTTCTGGCCGAGCCCCAAGCCGTCCACCACGCCGCAGGCGATGGCGAGGACGTTCTTCACCGCGCCGCCGATTTCGGCACCGGCCACGTCATCGGAGTAATAGGGCCGGAAGGTCGGGCGGGCGATGGCAGTGGAAAGCCGCTGCCACTGCACTTCGCCGCCTTCGCAGGCGAGCGTCACGGCGGTGGGCAGGCCCGCTGCCACTTCATGCGCGAAAGTGGGGCCGGACAGCACCGCGATTTCCGCTCCGGGTGCGGCGGTGCGGGCCACATCGGCCATGAGCCGCCCGGTCCCGGCTTCGATGCCCTTTGAGCAGAGCACGACGTCGCCGCTGTTGCGCCCCATTGCACCGAGCACGCTGGCCAGGAACTGCGCCGGGGTGACCATCAGCAGGACCGGAAGGGCTGCCATTTCCGCAAGATCGCGGGTGGCGCGGATCGAAGGTGCGAGCTTGGCCGAAGGCAAAAACAGGCTGTTGGTACGCTGGGCGTTGATTTCCTCGACCAGTTCGGCCTCACGCGCCCAGAGCAGGACTTGGCGGCCGTCGCTTGCCAGCATCTGGGCGAGTGCGGTGCCCCATGCGCCTGCGCCAACGACACCTACACCAGCGGTCATGCCTTCACCCCTGCGCCGCGCACCGGCGCGGCATTGTCGTCGAGCGGCCAGCGCGGGCGCGCTGCCACGTCAAGCGGGTCGCTATATCCCAGAGCGTAGCGCTCCGCGCCAGCCCAGCCGATCATCGCGGCATTGTCTGTGCACAGTTTCGGCGGCGGGGCGACCAGTGAGAGGCCGTGTTCGGCAGCCAGAGCTTCAAGCGCGCCGCGCAGCGCCGCGTTGGCGGCAACGCCACCAGCAACGACCAACGCCGTCATCCCGGGCGCAGCAGCGGCGAGCGCAATGCGCGTGCGATCAACCACGCAATCGAGCGCGGCCTGCTGGAACGAGGCGGCGATATCGGCATCGATGTGAATGCCCGCATCCTTGGCCCGCATCACCGCGCTCTTTAGCCCGGCGAAGGAGAAGTGCGGTTCGCCGCTTCCCACCAGCGGGCGCGGCAGCGGCACGGCCTTGGCATTGCCCTCGCGCGCCAACCTTTCGACGGCGGGGCCACCGGGATAGCCCAGGCCGAGGATCTTGGCGGTCTTGTCGAAGGCCTCGCCCAGCGCATCGTCGATCGTGGTGGCGAGGCGGCGATACTGGCCAACGCCTGCGACTTCGAGGATCTGGCAGTGCCCGCCCGAAACCAACAGCAGCAGATAGGGGTACTGCAAGCTCGGATCAGCGAGGCGCGGTGAAAGCGCGTGGCCTTCGAGGTGGTTGACCGCCACCAGCGGCTTGCCTGTCGCCATCGCCAGCGCCTTGGCGGTGACGAGGCCGACCATCACTCCACCGATCAGGCCGGGGCCTGCAGTGGCGGCGATCGCATCGACGTCACCCAGCGTCATGCCCGCGTCGGCCAGCACCGCCTCGACCATCGGGCCCAGCACTTCGACATGCGCGCGCGCGGCGATTTCGGGCACGACACCACCGTAG
Organism: Novosphingobium sp. BL-A-41-Hi4B-X5A; assembly: GCF_055521705.1. Lineage (NCBI taxonomy): Bacteria > Pseudomonadati > Pseudomonadota > Alphaproteobacteria > Sphingomonadales > Sphingomonadaceae > Novosphingobium > Novosphingobium sp. BL-A-41-Hi4B-X5A. The sequence continues at coordinate 2,786,181 of NZ_CM145500.1, read as the reverse complement.
GGGCGGTGCGCTTCGTCTTGTGAAGCAATTCGTTGCGCGACAATTCGCGCGCCAAGCGTGGTGCCATTGCCGTCGATCACCGCGGCGGCGGTTTCATCGCAGCTGGATTCTATGCCAAGGATCAGGGCCATCTGGCGCTTTCCTCTAATGATAATCCCCGTTACGGCAAGCAAAGCATGAACACAGCCACTCCCCAGAAGCCGCTGAGGCTCGGAACCCGCCGCTCCCCGCTCGCCATGGCTCAGGCGGAGGAAACCCGCGAACGACTGTGCGCCGCCCATGGTTGGGACCAAAGCATGGTGGAGATCGTGCCGGTCACCGCCAGCGGCGACAAGATCCTCGACCGGCCGCTGGCCGAGATCGGCGGCAAGGCGCTGTGGACCAAGGAACTCGACGCCTGGCTGTTTGAAGGCGAGATCGACTTCGCAGTCCATTCGATGAAGGACGTGGAAACGCTGCGGCCTGAAGAATTCTGCATCGCCGCCGTTCTTCCCCGCGCCGACGTGCGCGACGTGCTGGTTGGTGCGGCCTCCATCCATGCCATTCCGCCCGGCGCGCGCGTCGGCACCAGCGCGCCGCGCCGTGCCGCGCAGATGCTTCACGCCCGGCCCGACCTCAAGATCGTCGGCTTTCGCGGCAATGTCGCCACGCGGCTGGCGAAGCTGCAGGCGGACGAGGCGGACGTGACCTTGCTGGCAGCTGCCGGATTGCAGCGATTGGGCGAGACTGGCGTCGGCACGCCGCTATCGGAGTTCGAATGGCTGCCTGCGCCGGCGCAGGGCGCGATCGGTATCGAATGCCTGGTGGCGAGCGAGGACGTGCGTGGCTGGCTTGCCGCGATTGACGACCGGCCTACGCACCAGGCAGTGCTGGCGGAGCGCGCACTGCTGGCGGCGCTGGGCGGCAATTGCCACAGCCCGATTGCGGTGCTGACCACGCATCACGAAAGCTCGCTCACCGTGCGCGCCGCGATCTACAGCCCGGACGGGGCAGAGCGGATCGAGGCGAGCGAGACGTTCGCGCCCGCCGATGGCGAGGGTCCGAAGCGGCTGGCCCATCGCCTGCTGTCAGAGGCGCCGGAATCCGTGACGGTGCACTTCTCCGGCACATGAACTTGCCGCTGGTGGTGATCCGGCCCGAGCCGGGGAATACGGCGACCTGCGCGTCGGCGCGCGCCTTGGGGCTGGAAGCGATCGCCGCGCCGCTTTTCGAGATCGAGCCGGTGGGCTGGGACGTGCCGGACGAGCGTTTTGACGCCATCCTTGCCGGCAGCGCCAACGTGTTTCGCCATGGCGGGGTGGGTTTGGCGGCCTTTGCAGATGTTTCGGTGATCGCGGTGGGGGAAACGACGGCGGCGGCGGCACGGTCTGCCGGGTTTGCCGTGGCGCGCGTCGGCGAAGGCGGATTGCAGCCGGTTGTCGCCACGCTGCCGCCCGGGAATTACATCCGAATCGCAGGTGAAGATCGCGTGACACTGACCCCGCCCGAGGGGGTGCGAATCGTCACGGTTGTAACTTACGCGTCCCGGAAACGGGCAGTTCCTGCCGCGCCGAAACTGGCGTTGGAGCGCGGTGCGGTCGTGCTGCTGCACTCCGGCGAAGCGGCCCGCCACTTCGCCCAGGAATGCGAAAGACTTGGAATCTCCAAGGAAAGTCTCCATCTGGCATGCTTGGCCCCACGCATAGCGGAACTCGCTGGCAATGGCTGGGGCACAGTCGCAGTGGCTGCCGGCAGGACCGACAAGGAGGTTCTGGAACTCGGCGCGCGGATGTGCCAGACAGTGTGACATCGGGGCGACAGGACAAGCGAAAACGCATGGAGGATCTGGTTTACAGCACGCGGGGTCAAAGCCCGCGAAGGAGCGGCATAGGCGGCCGCGGCATCGCTGCGCTGGTCGCCGGGTGCCTGCTGGCGGGTGCTGCTGGCGCGGCGTGGCTGGGATGGCATAACGGCCTGATCGACGTGCGCATGGACAGCTCGGGCCTGCCGCAGCTGGTTACTTCCCCCACCACGGAACCCGCCCCGGGCCCCTCGGCCGCCGAAACGGCCGCAGCGCAGGCGCAGATCGGCGCGCAGATTGACAGCACCGCCGCCAAGATCGCCATGCTTGAACAGCGCCTGGCGGAATTGAACCAGCAGGCCATCGCCGCCTCGGGCAATGCCACCCACGCCGAATCGCTGCTGCTTGCCTTCGCCGCGCGCCGGGCACTGGAGCGCGGTCAGCCCCTCGGCTGGATCGAGGCACAATTGCGCGCGCGCTTCGGCACCACGCAGGGCGCGGCGGTGGACCGCGTGATTGCCGCAGGCGCCGCGCCGGTCACGCTCGCCCAGCTTGGCGAACAGTTCGAACTCCTTGCGCCCGAGCTGGTCGGCGGCAAGGCGGATGAGGGCACGTTCGACTGGCTCGGCCGCCAGCTGTCAGACCTCTTCGTGATCCGCCACGACGATTCCCCCTCGCCCGCGCCTGAAAGCCGCCTGCAACGCACCCGCGCCTACCTCGCCGGCGGCAAGATCGAGGCCGCTGCGGCAGAAGTCGAAAAGATGCCCGGCCACGACGCCGCGCAAGACTGGCTGGTCCGCGCGCGTGACTACATGGCAACGCAGCGGGCTTTGGATCAGCTTGAGGCGGCAGCGCTGATGGGTGCGCAGCCGGTGAGCGCGCCTGCACAGGCGGTTGCGCCCGAGCCGTCGGCAAGCGCTTCGCCTGCGGTGCCTCCGCTGCCACCGGCGGGGTCTACGCCGCAGATTTAAGTGGTTTTAGTTTGGGGCGGTAGCTGAGTCCGCTTTTCCGATTTTCACAACAAGAGGTGCCGTTCAGGATACGACGCCATTGCTGCCATAAGTCTTGTGGTGGAAAGCGCCCAGTTGCAGACGTCCGATTGCCTTGTTTAACTAGGTGGCGACTGCCTTTGTGAGGTCCAAATGCCCGCCACCTTCGCGCTCTACGACAAGTCCATCTTGCCGCCCGGCTTTCGCTATCCAGATGCCATTCAAGCCATAGCGAAGGGAAATGGCACACTGCCGACCGGGCCTTGGTGGTTTGTGGATGCAGCCTCAGATGCGGGTAAGCTGTTTTACTCCATCCGGAATCACGACGGACGAAACCTTGTGCCCTTCGCAAAAATGGATGGCGATATAGCCTGCTTCGATGGGGATGACCGCACCGGAAATCCGGCTGTCTTAGCCTTAGTTCTCGACGACTCTGGTCGTGCGTATGGCTTCAAGGACTTCGCATCGTGGCTAATAGAGGCCTGCTCGCTATCAACGCGCTGATGTCCACTAACCACCCCAAAGCAGCCATCCAAGTCGCAGTGCTGCAATCCCAAAACCCGTCGTCCCGGACTTGATCCGGGACCCCGCTTCTCTACTTCAGCGCTGGGCCAAGAGAAAAGCGGGATCCCGGGTCGAGCCCGGGATGACGATAATGGGGTGGCGGGTGATGGGGTTAATCCCCCACGCTCACGCCGCGCGCAGCAGCTTCGGCAGGTCTCCGCTCATCCCGCGTGCTTCGTCCATGAACCAGCGCTTGAGCGGCGCGGCACGCTGCACGCCGGCCATGCCCAGACGCCGCACAGCCGAGGGCAGCTTGCCGGGGATGCCGAACAGGCGCGTGAGGACGTCGGTGGCGGTGGCGACCATGAAGGTGTCGGCGGCGCGCCAGCGTTCGTAGCGGGCGAGGAGTTGCGCATCGCCCACGTCGAGGCCAAGGCGCACGCCGTCGGACAGCACCTCGACCAGCGCCGCGACATCGCGCAGGCCGACGTTGAGGCCCTGCCCCGCAATCGGGTGCATGCCGTGCGCGGCATCGCCGACCAGCGCCAGCCGGTCCTCGACGATGCGCGCGGTGTGGTGGAAGTTGAGCGGATAGGACGAGCGCGGGCTGGCCAGTTCGATCTGGCCGAAGATGCCGTGCATGCGGCTGGCGACTTCGTTCAGGAACATCGCCTCGGGCATGGCCAGCACGGCGGCGGCGTCCTTCTCGGCGACGGTCCAGACCAGCGCCGAACGATGCTTGCCCCCTTCATCGAGCAGCGGCAGCAGCGCGAAGGGGCCTGCCGGATAGAACACTTCCCACGCGACATTGCCGTGCGGCTTCTCGTGCGTCAGCCCCGCAATGATCGCGCGGTGGCCGTAGTCCCACTTCGCGGGCGTGAACCCGGCCTCGTCGCGCGTCGGGCTCTTGCGCCCTTCTGCGGCGACCATGAGCCGCCCCTTCAGGATACGCCCATCCTTAAGCGTGACCGAAACGCCGTGTTCGCCGCGTTCGCGGGCGACGACGTGGCTGTTGGGGTGGAAGGTGATCGCCTCTTCCCGCGCCGCCACGCCATACATGGCAATGCGCAGATCGCGGTTGGCGTACATGCGGCCCAATGAGCCGTCACCCTCGCCCGGCTTGAAGTCGATCCGGCCCGGCTTCATCCCGTCGGTCACCGCGATGGATTCGATCGGGCAGCCCTTCGGCGCCAGTTCCTCGGCCATGCCAAGGTTGGTGTAGAGGTTCCAGCTGGCGGTCGAGATTGCCGAGGCGCGACCGTCGAACCCTTCGGCGGTCTGCGCCGCAGGGTCCGAATTGTCGACCACGTGGGAGGTGATCCCGGCCTTGGCGAGGCCGATGGCGAGCGTCATGCCGACAAGGCCACCACCCAGAATAACGACGTCAGCCTGCGACTCGTTCACTTCGATGCTCCACACGTGTTTGCCGTGCCACCATCGAGATCGAGGCAGCGTCCGTCAAATGCCCCTTGGGGGGTCTTGAGGCCGATCAGTGCGGCAAGGCTGGGGGCGATGTCCACCGTTTCGACAGGGCTGGGCTGTTCGAAACCGGTCATCCCCTTGCGCCAGAACAGGATCGGCACGCGGCGGTCATAGTCCCACGGGCTGCCGTGGGTGGCGACATAGCCCTTGCGCGCCTGTGGAATGGCGACCACGCCGCGCTTGAGCATCACCACGAAGTCACCCGAATGCAGCGGGTTGTACGAAGCGCGGGCGCGTTCGGCCAGGGTCCAGGTTTCGGGCGAGCCGTGCGGCATCGGGGTTGCGGCGATTTCGGCGGCGGAGAGGACCTTCTCCACGAACGGGCTGGTCATCAGGATCGCGCTGGCATCGTCGATGATCTTGCCCTTGAGGCCGACGTCGAGGTCCTTGCGCAGCCAGTAGTCGCCGGCCGGCCCATCCGACAGGATCAGGCCCTTTGGATCGAGCCCGTAGCGCTTGCCGAGCGTGGTCGACAGGGCCTCTGCCGAAACTTCGGGGCCGACGCGCGAGGTCTTTTCAAGGCCCTGTTCGTGCAGGCGCTCAGGCATGTCGAAACCGCCGTGGTCGGCGGTGAGTACCACGGCGTAGTCGATCCCGCGCTTGTCGAGGCTGGCGAAGAAATCGCCGAGCGCCAGGTCTAGCTGGGTCAACTGGATGCACATCTCCGCGCCCTCGGTGCCGGTGGCGTGGCCGACATAGTCGGTGGCCGAGAGGCTTACCGCCAGGATATCGGGGACCGCGTTCCGGCCCAGCTTCTGTTCGTCCACCAGCTTGACCGCGAGGTCGAGCGTGGCGCGATCGAGGCGGGGAGAGACGCGGAACTGCTCGGCCTCACCGGCCTTCAGCGCGAAGTGGCCATTGCCGACGGAAACGTCACCAGCCTGCACCGCGCGATCGGCGCGACGGCAATAGGCCGGCAGCGGAAACTCGCCCGCGCCCTTGGCGAGGAGACGGTCGATCTCGGCGTTCTGGGCAATTGCCGTCGGGCCAGGCTCACGCCCGGCCAGCGTGACGAACTGCTTGCCCTTCCACCAGTAGACCTGATCGATATCGTGCCCGCCCATCATCAGCGCGCCGCGGTCCTTGCCGGAGACGGCGATGTTGCGGGCTGCAGGGTTGGCCTTCTTCATCCACTCGCCCAGCGTCGGCACCAGCAGATGCACGGGCGAGGCGACGTAGTCGCGCGATCCCGCCGTGCGCTTCGCAACGTCCTCGGCGCAGTAGACGACCTTCGGGCCGGTGGTGACGCTCTGGTCGATCCACGAGTTGGCGATGATGCCGGTGTGGGCGGGACGGTTGCCGGTGAGGATCGTCGAATGGCCGGGGCAGGTCTCGGTCGCGGCGTGGCTCTGGTAGCCCGCCGGGAATACCGCGCCTTGCGTCAGCCGCATGAAACCGCCGGTGAAGTGCTGGCGATACTGCGCGAAGATGTCGGCGGAGAACTGGTCGATGGAGATCGCGACGATCAGCTTCGGCGCGCCGGCCGGGACCTGCTGGCTGACCACGGGCGCGGGCGAGGCCTCCTGCGCCGCGAGGGGAACCATCGGGGCAGTGCAAGCGAGCGCAGCGGCGGCGTAACGGGTAAGGGTCTTCACGCGAAACATACTCCTGTGGGCACGTACACTGGACTCAAGGGAAGGCCAGCCGTAGGACGCCCAAGAGCGCTACGCATGGCCCGCCGGGCGCTCCTGTTCAAGGGGCCAGATGGAACCGGTAACGCCCTGATGCCGATACGCGAACTGGCCGGGATCAAGACCTTGCGCATCATAGCGATGTTTGTGACGGCGCTGTTGCTATGGGCCGTGCCCCATGCGCAAGCCGCGCCCAACCACATGCGCGCAAGCTTGATTGCCGAAGGTCCGGCGCAGCCCGGCGGCACTGTCACCCTTGCCCTGCTGATGCAGCCCGAGGCAGGCTGGCATGGCTACTGGTCCAACCCCGGCGATGCCGGTTACGGGCTGACGCTCGACTGGACCCTGCCCAACGGCGCCAGCACCGGCGCGATGCAGTTTCCGGTGCCGCAGACGCTGGTCATCCAGGGGCTGATGAACCACGTGTACGAGCACGACTATGCCGTGCTGGTGCCGCTCAAGCTTCCCGCCGATGCCACGCCGGGCACACTTCTGCCGATCAGCGTCAAGGCGCAGTGGCTGGTCTGCACCAACGAGATCTGCGTGCCCGAACGCGCCGAGTTGCAGGGCACGGTTACGGTCGGGAGCGGCGCGGGGGACAAGCGCTTCGAGGGCTGGCGCGCGGCGATGCCTGCGCCGCTGGACCGGCCGGGCACTTTCGCGGTGACGGGCCAGACCCTGCGCCTTGCCCTGCCGTTTCCTGCCTCGGCCCCGCTTGATGCTCCGCACCTGTTCCTCAAGACCGAGCGGATTATCGACTACGCCGCCGCCCAGCGCTTTTTCCGCAACGGCGATACGCTGGTGGTGGAAGTGCCGATGGCCAAATCACCCGCCCCTGCCGAAAAGATCGAAGGGGTGCTGGCGATGGGCAAGGATGCCGGCGGCATCGCTTTCGCCTCGGCCCGCGGAGCCGTGCCGGCGGGCGGTGACGAAGTCGGCGGCGAAGGGACGTTCACCGCAGCGACGCTGGCGTTCGCCTTGTTCGGTGCATTCCTGGGCGGGCTGATCCTCAACGTCATGCCCTGCGTGTTCCCGATCCTCAGCCTCAAGGCGCTGGCGCTGGCGCGCGGCAATTCGCACAATGCCCGCAGCGAGGGCCTGGCCTATACGGCAGGTGTCGTGCTGGCCTGCCTGCTGCTCGGCGGGGTGATGCTGGCGCTGCGGGCGGGCGGAGAGCAGGTTGGTTGGGCGTTCCAGCTTCAGGAGCCGGGCGTGGTTGCGGTGCTGCTGCTGCTGGCGGTTGCGATCACGGCCAATTTCGCCGGCCTTTACGAACTCCCAGGCCTTTCGGTCGAGCGTGGTGCAGGCCATTCGGGAGCATTCGGCACCGGCCTACTTGCCGCTTTCGTCGCCACGCCCTGCACCGGGCCATTCATGGCCGCAGCAATGGGCGCGGCGCTGGTCCTGCCGACATGGGCCGCGCTGGGCGTGTTTGCTGCGCTGGGGGTTGGCCTTGCGCTGCCGTTCCTGCTGATTGGTTTCGTTCCTGCCCTGCGGCGCCTGCTGCCCAAGCCGGGCGAGTGGATGGAGCGCTTCCGCCGCATCATGGCCATCCCGATGGCGCTGACCGCAGCCGGGCTGCTCTGGCTCGCCTCACGCCTTGGCGGTGAGGTATTTGCGGCCGTCTTGCTGGCTCTCGCCGTCGTGCTGGTCATCGCCTTGTGGCGCGTGGGCCAGGTGCAGCGCGGCGGGCGGTCGACCTTGCGGTGGATGGCTCCGGCGGCGGCGGTTATGATTGCCCTCGCCGCAATCGGCGCGCCACGCCTTGCCAGCACGGAAGTGGTCCCTGAGGAAGACATGCTCGGCTCGGTGCCGTTTGACGAGAAGGTATTGGCCGATGCCCGGGCCAATTACATGCCGATCTTCCTCTATTTCACCGCCGACTGGTGCCTGTCGTGCAAGGTCAACGAGAAGGCCGCGATCGAGACAAGCACGGTCGACGCCGCCTTCCGCCTCCGTGGCGTGATGGTGATGAAGGGCGACTGGACGCGGCGCGACCCGAAAATCACGCGCTTCCTGGCAAGCCATGGCGCCGCGGGCGTGCCGCTTTACCTGTGGTATCCCAACGGCGGGGGCGAGCCGCGCCAGTTGCCGCAGGTGCTGACCAAGGACATGCTGGTCGAACTCGTCGGGGAATAAGCCCTTATACCAAGCTGCACAGCTTGGTATTACAGGCTCTGCCCGTCATCCACCGAGATGAAGGTGCCGGTCACCTGTCGTGATGCGTCCGAGGCGAAGAACAGCATCATGTCGTCCAGCGCGGTGATGTCGGTCAGGCGCTTGCGCGGCCATGAGGCGATCTGGGCCTTGCCACCTTCGCCATCGAACCATTCGCCGTCGATCTCGGTACGGATGTAGCCGGGCTGGATCACGTTGACGTTGATCCCGAGGCGTGCCCATTCGCGGGCGAATTGGCGGCCGAGGTGCTGCACGGCGAGCTTCGTGGCCGCATATGCGGCATCGCCGGTGGCGGTCATCTGCGCGGTGATCGATCCGGTAAGGATGATCCGGCCCTTCTCGCTCTGTTTCGATCCCGCCGCGATCATCCGCCGCGCTCCTTCGCGCGCTGTCAGGTAGACACCGTTGAAGTTTGTATCGACCACCCGGCGCATCGCTTCGGCCGGCAGATCGATCGAGCGGCCCGCTTCGACGATGCCGGCGTTGGCGACGACGACATCGGGCACGCCGACACCGGCTTCGGCCGCATCGAAGGCCGCGACGATCGAAGCTTCGTCGGTCACGTCGAGAGCAACGGCGAGTGCCTTGCCTCCTTGACCGTTGATCTCGTCGGCAAGGGCGGCCACGCGCTCAACCCTGCGCGCGCCGATGACCACCGATGCGCCGGCGGTTGCGTAGAGGCGGGCAAAGTGTGCACCGAGGCCCGATGACGCCCCGGTGATCAGCGCAACGCGGCCTGCGAGCGAATAACGTGGGGCTTCCATGGTTCTCTCCCGATATGGCGCGAACCATTTAAGCGCATGGTTAAATCTGGCAACCCGCTTTTCGCCGGGGCAATCACTTCCCTGTGCTTTCCACCAGTCCGCCACCCAACGCGCGGTAGAGTTCGACCATGTTCGCCGCTTTGATCAGCCGCGCCGAGATCAGCGACTGCCGCGCATTGTAGAGTGTGCGCTGCGCATCGAGCGGTTCGAGGTAATTGGCGACGCCCGCGTCATAGCGCGACTGGCTGATCCGATAGGCGGTGGCCGCATTGGCCTCAAGCGAGGACTGGGCACGGATGCTTTCGTCAATCGTCCCGCGCCGCGCCAGTGCATCGGCCACTTCGCGAAACGCGGTCTGGATTGTGCGTTCGTAGGTGGCCAGCGCTGCATCGCGCGACGCCTTGGCTGCGGCGAGGTTGCTGGCCGTGGCGCCACCATCGAAGATGCGCTGCCGCAGTGAGCCGTTCACCGTTTTCTGGAATTCGCCACTGTTGAAGATGTTGGTGAGCCCGGCACTGGCAAAGCCGAACAGGCCGGTGAGCGAAAGGGTCGGGAAAAAGGCAGCGCGGGCCACGCCGATGTCGGCATAGGTGGCTTTCAGGTCGTGCTCGGCCGCAAGCACGTCGGGGCGACGCAACAGGACTTCGGACGAAAGCCCGACCGGCAGGGCATCGCGCAGTTGGTCGCCCGTCCCAAGGGTCGTCGGCAGTAGGTCATCGCTAAGCGGCTTTGCGACGATAAGATCCAGCGCATTGCGCGCCTGGGCAAGGCTGGTGCGAAAGTCCGCAACCGCCGCCTCGGCGCTGTTGAGCGCAGTCGTCGCCGTGGCGACTTCTAGCCTGGTGCCGATGCCATTGGCTTCACGCCGCACGTTCACGTCGAGCGTGCGGCGACGGGAGGCGACGGTGTCCTCGGCGATGCGCAGGGCGTCGGCCGTCGCCGCGTAGGACAGCCATGCGCTCGCCGCCTCGGCGACCAAAGCGATCTGCGTTGCCTTGCGGCCTTCCTCGGTGGCGAGATAGGTCTCGAGCGAGCTGCGGCTCTGATTGCGCAAGCGCCCCCACAAGTCGATCTCGTAGGCGCTCGTCCCGGCCTGGACGAGGAAATTGTCGGTCACCCGGCCCGCGGTTCCCTGCACTGCCGACAGCGTTCCAGAAGCGTTGACGATGGGGAACAGCGCCGCACGATCCACGCGGTAGAGCGCCCGCGCCCGCTCGACATTGGCCAGAGTGGCGCGCAGGTTGCGGTTCTCGGCCAGAGCCGTGGCGATGACCTGCTGCAGGCGTGGATCGACGAAGAAGTCGCGCCAGCCAAGCGCATCGACGGCAGTTTCAGCTCCGGCCAATGCTGGATAGACCCCGCCCTGAGGCAGGGACTGCGGCACTGGCGGCGTGGGCTGCACGTACCTCGGCGCGAAATTGCATGCGCTCAATGCCAGCGCAGGCAGCGCCACCAATGCGACCCGCCGCTTCATGCCGGTTCTCCTGCAGCAAGAGGCCTACGCCGGTTCTTGCGGCCAGCGACCCAGCCCTTAACCACCACGAAGAACACCGGCACAAGGAAGATCGCCAGCACGGTTGCCGAGATCATCCCCCCCATCACGCCGGTGCCGATCGCCTGCCGCCCATTCGCGCCCGCGCCATCGGCGAGTGCCAGCGGAATGACGCCGGCGATGAAGGCCACGCTGGTCATGATGATCGGCCGCAGGCGCAGACGCGCCCCTTCCAGCGCAGCGTCGATGGCGCTGGCGCCTCGGGCCATGGCGAACTCGGCAAACTCCACGATGAGGATCGCGTTCTTGGCGGACAAGCCGATCGTCGTCAGCAGGGCCACCTGGAAATAGATGTCGTTGTCGAAGCCGCGCAGCGTAACCGCCAGCACCGCGCCGACAATTCCCAGCGGGATGACAAGCAGCACTGCCACCGGCACCGACCAGCTTTCGTAAAGCGCGGCGAGGCACAGGAAGATAAAGAAGATCGAAGCCGCATAGAGCAGCACCGACTGGCTTGATGCCGCGCGCTCCTGATAGGACAGGCCGCTCCACGCCGGGGTGAAGTTGCCGTCGAGCTTGCCGACGTTTTCCTCCATGATCTTCATCGCATCGCCCGAACTCACCCCCGGCGCGCCGCTGCCCTGAAGCTGCTGGGCAGCAATGCCGTTGAAGCGGTCAAGCCGCACCGGCCCTTGTGTCCAGCGGGTTGAAGCGAAGGCCGAGAACGGCGCCATCTCGCCGTTGTTGCTGCGTACGAACCATTGGCCAAGGTCTGCCGGCTTGGCGCGATAGGGCGCATCGCCCTGCACGTAGACACGCTTGACCCTGCCGCGATCGACAAAGTCGTTCACGTAGAGCCCGCCCCAGGCGATCGACAGCGTCGAGTTGGCGCTGGCTGGCGCAATCTGGAAAGCGGTCAGCGCATCGTCATCGATGTCCACTTTCAGTTGCGGCGTGTCCTCAAGGCCGCTGAACCGGACTTGCGCCATGCGCGAATCTTCGCCTGCCAGCTTGGTCAGCTGGCGGCGCGCTGCGGTAAGCGCCTCGCGGCCTGCGCCGGCCGCATCCTGCAACCACATTTCGAAGCCCGATGAGCTGCCAAGGCCCCGGATCGGCGGCGGATTGAGGATGAAGATCTGCGCATCACGGGATTTGCGGAAGTAGGCGTTGAGCCGTTCGGCGATGGCCGAGGCGGACCTGTCGGCACCCTTTCGCTCGGACCAGTCCTTCAGCAGGATAAAGCCTTGCCCGGCATTCTGCGCTGATCCGGACTGTCCGCGGCCCATGACCACGAAAACCGCCTTTATGTTGTCGGCCTCGGCCTTGCGGATGTAATCCGAAATGCCCATCGCCACGGCACGGGTCTGCTCCGAGGTCGAGCCAACCGGCAGCTGGTAGCTGATCGAGATGTTGCCCTGATCTTCATCGGGCAGGAAGCTGGTCGGCAGCTGCACATAGAGCACCACCATCGCGATGGTGATGCCGATGAAGGCAATCATCCAGGCGCGAGGACGCGCGACGACCCGGGCCAGCCGCTTGCGATAGCGCCCTTCAAGACCGGAATAGCCCGAATTGAACGCGCTGAAGAAGCGCCCCTTGGGCCTTTCGTGATCTGCCATGGGCTTCAGCAGCGTGGCGCACAAGGCTGGCGTGAACACCAGCGCCACCAGCACCGAAAGCGTCATGGCCGAGACGATAGTGACCGAGAACTGGCGGTAGATCGCGCCGGTCGATCCGCCGAAGAACGCCATGGGCACGAACACGGCGGTCAGCACCAGCGTGATCCCGATCAGCGCCGAGGTGATCTCCTCCATCGACTTGACCGTCGCCTCGAGCGGACCAAGCTTTTCCTCGTGCATCACGCGCTCGACATTCTCGACGACGACGATGGCGTCGTCCACCAGCAGGCCGATGGCCAGAACCACGCCGAACATCGTCAAGGTGTTGATCGTGTAACCGAACAGGAAGAGCACGCCAAAAGTGCCGAGCAGGACGACCGGAACGGCAATTGCCGGGATCAGGGTGGCGCGCCAGTTCTGCAGGAACACGAACATCACCACCACGACCAGCGCGATTGCTTCGAAGAGCGACCAGACGACTTCCTCGATCGAAAGCTTGACGAAGATCGAGCTGTCGCGCGGATAGGCAACGGCATAGCCTTCGGGCAGGTCGGCCGAGAGTTCCTCCACTCTGGCCTTGACCAGATCGGCGGTGCGGGTGGCATTGGCGCCTGAGGCGAGGCTGATCGAAAGGCCGGTGGCGGGCATGCCGTTGAACCGGCTGAGCGCGCCGTAGCTTTCCTCACCCAGTTCGACCCGGGCGACGTCCTTGAGCTTTACCACTGAGCCATCGACATTGGTCTTCACGACCACATTCGCAAACTGCTCCGGCGTTTCAAGGCGCGAGCGCGCGGTGACCGTGGCATTGAGCCGCTGCCCTTCCGGCGCAGGATTGGCGCCAATTTCGCCTGCGGCAACTTGCGTGTTCTGCGCCTGAAGCGCCGCTGTTACGTCGGACGGCATCAACTGCACCGCCGCCAGCCGCAAGGGATCGAGCCAGACCCGCATGGCGAAGGAGCCGCCGAAGACGTTCGTGCTGCCGACGCCTTCCACGCGCGAGATTGGGTCCTGGAAGTGCGTGGTAAGGTAATCGGAGATGTCGGAATTGGTCGCGCGGCCCGTCTTGTCGTAGATCGAGACGACCATCAGCTGATCGGACTGCGCCTTGTTGACGTTGACGCCCTGCTGCTGGACCACCGCTGGCAGTCGGCTCACGGCGCGCGAGATCGCGTTCTGGACCTGGACTTGCGCGGTATCGGGATCGGTACCCTTGTCGAAGGTGACGGTGATGTTTGCCGAACCGTTCGACGAGGTCGAACTGAAGTACAGCATCCCGTCGAGGCCCTTGAGCTGCTGCTCGAGGACCTGGGTGACCGAATTCTCGACCGTCGAGGCGTCGGCGCCGCCGTACGTCGCGTTGATCGAGACCGTTGGCGGCGCGATATCGGGATATTGCTCCACGCCCATGGTGCGCAGTGCCAGCAAGCCGGCGGCCATGATGACGATGGCCAGAACCCACGCGAAGATCGGGCGATAGGCGAAGAACCGGGAAATCATCCGCGATCAGTTCCCGCCGCTCTTTTCGGATGCCGCTGGCCCTTGGGCTTCAGGCTTCGAACCAGCCGGCACCACCTTGACCTTCTGCCCTTCGCGGGCACTGATCAGACCTTCGACCACCACCCGGTCGCCCGGCTTCAATCCTGATGTGACCAGCCAGTTCTGCCCAACCGGATTGTCGGCAACGACATCGCGCTTCTCAAGCTCGTCCTTGGCATTGGCGACAAGCACGCTGGCCCGGCCACGCGGATCGCGGCTGACGGCGGCCTGAGGCACGAGTATGCCGTTGGGCACCGTGCCCTGCCCCACCCGGGCACGCACGAAAAGGCCCGGCAAGAGGTCCCCCTTGGGATTGGGCAGGACGGCGCGCACGGTGATCGTCCCGGTTTCGGGATCGACGTCGATGTCAGCCGGATTGAGCTTGCCTGCCACCGGATAGGTGCTGCCATCGGGCAGAATAACGGTTACCGGTGCCGCTCCGGCAACGAGCTTGCCGCTTTCGATCGCGCGACGCAGCGCAATGAAGTCAGCCCCCGACTGCTTGATGTTGACGTACATCGGATCGAGCCGCTGCACTTTGGCCATGGGTGTGGCCTGGGCGTTCGTCACCAAAGCGCCCTTCGTGACCATCGAGATGCCGATGCGTCCGCTGATCGGCGAGGTGACGCGGGTGAAGCCGAGGTTGACCTGAGCCGATGAAAGTGCGGCCCGCGCCTGTCCCACTGCCGCGCGTGACTGGTTGTAGGCCGCGCGGGCATCTGCCGCTTCCTGCCGGCTTACCCCGCCCTGCTCCGCCAGAAGGGCAAAGCGTTCGGCCTTGAGGCGGTTGGCCTCCACCGTCGCCTGCGCGGCGGCCAATGACGCCGAGGCCTGCGCCTGGCTGGCGGCATAGAGCCGGGAATCGATCTGGTAGAGTGGCTGCCCGGCCCGCACGAAGGAGCCTTCCTGGAACAGCCTCGCGGTTACGAGCCCAGCCACTTGCGGGCGCACTTCGGCGATCTCCGAAGCTTCCGTACGACCGGATAGTTCCGTCGTCAGTTCGACCGGCTCGGTTCTTGCCACCATGACACCGACGACCGGCGTCGGCTTTTCCTTCTGCGCGTCGGCAGAACCGCAGGCCGAGAGCGCCAACGCCGAGGCAACAACGATAGGCAGGGCAAATACAAAGCGGTTGGTCGACGACAAGGACAGTCTCTCTCGAAATCTCGATCGTTCCATCGCACCGGCCACAGCAAAATCGCGAATCACGCCCTGCGCGGCGCCATCCGTGCTGCAAGTGCGAGATGCGTTTCCGGCCCGTGTCTAGCAGATTGCTGCCTTGGCGCACGCCCCTTGATGGGCAAGTGCAAAAGCTGCGACACAAAGTTACAACTGGCCTTGAAGTTCCTCGAAATCTCCGATTCGTCGCAGTGCAAGTCCAAAATCGCCGCAAAATCACTGGTAGCGCGCGAAATTCGGTGGAAAGACGGCTGCAGGCCATGGCTTTCGCGGTTCTGCTTGCGTTAGCCGTGCCGTCCCTTTCCAGCAGAGGACATCAGGACAATGAACAACAGCGACCTCGCAGATACCATCGCAGCAAGCCACGGCCTTTCGAAGGCAGACGCCCGCAAGGTCGTCGATGGCGTGTTTGCCGCGATCGCCGACGCAGCCGCGAAGGGCGAGGAAGTCTCGCTGAACGGCTTCGGCAAGTTCAAGGTCAAGAACACCCCGGCCCGTGAAGGCCGTAACCCCTCGACCGGCGCCACCATCCAGATCGCAGCTTCGAACAAGCTGACCTTCTCGGCTGCCAAGGCGGTCAAGGACAAGCTGAACGGCTGATCCGTTCCGGACCGGCGCCTGCCCCTGCGGGCGCCGGGTCCACATCCTGCTGGGCACAAGGCCCGCAAGCATTACGCCGGTAATCCGGCGATGAAGCCGTGATCCCGTTCAGACGGTCGAACCGGCATCCGCTTCCAGAACCCCATCCGATCCTGCCGGCACGCCGCATCGACCCGTCACGTCCTCATCAGGGCCAAGGAGCCCTGCCGTAGATTATCCAGCAACCTTGGCGGACGGGATGAGCCATTAATCACTTTAGTTAACGACCATCTGGGCAAAGCCCCCAAGTCACAACATTAAATCCTGTTAAACTTGCCCTTGCATCGCGCTAAAATCCCGCAGATGCCGCTGAATATAAACGAATTTCCATTTTTATGTTGGTAAACGACCGCCAACTCAGGCCCCGCCTGAGGCCGGTCAGAATTAACCATTGCTTAGGGCGCTCTACCTAGGAAATCCCCTTGTCCGGCCAGTTCGCCGGCAAAGGTTTGTGCAACATCCGGCACGATCCTTCTCGGGACAACTCCGGTAGCTCCGGAGTGTTGGATAGGGGAATTGAGATGAAGAAGTTGCTTGCCAGCGCGGCAATCGCCGCCGGGCTTCTGGCCGGAGGTTCTGCCTTCGCCCAGAGCGCCGCAAATACCAGCAGTGCCACTGCAACGGGGTCGGTCACCATCGTCCGTCCGCTGACGATCACCAAGAACAGCGACCTTGCCTTCGGTCGCATCGTGCGCCCCCGCACGGGCGGCACCGGTACGGTCACGCTCGCCAACACCGGCAACTCGGTTGTTGCCGCCAGCGGCGCCGTGGCGCTCGCCAGCACGACCAGCCGCGCCCAGTTCACTGTCGATGGCGAAGGTGGCCAATCCGTCACCACCTCGATCCCGGCAACGGTGAACCTGACCAGCGGCACCAACACCATTCCGGTGACGCTGCTGCCCGACTTCGGCAACACGGTGACGCTTTCGGGCGCACTGGCCGCCGCTGGATCGGCCACGCTCAACGTCGGCGGGTCGTTCAGCCTGCCCGACACCCAGGCTTCAGGTGCCTACACCGGCAACTTCACGGTAACTGTCACCTATCAGTGATGGAACTTCAGGGGAGCATTGCCGCAACTGCGCGGCAACTTCCCGAGGCAGACGGCAACCGTCGGCGAGAGAGGGACAAGCCATGGACGCGGGATCGAAGGGTTGCACCGGGCAGATTGCCAAGGCGCTCCTCGCTGCTTGCGCGACCATGGCCTCGCCAACGGTTGCCCATGCTGCCACCGCACCCGCATCGGCAGAGGCGGCCGTGGTCATCCTCGAACCGGTTGGCGCCGGATTCTCGTTCGACATCCTGAGCGACGCCGTTTCCGCGGTGTTCCTCAATGGCGATGCGGGAGACTCGGTCTCGGTGCTGATGTCACCGCGCAAGCCGGGCCAGAAGGGCATGCCCCGTGAGGCCAGCGGCGTTCTGGTCATGGCGAGCGGCGTCTACCGCATCGATCTGCTGCAACCGGCATCATCCGACGCACGCCTGCGCGGCGCAATACGCGGCAGTGTTCCAGCCGACCGTTCCATCCTGTTCCTCGCGCAATTCAACTGAGGGTCATAGAGCCATGAAGCGCAACCTCCTGATCATGCCGGGCCTCCTGACCTTGCTGGCGCCTGCAATGGCGGCTGCACAACAGGCACCGCTGCCGATTACCGCGCCCAAGGCGCAGGACACCCAGGTGACCGTCCCGGTCCAGGCGGCCGCGGCCAACATCAACATTACGCCCCGCCGCGTGATCTTCGATTCCACCAAGCGCACCGAAGCGGTCTACGTATTCAACCAGGGCACCACCCCGGTGACGGTTGACGTGGCGCTGGTCGACAATGCCATGCTGCCCTCTGGCGAGATCGTGCCGATCAGCCGCCTCGCAGAACGTGGAGCCGAGGGACTTGGCGCGAAAGTGCGATCGGCCAAGCCTTTCGTGCTCGCCGCGCCCAGCCGCCTGATCCTGCCGCCGGGCCAAGGCAAGACGGTCCGCGTTCGTGCCACCTTGGCCGACACCGGCACGACTGCGGAGTACCGCACCCACCTTACCGTCACCACGGTGCCGCCCGCCGATGCGGGGCTGACCGCCGAACAGGCCGCCGCCGCCGAAAAGGGCGAGCTGGTTCTTCGCATTCAGTCGGTCTTCGGCATCTCGATCCCGCTGATCGTGCGGGGCGGCACGCCCGATGCAACCGGCGGAATTGGCGCGATAACGCCCGCCACCACGCGCGATGGCCCTGCACTTGCACTCACCTTGCAGCGCAAGGGCACGACTTCGCTTTACGGCAATCTCGAACTGCGCACGGCCAAGGAAGTTGTCGGCGTGGCGCGAGGCATCGCAGTCTACCCGGAAGCTGACGAGCGCCAGGCCCTCGTGCCTCTGCTCCGCCCGCTCAAGCGCGGCGAAGTGGTGACCGCCACCTACAGCGCCGACGACGGGAAGAAGCCGGTCGAGATCGCCAGCGGAAGCTACACCGCCCCCTGAAATGACCGCAACGCTGGCCATTCTGGCCCTGGCCGCTGCCAACAGCAGCGCGCCAGCGGGACCGGCTGCGCCCGTGCAGGCCCCCGATCCGGTGGTCGGGTCGTCTGCGCTCGGCACGACGCAGGCTGCGAACGAGGACCTCCTGCTGTTTTCCGTGCAGCTTGACGGCACCACGATCAGCGAGGCTTTGACAGCCTATGGCGATCCCGCAGACCCGCTGCTGCCGCTTGGCGAGCTGACCCGCCTTCTCGAACTTCCGCTTGATATCGATGTTGCAAACCGTGTCGCATCGGGGCGTATCGGCGAAGGTCAGCGTCCGATCACCATCGACCTGAGGTCAGGCCAGGCTCTGATTGGCGGCAAGGTTGTCGCGCTGATTCCGCCCGACAGCCTCGTCTCCGAAACCGACATCTACCTGCGAGCCTCTCTGGTGGCCAAGCTGCTGCCGCTGAAGATCACGTCCATCGCCGACGAAATGATCCTCACACTCGAGGCCACGGAAAAGCTTCCCTTACAGGCACAGCGCGAACGCCTGGCTCGCATGGCAGGTCTGGCCGGCCAGCCCGAGACGCAGGACGATGCGATGCGCGTGGCAACGCCGTACCGCTGGGCCAGCGCCCCCGCTTTCGATTTCACGACCGAGCTTGGCTACAACAGCGAAGGCGTCAACGGCGGCGGCCGTGCAGTCACGCGGTTCGAGGGGCGGGTTGCGGGCGATCTGCTGAAAGCCGGCTTCAACGCCTGGATCGCCACCGACGATCACGGCGATCCGGTTTCGGCCCGCCTCGCCTTCACGCGCCGGTCCGAAGAAGGCCGGCTGCTCGGCTCGCTCGGCGGCACTTCGGCCGCGCTGGGCGATGTCTTCACGCCGCCGCAGGTCATCGGCGCGCGCAGCCTTGGCGGGGCGGGTTTCGCATTCTCCTCCTCGCGCCTTGACGAGGCGAGCGTGTTCCAGCGCATCAACCTGCGCGGAGAACTGCCGCTGGGATACGATGCCGAGCTCTACGTCAACGACATCCTGCGCTCTGCCCAGCGCGGTGCGGGGGTGCAGGGACGCTATGAATTCAACGATATCCCGCTGGTGCGCGGCCGAAACGCCCTGCGCGTCGTGCTTTACGGTCCGCGCGGAGAACGCATCGAACGCACCCGCGTGATCAACGTGGGTGGCGGCCAGCTTGCGGCGGGCAAGACCACTGTCGATCTCGGCATCGTCTCGCAGGACCGGACCGTAATCGACCTGTCTGATGCGAACCTCAGCGGCTTTGCCAAGGGCAAGGGCGATCTGCGCGCCACCTTCAACATCGCCCACGGCATAAGCGAGCACCTGACCTTTGCGGCTGGCCTATCGCGCTTCACCGACTTTGGCGGCAGTTCACACGTCATCGGTTCGATCGGCACGCGCAACTCGCTGCTGGGGCTTGCAGTGCAGACCGACCTTGCCAGCGACTTCGCAGGCGGGCGTGCAATTTCGCTAGGCCTTGCCGGACGCATCGCCGGCGTGAGCTTCCTTGGCCGCCATGTCGAGTACGGCGGGGGTTTTGCCGACGAAGCCAATACCGCTTTCGATCCGTCGCGCCCGATGCGCCGCTACAGCGAAGTGGTCTTCGACCTTGCTGTGCCGCTGCCGGGCTCGCTTGGCCTGCCGGTCTCCGGTCGGTTCGACCGCGCCGAGTTCGTCGACGGCAGCCAGACCCTCTCGGCCCGGGCACGCACCACGGCGAATGTGGGGCAGACCCTGTTCGCCATCGGTGCCGACTACAGCCACCGCACGCAGGGCGGCTTTTCCGACACTCGGATCAACGCCAATCTCGGCGCAATGCGCTTGATCGACTACGAGTGGCAGCTTCGCGCCACTGCCGATTTCGGAATCAAGCCCGGCACGCGGCTGGAAACGCTGGGCTTTGCAGCTGACCGCGCAATTGGCGATCGCTACAGCCTGCGCCTTGGCGCGACCCGCAACTTTGCTGGGCGCGATACGGCATTGCAGGCGGGCTTTACGGCCCGCTTGCCCATGGCGACGGCAACATTGGGCGGCGACTGGTCAACGAGCCAGAACCGCTGGCGAGTGGGCGTCCAGCTCAACTTCGGGATAGCGCGGGACCCGCTGAAGGGCCGCTATCGCGTTACACCTCCAGGTCCTGCCAACGGGGCAAGCGCTGCGCTCCTCGCGTTCATCGACGCCAATGCCAACGGTCGGCGCGATCAGGGCGAGGAAGCGGTGCCCGGCGTGGTGGTGCAAGGTGGCGGGCTGAAGACCGTGACCGACGGGCAGGGCCGGGCGTTCGTGACCGGCCTGGGCGATGGCAACATGACTTCGCTGCGCGCCGATATCTCGGGCACCGATACCGTCTTCGTGGCGCCTCCGCCGCAGAACATCACGTTTGCCGCACGTGCAGGGGGAGTTGCGCGGATCGACTTTCCGCTGGTGCCCACGTCCGAGCTGGTCACGCGCATCCGCTTCCGCGGCCGCGATGGCGCGTTGAGCGGCCTGTCGGCGGTCAAGGTGCGGCTCGTTTCGTCCAAGGGCGATGTCGCATCCGGCATGACCGAGTTCGATGGCACCGTAGTGTTCGACGCAGTGAAGCCGGGCAAGTATGCAATCGAGATCGACGCCGACCAGGCCGCCCGCCTCGGCATGCGGTTGAAAGAGCCGTTGTTTGCAATAGTGGGTGCCGATGGACGGGTGGTTGATGTCAACGGTGAAGTCGCGTTCAACGAACACGTACAGATGGTGAAACGCTGATGATCCGCTTGCTGCTGACCGCGCTGTGCATCGTCTTGTTGCCGTTCGTGCCGATTTCGGCAGCGCATGCCCAGAGCTACACGGTCGACACGATCACTGATGCCAACTTCGGCGATATCGTCTCTGCCGCGTCCGGTCAGACGGTACTGCGGTCCAGCGCCACATCCGGATCGGTCACGGTGGTCTCCGGCTCGGGGGTGCGGCTGTCAAACACGTCCGCAAACGCCGAGGTCACGATTTCGTGCAGCAATACCTTTGCGTGCAATACCACGAATGTTCAGGTCACGCTGGCACTGGCCGGATCGCCTACGGGGCGCGTCGGATACATCACCGCGATCAGCATTGCCAACGGCACCGCCACGGTTACCTCAGCCTACAGCGCGGGGAGCTATATCGTGATCAATCTGGCCCCCATTCCGCGCAGATCATCACGCACGTTCCTGATCGGCTTTGACCTGCCCGTAGACGGCAACGACTCTGCCGATCCGACAGGGAGCGCGACCAGTTCCTACCTGATCACCGCACAGCGCGCGACGGGCGGGGGATCGGATTCGCTTGTCGGCAACATCATTGCCAAGGTCATCCGCCCTGTCAGCATTGCCAAGACACAGGACCTGCAGTTCGGCTCGGTCACGCGGCCCACCAGCGGTTCGGGGACTGTTACGCTGACGCCCGACGGCATTGTTTCGGTCACCGGGACCAATGTCCGCCGCTTTCCGTCGCCCGCTGCGACGGCGGCACAGTTCACGGTGAGCGGGGAAGGCGGTCAGGCGGTAACCGTTTCGGTGCCGACGACGATGACGTTGTCAGGCAGCGGCGGCTCGGTCACGGCCACATTGACCAATAGCGGGGGCGGCGCGCAAGTGTTGAGCGGTGCAACCGGCTCGGTCGGTACGGTCGATGTCAGTGTGGGAGGTTCCGTGCCGCTGACGGGCTCCTCGGCGCTCGGTACGCTGACAGGCACCATGACGGTGATGGTGCAATACAACTGACGCGACGAGCGATCGCGCGCCTCACAGAACGAAGTGGTCTCCGGCCGCCCGGACAGTCACTTCGGAAATCGAGACGCCCCAAGGCTGGTCGATCGCGTGGATCACGGCATCGGCGATATGTTCGGGTGCAAGGCTGGCATAGTCGATGGCTTCGGGATCGAGCCGCTCCGCCGGGAACGTGCCTTGCGCCATCTGACCGACCATATCCATGAAATCCGGCATGTTGTGCGCAACGATGCCAATGCCGGCGGCCTGGTTGACCACAGTGCCGGAAAGGCCGGTTGTCGGCACACCGGTCGGCTTGATCGTGGTCACCTTGATCCGTCCGCGGCTTTCCACTCGCAGCGATTCCGAAAGGAAGTTCACCGCCGATTTCGACGCGCCATAGACCGCCGCGCCTATCACCGGGAAATTGCCGTAGATCGACGAGATGTTGACGATCTGCCCGCGTCCTGCCGCGATCATCGGATCGTAGGCGGCGACCATGCCGTTCAGCACACCCTTGATGTTGATGTCGATGCAGCGCTCCCAGGCGGGATAAGCCGCTTCGTGGTCCGAGAAGAAAGCCAGCGGCATGATCCCGGCGTTGTTGATCATCACGTCCACCGCGCCGTACGCATCGAGCGAAGCGGCGACCAATGCCTTGACCTGCGCCAGGTCACGCACGTCGACAGCCACTGCCTGCGCCTTGCCGCCTTCTGCAAGGATGGCATCGGCCACGCCTTGGGCAGCAGCAAGGTCGATGTCGCCCAGCGTGACGCTGGCCCCCATCCCCGCCGCCTTGCGCGCCACCAGGCTGCCAAAGCCTCCACCTGCGCCGGTAATGACGATCGACTTGCCGGCAATGTGTCCGCTCATGCGCTTGTCCTTCAAAGTGCCGACGGCATTGCGTCGATCAGGATCGTCTTCATCTCGAGGTAGGGAAACAGGCCTTCCAGGCCACCTTCGCGGCCAATGCCCGATTGCTTGAACCCGCCGAACGGCAGGCCGAAGTCCATGCGCAAGCCGTTCTGCCCGAAGCCGCCGGTGCGTACGCGCCGGGCGATGCGGTAGGCGGCGTCGGCGTCTGTCGTTAGCACCGAACCATTGAGGCCATAGGCGCTGGCATTGGCAGTGCGGATCGCGTCTTCCTCGTCCTCGACCGGGATCAGGCTGAGGACCGGGCCGAAGATCTCCTCCTGCGCGATCCGGCTTTCGTTCTTCACGTTGGCGAACAAGGTCGGTTCGATGAAATAGCCGCGGTTGAGATGCGCCGGACGTCCGCCACCGGTGACGAGATCGGCGCTGGCCCTGCCCTCCTCGATGTACATCTCGATGCGTTCGAGCTGGCGTTTCATCGCCACCGGGCCAAGCTGGGTTTCGGGGTCATCGGAATGGCCAATCCGGACCTGCCGCATTTCTGCGGCGATGGCTTCGGCCAGTTCGTCATGGCGGTGGCGTGGCACGATCACCCGGCTGAGCATGGCGCAGACCTGCCCGCTCATCATCGTGATTGTGCCTGCCAACATCTTCGCGGCAGCATCGATCGGGAAATCATCGCGCACGATAGCCGCGGACTTGCCGCCCAGCTCCAGCGTGCATCGCGCCATCCGCGCCCCGCAGACGCTGGCGATGCGCTTGCCGGCAACGGTGCTACCGGTGAAGCTGACCTTGTCGACGCCCTCGTTGCAGACGAGATGGTCGCTCGCCTCACGGTGTCCGGTGACGAGGTTCACCACGCCTGCCGGAATGCCCGCCGCCTGCGCCGCCTCGGCGATGATATAGGCCTCGAGCGGCGTTTCCGGCGATGGCTTCATGATCACCGTGCAGCCCGTCAGCAGCGCATAGGCGACCTTGTTGGCCATGATCCCGAACGGGCCGTTCCACGGCGCAATCGCCGCGACCACACCTACCGGTTCATAAGCGATGAGCGCCGTATCCGCGGCCATGCTCGGGCGGCGTTCCACGAATTCGAACTGTTCGGCAAACCCGGCGATCTGGCCGAGCGCCATTACGCTGCCGCCATGCATCGGCCCGGCAAACGAGGCGAGCCCGCCCATCTGCGCTGTCCACGCCCGGGCCAGTTCCGGCACCCGTGTTTCAAGGTGGGCAACCATGCGACGGAAGGCAGCGATGCGCTCTGCCGGCGGCGTTGTTGGCCACGGGCCGTTGTCGAATGCCTCGCGCGCCGCGGCTACCGCCGCGTCCATGTCCGCTGCGTCCGCCTCGGCCACGCGGCCTACGACTTGCTCGGTATTGGGCGAGATGAGGTCAATCATCCGCCCGGAGTGGGCGGCCACCCACCGGCCGCCGATGAAGAGCTTGTCGGGATGGGCGACGTTAACGCCTTCGGGAGTCATGGCCTGGTGTCCTCTCACGCCTGCGCCAACGCGCATTCCACGCGCTCGATCAGGCCGTCCTTGATCGTGTAGAAGATGAACTGCCGCATTTCCTGCACTTCGCCCACCGCGATCGGGAAGAAGCCGTGCAGCCCGCGCGCGTCGAGCGCGTCGCGGGTCAGGTCATTCACCCCCTCTACCCGGATGACCGCATCGATGGCCGTCAGCGTATCGGAGCAGGCGAAGTTCAGAACGGTCACACTTTCCGTGACATGGTGGTGCAGGAATTCGTAGAAATCCTTGAGCGCCTGGCGCGAACGGATTTCCACGCCGAAAAACGTCATCAGCGGCGGATCGACATAGAAATCGGCGACCGCATCATAGTCCTTCGCGTTGAACGCGCGGACATAGCGATCGTAGGCCTCGCGCGTCAGCACGGTATCTCTCCCCTTGGCGGCCGGATTCGGCTCACACCCAAACGCTAACATTTGATATGGTGGGTGCCAAGCTGAAAAGAAAAGGGCGGCCATTGCTGACCGCCCCGTCCCTCATGAACATGCATCCGATCAAAAGCGCTTCTGCACCGTGACCGCCCATTCGCGCGGACGCCCGACCTGGCTGTAGGCCGTGCCGGTGAAGGCATAGACCGCAGCGAAGCGGAAGGGCGTGTAGTATTCATTGAACACGTTCTGCACTTCCATCGAGATCGACAGGTCCTCAGCCTCGTTCCGCCAGGTCAGGCGGGCGTTGCCGATGTCATAGGCGTTGAAGTATTCGATCGGCAGGCCTGCCGCGATGCGACCGGCGCTGGTCTTGCCGGTGTGCGCGAAGTCGAAGCGCGGCGTGAGCGAACCCGCGCTGCCGAGGTCGGCGCGATACTGGATGCCGAAGCTGTACTTCCAGTTCGGCGTCACGATCGGATCGGTCAGCAGGATCGCGTTGCCAACGCGCGGGTCGATGTTCTTGTACTTGCCGGTCAGGTGGCTGAGCGAGGCATCAATATCCAGGCCTTCGATCGGCGAAGCCTGCATTTCAAGCTCGAAGCCCTTGATCTGGCCGTTGCCCGCATTCTGGCGCGCACCGCACGGCGCGTTCGAACCCAGCGACGCGCAACTGATCAGCGGCAGCTGGATGTCGTTGTAGTCGTTGATGAACCCGGCGATGTTCAGGCGCAGGCGACGGTCGAACAGGTCGGTCTTCAGGCCCGCTTCATAGGCGGTCACCGTTTCCGGATCGAAGCTGCCGTTCAATGCCTGAGCGGCGTCGAACGGACGGGCAGTCACGCCACCGCCCTTGAAGCCGGTGCCTACGGTCACGTAGGCCAGCACCTCGGGGCTGAAGCGGTAGTCGGCCGAAACGCGCCAGTCTACGCGATCACCCTTGAAGGTCGCCGTCACGCCATCGAGCGCGCCGAGGAAGATCGAGCGCGTGCCGTCATAGTTCTTGCGGACGAAGGTGTAGTCCTTGGCTTCCTCGGTGTAGCGCAGACCGCCGGTCACGGTCAGCCCCTCGATGGGGCGGGCGATGACCGTGCCGAACACGGCCTTGCTGTCGGCATTGACCGGATCGTTGCCGAGGAACTGGAAGTTCAGGCCCGGTGCGATGTAGCGGATATCCTGGCGGGTGAAATAGACCGAGCGCTGGTCGGAATAGAAGCCGCCGACGGTGAAGTCGATATTGTCACCGATCTTTCCGTTGACGCGCAGCTCCTGGCTGAAGAACCAGAACTTGAGGTCGTTGTAGCCCTGGCCCGCAATGGCGAGGTCCGGCGTGAAGTCGTCGTCGGTACCCCACTTCTGGCGATAGTTGCGATAGGCGGTGATCGACTGGACGTTGAGAGAATCGCTCAGCCCGATGGTCATGTTGGCCGAGAAGCCATAGCCGTCGAACTTGAGGCGGTTCGGCATTTCGTAGCCCTGGCTGACGAAGCCGCCCGGAGGGGCATAGAAGTTCGCATAAGTGCAGAAGCGACCGCAGGCATAGGCGTTGGTGATGCGCGCAGGGTTGATCAGCGAAATCACTTCCGCAGCGTTGGTGCGCTCTTCATGCGTGTAGTCACCGATGATGACGAGATCGAAGTTGTCGCCCGGATTGTAGCGCAGTGATCCGCGCAGACCGGCATAGCCCTTTTCACCCAGCTTATCGATCACGCAGTCCTGCCCGGAGCCGGGACGCGCGCTGATGCCCTGCGGGTTGCCGGGCTTGGCGCAGCCATAGTCGATCTGGTCGACATAGCCGTTCTGACGCTTGTACACGCCCGAAACGCGGGCATAGAGGTCCTGCGCGAGGATGAAGTTGGCGCTGCCACGGATATCGACGCGGTTGCGGCTGCCGTAGACAGCCTCGACCATGCCAGAATTCTCGTCGGTAGGCTTCTTCGAGAACAGCTTGATCGCGCCGCCGATGGCGTTGCGGCCGGTCAGCGTGCCCTGCGGACCGCGCAGGACTTCGACGCGCTCAAGGTCAAGCAGGTCGAAGATCGAGCCGGTCAGCGTCGCATAGTAGACATCGTCCACATACATGCCGACGCCCGGTTCGTAGGCGGGGTTGAAGTCGAACTGACCGACGCCGCGAATGGCTGCTCCCAGCGAGGAACCATAGGCGCCGCCCATGGCGTTGAGCTGAACGTTGGGCGCCTGCTGCGCGATCTGGGCGATGTCGGTCTGGTTGCGCGAGGCGAGCAATGTTGCGTCAACAGCGGTGATCGACAGCGGCGTATCCTGCAGGCGCTGCTCGCGGAACTGCGCGGTCACGACGATCTCGCGCGCTGATTCCGGAGTGTTCTCATCCGCTTGGGCCTGGTCTTGCGCCTGGGCCTGCTGGGCCATGGCGGGCGTGGCCAGCCCGAGCGAAAGTGCAGCCAGGCTGCCTGCCGCAAGCAGGCGCACGTGTGACGTGGTACGATGGACTTGAGCCATATCCCCTCTCCTGTATGGTTCTCTCCGGAACCGGTTGCTGTTTGTTAGTAAGACATACTAATTAGCGCTTTGCAAGCCTAACATTTGCGACTGTTCCAGACTTCGCCGGGTGATGCAGTTCGGGCACACTTCGGCACTTGCCGAAGCCCGGGAACCGGGCAATACAGGCGGCCGATGGACACGCCGCCCGCACCAGTTCCCGCTGCCAACGCCGCGCTGCTCGATGGCGATGTCGCCTTGCTTGTCGACCTGCTCAAGCTTGGCACCTTCATCGGCACGCCGATGCGCGAAGGCGTGGCAGAGCCGCTCGGCCTCACCACTACCGACTTGCGCATCGTTCTTGCGCTCGGTGGCGAAGGCGAGCTTGCCGGGCATGACCTGTCCGAGATCATGGGCGTGCCGCCGATGAACGTCAGCCGGGCAATCGCCGCGCTCATGCAACGCGGCCTTGTCGAGCCCGGCGCCAACCGCCGCAACCGCCGCCGCAAACCGGTACGGCTCACGCCTGCGGGGCAGGAACTGTTCGCACAGACCATTCCCGCGATGGCCCACGTCGGCGCCGATCTGTTCAAGGGGGTCCCGGCGCGCGACCGGGAAGCCTTCCGCCGCGTTGCCGCTGCCGTCCTTACGCGCATCGGTCGCTGGGGCGGTTGACCCGCCCCGACTCCTTTTACGGCCACTTCTTCTGCAGCTTGGTGAAATCGCCGACGGCGAAGGCCTTGGCCAGCACCGGGTGGGCAAAGCTCATCGCCACTTCCTGCCGGTTCGGCCAGGTCTGGCGCACGTCGGTATCGGGCAACAGGCGGTCCGGCCCGATCGGGTTCTCGGGGAAACACACCGCGGCGGGCTGCAGGTGGGCTACGGTCTTTGACCAGCCCGTCTCGTAATCGGCCTGCCACTGCATCATGTAGTCCAGCCGCTTGATCTTCCAGACATCGTCTTCCTTGACGTAGTCGTTCTCGTAGATCCCGCTTTCCCAGAACTGCTGCGGCATGCCCTCGGGCTTGTCCTTGAGGATGTCGTCGTGCCAGCCGCCTGCAAGGATGCCGCGGAAGCGGCCTTTCGCGCTTTGGCCGTCCTCGGAGATGGTGATCACGTCCTGCAGCTGGAAATGGTCGAGCAGCAGGCCATGCACCGGCCCGCGCCGTCCACCGGTAAAGAGGTTCTGGAACCACGTCCCATAAAGCCGCATCACCCCTTCGTAGCCGACGTATTCGCCTGACAGGAACACGACCGCGCCGTCCTTTGCGAACAGCCCGGCCACTTCCTCCGGCCGGTTGTAGTCGATGTAATAGCCATAGGCCCACTGCAGGCGGCGGATCGCGTTGAGATCCTCAAGCTCGGTCACGCGCGCTTCGAGCGCGGCAAGGCGGGCATTCACATCGGTCATGGCTCGACTCTCCCCAGAGTTCTTCGACAAGGCTGAATTTGTAAGCAACACTAACAAATGTCGCGTTGATTGCGAGAGGGAAAAATGAAACCGATCGCACCTTGCGCGCGAAATGCGCTGCGCTACTTTCCTCAGCTGACGGGAGCTGGAGAATCTGCGATGTGCGATGAGATCACCGAAGCCGAAAACACCGCATTCTTCCTCAATCGCCGCGAATTTGCCGGGCTCGGCGCAAGTGCCGCCGCGCTTGCCACGGTGCCGGGCTGCGTCACCGCCGCAGAAGCGCCGACCTCCAGCCGCATGGTCACGATCGACACGCCCGACGGCAAGGCCGACGCCTTCTTCGTCTACCCCACGCGAGGCAAGCACCCTGCCGTGATCATGTGGCCAGACATCGCGGGCTTGCGCGATGCCTACAAGACCATGGGCACCCGCCTTGCCGCCGCCGGTTACGCCGTGCTGGTCGTCAACCAGTACTACCGCTCCAGCCCCGCCCCGATCCTTGATTCACTGATGGCGTGGCGCTCGGACGCCGGGCAGAAGAAGCTGAAGCCGATGATCGCCGCGATCACGCCGTCGGGCACCACGTCCGACGCTGCGGCCTTCGTGTCATGGCTCGACATGCAGAAGGAAGTGAACGCCAAGAAGCGCATCGGTTCAGCCGGCTATTGCATGGGCGGCCCCTTCACCGTGCGGACGGCCTTTGCCAATCCGGCCCGCGTCGGCGCGGCGGCGTCGTTCCACGGTGGCGGTCTCGTCGGACCGGAGGCTGACAGCCCGGTCAACCTGATCGGCAAGACCCGCGCCGCCTATCTCTTCGCCATCGCCAAGAACGATGACGAGCGCGCCCCCAAGGAGAAGACCCAGCTTCGCGCATCCGCCGACGCTGCCAGCCGCCCTGCCGAGATCGAAGTCTACCCCGCCCAGCATGGCTGGTGCACTCTCGACGCCCCGATCTACGACCGTACTCAGGCGGAACGGGCCTGGGGCAGGATGCTCGACCTGTTCAAGGCGAACCTCTGACCCACCTATTCGAACACGACGAACGGAGCCCAGACGTGCGGGTTTGCCGCGTCCGGCAGGTCCGGATCGACCATGGTGCGCAACATGGCCGTGCGTAGCGCCTGCGCCGGCTTTCGTCCTTTCGCAGCCTCCTTCAGCACGGTTCCGGCCAGTACCGCCGCGGCATCGTCGCGCACGGGCCAATGTGACAGCATCAGCGTTCGTGCCCCGGCATAGCGGAAGGCCTGTGCGAGGCCGGAATAGGCCGGGGCTGCCTCACCATCGCCAGCAGCCGTATTGCAGGCCGAAAGGATCACCCAGTCGGCATCAAGCCTGAGCGTCCCGATTTCCGACGCGGTCAGCACGCCGTCGCTGCTTGCCCCCTGCTCCGGCCGGGCGAGGACGAGCGCAGGCTCGGTCACGCCTTCCATTTCCCCGGCGACCAGTGCGTGCGTGGCAAACAGCAGCACGCCGTACTGGTCCAGCCTGGTCTTCGCCAGTTGCTCTTCGCTGGCCTGATCGCCGGTCAGGACCGTGGCCTTGCCCACGCTGCGCGAGACGGCGCCCACCTCGGCCGAGCGCAAGGCGGGCAGCGAGGCAAGCGATTGCCCATCGGCCTGCCCCCCGCGAAACACGGCACTGGCCAGGAGCGGCCCCTTCCTTGCCGCTTGCGCATCGGCCATGCGGACGGTGCCGAACGGCGTAGGCGCGCCCAACGCCAGCATCGACGAACCCGCCAGCGCACGCCGCGGCTGAACCGTGCGCGCCTGCAAGGACGCACCAGCCGACAAGGCGTAACGCATGACAAGAAACGGCGCCTTGCGATCGATCCTGTCGACCGGACGCTCCAGCAAGGTGGCAAACGGGATGGCCGCGGCATCACCGCCAGCGATGATCCGCAAGGCCCCTGTCTTGCGCAAATCCGGTGCTATGCCTGCAAAAATGGCGCGATAGAGTTCGTGTGACGTTGCCGCATCGAAGCTCCGCTGGTCGAGTGCGCGACGCAACCGAGCCGCGCTCGAAGCAAAGCTCGCGCGACTAGGCTCCATCCGCTGCACCACGGCCCGGTCTGGCGAAACAAGCAGGACAAAGGCCGACGTCAACGCCGGAACCACCGCGAGGACCGCCTCATCGTTTGCCAGCGTGCTCCTGATGTCAGTGAGGGTCACGCCTTGGCGCGCAGTCAGCGCTGCCCAGGCAGGATAGCTGCTGGCGATACCGGCCCGCTCCCGCTCCAGCTTGGCAAGCGCCACATCTCGCGCCGAGCGGGCGGACTGCACGTCACCGCCATTACCCAGTAGCAGCAGATAGACCGAGTTGGCACGCCGGTAGGCCAGTTCGGCGTCCTGAAGCGTGCGAATGCGCGCCGACAGAACGGGGTCTGAAGTGCCCGCCCGTGCCGCGGCAAGCCGTGTCGCCCGCGCAACCTTCGAGCCAACCAGCACCTGCGACGCGTCGGCGGCCAGTTGGCCATCGCCATCACGCAGCGCCAGCCGCATCGCCAGTTCGAGCGACAGGCGATCTGCCAGCACGAGTTCACCATCCGCACTCGCATCGAGCCGGTCGGTCACTGTGCGAACAAGCGCAAAGCCCGGACTTGCTCCGCATTCGCCCGTCGCGACACCGAGCAGGGCGCCGATCGCGCATGATTGCGCCTTGCCCAGCACGGGTGCTCTGGGGCCTGAGGCGACCGCAAGGTGCGCAGTCGCGGCGGCAACCGCACCGGCTTCGTCGCCGCTATCAAGACGCGCCAGCGCAACCGCTGGGAGAAACGTTTCAGCCGCTCCAGCCGCTCTTGTCTTTTCCCATATTTCGTAGGCTGCATCCAGCGAACGACGCGCATCGGCCATTTTGCCCTGACCGAGTTGCGCGAACCCCAGGAAGGTCAGAGCTCGCAGGCGGTCGGTCGGCGCCGCGAGCGGGCCAAGCTTGTCCTGCGTCGACGTGGCGCCCGTCAGGACGCTCACGGCTTCGTCGTAGCGCCCGAGATCGGCCAGCAGCCCGCCCAGCGTTGTCAGGCTGGCGGCGAAGTTGATATCGCCGGTGCCGGTGGTGGCGACACGGATGTCCAGCGCGTGCCGCGCCACTTCTACCGCCTCGCTCCGCTTGCCTCCGCCGGCGAGCACGAGCGCCAGCGTCTCGACCGCGCGCACATGCCCCAGATCGGTTTGCGGCACATGTTGCTTGACCTGCTCTGCGGCAAGCCTTGCCATCGCCTCGGCCTCTTCAAGGCGCCCCGCGCGCGACAGGCGCAACGCCAGATTGTAGCGCGCGCTGATCGTCGCAGGATGAAACTCGCCCACCCCACGCACGCGGGCAGCGAGGCTTGCCTCCTGCGCCTTCACCGAAGCATCATACTGCCCGAGCTGCATGTAGGCGATGGCAAGTGTGTAACCGATGTTGGATTCGCCCATGTCGAGCGCTGAAGATGACGGCCCCTTTCCGCGCCGCTGCTCCAGATAGGCAGCTCCCTCGCTCAGCCGATCGGCCGCCTGTTGGAACAGCGCCCGCCGGATCGCCACGTCACCGGCCAGGGCAATCGCCTGCACGTAAGCGTCAGGGGCGAGATCGCGATAGGGCAGGATAACCTCGCGCGCGCGCTCGGCATCGGCCAGGGTCTTGTCGATGTCCCCTGCCTCCCGCGCGTATCCTGATCGTGACACAAGCGCACGGGCCAGATATGGTGCGGTATCCGGGCCTGCCGGCAAACCATCTGCCGCGGCGATGACGGCTTCGGCAGCTTTCAGGCTGGCATCGAAATTGGTCTGGTTGGGATTGGCATTTTCGCGGTTGATCGCCTCAGACAGCGCCTTGTCGAGCGTGGCCAGCTTGGCCGTGGGCTTTGCTGCGGCATGGCTCGGCACTTGTGCAAGACAGGCAAGGCCAGAAACAGCGACCAACATTGCCGTGCGCATTTCCGAAGCCCGCATCGATGCCCACCCCGCTCCAAAACCCTTCCGGCTTTCATGGATAAGCGAGCCATGCGAGGCTGTCGATCATCGACAAGCAATCGGAGGAAGAGCGGCGAAAACTTGTGCGCGCTAGCGCTGATCGCTGCGCTTCCGCTCAATCAGGAGCCACCCCAGACCCGAGGCCATTTCTTTCAAATGCCTAGCGTTCGCAGCATCAAAAGGCGTACCGGGATCTGTATCCAGGTGCCTGCAGCCGCAAGAGAAGAAATGGTGCCAGAAGAGGACTCGCACAGAATTGCGATTTCTGTGTTATATCAGTAGCATATACGATATGATTTCTGCGAAGGCCCGCAGAAAAGCCCGCATTTCAATGTGGTTTAAAGGTTCGAGTCTTTTCATGGGACTCGAATCTTCAGAAAATGGCGGATTTCAGCCATTCTCTGACCGCGAACAAAAGCAGAAAATTGCACCGTGGATGGGACCGAAAGGCCCGCCAGTAAAACGATTATGGAAAGTTCCAGCATGTTCCGCCAGGTCTCTGACAACCTTTTTTTGCCCAAGATTGGGACCTGCTTGGACAGTAAATCGAGCGAAACCGGCCGATCAGAATAGCTCCCCGCAAAGGTGGGCGTGGTCCAATACCGCCGGAAGCGCACCTACTCTTTCGCTCCCGAACCCTAGCAGATTTCCCCAAAATGCATGCAAATGGCGTGATTTATCCCCAACGGGTGCAGGTCATGGCCAAAGATTCCAACTACCAGCAGTCGCAAGCCTGTTGCTTGCATGACGCATCGTGGCAGCAGGCTCGGGAGCGGAATCGATCACGGCTCTTGGAAAGCATATGCTAGATGCACTGGAGGAAAGGCTGAAGGCACGGTATCCCAAACTAGCGATCCCACCCAACTCTACGCGAGAGTGAGAAATCCGAACTGTTCATAACTGAGCTAGTTGGCAAGACCCGGACGCCACTCACATCTATTGCTGAGCTCGGATGAGGGTCCGTGATGTCTGAGAGGCGATGAAGATGTATCAAACCGAATTCGCAGTAAATGCTGGCGTTGCTTGCCGGTACAGTTCCCGGGTTTGAGGGGGCGCCAGCCTCGAGGTCTATAAAGGTCAAGCCTGCGCAGCAGTCGCAAGTGTCGACCTCTTCGCGAAGAAGCGCCCCGTCTGGCTAGATCCCTCAGCGTATCGGTCGAACTGCACGCTGAGCCGGTCGCTTTGCTGACTGCGGACGATACCGGAGCCATACAATTCAGTATTTTGTCGGCGTGGATAAAATCTGCCGCGAACTCTCTGGGGTCGTTGAACTTGCCTTTGCGCGAGAATCAGTTTGGTGATCCGTTCTCGCACGCAATCTTAAGCAACCTTTTGCAGGAAAATGACCAACTCGAACGCGAGATCGCACGAGAATGGCTTGATCGCGCAACATAGTGGACCTCCTGGCTCGTGTCGGCGCAGATTGCTCCTTATCGATCCGCGTCCTCGAAAGTATAAACTCCATAAGCCAGAGCCGCCAGGATGCGGTCTAATTGATCTCCTGTTGGCACGAATCCTACTACGTGGCAGCTTGTGAAAACTTTGCCATGCGTTGCGGAGCTTTGTCGTTGCAATTGAAACTGCGCTGTCATAGTTTTTAATGGCGTAGCCGAGATGTGCTGCGTCGAGGCCTGAGAACCTTGCTCTGGTAGCTTTACCGTTTCTGCCGCTGCGTACGGCCGGATCGCCCTTGTCCATGTCCAAGTCCTTCGGGGCCAAAGGCAAAGGCGCATGTCTCCAGACGTGTTCTCAGGATCCGGCCAACCGCCGGAATGCCTCGCGAGCTGGGGCTTGGCGATTGACGAAACCTGTTGCAATGAAAGCGGGCACTGACAGTCTTGGCCAGAACGCTGCCGAAGCGCTGCCACCTGACCCGGCGGCGATCGAGGCGGAGTTCCGCAACTCCCGCACCTCGCTGCTGCGTAAGCTTGCTCGCAAGACCGGAGTGACCCTGGCGGAGGACCTGCTGCAGCAGGTGTTCGTGCGCCTGATGACTGGCCGCCAACGTCAGATCGAGAACCTCTCCGGTTATGTGCAGGTTGCGGCAGATAACGCACGCAAGGACCTGATCAGGCAGGAGTTACGTCAGCACCATTACAGCCACGAGCCGTTTGAGGACATTCATCCAGGGTGCGATCTTCAGGCGCAGCTCGAAGCGCGTGATCGGCTTGCCCGGCTGGAGCAGGCACTCGCCCGTCTCAAGCCGCTCACGCGAAACATCTTTCTTGCGCGGCGGCTCGATGGTTATAGCTATGCCGAGATCGCAGAACAGACGGGGTTGAGCGTGCGGGGCGTGGAGAAACAGATGAGCAGGGCCCTCAAGGCCCTGGCGCGGCATCTCGCCGAGGATTAACCGCGCGTGACGAGACAACCCATTCCCAGCAAGATCCGCGATCAAGCAGCAGAGTGGCTGGCGCGCAACGAAAATGCAGATCAAGCGCGTGCCCCTGATTTCGAATCCTGGCTTGCCAGCGATCTGCGACATCGTCTCGCCTACGCCGAGGTCGAGCGCGCCTGGCGCGATAGCCTCGCCTTGGGTCATAGCCTCCATGGCCAGGAGCGCAAACTGACCCGTGCACCTTTGTACCTGCAACGCGGCACACAGCTCGCCGCAGTCGGCGCATGCCTGTTGCTTGGCATGGGATTGCTGACATTGCGATTTTCAGGGGACCACCCGGTAATCGGCGTTGGAACCACTGTCGAGGCCAGGACATACACCACGGCCGCAGGTGAAACGCGGACATGGCAGCTTGTCGACGGAAGCTCCCTGACACTCAACGGGCCGAGCAAGGCACGAACCAACATCACTCGCGCAATCCGCCAGGTTACGATTGATGCCGGTCGCGTTCGTATCCGTGTGGCGCGGCGCGGCACAGATGCGATGCAGATCATGAGTGCAGGCACCAGGATCGACAGTGCCGCAGGCACGGTGGATATTGCGCGCGCCGCAAATGGTCTGCGCGTCGAGGTCCTAGATGGCCATGTGCAGGTGCAGAACGCCGATGGCGCTCGGCACACCCTTGGTCGCGGGGCTCACACGATCGAAGCGCGGCCATCCGGGACCGAGCATCAGTCCGAGCGCAGTTCTTCTGCACGCCCTCCATTGACGACCGGTGACCGCATATCCCTGGGAGAGGCGGTCAGCCTGCTCAACGCGCGCAATGCTGTTCAGCTTCGCCTCGCAAGTCCTGCACTGGCCAACAGGACTCTGGCAGGTGCGATCCGCCTCGACGATCCAGAAGGCTTTGCGAGCATTCTCGAGGCCCTGGGCGGAATCAGCGTGACGCAGCGTCCCGGGATGCTGGTGATCGATACGGCCTGAAGCTTCCTGCTCTCCCTCGCGGACCGTGTGAATGATCCGCGTGCCGTCCGACCGGCGGCATCTCTCCTTGCAAGAGTTCCCAATCACTTCCGGGAGAGAGGAAAGGAGGGGCTGGATCGGTGCGCGCTGGCGGCTCGGCAAGATCTCCACAAGCATGGAGTGAGCGCCTGACCGGCTGCGTGCCGTCCGCGGCGATGCCCTACAATATATCTGGCGGGTGTTCTTGCGCGACGTCGTCCCATCCGACGCGCGTCCCCTGAGATCGACGCGAGGGAGGCAATCATGACGTTCAAGACATCAACCCATGCCATGGTCATCGCTATGCTGGCGGCACCTTTCGTGGCGGCAGCGCCAGCGGGCGCGCAGGAGACCGATACCCTTTCGCTGGACCTTCCGGCGCAGGCCATGGCGCGATCGCTCCACGATCTTGCCGCCAAGGCCGGTGCAACCATCGTCGCAGACGACAAGCTTGTGGTGGGCCGAACCGCTCCTGCAGTGCAGGGAACCTACACTCTCGCAGGCGCGCTGGGCAAAATCCTCGAAGGCTCAGGGCTTCAGGGCATCGCGACGAGCCAAGGCTACGCAATCCGCTCTGCAGGATCGTCAACGCCAATGCGTGGTGCATCCGCAGACAGCGCGACTGACGATATCGTAGTAACCGGCACGCGCATTCGCGGTTCGGCGCCGGCAGCGCTGCCGTGATCGCAATCGACCGAAAGGCGATCGAGGAAAGCGGCAGGGCCACAGTGCAGGACCTGGTATCGGTCCTTCCGCAGAACTTCGGCGGGGGCCCCAATGAAGGCACGCTCGGCTTTACCCAGCGGAACAATGCCAATGCCAATATCGGTTCGGGTGCCAGCATCAACCTGCGCGGCCTTGGCACGACCTCGACCTTGACGCTCGTCGATGGCAATCGCCTTGCGCTGGGAGCCGCGAGCTCAATCGTCGACATTTCGCTTATACCGGCCAGTGCCATCGAACGCATCGAAGTCCTCGCAGATGGTGCGTCAGCCATCTACGGCTCCGATGCTGTTGCAGGCGTGGTCAACGTACGCTTGCGGCGCGGATACGAAGGGGCCGAGACATCGTTTCGGGTCGGCATGGCCGACGGCTTCAGCGAGCTCCAGGCAAGTCAGCTCGCGGGCCTGCGCTGGAGCGGCGGCAGCCTGATGGCGGCCTATGAATTCTACCGGCGCGACCGCCTCGCGGCCCAGGACCGCGACTACGCGACAGAGGACCTTACCCGCTTTGAGGGCGCTGACTATCGCCAGGCCTTTGCCAATCCCGGCACGATAACTGCAGCCAATGGCGCAATCTTCGGCATACCGGCCGGACAGGATGGCAGGACGCTTGCGCCAGGTGATCTGCTTGCCGGAGTGCGCAATCTTGGCGACGGTCGGCGCCTGACCGACATCCTGCCACGCACGCGCCGTCACGCAGGGCTTATCGCGCTTGAACAGGACCTGTCTTCGTGGCTGACAATGCGGCTCCAGGGGTTTGCTGCCGACCGCCGCTCGGACCAGCGTTACATCGTCTTCGGCTCGCAGGTTACCGTGCCCGTGAGTAACCCGTTCTATGTCGATCCGATCGGAACGGGTCAGCCCATCCGCGTCGGTTATGATTTCCGGGACGACCTCGGGGCCACCGTCAATCGTTCGCATGTCACCAACTGGACGGTCGCGGGCGTACTGGAAGCCCGCTTCGGGGCATGGCGGGCTGAGGCTTACGGCAATCACGGCATCCAGCATGAAGAGCTGCTACGGGACAATCTCGTCAATCGCGCCCGGCTTGCGCAGGCTCTCGCTGATCCTGATCCGGCCAAGGCTTTCAATGTATTCGGTGATGGCTCTCACACCAGTGCGGCCACGATCGACTATGTGCGCGGATCATCGCTAACCAGTGCTCGGTCGCGCCAGACGACCGCTGGTCTCAAGTTCGACGGGCCGCTCCTGGCGCTTCCGGGGGGAGCGCTGACACTGGCAGTCGGGGGAGAGTATCGCGAGGAGGGCTACGGCTCGCGCAGCCTTGCTGATGAAACGACGCTTGCGCCTGTCGCGAGTGGCGACAATGGATACCCGCTGGCGCGCCATGTGCTTGCCGGATTTGCCGAACTTCGTGCGCCCCTGGTCGGTCCTGGGCAGGGCATGGCAGGCGTGCATCGGCTCGACCTGTCGGTGGCAGGACGCATCGAGCGCTACTCGGATTTCGGGACGACGACCAATCCCAAGGTCGGACTGACGTGGGAACCGGTGCAAGGCCTTGCGCTGCGAGGGTCCTATGGCACCTCGTTTCGTGCACCCGGCTTCTTCGACGTGCGCCAGGGCCACGGGCTCAGCCAGGTCGTGCCCATACCCGTTGCAGACCCCGGCTCGCCCTCGGGCAGCAGCAATGTCATTGCCCTGTTCGGCAATGATCCGGGGATCGGACCTGAACGCGCGCGGACCTGGACGGCAGGCGTCGACTTCAAACCGCCTGCAATCCCGGGGCTTTCGATGAGCGCGACATGGTTCGACATTTCCTACAAGGATCGCATCTTCAATCCCGCGGTCGATGCTTTCACTTTCCTGGCCCAGCGGTCGCGTTACGAGCCGCTGATCACGGCCAATCCGTCTCCAGCGCAAGTGGCAAGTTTCTATGCGAGCCCCGATTTCAGCAATCCCTTTGGCATTGCTGCAGGCTCGATCCGCTACGTGATCGATGCGCGCAACGCCAACCTTGCGCGCAACCATCTCGACGGGATCGATTTTGATCTCAATTATCGCCACGAGACGGCCAGAGGTGCGCTTTCACTTGGTGCATCGGGGAGCTGGCTGTTCCACCTGACGCAGCAGTTGACGTCGGCTGCTCCGCGCACGCAGGCCCTGGGGACGATCGGCAACCCGGTGCGCTATCGTTTGCGCGGACGCGCCGGGTTCGAACAGGACGGTTTCGGTGCAACAGCCTTCGTCAATCACATGGCGGGCTATCGCAACACGGCTGTGGCACCTGTCGAGTCGGTTGCAAGCTGGACGACAGTCGATCTTACGCTTTCCAAGCGGTTCGGAGATGACGCCGGTGCCTTGGCGGGCACGCGGTTCGCCTTGAGCATCACGAACCTGTTCGATCGCGACCCGCCTTATGTAAACAACCGCACCCCGTTCAGCGCAGCCGGCTTCGATCCCGAGCAGGCAAGCGCGGTCGGACGACTTGTCGCGGTGCAGGTGACCAAGTCATGGTGACGCGATGGCATCCAGCCCCGCTGTCGCTTGCCCTGGCCGCCCTGGTCCCGTTTGCAGCGCAGGCTGCGGACGGGGCCGGGATCCGGCCCGCCGTAGAAGTCACGCGGATCGACAGCCCTTCGATCTCGCCAGACGGCACCCTCGCGTTGTGGCGCGAGTTTCGCGCCTCGGTCGACCGTAACGATTACGACGTCGCATGGCTGGTGGCGCCGTCTGACGGTTCGGCGCCTGCCAGGCGCATCGCCGATGCCGGAGAAATCGAGTGGCTCAACGGCTTTCCCCTGACTTCAAGCGCGCAGTGGACGCGCGATGGCAGAACCGTGCTGTTCCGCAAGATCGCGGTCGGACAAGTTCAGGTCTGGAAGGCAGCGACCGATGGTTCCGGAGTTGCGCAAGTGACCAGCGAGGCTGGCAATGTCAGGGACATGATCCCTCTCGCAGGTGGCAAGGCATGGTTGCTCGGTTTTGGCCCGAAGCGAGCCGCGATCGAGGCCGCCGAGCAGGCCGAGTACGATAGCGGAACGCGGATCGATGCGTCGGTCGACCCGCAAAGGCCACTGTATCGTGGCGATCGAATCGATGGCCGCTGGTCCAGCGGACGTCTCCAGGGCGCTTGGTTCGAGCAGGGCGGCATCATTCCCGCGGGCCCGCCCAAACTCAAGGTGCTTGATCCGGATCTCGCAACAATCCGCGATGCAACACCCGAAGAGGCTCGCCATTACGCCACCCGCCCGCGCTCGCTCGAACGATTGCAGGACTCGTATGTCGCCCTGCGCCAGCCGTCAGGCGATGCCAGAGGCATTGCAGTTGTCCTGTCCAAAGGCGTGGCTTCGGCTCTGGCTGCCGTCGATGCCGAGGGGAAGGAACTGGCACACTGTGAAGCCGTGCAGTGCACAGCCGCACGGGCGCGCTCTGTCGCCTGGGCTGGCACGGACAATGCCCTGATTTTCGAAAGTCGCAATCGCGACGGTGGCAGCACTCTGGCCAGATGGGACCCGGCCAGTGGGCAGGTCGAGGAGGTGTTCCAGAGTTCGGGCGAACGCAATGGCGGAGACAACGGCAAGGCTTGCGCAGCTTCGACCCGGAGGCTCATCTGCGTCGCATCCTCGGCCAACGAGCCACCGCGCGTGGTGGCAATTGATCTGGCAACACGCCATGAGCAGGTTCTCAGGGCCCCGAATGCGCCACTCGAGAACCCCGTCATTCGCTTCGACCGGCGCGTCTGGCAAGACCGTGCAAGGCGAACGTTCTCGGGCTATCTGGCTTTACCGCCGGACCAGCTCGGACCAGTGCCGCTGTTCATTACCTACTATTCCTGCGAAGGGTATCTGCGCGGCGGGACGGGGGACGAGTATCCCTTGCGCGACCTTGTGGCATCGGGAATCGCGGCCTTGTGCATCAATCGTCATCCCGGCGTGGCGGGCGGTGGGGGCAACGTCGAAGCCTATGCCGTCGCTGCCAGCGGGATTGCGGCAATTATCGGAGAACTGTCCGGGCAGGGCAAGATCGATGCCTCGTGCGTCGGTATGGGCGGTGTTAGCTTCGGTGGCGAAGTCACGGCCTGGCTCGCCATGCACACCAGGTTGCTGAAGGCCGCAGCCGTGGCCAACGTCATGGTCACCCCAACCTACTATTGGTTCAATGCAGTATTGGGGCGCGACGTGCCCGCCATGCTCAAGTCGGCTTGGGGCCTGGGTGATCCCGATATCGATCAGGCTGGGTGGAGGCGTGTGTCCCCTTCCTTCAATGCCGACCGCATTGCGGTGCCCTTGCTGATGCAATTGCCCGAGCAGGAGTACCGCGCCAACGTCGAGCTCCTTGCGCGGCTGCAGCGCGCTGGGAAACCTGTCGAACTCTGGGCTTTTCCGGGCGAGATGCACCTCAAGTGGCAACCGCGTCATCAACTGGCGGTCAACCGGCGCAACTTCGACTGGTTTCGGTTCTGGCTGCTGGGTGACGCGGGCGGCACGCCCACGGATCCGGTGTCATGGAAACGCTGGCGGGAGATGAAACGCTGACTACATCATACCGGTCCAAAAAAGGGAGCAAATGAGGGTGTTTGCCGCTTCACCGACAGGCGGTCGTAAATTGAACGGCCATCACCTGGGGACAACTTGCGCGAGCGAATGGTCAGCAACACAAAATGTGAGGATGCAGAGAAACTCGGCGGTTGATGGCCCTGGCCTTCGGTTGGATCAGATCCGTAAGGCCAGGGCGCACGGCTGGCCAGATTTGACGGGTCGCCGTGCTCGAAAGACCTAGC
This sequence comes from Novosphingobium sp. BL-A-41-Hi4B-X5A, assembly GCF_055521705.1. Taxonomy (NCBI): domain Bacteria; kingdom Pseudomonadati; phylum Pseudomonadota; class Alphaproteobacteria; order Sphingomonadales; family Sphingomonadaceae; genus Novosphingobium; species Novosphingobium sp. BL-A-41-Hi4B-X5A. Next base: position 2,744,804 of record NZ_CM145500.1, on the reverse strand, counting down.
ATCTAAGCGGGAATTCAGAAAACCAATTGCGTAGCGATCCGCAATGGCACAACCGATTTTGCTAGCACTCAGCTACCCTGGCGGGTGGAAATATCCGGCCGCAGGTAAGCGCCTCGTTTGTTCAATGTCTTGCGGCGTGGCAGGTCGGACGCTTTGACCAACAGAGCAGTTCACGGCTCGCCAAGCCAGGCGCAAAGCCAGCACTCGGTATCGATCAGTGGCAGGAGGAGATGCGCGCGCGGGTCCGCGCGCTTCGCCTTTGCCTGCAACGCGCGTTCCAATCTTGCCAGATCGAGAAGGCCCTGCCGTGCGAGATGACCATCTAGCAGAAGCGGCATAAGCTCTTCCGCCTGCTGCTCGATCGTTGCTAGCGCATAGCCATCGAGCGCCCCTTTGCTGCGTCGATCCCGGATCAGGTCGGGAAGGCGGTGCTTGAATGCGGCACGGGCAACTGCCCGGTCTTGCCCTTTCTGGACCCAGAGCCAGCTTGGTATGCGCAAGGCGGTTTCGACCACGGGCTGGCTGAGCAGGGGAAACCGCGTCGGGGCAACGGCATGGCGAGGATAGCCATCGACGTGAGCGAGGCTGGCGAGGATCGCAAGGACATGGTCCCGCTTGCCCGGCAGCATATCGCTGATTTCTGCGAGCCATGGGTGCAGCGGTTTCTCGGGGAGGGGAACGGTATCGGCAAGATAGCCCTGCGTGCGCGGCCAACCCGCGGGAGTTGCTGCGCCCCGCACTTGTTGCCAGGCTCTGTGAGCGACGGACCAGACACTGGCATTGTGATAGCGGGCTAGCGCCTCTACGGTGCGCCAAGTCGAAGGGGCAGCCCAGCTCGACCGGATTGCCGCATCAGCCGCAGCCCCGGCAGCGTTCGGCGTTGCAAAAACGCAGTCACCACCCGCACCGCTGAAGAATGCTGTAATCCCGAGCGCACTGCCATGTCTTGCCAGCAAAGCATCGGCCGCGCCGAGAATCATCGGCAGACCCGGACGGGCTTCGCGGTTGCGAGGTTGGCTAGCCAAGCGGGATCTCCCGACTTCGCGCAATTTGAGCATGATGCCCGCAGCATCGGCCGCCGCCTGCGCATAGATGCGCTCATCGCTCTCCGCTGAGCCCGTTGAAAGACTGATTGCCCAAGCCTCGGCTTCGCAGTTGGCCAGGGCTATTGCGATGAGCGAGGAATCAAGTCCGCCAGATAGCTCCAGCAGGATCTTGCCGTCGCCAGCGAGACAGCGCACGGCCTCGTCTATACTATTGGCGAGGGACCTGCTGGCTTCTGCAAAGTCCGTGATCTCGAGGTCACCGCTTACAAACTTGCCCGGTGACCAGGCTAGATATTGTCCCGGTGGCCACACCGCGAGATCGAGCCATTCACCGCCGAGAAGTTCCTCGATGCCGACCAGGCCAGTCTGCGCTGTCTTTAGATGCAGGAAGGCAAGATGTGCCGCGACGAAGGTCCAGTCAATTTGCGGCGCTGTGCCGCGCGCCGCCAAGAGCGCAGGCGCGTGGGAGGACACCCACAGGCTGCCGACCTCGGCGGCAGTATAGACCGGAAGGTGGCCAAGCGGTGATCGCAGCAACCATGCGGGTTTGCCGCTCTGGGACATGTGAAAAGCAACATAGTTGCCCCAGCAGTGCTGTGCGAGCATGTCGGGGTGAAGATCAACACGTCCTAACACTGAGAGATCGCCAAAGATCTCTCCGATAATCACGGTCCTGCCAACTTGGCGCGATGCGGTCGCAGGCGACACATGAATGGTCAGGCCATTCAATGTTCGTGAGCGCCATGGCCTCGATATTTGTGGCATGGGACGTCCGGGTGCCTGCTTATCCAGCGGACAATCTAGCGGCAATTCGACGAGATACCCCTGCATCACAGCGCCAGTACCACTTCGAACCGGCGCACTTTGTCCAGGGGATCGGTCAGCACGAGGCTGCCCGACTGCACCCAGCAGTGGGCTTCAAAAGGATGGAGCTTTACCCCGAAGACCAGATCGACCGCAAAGCCCTTGCGCCTTGCCATGCGTACAAAGGCCAGCGCGTCGGGAAGGCATCTTGGCCGAACCGGCGCGAAGCGTCGCGCCCGGTCGAAAGCGCGGGCGTGGGCGATAAGATTGCGCGTCGTGCCACTACGAATGACGGCGGGCAGGTCGACGAGAACCTGGTGGAGGGGAGCATTACGCAGATTCTTCCTTGCGCGAATGCAGTTCCAGACGCTTGCAAGCAAGTCGGGCAAGCGCAATCGTCCAGCTTCAGGACCATCCACCGCGCTGTCGTTTGGCGTGGGGACGTCCGCCGCCGTCAGCCATGGTCCTGTGCTGACTGGATCGCCTGCAAGCAAGCCATGGCTCTCAAGCTTGCTGCAGTCGCCGGGGTGGAGACAGTACGGATTGCCGCTGCGCAGGTCGCGCAGCGCTGCGGCGCAAGTCCCGCTCCACATGGTGTAGCGATCGTGCCGGACATCAAGCACGATCGCCTTTTCGCCGATCAGCGCAATACCAATCCCCGTGGCGATCCGGCGGGTGGAAAGATCATAGTCAGGCGGTGTCATGTCAGCCCCACGCAACGACAAGGCGGGTGCGCCGGGCCTGTGAGGACCGCCGCACCCGCCAGTGGATCAGTCGCGATCAAGGCCGGGCAGCTGCGCGAGCACACCGAACTCGATCCGGTCCCCCGGAGGGCCCAGCGTTTCGATGCTGGCGGTGCCCAGGTCTTCGACGTCCTCGACGAAATCGAACGTGCGTTCCATCGGTCTTCTCCTTTTCAGCTCGCCGCTTGATTGCGGCAGGATCAGACTATGGATGGCGTCGAGCTATCTGAAACTTATACGAATTCTATATGTCGATTGTTTGCGGTGCCGGGCCAATCGGGCGGTGCAGGGCACGAAGTATGTCTGCAGAATTGCGAATGCGACGACGATGATAGGCACCGAGCAACCTTCGCAGCAGATCCTTGTCGCCACTGTCAAGCGCGCTTTCGATGTCGCGAATTTCTGCAACGGAGCCCTGTAGGACTGCAGGCTCGATGACTCGCACAGCATGAAGGCGGGCATTCAGAAGTATCACCGCCTTGGCATGCTCGACGTTGACTGACGCCCGAGCCGTTCCTTCCAGCGCATCCCCGACGCGTTCGGCATAGGCGGTCCTGCGCTCTGCAATCCTGTCCCAGTCCACGAGTGTCCAAGGCTGCCAGAGGCGCAGGGCCAGTCCCAGCACCTCGTTGCTGAAGGAATACATGTCCTTTAGCGTCGGCTCGTCAATTGTCGGGACAAAAAAGCCCCCCGTGCGATGCGTCACGACAAGCTGCTCTCCGCAGAGTACATGAAGTGCCTCACGTACCGGCGTGACGCTGGCGGATAGATGTTCGCTCAATGTGGCCGGATCCAAACGGTCCCCCGGGATGAAGGTGCGGGACAGGATCATCGCGCGCAATGCGTCATACACGCGCTCGGCAATGGGCCCGGCACTCATCCGCTCCTCCGGTCAGCAAAGGCAGCAGCCTGCTGCAACTGGTCAGGACGCAGGGCATCGATTGCGCCAAGAGGTTCCCCCTTGTAGTCCCCGAGCAGAATCGAAGGGCATTGCCCTTCGAAGTTTCCCAGGTTCGGCCGGTGCTGAACGTAACCTGAGAGTGCCGCGAGTTCTGGCGGAAATGTCCGTGCGATCTCAGGTGGATAGGCAAGCCAAGGGTTTTCGTAAGGTTTGAGCCAGCCCAGAGAATAGCCGATGACAATTCCGCGCCGCTCCTCCGTGCTGGCATTTTCTCCCGCACCATGCAGCGTCGAGCCGAGAAACAACAGGGCGGATCCCGGGATAAGGTCAGGTGTGATGAACTCAGCCGGAGCCAATGTCGAGTGGCACTGGTTGCCATGGCTCTGCGGCCAGATCCTCGTACTGCCGTTTCCTTCCTTAAATCTGGTCAGAGGCCACATGACGTTCACGAGATACTCGCGCTCGCCAAAATCGGCTTGCCACATGTCCTGATCGCGATGGGGCAATTGTGCTGGAGCGCCCGGATGGACCGAAATTGCTTGGGTCGTATTGAGCTGAATGCGATCGCACCAGGGTCCCAGGATCTTGAGTACGACATCCTGGATGACCGGATGCAGAACCAGGCGTTGCGTGACAGATGACCGGCGCAAGAGGCGGCCGAACCGCTTGGTGCGTTCTCCGTAGAACATACCGGTCCCGAATGGCGTTGCTGCAAAGTCGCCTTTGAGATCGTCATGGAGCTGCTCGATAATGGGCGCGGGCAGGGCTTCGTGCAGGATCGCGTAGCCCTCGGTTTGCAACTGATGGACGATCATGTTGGCTTGGTCGGGCGGTTCCATCAGTGCCACTCCTTGCCCCCTTCCGGTACCGAGGACAACATTTCCGGTGTCAGATGGCCACTGTCCTTTTTGCAGACACCGGCTGCTTCGAGTAGCCGTGGCGTGTCGGCAGTAATGTCGATTTCGAGTCCAACCAATTCCTCCTTTCCTGAGCGGATGGAGGAGCCCAGTGCCCGGCAGTCCCAGCCGAACCGTTCGATCTGCCTGAACCAGCCAAGTCCTGCCACCGCGCAATAGCGCGAGATTCCCGCATCGAGAGCGTATACTGCCAGCGCGTGGACAAGGGCATTGCGAACGTCCCGCCGTTCGCGTGCGTTCAGTGAGCGGTCAAGGCAGAAGCGGGTAATTTCGAAGGTATCGGGCGCGCAGGGCGTCGGCCCGGCGCAGAGCATCGGGTAAAGGCCTGAAAGGATTCCTGCCCGCGTTGTCGGCAAGAGCCTGGCAGACGCAAGATGAACGCCTTCGTCAGTCAGGATCAGGTACCGTGCGTGTTCATCGTCAAACTGGTCCATTTCGTATTGGTCGGCAAGGACCGGAAGGTCCCACCCCAGCAGATCGATGAATACTGCCTTTCGTGCCGCAAACATGGCGCGCAACAGGGCAGCGTCCGGCTCTGTGCCGGGCGTGGTAACTTTCAACATGACGGATTGCTCCTCAACCGAACTGGTCGGCCAAGGATCGAACGGTGACGACGTCCTCGCTACCCCCAGAAATGGGGGTATCTCCATGGTTGCACATCCCCGAACGTGAGTGTTCCGTCATACAGGGTCAGGGTGATCAGCAATTGTCTCTTGTAGATCCCATAACGCTGGCACGCCGTGCGGACATGCTCGGTCACGGTCTCGCGCGATATGCCCAGGATCGTCGAAATTTCAGGATCGCTCTTGCCTTGGGCCATGAGAAGCACGCACTCGCGCTGGCGATCGGTCAGAACGGGATTCCGAAGATTCAGGCTATGACCACGCTTCAGCCAGATCCGTCGCGCTGTCTCGAAGGCGAAGGTTCCGGCGCAATGAGCAAGGAGCGGAACAGGTTCGCCCCTTCTGGGACTGCGGCAAGCAAAGGAACACGAACCGCGCGCCTCGCCGGGAACATGGGCTGGCACGGTAAATCCATTGCGCAAGCCCTGTTCTTCGCCAAGTGCAAGTATCTTGCGGTCGTCTGGCGTGAGTGGAATGAGGTGACCGATGTCGGACCAGGAAAACCCCTTCGCGGTGACGTGACTGGCGCGATGAACCGGGTCAACCAGGCCAAGCCCGTGAGAATCATAACTCTCCGCCCAGCGTTGCGGGTAATTGTGCAGCCGGATCGCACCTTCCTCATTGCTCGCAAGCTGGCAATGGTGGGCGAGGGCATAGTAATCGAAGCCAAGCCTGAAGGTGACTTCGCCGAGCAACTCATCGAGTTCAATGATCGATCCCGCCCGCTCAGACATCTGTTCCAAAAGTTCCCCAAGCGCCCGAGCCGCCATGAGGTACCATTGCGCCCGCCGGCAGTCTTATTAGCCGGCCTCCAGCAGGGCGCCCTTTCTCCTGCCTGTGGACCGCGATCCCAGTTCTCAGGCTGCAACACGGTCCTGTTGCAATGGCTGCTTGTTTATCATGCTACTGACTGCTTGCAACGCGGGTTCGTCACAAATTCATCAAGGATCAGAAGCTGTTGGGGCAAGCATCGATCCCTCTTGCTTCTCGACCTCAACGCGCAACAGCCGTGCGAACCGTAATATGGCCGGGCTAATCTTCCGCCCAGGAAGCACCCGCATCCCTTGCGCTGCTGTCGCACGCAAGCAAATCCGCAGAAGTGCTGCACGACATGATGATTGCAGTCCGACCACCGTAGTGGGTAATCACACATGTAGGTGGACAAGCCTGGCTGCCGCGCTGGGGGCTTTCGCCGAGTTCGATGGCCGCATCCAATCCGAACGCCATATTCTGCCGTTGCATTGGTACGTCGCATGTCGGCTGGTTGTTGAAGGAGGCTTTGACCCCGATGACATCATCCCCCGTCCTCCATTCAGGGTGGAGCGGCGGCGGCGCGGCGCTCCATTGCTTCATTTCGATCCCGCTCTTGGCGGCTGCGGGGAGGGCACCGTGCTCGGGGGCATCAGGGCCAAGCACGTTGATGTGCTCGTCTCGCTGGCCCGGATCGGGCCGGTGCTGTCTGTGTCCTGCAAGGGCGTGACCGGAGCGTTTCGAAACCTCGGCAACCGGGTCGAGGAAATCATCGGCGACTGCACCAACTTGCACATGACGCACCCAGCGCTCGTTATCGGCCATCTGGTCCTCATCAGGGGCAACCGGCCCGCCGGACATGATTGCAAACTCCAGGTAGAGGAACTGGACGAATGGCCGCGGCGTGGCGGTGGCGATGCTGCTCTCGCGCGTGACGGCGCCCCCGTGCCGTCAGTCCGGCGTTTTCACGATGCTCTGCAAATCCTGGGCCGTCGCCGTGATCTTCTCGACCAGGCCGGGCAATGCGAGGCGGCGGCACTCGCGATGGTGGCGATGGAGCGGGAGTGTCGCACTAGCCTCGTTCCAGGTTTTCCAGATGAGGGAAGCGGGCTTCACTTCGATGCATTCTTCGCTGCGCTTTATGCCCGCTACGACGAGCGCTTTGTAACTCGCTACCCGAAGATCAACGCAAGTACCCGTCGCAAAAGGTGGGATCCGGAGTCGCCGGGATTGCGCCTGTTCGGTCTGGATTATGAGCCGAATGTCCCGACTACCCTGCTCTGACCGGAGTTCAGAGGTAATGCGACGGTTGGCGGATCTGAAACATCGCTCCCGGTTGAAAATGCCCGGAAGACAGAGTGTAGAATGGCAGCCTTGGATCGCTACCGTTGTCGCTGGGTCGCAATTTCAGTCATTCTTGCCGGGGGCTCAACTTTTTGTAACCGGCCACCGGACAGGGTTGCGAGACAGCCCGTAGTCTGAGTGGGTGGCGTCCATTATTCAGCGCGACGCCGGCAACCCAGCGCCAAGTCTGACTAAGAGTCCGCGTTGCTCTCCTGCGGTTAGCGAGCGATTTTGCGTGGGACGTCTGCACCGACCACCAAGTCTGCGCTGCAGCCATGGGTGTACAGGCCCGATGGCAGTTCCAATCTTTATGCCAAGTTCACCGGTTATGGATACCCTGAAAGTCTTCCGACAAACCTTGCGCTGACTTTCGGTCAGGACGAGGTCCTGCTCGGCGGATGCATTTGCAGCGCGGTTTGCTATGCCGTCTGCGGAAGTCTTACGGGTGCAAACTTGGCAATCGACACGTTGTCCTTGATGACGAGGTCATCGGGCCGCGGTTTCGCCATGAACTCTGTGTAACGAGGGTCTGGAGACCCCCGCCATCGAATGGATCTTCGAGCACCGTCATCACAACCGTGCCTCCCCGCTGGCCACCGCCGCCGTCCAATGGAATTCCCGCACGATTTTGGCTTGCTTGTCAGCCGCTTCAGATATCCGGGCTGTAAACGATGTCCCAAAAGATCTTGTCCGGACGCATTCTGCGATTAAACCGGAAATTGAATTCACCAAGATACTTGGAAATATTGGTATATCGTGCCTTACCATAAGTCGCCCGAAAAGTTCTATGGAAATTCGTCCAGTAGGATATAGCAAGATTCATGGGCTCTGGGTGCGACGTTGCTGACTCGAGCTCGAATTTTTTTGACAGCCGCCTGTCGAATCCGTACCCGAGAAGTCGACGCTTCTCTATATCGTTAATGTAAAGCAACACTGATCCGGGCCGAACCTTGGAAAGAACAAGAGGCGCAATTGTCTGGATCTTCCGGTTTGGAACAACCAAGGTGACCACCTGAACACTGTCAAACAGCGCCATTACCAAGGGTTCACGACCGCGAGGGGGGCCCCGGTCCCGAGTTCGTTTAAGCCTGCGGAATGATACAACGACGGGTTCGCCCACGCCACCGATAGTTCTTCGCTCCTCGAGTAGTGCCATGCGGCTACGGATTCGGTCAGCCATTCGGAAGGCAGTCTCCTGCGCAGTCCCAAGCATGGCTTGGATGAACCCAGTTGTCATGCCGGATCTTGAATTCGAGAAGTACATTATCGCGATAAGCCATGATTTAAGTGGCAGACTGCTTCTGAAGAAGAGTGTTCCCTTGGTCACTGTTCTAATAGTGTACCCGCAGCATAGGCCAGCATATCTCTTTGTTCCCTTGACTCTCCAAAGTTTAATTGTCGAACCACATTCTTTGCATTTCGAAATCATATCGGATTGGCATTCAAACAGGTAGGTTATTATAGAATCTTGATCCGGAAAATGCTCGTTCAGGTGGAGAATGCTCATGCCTTCCGGCTGTCTTGTCGAGCAGCGCGTCTGGCGCTCCCCCTTGTGCTGGACGTCATTCATCACGGAGGCCACTGCTCTGTTTTTGGTTTATGTCAGGCAGTACTAAGCTTTGATAGCCGAGATCCACATCACGATGAGGATAAGGGCTATCTAAGAACCTTGGAAATGATGACACAGAATCCCAGAAAATCTCATTAGAACGCATTCTGCGATTATAAATGAAATTAAACGAGTTGATATACTTCCATATATATCTTCTAGAAATTTTAAGATGGGTTCCGCGGAATGACCTCTTCAAGTGTTTCCAGTAACTCTCTATATGGGCTTGGCTGATGCCGTCTTCATTCACAAAGATGCGCTGTCTGTGGTTTACTACGACTCTGTCCCATCCACGCGATTTCAGAGATCTGTAACTCGCAAAGCTGTCGGTCACCACGATCGAGCCTGCGACCAGTATGCGCTCGAGGATAGGAATCAATGTGCCGGCTTTGCGGTCAGGAATGATGACGGATCTTAATTCCAGGTCCGTACAAGCGCCCAGGACGCTGATGTTATTGGCGTCCTCGCCATCCGAGATAACGCCGCGCAGGAGTGCCTCGTCTACATAGACGTGCATTCCCGGTCCTCCAATGGATCTGCGGCCTTCTAGAAGAGCCAGATGGGTTCGGATGCGGTCGCACATATGAAAGGCAACCTCCTGGGATGTGCCGAGGAGGCGGCGTGCGTGCGTGGAGGAGAATCCCGTTTTGGAATTCGTGAAGTTGAGCATCAAAAAGAACCAGTTCCATAGCGGAATCTTGGTCCTATGAAACATTGTACCAGACAGCGGGAATATCTCGGCCTTGTGGCAGCAGGAGGCCAAGAATGAGCGGCGTGTCTTTCTCCGCCTCCAGTAAGCGGGTGCCTTACAGATGTAGCAGGGAAATCCTTGGCCGAATTTCACATCAAACACATGCGCCAGGCAGGCATCGCTGTCGGGAAAAATTAGATTGAACTGATTGAGGCTTGTGCCTCGAGCGCTTTGTGCGACCCCATGCATAGACAGGGGCCGGACCCCGAACTCCTGGTCACCATATTGTGGTCCATGGTCACTTACGATTGCGACTGTTCTACGGTTGCTCATGCTTCATTCTTCACCAGCTGCGAACAAGGCGTTGCAGCGGAAAAACCCGATGCATGCGGGCAGGTGACGTGGCTGCCTGCGCTTACCCGACAGTTATTTCTTTCAGCATTCCCGACGCAGGTGTTGACGGGTGGACTATCCGGGTCTGGTCACTACAGCTGTGCTGGAGGTGGTGCGGCAGAGGGGTAGCGCTTCGAGCGCACGGTCAAAGATACAGGGCTGCCGTGAGACGCGCAGGCGGGAAAAGGCTGGAGGTCCGTTCCGATCCTCCAAAGCACGACGCCAACCGCTAGGATACAATCGCGAAACACGATAGCGGCAGGCGGATGGGCCTGCCGTCCTGTCAAGAGATCGCGGATTTGTGGTTGACCGCCAATGCCTGTGCTGCGATGCACAAAAGGCCCGCGGAGTGCCATTGATGGCTCGGCGTGATGGTGCTCGTCGGCTTGATACTTGGAGGAACTAGGATCATATGGGGCGCAAAGGCATAATCCTGGCAGGCGGCTCAGGCACGCGCCTTTACCCGCTGACCCGCGGTGTCTCGAAGCAGCTCATGCCTGTCTATGACAAACCCATGATTTATTATCCGCTCAGCACGCTGATGCTGGCCGGAATTCGCGATATCCTGATCATTACCACGCCCGAGGATGCCGACCAGTTCAAGCGGGTGCTTGGCGATGGATCCGCACTTGGCGTATCGATCAGTTATGCCGTCCAACCAACGCCCGACGGCCTTGCCCAAGCCTTCCACATCGGCGCAGACTTCGTGGCAGGCAGCCCCAGCGCGCTGGTTCTGGGCGACAATATCTTCTACGGCCATGGCTTGCCGGAACTGCTGCGCAGCGCCAACGAGCGTCCATCCGGCGCGAGCGTCTTCGCTTATCGCGTCAACAATCCCGAAGCCTATGGCGTCGTAGCGTTCGATGCCGAAGGTCGCGCCAGTTCGATCGAGGAAAAGCCCTCCGCACCGAAGTCGAACTACGCGGTGACAGGCCTCTATTTCTACGACGAAACCGTGGTCGATCGCGCCCGTGATCTCAAGCCCTCACCGCGAGGCGAACTTGAGATCACCGATCTCAACCGTCTTTACATGGACGAAGGCCAGCTTTCGGTCGAGATCATGGGCCGCGGCTATGCCTGGCTCGACACCGGCACGCACGGCTCGCTGCTCGATGCGGCGACCTATGTGCGCATCACCGAGGAGCGGCAGGGCCTCAAGATCTGCTGCCCCGAGGAAATCGCCTGGCGTCAGGGCTTCATTGGCGATGCGGAGCTTGAAGCCATCGCCCAGCCGCTGCGCAAGTCGGGCTATGGCGAATATCTGCTGCAACTGCTGACGCAGAAGGGCCCGCTGTGAACGTCATCGAGTGCAACATTCCGGGGCCTTTGATCATCGAGCCAAAGGTGTTCGGCGACGATCGCGGCTTCTTCCTGGAATCATGGAACGCGCAAGTCTTTGCCAAGGCAGGGCTTGATCTGACTTTTGTGCAGGACAACCACAGCCGCTCGCAGAAGGGCGTGCTGCGTGGCATGCACTTCCAGAACCCCAGTCCGCAGGGCAAGCTCGTGCGCGTCGTGCGCGGCGCGGTGTTCGATGCGGTGGTGGACCTGCGCCGCTCCTCGCCGACATTCGGCAAGTGGACCGGTGTCGTGCTTTCGGCCGAGAACAAGCGCATGTTCTGGGTACCCGAAGGCTTTGCCCACGGTTTCCTCACGCTCGAGGACGATACGGACTTCCTCTACAAGTGCACGACCCCCTACGCGCCTCAGAATGAGGCCAGTCTTGCATGGGATGATCCCGCTGTTGGCATCGAATGGCCGCTTGACGGGATCGAGCCGAAGCTCTCCGCCAAGGACGCAGTGGGCGTGCCCTTGGCCGACGTAAAGGCCTTTCCGTGAAAGCACTGATCACCGGCGTCAACGGCCAGCTCGGCAAGGCTCTGCTGGCCACGCGGCCTGAACGCTGGACCTGCGTCGCGCTCGACCGCACGGCACTGGATCTGACCGATGCCGATGCGGTCGCACGCGTGGTCGAAGCCGAGCAGCCCGACCTCGTGCTCAATGCTGCAGCCTATACTGCTGTCGATCGCGCAGAGAGCGAGCCCGCCCTCGCCCATGCGGTCAACGCGGGCGCGCCCGGTGCATTTGCCAAGGCGCTTGCGGGATCTGGCAAGCGGCTCGTTCAGGTCTCCACGGATTTCGTCTTCGATGGCTCGAGCGGGCGGGGCTACCGGCCTGACGATGCCCGCAACCCGCAATCCGTCTACGGCGCGAGCAAGGCCGCAGGCGAAGATGCTGCGGGTGCACACGCGATCGTAATTCGGACCAGCTGGGTCTATGCAGCAGGCGGCGCGAACTTCGTCCGCACCATGCTGCGCCTGATGCGCGAGCGTGACGAACTGCGCGTCGTTGCCGACCAGATCGGCTCGCCCACTTGGGCCACCGGCTTGGCGCAGACGTTGTGGGGGCTTGCGGAAAAGGACCAGCCGGGCATCTACCACCATCGCGATGCAGGGGTTGCCAGCTGGTACGACTTCGCCGTCGCCATTGCCGAGGAGGCCGAAGCGCTCGGCCTGCTTGCTCGCATTCCTGCGATCATCCCCATCGCTACGGCGGACTACCCGACGCCAGCAAAGCGGCCGTCGTTCTCGGTGCTCGATGCCTCGGCCACCCGTGCGCTGCTTGGCGACGCGCAGGTCCACTGGCGCACCAATCTCAAGACCATGCTGAAAGAGGAAAAGGCTCTTGGCTAACCTGCTCGTCACCGGCGGCGCCGGCTTCATCGGCGGCAACTTCGTCCATTACTGGGCCAAGCAGAACCCCGATGACACGATCATTGTGCTGGATTGCCTGACCTATGCCGGCAACCGCTCGACCATTGCCGATGTCGAGCAGGCCGAACTGGTGGTAGGCGACATCCGCGACACCGATCTTGTGGAATTGCTGCTGCGCACGCGCGGCGTATCCACGCTGGTCCACTTCGCCGCCGAAAGCCATGTCGACCGTTCGATCACTGGACCGGACGCCTTCATCGACACCAATATTCTCGGCACCAACAGCCTGCTCAAGGCTGCCCGCAAGGTCTGGCTCGACGAGGGCTCCGGCAAGGATCACCGCTTTCACCATATCTCGACCGACGAGGTCTATGGCTCGCTCGGCCCCAGTGATCCCGCGTTCAGCGAAACCACGCAGTATCAGCCGAACTCGCCCTATTCCGCTTCGAAAGCTGCGTCAGACCATCTGGTGCGCGCCTATCACCATACTTATGGGCTGAACACGACGACGACAAACTGCTCGAACAACTACGGGCCCTACCACTACCCGGAAAAGCTCATTCCGCTGTTCGTGCTCAACGCGCTCTCGGGCAAGCCGCTGCCGATCTACGGCGACGGCATGAACGTGCGCGACTGGCTCTACGTCGAGGATCACTGCCGCGGCATCGAGGCAGCGCTCAGGAACGGCAAGCCGGGCGAGACCTACAACATCGGCGGCGGCGAGGAACTGCCGAACATGGCGGTGATCGACCGCATCTGCGCCGAAGTCGACCGCGCCTTCATCGAAGTCGAAGGCCTTGCCGAGCGCTATCCCGACGCCCCTGCCGCGAAGGGCCGTGCCACCAGAGAGCTTAAGACTTTTGTCGAGGACCGCAAGGGCCACGATCGCCGCTATGCCATCGACGAGACCAAGGCGCGCGCCGAGATTGGCTATGTGCCACAGCATGATTTCGAGAACGGCTTGCGCAACACGCTGCGCTGGTATCTGGACAACGAGGCGTGGTGGAAGCCGCTGCAGGCGCTATGATCCATGATGCTGCCGGGAGTAAACGCATGGGCAGTCTAGATGTGAGCGCCGATAACAAGCCCCGCCTGCGGCTGGCACAAGCCCGCGTCCTTGCGGACTGCCTCGGCGGGCGGGACAACAACCTGAACCTGATCCGTATTCTCGCCGCAGGCGCAGTGCTGGTGTCCCACGCATTTGCCTTGGTGGCCGGGGATGAGATGGCCGAGCCGCTTCGCGCCACGACCGGCCTTTCGCTCGGGCAATATGCCGTAGCAATCTTCTTCGGCATTTCTGGGCTACTGATCGCTCGAAGCTTCGATCGCAGGCAGACTTTCGCGCATTTCTGTATTGCGCGTTTCCTTAGATTGTGGCCGGCCCTGCTGGTCGTTCTCACACTTACGGCATTTGCGCTCGGCCCGATCGTGACCAGCCTGCGCACCTCCGAATACTTTGCCAGCCTTCAAACATGGGCATACGTTCCCCGAAACGCCAGTCTCGCCTTTCGCAACGACCTCTTGCCGGGCGTCTTCGGGCGCAACCCATACGGTGCGGCAACAAACGGAAGCCTTTGGAGCCTCTTCTACGAAGTTGCCTGCTATGCTGGCGTGGTCGTAATTGGATGTATTGGCGGCCTTCGCAGAAAACCGCTTTTCGCAGCATTTTTCCTTGCAGTTCTAATCGCTCATGGGTGGTCGGTGTTCGCAGCGCCATCGGGAGGGATCGCTTATCGTCTGGACATCATGTTCTTTGTGGGGCTTCCCTTTGCCCTGGGAATGGCCGTTTACGTCTGGCGTGAAAGCGTGCGGCTCAGTCCGCAGGGCCTGGCATTCGTCTGGGTCATGGTTCTGGCGGTCTCCTCGACAGCTTTCTTTTCGTCAGCGATCATGGCCGCACTTGTTTATACATCGCTATGGCTCGCCTTCGTGCCGAAAGGCACTGTGCTTCGCTACAACGATCTAGGCGACTTCTCGTATGGGGTTTATATCTTCGCATACCCGGTGCAGCAAAGCCTTGTCGACCTGTGGCCGGGGCACTCCCCTTGGTTGAATATAGCCGCGAGTGTCCCAGTGACTCTGACCTTGTCGATTGCGTCGTGGCATTTGATCGAAAAGCGCGCGCTCGCATATTCGAAGTCGGCAGGTGATCGTCTGGCCGCGATGCTTAGGATCCAAGCCCAATCAGCCTCTTGAAAATCAGCGCATGCATTGATGCAGAGGGTCTTCGACGAGGCAGGAGGCGTTAGCAGACTTCTGCTTGTCTGACGAAGCTGGACACGCGCAAAAACCATGTAGTTCGAGGCGGATTGGTCCGAGGATGGCTGTTCCCTGTGCTTTTCGACTACAATGACCCGCCGCTGGTCTATTTCTGTAGGTAATTCGGGCGGTTTGAGCCGGTTCTTCGAGATTCCTGGCAGAGTCATCCCATGCTTTCGCGTAGCTCGTGGAAGATCAGCCTGTTGAAGTTGTAGGCCATGTTGCAAAGGGTGAGCTTTGCTTCGGCACGGGCCAAGCCGATGGTGCGGATGAACAGTCCGAAGCGGTTCTTCTGATGCGCGAAGACATGTTCGACGTGGGCCCGTATCGAGGACTTTGCGGCGTTGGCTCTGGCGATCGCTCTCGGCATGGGCTTGCCCTTGGGTTTGCGCCGGTGAATTCGCGATGTGAGCATCCGATCCGACAACCACTTCTCGTTGCGCTTTGAGCGATAGGCGCTGTCTGCCCAGACCTCGGAGCCGGTGTTATCGGTACTCACGACGTGCCGAAGGAGACGCCCGTCGGCAGCCGATGCGGACGTTACCGCCATCTCCCGGATGAAGCCATAGCGCCGGTCGATGCTGATATGGGATTTGTAGCCGAAGACCGGCAGGGCAATCATGGGCAGCGGCGTGCCGTCTTCCCGATGGCGCACCTTGCCGCCAATCTTGAGCGTCCAGCGTGCATCGGTGTCCTTCTGCGCGGCCTTGTTCGGTGCATCGGGCCAGATATCCTTCGCACTCTTGCCCGACTTGATCGCCTCGCGTTCACCCTCGGTATTTCGCTGCTTGGGCGCGGGCACCAGCGAGGCATCGACAATCTGCCCCGACATCGGGATGTAGCCCTTCTTCTGGAGTTGCCAGTCGAAGGCCTTCATCACCCGTTTGAGCGTTCCGGTCTCGGTCAGGCGATTGCGGAAATGCCGGATCGTGTTCTCGTCCGGCGTCCGGTCCCCGAGCGACAGCCCAAGGAAACGCAGCCAACTCAGGCGATCCCGGATCATGAATTCCATCCGCGCGTCCGACAGGTTGTGCTGCGCCTGCAGGATCAGCGCCTTGAACATCATCACCGGATCGAACGAAGGGCGACCACCTTTGGCACCATCGCCATCGCCGAGCCCTTCAACCAACCAGGCCCGGAAGTATTCAAAGTCCACCGTCTGTTGCAGAACCTCGAGCGGATCGCCGTCCTTGCTCAAGGCCTCAAGATGATCGTCCAAACTGAACAGGAACTTCGGATCCATCACGGCTCTCCATGATCGCTCTCGATCAATGAATCACCAACGACACCGAAACTCCATCGGTTTTTGCGGGTCTCCAGCTTCCTCGGCATGGTCGCGAAATGCGCTTGAGCAAAAGGGCACCAAACCCTGATTTTCGGGCCGATAATCACGTTCCATGCCCGTCAAGTACGACAACCGCCGCTACAAACGACCTAACCGCGTGCAGACGACGTTGGGGCGCTTGGAAGATTGGCGCCGCTTCGCGACCCGCTACGAGCGCTGCCCAACCGTCTTCTTCCCCACCCTCGCTCTCGCAGCCACCGTACTCTTCTGGCTGTGACCAACGAGTCCCAAGCCCAAGCGCCATAACCTGTCGGATCGTTCCACTTCGATGGCGACGTCCCCTCTTTTCCTCACCTCGGGATGCCCAGTGCGTCGGATCGCTGAAGCGAAGGCTGTGGACCTTTTCGACAGAGACTCAAATCTAACTAGCAACTGCGCCTGGCACGTCGGCATTCCGCCTCTCTCTTCCCCTTCCATCTCGCCTGACGCTTGGTTTTGAGGTCGCGTAAAGTAGGGGGCCACTTGGAGTGAAATCACCAAGAGCAGCGCGTGGCCAAATTTGCTCCTCTGTTCCGCCGGTCGTAGTTCCGGACGACGCGGCCAGACGAGAAGTCATAGCGTAAAAATGATTATTATCTATAGGAACATTATTCGCAGGCTTTCCTTTCCATTCGAAATTAAGGCATACATTATTCTTGAACATACAGTAGGAGTCAATAGAAAATCCGTCATCAGTTCTAAACCACCACGCCTGATTCATTGAGTTATGCGAAAATATAAGATGCGATTTTAGTCCAGATCTTCCAACTTGGCTAAAAAACCATTGCGTTTTTGCATATACGTCATTAATCTTTTTAGCATAATAGCAATTATTAACGAATGCTAAATCCATAGAAGCTTCATTCGTGCTTATAAAAAAGCATTGCCCCACATGTCCGACAATAATATTGTTAAATACAATTACGTTCTCTCGAATTCCCCCAAATAGTTGCTGCCAAACATCACTGTGAATATCCAACATTGTTACTATTTGTAACGTCGTACCTTTTACATTCGTTGGCCCGAACGCTCCTCCTTTGAGCTTTGGCAACGAACAGAAAGTAGCTCGGCGCGAATCATCGAGCAACGTTGCCACGAACCCCGGTAGTCCGTTCAGCCAGTTGACGACAGCAGAGCACGGTGTAGCACTTGTCGCCGTTTTGGAAACGGTGAAGGATCCCACAACCATACCGTCCACCGTAGCAGTAAAAACTCGGGATGCTTGATCCGAATATCCCGAAAGTTCTAGATTAGCAGAGCTTGCATTTCCAATATATGTTAGCGTAAAAGCGGGAACATCCTTTGCCCAAACCTCCGAGCTGTTGAAATTTTCGACATAATTTCCGACCGCACACCGGACGTCCGTCATGATGTCGCCCAAACCGTTTGAAAGCCTGCACCCTCTCGCAAGGCTTGCACCAACAACCATATTAGCAACGCTACTTATAGTACACTCGGTAAACCACGGATTATTACGAGCAATACTATAAAGCTTAGGCCCCCGCAGCGCAGGAATCGTATAATTTGGTCCGGCTGTCGAAGTGATGTTTACTCCGTCAAACCAGTGCTGACACCCTTTACCTTCATGATATATTGTGTCCATAAACTTGTGATCTATAGTTATATTACTACCCTTAAATCGCAAGCCATCATAAAATGTACGAGGAGATGCTGGAGCGTAGCTGGCGTTGCTAATCGTGATTGGCACCAAAGCCTCGATTGTAGCGTAGCCCTTGGCAGTCACGTACGATCGACCAATCGACTCCAACCGATAATCATCGCGCGCTTCTGTCAAAGTGATCCGCGGACGATCCTTCCTTTGCAACGCAGCATAAGCCAGCGCGGCCCGTATCGAAGCATAACGAGTACCTGCAATCTCGGGTTGGGAAGGTGAAACCGTCAGCTCCAGATCGTAAAGCGCTGAGGACGGCATAAACAGGTAAGGTCCCATCACCCTGTTTTGCATGGTAGTGTCGCGTGGGACGGCTTCTACAAACAAGTGGGCATCGCCATTCCGACCGTCATGCCTTAGTCGGAACCACCAGCCGAAATAGCTAACTTGTTGACCATTTTCGGCCGTGAAAGATTCAGAAGATGGACTAGATATCTCAATTTGATTGCCTTCGAAATAGACAATCAGAGACTTCAAACCCAGATTTTCAAGTAACGAGCCCCCGTCGTTCGCAAAAGCTGCAACGCCCACCAAGAGCGTATCCGTGTAAGCCTGATTTGGCGGGACTATGAGCCGCACCGTTGGCTTTGCAGTTAGGCGCACTGGATCTAAAGGCGGATAGGTGAACCCCGAACCCGCAGATCCGGTCCAATTATTGCCTGGGTATATCTCGTTCTGCGATGTCGTGGCGGCCGAGGTAGCCACCGCGCGAAGGGTCGAGCTTTGTGCAGCGGTTGATAACAGGATTGGCGGGCTCGCCTCCGGAGATTCACCACCCCCACAAGCAGAGAGCGCAAGCGTCGCCGATGCTCCGCTCAGGAACGCGCGTCGTGAAGCAAATCCACTTAATAAAGGGTTTGGCTGCAAAGCGTAGACGTCTCTCATATTCCCCAGACTCCTTTAGAGTCTGGCATTCATATAACTAAATTCTTATTAGCCCCACCATTTTATTGTAAGTATTAACCCGAATACACTGGAATATGGAGGTATGAATACATACGTAAGGCCTTATACTTATACGCGCTAGATATGATGTGTATATGTGCTTTAGCAACCGCGCTGAGGATAGCTCCTAAAGACTTGTTCCGCGCGCGTTCGTCTGATCCAGAAAAAGCCTGAGTTTGCTGTGATACGCAGATAACAGGTTGCGGGTCCGAACGTTGGCACCGCTTCCAGAAGACGGGTAGCGAAGCTGTGCCGCAGAACATGCGGTTCGACCCGCTTTTTTTGATTTCGACAGGCTGTGCAGCATCTACCACTCAGCGTTGGCCCTGTCAGATACCGAGCCGATCTAGGGTAGTGGATGCCTGGAGGCAGATGGCCTATGGTGTGCTAGGCGGCGTGGACGAATTTGAGCCAGTATCTGGCGGTGGCGATTTGGACCATGCCGAGGAAGCTGGAGACCCGCAAAAACCGATGGAGTTTCGGTGTCGTTGGTGATTCATTGATCGAGAGCGATCATGGAGAGCCGTGATGGATCCGAAGTTCCTGTTCAGTTTGGACGATCATCTTGAGGCCTTGAGCAAGGACGGCGATCCGCTCGAGGTTCTGCAACAGACGGTGGACTTTGAATACTTCCGGGCCTGGTTGGTTGAAGGGCTCGGCGATGGCGATGGTGCCAAAGGTGGTCGCCCTTCGTTCGATCCGGTGATGATGTTCAAGGCGCTGATCCTGCAGGCGCAGCACAACCTGTCGGACGCGCGGATGGAATTCATGATCCGGGATCGCCTGAGTTGGCTGCGTTTCCTTGGGCTGTCGCTCGGGGACCGGACGCCGGACGAGAACACGATCCGGCATTTCCGCAATCGCCTGACCGAGACCGGAACGCTCAAACGGGTGATGAAGGCCTTCGACTGGCAACTCCAGAAGAAGGGCTACATCCCGATGTCGGGGCAGATTGTCGATGCCTCGCTGGTGCCCGCGCCCAAGCAGCGAAATACCGAGGGTGAACGCGAGGCGATCAAGTCGGGCAAGAGTGCGAAGGATATCTGGCCCGATGCACCGAACAAGGCCGCGCAGAAGGACACCGATGCACGCTGGACGCTCAAGATTGGCGGCAAGGTGCGCCATCGGGAAGACGGCACGCCGCTGCCCATGATTGCCCTGCCGGTCTTCGGCTACAAATCCCATATCAGCATCGACCGGCGCTATGGCTTCATCCGGGAGATGGCGGTAACGTCCGCATCGGCTGCCGACGGGCGTCTCCTTCGGCACGTCGTGAGTACCGATAACACCGGCTCCGAGGTCTGGGCAGACAGCGCCTATCGCTCAAAGCGCAACGAGAAGTGGTTGTCGGATCGGATGCTCACATCGCGAATTCACCGGCGCAAACCCAAGGGCAAGCCCATGCCGAGAGCGATCGCCAGAGCCAACGCCGCAAAGTCCTCGATACGGGCCCACGTCGAACATGTCTTCGCGCATCAGAAGAACCGCTTCGGACTGTTCATCCGCACCATCGGCTTGGCCCGTGCCGAAGCAAAGCTCACCCTTTGCAACATGGCCTACAACTTCAACAGGCTGATCTTCCACGAGCTACGCGAAAGCATGGGATGACTCTGCCAGGAATCTCGAAGAACCGGCTCAAACCGCCCGAATTACCTACAGAAATAGACCAGCGGCGGGTCATTGTAGTCGAAAAGCACAGGGAACAGCCATCCTCGGACCAATCCGCCTCGAACTACATGGTTTTTGCGGGTGTCCAGCTCGCGCAAGGTGGTCGTAGCGGGTGGCGATGGCGCGGTTGATCTTGAAGTGGCTGAACAGGCGCTCAATTCAATCGCGCTGTTTGTAGAGTGCCCGATCATACGCCTTGCAATGTGCCGCCTCGCCGACCGTTAAGTGGAAAGCGAATGGTCGTCCGAAGGCGTCAGCCAGGTAGTGAAGCTTACTGGTGGACCCGCCAGGCGACCGGCCAAGAGCGCGTCGATGATTCCTCCTTTTAGCTTCGCCGGCCTGCGGCTCCGCCCGCTGCCGAGACGTGGGCGCGAACTGTGGTGCTGTCGATCCTGTCAAGGCTGCTGTCCGCCATGACCTCTGCCAGCGTAACCGCGACCGTCTCCCAGACCCGAGCTTCGCTCTAACGTCGAAACCGCAGATAGGTGGTGTTCCAGCTACAGTATCTGGCAGGTACGTCACGCCATGGCGCGCCACATCGCAGTCACCAGAGAATGCCGTTGATGATCGAACGGTTCTACTCGGCCGTCTGCCTCGGCCACGGTTCTCAGGCTCGATGGGCAATAAATCCTTCAGGATAAACCATTCTGCTTCGGTCAGATCGCCCTGCTCAAGCCTGCCTCCAAAAAACAGCGTTGAATCAGCGACTGGGCGCTACGTCAATCTGGTCTCTTTGCGTCGGTGGCATGATCCGAAGCGACGCAACGAAATAGCAGGCTGCTGGCACGGCTATGACCACAGACAACAAGCCTGCCCGGCCAAAAATCACGCAGCCGGCAAATAGCGGAACAGCTATCGCTGCCAGAGACCAGGGTGTCGGGCGACGCAGGACCGCGGTCCCAAACTAGAAGGAAAGGACAGCGGCAGCAATCAAAAAGGGTGCCGAGAATGTAGCTATCACAACGATGAAAGAGCCAAACATCAGACCCGGCAGCGCCAGCGCCCACACGACGATTACGCGGCCATGAAAACCTTCACAATGGCTCTGCCTTGCACCACCCGGTGTCGAAATGTCGATCGATTGGTCTTATTGCACCGCACACTGATTGCCGACAATCGCAACGAAGAACTCGCGCTTGCGCAGGGTCTAGCCGAGATTGCGCGCGCTGTAGCGCGATGAAGCGTGGCGGATTTCCGTCATCTGGAGTGGCCTGCGTCGTATTGGGACACGAAGATGCTTGCCATAAGATGATCCCTAGGTACTTTTGCGCAGTGCAATAAGAATAGCATTGGTCGCATTAGAGATTCGTTCCCATTGTTACGATCCATGTCCCGTCTGGTGATCGCGCGGTGCTGCGGACACCTTTGCGCGGGACTGAAGGGGCAGCTACACGCGATGACAATGCACATTTCGGCAGACGAGATGCGCCAGTCGCAGAACAGGAAGCGCGTGACGCTTCCCCTGGCGCCGTCGCTCGAGCAACGGCGGCTGCAGCTCTATGTTGCGGTACTGCTGGCCGACGGCCTTGCCATCATCGGCGGATTCGGCGCGGCGAGCTGGCTATACCTCGGCAACTTCGCCGATCCCGCCTCGGTTCTGCATAGCCAGGTGATGCTGCCGATCTACTGGACGATCGCGCTCAGCCTTCAGGTCTATACGCTTACCGCCCTGCGCCGCCCCAACTTCGCGCGGGGGCGTTCGGCCCTGTCGCTTCTGGGTGCGGAGTCGGTGCTGCTGTTCGTCGGCTTTGCGACAAAGAGCACCGAGGATTTCTCGCGTGTATCGGCCATGCTCGGGCTGGCGTTCAGCCTGGCGTTGCTGCTGTGGGTGCGCGCGCTGATCCGCCCGCTGATCCGTGCCCGCTGCGGCGAAGTTGCGGTGAACACGCTGGTGATCGATGACGGCGGCGCTTCGCTGCGCGTCGCCCACGCATTCCACATTGATGCGCGCGAGCATCACCTCGCGCCCGACCTTGGCGATCCGCACATGATGGACCGCCTCGGGCTCTACATGCTGAACATGGACAGGGTACTGGTTTCCTGCCCGCCGGACCGTCGCACGTCGTGGGCGCTCGTGTTCAAGAGCGCCAATGTCTCGGGTGAGATCGTCGATCCCGAAGTGCGCAAGCTTGGTGTGATCGGCGCACGGCGCGATCGCGATTACGGTTCGTTGATCGTGTCGAGCGGGCCGCTCGGCCTGCGCGCCCGCGCGGTCAAGCGCGCTCTCGACACGACGCTGGCAGGGGGCACCGTCCTGTTCCTTTCGCCGCTGTTGCTGCTGGTTGCGCTGCTGATAAAGCTCGAGGATCGTGGTCCGGTGTTCTTCGTGCAGAAGCGCACCGGGCGCGGTAACCGCTTCTTTCCAATCCTGAAGTTTCGATCGATGCGCGTCGAGAAGCTGGATGCATCGGGCAACCGTTCGGCCAGCAAGGATGACGATCGCATCACCTGCATTGGTCGGCTGATCCGCCGTACCAGCATCGACGAACTGCCGCAGCTGCTCAACGTGCTGCGCGGCGAGATGTCGATCGTGGGCCCGCGCCCCCATGCCATCGGCTCGCTGGCCGGCGACAAGCTGTTCTGGGAAGTCGACCATCGCTACTGGCTGCGCCACTCGCTGAAGCCCGGCCTTACCGGTCTGGCGCAGGTGCGCGGTTTCCGCGGTGCGACCGACACCGAGACTGACCTTGCCAATCGCCTTCAGGCCGACCTTGAATACCTCGATGGCTGGACGATCTGGCGCGATCTCAAGATCATCGTCAACACGGTGCGCGTCCTTGTGCATGACCGCGCGTTTTGAGAGACTTCCGCTTACCCGAGATGCTGCATTTCGACGCTCGCGGGACAGGTCAAACCGGGCAGTTCGGCCTTGAGCTGAGCCACGCGCTTGGCGAAGCTGCGATGGGTCGGCGCCCGGAGGAAGCCCAGCCAGTCGCCCTTGCCCAGCCGCTGGAACAGGCCGAGCCCCGTGCCGACATCATAACCTGCGCAGTGCATCAGCCGAAGGCCGAGCGAGTCGGCATCGTCCTCCATCCGTCGCCGGGCCGCTATGCCGCCGCCCTTGCGGTGCCGCAGGATGATGTGAGCCAGCTCGTGCCCTGCGGCCAGCGCAATTTCGTCATCATTGCGCGCAAAAGTGATCAGGCCTGCGGAAATGGCGACATTGCGCGAATCGCTATGGGCGTCGATGCTGCTATCGGTGAAGAGCACGAGGCGTGCTGCGCAATGCCGGACCGGCTGGACACGGAATTGCTGCGTCGCCCCTGCTCGGCCGACGGCGATCGTGATCGGATGGTCAGGTTCATTGGCGGCTATTTCCTCGATCAGCGCCTCGGCGACCAGGACGCCCGCCTTGCGACGTTCCACGATCGCGCCGACGCTCTGGCCATTGATCGAGAGAATTTCGTCGCCCTCCCGCAAATGCCGGACGCCCACAAAACGTTCTATCGGCAAAGTTATATTGCATTGCACCATTTTGGAGTAGCCGCTAAGCAGGCAGTATTACGCGGGGGAAACCTGCCAAGCCGTTTCTTCCGCATCGCTTAAAGATCGGCAAGGACGGCATGCGGCCCGCCTGCGGTTTGGCTTGCTTCGGGAGATTACGTTGAAGATTGCCATCCTTGGTCTGGGCTATGTGGGTTGCACCGCGGCGGGATGTATCGCCAGCCAGGGTCATCATGTCATCGGCATCGACGTCAATCCCGGCAAGGTCGATACGCTCAATGGCGGTCGCTCGCCGGTTTACGAGCCCGGCCTCGACGATCTGATTGGCAAGGCTCGCGCCGAAGGTCGGCTCGAAGCGGTGACCGAGATCGGCGAGAAGCTCGACGATTGCGACATCGCCATCGTCTGCGTCGGCACGCCGAGTGGTGTCGATGGGGCACACAACATGAGCTACATCGTGCAGGTCACCCGCGCGATTGCTTCTTCGATCAAGCCTGACCGTGCGACCCCCCTGACGGTCGTCTATCGCTCGACCATGCGACCCGGCACCACCGAGCAGATGATCCTGCCGATCTTCCGTTCGCTTATCGGCGATGATTGCGACCGCGTCATCGAACTGGTCTACAACCCCGAGTTCCTGCGCGAGGCGACCGCGATCGAGGACTATTTCAACCCGCCCAAGATCGTGCTCGGTACCATCGGTGGTGAGCCCTCCGAAAAGATGGTCGCGCTACACGAAGGCATCGATGCGCCGATCTTCCACGTCGGCATCCGCGAAGCGGAAATCACCAAGTTCGTCGATAACACCTGGCACGCCGTCAAGGTGGCGTTTGCCAATGAAGTCGGCCGAGTCTGCCAGAACCTCGACATCTCGGCGCGGCAGGTGCACAAGATCTTCGTCTCGGACACCAAGCTGAACATCTCGGCATACTATACTCGTCCGGGCGGTCCGTTCGGCGGTTCGTGTCTTCCCAAGGACGTGCGCGCGCTGCAGCATATTGCGGCTGATACCGGCGCGCAGACGCATCTCGTCGACTCTCTGCTGCGCAGCAACGACGCGCACAAGCACCACCAGTTCCTGCAGGCGACGCAGGGCTTAGAACCGGGCGCGCGTGTGCTGCTCGTCGGCCTGTCGTTCAAGGCGGATACCGACGATCTGCGCGAGAGTCCGGCGGTCGACATGGCGCGCAAGCTGCTCGATGCAGGGTACGCGCTCGACATCTATGACCCGCAGTTGAAGCCGGAAAGCCTGATCGGCCAGAATCTGGGCTATGCCTATGCGATCCTGCCCTCGATCGACGGACTACTGGTCGACAAGGCGACGGCGCAGTCGCGTGACTATGCGGTGGTCGTTGCGACCAATTGCTTGATCAAGGATCTCGAACTCGGTTCTACGCGCATTGTCGACGTGAGCGCCATTGCATGAACGCGGTTGCTACCCCTGCTGAATTCGAGTTCCCGACCGAGATTCCGGGCCTGCCGCTCAAGGGCAAGAAGGTTCTCATCGTGGTCGAGAACCTGCCGCTGCCGTTCGACCGGCGCGTGTGGCAGGAGGCGCGCACGTTGAAGGCGGCAGGCGCTTTTGTCTCGATCATCTGCCCGACCGGCAAGGGTTACGAGAAGCGCTTCGAGGTAATCGACGGGATCGAGATCCATCGCCATCCGCTGCCGATCGAGGCAAGCGGCGCGCTGGGCTTCCTGCTCGAGTACGGCGCTGCGCTGTTCTATGAAACCGTGCTGACCTGGAAGATCTTCTTCAAGCGCGGCATCGATGTGATTCAGGGCTGCAATCCGCCGGACCTGATCTTCCTCGTCGCGCTGCCGCTGAAGCTGTTCGGCGTGAAGTACATCTTCGATCATCACGACATCAATCCTGAGCTTTACGAAGCCAAGTTCGACAAGCGCGGCTTCTTCTGGAAGCTTATGGTCCTGTTCGAGAAGCTGACCTTCAAGTCGGCCGATGTCTCGATGGCGACCAACCATTCCTATCGAAAGATCGCGATCGAGCGTGGCGGAATGGACCCGGACAAGGTCTTCGTCGTGCGCTCCGGCCCTGATCTCAGCCGTCTGAAGCGGGTGCCGCCGGTGGACAGCTGGAAGAATGGCCGCAAGTATCTCGTCGGCTATGTCGGTGTGATGGGCGACCAGGAGGGCATCGACCTGCTGATCGATGCGGTGGACCACATCGTGCGGCAGATGGGGCGCAGCGATATCCAGTTCTGCCTTGTCGGTGGCGGCCCGAGCCTTCCCAAGCTCAAGGCGCTGGTGGCCGAAAAGGGCCTGGCGGATTTCATCCACTTCACAGGGCGCGCGCCCGATCAAGACCTGTTCGAGGTTCTTTCGACGATGGACGTTGGCGTCAACCCTGACCGGGTCAACGCCATGAACGACAAGTCGACCATGAACAAGATCATGGAATACATGAGCCTCGAGAAGGCGATTGTGCAGTTTGACGTGACCGAGGGCCGATATTCGGCACAGGACGCTTCGCTCTATGCGAAAGCCAATGATCCGATCGACATGGCTGAAAAGATCGTCGAGCTGATCGAAGATCCGGCGCGTCGCATGGAAATGGGGGCATTTGGGCGCAAGCGCGTCGAAACCGAATTGAACTGGGGCCACCAAATAAACCCACTGATATCCGCTTATTCCACGGCTCTGAACTTTGCACGCTGATCCGGCATCCCACGGA
The DNA here is from genome assembly GCF_055521705.1 of Novosphingobium sp. BL-A-41-Hi4B-X5A. Classification (NCBI taxonomy): domain Bacteria; kingdom Pseudomonadati; phylum Pseudomonadota; class Alphaproteobacteria; order Sphingomonadales; family Sphingomonadaceae; genus Novosphingobium; species Novosphingobium sp. BL-A-41-Hi4B-X5A. The sequence goes on along the minus strand of NZ_CM145500.1, from coordinate 2,718,265 downwards.
GACGCCGGTATGCGGCGAAATCCGTCAGCGTTGCCGCGGACGGCCAAGCAAGCGCACATGAACCACGGCGGCGTAGGCAACCGAAAGCGTCGAGCCGATATCAAGAAACCAGTTCAACCGTGGACCGCCGAACAGCAAAACGTCGGTGACGTGGAACGATACGAGGCGCAGCACGATCAGGCACAGCATTGTGGCACAGCCAGACGCGGCTACCAGAGTAGCAAGCGGCAGAGCGCCTCGTCGCAATTTACCACTGTGCATTCGGTTCACTACACTCCACAATGCTCCCGCTGCCGCAATGATGACTACAAGGCTGGCAAAGATCGATTGAAACTCAAAGCGATTGCTGTAGAGCTTATCAGACCGGAGCAAGGCGCGGAACCAGACGCGGATTTGTTCCTCAATCCCGAAATAGCGCGAGATCGCTGCTATGACAAAAAGCAGCGTGGCAAGGATCCACACATTTCTGGATATGGCAGGCAATGCACTATGCCCCCTGCGAGACCGCGACACCAAGAAAGCCTTCAACGCAAGCACCGCCGTGGCGACATACGATACAACCGCGAAGAGGGTGAGCATATGACGGACCTCAAGTTTGTTGTCGCGCGCCTCTTGCCAGAATTGGACGCTGCATTGCAACATTCGATCTTGGGGGCACCAACAGACAGTTGTCGGCGTCGAGACGAGGGCTCGCAACGTCCCCCGCAGCAAGGGTTGCGCTGTGTTAGGGAGGGGTTTATGCCGACCACAACTCTGTTTCAAAAGGGCCTTTGAGGGTGGAAGCTTGCATGAAGTTTAGACTCGCCCGTTGCGCTGCAAAACCCGCTGCGGCTGGCATACTGCTCATCGCTCTTGCGGGTTGCAGCACCGGTCCTGGTGCCAAGGTCGGCCTTGTCGACCAGACCCCCTCAGCCGAGCTCGGTCAGCAGGACTACACGGGTACAGAATCGTCCACCTACACATTGCGTCCCTCAGATGTCGTGTCCGTGACCGTTTTCCGCGAGCCCGATCTTTCCGTCGAGAACGTGCCCGTTGGCGCCGATGGCATACTGTCGCTACCGCTGGTCGGATCGATCAAGGTCGACGGAATAACCACTCGTGACTTAGAGCGCTCATTGGCTCAGCGCCTCGCAAAGGCGGACCTTATCGATCCGAGGGTCTCAGTCAACGTTATGCAGTTCGGCTCACACGTCGTCACTGTTGAAGGCTCGGTTGAAAAGCCCGGCATGTATCCGTTCAAGCCTGGAACGAGACTTTCAGGCGCGATCGCTCTCGCGAACGGTTTAAAGCGCGAAGCCAAACTCAAGGAAGTCGCAATTTTCCGGCAGACTGAACGGGGAATGTCAGTCGCCAAATTCGACTACGGCGCCGTTCGTTCGGGCACGATGCTAGATCCGATCCTGTTGCCGACCGACCGCGTGGTGGTCGGGACTTCCGGTCTCTCATTATTCTGGCAAGACCTGATCAAGACTCTCCCTGCTTTCGCGCTGTTTACCAACATCTGAGGTACGGCCTCCCGACCGTGAATTTCAAAGGGTTAATCGAAGCATGATAGACGCCCAGAACCGCGCTGCGTGGTCGGACAAGTTTATGCCGGGATCGGATGACGGTTCCAGCGACGGCAGCGAGGGATTTTTCACGCTCGCCATGATGCGCGGAGTGATGTTCCGGCAGCGCCTAATTCTGATAGGTGTTACGACCGTAATCCTGGTGCTGGGCCTTATAGTAACGCTGATGACCAAGCCGATATATCAGGCTGAAGCAACGGTGCGGGTTGAGCCCAACGGCGTTCAGATCGTTGAGGGCCAGGATCTCGCACCAGACGTCTCGGTGAACGAGATCAACCGATTCATGAATACACAAGGCTCAGTCATCCAGAGCCGTAGCCTAGCGTATCAGGTGGTCGACGACCTGAAACTGTATGATAATCGCGATTTCCTCGGCAAGAAATATCTAGATAACCGTCCAGTCGGGCTTTCAGACAAGCAGTGGCTTCAGACGCGGCGGGATACGGCAGCCGCCATCGCTCAAGGTGGCGTCTCCGTTACCATCCCGATGGACAATCGCGTGATTGCAATCAGCTTCCATTCGCCCACCCCGCAGATTGCAAGCCTGCTCGCGAATGGCTACGCTGACGCGTATGTGAAAGAAGATCTTCGCCGCAGCCTGCGGTCAAACGAATATGCACGCAAGTATCTGCAGGACCAGATCACAGAGATCGGCCGAAAAGTGCAGGAAGCCGAAATGAAGGCTAATGCTTACGCCAAGCAGAACCGTATTGTAGGCAGCCCTCTGACAGCTTCCTCCGCCAAAGACGAAAGCGCAGGCACTGCCCCCACGATCACCGTAGGCAACCTGACAAGCGTCAACGAGACTTACACCAAGCTGCGTTCTGATCGCATTTCTGCCGAGCAACGCTGGCGCGCAATCGCCGGCATCCCCGCGAGCCAGCTTCCTGAAGTGCAGCAAAATCCGACCTACCAAGAACTGCTTGGCGAGCGCTCCAAGCAGCTGGCCAAGATCGCAGAACTTCGGCAGCGTTATGGTGAATCTTATCCGCAGATCCGCGAGACGCGTGCACAGATAGCCACGCTGGATTCGCAAATTGCCAAGATCGGCAACGACATCAAGAACTCTGCACGCGATGCCTATCTCGTTGCCCTTCGCCAGGAGCAAGGGATCGCTAGCGAACTGAACAAGGTTGCAGACGAAACGCTCGACAAGCAGGACCGACGCGTTCGCTACAACCTCCTCGATCGTGAGGCTGGCGCTCTTCGTGCCCAGCTCGCTGCGCTGCTTGAACGTTTTAACCAAATCTCGGCGGCTGCCAACATTGACAATGGCACCGTGACAAAGCTGGATAGCGCCGAAACGCCTTCGGTTCCTTCCTCGCCCGACCTGGTCAAGAACTTGCTGGTAGCCTTGGTTGCCGGTGTAGGTTTGGCCGTCGGTGCCGCGGTGTTGCGAGAAGCCTTCGACGACCGCCTTCGGTCTAGTGATGATGTCGAACGCAAGCTCGGCACGCCCCTTCTCGGTTTCACGCCACACTTGTCCAGCGATGAGATGGAAGATCAGATCCGCGATCCATTCAGCGCGCTCATGGAAGCGTACTCGTCGCTGCGAACCTCGATCGATTTCGCGGTACCTGATAATCACCGCGTTCTGCAAATTACCAGCAGCCAGCCTTCCGAAGGGAAGTCACTGACCTCAACTGTGCTCGCTCGTAAATATGCGCAGTTGGGCCGTCGGACACTGCTGATTGACGCTGACTTGCGCAAGCCGGCCATCAGCGCGCTGTTCGGCTCAGAGCGGAAGTCCGCAGGCTTTGGGGAAGTTCTGCTGGGTGACGTTCCGCTGCAGTCCGCCCTGTTGGAGGGGACGCCGGAAAATCTTGATGTACTGCCAGTGGGCCCTCTGCCTCTCAGACCAGTCGAGCTCCTGTCTTCGACCCGTTTCACCGACTTCCTGCAACGCTGTCGTGAGAGCTACGATCTGATAATCATTGACTCGTCGCCGGTGATGGGATTGGCGGATGCACCGCTTATCGCACAGCATGTTGACGGTGTGGTGTTCATTGTGGAAGCCAACCGCTCGCACTACGGTCAGGCGAAGGCTGCACTGCGCCGCCTCCGGACCGCCGGAGGGAAGGTGGCCGGAGCTGTTCTTACCAAGTACCGTTCTGCTGAGGCCGGATATTCCTACGACTACACCTACAACTATTACTCCTACGGCGACAAAAACTCGAATGAATGACAGTTTTACAGCGCGCCGGGGTAGCGCTCGCCGCCCCGGCCTTTTGTGCGAAGAGTGCTGAGGCGGCTGTGACCGATCGTAAAGCTGCTAAGATTTTGCACGTAAGTGGCGATTACCCGGACGCTTTCGATACGTTCAAGACTCCAGTGATCCGGAGTTTGGTCGAATTGACGCGTGACAAATTTGATCACGAGGTCATTTCAGTCAATCGTCGGTCGCCGGGGATCAAGGCGATGCTTCTCTCGATTTTACGGGGCCACGGGAAGCCGAAAGTAGCATTTGAGACGCAGTCATTTTCCGACGGAACTTCCCTTCGATACTATGCACCGGGTCGAGGCGTTTTCCACGCCACCATGCTGCACGAGCTTGGCAACTCACTGGTCGAATATTACCCTAAGTCGAAGGGCGGCACGGCAGACGTCGACCTGATTATTGGCCACAAATTGTCGATCGAAGGTCTCGCCGTTCGCCGCATGGCGAAGAGTTTCGGTGTACCTTACGCGATATCCATACAGGGCGATACCGACACTAAGATCCTCCGTATGCGGCCCGATCTCGCGCCAGAGTTCCGAAAGGTGCTGCACGAAGCGGCCGTTGTGTTTCCGTTCTCGCCCTGGGCTATGACGCAGATAGAAAAGCGCTTGGGCAAGCGCAGTGGACTTACAATAACCTTACCCTGCCCGACGGATCTTGATAGCCCGCTAACCCCTACGAACGTTGACAACCGAGAGCTGCTTACGGTGTTTCATTTGAAAAATCGCAAGCGCAAGAATCTCGCTGGCTTGGTTGCCGCCATGCGCATCGTGGAGAGAAAAGATCCCAGTATCCACCTTTCCGTGATCGGCGGAGGGAGCGAATCCGACGTAAAAGGCAGCCAAGCAATTATCGGCAACCAGCGTAACGTTCAGCTCGTGGGTCCTCTGGACCATGCCCAACTGCGCAACCGCTTTAACGCCTCCGTCGGCTTCGTTATGCCTTCGCTTCGCGAAAGTTTCGGTCTCGTCTTTGTCGAAGCTCTATTTTCGGGCTCACCAATCATTTATCCGAAAGGTACTTCGGTTGACGGATTTTTCGACAATTCAGATTTTGCGTTTCCTGTCTCAGCCTCCTCGCCGGAAGAAATTGCGGCAGCAATTCTGCAGCTGGTGAACGAGCAGAGACCTATCAAGGCCTCTCTGGCCGCATGGCAGGTGTCCGACGCCAGCGCGCGTTTTACGCGACCAAATATAGCACAAAGCTTCGCCACTGCGCTCCAGCTGGCTATCGTCAATGCGTCGCTCGGCAAGTAGTCAACTGGGTCACTGATCTTCTGGCGACCGGATGGCACGCTGGCCGACAACTTTTGCCGGGCTACCGGCCAAAATCACCATCGGTGGGAAATGCCCTTTGACCACTGCACCTGCCGCGACAACAGACCCATCTCCAATCATTGTTCCCGGAAGAATAAGGGCCCGCGTCGCCAGCCAAACGTCGTTCCCGATCACGATATCAGCTTCACGCATGGGCTGATCCGTAACTGGAGATCCGGCGTTATAGTCGTAAGTAGCCGCTGTCAGCATCACTTCCGGCCCCATAAGCACATCATCGCCAATGATGATTCGGCCCGTGCCGGGTCCAGCCCAGATGTGGCAGCGAGAACCGATACGGGGACGATCTCCCATCACGATCCTCTCGGCATTTGAGAACACAGCATCAGGACTAATCGCTGGCGATGCACCGACCGTTAATTCACGCAAAGGTCTTACATGGGAATAGTTGTAGAAGTTGACAATCTTAACAAGATGCATCCAGGCCCGTGGATCGAAAATTGCCATGAGAAGACGCATCAATTTACGCCCAAAACCGAGGCGTTGCTTGTGCACGAGGTTGGAATCTTGTCCCATCAATAGCCGTTAAGCCATTCTCTCCGGCTGGACCAAACGGTCTGCCAGCGTGAATGCTCCTCAGTCTTTCCGGAGACGATCGCCTTTACCGCAGATCCCCCGCGGCGAATCGCAATCCACAACCAAAGAAGCGCAATACCGATCGGAACACGGACGCCACTCCAATGATCACGGATCAAAGTGGCCTTTGACCGCATGAGTCGGAGGATTTTGTCCTCACGCTTCGCGCTGGCGGCGCCAACCAGATGCATGATTTGTGCGTCAGGCGTGACCATCGGCTGATATCCGAGACGTTTGGCACGGAGGCACAGATCGTGCTCTTCGCCATACATGAAATACCGTGGGCTGAAGCCACCAAGCTCACGCCATAATGCGGTGGGGACCAGCATGAAACAGCCAACAACAACATCAACCTTGCGAACGCTATCCCGATTCCACCCGCCGATTCCTTCTGCATTGAAGAACGGGGAATTGCGGAAGAGCTTGGCCAGACCCGTTGCCGAACAAAACAGGCTCCATACGGACATGGTATTCCAGCAAGACGCGATGTTGAGTGATCCATCAGGGAAAACCGTGCGACCGCCGACAATTCCGGCCTCGGGGTGCGCTTTTCCGAAGGCCAAAATGTTCTCCACCGCCCGGGGATGAGTCTCCGTGTCCGGATTAAGTAACAAGAGCCAATCGGTTGTTGCTGTCTCCGCAACCGCGTTGTTTGCACGCGAAAAACCGACGTTCTCCGCGCTACGGATCAATTCCAATGCAGGAAACCGTGCTGCGATCGCATCGGCCGACCCGTCATGAGAAGCATTGTCCCACACCACAACTCGCATGGCTACATCGCCAGCGTTATCGAACAGCGTCTCGATCGCACGTATCGTGAGATCGCGGGTGTTGTAGCTAACTATGATGACGGTAACTTCCGGCACCGCTTGCGTAGCTGCAGTGGGCAGCGCAGCCGATTGAGGGACGACATGCTTGGCAGTCATTTATTCAGCCTTCTGCGCGCGACTTTGGGTCTTCAATATCCGCCTATCTCCCAGAGCCATGACAATGCCAATTAGCATCATGAACCAGGTCAATGTTCCCCCAAAATAGGACGTGGTGAAGGCCAGCATGACCATGCCGAACAACGAAACTGATATTGCTATGCCGAGCTTTCGCTCCACCTTCGATAGATGAGGAACAACCTGCCCCAAGCTGATCATTGCAATAAGGCATCCGAGCAAGAGCGCGACCGGCGTAATGTAGCCATGGCGGATGGCGAGCAACAGCCAATGATTGTCGATACTGTTGATCATCCACGACAGACGCTCGTAGTCAGTCAGCCCGATACCAAACCACGGGTGTTTCGCAACAGAGCGACTCCCGTATTCCCAAATCAGTTGTCGAAACCAACCCGTAGCAGGATCGAGTGTGTAGCGAACAATGATTGATACGACACCATTTTGGGACGCCACCTGCAACAGCAGCAAAAATGAAAACACGGTGAAGATGAATGTGCGCCAGCCAATTCCGCTAACATTATTTTTGAACCGTTCAAATCCTAGCAAAAGACCTGTAATAGCAAATGAGACGAAGCCGGCGGAGCTGACTGAAAATACCGCCATCACGCCCGCTACAATTCCTGCCTTGCGCGGCCAGCCTCGCAGTGACGAGTTTATGAACAGCGGAAGGAAGCTCGCCATGAAAAGTCCGGCGAGAATGGGATGCGAAAAAGGACCCGCAGCCCTAAGCAACCCAAGGCGGATAACATTGAAATCCTTGGCCTGAGCAACGGCTTGACCATTCTCAAAAAAGGGAAGCGGACCAAAAATACTCGCAGCAAGTGGGCGCACTAGCTGACGGTGTGTCAAACTTTCAACCATCATGCTCAAGCCCGCCGCTAGAAGGCCCGGAGCAATATAGACTAGAAATCTGCGGAAATCAGCGTAGCTGCGAATGCTCAAACGAGCAATCAGATAGGGAGTGATTACGTCGAGCACCAACCCGATCGCGCGGCTGAACCCTTCCCCTAAGCCGTAGAATGCACAAAAGGAAATCATCATCCAGCCAATCGCAGCAAAGATGAAGAGATCCGCACCTCTGAACGGATAGCGCCCTCTAGAGATGCTGTTGATCAACCACGGAAGCATTAACAAGCTTACCGCTCGGAAGGAGTATATCACCTGCCCGGCGATGGACAAGCGCACCTCCTGTGGCAGCAGGGCGGCATAAAACATCAGCAACGCCGGCAGAAGTGGTACGAGTGAGCGCGGGCCCGTTTGCGGGCGTACGATGTTGGGTGCGGGCAAATGAACGTGCCCGCTCTTAACAGGGATGCCGGACGAAGCCATGAATTGAGCGATCTCCTTGGTACTTTCCTTTATCCTCATTGGCACGCAGCCCGCAAGGGAAATGGGTGCAGCGCAGCATAGGAGGAAAACATTTTTCCAGTGGGCTGACTGCCATGACTGGGCTTTAATTCACTTTTCGTTCCGAGACATGCGGTGGCATTGGACCCTTCCCAATCCGCTGCGGACAGCCCGATCTCCGCACAGAATTTCTCCGCGATTTTTGATCGCGGCGTAAAATGCCCCAGAAGTGACATTTCATAATTTCCACTTCTTCTCGTTAACCCTGTCCGAGGCGCACTCCGGACAGGTCAAACTCCAAAAATCCGGCATAGCTTTCCCGGTGGGAGGCGGTGCCGCGATGAAGAAGCTTGGAGGTTTGATGATGATCCTTGATTTGCACCGCCATCGTGTGAAGATCGCTGCGATCGCCCGCAAGTCGGCATCGACCGTAAAGCAGTCCGCAAATACATTGGCCGGGGCATCGAGGTACGCGCCTACGGTCCTCGTCAACCTCGGGATCGCCTGCTTGATCCATACATGCTTGATCCATACATGGATTACTTGCAAGCGCGTCTGGATGCCTCCTGGATTGAGGGCGCAGCAGCTCGCGCGAGAGCAAGGCGAACGAGGCTATACCGGTGGCTACAGCACCGCGTCAGCAGTGCGACCTTCTATCTACAAGCGGAAGGCGACGTTCGGCGATGTGGAGGTATCCGGGGCCACAGCCTGCGGTAGATCCAGGAACAGAACAGCAAGCTGAAGAAGCTGCTCGCCGAAGCGGTGCTGGACAACCCGTTGCTCAAGGTGATCACGTCAAGACATGTTTGCGCCCCCCGCGAGACGGAGAATGCGGTGGCTCACCTCGAGCAGGTGTTAGAGGTGAGCCAACGACGGGCGTGTGATGGGCCAAGCGAAGACTGGCCGATGGTGCGGCATCCCAGTAAGCGCGGCGATGGCGGTGCAATCCGGTAGAGTGTGCGCAGTCTGGCGACCGGATGGCGCCGGTTCGGCGCCCGCCGTCTGCACTGGCTACTGGCGCGTGAGGGCGTTCGGATCAACCACAAGAAGTTTCAGCGGCTGTATTCCAGGAAAAGCGCGTGCAGGTACGACGCCGCGGTGGCCGCAAACGGGCTCTGGGCACACGGCCGCCCATGGCCATTTCGCAAAGCTGCAACCGGCTACGAGCGCTGGACTTCGTGTCCGATGCGTTCGCCCGAGGGCGTCGATTTCAGATCTTTGTCGTTTTCGACGACTTCACCGACGAGTGTGTCGGTTCAACGCCGACACCTCGATTTCAGGCTGCGTGTGGCTCGAGAGCTGGACTGGGCGATTCCCGAATGGTCCCGACAAGAGCAAGTCGCGAGCAATAATGGCATTCAGATGATCAGCATGGCGATCATGCGCTGGTCCAAGGAGCGCGAGGTCGAATAGCACTAAAACGCACAGGGCAAGCCGCAGCAGAACGGTTCATCGAGAGCTTCAACATGTGCCTGCGGGACGAGAGCCTGAACGACACAATCTTCACCAGCCCAAGCCCGGTCGGTGCTGGCCGCCTGGCGCCACGACTAAAATACCTGGCCAACTCGAGCCTTAGGCAACCTCATCCCGGCAGAGATGGTGCCAAATCCATCGGCAAACCTGGTTGCCCCCCTCCCCAACCCAGGCTGTCATCACGCCCAAGCATGGGCATCAATTGGGCGTCGGCTCTGCTCGTAGGTGGAGTAACGTCGCGGCTTGGGCTACTTCGGTCAGCGGGGTCGCTACCTAGCAAGTGCCTGTTCCGAGGCGACATCAGCACTGCTGTCATGCCGCACACCGTTCAAATTTTTAGCGCCTGCCATTGTGCAAGTGCGAAACATTCTGCTAGCTTACAGCCGTTTCGTCCGCATTGGAGCGACCGGCAATGGCCATTCTGACGCCGCAGGAAACTGACGGCTACATCCATTTTAATGAAGAAGAATGTATTAATGCGGGCAAGGCGTTGGCCGAGCGCTACCAGAATGCCGCGCCGTTTCCCCATATTGTAATGGACGATTTTTTACCTGCGGAGTTTCTGAAGGGGATGCTGCCAGGGTTCCCCGATACGACCGGACATGAATATTTCGATCGCGCGCAGGAGCGTCTCAAATATCAGTTCCGCCCCTCTGAGATACCCGGCCGCGCACTGCGCAATCTAGTGATCGAACTCAACAGCCCGGCCGTTCTACGCTTCCTGCAGGCAATGACCGGAATCGACGGGTTAATTGCAGATCCTTACTATATGGGCGGCGGCCTGCATGAAACTCGCTCGGGAGGGCATCTTGGCGTTCACGCGGACTTCAACATTCATCCCAAGCTCAAAATCGAGCGTCGCCTGAACTTGCTGGTGTACCTCAACGATGATTGGTCCGAAGAGTACGGCGGCCATCTCGAGTTGTGGGACCAGAAAATGGAAAACTGCTGCCACCGTGTGCTTCCAACCATTGGTCGTGCCGTGGTCTTCAACACCTCACTCGATAGCTATCATGGGCAGCCAGTTCCGCTTTCCTGCCCTCCCGAGCAAGCACGCCGTTCGATCGCAACGTATTATTACACGGCACACGAAGACGGCATTGCCGCCCTTCCAAAGCGCACGACCGTCTTCAAGGTTCGCCCCGACAGTCCGGATCGCGAGGATTATAAGGTCCGAATGAACCACCTCATGCGCGACTGGCTTCCGCCTGCCATCTTTCGCTTGATGAAGCGCCAGCCAGCTGATTGACTGCAGAGTCTGCCCCGTGCGATATTCAGCAATAACTGCGGCGCACTGACTTGATGAAGGAAGTGCAGTGAAGGCTTATCTCGCCCATGCCAGGCGGGGCGTTGCGGTCATTGGCGGCAACCTTGCCAACTTCGGCCTCACCCTTGCCCGAAACAAGCTTATCGCGCTTTCTTTTGGGCCGGTCGGCGTGGGTTGGATTGCCTTGGTCAACAACCTGATCGAGACCGCCGCGGTGGTCGGGGGCATGGGTGTCTGCGACGCTCTCAACCGCGAGCTGCCGCGCGACGGCAAGGGTTTCACAAAGGCGGATATGGTATCGAGCGGTATCGGATTGTTTCTGCTGACACTGGTACTTGCGATCCCCGTTTCAACGTGGCTGTTCCTGTCTACAGCGCATGTCAAAAGCCATCAGGTTCTACTTGGCGCAAGCTTCGCCTTGGCAGCTGTCTTGGCATCGCTTTGGCGCGTCCTGGGTGGCGTCTTCCTCGGACTAGGCATTTCGCGCCGAATGTTCTGGACGATCGTTGCTGGGGGGGCGAGCAATCTCGCCTTTGCCGCGCTTTTCCTCGGACTCGGCATCCACCAGCTGATGGCCTATGTCGTGATGACGCCTGCCTTGTTGGCGATCTGCGGCTTAGTGGGGCTATGGCCGCAGCTTCGCTTGCTGGTTGACTGGAAGGCCGTTCGGTGGATGCCCGCGCGTAGACCAATCCTGGTAATTGCGTTGCCGATTGTGGCCGGCCTCCTGTTAGAACCAACCACGATCCTGGCGCTGCGTAGCGAAACAGCAGCCCGTTTCGGCGAAGAAGGCGTTGGATTCATCCAGCCCGGCATGCTCTTCGTTATTCTTGCCGCATCGCTTGCCAACGCATTTCTCGGCATGACGCTCGCACGCTGGGACCAGTCGAGCGAACTCGCGTTCAGCAAGCGCTTCATGGTGCTTTTAGCCGCGTCGGTAGCGTTGCCGGCTGTGGGTATCGCCGTGTTACGCCTTTTCGATCCACTCTGGCCGTTCTTCGTGAAACTGTTCTTTTCTGAACGATTCTTGCTCGGGGTTGACACGATCCCCTGGTTCATCTCGGGAGAACTGTTGCGAATGGGCGGAATTATGCTTAACCACACGCTGCTTTCGCGCAATCTTGGCTATCTCACCCTGTTACCGCGGATGGCTTGCCTGGGCACCGCTCTTTTCGTAATCCAAAGCGGGCGGATTGATTCCATCGTTGCAGTGGGGCAGACCTATGCCGTAGCCTATGGCGCGTATCTGGGCCTTTCTATCGCGCTCTGGTTAGGAGCCCAGCTCTGGTTCCGGCGCGCTCAAGCGGCAGGAACGGGCTTAAGCACCTGATGCAGCAGCCCCGCAAGCTTTCTCTGGGCAGCGCGGTTGAGGTGAAGGCCATCCACCTTCAGAAGTATCTCCCCTGAAAGCACCTCGGCGGGATCGATGAAAAACGCGCCTTTGCTCGTGGCCACTTCGTGGGCGATCCTCCGATAGGGCTGGACCCTCCAGTCCATGGCCGGCGACCCCGCAGGCGGTGCCGCAAGCAGCAGGACCGGCGCCTCATCCTCCCGACAAGCCTCCACCAAAGCCTCCAAACGGGTTCGAAACTTATCTGGAGATACAACACGGTGCGAGCCCAACCAGCGCCGCGGTGCAGCGTCATTCGTGCCGAACATGATCACGACAAGAGCTGGTTTTGCCACACGCTCAACAGATTCCGCACAATTCGTAAGGGGCTCTTGCACGATCGCCCCGCCAACCGCGTGATTTTCGATGGATACAAAACTTCCTAGCATTCCTTGAAGAAGCGCCGGCCACGCATACTCTTGCCCTCCGACGCGACTCCCGGTCGAATTGCTGTCGCCAAGCACCTTTATGCTGGTCCCATCTGCGATTCGGATGGGAAATTGACCTACGCGCGGCAGCGCCGATCGCTCAGTGATCAATACGCCCCCCAAGCGCAGGTTAGGAATTTCTTTGAAAAAAACAAAGGCGCTGAGTACGATCGTTGGGACAATGCATAGCGCCGCTGCTTTCAAGCGGCACGATTTATGCCCCCCCATTACGCTTTAATCCTGCTTGTAATAGAGATGCTGGTTCTCTTCGGCGTAGGCAAAGCGGCCAAAGCGACCAACTTCGATTTCCGTCCTGAGGACCTTTGCCGGATTGCCCGCAACAATGCAGCGAGGCGGCACGTCATGGCAGACCACCGATCCGGCACCCACCACGCATTCATCGGCGATCGTCACACCTGGCAGAATGGTCGATCCCCCGCCGATAAAGCAGTTTCGGCCAATCCTGATCGGTCGTATGGTCCCGTCGGGCAGCCGCGAGACCAAGAGGGTCTTGAATGCGACCAACGTGCCGTCGTCCACCACTATGGCGTCGGGCGCTCCGCCGATGAGCGTCGACGACAGGGAAATGCTCGCACCCGGATGGATGTTCACGCCGTCACGCCACACCAGCCAACGTCGTTTCAGATCAAGCACGATCCTTCTTAACCAAAGCAATTTGTTCAGGCTGCGCAACTTACTTTCCTATGCATGGCGGTGCTTGGTTGATCCTCGACAGATCATCCCATATGCCATGCACATGTCTAGCGCCAATACCGCCCAACCGCTCGAAAAGTCTCTTAAGCAGAAGTTGCAGCGCCTGATCCAAACCAGACTTTGGCGGATGGATATCCATGCCACTGCCTGGATCGCAGAAACAGCCCTGATCGATCGCACGTGGCCTCGCGGCATCCACATCGGCCCAAGATGTGTAATCGATCATCAGGCAGTCGTTCTGACTCACGACATGACGCGCGGAGTGTACCTCGATACGCACATTGGCGAGAACACACTCATAGGTCCTCGTGCGATAATCCTTCCCGGCATTACCGTCGGCCGAGATTGCATTGTGCTGGCTGGCGCAGTTGTGAATCGCGATGTGGCCGACGGAACAACGGTCGGCGGCAATCCAGCGCGCTTGATCGAAGCGTGAACTGACCGCGGCCTTCGCAATCGCAGCATTCCGCTGGCACTGGGTTCCTCGCAATGCTAGTGACCGCTTGGTTTGCCAAGGGGACAATTGTGTACGATTTTCGTTCCTTGCGTTATTTAGAAGGATTGGACGGCCTCCGACTTCTGGCTGTGGGACTGGTCCTGCTGGGGCATTTTGGCGTACCGAGAATGCCGGCAGGCTTCGGGGTCACGATTTTCTTCTTTGTCAGCGGCTTTCTGATTACCACGCTTCTGGTTCACGAGATGGTTCGCAACCAGAAGATCGGTGTCCGGGAGTTCTACATTCGCCGATTTCTACGGCTTGCCCCTGAACTTCTAGGGCTAATCATCGGATCAACGCTCATCGGCCTTTTTTTGAATCAGAAACCTAATGTTTTAGAGACTCTTGCTGCGATATTCTACTTTACGAACTACTATATCGCGTGGCTCTACAGCACTATAGGAGTAGAGGCGATTCCTTACTGGACCCATCTATGGTCTTTGTCTGTGGAAGAGCACTACTACATCACATTTCCGATTATATTTTCTGTCATATACAAACATTCTCGAGCACGGACGGCCTTTTTCCTTACCGTGCTTATCGGATGCCTGATATGGCGCTGCTTTGTCGTATTGGCAGACTTGTTTCCCATCAGCTGGACCAATCCCTACACATATATGGCTTCTGAAGCGCGAATGGATTCCATCGCATACGGCGCGCTTTTTGCATTCGCGGCACAGAAGTCTTGGCGAGCCTCAAGGATGACGAGTATCGCAGCGCTGTGCTGTGGCATCTTGCTGATCCTGTTCACGCTGCTGGTCCGCAATGACGTATTCAGGGAAACAGTCCGCTATTCACTGCAGGGCGTAGGCTTGTTTCTCGTTTTCACGCATCTCTATCTGTCGTCGAGCAGGAGCTTCATGATGCCGATACTCGAGACCCGCATCGCCCGAGCGGGCGGCGTGCTTTCCTATGGCACGTACTTGTGGCACGGGGAAGTGATCCGGCTATTCGAAACGATCGGTCTGGACACCAGAGAGGGGACCGCAGCGACGAAACTCGTCGGTATCCCCTTGGCAATCGCGGCCAGCTTTGCAGTTGCTTGGGTTAGCTATAAAGTACTTGCTACTCCGGCGGCTGGGTTACGCCGGAAGTTCGGGTCTCACGTCGTATCGTAAGCCCCCTTCCTATCCATCAAGCCAAGCAAGGCCGGCGACAGTGAGGCTAACGGCTGAACGGAAGTTCTGGCGAGTTTGTCTTAGTAGATAGCGATGCGGCGGAGGTCTTTGAGGCGGGAGAACATGGCCTAGACCCGGCAGCAGTCCGTGTAGCGCAGTTCGTCATACTGGATCGGGCGCTTGCGGTTTCGCCGTCCGGGGATCACCCGCTTCAAGCCGATGGTCTCGGCGATCAGCAGGTCTGCATTCTTCCCGTCAGATGCATTGGCGGGCGTCGGGACGAGGCGGACTGGTCGCCCAAGGACATCGTCAAGGGCGTGGAACTTCGTTGTCCGGTCACCACGCGCGATGCCAATGGCATTGGCGCCCCCCCTCTGCGCCACCGGCAGAGCGGTGGGCTTTGATGTAGCTACTGTCGATCTGACCCGTTTGCGCGATCCAGCCTTACTTGGTCAGAGCCGCCCGGATGCGCGCTCAGATGCCTCCGCGGCTCCACCGGTTCCATCGATTATAGACGGTCGTCGATGGGCCGTATTCGGTGGGGCAGTCCGCCCAGCGGCCACCGCATTTGAGCATGTAAATGATCCCGGAGATCACCCTGTTATCATCGACCCGACGCGCTCCAAACTGGTCTTTCGACGAGTGCGGCTCGATGGCAGCCCGAGCTGGAGACCCGCAAAAACCGATGGAGTTTCGGTGTCGTTGGTGATTCATTGATCGAGAGCGATCATGGAGATCCGTGATGGATCCGAAGTTCCTGTTCAGTTTGGACGATCATCTTGAGGCCTTGAGCAAGGACGGCGATCCGCTCGAGGTTCTGCAACAGACGGTGGACTTTGAATACTTCCGGGCCTGGTTGGTTGAAGGGCTCGGCGATGGCGATGGTGCCAAAGGTGGTCGCCCTCCGTTCGATCCGGTGATGATGTTCAAGGCGCTGATCCTGCAGGCGCAGCACAACCTGTCGGACGCGCGGATGGAATTCATGATCCGGGATCGCCTGAGTTGGCTGCGTTTCCTTGGGCTGTCGCTCGGGGACCGGACGCCGGACGAGAACACGATCCGGCATTTCCGCAATCGCCTGACCGAGACCGGAACGCTCAAACGGGTGATGAAGGCCTTCGACTGGCAGCTCCAGAAGAAGGGCTACATCCCGATGTCGGGGCAGATTGTCGATGCCTCGCTGGTGCCCGCGCCCAAGCAGCGAAATACCGAGGGTGAACGCGAGGCGATCAAGTCGGGCAAGAGTGCGAAGGATATCTGGCCCGATGCACCGAACAAGGCCGCGCAGAAGGACACCGATGCACGCTGGACGCTCAAGATTGGCGGCAAGGTGCGCCATCGGGAAGACGGCACGCCGCTGCCCATGATTGCCCTGCCGGTCTTCGGCTACAAATCCCATATCAGCATCGACCGGCGCTATGGCTTCATCCGGGAGATGGCGGTAACGTCCGCATCGGCTGCCGACGGGCGTCTCCTTCGGCACGTCGTGAGTACCGATAACACCGGCTCCGAGGTCTGGGCAGACAGCGCCTATCGCTCAAAGCGCAACGAGAAGTGGTTGTCGGATCGGATGCTCACATCGCGAATTCACCGGCGCAAACCCAAGGGCAAGCCCATGCCGAGAGCGATCGCCAGAGCCAACGCCGCAAAGTCCTCGATACGGGCCCACGTCGAACATGTCTTCGCGCATCAGAAGAACCGCTTCGGACTGTTCATCCGCACCATCGGCTTGGCCCGTGCCGAAGCAAAGCTCACCCTTTGCAACATGGCCTACAACTTCAACAGGCTGATCTTCCACGAGCTACGCGAAAGCATGGGATGACTCTGCCAGGAATCTCGAAGAACCGGCTCAAACCGCCCGAATTACCTACAGAAATAGACCAGCGGCGGGTCATTGTAGTCGAAAAGCACAGGGAACAGCCATCCTCGGACCAATCCGCCTCGAACTACATGGTTTTTGCGGGTATCCAGCTTCACATTGGCATTGATCTTGAGAAAATGCCAAGCGGCGATCATGCGTTCGGACATCGCACTCTTCGTTGATCGCCAATCACAAACTAGGAAGAATGTATGTCTGAGAAGGCAGAGTTTGTTATTGTCCTTACCCTAACACTAGCAGCGACCGCGCGCTTTTTTGCGGCGCTTCTCGGATAGGTCGGTGACTTATTTAGTATTACCTTGACGCGCAATTTAGAGGCCATCGGTGTATTAGAGATATTTTCTCCAAGGTCACCGCCCGTATCTCTGCGTACATTCTGTCGAGATCCACTTCCAAATTGGCATAACTAGTTTGAGGGATTGTCACTCGTTTAAGAATTCGTTAACAAAACAGACCGTAGAATTTACGCTCAGAGAGAGCGTTACGGCTTTTCCGAACATTGACTGCTCCGGTCCCGCCGAATGCTCTCTCCGCACCGTCCCAGCAAACAATTCACTGAAATCCCGAAGCTGTGGCTGCGGCCAGAGCCAATCTGCTGTCGTCGATAATCGATGCTTCAAGCTCAGCCCAAAGACTGGGGTCCGCGAAGTGGATTTCTTGTGCGACGACCTCCGTCGGGAGTATCTTGAGTGATCCCTTTGCCACGGGCGATCAAAAGGATGATCAGGAAATTGGGTCCGGATCCCGCCAGGTGGCTGGCGCGAGGCGTCGCGCGCTCCGCTATTCCGGCATTTGGCCCGTCCCTCGATCACATCGAGCGAATGGCTCTTCCTCGGCCGCGCCATCACCATCAGCGTTTGGGAGCATAGCGCCGCTACGTGGCCTCACGCAAAGCGCGTCACCTGGACATTATATTCCTCGGGGACGTAATCCCCGATCCTGTCAAGCTTGCACCTGCCCGCGCAACTTTTGCAAAGAAAAAGGAATGATTCAGCAATGGCGGGAGTCGTCATTTCGACAGATGTCAATGGACACCGATTTACGAGCTAAGGCGACACCCAGTGTTACGAGGTGTCGCATTACATGAGAGGCATGATTTCAGGGGTGGGGAGCATGCTCCCCACCCCTGAAGTTTCGTCAACGAAGATTGGAGGTCAGGCCTTGAAGGCGTCCTCGAGGTCGCGCAGGCGGTAGCTACGACCTTTGATGTTGAGGACATGGGCGCGGTGGAGAAGCCGATCGAGGATAGCGGTGGCGAGGACTTCGTCGCCAGCGAGCAGCTCGGTCCAGTCGCGGATGGTTTTGTTGGTGGTAATCATCATCGCGCCGCGTCCGTAACGATAGCTGACGAGACGGAAGAACAGGCTGGCTTCCTCACGGTTGAGCGGATCGTAGCCCATCTCGTCGATCAGCAGGAGCGCGCTCGACATGTACTTGCGCATCTTGATGCGCAGCGGTGGCAACTGGGCATCGTGGCGCAGCGCGGCCATGAGCTCGTCGAAGCGGTAGTACTGGACCGAGAAGCCGAGTTGGACGGCACGAATGCCGAGCGCAGCGAGCAGGTGCGACTTGCCCACGCCCGGCGGGCCCTGCAGCAGGACCACCTCGGCGTTGCGGATCCAGCTTCCGGTCGCCAGCGTATCGATGCGTGAGCGCTCGATTGCAGGCTGGAAGGCAAAGTCGAAGTTCTCCAGCGTCTGACCCGACGGCAGCTTCGAGTTCTTGAGCATGACCCGCACCCGCCGCTCCTCGCGGCCAGCGAGTTCGGTGGTGAGGAGCCGGTCGAGGAAGACGTGCGCGCCGATCTCGTCACGCACCGCATCGCCGAGCAGGCCCTCGAGGGCATCAGCGGCATGGCCACAGGCAAGCTGACACAGCTTCTCGCGGGTGGCGTCGATATCGAGCCTGATCCGGGGCGCGTTCATCGGGCTACCTCCGCAAGGCGCGCATAGAGCTCTAGAGAGCGGTGCTGAACACCAGCGCTTGCAATCTCCTGCAGTTTGCGGCCCATCCGACCCAGCGGCAGCGGCGCGATTACCCGAGGCGTGCTCGGGCCCTCGAAATGAGCGGGATCGATGATGATCAGCGCCTCGCTTGCGCGCGGGTGGCTGGCGAGGACCTTGCAGTCCTTGAGGAACAGGACCCGGTCGGAAAGCCCTCGTACCTCGACCTCCTGGCGGATGTAGGCAAACGGCACGCTGTACTGGCGGCCCTCGAAGCTGACCATGCAGTCCTCGCCAACCCGGCGGCGGACAGCAACGTCGAACGGCTCGGGCAGCGTCTCGGGGAGCCGGGTCAGCAGGAACCGTTCCTGCTCCCAGGCCTGCATGACCTTTGTGCCGGTCGCCGGGCAGCGCAGCTGGCCTGCGCGCTCGCTCATCCGCGTGTCGGTCCAGGCCTGCAGATCGGCCAGGCTGGAGAACTCGCCGCTATACGGTTCAAGGTACTCGCGGCAATCACGGACCGAACGCTCGACCTTGCCCTTTGCCCGGGGCTGACGAACTTGGCAGGCATCGACATGGAAATGCATCTGATCGGCAAAACGACGATAAGTCGGGTTGATCTCGCCCCACGCGCCCAGCACCATGCCCGGGAACTCGGCCCAGTCGACCTGCGCCTGCGCTCCCGGCGGCGTCTCCACCCGGCGACGCGCGCGGATCACAGGGGCTGGAAATGTCCGCGACCAATAACGCTGCACCGACTTCAGGCTCCCGGTATAGCCATGTTCGCGCGTCAGCCACTCATGCAGCGCCGCGATGTTGATCGCACCATCCCCACGGCCGCTGCGCCAGTGCGTGATCGCTTCAGCATGTTCGGCCGCCTTGCCAATCTGCCGGCTCCGCCCGTCCACCGCGCCCTCGGCACGCCGACGGCGGTGATAGCGAACCGATCCTTCCGTAACCCCCAGCAGCCGCGCAACAGCGCTCTGCGAATGCCCTTGCTTCAACAGCACACTCATCGCCGTCAATGCCTCGCCATCGAGACAACCCATCGTCCTCTCCCGGAAGACTACCCGCCGGGAAATCGATCAGACCAAGGCGACAAATCGTAAAGCTAGATGTCGCCTTACGGCTCCTGTGAACTGTCCTTCAACATGCGACGGGAGGGCGTGGTGTTTAACCGCAACAAGACCCGGCTGCTATGTCGCGAGGGGCATCTGTCAGTCCAACGACGACGGCACCGAAGCCGGGCGATCAGTACATGAAGACCCGCAACCGTGCTGGCCTTGCCCAACGAGCGCTGGAGGGTCGACGTCGCACGATCAGATGGCATCGGGACGTGTGTTCCGTGCCTCCGCGCAATGAGGGGAACGTCGTCTCGAGGCGCAGGGGCGTGCGAGAGAAAATCGATTTGATCGCTTAACGCGCAAGGCCAAGGATGATCGTCAGCAATATTGGTACGAAGCTGACATCGAACGCAGTGCTGGCCTGGCACGGGCAGATCGGTGTCGAGTGACATTACCTCGCCCCCAGCAAGCCGATACAGGATGGCCACGTCGAAAAGCTTAAATGCCCTCATGCGCGACGATCTGCTTAACGAAACGCTGTTCCTCAGCCTGAACCGTGCCTGCGTGTTGATTCCTGTCTGGACGGACGACTACAACCGGGAGCGCCCGCAGCGGCCTGCGCCGCTGAACTGCATAAGCAAAGGCGTGCTCCACTAAGCTCTGCGGGTTCGGTCGCGAAAGTCATTGATCGACCCACCCTCATGCGCAACTAGTCCGCCGGACTCTAACTGCTGCTGATGGGAGTCAGGCATGAGTAGCAATACGTATATCGCCAAAATGAAACCAAGCGTCGGTCACTCCGCTATCGCTCGGTCTAGCTAAAAAGAAACATGTGCAGACTCGTAAAAAATGCTTTGATAACATCGGTAAACTCGCTGCGATCTTAGAATCCTCGCTTCAAATAATGCGTGGGAAAAACCCCGCTAAAATTCACCAATTTGAACGCAGTTTGCCTCCACTCCAGATCATGCCAATATGAAACGGATAAGACTCGATCCACTTTTAGATGGAGTGCAACCATGGTCCGTGAGATGCGGGGGTTGCCGACATGTTTGAGGACGTCAAGCTGAAAATTGCGCAAATCGAAAGAAGCTTGTCTGAGATAGCAGCTGAAACATCGATGCATCACGGCCCAATGTGCTCATGTAAATCTATTGGAAAATTCCAAATAGCCGAGGCTTTAAGCCGAAGCTTTAGAGCACAGGAAAAAATTTGTGACGGAATTATTGCTGACTTTTCTTCGTGGAGAATCCTATTAGAAGTCTATGTTTCCGAGATGCAGGGAAGACCGATCAGCGTGTCTGACATCTGCTTGGCGACCAGCATACCGATGGCCACGTCCATACGCTGGCTGGCAGTCCTCTACGACCGGAAACTGCTACAGCGCATACCCGATGGCATGGACAAACGTCGCATCTGGTTGGAGATGACTGATTTCGGGAAAACGTGCCTGGAGGCTTGGCTCTCGGATCTCTCGACTCGGCTTCATGCGTCCTCGAAGGAGTTGGTCCACCGTTCCGGATCAAGACAGGCGATGTCGCGCTTGGCAACGTTCGACCACACGACCTCGCAGTAGCAGGGCAGAATGTGCCGTCTAGAGCGGTTTTCGATCACTCCGGGTCATAGCCGCATGAACTGAAGTAGTTTGTGCATTCGTCTGGCTGGAAGATATCGACGAGTTTGCCGATCAGGTTCCAGAGGCCGCTGACGGTTCGCTCGCCGATCTTGCGAAGCATGGCCTTGAGCTTGGAGAATGCCTTCTCGATCGGGTTGAAGTCGGGGCTATAGGGCGGAAGGAAGCGCATTGTTGCGCCGGCCGCTTCGATCTTTTCGCGCACCGCCGCTCGCTTGTTGCTCGACAGGTTGTCCATGACGACGATGTCGCCGGGGCGCAGTCCGGGAACGAGCACCTGGGTGACATAGGCTTCGAACCAGTCGCCGTTGATCGGTCCGTCCAGCACCATTGGTGCGACCATGCCGGTCATGCGCAAGCCCGCGACCAGTGTAGTGGTCTTGCGATGACCGTGCGGGAAGCCCATCCGCAGCCGCTCGCCTTTCGGGCAGCGGCCATGGCTGCGGGTCATGTTGGTGGCGGTCCACGTTTCGTCTATGAACACGAGCCGCTCGGGTTCGAGGTCGAGTTGGCCGTCGAACCACTCCCGCCGCTGCTTCAGGATGTCGGGCCGGTCCTGCTCGATGGCATAGCCAGTCTTTTTTGCGCGTCATGCCCCGACGCATGAAGAAGCGATGCAACCCGGCGACCGAGACGATCAGGCCGATCTCGGCCAGGCCAGCGCGCAATTACTCAAGGGAGATGTCCTTGCGCGCCTCCCAGATGGCGAGGATGTCTGCCGCACGCTCTTCCACCCGTCGTGAGCGCATGTCGCCGCCCTGCGGCTTGGGAGCATAGTCACCGGTCTCGCGCCGCTGCGCCTCCCACCGGATCGCCGTCGATGGCGCGACACCAAACCGGGTTGCCGCAGCACGGCAACTCATCCCGCTATCAACCGCCGCCAGAAGTCGGGAACGCAAATCCATCGAAAGAGCTTGGGCCATCCATGCCGGCCTCCTTCACCAGCATGGATTCTGAATCAGAAATCATGCCCCGCGGGAATCACCCGCCGATTTAAAGCGGTCGAAAACCGCTCTAAGCGCGAAACCGCCATCGGCCAGCCGAAAGATCGCTCCGCCCCCCAGCACCCTGACCTTGGCTCGATCTTCGAACAGATGGACAAGATCGATGCCGCTGGCGGCAAAGCCATAGATCAATTCACCCATCCCAAAGATCGAGTTCAGCGAGACCTGCGCCTGCACTCCTACCGACCCAAGCGAGGGATCGTAGCTGTTTTGCAAGCCGAGACTTGCGGAAACCGGCCGGTATGTACCGTCCAGGATCAACTGCGATCCCCCTGGTCGAATGCCGCGCACCAGCGTGGAACGGAGCGAAAGGCCGGGCGCGTCGCCCGCTAACAGTATGGCGCGCTCGACATCAGCCTGGTACAACTGCGGCCTTTCGCGCAGGTGCCCGACCGCTCGCACCACGGGCGCGCGCACCCTCGCTGGAACATGGGCAACATCGATTTCCTCGAAATAACCGTCCACGAGCAGCAGGTGCAGAATGCCGTGGTCATCCAGTTCCTGCGGCGGCACGCGATCCGTACCAGCACGTATCCGGCACGGGCGTAGCTTGCTTCAATTTCTGACGCCGCCGGATAGACTTGTGCCAGCGTAACGGGTTTTCCTATCACGCTGTGGATGATTGCCTCGGTCCGGTCGTGCAGTTCCGTATATTCGCCCGACACGGTGATGTCCGACAGACTAAGAGTAATGCTGTCCGCACCGGGCGGCGCTTGCATGCCGCCGCGCTCGGGAATGTCCGCCGCAGCGTTGCGGTTCACTGAATCTGGCACAAGCGTTGGCGGGGTCACCGTGACTGGGGCCGCGTTCTGTGCCCGCGCCGCAGTCCCCCCGATACAGCCAGCCCAGACCGAAAGGCTAAGCCAGGAGGCCATGCCAGGAAATGACCAACCATCGAACCAGCGATGACAGGATTTTGAGCCTGCCAATCTCCGCCTTCCTACATCTTTCATCGCAAGATCCGGACGTTTGACCATGGCAGTCACTGAGAGCCAGTTTTTTAAAGTCCAGATCCAAATCACCCTGCAACTACGCCTCGGTTTAAGCAAATTGCGGCAGGTGCAGACGCCAATTATCAATGTACGCACAAATTACACCTTGAGTAGCCCCTAGTTTTCTAGACGCCTTCCGCTTTCAAAATCTGCTGCCGTTCGAACTCGACGGGCGACAGCATCCCGTTCCGTACCTGCTTGCGCACCGGGTTGTAGAACATCTCGACGTAATCGAACACGTCCTGCCAAGCTTCCTCGCGTGCTTTGTAGGTTCGGCGGCGGATGCGCTCACGCTTGAGCGACGAGAAGAAGCTCTCGGCAACCGCATTGTCATGGCAATTGCTGCGCGCGCTCATCGAGTGCTCGAGATTGTGCGCCCGGATGAACGCAGCCCAGTCCATACTGGCGAACTGCGAGCCCTGACCCGAGTGATCAGCACCCGGTGCTTCGGCTGCGCCGCCATACCGCCATGTGCAACGCCTGCAGTACCACGTCGGTGGTCTGCCTGCTTTGCATCGACCAACCCACCACCCGCCGGGAATAGAGGTCGATCACGACCGCCAGATAGGCAAAGCCTTCCAGGGTGCGAATGTAAGTAATGTCTGTCACCCAGGCCCGGTCTGGTGAAGCCACGTCGAACTGGCGATCCAGCGTGTTGTCGATCGCCAGGGACGGCTTGCCACCGTAGCTGCCAGGCCGGCGCTTGTAGCCGACCTGGGCCCTGATACCCGCCAGCCTGGTCAACCGCGCAACGCGGTTGGGGCAGCAGGTCTCGCCGTGATCCAGAAGATCATCGTGCAGCTTGCGATAGCCACAGACCTTCCCGCTGTCGTTCCAAGCTTTGCGGATCAGATCGGTCTGCCGGGCATCTTCCCGAGCCCGCCGGCTCATCGGACTCTTTTGCCAGGCATAGAAACCGCTGGGCTGCACGGCGAGGCAGCGGCACATTGCTCGCACGCCAAAGCGATTGCGATGCTCGGCAATGAACGCGTATCTCACTTTGCATCTCGAGCGAAATACGCGGTGGCTTTTTTAGGATGTCGTGCTCCTCGGTCACCCGGGCCAGCTCGCGCTTCAACTTGGCGGATCTCGGCATCCTTGCTCGCATCGCCGGACACGACCTTCGCCAGCTGCCGCTTCCACGCATACAGCGAGTGCGGGCTGGCCCTGAGCCGCTGCGACACCTCCGCTACCGGATACCCGCGTTCCGTGATCTGGGCTACCGCATCGCGCTCGAACTCATCACTGAAATTGAGCTTCCCCATCATCGCCTCCTGTCCTCAAAACTAGGATCGAAGGCGTCCAGAAATCTACGGGCTACTCAATGTGCCGCAGCTTCTTCAGAGGCGGCCGCTCGATCTCATGCCTTACTCAAGGCAGCGCGCGAAAGGCAGCTTTATTTGTTGTCCGGCCTTTGGGGTAGCGTTGGCGAGCGGCAGCTAGGTCCCAGATGCGGTTCTCAGCTTCCGGCCTGAGGCGAGCAAAGTTGGACGCTGACGACAGCCATGACGGTGCCTCTGCGTTATAATTGCCACTTGTGCCGTCAGGCGGCCTTGGCGAGGTCCTCGATGCGCGCCTCGCAGGCGCTCTTCACCTTGTCCTGGAGCACTTTGACCCGCTCGGCGATCCAGGCGAGTTCGTCAGCTGAGATCCGGTATGAAGGCGAATAACGCGCCTTCACGTAAGCATCGCGCAGCAGGGCGTAGCACCGCTTCTCGAAGCGTCCGGTGCGCAGCCAGACATCTTTCAGGGTGGGCTCGAGTTCCTCGGCCATGTCGCGCAAGCGGTTGAGGTTGTGCGACTTTGGCGACCAAAGCGTGCGAACCAGGAAGAGGCAGTGATACAGCCTTTCTACTGTCTGGTGCAGGTCGAACGCAGCTTTCTTATGCCATCCTTGATCCATTGCGTAGGCTGCCGTGCCTAGAAACTCTTTAGAACTTTCGAACCAGTCTTCGAAGTAGTCTTGAGTCTCCTTGAGCGCTTGCTCCCGCGACAGCGGCATGGGCTCGACAAAGGGGAACCCGGGCTCCTCCAACAGGACAATGCCATCTTTCAGGATGTCCATGAAGAAATAACGGCCGAGCCGGAGCTTGTCGTTCACGTCGTCGAGGCTGTGATAGATCAGGCTGACAGGCGTACGCAGCACTGTCCCTGCCGAAAGGTCGGCAAGCAGCCTGTTCTCAGTCGCTTCCCAGAACTCGGCTATGTCAGTGAGATCGTCATGGTTGACCACGACCAGCAGATCGTAGTCCGAGAAGTAGCGGCCCACCGGATCCTCGATCCAATCGCCCCGGGCATAAGAGCCGAACAGGATGATCTTGAGTAGCTTACCTGCGCGGAAGCGCGGCTGCGTGCGTGAAGCAATGGCTTCGGCAAAGCCCGAGCGCACGGTCTCGACCACATGCGCGAGTTCCCGCTGCTTGCCTTCGGGCAGATGATCGAGGCGAGAGGTCATGTGGTGCAGAATCGACCGTTTTAAGTCTCCTGCCAAGGGCAAAGTGCAAACGGCGGCGAACCTCGTAGCATCAGGCTGCACCAAGCTGGTTGGCGGAAGGTCAGAGGCAGTTTTGACAAAGGGACTGCAGCTGCCGGCGTCGAGCCAGCTCATCGCCGTGCCGCGTCGACCAATGCGATGATCACCTCGGTGAGCAATTGCTGGACGCGTCGCGAAGGCAATTGCAGGTGCTGTGCGGCTTTACCGACCGACATCCCTTTGAAGCGGACCAGGCGGAACACCTCTTGGTGCAAAGGCGACAAGGCAAGCAGAGCCTTGTGCATGCGGGCGATGCGTCGCCGCGTTATCCACGGTTTCAGGAGAGGAAGCTGCTCCAGCGCACCGGCGATATCTGGCATTTTCATGAAGCAGTCCTGGCCGACACACGGAAATCGCCCCAGCGGCGAAGGCGGCGGCAGGCGGTCCCAAGGCCCGCCGCTGGGCGAGCATTGCACCCGCAGGGCCGCAGCGAAGCGCAGGACCCGGCAGAGCCGGGTTGCCATGCACGCCGAGGCGGGCAGGGACCGGTGCGGAGACGGCTTCGCTGTGGGGCTGCCTCAGCGCTGCCAACGACGGGCGAAAATGCAATGCATATCGCGCGGGTGTCACGCACTGGCGCAGGAGTGAAGGTGCGCTCAGGGTTTTCCAACTTGGGAACCGATCCAGGCCTGGATGTCGTCTTCTGCCCAAGCAACGGCATAGCCACCCAACTGAAGGGGTTTGGGGAACTTCCCTTCGGCCATCCACCGGTAGATCGTGGACCGGCCAAGACCAACGCGGTGTTGGACCTCTTTCAGCCGGATCAGGCGAGTGATCCTGCGCTGCTCGGGTGACGGCGACGGTTCTGTTTCAGCCATGGCGCCCTCCAAAGCCCGCGCTGCCTTCACCCAGCAGAGCGTCCTTGCGTTCGAGCTCGTCAATGTGATCAGCGAGCA
The DNA here is from genome assembly GCF_055521705.1 of Novosphingobium sp. BL-A-41-Hi4B-X5A. Taxonomy (NCBI): domain Bacteria; kingdom Pseudomonadati; phylum Pseudomonadota; class Alphaproteobacteria; order Sphingomonadales; family Sphingomonadaceae; genus Novosphingobium; species Novosphingobium sp. BL-A-41-Hi4B-X5A. Next base: position 2,691,448 of record NZ_CM145500.1, on the reverse strand, counting down.
GCCTCGCCACCCGGTGAGCGGTTCCCTTGGCCCAACGGGGCTTCACGTCATGGACCTGATTGCCAAGGACGCGCTCGAGCGCGGACGGTAGCTCACCGACGAGCTCTTCAAAGAAGCGGGCGATGTCGGTCTGAAGCCAGCGAGTCGCCTGATCACCGCCAGCCCCCAAGAACAGCAGCAAGTGAGCATGCGGTGCCATGCCCGATGACGCCAGTATCCGCAGCGTTTCGCCCACGCTGGGGCTACGTTCCCCGATCAGCGTCCGGCGTAGCGCATCCTTGTGAAGGTCGGCCTCGCGCGCGATTTCGCAGCGATTGCGGCCACTCAGTTCGACAGCGGTGTGGAGCAGGTTTGCGAGGTCGCGCCGGGTCTGGCTTTCACCAAGTACGCCCATATCGATCACGGTAGTTTCTCCTCTGGCTTGCATGATCGACTCACCGGCTATCGGAAGAGGAAGGGTGTAGGAAAACGAAAAGAACATAAAAGGAACATAGAGGAAGGCGCGAATCAACGCGGCTCGGCGATTCGCGCAGAAATGCGGCGCGCACGCGTGAATTCCGTTAGGTCACGCGCAGTTTCCGGCTGAATTTGCGCTGGAGACGGGTGCGCTGGCGCAAAGGCCGGTCGGATCGGCCGCCAAAGTCGTTTTTCGCTTGGTCGAGCGGGCGAAATCGCACGGCTAGATTTCCTACAGGGCCATCGAGGGATCACGAGGAACATGCAGCGAACGGTGAGCCGCTTGCTGTTTGACCATCCTTCGAAAGGCCCTGCTCATGAAAACCCGTGTTATGCTCGCCCGCGGTTCGCGGCTCAAAGACTACCTCTTGCCGGCTGCGGTTGCGTTGACCTGCGCCGGTGCAGCGATTGCCGGCACCGACGCCACTTTCACTCCTGCCCTCACAAAATTCACCGGCTTCCTCCAGGGTTCGGGCGGCAAGATCATCACCGTCCTCAGCCTGGCGAGCGGACTCGTCGGCCTTGCATCGGGCCGCTTCTCGCTAGGCCAGATCGCGGTGCCGGTGGGCGTGGGAATTGGCGTTGGTACCGGTGTGCCGATTGTCACCTCGGTCGTGACCGCGGTCATCTGAACAGCGGATCCGGTCACGGCGGGAGGGCGGCAACATGGCCGACAAGTACCTCGTACCCCAACGGCTCGACGATCCGGAGCTGATCGGCTTCTGGACCATCGACGAGTTTGCGGGGCTGCTGATCCCTTTCATCTGGGGGATCCTGGCGCAGCACATCTTCATCGGGATCGCTCTCGCCTTTGCGACCTGGTTCGTCTTGCGGAAGGCGAAATCCGGAAACGCGGGCTCGGCGCTGGTGCATGCTGCCTACTGGTACATGCCCGGGGGGGTCCTTGGGCTGAAGGCCACGCCGCCCTCCCATTGCCGCCTCCTGGCCGGCTGAGGGAGACAAGCGATGCGCGCAGAATTCGCATACGAAGAGACCCAGAAATACCTGCGCCAGCGCAATTGGCTGGCTCTGGTCGCCGGCGGTCTGGCTGTCACCACGCTGTTCGGCGTGGGGGCAGCAGCAACCCGGGATCGGGAGGTTGTGCTGGTCCCGGTGACCAGCGAACGGCTCTCGGTCTCCAGCGCCGGACCGGACGCGCACTACCTCGAGCTCGTCACCCGCGACACCGCGCTGATGCTGCTCAACCGGAGCCCGCAAGGCCTCGACTACTGGATGGCCGAGATCCTGAAGCTTGCTGATCCGGCCGCTTACGGCCGCCTCAAGGCCGAGCTCGTCAAGATCGTCGACGAGCAGCGCGGTTCGGACATCAGCCAGGCCTTTGTCATCCGCAAGATGGAGGTCGACCCGGCCGCACTCACTTCAACCGTCACCGGCACGCTCAAGACCTTCGTCGGCGCGCAGGTGATCGCCAGCAACGATCGCAGCTTCCGGTTCCGTTGGAGCCGGCATGGCCTCGCCCTCGGGCTCACGGGCTTCGAGCAGCTGCAAGACCAAAGCCAGAAGGACTGAAGACGGCCATGAGCTATCTTACCCCAACGACCGCGCTAGGCGCCGGTCTCGCCTGCTTCGGACTAGGTGTGACACGGCGTGTTGACACCGGTTTCAAGGCGCTGGGCGCGGCCCTGTGCGCCCTCGCGTTCAGCGCGTCTCCGGCCTTCGCCGACCAGTTCGTCGAAGCGGCGGACAACGCCAAGATCGACTGCGTGCTCTCGCGCGGCGAGCTGACCCGCATCGCGCTGGTGGGCGATGACTTTGCCAACGTCTCGAAGATCGCCAGCGCCTATCCCTACAACGATTTCACCGTGACCCATGAGCCGGTCCGCGGCGACATCTACATTTCGGTCCCGCCGCAGTTTGCCGCCGACCGGGTCAGCTTCTTCGCTACGAGCAAGGCGGGCTACGTCTACAAGTTCGCGTGCCGGACGGCCGCCCAAGAGGCGAGCCAGATCTTCGTCACCAACCCGGCGCTGAAGACCCACGAGGCCGAAGACTGGGAGCAGGCGGCAGGTCCCGATGAGGCGGCAATCCGCCTGATCGAGGCCATGGCCGGGGACGCAGTCCTGCCCGGCTTTACGGCCCGCGCCGAACTGGGGCTCCCCCGCAAGACCGGTGGGATCGAAGTCCAGCTGGTCGCGGAATACTCCGGTGCCGAGCTCGTCGGGCAGCGCCTGGTCTTACGCAACCTCGGCAAGGAGCCGCTCGACCTTGCGGCCGACCGTGAGGGTCCGGCCGGAACCATCGCCTTTGCCTATGGCCGCGATGGGCTGCGCCCCGGCGAGACGACCAGCGCCTTCCTTGTCTTCCGCAAGGGAGGGCTCGAGTAATGGCACGCGAAACCGAACATACGGGCGGTGAACCCGCTGCCGACGACGGCCAGGTGGCCGCCACTCCTGAGAGCCGGCGTGAAGTTGGACGCCGTAACCTCAATCGCCAGATTGCCCAGCGCCAGAAGGCTCTGCTCATTGGTGTCGGCGCCGTCGCCCTCGTTGGCGGCGCAACGTTCCTGTTTAGCGGCGACAAAGACAAAGGCTCGGGTGCTTCCGGCGAAGCGGTGACGATCGACACCGGCGGGCTCGTCAACCGCAACCTGTCCGAACGCGAGTTTGTCGCGACCTACGGCAACCGGGCCGATGCCCAGGACCGCGAGATCAAGGCGCTCAAGGAAGGTCAGGTGTCGCGCCCCGAGCTCGAGCAGCAGCTAGCTGCACTCAAGACCGAAAATGCGCAGATGCGCACCGACGGTCAGCACGCGATCGATGCGATCTCGGCAGAGAACGCGGCCTTGAAAGTACAGCTCGACCAGGCCTCGCGTGCACCGGCTGCACCGGTCATGCCGCCACCTGCTTATGGCCCTGGCGTTACCCCCGGCGCTGGCACCACGGCGCCAGGTGCAACTCGGCAGACCGCCGATGGCCCGCCAGCTGACGCCAAGGTCAGCCTGATGAGCTTCGAGACCGGCGGTGCCGGACCCAAGAAGCCGGCCGGCGACACCGCCGCCCCGCAGCTCCTCTTACAGGACAGCCCCGATTACCTGCCGCCCAACAGCTATGCGCCGGCGCGAGTCATCGTCGGGGTAGATGCCTCGACCGGTGTCGCCAGCCAGACTGATCCGCTCCCGGTGGTGCTGCGGATTACTGGCCCGGCACGCTCCGTCATGCGCGGCGGCAAGGTGCTGACAACCGACATCACCGGCTGCCTCGTCAACGGCGCGGCCCGCGGCGATCTCAGCAGCGAGAAAGTCTATGTGAAGCTGGCGCGCATGACCTGCGCGCAGCCGGGCGGCCGCTATGCGGTGAGCGAGGTCAAAGGCTTCATCAGCTTTGCCGGCAAGTCGGGCGTGCGTGGCCGTGTCGTCAGCCGCGAAGGCAGCCTGGTTGGCCAGGCCCTCCTTGCCGGCATCGTCGGCGGCTTTGGCCGGGGCTTCTCGGCCAATGCCAACGGTATCTTCACCGGTCAGATCGGGGCCGATGGCAAGCGGCAGGCGCTTTCGCCGACCGACATTGTCACGGGCGGCATCGGCCAAGGCGCCGGCGAGGCCGCCGATACGGTGAGCAAATACCTCATCGAACGCGCCGAACAATACCAACCCGTCGTCGAGATGCCGACCGGCATCGAGGTCGAGATCGTCTTTCTCGACGGCGTTCACGTCAGGAGCAACCCGAAATGAATTACACGGATTTCCGGCCGGGCTTCAAAGCCCGCGCCGCAACAGCAGCGCTTGCCCTCACTACGGCCTTCGCCGTCGTCAGCCTCGGTCTCGCGGCGGTGACCTCTGCGCCGGCCCAGGCGAGTGACACCTCGAGCGCCGTGCGCGCTGCACTCAAGGCACGCCTTCCCAAGACGCCGATCGACGCGCTCACTTGCGAGGGTTTCGGCGGGCTGTGCGAAGTCGTGTCGGGGAGCACGCTGTTCTACGTCGATGAGTCTGCTCGCTACCTCCTGGTCGGACGGCTCTACGACATGGAGACGCGCCGCGATGTGACGGCAGCGCGCCTGCTCGAGCTCAACCCCGACCTCATCGCCGCCGGCGCAGCGCGGGCGGGGCGCGAGAGCAAGGCGCAGGACGACGAACCGGCGAAGGCGGCCCCGGCCAAGGTTGATCTTGCCAAGTTGCCCGCCGATGGCGCGGTGCGCTGGGGCAATCCGGCAGGTCCCAAAGTCGTGGTCTTTTCGGACTTCCACTGCGGCTACTGCCAGCGGCTGACCGGCGAACTCACCAAGGCGAACGTTCAGGTCGAGGAACGGCCGATCTCGATCTTCGGCGCCAAGAGCCGGGCGCTGTCTGAGGCCGTCCTCTGCGCATCCGATCCGGCCGCCGCGCTCCACGCCGCCTATGCCGGTGAGGTGCCGAAGGCGCGTCCTGGCTGCAAGCCCAAGGGCCTCGATGCAAACGAGGCTTACGCCAAGGCGAATGGCTTCAACGGCACGCCAGTCATGGTGCGGGCGAGCGATGGCGCGGTTCTGCAGGGCTATCGCCCGGCGAGCGAAATCCGCCGCTTCCTTGGCCTCACTCCGAACAAGGGAGGCCAGTGATGGGCAGGCCCAACAGACTTTCCCTCACACCGCTGCGCTTTGCGGCGCTCGCCGCCCTCGCTGTCGCCACCAGCGGCTGCGCGGTGCTGGGCGGCAACGTCAAAGGGAGCTTCTCGTGCCGGGCACCGGAGGGCAATTGCGCGCCGACCTCGGTCATCGATGACGCGGCCACTCAGGCCTCCGGCAAAGCGTCCGAAGCGACCAGGCTACCCTCGGCGCGCGTCCTGCCGCAGATATCCGAAGGACGGCTGCGCGTCGTGCTCGCGGCCTATCGCGACGCAGATGGGCGGACGCACGAAGCGCGGGTCGTCGAGGTGCCGCTGCCGACGAGCGCGGCCAGCCAGTTCCACGATCCGGCGAGCCGCCGCGAAGTCGCTCGGGCACTCGCCCGTGCGGTGAGCGCCGCTCGCCATCCCGATAGCGCCGCAGAGCCACCGCATCCGATCGGTCCCCCGGTCGATCTTCCTGCCGATCCTGCCACCACCGCCTTGCCGGACGTGCTGACTGCCCCCTTGCAGCACGCGCCGGCCGGGGGACCCGGGACTGCCTCCCTCCCGGCTCGGGTCCCCCACCCAGATGCACACCATGAGGAGTCCGCTCCTCAGGAAGGTCAACAGCCATGAGTCTCTCGCTTGCCAGGGCGCGCGACGCACTGATGGGCTCGCTGTTTGCGGACACGGCCTCGGCGGAAAAGCCGCGGCCGAGCTTCGGCCTCGACATGCTCTCGGACTGGCTCCCGTACCGGGTCTTCGACGAGAGCGCCGGCCTCTACCGCAATGCCCGCTCCAAGGGCTTCATTCTCGAGGTGACGCCGCTCATCGGCGCTGATGAGCGCACCGGCGAGATCCTGGGTCAGTTCTTCTCAGAAGGGCTGCCCCAGGGTGCCTGCCTGCAGGTGCTCAATTTCGCGAGCCCCCGCATCTTCAGGCAAGTCTCGCCGTGGTTCGCACCCCGCTACGAGCAGGGCGGGATTTACGAAGCGATCGCGCGCGAACGGATTGCCCGGTTCTACGATCTCGTCTGGGAGAGCGGGTCGGCGCACGCGCCCTTCCATGTCCGCAGCAGCCGTCTGATCGTCTCTTTGGGCGTGCCAGAAAGCGCGCATGTCACCGATGCCGAACTCGCCGAATGCCGCGAGGGGCTCCTGGGCCTCATTCATTCGCTGGGCCTGGAAGCCCATGCGCTGCGGCCCTCGGCGCTGATCGGGCTGATCGATGAGCTGACCTCGCCGACCACGGCCCGCGAACCCGAGCGCGAAGGCTGGAATCCGCTCGAGCAGATCGACGTCCAGGCGATCCGCAGCGACATTGAGCTCGAGGTTGAAGACGACCGCATGGTGCTGCGAACCGAGCGGTTCCGCGAGATCGGCCGCGACCGCGCTGGCCATCCCGAAGTCGGCGAATGCCTGCCCGACAGCTTCGATCTGCGCCACTTTGCGGTGCGCGCGTTTCCCGAACGCTGGGCGCCATGGGAATGCGCGCGCCTAATCGGCGACATGTTCACCGACAAGCTGCGTTTTCCATGTCCGACTGCGACCATGCTCTGCCTGGTCTATCCTGACCAAGAGGCGGCTTCGGCTCGCGCCGGCTACAAGTTCATGCGCACCACGAGCCTGAGCCAGACCAAGAGCGCGCGGTTCCTGCCCAAGCTTGCCGACCAGTCGGCCGAGTGGCGGCACGTCCAAAACGAACTGCAGGCCGGCAAGAAGCTGGTGAAGCTGTTCTACGGGCTCACCAGCTATTCGCCTCTCGGCCAAGGCGACGCGCATGAACGCGTCATCAAGGCGATCTTCAAGGCTGCAGGCTGGGATCTTGCCGACGAGCGCTTTCTCCAGCTCCAGGGCCTGGTGGCAGCCTTTCCGTTGAGCCTTGCCGACGGGCTGGCGGACGACATGCTGCGCCTGAAGCGCATGCGCACGATGCTTTCGACCACGGCGGCCAATATCGCGCCGATGCAGGGCGAATATCTCGGCCGCGCCGTGCCCCATCTCCTGCTCGTCGGTCGCCGCGGTCAGCCTTTCTGGTGGTCGCCGTTCGAGAATGGGGCGGGCAACCATAACATCGCCATCTGCGGCAAGTCGGGGTCGGGCAAGTCGGTCCTGCTCCAGGAGCTTTGCGCGGCCCTTCGCGGCGCGGGCGCCAAGGTCGTCGTAATCGACGATGGCCGCTCGTTCGAACATTCGGTCAAGCTTCAGGGAGGCCGTTTCGTCGAGTTCACGCTGGCGGCGGGCTTCTCGCTCAACCCCTTCTCGATGGTCGATGATGCCCGGGCGGCGAGCGATGAAGACTACCGGCTCGATTGCTTCGCGATGATCAAGGCGATCATCGGCCAGATGGCGCGGCACGATGACAAGCCGAGCGATACCGAGCGCGGCCTCATCGACCGGGCGGTGACGACGGTCTGGGACACGCTCGGCAGTGGCGGCAGCATCGACGATATCGCAGCCGCTCTTGGCGCTGGCGGGGGCGAGCTCGGGACAAACCTCGCGACCGCCATTGCGCCCTACTGCCGAGGCGGCAGCTACGGCGGGTTCTTTTCAGGGCAGGCCAGCTTCGCGCTCGACGATGATTTCACCGTCTTCGAGATGAGCGATCTTGCGAGCCGTGAAGAGCTCAGGAGCGTCGTTCTCTCGGCGATCATGTTCATGACCGGTCAGGCCATGACGCGGACCTCGCGAGCAACCCGCAAGCTGCTGCTGATCGACGAGGCCTGGTCAATGCTGCGGGGCGGCTCGATGGGCGAATTCGTCGAGACTTATGCTCGCACCGCGCGCAAATATGGCGGCGCGCTTGCGACCGCCACCCAGTCCCTGAACGACTACTACAAGTCTGACGGCGCGCGCGCGGCACTCGAAAACAGCGACTGGATGCTGATCCTTCAGCAGAAGGCCGAGACGATTGCCGACTTCCGACAGAGCGCCCGGCTCGACATGGACGATCGCACCGAGACCCTGATCCGGTCGCTGAAGCGCTCGGGCGCGGAGTATTCCGAGATTTTCATCAAGGGTCCAGAGACCGAGGCCATCGGCCGTCTGGTGCTCGATCCGCTCTCGGCGACGATCTTCTCGTCCGATCCCGACACTTACGCCGCGATCCAGGCGCTCGAGGCGCGCGGCATGCCGCTCGCCGATGCGATCCGCAAGGTTGCGGGCCTCAGCCAAGGAGAGCGCTGATGGCCTTCCACCAGACGCCCTTCGACCAAATCGGGGTGTGGTCGCCGCCGCCGCGTTTGCTGCCGTTTCTGCAGGGGACATGTTTCGTCCTCATCGAGGCTTCGCGCTTTGCCGTCTCGAGCCTGCTGATTGTGCTCGGCCTGCCGCTCTTTGCGTTCCTGTTCCTCGCGGGCTGGGACCTCGAGCTTCTCTTCTCGCAGCTTGCCAATCTTGCCGACCACTACCGCGAGGCGGACGCAATCCGGCGGATCGCCTTCTCGCAGGACCTCCAGGTTGTGTTCCTAGCGACCTCGCTGGGCGTGCTGCTGGCGCGCGCACCGCGGTTTTTAAAGCGCCTCGAAATGGCGCTCGCTCCGCCTGCTTCCCAGGAGAACGACAATGGCTGACACGACCCTCTTACAGCCCTTTAATCGCCCACTGGCGCTGCGCCTGGGCGCGGTTCTCCTCGCGGTCTGCCTCCTTCTTTGGGGTGCCTGGGTCAGCCGCGAAGTGGCGCGTCCCCGCGAGCAGATCGTCACCGTGCGCCTCTCCGAAACGATCGCGCGCTTCGTCGATGCCGAAGCGCGCAGTGGGAAGGCGCCCGAGGATGGGCAGGCACGAACGCTGGCTTATCTCCAAGCCGCCGAGGCTGCGGTGCGCGAGATGGGCAGCAATGGCCGGGTGGTGCTGGTCGCCGAAGCGGTGCTCAGCGGTAACGTCCCCGATGCCACGGCTGAACTCGAGCAGCGCGTTGCCGCCAAGCTTGGCCGGGAGAAGCGGCCATGACAGATCTTATCGCCCGCACGCTGCGCCGGGTCCGGCGTCCCTTGCTCCTCACCGGGATTGTCGCCTTGCCGTTTGCCTGGGCACCGATCGCGGCTTTTGGTGAGGATCATGCTTTTCTCATCAATGCGAGCCCGAGCCTGCCGAACTGGGCCTTCTGGCTCGACAAGTCGGCGCCGATCGCACGCGGCAGCCTGATCTTCTTCGAGCCTCCAGCCTCGGCGATGTTGGAGAGGCATTTCGGGAAGGGACCGCATCTCTTCGGCAAGCGCGTGCTCGGCCTGCCGGGCGATGTGGTGAGCCACGAGGGCGCCGAGGTCCTGGTCAACGGACACAAGGTCGGCGCGCGCCTCGCGCGCACCCGTCTCGGGCTGACGCTCAGCCCCGGCCCCGAAGGGGTGATCCCGCGCGGCTGCTACTATGTCGGGAGCGACCACCCGCGCGGCTTCGACAGCCGCTATGCCGAAGTGGGCTTTGCCTGCCGTGGCCACATTCTTGGCAGCGGGAGGGCGATCCTGTGAGGCGCGCACTGATCCTTCCGCTCTGCCTTGCCTGCGCCCCTGCGGCCGAGGCTCGTGACTATGGCCAGCAAGGTGCGGTCTTTCCGGTGATGGAGCGCGATCTCCTCGAGCAGATCCATACGCGGCTGACCGCGATGGAAAAGTCGGGCGAGACCGGGCGGCTGAACCAGGAACTGCAGCGGCGCACCACGGCCCGGGTCAATCGGCCCGAGCCCGTGGTCGGCCTGGTCCGCGCGAGCGCCGCCCGTCGCTGGAGCTTTGATCCGACGATTACGCTCGAGACCGATATTCGAGGGCCCAAGGGCGAGCTCATTCATGCACGCGGCACGAGGGTGAACCCGCTCGACAGCGTACCCCTGCGCGCAGAGCTCCTGTTCTTCGACGGCGACGATCCCGATCAGCTCAGCTGGGCGCTGAGCCAGTCGAGAGCTGCGAAACTCATTCTGACCAAGGGTGCGCCGCTCGAGCTGATGAAGGCTCGGCAGCGACGCTTTTACTTCGACCAGGGCGGCAAACTCATTCGTCATTTCGGGATCGGGGCGGTGCCAGCGCGGGTGCGTCAGCAAGGCCGCGCGCTCGAAGTCAGCGAGATCGTTCTTCCGCTTCGCCAAGGAGCCCGCCCATGACATATCTTGGTCGTCTGGCTGCGGTCATGCTCGCAAGCCTCGGTCTGGCGCTGGCCACTCCAGCCAGTGCCGATGCGGGGCCGGGCCGCTGCACCGGTAGCTTCGTCAACCCGATCACCGACATCTGCTGGTCGTGCCTGTTTCCGATCTCGGTCGGCGGCCTCAAGATTTGGCCGTCGAGCCGTCCGGATCCCTCCAACCCGACCCTGCCGCTGTGTCTGTGCGGTTTGCGCCCCGGCATCGCCATGGGGTTCTGGGAGCCGGTCCGGCTTGCTGACGTCAGCATGAAGCCCTGGTGCTTCGTCAACCTGGGCGGGATGAAGCTCGATCCCGGCTTCGATATCGGGTTTCGCTCGATCAAGGGGCCGTCGGCGATTGGCGGGGCGAGCCAGAACTACTCGAGCTGGCACGTCCACTGGTATGCCTATCCGCTGATCTACTGGATGGAGATCGTCACCGATTTCCTGTGCCTGGAATCGGGCTCGATCGACATTCTCTACATCTCAGAGATCGATCCGCTCTGGCAGGACAGCGAACTCACCGCGATCATCAATCCTGAGGCGGTTTTGTTCGCCAACCCACTCGCGCTCGCCGCCTGCGCCGCCGATTGTGTATCTTCGACGGTCCACCTGCCGGTCGACGAGATGTTCTGGTGCGCGGGCTGCCAAGGCTCGATGTACCCGATGAACGGGAATGTTTCGGCCTCGATCGGACATGTCCAGGCGTCGCGGCTCGTGCTCTCGCGCTTTGCCTACAAGCTCCACCGTGAACTCGTCGCCTGGGGCACGATGGGCAGCAAGGGGCTCTGCGGCAAGTACCTGATGCCGGTGATGCGCAAGCAGCAATACCGGTTCCAGGCCACCAATCCGAACCCGGCGACCAAGGGGCGCTATGCCTGCCCCCCGATCGGCGCCGCCACCACCTTTCAATCGGCCGGACAGGTCATCCCCGCGATCGGCGAGGACATGGGCTACCTCGTCTGGCGCAAGCGGAACTGCTGCGCGCTATGAACCGGAAACTCCTTCTCATTCCGCTGGGACTGGCTCTCCCGCTCGCGGGCCTCGCGCTCGCCCAGAGTGCCCCCGACGGCATCGACCTCGACGCCATTCGCGCCCGCTCGGCAGAGCACGCCGAGGACGCAGCCGCGCTGGCGGCGGCGGTTCGCGAACGGGCCGAAGCGGTGCACGATGATGCACTCCAGACCCAGGACCGGGCGCAGGCAACTGGCGCGCGCTACGCGGACAACCTGCCGCCCACGGCGAAGAGCACCGATGTCTTCGATTTCGATGCGATGGTTCGCGAACGCGCCGAGGCGGAGAAAGCGCCGCTTGGCGAAAGCCCGCGCTTCATCGCCTTTGCCAGCCTGTCGATGCCTTCCGAGGCCTTGAAGGCCTTGGTGCGCGACATGGGCCGCGCCGGCGGCGTGACCGTGCTGCGGGGCTTCCCATCCGGCGATTCCAAGCGGTTCAAGGCGCTCCTGACCGAGATCTGGCAAGGCGAAGATGCCCCGCAGGCGCTCGGGATCGACCCGCGCCTGTTCCGCGCCTTTCACATCGAGGCAGCGCCGAGCTTTGTCATGGTGGGGAGCGATTTCTCGCCTTGCGATGGCTTCGATTGCAAGGATGTCCTCCCGCCCCACGACCGGCTGACTGGCAATGTGACGGTCGGACAGGTCCTTGAAACTTTCAAAGACGGTGCCGGCCCCGGCGCGGCGCTGGCGCGCCTTCATCTGGCCCGCCTCGAAGCAGGAGCCGATCAATGAGAACGATCCTGACGCTGCTCTGCGCCGGCCTCCTATGCGCGGGCGCCGCTCAGTCCGTCGCGGCCCAGTCCCAATCAGGGCACACGACTGCTGATGCGAAGGCCGACGGCAAGTCGTTCGGCAATGCCGTGATCGACCAGGTGAAGAGTGCAGCGACCACTGCGCCCGATGCCTCGCGCGTGCCTGGTTTCAACCCCGCCGGGACGCAGAGCCTGGAAGATCTGGCCGCCCATCCGGATCGGATCGAGGGCGCGGCGCGCAGTGCAGCCACCAGCAACACTGCCGTCCGCACGATCGAGGATTCGATGAACAATCGGGCGCGCTTCTCGCCCCAGGAGATCAAGAGCATCCTCGCGCGCTCGGGTGAGATCAGCAAGACCCCGCTCGACTACACCAGCGGCATGTCGGTGTCCGGCTCGAAGGGCAATTGCGTGCCCCTGCCGCCGGGAAGTGGCTCGGTCGGCACGTACATGGCGACCTGCAACACTGGCTATACGGCCGAGCAGAAGTCCGCATCCTGTCCAATCACGCTGGAGGCCAGCGCAACCCCGCGCGACATCTACGGCTATTATTGCGTCGGCGGCAGCGGGGTCGATCCCGCCAGCATCTACGCCTGCAACCATTATCCGGCACCGCAGTGCACGGTCACCCAGTCCTGGCCGATCAACCTGTGCGATCCCTATTTCGGGATCTACTGGGGCTGCTCGTACGGCGATCTGCATGTCGACCTCGTGAGCTGCACCGCACCGGTCGAGGGCGCCACGCCTTACACCACGACCACCGAAACCGTGGTGACGACCCAGCGCAACGAGAGCCAGTGCTCCAGCCTTGCAGCGGATGCCAATTGCTCGCTCGACAGCGAGGTCTGCACCGACAGCGATCCCGTCACCCGGATCGTCGACGGAGTGTCGGTGACCCAGCCCTGCTGGGCCTGGCAGCGCAATTACACCTGTTCGGCCAGGGTCGCCGGCAATGATTGCAGCGAGCTCGAGGCCAACGGCAGCTGCCGCTTCGTGCGCGAGGATTGCCTGACGGGCGACAGTCCCTGCTCGACCGCCGAGCGTGTTTACGAGTGCCCGGTGCCGCCGAGTGAGACGTCGGGCCAGCAATATGTCTGCGACGGCGACGTCTACTGCATCGACGGCTCGTGCGAGACCATCCAGCGCGAAGCCAATGACGAATTCAAGGACGCCGTTGTCGCCTTGAGCGCGATGGATCAGGCGCGGCGCGAATTCGATCCTGCGACCATGACCCTGTTCAAGGGCGAACGCGAGACCTGCTCGTCCAAGGTCTTCGGCGTGCTCAACTGCTGCAAGGGCAAGGGCTTCCCGCTCATCCCCGGTATCCAGCTGCTGGTCGCGCTTGGATGCGGGCGTGAGGAAATCCTGCTGCACCAGCGCGATGCGCAGGGTCTGTGCGCCTATGTGGGCACCTATTGCTCCTCGAGCTTCCTCGGGGTCTGCCTGACCAAGAAGAAGGTCTACTGCTGCTTTGAATCCAAGCTGACCCGCATCCTCCAGGAGCAGGGCCGCGCGCAGCTGCCCAAGCCCTGGGCCAAGCCCAAGTCCGAGCAGTGCCTGGGCTTCACCCTCGACGAGTTCGCCCGTCTCGACCTCTCCCGCATGGATTTCTCCGAGGTCTACGCAGAGTTCACCGACGCTGCGCGCCTCCCCGACGAGCTGCAGACCTCCGAACTGATCCAGCAAAAAATCCGCGACTATTATGAAAGGAGCAGCCAGTGAGCGCGCTTCGTACCTCTGTGACCGCCGCCCTCATGGCTGCGCTGCTCGTCCCGACAATGCCGCTCTTCGCCCAGGACCAGGGGCCGCAGCAGGCCGTGACTGCCGACGAGGCGGATGCCTTCTACTGCGGTGAGCGGCGCCTCGGTTACTGGTTCTACTGCGTGCGGCCCAAGCGGGCTGAACCGCGTGAGCATGGATCGGTCCCTCAGGCGCAATCGGCAACAGCCCAGCTGGAAGCCGTCACGGCCGCGCTTCGCGAATTGAAGGCCCGGGCGATCATCGAGCCGACGCCTCAGAACGTGACCGCCTATATCCGCTTCCAGCGCGAGCAGCTCGATCGGGCCTCGCTGTTCTCCGATGTCTGGCAGCGCGCGATCTGGCAGGAGCCTGAGCTCGACTACACGCTCGAGCGCCCGGTCGGCACGCTGGCCAAGCGGCAATGGCAGGACGCACGCGCCGCCGAGCGTGACACGATCATGGCGCACCTCGGTGACCGCTACGGGCTGTTCTATTTCTTCGCGCAAACCTGCGGCGCCTGCGAAGTCATGAGCCCGATCGTCAAAGCGGTCGCCGACCGCTGGAACCTGACCGTCCGGGCTATTTCGACCGACGGCGGTCCTTCGCGTCATTTCCCGCAATACGCCGTAGAGAACGGGCAGCGCCCGCGCATGGGACTCGAGCCCAAGATCACCCCAGCGCTGGTCCTGTGGGACAGCGAAGCGGGGCGCGCGATCCCGATCGGCTACGGGGTCCTGTCGGCCGACGAACTGCAGGATCGCATCTTTCTCCTGACCTCAAAGGAAGCCGGCCATGATTTCTAAGCTGCGCAAAGCGGCGCTTGCGCTTGCCGCCACGAGCCTCGTTGCGACCCCGCTCCACGCCAATGTCGGCGACAGCATGGACCGCTTCATGAACGACATGGGCGGCGCGGCGAATGTCACCGGGCCGAGCGCCTTCCAGGGCCAGTCGGCAGGCTATTACAGCCTCGGCAATGTCTGGACGCGCTTCCCGCAAAAGACGACCAACATTGCCAATCTCCAGCTGCCCAAGGCGCGGGCCGGCTGCGGCGGGATCGACATTTTCGCAGGAAGCTTCAGCTTCATCAACGCGAGCGAGATGGTCGCGCTCCTGAAGGCGGTCGCGAACAATGCCGTGGGCTTTGCCTTCAGCCTGGCGATCGACACCGTCTGCCCGGAATGTTCGAAGATCATGCAGGAGTTTGCGCAGAAGGCGCAGCTCATGAACAACCTGTCGATCAACTCCTGCGAGATGGCGCAAGGGCTGGTTGGCGGGATCTGGCCCAAGGGCGATCTGGCCGACAAGGCGATCTGCGAGGCGATCGGCAACAGCGAGGGCATCTTCACCGACTATGCGGCGGCCAAGCACGGCTGCGGCACCCGCGGGCAGCGAAGCTCGACCAACTCCGGGGCAGGCGCAAACTATGCCGACGTGAACCCGGCCGTGACGCGCAACTACACCTGGCACGTCCTCAAGAAATCGGCCTTCTTCACGCCCAACGGTTCCTTCGACCGCGAGCTCGCCGAATACGCGATGACGCTGATCGGCACGGTCATCTACGTCCCGCCCAAGGACGATGAGCCGGGCAAGTTCGTGCCGTTTGCGGGCGATGCATCCTCGACGCTGGTGACCGCGCTGCTCGATGGGACGCAAGGCCAGACGGTCCGGGTCTTTGCCTGCGACGAGCCTGACCAGTGTCTCAACCCGACGTTTCGGGACATGAGCCTCAGCTCCGCCAAGGCGATCCGGCCGCGGGTGGCTGCGCTGATCGGCAGCATGGTGACCGCGATCCGCTCGGACACCGCTATTGGCGATGCCGAGAAGGAGCTGCTGCAAGTTGCCTCGGTGCCGCTCTACAAGATCCTGACTGTCCAGGCCGCCTATGGTCGCGGCATGGCGACCGATGATCGCGACACGCTTGCGGAAATCACCAGCATCGACCTGCTCTACGCGGTGCTCGACCGGATCGTGTCCGAGGCCGGCCGCTCGATGGCGAGTTTCATCGCTGCCGACGAGGCCAAGCTCGCAATCTGGCGTTCGCAGGTTGCAGACGTCCGCTCGAGCCTCGCGCAGCGTCAGGCGACGGGACACGCTAAGGTCTCGGCCATCATGCAGATCATCGAGAAGACGGCTATGATCGAGAACATGCTGGCTGCCTCGATGTCCCCATCAATGGCCGCATCGCTCGATTGGTCGCGCGCCCTCCAGTCCCGTTCCATCGTCCCTTAAGGCGAGACAAGTCATGATCGAGATCTTCACGGTCGGCGGCGGCGAGTACATCGTCAATGTCCTTAATGCCGTCGCCAGCTGGACGGGCGCAGGTGGCTACAAGAGCCTCATCCAGGTCACTATGGTGATGGGACTGGCACTGGCAGTCATCGTGCTTGCCTTCAACCAGGACTGGCGGGCCTGGCTCAACTGGTTTCTTGGCGCGACGCTCATCTACATGTGCCTGATGGTGCCGCGCATGGACGTCCATGTGACCGACCGGGTCAACCCGAGCCTGGCTTCGGCGAACGTCGCCAACGTGCCGCTCGGTCTCGCGCTCATGGCGAGCTTCACAAGCCAGGTCGGCGATTATCTGACGCGGTCGGCCGAGCTCGTCTTTGGCCTGCCCGATGATCTCAACTTCTCGAAGAACGGCATGATCTATGGCGCGCGGCTGATGGAGGCGACGCGCTCGCTGCGGATTTCCGATCCCGAATTTGCCGCCAATCTCGACGAGCATGTCCGGCAATGCGTGTTCTATGACCTGCTGCTTGGCCGCTATTCGATGAAGCAGTTGGCTGAGAGCGATGACGTCTGGACCACGATCGCGCCCGGCAGTGCGGCGCGCGCCCAGAAGTTTGTGACCCGCCAAGCTGATGACAGCGTGACCGCCTCGATCGTCACCTGCCGCGATGCCTACACCGCGCTCTCGAACCAATGGGCGGGGCTGATCGATTCCATGGCGCTCAGCGCCGGACGGCAGCTTTACCCGCGCCAGAGCGCCGCACTCGCCAAGACCAAGCTGCTCGCGGACTTGCCGGTCGCCTACCAGTATCTCTCGGGGGTCTCGAAGAATGCGAGCGACATCTTTCGGCAAGTTCTGACGATCAACGCGATGAACCAGGCCATGCACGGGTTCGCGGGCGCGAGCGGCACCTCGAGCATCGACGTCTTCGCCCAGACCCGGGCCGACATTCAGACTGAGCGGACCTATGCCTCGATCGCCGAGAACGCGATGAAGTGGGTGCCGATCCTCAATGTCGTGCTGACGGTCGTCTTCTACGCGATGTTCCCGGTCATCTTCCCGCTGTTCCTGATGCCCAAGACCGGGCCGGTAGCGCTGCGCGGCTACATCACCGGGTTCTTCTACCTCGCGGCATGGGGCCCGCTCTTCGTGATCCTGCACATGATCCTGATGTTCAAGGGGGCGAGCGATGTTGCGGCGGCCGGCGGCGGCACCGGGCTCTCGCTCGCGACCTTCGCGGGTATGACCGACGTGAACCGCGATATCGGGCTTCTGGCCGGTTATCTCGTCGCGTCGGTTCCGTTCCTGGCGGGCGGCGTCGCCAAGGGCGCGCTCGCGATTTCTGGGCAAGCGACCTCTTACCTCAACCCCTCGCAGAATGCGGCCGAGGAAGCGGCGCGCGAGGCGAGCACCGGCAATGTCTCGCTCGGTAACAGCAATCTCGACAACTCGACGGTCTTCTCACGCCAGTTTGCCCAGGGGGCGCTCAATCCGAGCATCTCCTATGGCGCCCCGCAGACGCGCGGGTTCAGCGATGTGGGCACCCAGACGACAAGCTTCGGTGAGGCGGAATTCGCGAGTGTGCCGAACTCGCAGTACCCGTTCACGCCCACGTTGGGCCAAGATTTCACGAGTAGGCTCTCGACGATGGCGAGCCAGAGCCGCGGCCAAAGCGAGACCTATTCGAACCTTGCCCAGCAATCGACCAGCTCGGCCGTCACTCGCTTCAACGAGATCCGCACTGCCTACAGTCAGGGCCGCTCTTCGGAGACGGTCAGCGGCACCGGCAGCAACGACAGCATCGGCACGGCCTTCAGCGAGGTCGACAATGCCTCCACCACCCTGCAGCGCCAGTTCGGCCTGTCGCGCCGGGCCGCCGACGACATCACCGTGTCGTGGTTCCTGAATGGCGAGGCAGGAATTCAAGCAAAAGCGCAAGGTGGGGTTCTGAGTGGCGGGATTGGCGCCAAGGGCGGACGAAACCAAAGCTGGACCGACAGCGACGTCGGCATTGCATCTGAGGATCGCAACCGGATTTCCGGGACGTTGCAGCAGCTTTCGGACACGCGGAACTGGTCGAACACGCGTGAAGGCTTCCTCCGCCAAACGAGCTCGAGTTCGAGTTCGCAGGTCTCGACCAGCGCTGCGGGTCTCAGCCGCTCGTTGACCGAAGCACAGACCTACTCTGTCGAAGCACGCCGCGCCGAAGAACTGGCGAGCCGGCTCGAGAACCAGGCCTCGTGGTACCAAGGCGCGAACGCTGCCGGTTCGCTCAATCTCAGCCAGGCCTATAGGGAATGGGGCATGGCGGAGCTTGAAGCAAACCGCGACTATTACGGCCCAGTCCGCTTCGACGACATCAATTTCCAGATGAGCACACAGGGCCAACAGCTCCAGGCACGGTTCGTGGAGAGCTACGCCGACCGGCTGCACGATGATATTGAAGGTCAGTTGACACTGCCCGAGTTCGCGCCGGTCAGCCGCCCTGCCGTTACAAGCCAGGGTAGCGTCCGCGCGCATGGACCCAGTGGCGTCGGTGGATCAGGCAGTCTTGGTGAGGCACCTGACACCTCGGGCATCAGGGACGAAGTCCGCGCGGCCCAGGCGCGGGGCCGTGGACGGATCGGTCAATCCAGAGGCAATCTTGACGTTGTCACCCGTAGAGCGAAAGGAGCATCGGAAGAGGCGGCTGACGATGTCAAAGAATGGTGATTCAGAAGATCACATCGTAAATGAAGGCGTAGATCGCGAAGGCTGAGATCAATCCTGCAAACAGGAGCAAACCCCGACGTTCCCAAGGGTCAGCCCAGGCCTTTTTGACGCGATATTCCATGAGACGATTTTCCGCGATGGCCCGGTCGATCTCTTTGAGACCCTTCCAGTCCTCGGTCGCAATCGGGTCATCAGATGACTTCAACATAGGGCACCTATTAAGCAGGCAGGCTGCTCCGAAATCGCTGCATTATCCCAGAATTCCGGGCTTAATGCAGCGATTCTGGCACACAAAATCATGGGTGCCAAGCGGATGTTCGGCGGCATTTTCATGAACTGAGTTCAAGATACCGACAGAAGGCATTCGCGAGTTGCATCTGACGAGGCGTGCGGCATTCGGCCTCGAAAACTTGCGGAGAGCCGACAAGGATAGTGACGCATTTGGCGCGTGAAGTCGCAACGTTCAGCCGGTTCAGGCTGTACAGAAATTCCATCCCGCGCGGCGCATCGGCATGCGACGAGCTGGCGAGCGAATAGATCGAAATCGGGGCCTCCTGGCCTTGGAATTTGTCCACCGTCCCGACCCGCGCTTGGGGGAGCCGGCGTTGGATCTCGAACACCTGCGCATTGTACGGGGCGATGATCAGTAGGTCCGCGATCCCGAGCGGCTTTTCGTTTCCTTCGCGATCGATCCAGGTCGCCCCCTGTGCCAGTATGTCGGAGACCAGTTCGGCGATAACGTCAGCCTCTTCGGATGAGCAATTCTGATTGCCGGAATGCTCGACGGGCAGAAACCTCAGACCCGTGCCATTGGCGATGCCCTTGGCGTTTACCCGCTGCCCGGCCGCTTCCGCCTTCGCTCCGAGCTTGCCCTCGTAAAAGAGCTCGGATGTGAACGCACAGATATCCGGATGCAGTCGCCAGGTGACATCGAGAAACAGGCCTTCGTCGGGTGCGATGGTTTGCTTGCCGGAAAGCAAGTGGTCGAGAGCAGAGCAGCCGGTGCCATCCGGGTGACTGCCTTGCATGGGCTGGTCGAGCTGCTGCGGGTCTCCGAGCAGAACCAGCGTTTTTGCCGCCTGCGAAACGGCCAGCACATTCGCCAGCGACATTTGTGCCGCCTCGTCGACAAAGAGAACGTCGAGACTTTCAAAGGCATCCTCGGTCGACCACAGCCATGCTGTGCCGCCTGCAACGCTGCAATCCGCGTTGAGCGCGGCGAAGACCTCCGCATTGTTCTTCTTCGCGAACCGCAGCCGGTCTGTTGCGTCTTCCTTGGACCCGCCTTTCGGCTTTTGGATGCAGATCAGGGCGGTGTTGGTCTCCTCGGCGACCTCAATGACCTTGTTCAAGAGGTTGCGGATCACTTCGTGACCATTGGCCACGATCCCCACCTTTTTGCCCTGCCGGACGAGCTCGCAAATCATGTGCCCACCCGTGTGGGTCTTGCCGGTGCCAGGAGGCCCCTGGATCGGCAGCACACCTGCTGAGATGAGCGGGCCGATGCGCACGCCCGCATCAAGGGGCTTTTCACCGTCACGCCGCACGGCACTGCCATCTGCAATGCGCGGCGCCACGCGCATCAGCATGTCGCGCGCTGCCTGGTAGGTTTCTCCTTCGGCCATGCCATGCTCGCAGATATGAGTGGCCAGTCTGACCAGCGCTTCCTGCATCGGTTTGGACGACACATGCTCATGCACGAAGACCGCAGACGGATGTTCGTCCGCCATCGCTGAGGCCTTCTTGATGTCGATGGTGCGCTGTTCCCTCGAGATATTCTCAACGGTGCCCAGTGTCTGGCCGCCATGCGCTCTCAGACCTTTGCCTGCGCGAATATCGGCTTCCTGCACCGGGAAGCTGTATCGATCGATCGGGCATTTGGCGGTGCCGCCGACCGTTTCCAAGAAGGTGAGACCTGCGAGGCCAGCGCGCTCATCGAATAGCTCTTCTGCAGAGAGGTCACTGAGGCGAAAGTATTCCCACCAGGTCGCCTTTTCCTCGCGGCGATGCCACTCGAGAAGATTGGCCAGGAGCCAGCGCGCATGCTGCTCGGCGGTGCGCTCTTCCGGATCGACAGGCACGTCTGCAGTCAGCTGCTCAATCAGCGGCGTGATTCGCTCGAGCCATTCGGAAAGGCCTTCGCTGGGTCCACTCTCACCTGGTTCCGGCCTCGTTACTTCGATACCTCGAGCAATGAGCTTGGTGCGTTCCGCCTCCAGCCAATCACGCAGGACCTCTGTCGAGACACAGTCGTCGCGGTTGTAGGCTTCAACGGTCTGCTTATCCTCCGGCAGAATTCCCGCCGCGTCGTTCAGTTCAAGGCTCACCTGCAGCCGGTTAAGCGCCAGGTTGGCATCCGGAAGGCTGGCGTCGCGAACATAGCCGTAAAGCGGCTCGAGCTTCTTGATGGAATAGCTCTCGACGCCCGCACGCAGCGAATGGCGGACCACGCCCAGCAAATCGACGAACACGAGACCACGCAGCAGCGAATCCAGATCGTCTTCGCGCGTGCCATATCGTCCCATCAGCCGCTTCAGCGCGCCAGGCTCGTACCCGCCATAGTGGTAGACATGGAGCTGCGGGAAGACCTTCCTCCGCTCGAGCACGAAATCGATGAATGTCTCAAAGGCCGCCTTCTCGCCAGCGCGGTCTAGCGCCCAGAGCCCGCGGTATTGTGGCTCGCCCTTCTCACGAAAGTGGAAACCCAGGAGATATTCCAGCCCATGCTGGCCGACGAAGGAATCTCCCTCGAAGTCCAGAAAGATATCGCCCTCGCAAGGCTCGGGCAGGCAGTTGAGACCGAAACCTGCCACCGGCGCCAGAAGTTCATAGCGCAGTTCGCCGCTGGCTCTGGATTCGAGCTGGATCCTGGCCTGCTCGCGAACGCGGGTCAGGGATTCTTTCGAGCCGCGCTCCGGTTTCCATTGCAGGGGCAGCGGCAGTTCTGCCAGCGCCGTTGCCGTGGTGACGCCGTGTTCCTTGAGCTCGGCAATCTGCATCGAGGAGATGCCCGCGACGAGGCACAGGTGATCGTCGTCCCGGCGCTGCTTGTCGCAGCGCGCGCTCCAATTGCAGATGTCGCAGTTTGAAGTCGGCTCCGGGTAGGTCTGTCCGTGCTGCTCAGTTCCGATAGCACCAAGCAGCCCCTGCTTCACCTGACGATGATAGGCGGCGAAATCGGCGAGCCGATACCGCTCCGGTTCAAAGTCGGTCCAGGGCGGGATGACGCTGGCGAAGACCGGCATTGTGCCTTGCACTTCCCCGATGAGCTCGGAGTAGAGGCACAGCTGGAGGACGGTGCCGCCTTTCGTTTCCCGGGCGAGCTTGGTGTCGGCGGCTTCATAGGACCAGTTGCCGAGGTCGCTTGGCGTATCAACGCGCTGCAGAATGTCGGCGCGGCCAGCCCAGGATCCGCCTCGTAGCGCGCCCTGGACGATCACGTCTACGCCCGCCCGCATGGCGGCGATGGTCTGGGCGACGGCCTCGTCGCTGATGTCCACACCTTCAATCACGACGCATGAAAGGCCTTGGGCGCGCAAATGGTCCACATAGGCCAGCTCGTGCTGCTTGCCGCGCTCCCAGAGCGCCTCGAGCGCTGGATCGAAGAATTTCGGGCGCGAAAGTTCACCGCGCGCTGCCGCATGCTCCAATTGCGTCAAGTGCCGACAATTCAAATAGCCTACCAGGTCAGTTGCGCTGAGGCTCAAAGCGCTCTGATAGATCTGCATGCAGTCGTTTTCCTTTAGATTGAGCGCCAATGTGAATCACAGAATTACTGCAGATTGACCATACCTTCATCGATGCTTCAAAATTTCCGAGTCCGCTTCATAGCATTTTCGCGAACCATGATATTGATCCGTTCGTCGTAGGCGCTCTCAGCGCCTTGTCAGAGCGTACGTGGAGCGCCTAATCAAGACTTGCGGTGGGGGGAGACATTGTTGCCCCGGATACTGAGCTAAAGATACCCGAGGTAGATAATGTCGACAGCGCTCCGCGATCTAATCCTAGCCAACGTGCCGCAGGATGGCTCAGCCATTGGTAACATGGCGCTGGCGGCGCTGCTGCGGGAAACTGTGCCAGGGCTGACAGATGAAGAGTACACTGGAGCAAAGGACGAGCTTGTCGCGGAGGGGCTGCTTGGCAAGGGTCGCGGCCGTGGCGGATCGGTATTTCTGCTCGGGTTTGAGGACGACGAGGACGATGAAGGCGACGATGATTTCGCGCTGACCGCTCAGGAGCATGCCGCTCCGTCAGCCCCCAAGGCTGCGAGCGGCAAGAAAAAGGTGGCGCGCAAGACTGACGTGCCGACGCAGGTGCTGAGTTATCGCCATACCGAAACGCGGGTGAACAATCCCGAAGTGGGCATGGTCCACCCTGACAATGATCCGGACCAGCCCAAGACGGTGTGGAAATACGATCCCCACCTCGACCCGGAATTGATGTTCGACAGCCAGCGCGGAGCGGTCGAGAAGCTGATCGACGATGCGCTTGCGTCAGGTGACGCCGATGCGATGCGCGATGCGCTGGTGGAACTGAAGCGGCTTCAGGAGCCGTACCTCAACTGGGCGGGGAAGGCCGAGGGGGCGAGCTTCGCGGTCGATACGGTATCGTTGCATGTGCATGAGCGGGTGGACCCAGCGACGATCCTGGCCAATGCGCGCAAGCGGCTGAAGGGCGAGAAAGCTGGCGAAGCATGGCGCCAAGCAGACTTGTTCGCCGCCGCGTTTGAGAACCTGCCGCTCCGTCAGGCGCTCGATTTCTATCATCACGAAAAGGGCTGGTCTAACCGGCTCATCGCGGGCGACAGCCTGCTGGTCATGAACTCTCTGCTCCACAAGGAGTCGATGGCTAGCAAAGTACAGATGATCTACATCGACCCGCCATATGGCATAAAATACGGATCAAACTTCCAGCCGTTCACTGGGCAGAAGGCAATGGGAAGAACGGATAAGGACGAGGACCTGTCGTCTGAGCCTGAAATGATCAAGGCTTTCCGTGATACATGGGAACTCGGTATTCATTCTTACCTGACTTATCTGCGTGATAGGTTAAACGCTGCCAAGGATTTGCTTGCTGATACTGGAAGCCTTTTTGTTCAGATATCCGATGACAATCTCCATCTTGTTAGAAATCTGACCGATGAGATTTTTGGACCTAAAAACTACGTCGTGACAATTCTTGTTAAAAAGAAGGGTAGTCAGAAGGGCGGAAAAGTTGATCCGGTTAACGACTACCTTGTCTGGGTTGCAAAAGACAAATCATGCATGACTTATTTCCAGATATATGATGGGAGGGAGACGGATGAGGAGATAACGGCAGATTTTGCAAATGTAGAAATGCCCAACGGTGAGGTCACAACGTTGGCTCGCCTCGAAAAGCAGGCGGGCGTACCAACCGGGCGCTATCGCAATGATCTTGCCTCTTTTTCTAAGGACTTTCCAGGGTGTCGTCTCTTCAAGGCTGATCCTTCCACCGGCGGAAATCCGGGCGCGTCACAGGCGAAAGTCTATGAGCATTGCGGAATGGCATTCGACCCTGGAATAAAAAAGGGGCTGGGTTGGAAAGCCGCTGCAGAAAGTAGCTCTGGCTTTTCTGGTATGAAACGCCTGGCGGTTTCTGGCCGTTTGCACATCGGTGATAAGCAGCTTGCCGTTAAAAGGTATCCGGAAGACTTCGGATTGAAGGCGGTGTCCAATTGGTGGGACGGGATAGGTGGTCCTTCAAATCCCATTTACGTTGTTCAAACTAACGAAAAAATCCTTGAACGGTGCATTTTGATGACGACCGCACCGGGCGACTTGGTGCTCGACCCAACTTGTGGATCAGGCACAACGGCTATCGTCGCCGAGAAATGGGGCCGTCGCTGGATTACCTGTGACACTAGCCGAGTGGCAATTACTCTTGCCAAGAAGCGGTTGATGACTGCTGCCTACGATTACTATACCCTCCGTTACCCGCAGGAAGGTTTAAAAGGTGGCTTCGTTTACAAAACCGCAGAGCACATCATGGCTGCGAGGATAGCCAACAATCCCGATATCGATACGATCTATGAACAAAAGCACCCGGCCATTCTACTCGCGCTTAGCGCACTTAATCAAAGCCTGCTGAAAACTCCGCCTATGGCGCTCAAACCTTGGCAAGGCTATCGCAAGGGAAAACAAATCGACTTCACGAAAGGCGACACGCTGCAAGAATGGGAGGTGCCATATGACTTCCCCGAGGGCTGGCCAAAATCGGCCGAGCAGCCTTTCGCTGACTTTCATGCGGCCCGCGTTTCAATGCAGGTCGAAATGGATCGAGCCATAGCAGCCAACGCCGAGCCAAAGGCCCTCTATGATAAGCCGGAACCCGACAAGTCGCGGTTGCGTATCACCGGCCCATTCTCTGTCGAGGCAGTACCAGCACCCACTGTGCTCTCACTAGATGAGTCAGCCACACCGGCGGAAGCTGATACAACTGTTGCGCGTTCCGGCGAGACCTCCCGCCAAACTCAATGGCGCGATGAACTGATCCGCTCAGGCATCCGCGCCAAAGGCGGAGCTATGCTGAAGTTTACTGACCTTGAGGCCATCCCCGGCGTCCGGCACCTCCATGCGTCCGGCACTTTGGACAGTGGGGAGCGGGTCGTCGTCAGCTTTGGTCCCGAACACGCAGCGCTTGAACAGAAGCAGGTGGAACGGGCCATCGAAGACGCACAGACCTTGGTGCCAAAGCCCAAGTTCGTGGTGTTCTGCGCTTTCACCTTCGATCCTGAGGCTGCGAAGGATATCGACGAAACCAACTGGCCGGGCGTCACCCTGCTCAAGGCCCAGATGAACACCGACCTGTTGACTGAGGACCTAAAGAAGGCGCGGTCATCTAACCAGTCATTCTGGCTGATGGGGCAGCCGGATGCAGGCCCGCCAGTTCAACTGGCTGACGGAACTTGGCAGGTGGAGGTTCGGGGTTTCGATTATTTCGACCCCCGCGAAGGCGAACTCATTTCGGGTGGCGCGTCCAAGATCGCCATGTGGTCGCTCGATACAGACTATGACGGGCGCAGCCTGATGCCGCATCAGGTCTTCTTCCCGATGGCTGGTGCCAAGGACGGCTGGAACCGCCTGAAGAAGACGATCCGGGCCGAACTGGACGAGGACCTGTTGCAGCAGTTCCACGGCACGGTTTCCCTTCCCTTCGAGGCAGGAGACCATCGTCGGGTCGCGGTCAAGATCGTCGATGACCGGGGCATTGAGTCGCTCAAAATCATGAACCTGGAGTGACGGCGGTGCCCAAGCCCAAGTCGCTCATCATCAATACGCCGTTCGTATGCCCTCAGCAGCATTGGGTCTCGAAACAGGATGCCACGCTGGAGATCGTTCCAGAGCGTCGCCCCGCTAGTTATGAGATGTTCGATGTTCGCAACAACACGCGGCGGACGGTCGAAATCGAACTCGTCAACGTCATCCGTGGCCGGGTGGATCAGTGGCGAGAGGCTGGCTATCCGGGCGTGACCATCGTCACCCAACGACTGCTGGAGCATTGGCACGACAACACTGCGCGGCAACACCCGTTCTACTTCTGCCAGCTTGAAGCCATCGAGACGCTGATTTGGTGCATCGAAGCGACGGAAGAATACAAGCAGGGTATCTATGTGCCCGGCGACGGCGGGCCGTGGCAGCGTCTGTGCAACAAGATGGCGACAGGCGCGGGCAAGACCACGGTGATGGCGATGATCATCACATGGCAGGTGCTGAACGCCCTGACCTACCCGAAGCGGAACAAGGATTTCAGCCGGGCCATTTTCATCGTCGCGCCCGGCCTGACAGTGAAGGGGCGGCTTCAAGTGCTGATCCCCAGCGCGGGCAGCTATTACGACGAGTTCAACCTGTGCCCTTCCGAGGCACTGCGCCAGAAGCTCAATCAGGCGGAAATCCTGATCGAGAATTGGCATACGCTCATGCCAGCATCGGAGCCGAAGCGTTCGGTGGTCAAGAAGGGTGCGGAGACCGACGAGGCATTTACCCGCCGCGTTCTCGGCAAACTAGCCGCCTTCAAGGATATCGTCGTCATCAACGACGAGGCCCACCATGCCTACCGCAAGCCCGCTGAGGTCAAGATCAGCAAGAAGCAGGCTGAGGAAGCTGGCATCGACCTCGACGAGGCCACCCGCTGGATCGAGGGATTGGATCGTCTGCACAAGACCCGGCGCATCCAGCGTTGCTTTGATCTGTCGGCCACGCCGTTTGCGCCGACCGGGAAGGCCAGCACCGATACGGCGCTGTTCGAGTGGATTGTTTCCGATTTTGGCCTCAACGACGCGATTGAAGCCGGGCTAGTGAAGACACCCCGTGTCGTGGTGCGGGACGATGCCATGCCCGATGCCAAGACGATGCGGTCCAAGCTCTACCATATCTATCGCGACCCGGCGGTGGCAGAGGACCTGAACCGCAAGGCCGAGCCGCACGAAGCCCTGCCGAAGCTGGTTCAAGACGCCTACACGATCCTCGGGGCTGATTGGCGGGTGACAGCAGAGGATTGGGCTGGTCATCATTCGCCCCCGGTCATGCTGACCGTGTGTAACCGCACCGAGACGGCGGCGCGTATCGAGCACTACTTCAATCAGGGCGATTGCTTTTGGCCGGAGTTAAACGCGCCGGGCAAAACCCTTCGCGTTGACTCTCGCGTCATGGAGAAGGCCGAAGTTGGCGAGGCAGCCAGCGCCGACAAGGGATATGAGGCTCGCCTGGAGCAGGTGATCGATGAGGCAGCAATCCCCGAGACCAAGAAGGAACGTTTCCGGGGAATGAAGAAGGAGGAACTCCTCCGCGAGATCATCGACAACGTAGGCAAGCGGGGCGGTGCCGGTCAGAACCTCCAGAAGGTCATTTCGGTCGCCATGCTCTCCGAAGGGTGGGACGCAAAGAACGTCACCCACATCATGGGGCTGCGGGCGTTCACGTCGCAGCTGCTGTGCGAACAGGTCATCGGTCGCGGGCTTCGTAGGGTCGGTTACGACAAGGACGAAAATGGACTCTTTCTGCCCGAGTACGTCAACGTCTTCGGAGTCCCGCTTTCGATCTACGAGCCGGGCGAAGGTGGTGATGCCCCGCCGCCACCAAAACCTAGCACGCAGATTGATGTGGTGCCTGACCGTGCTTCGCTTGAACTGAAGTGGCCGAACGTCCTTCGTATCGAAACGGTGGTGAAGCCGGAACTGGCAGTGGAATGGGCGAAGGTCGAGCCGTTGACCCTCGATCCGGTTGCAACTGTCATCAGTGCCGAGATTGCCCCTGCGCTTGGCGGTGCGGCGGACATGAGCAAGGTGACGGCTATCGATCTGTCATTGCTGCCGGAGGAGTTCCGCCTTCAGCGACTGACATTCGTGGCAGCGCGCAAGGCGTTCGCCGAACTCAAAGGCAACTTCAAGGGCAACGAGGAATACCTCGTTTTCCAGCTTATCCGGCTGGTCGAAACCTTCTTGCGCTCAGACAAGATCGATATCCCGTCGCTGTTCCATAGCGACCCGGTACGCCGCCGCATCCTGATCGCGCTGAACATCGATCTGATCGTGCGGCATGTTCTGCGGTTCGTGACCGAGCAGAACACCACTGCCCTGACGCCGATCTTCGATGAAGAGAACCCGATTGGTAGCACCGGTCAGATGCGCGCGTGGTACACGACCAAGCCCAACATGCCGACTGTAAGATCCCACATCAGCCATGTGGTCGGCGACTCGGCGTGGGAGCAATATGCAGCGAATGTGTTTGAAAACCATGATGACGTAGTAGCTTACGCCAAGAACGATCATCTTGGATTCCAGATTCATTACCTGTGGCAGGGATCTCGCCGACGCTACCTCCCCGATTTCATTGTGAGGCTGGCCAATGGCGTAACACTCGCTCTGGAAATCAAGGGGACGGATAGTCAACAGAACAAAGCGAAGCGCGATGCTTTGGATGAGTGGGTAAGGTCCGTGAATGCAGTTGGTGGCTTTGGTCATTGGGTTTGGGACGTCGTGTTTGAGCCCGCTCAGATGCACGATGTATTGTCGAAGCATGTTTGAGCATCCGGAATGGTCCAAGCATGCCGCTCATTGGTCAATCTTGGAGAAATTCGCTGAGATAGTGTTCCACCTTCTCCAACGTTCTCCGGCGGGGTCTGCGCCCCATGCGTAGGTCCAGAACGAAGCGCGGATCGCCTACTGCCCTTCGCCCGAACCGGGTGGCGGACATGTGGGTCTCCTTGAGGTGACGCTCGATACGCTCCAGCAGTTTCATGACCTACCTCGAATCAGATTGGGCTTGTGTTCTTGTTATGTTCTTATTAGGAAGGCTCCATCGAGTCTAGGATGAATTCCTACATGCCACCTGGACCGCCCCTCGAAAGGCGCCGCCGATGGAGAATGTCAGAGAAGAGCTGGATCGCCTGATCCGGCAGAGAAACGTGGGTTATTCCGCGGTTTCGCGGCTGCTCAATCGCAATCCTGCTTACATTCAGCAATTCATCAAGCGTGGTTCGCCGCGCAAGCTGGATGACGAGGACCGGCGTATCCTTGCCCAGTTTTTCGGGGTCGATGAGCAGGTGCTCGGTGGGCCAGCGCTTCCGGTGCGCGATGGCCTGGTCGAAGTGCCAATTCTGAACGTCGATGCCTCGGCCGGCTTTGGTGCGATCGCGGAAAGCGAGACGGCCCACACCCGGTTCGGTTTCGATGAGCGATGGCTGGGCAAGCTGACCCGGGCGAAAGGCCCCAGCCTGTCAATCATCCACGTCCATGGGGAGTCGATGGAACCGACGCTGCGGGACGGCGATGAGGTCCTGGTCGACGCATCGGATCAGGGCTCGCGCCTGCGCGACGGAATCTACGTGCTGCGCGTCGACGATGCGCTGGTGGTGAAACGTGTGACGATCCAACCAGGCGGACGTCAGATCACCATCTCGAGCGACAATGCCGCCTACCCGACCTGGACCGACGTTGAGCGCGCGTCGATCCATGTGGTCGGCCGGGTCATTTGGTTCGGTCGTTCTGTCTGATCTGCCGCTATCAGATCCCTGCAAATCGCTCCCGGTGGCGAGCCACGAAGTCTGCCCTTGGATGCAGCGATCGATCACGCGGCAACCGGATCTGCTGACCGGCCGGCGGAAACAGCTGCAGAAGCTCGGACGGCACCTTATTGTGTGACACGAGCAGGCAGAGGTTATCATCGAAGGTGATGAGGTGGCGGTCAAACAGCCAATGGGCTGTCGCTGACAAGGCTACCCCGTTCTGGATGATGTCAGGACCGCCATCGGCAACCGACCAGATGTGGGCCGCCTGGGCTTCTGCCTTGCCGCCGCCATTGACGATCCTAAGCCCAGTGACGGCGCAGGTGTTCTCGTAAGCGTCGAGGACGTGGTTGCGGAAGTTCGCGTCACGAATCTTGCGGTTCACGAGCATCTGCTCAACCCGCCGCTCCGCGAAGTGATCTTGCAGAAGCAGATTGGTTTCCGGATCGATGCGCGGGGCATCAAGCTCCAGCCGGATCCGGTTTTCGGGATCGAGGGTTTCGGCAAGCCCAGCATTGACGATCGCCACGAAGTCCTCGTTTTCCAGCCCGCGGACGGACTTGCCGCGCAGGCTTCGCCCGGCATCGCCTGGCTTTGCCATCTCGCGCAGGAACCGCTCGGCAAACCGGCCGCTGCCGTCGCGGTAGGGGACAGGCTGATCGAACTCGAGGTAGTCGCGCACACGCGCATAGAAGTGGCTGGGATCGCTCGGGTCGGCATCAATGCGCTCGACGAAGGCCGCGGCAATATAGGCCATTCGCCCGCCAGAAACCCGCGTTTCGCGGTAAACGATCCAGTCGTTCGCGAGCTCTCGCGCAACCGACAGGTAATTGCTCGGAAAGTGATACCGCTCGGTGATCGCGTCATCGTACCGCGAATTGCCGCTGATCTCGAAGACGCCCTTCACATTCCCGCCTGTAGTCAAAGTCGATGCGCGCCAGGTTGCCTGGAGAATGCTCCGCCGTCCAGGCACAACCTCACAGTAATCAAATGCCCATTTCGAATGGCTTGGTGCGCTCTTTGGCCAGTTCGGGCGGCTGCTTGCTCTGATCTTCCTTGGTCGCGGCTCCCGCAGCCAGACCTTTCGCCGCAGCCTCGCGCAGGCGCTCGGTCACTTCCAGCGCTGAAGTCTTCTCACCGGTGTTCTGGGCGACCGCTCTCCCGAGTTTGTCGGCACTGTCGACGACAAGGGTCAGGTGATCTCTCAGGCGCGTGACGGTGACCAAGAAGGTTTGTTGGTTGGCCAGATTGCGTTCGCGGCTGTCCATGACAGCAATTCCTCGATCCGATGTCAGCCCCTGCGCCATATGGGCATTGAGCGCGTAGGCGAGGTCAAGCCGCCTGAGCATCGGGTCGGAGCGCTCCAGCTCGTGCCGCAGGCCTGTGGAGGTAACCAGGGTAACCCGTGAGCCTTCGACCGTCTCAATCCTCGCCTGGTCGGCATTGAACAGGCCCCGCCGATGATCGTTCTCGGTCCAGCGAATCCGATCGCCCTCATGGACCGACAGGCGCTTTTCCTCGAACAGCGCGAGCCGATCGTCCTTCTCACCAGGGCGGATGCGGCTCGGGCGAAGAGTTCGCGTTCTGCCCTTGGCATCGCGGAGCAGGACCTCGCGAGATTTGTCGTCGATGCTCTCGATCTTGTATTCGCCGCGCGGGATACGCTGCTGCTTGTCAGGACTGCGGACGTCGAGAACCATGCCTGGGCGGTAGGCCGAAAGGTATCGGAGTTCCTCTCGGGTCGCATTGACCCGAGACAGCACGGTCAGGTCCAGCGAGGTCTTGCCGAGCTCGCCATTGGCCTTGAGCCCGCGTTGCACTGCGTCATTGACCGCGCTGCGCAAGATCCGGCCAGAGGCATAGATCGCGGTCCTATCGCGGTCCTGTGGCGCCAGCGCTAGCCATTGCTCGGCAGCGACCAATGCGCTGTCGCCCCTTGTCTCAATCGTCGAGCCTTGGAGATGGCCGAGGGCGGCATGGACATCGCCCGATTGAGCAGCGGCCTGCGCGAGACGCAGCTGCGGATCCCGGCCGCGCAGGTTGGTGGTCATGTCTGCGCGCGCGATGCCCGCCTTCTGGACGAGATCGAAGGGTTTGCCCGCATCGACCGCGCCGAGCTGGCGTGCGTCGCCAACAAGAACAAGCCGCCGGACGCCGGCAAGGTTGGCCAGTGTTACCAAGTGCTCCTTGTCGTGGTTCGAGACCATCGACGCTTCGTCAAGGACCAGGACCCGGTCGCCCAGCTCTTCCTTCGCCTCAGCATGAAGGCCGGTATTTCCGGGATCTTCCAAGAGCGGCGCCCAGCTCTTGAGCAGCCGAGCCAAAGTCATCGACGTGATGCCGGTATCGCGCTCCAGCATCTGCACCAGGGTGTTCTGAACCGCGAGCCCGATGATCTCCTTGCCTTCCTCACCGAGGATCTGCGCCACGGGCTTCAGGACACTGCTCTTACCGGCACCTGCTACACCCTGGATGGCGATCGTCCGGTGGGGCGATGACAGGATCAGGCGCGCAGCTGTTTCCTGGCCCGGGTTGAGGTCGATACCGTAATTGATGGCAGCAACGGCCTTGACCCGTGCGCCTGCTTCATTGCTGTCGAGAAGGGGC
Organism: Novosphingobium sp. BL-A-41-Hi4B-X5A; assembly: GCF_055521705.1. Classification (NCBI taxonomy): domain Bacteria; kingdom Pseudomonadati; phylum Pseudomonadota; class Alphaproteobacteria; order Sphingomonadales; family Sphingomonadaceae; genus Novosphingobium; species Novosphingobium sp. BL-A-41-Hi4B-X5A. The sequence continues at coordinate 2,659,261 of NZ_CM145500.1, read as the reverse complement.
GCAACAGCGTCCCGCCCGGCTTCGACGGCAGCGAGAATGCGATGCTCGCTAGCAAGCGCATCGCGCGAGGTCAGCCAGCCCTTATGTTCTCCTGACCCTGGAACGAGATCGCCCGAACGCACCAGCGCATTGACCCGCGTTTGGACGGCCGCGATCGTTGTGGGCAGACCGAAATCCAGCGCTGCTTTGTAAAGCGCCTCACGCGGAAAGGCTGCTTCGCGCTGCGAGAGGTGGCGAACGGCAGATGCCGTTGCCTGGGCGGCAGCAACGGTTTCGCGGTCCTGCTTAAGCACGTGAGCCGGGATTAGCGGATCGGCAGGATTGCCCTTGATCCGCTCGGCAAAGTCCCGAAGCCAAGCCTTGCCACGCTCGATCAGGCTGGTGCCGGATGCGGGCGTGCGAGATGCTGGATTTGCGAGGGTCTGCGCCTGTTCAACCATAGCCGGCAGGTCGAGGCCCGCGGCCTGGGCATGGTCTTGCCAGCTCGACAAAAGTGCGCCCCGATCTGCGACTGCCTGCTTGGCGCTGCGGGTGTCGAGGGCGGCAATCTTGCCAGCTTCAAGCCCGGGGCCACGCCGCGCGCCGAGCACTTCCTGGCGCCGCGTGGAGAAGGCCATGACCTGCTCGCGGGTAAAGCCTGCCGCCTCGAAATTGCCGTGTTTGCCAACGGGCCCTACCGCATAGCCTAGCTTCTCGACCGAAAGGCGGAAGCGCGCCATCGTCATGCTGTTGAGGAGAGTGTTAAGCGACCAGAGCCGGTCGTTCTTCAATGTTCGCCATTTGCCATCGGCACCTTTCGTGGCGTTGGCGATCACGGCATGGAAATGGAGATTGGGCTCCTGGTTCCGGTTCGTATCGTGCTGGAACAGCGCCACGGTGAGGTTGCCGGTCTGAGCCGTGCGCACCTTCCCGTTTTCGACGAGGCGCGTTTCGGCCGCGTTCTTTTCGGCCCATCGCAGTGTCTCGATGACCGCTTCGCGATAGGCTTCAATGATCCGCTTGTCGCCACCAACGAGGGCGAGAACCGACCAACTCTTGGGCAGCGAGAAAGTGAGATCGGTCCCGGCACGGTGCTGGTTTTCGTGGCCGACCCTGGTTCCGTCGGGGAGCTCACCTTTGAGGAGTTTGTCGAAGACCGCGGCGTCGACCTCTCCGGAAAGGCCCAGCGCCGCGGCGCCTGATCCCACCCATTGACCCGATCGGTCGGCGTCCGCGCTCGCGTAGTAATTGTCGGCAGCAAAGTAGCTGGCCGCGCCGGAGGCTGACCGGACATTGGCGACCGAAAGCATGGATCGTGTTCCTTCAAGCAAGGTGCCCCCTTGCTTTGCGGCTCTCAAAGATCGGGTTCGTAGAAGTCCTGTTCGCCGCTCTCGATGCCGCCTTCGAGCAAGTCGCGTTCCGCCCTTACGCGAGGATGGTCTCGCTCTTGCGGCCGCTCGATCGGCTGCGACTTGAGGTCGCTCGAACCGGGCTTGTCTCCTCTTATGGGCGCCTTCTCATCAGGGGATGGCTGCGCTCCGTCGGTCGCTTCACTCCTGCCGGAAAGAAGCGGTCCGGGCGGCAGTGTCGCGGCTGTTCCGCCCGCCACGGTGGCTTCGGTGGCTGCCTCACCCTTGCTCTCATCAAGCGCTCCCCGCGCCTCACGGACAGGCAGGGTTCGGGACTGTTCCTCACCCTTCTGGCTTGCCTCGTCTGGCGCGGGCCTTACGCCCTGCAGGTCGAGTTTCAGTTGCCGGGGGACCACCGGCTTGCCGGCACCATCGTCATTCGCGGCCGGCGCACCTTCGGCGGGTTCGGATCGCGATGCAGGCGAAGAGGTGCCCGCTGCGGCTCCCTCATCCGGGGCAGTCCGCTGGGGGCCAGGTTCGGAGGCTCGCGCAATGAACCCTTCGGCCAACCGGGGCAAACGGCGCGGCACGAGGGTGATCGGAGCGGCCGGGAATCCGTCCGGGAACTTGAGGTAGCCGGACAGCCGCGGCAGGTTCATGAACTGGTCGGGAAGGAGCAGTGGTTCGATTTGTCGCCGAGGAGTCAGGCTGACGGCGTCGCGAGCATTGTTGTAGCCGTAGCTGTACCCTTCCTCCATGTCGCGCACCTGCCGATGTCCGATAAAGTCGGAGCACCAGGTCGCCGTCTCCCGGTCCGCGGTTGCAAGGATGAGCTTGCTTCGAGCCAGCGACGACAGGGTCATCGCCATGTTCTCGCCGTAGACCTCCTTGAGCTTGGCAAAGGCATGGACGCCAGTGACAATCGCTCCTCCGAAATTGCGTGCGGTCTGGAGCCCTTTTTCCAGCGCGGGCAGCCGGTGCAATGCTCCCAGTTCGTCGATCAGGAACCAGATTCTGAGATCCGGGGTGCGCTCCATGGTCATCAGCGTGTTCATCGCGGTGTCGAGCCACAAGGTGAGCAGCTGCGAACAGATCGACATGTCGACATAGCGCGCCGAGAGGAACAGGATCGATCCCGGAGCGGAGATGCCTCGAGTCCAGTCCCGCACCGAGAAGCGCGGGCTATGGTTGGGCAGCAATTTGAGCGCCTTGGCATTTGCGTTGAACACGGCCCGGATCGACTCCGCCATGCGCGCCGCTTCGGGAGCGGTGAGCGGGTCGGCCATTGTGCCGCGCATGAGCTTGTGGACCTGCGCGAGATCGGCGGTCATCAGCCGGGTGGCGAGCGCGTGGTTGCTGGCCTGCCCGGTGCGCTGGAGATGCAGGCACATCTCGACGAAGAGCATGCGGGCGGCGAGCACCCAGAACTGCTCCGAGCCGCCACCGTCGTGCGGAACGAGTGCTTCGGCGGCGGCGTGGAATTCGCCCTCGCTGGTGCAGTCATGGAACACGCTCCAGGTTGGGCAGCGGGCATCGAGCGGGTTCAGGATGATGTCGCGCTTGGGGTCAAAAAAGGCCTCAATGAACGCCCCGGTGAGATCGAAAACCACCGCGCGTTGCCCGCGCGCCCGGGCCTCGGCGAGGAGCTGGCTCAGGGCCACGGTCTTGCCGGTGCCGGTTGTGCCGATCAGCATCGTGTGGCTCTGCTCAAGGCGCCATGGCCATGCCACACCCGCGAGATGAGCCGGGCTGTAAAAGCCTGCCTCTTCGGTGGCTGCAGCGCCCGCCAGCCGCCATTTCCAGCCGAGCACGGCTTGCAGTTCGCGAGCCCGTTCCGTGCTGTTGTGCCGGTCGATTTCTGCCTCGAGCTCGTCAAGGGTGACAAGCATCGCGCCGCGCTCGTGCTTGCGCTCCTTTGATTTGCCGCCGAACCGTTCAGCGAACCACCAAAAGGCGATAAAGGCAGGGACGAGGATGAGCGCAGAAAGGCCCATGCCGCGCCGAATGGCGGTGCCGAGCGCAGCTACGGCTTCACGCATTGGAGGAAAGTCGCGAACGACATTGAATGGCAGGCGGACAGTGCCGCCACCGGCTAGCTTCAGCTCCACTAGCTTGCCGGGATCGAACTCCATGAAGGCGTAGCCCGAAGCATAGAGATGCATCCACGCCAGATAGATTTGGTGGTCGGTAAGCGCCGTGGTCACCTCCCAATAGGAGAGCCAAGCGGCGACAATGAAAGTCACCAAGAGCGGCCCTTTGAGCCCTGCCGCAAACATGAAACCGAAGTGACCGAGGAGCTGGCTGCCGCGCGTGAAGTTAAGGAGATTACCCTTCATCGCTGCCTCCCTCGGGTGCGGAGGCGCTGAGCCCGAGCCGGGCGAGCCTGCGATTGTAGGCCTCGTGTGTTCGCTGCCGCAACGAGCCATCAGTATGGCTGGCCAGGAGCGCTTCGAGGGCTACCGTGATGAACAGGTTTTGCCTTACCGGGTCGAGCGCCCCAGGCCGCTTTCGCGCTTCGTTTTCACGCTGCCAGGCATCGACCAGCTGATCGCGAATGACGATGCTGACGGAGACCTGCTGGTCACGGGCTTTGCCCTTGATCCAGTCAGCAAGTGGGCGGGGTACGTATGTCTGAAGACTGAGATGCCGATCCATGTTCTGGGGTCCAATTGACCCTTGCGAACCTGGTTCGATCTTGCGGAAGACAGCCATGAGAATAAATCAGGAACATTGGCGCGTCAATCGCGATAAACTGGCGCCAATTCAGATAGTTAGGTGGCCCCAATTTGGCCGTAAATCGCGAATCCAAGGCATGCATCACGCTCAAATTGGTTTGACACCAGCCCGAAAACTCAGCGTATCACACTGATATACCAATACTAAATCCGGCAGTGTCACTGCGTACGGTGTGCTCAGTCTACTAAGCTGCGAGTGGGTGATCGGGTCACTTCGCCGAACATGCTGGAGGGGTTGAATGGCCTCGATAGCGCAGAGCCAAAGCGCGTGCGGGCGCCGATGCCCGCACTCCGCTCGTCGCAACTGATCCCGAGCGTGATCGAACCAACGGCGAGCAAAATAAAAGGGCAGGAACCGCTCCCGGCTCCCACCCTTTTCAGCGTCAGAATTCATCCAGCATCGACCCGTGAATGGTGTGGACGACACGCGTCGCCAGGTGTGCCGGCAGGGCGCAGTAGTCGCCCTCATCGAGCGCGACGTATCCGAGCTCGTCGTCTGCCACGATGTGCTGATTGAAGTAGCTGTGCAGTGCCCGGCGTTCGGCGAGTTCCAGGGCCTCGAAGTAGCTGCGGGATGAAGTGGTGCACGGTGCAGAATAAGCCATGATGATCCTCCTGAAGGTTGTCTCGAACGACAGGAGGAAGTGCGATGTTCGTGCGCATGACGGGTCAGGGACCGCGCGTCGGCGCGGCCGCGTCAGCGGCGGTGGGGGAAACGATTTTGTCGGGGGAGGGATTCATCCCTTCTCCGGCAAAATGGTGGGGCCCTGCCGTCCTTGAGGCGGCATGTGGACGGACATCATGCTGGGCATTCCGTGAGCCAGCCTCTCTACCCTTTCGGTTGCACCGGAGGGCTTTAGTCGGGCGCCGCTTTTCTCATTTTCCTACACCCTGGGCGTGGTGGCAGAAGAGCTCTCGAGGGACCACAAACCAAGGGGGCGGAAAGGACTGACATGCCCCGCAAGAACAATCCGGTCGATGCCTTGAAGAAGCTCCGGGAACAGCGCGACGAACTGGCAGCCAGGGAAGCAAAGCTCCGCGACGAGGCGGCGATTGTCCTTGGTCACATCCTGATCGAGTGTGGCGCTGAGACAATCGAACCGGCCCAGCTGCGCCAGATTGTCCGCGCATCAATCGCGCTCGGGATCGAGGAAACGCTGAAGCGGATCGCCCCTGCGTAGCCCCAACCAGCGGCGGCAAGGGGTTCGATGCCCCGCGCCGCCGCATAGCCCCCGAGCAAAAGAAAAGGCCCCGATGGCATCCGCCACCGGGGCCTTGTCGCGAGGTGAGGACAATCAGTCCTCGTCGATATCGGGAGCGCCATCGTTGCCGCCCGAACGGCCCTTGGTGAGGAAGTCGACCTTGTCGGCGATGATCTCGCAGCCGTAGCGCTTGGTGCCGCTCTGATCCTCCCACTGGGTGTAGTGGATGCGCCCTTCGACCGTCACGAGCTGGCCCTTGGTGCAATACTTGGCGACGTTCTGGCCCAGGCCGTTGAAGCAGGTGATCCGGTGGAATTCGCTGTCCTTGGCGGTGTAGCCGTTCTCGTCCTTGTAGGTCTTGCCATCCTTGCGGGCGGGACGGTCGGTGACGACCGAGATTGAGGTGATACTGGTTCCACCCTGGGTGGTGCGGGTTTCGGGGTCGCGAGCGATGCGGCCAACGAGAATAACGAGATTGGTCATGGGCTTTCTCCTGATCAAGCATTCCGGGTCCATCCCGGCTGCAAACCCGAGCAGAAGCGCCCCGCGGCGAAGCGCACCGAAGGGAAACCCGGAACTGGTTCGGGTGGTGCGGGCAGCCGGGCAAAGCCCGGCAACTCGGCCGGACCTGATCCGGGTTGCGCGTCTCGACGCGGGGTGATTCAGGGACAGGTTTGTATCGAAGCCGGGTGGAGCCGGATGCCTTGAACAGGTCTGCCCTGCCTCGTTACCCTCCGGTCTTGGCCGGATTATCCACTGCAGCCCTCCACCGGAGAACCCCCTCTTAAATCTCGGTGCGGACCGATCGTCCAGCAGGTGGCCTGGTCCTGGACGCAACTGCTTCGCCGGGGACAGGCATATCGATCGTCACCCCAACGGCGCCGTCCAGAGGGTTGCCTCGCAGCATCCAGGCTTGCAGCGTGACCAGGCGCGCCCAGTCCGCAAAGGAGGGGATCCAGTCCAAGTCTTCGCGCACGTGCTGCTCGCCGATCAAACGCACCGGAACCGTCCGGCCATCGGCATTGACGAGGGTCTCGCCGAAGATTGCCTCCAGCATGAATATCCCCTCGGCATGATGCCGCAGCGCGCGATGTCGGGGGTCTGCCAGGATTGCCTTGGACTGGTCGAACCACTGATGCAGCGGGAGATAGTCATCGACGGTACCGCCCCATTTCCGGACCGACGAGAGGGCGTGATAGTAGCAGTGGGCCATGCCTGGGTCTCCTAGAGCTCGGTCGAGTGATCATCGGTCGCGGTGAAGCGCAGGCTGCAGTCGAGCATGAAGGTCGCTTCAGCCACATCGATCACCAGTTCGCCGCAGGCACCGTCGTTGATCTCCCAGCCAGGGTGATGGCGTTCTAGCGCCAGATAGGTCAGTTGCTCGAGAGCCTGCCCGAGTGAGTGCAGCTGCTCGGAACCGGCACCATCCGCCGTATGTGCTTCGCCTTCTTGCAGCTTAACATCAGGGCATTCGATCGCCGCACCGGCTGCATCGAGGCAGACACATTCCTCGACGGCACCGCTGTCGCTGCAACCGTCGAAGCGGACCTCGACGCGGGCGATGCCGGCTTCCTGCAAGCGCGGGAGAATGACAGTCTTGAGCTGCTGAATCTCTTCGACCACCTGGGTCTGCCGCTCGGCTTGGCGAACAGCAAAGTCGGCCATCACGGCCTCGATATCGATCATGGAATGCCTCCTGTGGCACGGAGCCAACGACCATTCGCTGGCTCCAAACGACAGGCGCGCGCCTTTCCTCTGACGGACGACGCCAGCGCCGGTCCGGCGCTGGCGCGAAGGCCGACAGGGTCTCAGTCGGTCCTGGCCGAAGTGTTCTTCGGATTGGTGCCGAGGGGCCCGCGGCGATCGACCACGGTTATCCGCCGAGCCTTGGCGTCGATCACCAGGCGTTCGAGTACGCCATTGCCCGGAAAGGCGATGACGTAGCGCGGATCGAGGGAGAGCATCCGCTCGTTGCGCTTGAAGCCGGCACGGGCGCCGAGGCGCATATCGAGCGAGAACGTCACCTGCGGAATGCCGCGACGTTCAGCCCAGCTCGATGCCAGACGATCGACGCCCTTGGTGTCGCCGCCGTGGATGAGCACCATGTCCGGCACGCGGTCGCGGACCTTGTCGAGCGTCGCCCAGACGTTGTTGCCGAAGGTCAGCGCATCGTCTTCGGTCGCATGACGGGTGCGCCCTCCGGCGAACACGACGGGGGTTCCTTCGGGCACGGCCGCACGGCGCTTGGCCTCGGCGCGGGCGCGCAGGAAATCCCGGCCTTCGACGAGCGCGGACGTCAGCATTGCACTGTGGTTGAAGCGCGAACTGGAGACTGGCTTCCAGGAGGAACCGAACTCGTTGAGGTATAGGGCCGCGGCAACCTCGCGCATCTCTTCGAGCGCCAGCATGGCGCTTTCGGCGCACTGCGCCCGCTCGACCTGGGTCTCGAGTTCATGGGTGTGGACCTCGGATCCGTCGGCCGTCGCAATCAGCGCGCGGACCTCGTCGGTAGCCCGGTCGAGGGCTGTCGATTTGCGCTCGGCGGAGCGGTGAAAGATGTTGACGAAGGCCCAGCCGAGATCCTCGGCGTCGGCCTCAAGCGCGGTCCCGGACACCATGGCGAATAGATCGGACCAGACCGCTTCGAGGGTTTGGACGACCGCCTCCCGGACCGGGAAATCGCTTGTCGATACGGGAGCAGGACCGATGGAGAAACCGGCGGGATCGAGCCCGGCGAGTTGGTCGGCGAATGACGTGTGCATGGGATGTCCTCCTGACTGACGTGAGGCCGCCGCACCCGTTCATGGCTGCGCCAGCGAGAGCCCGTCAGGGCCAGCATTCAGGCAGGGTTGCGCACCCGTCAGGGGAAACCTGGCTTGGCGGGCTGGCGCGGGCAGGCCTTGAGCCCGAAGGGCCAAGGCCAACACGGGCCCAACCAAGCCGGGTTGCGCAAGACTGGCTGCTGGCCCAGGGCCTCTCTCGGATGGCGCCAGGCCATGGGCGGTCGGAACAGATCCATTGGCAGGGGCACGCCCTATGCCTCATGCATGCACAGCCCCGGCTCGGCTCAAGCCGCTCGCTTGGCGTAGACACCCTCTCCGTTCGACATATGCCCGAGACAGTCATAGTCGCCGAACACGGCATCGAAGCGGGATGCGATCTGGGACAGCCAGCGCTGTGCCCGCGGTGAGCGGGCCGTGCGCCAATCGGCGTCCCAATAGGCCCCGTCATCGCGTTCGACGATCCAGACGGCCACCAGCCCGCCGTAGACCGATACGCCGAAATCCGCATAGGCATTGCGCATGAGGATCCGATCCTCCCGGCCGCGCCAGCCGTCATGCGGGATCAGCGACGGGAAGGCTCGGCCGGCCCGCTCGCGCAGGTCTTCCCGCAGCCAATCATATTCGAATTCCCAGTCGTCCTCGCCTTCGACCTCGAGCACGGTGAAGGCGACAATTGCGCCGCTGGGATAGCTGACTGATCGGCCCATGGCATCCTCCCTCAGGCCGCAAGCGCAGCGTCGTCTGACGCGCCGCCAAACTGCTCGGCCGTGATCCGCCCGCCGAGCCTCAGCAGCAGGGTCGATGCCTCTTCGGCCTTGGCGGCAGCGGTCAGGATGGCGCGGTCGTCATCCTTCAGAAGCTTGAGCCAATGCTCGATGTAGCTCGCATGACTATCGAGATGTGTGACGGGCAGCCCCAGCTCAGCGCCCAGCATGGCGCTGGAGAGTTCGGCGACCAGTTCCTCGGCGGCATAGGCCGCCGTGCCGAAGCGGTTCTTGAGATCGCGCCCCAGCCGGCTGGCATGGCCGGTCCAGTGCGAGAGCTCGTGGGCGAGCGTCGCATAGTAGTGGTCGAAGCCGGAAAACAGGCTGGTAGGCGGCATCGTGACGCGATCAGCAGTGGGTTCGTAATAGGCTTCAGAGCCCTGGTGGCGCAGGTTGCCGGGGATGGCGGCGAAGAAGGCGTCGAGTTCGGCCTCGCGCCCTTCAGGCTCGACCAGCTCCAGCGTTGCAGCCGGATGGAAGCGCTCGGGCAGACCTTCGACCTGATCGGCATTGAAGACCGGATAGGCCTTGAGCACCCGGCGGGCCTCGTCGGTCTTTTCACCGGTATCGGGAGCTTCCACCTCCTTGGTGTAGCTCTTGTAGAAGATCGCGATGGTCGACTTTTCGCCCTTGCGGACCTGGGCGCCGAGCGACTTGGCCTGATTGTACGTCATCCAGAACGGCGAAGCGTAACCGCACATGTCAGCGACCATCCACAGCCAGAACACATTCATGCCCCGGTACGGAATCCCGCAGGCCCGCAGGGGCCGCGAAACGGGCACGCCGCGCCACGGCTTGATCCAAGGCTTCGTGCCGGCTTCCAGACGCGCGATGATTTCCTGGGTGATGCGGGTGGCGGGCGACAAGCCGCCGCTCTGCCCCTTGCGATAGGCCATGTTGGGTCTCCTGATTGAGGCATCTGGACAGTCGGCGACGGGTTCGCCGGTCAGTGCCACAGGTTCCCGAGCCCCCTCTGCTCTTCTCCAAAAAAGGAAGCGGCCCTCCGGCGTGAGCCGAAGGACCGCTTCTCTCGGGTAGCGAGTGGCCTTGCCTGTCAGGAGGAGGTCAGGCGGCCAGCTCGCGGGGGGACTGATCTTCGGTGTCTACACCGCGCTCAGCGTCAGTGGCGTCAATCTCGGGCTCGCCAGCATCCGGCGCAGCGGGAGCGAAGCGCATGACCTCAGGCACCCAGGCCAGAGCCTTCTCGCGTACTTCGACTTCTGTGATGTAGGTGCCTGCGAAGACGCGCTCGGCACTCATCGCGAGATCGCCCTTCTTGACGGAGGCAAAGCGCGAGGAAAGCTCGAGGCCGCCGACGTCGGTCAGCGCGTCGAGGATCACCTGCTTTGACACCCGGTCGAAGTAATTGGCCGCAGTCGGTCGCCACCACTGCGCCATGTCGATGCCGATCAGGCTGCCGAGGTGGTCCTGGAACGGTAGCTGACGCTCGCCCGCCATGTTGAGGCTCGCCTCGAGCGACCGGGCAACGACATAGCCAAGCCAAGCGGCGCGGCTGTCATCGGACAGCGCGCGGAACAGGTCGAAGCGGCAAGTCGCATCTTCGCCAGCGCGCCAGCTTTCGTCGAGACTGGACCTGAGCTCGGCAAGCGCGCTGCTGGCCGGAGCATCCTTGGCTTCGAAGCCGATGATCGGCCCTGCCGGAAGAGGTGCACGCAGTGTGGTTGCGGCCCGTGCCCGCCAGTCATGCGTATCGGCATCAGCCAGCGTGAAGACCATGACGTCGAGCGCAAGCCCGGGGTCAGAGGCAACATGCAGTGCCAGGACATCGCGGCGCTGCATGGCCAGCTCATCCACCAGGCGCTTGGACAAGGCCATCCGGCGCTTGTCCGAGCCGTCGACGGCCGGAACGACTTCGATCCCGCTGTCGGCTTCGGCGAGTTCAACCTGTCGCTCGCCGTAGAACACGGGCTGGAGAACCGGCGTGCCATCGCGCGAGAGGACCAGGATCATCCCCGCCTCGGCCTTGAGGTCAGCCGCGATGACAGGCGGGCGGGCGCGGATTTCCTGGCATTCGCGTTCGATTGCCTCGATCGCCGCTTCGGCCGCTGCTACGGCCTCCTCGGCGCTGTCCTCGTCTTCAAGGATCGCCGCATGCTCGTCGTACGCGGCATCCAGCTCATCGAGCTTCGCCACTTCAGCTTCGGTGAGCGGCGCCGGTTCGGCAGGAAGCCGGACCAGCCCTTCGACCAGATCGTGGCTGGCATAGGGATCGAGCGTGGGCTTGACCCAGGCGAGACCCTGCTCGGCGGCGAGGGCTTTGGCCTGCTCTTCCATCTTTGCCGCCGCGAGGCTCTCGAGCAAGGCGACATCGACCCAGGATTCGCTGTCATCGTCGTCGAACAGTTCGCGCTCGATCCGGCCGCCGGCGGCGATGTAGGCGTCTCGACCAACGAGCCGGGCGCGCGGATCGCTGCCCCGGACGGTCCCGGAGAGGACCATGCGCCGGATGCTGTCGGGATTGGGCGCATAGTAGGCTGAGGAAACCTGTTCGAAGACGCGAGCCTGGATTTCCTGGTCAGAGGTCGCACCGAACGCCTTGGCGATGTCGAGCGTGATCTGGCCCGAGGCCAGTGCCTCGAACACGATGGGCGCGAGCGTCGCGAGACGCAGACGGCCCTCGGCAAAGCGGACGGTCAGGCCGAAGCGGCGGGCAACCTCTTCGACAGTCGCACCGCCTGTCACGAGTGCGGCAAAGGCCTGGGCTTCATCGGCAGGGTTCATGGCTAGGCGGTGGAAGTTCTCCGCGAGGCTGGTCTCAACGGCGGCTTCCGCGCTGTCTTCAAGCACGAGGCATGTGACTTCGTGATCGCGGGCGAGGATCTTTTCGTCAGCGAGCGCGAGCATCGCGCGGCGGCGACGTTCGCCGGCTTCTACCTCGAACTTGCCCTTCGCAGCGGGCCGGACAATGAGATTCTGCAACAGTCCATGGGCTGCGATACTTGCTTTGAGTTCGGCATCGGCGGCTGGATCGCCGTGACGGCGGACATTGCGGGGAGACTGGACAAGCTTGTTCAGCGGGATCGATTTGATCATGGGACACACTCCTGACGTGAGCCCGGTGCATCGACCTTCGACGCCCAATTGGCTCAATCAGGGCAAAGCCCACTCCCCTCTGATGCGTTCGCGGCGGATCTCCCGATAAGCACGGACAATGACGGCTGGCGATGGTGGGGACATTCCGGTCATACCCACGCGGCGGGTTCTCAGCAATTTTATCGCCTACACCCAACACTCAGCAAGGACTTCACGTAGCAGGATTAAGACTGCAACTGGGCCGTTCGCCGACAGACCGGCTTCGGAAATCGACTGGGGTGCTGCCATGGCTACACATATACGACCTGTGCTTTCCTCCCATCTCTCGAACATTCGATGGGGCATTTGGCGCGACCTGAAGGCCCCCAGACTTGTGGATCGATCACGCAGAAGCCTTGACAGGTGTGCTGGGTGAGTATCGAACAAAGATAGAACGGAGGTGATGGATGAATGGCGTCGCAGAGGAATTCATAGCCAAGTTCCTGTCCGAACTTCGGGAGGACAATGCCGCAGTCTTTATCGGGGCCGGCCTCTCCAAAGCTGCCGGCTTTGTCGATTGGCGCGGCCTTCTCGCGCCGATCGCCACTCCGCTGGGGCTCGACGTAGAAAAAGAAAGCGACCTCGTCGGGTTGGCCCAATTTCACCTCAACACCAATGCCGGCAATCGTAACCAGCTCAATCAGCTGCTTATTGAGCAGTTCACGGATTTGCCCACGCCCACCGAAAATCATCAGCTGCTCGCCCGCCTTCCGATCCGCAGCTATTGGACCACCAACTATGATCGGCTGATGGAACAGGCTCTGAAGGACAGCGGCAAACGGGTGGATGCGAAATACACCATCGAACAGCTCTCACTGACCGTTCGCGGGCGCGATGCCGTCGTTTACAAGATGCATGGCGACATTGAGCATCCGGACAAGGCTGTGCTCACCAAGGACGATTATGAGCGCTACGCCGGGACTCACGCGCCGTTCGTCACTGCGTTGACCGGCGATCTTGTCGAACGGACCTTCCTGTTCCTCGGCTTCAGCTTCACCGATCCCAATCTTGACTACGTTCTGGCGCGGATCCGCTCGCGATTTGAGAGGAACCAGCGGCAGCATTTCTGTATCGTCAAGACCCGCTCTAAGCTGCCAAACGAGTCGGAGGCCGACTTCGCCTATGCCAAGACGCGCCAAGACCTCGTCGCTCAGGACCTACTGCGGTTCAACATCAAGACTATCGCAGTCGAAGAATACGGCGATGTCACTGAGCTTCTGCGCACAGTCGCCAACCGGTTCCGGCAGCGGACCGTGTTCATATCTGGAAGCGCGGCGGACTACGGCCCTTGGGGACAGCAGGAAACAGAGAATTTCCTGAGGCGCCTTGCGGCGGCGCTCATCGACCGCGACTGCCGCATCACAAGCGGTTTTGGACTGGGGATCGGCAGCGCCGTCGTCACCGGCGCCGTCGAGCAAATATATTCCAGCAGCCAGCGTACCATTGACAGCCATCTGCTACTTCGACCCTTCCCGGCAGGAATCCAGGACCAGACCGAACGCACACGCGTTTTCGAGCGCTATCGAGCCGAGCTGATTGCGCAGGCTGGAATCGCTATCTTCCTTATGGGGAACAAGCTGCAGTCAGGCGACGTGGTGCCGGCGGAAGGGATGCGGGTAGAATTCGATCTCGCGCGCAAGTCCGGCCTGCATTGCCTACCGATCGGCGCGAGCGGCTGGATATCGACCGACTTCTGGAACGAGATGATGAGCGATATCAAAGCCGCGCTTCCGGGGCACAGCGACGATTTCTATGCGCTGTTCAAGCGGCTCGGCCAGCAGGTCGACAATCCGCTCGAGCTCATCGAACCCATTCTCCAGATTATCGACATTCTCAGAAAGGAATAGGCATGGCACGTCACACCTTTTTCAGCTTTCACTACGAACGAGACGTTTGGCGAGCGGGACAAGTTCGTAACAGCTGGGTCACGCAGGAGCGAGTCGCATCCGGCTTCTTCGACAAGGCGGCTTGGGAGGAGGTCAAGAAGAAGGGCGACGCGGCCATTAAAGCCTGGATCGACGCCCAACTTAAAGGCACGTCAGTGACGGTCGTGCTGATTGGCGCCGAGACGGCGAACCGCGATTACGTGAATTATGAGATCACCCAAAGCTGGGCCAAGAATAACGGCCTCTTGGGCGTCTATATACACAACCTCAAGGACGCCGCGCAGAAGACCGACACCAAGGGCGCTAATCCGTTCAGTCAGTGGACGTTCAAGCGGAACGGTGTTGTCGTTTCAATCCCAACCTATGATTGGGTCAGCGACAACGGCTACGCCAATCTCGGCAGCTGGATTGAGACCGCCGCGAAGGCGGCTGGCCGCTAAAACTGCGGCCTCGAGAGCGCGAGGTTTTTGGCTTTAGGGGGTATTGATGGCGACATTCACGGAAAGCCGTATCCGGCAGCGCGCGCAACAGAAGACCGGAACTTTAAGGAAGGCAGCGACTGTCCTCGAAGAGGAGGTTGCCGCGACCAAGACAAAGAGCAGCTTCGACATATTCCTGAGCCATTCGACATCCGACGCGGAGATCATCTTGGGCGTTAAGGGGGTTCTCGAGGACTATGGTAAGACGGTCTATGTCGACTGGCTGGAAGATCCGCAACTGGACAGGAGGAATGTTACCGCCGCATCCGCCGAGGTCATCCGGGCGCGGATGCGCCAGTGCAAATCGCTGGTCTATGTGCATACCGCGAATTCCGGAGGGTCCAAGTGGATGCCATGGGAACTGGGCTATTTCGACGGCTTTAACGGGGCGGTGGCTATCCTTCCCGTCACTAGGAACCGCGAGGCGAGCTTCGAAGGTCAAGAATATCTCGGCATTTACCCATATATGGACGAAGCACCCTCTACTGGAAGCGCGGTTGAAGAAATCTGGGTCAACAAAGGCAGCGCGGCGTCGCGGCGATGGGGCACATGGATCAGCGATCCTCGCACGTTCCGCAAGACGGCTTAGGCGAGTTTCTTGAGCTCCCACTTCTTTTTCTTGCCCTGCGACGCCTTGCCCGGACCTCCTTGGTCCATGCAGCATCGCCGCCGTCGCTGGCCTTGCACTAGAAGACGGTATCGCGGCCGGGAAAATACTCTGTCGATGCCCTGCCGCCCGTACAGTGGACAGTTGCGTCGCGCCCGCCGTCGGCGACGGTAATCTGGAGGGGCACGTGGACATTACGCATCGGGATGCCGAATTTGCGCGCCTCGGCATGGACGAGCATGCGCGGCAGCTCGACCAGCTGGAGGCCGTCCAGATTCGTGAGCTCGTCAGGATGTAAGGTGAACATGCTCGTCTTCTGCCGTCGTCGCTCCGCGCAGGGAAATGGAAACACATTTCTCTGGTTTTACGCGGTGAACCAAAACAGCCTCGAAGACGGTCGCCAATTCTGCGAAAAGCAACGCCATGACAAACAAATTCCCTTTCGGCGTGACGAGCCCCCTCGATGACATGATGAAGCGCCAGCGCGAGCAGTCGGATCTGATTAAGCGGGCCTTGGGCCCGAGCTTTGCTATTCAAGAACTGACGCGCAAACTTCCGACAGGCCTTGCCGCGATCGAGGCAGCCGAACGCAGTGGCATCCTCAAGACCGCCGCTTTGATGCGGGGCACGCGCATCGGGGAGGTGATGGCGGCGAGCGAGGCTCTGCGACGGAGCAGGATTTCAGTGCTGAAACCCTATGCGACGCCCAACTGGATGATGGCGCTGCAAAAGACCGGCTTCGCCATCAATCGGGACCCTACCGGCCTTCTGGCAAAGCAGCATGCGCTGGTCGGCTCGACGGTCACCGACTTGGCGAAGCTGGGCGACTTGGTCGGCACAAATCGGTCGCTGATCGGTAAGCTGATGGCGGTCCCGAGCATCGGTGCTCAGTTCAGGGCGATGAGCGAGGCACTTAGTCCTCAGCTCGGCATCCTGAAGTTGGCGGCAGAGCGCGCGCGCATGATCGACATGATGACCCTGCGTGCGACCGCCGGGGCGGTGGCAACTAGCAGCGCGGTCGCGATGGCCGAGCAGGTGATCGAGGCGCAGCGGATTGTTGATGCGATCGGCCATACGGACGATCCGACGCAGGCGACCGATCTGGTAGTAGCATTCATCACTTTGATGAGCGCGGTGTTTTCGACGTTCGGTGAGAACACCGTGAAGGAACTGCGCAATCTAGGCGCGCTCGCGCTCCTTGGGGTCCTCTTGAATTTTCAGACAATTTACAAGGAGATCACGCCGCAGGATCTGACCCCGGCCGAACAACACGCCCATGGCGAGGTGGTCGGTCGCATGAACACGATAGAAGAGAAGCTCGATGAGATACTTGCGGCCGACGACGCTGCGAATCAGGCTTATGTCGAGATACACCCGCGCGGCGAACTGAAGCGCATTGTGCCGATCCGCCGGGACCCGCAAGGTAACTCACCAATCCTGATGCGCGGAGACGCCGGGATGGAGATCGCGGTAAAGCAAAGCCGCGGCAAATGGCGGCTGGTGATCTACCGTGACCCACTGACTGAACAGTTGTCAGAAGGCTGGATATTTGCACCGGCGATTGACATGTACGCTGTCCCGGAGAGCTAATTGACCTTCACATTCAGCCGCTCATCACGCACTTCAATGGGCTGGTAGAAAAACCATATACAAGCGCAACGAACCTGCGAACTGGCGATGAAATTCAGATCATGGGCTTGATGAAAAAACCTCTAGGCAGGACCTGCCCGTGTCCAACTTGACCGCCAATCAGCATCACGTCTGGCAATATCATCTCAAGGCGTGGGCCAACAAAAAGGATCAGGTCTGGTGCCTCCAGAAAGGCAAGGCTGCGCCTTTCATCAGCCACACCCGCAATGTTGGCAGCGAACGCTTCTTCTACGAGTTTCAGGAACTTTCTGAGCCTGACGAGCAATATCTCGAATACATCATCAACCAGTCTAAGGATGAGAGCCTCCGCAAGCTCAATCGCGGCTGGGTGGATTCCCTCCAAACGCCATTCACTCTTCGCAGGATGCTGGCGAACTTCCCGCTTTCTGATGAGAGCAAGGCCCAAGCCGAAAAGCTGCTAGATGAGACTGGAAAGACGCTTGGCGAGCAATATCACGGCGCAATGGAGGAACAAGGCAAGCCAATGCTCGATAGTCTTCGTGCAGGCGATTCGAGCTTTTATAGGAACGATGATCAGCAGCAGATGACCTTCATCCAGTTCATCAGTTATCAGTATTTTCGAACAGCGAAAATTCGGAATGGCTATCGAGCCATCCCGCTCGAACTCCCGCACAATCGCGATAGGACGTGGCCGATTGAAGCCTTCATCTACGCGACCAATCTGGGGACAAGCCTCTACGCCCAACGCCATGAATACGAAATTGTGATGATCGACAATCGGACTGACAAACCCTTCATCACTGGCGATCAGCCAGTCATCAATCTGCTCGGATTGAGCGACCCAGAGGTTGAACTTTTCTATCCACTGACCCCTCGACGAGCCATGATCCTCTCAGCCAGCAGAGAGCGTTATCCTTGCCGCCAAAAGGACGCGGGTTTGATTGAGGTAGAGAGCTACAATTTCCAGATGTATCAGAAGTCAGACACCCAGCTTTACGGCAACGAAAAAGACTACTTGGCCACCTTTGCTGGCCTACCGAAAGGTGACTTGAGCGGCTAAGCACGACAGGCGGCACTTGAGCATGATGGCAGGTTCCGGGAGAAGCAGCCATCCGCGCCTTTTCGGGTTAAACAGCACGTTGTGGTCGGTCATTGCCATTCCAGCCTCGAGGCCGGTAGCGTCAGTGGACGCGCTTCACAGCGAGCACTAACGTAAGCCGCCATGTTTCACCTCCACTGCACCAAGAAGCTGCTAGATCGGATCAAGCCCGACATCGCTGAGCCCGGACAGAGCGACACCGCCCTGGGCAATTGGTATGCCACGGTGATGTTCTGGAAGCCGCAAGTCGCTTTGCTGGTGTCTGAGCGCACGCTGCTTCCCGTGCTTATGCCGCTAGCCCCAGCGGCCACGCTAGCTCGAAGATTCCCCGCACAATTGGCGCTGGTTCTGAAGGAGCACGGCGTGCCAAGCGAATTCATCGCTAAGGAAGTTTGGCGGATGGACCAGGTCCGGTACGCGAAGACTGCGAACCGGAGCGTCGTGGGCATCATCAATGAGTTCGTTAAGCAAGCCGAATTCTGGCTGGCCGCCTATGCCTATGAAAAGGGCGATGATGATGACCTCCTGGCGATTTCCGCCAAGCTAGCGGAGACGCCATGTAGCCCACTGTACAAGGGCCCGATTTCGCCGGACAAAGCCCTTCATCAACTCGTGAAGGCTGGTGCGCAGACATGAGTCTGCTGCCGGCAACTGTGCTCGCGGATCCTACAGCACTCGGCCGGAAGCCCAACTCATGCAGTCAGACAGGATCGGGCGGCAAATCGACGATACGGAAAACAGCTCCCGATCCGGCATCTCGGACGAGGTCAACGCGCTCCCCATCCCAATGATAATCGAGGTGGCGCCCCTGCAAGGGGTTTGACGCGCAGTCCGGGTAGAAGAGTGCGACGCACTCCCCACCATGATGCCGGATGCTTGGGTAGACAATGCCGTCGGATTCCGCGCCCCTGAGATTGGCAGCTAGAGCTTGAGATGCCGCGTAGCTGTCAGGGTCCAGCATCAGGGCCGGTTCCGCAGCTGCGGATCTCAGATCATGTAGGTCTGCATCGACCGCCATGATGATTTCCCGGAACTGCGAGGTCCAGCCAGGCTCTTCTTTGGTTCGCGCCATGAAGCGGGCATGGTGGTGGATCGTCTCGAACAGTGCAGTTTCGAACCGATCACCGACGTAGAGCACGCCGTAGCTGCCATCGGTAAAGCGACTTGGCCGGTCAGTGCTGACGTGGGTGAATGGCGCCATGAGGTAGGATGCCCCGTTGCCGCCGACGCGCCGGTCGACTGGAACGAGGTCGAGATTGCCAATCGTCTCCATGACGCGGGGATTGGTCTTCTGCTCTGCCGAGATCAGCAGCGGCCAGTCGGCTGGATCAGCGATGTCCTCAAACAGGTCGATCGGCGGATAGGCGCTGCGGATGATCCTGACAGCGCCCGTCCACTCAACTCGAGAAACAGGGAGATCTTCCGTTCCGGTCACCAGCCACCGCGCTCGGCGTCGAGATAGCGACGCACCCGCATGATGTCGGTAAGTTCGCCCCCGAGCATGACTTCGAGCGCACTGGATCCGCCAAAGGCATCGTTGGCCGACCTTATCCAGGAATAGCCGCGGGTTGCCTCCGAGAAGATGATCCTAAGCGCCTTGTGGATGCCCATGAGGTTGGAGAGGCGCGCACGCCCATCACGCGAAACGCGCCCGGGGCCTTCGGCCTTCCAGCGCCGATAGGAGCGCACTGGCATGTCGAGCAGGGTTGCCGCCTGGTCGTCGGTCAGCTCCCATTTGCCGAACAGATTGAGGACTGCCCGGAACATGGCCGCTGCCTCGTCCTGGGTAATCGGATCAGGATGGAAAGCGGTGGCGGCAGTATCAACGGGTTGCAGAGCCAGCATGGCAAATCTCCATATGGCATCATATACGCTAATCAATGCCATTTGGCAATGGTCTACGTGGATGATGCCAATCTGGCAACCACGCTCGCCGCGCCCTCGATCGGCACGAACAGCCGCGTCTGGTAGCGGATGATTTCCGTAAAGCAGCCTTGGGCCTTGTACCAGTCAAGGCGGGCTACGCTCCATCCGGTCAGTTCAATTCGCTGTGAGCCATTGACCAGGCTGCGCTTCACCACAAGCTGCTCACGGCCGGCGAATTCCATGGCTCGGCCGGTCGCCAGGATGGTCTGAACGATGTCTTCGGCAGAAAGCGTTTGCTCGCGTTCCAGACCCAGCGCCCGGCACAGTTGCGGAACACAATGGAGAGGAACCTCCCGGCCAAGGAGCGACCGGCCATCCGCCGCTGAGATGCGGCTGACCCTTACGAAATCGGACGGGAGCTTGTCCCAGACTGGCAGCAGGAGCCCCGTCGCAAGATAGAGGCGCTCGCGCTTGTGGCTCGACCGCGCTTCATCGACCTCGGCGGTCCAGGCTTCGCGGATAGCCTCGACGGAGATCCCCTCCCAGCTGCTTTCGGCCAGCTGATCCTCGGTGATGTGGCTGCGCTTCAGTGGGCGCAGCAGCTCGAAGCGGGACACGCGAGTGCCGTCATCGGCAAGAATGCTGCGGGCGGGCACGAGCAAGGCAACCCGGCCTGAGCGGGCATTTCGAACAGGCAGTTGCCGCTGCCCAGCGAGGCCGTGAAGCTCTTCGAGCCGCTTCAGCGTGAGCGGCTTCAGGGCTCTGGCGATTTCCAGTTCCAGCAGATGGGTGTTCGCACCCGAGGCCGGATCCGTGCGCAGCAGCGTGTCCGACAGGAGCGTGAAATCCTCGACCGCGATGGTCTCAAGGCCGAGATCGAGCGTCCCGGCCTGGCGGGCGGCATCGATGCGCGCCTCGACTAGCCCCATGAACTCGTCAAAGATCGCATTCTGCAAGGCAATCGGCAACGCGAGGATGCGATTGAGCCAGCGCTGGATCGACGGAAGATCATCGACCATCGACCCGTCAGGAGCTGCGATCCTGAGGCCCGTCAGCTCCTGGAAGCGCCCGAGGCTGACCGCTTCGAGCTTGCCGGTGAACAACAGGCCGAACCAGCGATGGAGCGCTTCCTTGGCGTAGATGCTCTCGAGATTGTCAGCCGGATCGAACAGGTTTTGCCCGCCGGTCTGGCGCTGCCCGCGCGTGAGGGCTCCAAGGCTGTCGAGGCGGCGTGCGATCGTCGAGATGAACCGGCGTTCGCCGCGCACATCGGTCGTCACTGGCCTGAACAGTGGGGCCGACGCCTGGTTGGTGCGATTGGTGCGGCCGAGCCCCTGGATCGCGGCGTCAGCCCGCCAACCCGGTTCGAGCAGGAAGTGAACGCGGCGAGCCTGGTTCTTGGCGGCCAGGTCTGCATGGTAGCTGCGTCCGGTCCCTCCGGCATCCGAGAAGACCAGGATGCGTTTGGTCCCGTCCATAAAGGCCTGGGTTTCAGCGACGTTCGCGCGCGGCGAGCGTGATCGGAGTTTCTGACGACCGTCACGGCCGACGATGAGCCGGCGCGTCCGGCCAGTCACTTCCGCCACCTGGTCGACACCGAAGCGTTCGATGATAGCATCAAGCGCAGTGGCTATCGGCGGCAAGGCGCAGAGCTGCTCGATCATCCGGTCGCGCGCGGCGAGTGCTGATCGGCACAGTACCGGCGCGCCATGTTCGTCGCTCATCGGCTCGGAGCGAGGATTGCCGTTTTCGTCGGTGAACACCGCCATCAGGCGAACAGGAAAGCTCTTTGCGAGATAGTCGATCACATATTCCCGCGGGGACAGATCAACCTCCAGCGCTTCGCGTTCCTCATCAGAGAGGTCGGCAAGCCGACGATTGAGCATGGCCTCTGCGGTCGAGACGAGCTGGACGACAACGGCGTTCCCCTCGGCAATCGCTGCGTCGATGGCTGGCAACAGGCTCGGGAGCTTCATCGAAAGAAGCAGCTGCGCGAAGAAGCGCTGCTTGGTTCCCTCGAAGATCGACAGCGCTGCAGACTTGGCGCCCGAGTTGAGCGTCCCGCCGGTTTCGCTATCGACGATCCGCGTGGCTTCCAGCGCTTCTCGGAGGTTGGCGTGAATGATCGCCCAGGCCTCAGCATAGGCATCATAGACCGCAATCTGATCCTCGCTCAGGCGATGCTCGAGGATTTCGTATTCGACGCCGGCGAAGGACAATGCGCGCGCGGTGTAGAGGCCGAGCGACTTGAGGTCCCGCGCAACCAGTTCCATCGCTGCGATCCCGCCGTCACGAATGTCGGCTACGAACGCCTCGCGATTGGCGAAGGCTGTCTCCGGACCCCACAGGCCAAGGCGCGTGGCATAGGCCAGGTTGTTGACGTCT
The DNA here is from genome assembly GCF_055521705.1 of Novosphingobium sp. BL-A-41-Hi4B-X5A. Classification (NCBI taxonomy): domain Bacteria; kingdom Pseudomonadati; phylum Pseudomonadota; class Alphaproteobacteria; order Sphingomonadales; family Sphingomonadaceae; genus Novosphingobium; species Novosphingobium sp. BL-A-41-Hi4B-X5A. The sequence goes on along the minus strand of NZ_CM145500.1, from coordinate 2,637,423 downwards.
GACGCACCTGTTGCCGAGGCGTAGAGCACGCGTGCCCGCGGCAGGAGGTTCTGCAGGCGCACGCCCGCGATACCCTGCTCCGATCCCTTGACCTTGCCTCGCGATCCTTCGCCGCCAGCAGCATTGGCCATGGCGTGCGCCTCGTCGAACACGATCACGCCGTCGAAGTCATCACCCGCCCAGGCGAGGATCTGGTCGAGGCGGGTCGCATCGTTTCGGCCTGACCGCAGGGTTGGATAGGTCACGAAAAGAATTCCCTCGCGCATGGCGATGGAGGTGCCAAGCTTCCAGGAAGCCAGAGGCTGGATGTCGATCGGCAGGCCGCCAAGTGCAGCCCAGTCGCGCCGGGCATCTTCCAGCAGCGCTTCATTCTTTGAAATCCAGATATGGCGGCGTTCCCCGCGCACCCAGCGATCAAGAATGACGCTCGCAACCTGACGCCCCTTCCCGGCGCCTGTCCCGTCCCCGAGGAAATAACCCTGCCGGTAGGTCTGCCCTTCCGCTGATGCCTTGAGCGAACAGCCCTTGTCCTCTGGCTCGAACCGGCCGGGTAGATCGCGCGCATGGGCGCTTGCAGAATAGATCAGAGTCTCTGCTTGAGCAGCAGACAGTAGTCCCTTGGCAACCAGCCCGTCGGGCAGCTGCGGCACAGCTTCGGGCATCGGTGCGGCGATCGACCCCATAGCGACGGACTCAACGAGCGGCGTTGGATGCTCGGCCGCGCGATCGATCACGATCCTGCTCGGGCGATAGGGCAGATAGTGGCCGACCTGAGGGGCAAGCGGCGCAGGGGTTTCGAGCGACTGGTAGGTGAGCGACCCGATGGCGGAGGCTGGAGGCGTGATCCTGGCTGGTGTCGGCAGCGGCCTGCGCGGCACCGCCACCAGGCGAAACGGCGCACGAGCCGGAAGGCTCGAGTGCTCGGTAACAGCCTCCAAGCTGGCGCGAGCCGGCAAACCATCGACAAGATCGACCAGCTGGCGAAAGTCGTTTGCGCGGATAGCGACAGGTTCATTGGAGCCTTCCACCTTGTCGAAGACCAACAGCCGCGTGGTGATGGCGGTGCCCTGCCTGACGAACGCGCGTTCGACGACGGCATTGAGCCGCAGCGAGATCGGTCCCTTCAGCCCCGCCAGGAACTTCGCGCAGTCGAACCATTCAGGCATGATCGCGACAAGCCGCCCCCCGGACGCCAGACGGTTCCAGGCTGACCGCAGATGGCGCGAGCCAGTGCGACTATCGTGCCCTCGCTCAATGCCATGGGAATAGGGAGGGTTCATCAAGACGACGCTCGGGATGATGGCTTGATCGAGCAGTTCGTCGATCAGCTCAGCGTCATGGCCAGTCACTCGGGCCGCAGGGAACAAGGCGCTCAGGCAATCGCGGCGAAGCGGCGAGATTTCGTTGAGATCAAGGCGCGAGCCAACCTTGGCCGCCCAGACCGCGAGGTTTCCTGTTCCGGCCGAGGGTTCGAGCACAAGTTCGCCAGTGGCCAGCGCGCAGGCCCGAGCAGCAAGCCAGGCAAGGCGCGGCGGCGTCGCGAACTGCTGCCATTCGATCTGCTCGTCGCTGCGATTGGTCTGGGTCGGCAGTACGGATTCCAACGCCGTAAACATCCGGTCGGCGTCGGCTGCCGAAGCGGTAAGGTCGATCTGTGCGTTGGCCTGTAGGAATTCGGTCTGAGCCAATTCCAACGCGATATGCGCATCGCGCACCGACCAGCGCCCATCTGCGTCTGTGCCCCCGAAATGATCGGACAGAAGCATATGCAACTGCCGACGCGTGATCGGTTCGCCGGATGCTATGCTTGCGGCGATGGTGCGAGCAGCTAGAAGGACTAGCGGTTCAGATGGTGGGGGAAGCAAGAGAGCGGGAGCAGAGCTTGGCATTTGAAACCTCCTGACGAAGCCCAGTCCACTGGCCGGGCTTCATCAGGCAAAAAGCCTTCTCCCCTCTCTTCACGTTAGGACTTGGACCGCAGCCACGCTTGCAAGGCGTCGTTCCAGTCTTTCCCGTGACCGCGCGGGCGACGCGTGACGATCGTTCGGTGCTCACAGGCGTAGGCGCTGAGCGCGCGTTCCTCGGCAATGTCGCCGCCTGCATCATGGTCGACGAACAGATGCAATTCGCGCACGCTTTCCGGGATCGACACGAGGCCAAACCGCTCATTGCCGAGCGATGCCCAGCAAGGGATCTGGGTCAAGGCCTTGGCAGCGAGCGCGCTCTCGATACCTTCGGCAAGGCCGAGCCGCCCGTCGATAGGTTCGAAGAGGCGAACTGCGCCTGATGCCAAGCTCCCGAGTGCGCGCTTCGGGTTGGCGAAAGGGGGCACCGCGGGCCTCAGCGGGTTGAGAAACGTGCGGTGAATTCCGACCAGCCCATGATCCATCGTCACTGCCGCGATCAGAGCAGGCAAGTATTGCGTGTTCCCCTTCGGTCCGAGCGGGGTACGAGGGTGAAATCTGAGCGCGCGAGAGACGGCGCGGATGCCGCGGGCCTGGAGATAGGTCTTGGCGGGAGTACCGTCGATTGGCGTTGCTTCACGCCAAATTCGCTCTGCAAACGCATGGTATGCTGGCTTGCCGACATTGGCACCTGGTTCGACTTCGACCTTCCCAGCAAAGAAGCTCCCCGGCGAAACACCTCGAGCGGCGAGTGCAGTCAGGACCTGATCCTGGCTGCAGCCCGCGAAACAATGAAAGAGGATGGCGCGTCGTCCCAAAGTTACGCTGAGCGAGGGCGTTCGATCATCGTGGGCGGGACATCGCGCCATGCCCTTGGAGCCGGACCAATACCCTCCCAACTCCTCGCAAAGCTGCTTTGCTGCTGAAGCAAGGGACAAGCTGTTAGGACTGGATAACGCGTGGGACATGCGGGGCTCCTCAAGCTTAAAATACCGCCCCCTTGCGAGCGACCTCTCCTCCCAATCGCGCGCGTAATAGCACTTTCCTACACCTCTTTGTTCACCATACGTTCCGATTCGATTCGAGGCAATGCGACGAGATGGATGATGATCAGATTTGGAAGGATCGGGATGCTCCTGATGAGCATTCCAGCGGTGCAGGTTTCAGCCCAAGCAGACACGCCATCCTTCGCGATATTCGAACATCGACCTACCCCTGTAGAGCCTGAGGCTGTCGAGCCGGCCCTTACGGCACACGGTGAGATGAACTTGAGTCTGCGCAAGGCGGCGTTCGCGCCCTCGTTCCGCGAGGTGATCTATTTGGCGAATGTGCGGGAGGCAGAGCTTCGATATGGCCTACCCACTGGCTTGCTACAGGCGTTGATCTGGACTGAATCGCGCTTCAATCCGATGGCGATCAGCCCCGCTGGCGCGGCGGGGCTGGCGCAGCTGATGCCAGGCACGGCTCGCTACCTCGGCATCACGAACCGGCATGATCCTGTTGCGAGCATTGATGGCGGGGCACGCTACTTGCGCGAGATGCTGGATAAGTTTGGGCAGATACATCTCGCCCTCGCTGCCTATAATGCTGGACCTGGAGCGGTTTCGCGAGCTGGCGGCATTCCCAGAAACAGCGAGACGCCCGGCTATGTCCGCAGCGTGCTCGAACGATGGCAAGAAATTGGCTCGCGCATATGAAAGGCGTTCGTCTTTGGATAAATGAAGAAGCGATTGCTTGAGTAGGGAAGGCCAAGTTTGATGGCTCAAAAAGAAGGTCGAGGCACAAAGGATGACAATGTCGTTCGCTTCGATTTCAGGGACAAACTGAAGAAGCAGCACGACAAGCGTCGGCGCAAGGAGTGGGTGTTGGGTCTCGGCACGTTCTCGATCGTATTCGCTGGCGGGATGTTGGCATTGAATTGGCCCGTGTCCGGTCTGACCTCAATCGCCCCCGCAGAACTCGCGCCTAAGCTTTCGCTGATGGCCGGAAGCACCTCACCGCGCTTCGAGCTCTGCGGAATGACACGCCGCACCTGCGTGGTTGATGGAGATACCTTCTGGCTCGAAGGCCAGAAGATCAGGATCGCAGACATCGACACCCCCGAGATTAGCGAACCCAAGTGCGACGCTGAGTATCAGCTTGGTATGAAGGCGACTTACCGGCTTCGCGACCTGTTGAACGAAGGCCCTTTCGAAGTCCGGCCGATCGGGAATCGTGATGAAGACCGTTTTGGTCGCAAATTGCGTGTCGTTGTTCGGGGTGGCCAATCGCTTGGGGATCGGCTCGTCAGCGAGGGCCTTGCTCGTACTTGGACCGGGCGTCGGGAACCATGGTGCTGAAACGTGTTCAGAGATCTGAAGTTTCCCCATCTAGAGTCTTGGTGATTCGGCAGGATTCGATCCAGCTGAGTTTGAAAGCCAGGCGGCACACAAGCGCACCCAGCATTTTCTGGACTGTTTATCGCGATAGATGGCGCAGCCACATCTCCGGTCGCATTTGGGTGGCGCAAACAGACATGTCTCTCGACTACGGCTGTTCTCATTTGTGGAAAACCGCCAGGCGATCCACGTTTGTTCTAGGGGCAAGGCGCTCGTTGTGGCACCGTCAATCGAATGGGTGTAGCCGAAAACTTTAAGGCGTTCCGCGCCAACTATCTCATTCCCGCAGACACGGTTGGCAGTATTTCGCGCCGCTATAGGCGGATAACGAAGCAGCTAAACAAAGACTTCTGGAACACTGAGTCAGAAACGGCCCACAGCCTCTATGTAGGGTCTTATGGCCGTGATACGGCGGCCAATGGAGTTAGCGATCTCGATGTAGCCTTCACACTACCGAATGCGGTGTATCACAAATACAACGCATACATTGGAAATGGACAATCTGCACTTCTTCAGGAGGTTCGCACGTCAATTGGCCGGACCTACTCGACCAGCTATGTCGGGGGAGACGGGCAGGTTGTCGCGGTTAACTTCACGGACGGCATACGGTTTGAGTTTCTGCCTGTCTTCCTGAATAAGGACGGCAAGTCGTTCACTTTCGCTGACTCCAATGGCGGTGGCAGCTGGAAAACCTGCGATCCTAGAGCCGAGATGGACGCCTTCTCGGTTCGTAACTCTGTCACCTCGAACGGCAATCTAAAGGCTATCGGCAGGATGGCTCGCATCTGGCGGGACAGGCATAGCGTCCCAATGAGCGGGATGTTGATAGACACATTGGCGTATCAATTCATCGCTGACTGGCAATATCGCGATAAATCCTATCTCTATCACGACTACCTTGTACGCGATTTTCTGCTCTACCTGTCGAATATTGACACGTCTCAGCAGTATTGGCGCGCTCCTGGAAGCGGCTCGTATGTCTGGAAGAAAGGCAACTTTCAGACCAAAGCAAAGGCTTGCTATGATGTGGCCCTAAGCGCCATCACTCATGAAGCTGAGCAACGACCTGCAACGGCGCGCAATAAGTGGAGGGAAATCTTTGGCTCAACTTACCCCTGAGGCCGAGGCGAACACCACGCTTGAGGGCCAAATTCGCGAGTGTTTCGGCCGCGTCGTGTATGCACATAAGACACACGAGAAGGAGGGCGACCTCTGCGCTGGTACATTGCGGCGGCTCAAGATTGGGCAAATTGTGCTAGCGGCGATCACTACCTCTGGTGCTTTAGCCATCCTGTTCACGGACGATTTCACTCTAAAGGCGATCACAGCGCTGGTTTCGCTGACCAGCCTCATCGTCACGGGTTATATGAAGGGTTTTGACCCAGGAGCGACTGCCCAAAAGCATCGTGACACCGCTGCCGATTTGTGGGCAATACGCGAAGCCTACCTGTCACTTCTGACCGATCTCGCCAGCGGATCAATCAGTGATGCAGAGGCCCGCCAGAAGCGCGATGACCTTCAGAACGCTCTGGCGACCATCTACAAGTCTGCGCCAGGGACCACCCCGAAGGCGTATGGCAAGGCGCAAAAAGCCTTGCAAACGCTGGAGGACTATACTTTCAATCCAGGCGAGATCGATAAATTCCTGCCACCCAGCTTGAAGCGCGATGGTACAGGTTCGGATTAAACATCAACTGCAGCGAGCCGCGGCTTGGCGGCTGACCTGCGTTGTGCGAAGGGCGAATGGTTGCTTTGTCCCAATTTTAGCCCATGACAATATCATCGGGTTTAGGCTCACGCCCCCTTCGCGAACGCGCCCTTGATAACCTTACCGCCCTCCCGGATCGTATCGAGGTAGTCGCTCCACCACTGCGCCATGCGGACGCGTTCATCCCAGTGCTTGCCGCGGTGATAAACGCCGCGAACAGCATTGCTGTCACCATGAGCCAACCCTCTTTCGATCGCGTCCGGATTCCAGAGGCCGCTCTCGTTCAGCATGGTTGAGGCGGTTGCCCGCAGACCGTGAGCGGTTACCTCGTCCTTTGTGAAGCCCATCCGGCGGAAGGCCGCATTCAAAGTGTTCTCACTCATCGGGCGAACAGAAGCACGGGCGGAGGGGAACACATAGCCCTCGGTACCAACCATCTCGGCAAGCTCCTTAAGATACCCGACCACCTGCGTGGACAACGGCACGGCATGAGGACGGCGCGCTTTCATCTTGCCCTCTGGGATGCGCCAGACACCTTCTTCCAGGTCGATCTCTTTCCAATCGGCATGCCGCAGCTCGCCAGGGCGTACAAAGACATGGGGTGCGATGAGCAGGGCGTACCGGGTTATGAAGTTGCCAGTGTAGTCCTGGATTGCGCGCAGCAGCGCGCCAAGATCCTTCGGCTCAAGGATCGCTGCATAGTGCTTTGCCTTGGGCGTGATCAGCGCCCCGCGGAGCATGGTCGTAGGGTCGCCTTTGCATCGGGTCGTGGCAACCCCATAGCGAAACACGCGGCTCGCAAAGGATCGGGTCTTTTTAGCGGTCTCGTGCTTGCCCTTCGCTTCGAGGCGCTTGAGGGGAGCCAGCACCTCAAACGGCTCAATCTCGTCGATCGGGCGGCTGCCAATGGCAGCCGTCAGCTGGTCGAGGAAGAAGTTGGCCTTGATGATGGTCGCATCCGCCCGACCGTTCTGCACCATCATCTCATCAATGTACTCGCGTGCCACCGCCTCGAAGGTCTGGGCGGAGAGGAATTCCGAACGGATCTTCTGCTTGCGCTTCTCCATCGCCGGGTCACCGCCCGCCGCGACTTTGACCCGCGCCTCATAGGCCGCTTGGCGTGCGTCCTTGATATTGATTTCGGGATAGGAGCCGATCGAGAGCTTCTTTTCAACGGTGCCGATTCGATAGCGGAATCGCCAGAGTTTTCCGCCCGATGGGGACACCTCGATGTACAATCCGCGGTCGTCGGCGACCTTGTACGGTTTGTCCTTTGGCTTGAGTGCGCGAAGCCGGGTTTCGGTCAGAGGCATGTGCGGGCCTTTTCCCAATGTGGTTTTTGCAAAGGCCCGCAAAAGGCCCGCAAAAATGTGCGGAACCCCCGAGAAAAGGCGGGACGATCCGGCACGATCCAAGGGCCAATTCCCTTGGATTTCTGCGGGTTTAATACACTTTTTGGGATGTTCCGAGAAGAACAAATGGTGCCCAGAAGAGGACTCGAACCTCCACGCCGTTTCCAGCGCCGCCACCTGAAGACGGTGCGTCTACCAATTCCGCCATCTGGGCACGGAGGCGAGGGGCTGAAGCGCCGTCTCGCCGGGTAGGAGCGCGCCACTAGGACAGGCGCGGCGGGGTGTCAACGGGGCAAATTCCGTCAATCGCGACTCTTTTTGCAACCGCGCTGCAGAACGGGAGTTTCCTCATTGAAACTGCTCCTGCTGCTGTGCCAAAGGCGTCGCGTGAAACGGCCCGGATTGGCGGGCAAAAGTGATTCAGGACACGCTCGATATGGCAAACGGCAGAACGCGCGATCTCGAAGGCATGCTGGTAGCGCTGGTGGGCGGCAGCGGCTTCTTCGGCACGCATCTGGCGCAGGAACTGCTTTCGCGCGGTGCCCGCCTGCGCGTGTGCAGCCGCCATCCCGAGCGCAGCTTCAAGCTTCGTCCGCTGGGTTCGCTCGGCCAGATCCAGTTCGTGGCGACCGACGTGACCAAGCCGCGCACCGTTGCGGCGGCGCTGACCGGCGTCGACGCCGTGGTGAACCTTGTCGGTGCTTTTGCCGGAGACCTTGATTCGCTGCAGGGACAGGGCGTCGGCCGCGTTGCCGAGGCCGCCGGGACGGCTGGCGCCAAGGCGTTCGTGCATGTTTCCGCACTCGGCGCCGATGCCGGTTCGGACGTGCCTTATGCCCGCACCAAGGCCGAAGGTGAGCAGGCCGCGCTGGCCGCTTTCCCGACCGCGACGATCGTCCGCCCTTCGATCCTGTTCGGCGAAGACGACAACTTCCTCAACATGTTCGGTGGCCTGATGGCCAAGCTGCCGGTGCTGCCGGTGTTCGGCCCCACTGCCAGGTTGCAGCCGGTGTTCGTCGACGATGCTGCCGAAGCCATCGGCAATGCCCTGGCCAACCCAGGCGCGCACGGCGGCAAGACTTACGAGCTGGCCGGCCCCGAAGTCATCACCATGGGCGAACTCAACCGCCGCATCGCCAATGCTGCGGATCGTACGCCGGTGCTGGTCGAACTGCCGGATGCAGTGTCGGGAGCCTTCGCTTCGCTGACGGGATGGCTGCCGGGTGCGCCGATGAGCACCGACCAGTGGAAGCTGCTCAAGGCCGGCAACGTGGCGTCGGGAACGCTGCCCGGCATCGAGGCATTGGGCGTGACGCCGCGTCCGCTCGGCCTGTTCCTGGCCCGCTGGATGACGCGCTACCGCAAGTTCGGCCGCTTCGGCGTCCGCGCCAAGTCCGCCTGATCAGGTCTCGTCGGCAAAGGCTGGCAGGAACGCAGGCCCGGCCGACACCAGCCGCACCGGGCAATCCAGATCGGCCAGCATCTGCGCCGTCGATGTCCGGTTGGTGACCATTGCCCAGTTCCGAGTAACATCCCAGAGGCCGCAGGACACTTCCTCGACAGCCGTCAGAAGGGCGAGCGGTGCAACCTCGCACACCGCCAACCCTTCCCCGGCAAATGCTGTCTCGGCAAAGCCCAACGCCGATGCCAGCCGCGCCTTGAGCGGAACGTCCTCCATCATGGCCTGACGATGGGCGGCAAGCACCACGCGAGCTGCGCTGTCGGACGGTTCACCGTCGCGCTCCAGCACGGGCAGATCATCGTGCCAGGCTTCGGGCGGGCACTTCCGGCGCGCGGGCTCCACCGCTTCAAAGGGACGGCTTTCGAGCGGATAGATGCGGCAGATGCGAGGACGGGCTTCATAGTTGCCGCAGCGCATGTCCGGCAGCAGGTGCGGACAGGCCCCCTCGTGCCGCGCAACCAGCCTGAGATTGATCCGGAATGGAACATCCCCGATGCGAACCGCGAAGCTGGTAGCCTTTCGCCACGCCATCACCGCATCGTCGGCGGGGCCATCGTCAGGCCAGGGCCAGGCTTCGGTCAGCAGGTCAACCTGATGACCTCTGCCAGCCCAGGCGCACGCTTCGGCGACCGACAGCGTCAACCTGAGGTCATGGCAGCAGCGCCCGCATTGCGTGCATTTGAAGTGCAGATCCATGCCGTCGTTAAAGCCGGGCCCGCTCCACCCGCAAAGCGCAGAACCCGCAGGAATGGAGCATTCCAAATAAGCCAAAAGCCCCGGCCACAACGGACCGGGGCTTCGACGGCGGTGGCAGGCGATGGAGGGATTGAGGGCGCCTGCACCGCTTGAGATCGCTTGTCAGATCAGAAGCGAACTCCGACCGTGACGTTCCACGTGCGCGGATCGCCGTAGTAGACGGTCTGGATGTTGCCGACCGAGCTGAATTCCTGACCGTCGGTCTTGTAAAGCGTGTTGCCCACGTTCTTGACCGCGCCGCGCAGGTAGAACTTGTCGAAGTCGACCTGGGCATAAAGGTTGCCGATCAGGTAGCCGTCTTCGGTCAGGCCCGGGCGGTTGTCGACCGAGAGGTACTGCTTGTCAACGAAGCGGACGTCACCGCCCAGCGTCAGCGAGGCATCGCCCAGCGAGACGCGGTATTCACCGCCAGCACGCAGGGTGAGCGGCGGCGCGAAGGCCGGCCGGCAAGTGATCTGCGCCCCCGTCGGGTTGCAGCTGAACGCAGCGCCACCGGCAGGCGGCAAGCGGCGCGGATCATCGAAGCGCTTGTAGTCGGCATCGAGGTAGCCGACCGAGGCGAACAGGGTCAGAGGCGTTACCGGCCGGACCGAGATGTCGAACTCGAAGCCCTGGATGCGCAACTTGCCAGCGTTGAGCACCGGGAAGCTGCCGCCAAGGCCGACATTGGTGCCGTTGCCGACACGGGCCTGGAAGTTGTTGTAGTCCGTGTAGAACGCCGCTGCCGAGATATTGACGCGGCCATCGAGGAAAGTGCCCTTGGCCCCCGCCTCATAGGACCAGACCGTTTCGGGTTCGAAGTTCGGCACCACCGTCGTCACGCCGTTGCGCGTAACCGAGATGTCCCCGTTCGAGTTGACGCGACCGTTGAAGCCACCCGCCTTGAAGCCGCGGCTGGCCGAGGCATAGAGCAGTGTGTCCGGGGTCGGCTTGTAGGACAGGCTGACCATCGGCGTCCACGCGTCATAACTCACGTCGTCGTCGCCAGTGAAGGGCGCGGGCAGGTTGTCGGGGAAGCAGTAACGGATGTTGTTGAGCAGCCCGAGCGTCGATGCAGTGACCGTGCAGCGGTTGTAGGTCTTCTTCTCGTGCGTATAGCGCAGGCCGGCAGTCATCGAGAGCTGCTCGGTGAAGTCGTAGGTCAGCTGGCCGAAGGCGGCATAGCTCTTGGTAACCTGCTTGTCGTCGATCGTGCGGAGGAACGTGATCGGCGCGCCGTTGAAGGCAAACAGGCCGTCGGCGTAGGCTTCCTGGTGCGAGCTCACGTTCTCGTTGAGGTAGTAGAGCCCGAACACGCCCTTGAGCTTGTCGGAATCGTACTTGAGCTGCAGTTCCTGGCTGAACTGGTTCTGGCGAACACCCACGAACACGTCGCCCAGTTCGAACTGCGTGGCGTCAATGTCGATGAAGAAATCGGTCTTCAGCTTGCGATAGGCGGTGATCGAGGTCAGCTGGAAGCTGTCGCTGAGATCCACGTTGATCGTGCCCGAAACGCCCCAGTGGTCCAGCTTCTGGCCCTGATCCGGGGCAAGGCTGGTCGATGCCTTGTAGTCATAGGGGCCATAGGGATTTGCAGGAGCAAGCACGACGCCGCCCCGGACAAAGTCGGTCTGGATCAACGGTGCGGTCAGATAACCAAGCGTGGCCGCGTTGCGCTGGCGGGTGTAATCGCCCGAGATCAGCACTTCGACCGTATCGGTCGGCTTGGCCCGCAGGATGGCGCGGCCGGACAGGTTGTTCCGGTCATTGTACTTCCGGCCGGTGCGCGGGTCGGTGACGATACCGTCGCGGTCGTCATAGACCCCGGCGAGCGACAGCGCGAGCTTGTCGGTGACCAGCGGGGCCGAGACATAGCCCTTCGCCGTCACTTCATCGAAACGACCATAGGTGAACGCAGCCTCGCCCTTCACGGTATCGAGATCGGGCTTCTTCGACACGACGTTGACCGCGCCGCCGATGGTGTTCTTGCCATAGAGCGTGCCTTGCGGCCCGCGCAGCACTTCGACCCGCTCGACATCGAACAGGTTGAGCAGCGCGCCCTGAATGCGGCTGAGGTAGACGCCATCGACATAGACGCCGACTGCGGGGTCGAACGTCTGCAGTGCATCGGGCTGGCCGATACCGCGAATGTAGAAGTTGGCGCTGCTGGCCGAGCCGCGGCCCTGCACGATGTTCACGTTCGGGATCGCGCCCTGAATGCCCGAAAGGTCCTTGGCGCCGGCGCGCTCAAGCGCATCCGTGTTCAGCGCCGAGATTGCGATCGGGACGTCGAGCAGACGCTCCTCGCGGCGGCGGGCAATCACGGTGATCTCGTTGCCGGTAGCGATCTCCGAGGCATCTTCAGCAGCAGGCGTTTCCTGCGCGAAGGCGGGCATTGCGGGCACGGCGAACAGTGCAACTGTGGCGGCCAAGGCGGCGCGCGTGGAAATTCGGGTCATCAGACAGGCTCCCTCTCGCGGACTGCTCCGTCCGCTCGCCAGCCTTGATATTGAAAGTTGAACCACCTTTCAACTTCTCGTTGTGAGATTGCCGGTTTGTCGCTACGGATCGTGGCGAAACGGCAACACGCGCTGTGGGGTGGGCGGTTGCGGGGAGAAGCGCAAATGGCGCAGACAAGCGCTGCAAGTCCGGGAAAGGTGCCACGCACCGCGCGAGGGCGCGAAACCTTGCGCAAGCTGCTTGATGCGGCAGCAGCCGAGTTTGGCGAGCGCGGCTTTCACGAAGCCTCGATCAGCGGCATCACGCGGCGCGCGGGAACGGCACTGGGCAGCTTCTATACCTATTTCGATTCGAAGGACGCGATCTTCACCGCCCTTGTGCGCGACATGTCGGCCCGGGTGGCAACGACCGCCGCCGCCGCTGTCAGCGAAGGCGCCACCGGCTTGCAGCGTGAACGCGAAGCCCTCGTCGGGTTCCTGCACTTTGCGCGCGAGCACAAGGAAATCTACCGGATCATCGACGAGGCCGAGTTCGCCGACCCGCAAAGCTACCGCGCCCACTACGAAGGCACGGCAACGCGCATCGCCGCGCGCCTTGCCGAGGGCGCGGCGTCCGGCACGCTGCGCCATGGGGAGCAGGACGTGCGAGCGTGGGCCATCATGGGCATGAACGTCTTCCTCGGCCTGCGCTTCGGCGTCTGGGACGACAGCCGTCCGGTGGAAGAGATCGCGGAAGTGGCCGCAGACCTGCTGGGCGAAGGGCTCAACGCACGGTCGCGGTAAGGAATGGTGAGCCCTGCTGGGTTCGAACCAGCGACCTACTGATTAAAAGTCAGTTGCTCTACCGACTGAGCTAAGGGCCCGCCATGGCTGCGCAAGTGAAGCGCGAGGCGTGGCGCGTCACCTAGGGGGCGGGGACGAGCGGGTCAAGCCTTTGGCGAGGCGACGGTGCAACTGCTGCACCGTCAGTCCGGTGATCGGATCGCGCCAGTCACCGGCTATGCGCGCCGCCGGGCCGAGCACGAAGTCCCGCTTGCGGAATTCTGGATGCGGGATGATCAGGTTCTCGTCCGCCCAGCACCCGCCGGACCACATGACAATGTCGAGATCGAGCGTGCGCGACCGCCAGCGCTGGCCTTGGCGGCGGCGTCCGAACAGGGTTTCCACCGCCTGCAACTCGTCCAGCAAGGCGCGGGGTTCAAGGTCTGTCGAGACCAGCGCGGCGGCGTTGCAGTAGACGCGCTGCGACGGCCCGATTGGCCGGCTGCGGATCGTCGGGGACACCGCATCGATCCTGCAGTTGCGCCGCCCGACTTCATCCAGTGCCGCCCACAGGATTGCCGATGGGTTGCCATGGCGGGGGTGGCGCTGGTTCGAGCCGAGCGCGACGATGTAGCGATGCAGCTTCAGATGTCTTCTGCCAGCCGCCCGTAAAGCTGCGGGCGGCGATCGCGGAAGAAGCCCATGCCGGCGCGGTGCGTTGCGGCGCGCTTCAGGTCGATAGTCGCGTGAAGCACGCCGGTTTCGCCTGCGCCGAACTCGGCGAGGTAATCGCCCCATTCATCAGAGATGAAGCTGTGGCCGTAGAAGCGCTGGCCATCTTCCATACCGATGCGATTGGCTGCGATCACCGGCATGCAGTTCGACACGGAATGACCGATCATCGCGCGGCGCCACATGCGGCTGGTGTCGAGATCGGCGTCATAGGGTTCGCTGCCGATGGCAGTGGGGTAGAACAGCAGCTCTGCCCCCATCAGCGCCATGGCGCGGGCGCATTCGGGATACCACTGGTCCCAGCACACCCCCACGCCGATGCGTGTGCCGAACACGTCCCAAACCTTGAAGCCGGTGTTGCCGGGCCGGAAATAGTACTTTTCTTCGTAGCCGGGGCCGTCCGGGATGTGGCTCTTGCGATACCTGCCCATGACTTCGCCGTCAGGGCCGATCATCGCCAGCGTATTGTAATAGTGATGCCCGTCCCGCTCGAAGAAGCTGGTGGGAATGGCAATGCCGTGGGCTTTGGCGAGCTTCTTCATCTCGCGCACCGACGGGTCCGCATCGAGCGGATAGGCCATCGAGAACAGGGCCTCGTCCTCGACCTTGCAGAAGTAGGGCCCGGCGAAGAGTTCTGGCGGCAGCACGATCTGCGCGCCGCCACGCGCGGCCTCTTCAACCAGCGCGGCAGTGGCGGCGATGTTCTCGGCCTCGCCCCCGGGAAGGGCGAGTTGCAGGGCGGCGACGGAGATTTCGGTCATGGGAGGGACCTAAGGCCCCTGCCCTCGCAATTCAACCGTCGCCGGGCTCCAATTCAGGGGCGCTTGCGGAACAGCAGCGTCATGCGGTCGCTCTCGCCGATGGCCTGCAGCTTCGCCTTGGTCGCATCGTCGGGCTTGCCGGCAAGCTGTGGCGGCAGGGTCCATACGCCATCGGGCCAGTTTGCCGGGTCCTTGGGATTGGCGTTGGCCTCGCTCTTGCCGACATAAGTGAAGCCGTTCACTTCCATGAACTTGATCACGTCGGCCTCGCGCAGGTAGCCCTTGGAACCGTCGGTGAACGAATAGGGCGCGTCTGGCGTGGCGCGGTGCTGTTCGATGCCGATCATGCCATCGGGCTTGAGAAGTTCGCGCATCTGCTTGATCTCGTGCGCAGCAAGGTTCCAGCGCAGCAGGTTGTGCATCATGCGCATGACAAGGATGCGATCGAACGTGCCCTTCTCACCGTCAGGCAGCACGTCGAGCGTGAACGCGGAGAAGCGCTCCGCCGGCTGGCCCGACCATTCGGCCACTTCCGCCGGATACTTGGCGGCGCCTTCGCGAATGCCCGCCTTCATCTTGTCGCCAAAGGCGCTGGCAGTGGGGTCAAAGTAGAGGCCGACCAGCTTACCCTTGGGCCCGAGGTAGAGCCCGAGCAGGCGGGAGTACCAGCCACCGCCCGGAGCATATTCCCCCACCTTCATCGTCGGCGAGACCTGGAAGAAGCTCAGCGTCTCGGCAGGCTTGCGATAGACGTCGCGCGCACGGTCCTTCTCGCGCAACGGATCGGCAACGGCGGCGGCCAGCGCAGGATCGACCTTTGCAGCAACGGTCTGCGCAGTCTCGGCCATTACCGGAGTGGCGAGGCTGCTTCCCGCAACGAGTGCGAGCAGGGCAAGGCTGATTCGACGCATGTGGGGATACTCCTTCGGGCCGATGACAAGCGGGGGTGGCATGCTTATCTCTCACGCAATTCAGGAGAATATAGCGCATGAGCGAACAAGCAACGGCCATCCTCGCAGGTGGATGCTTCTGGTGCACCGAGGCAGTCTTCCGCGACGTGATCGGTGTGACGAATGTCGAGAGCGGCTACATCGGCGGTACGGTCGACAACCCGACCTACAAGCAGGTCTGTTCGGGGACTACCGGGCATGCGGAAGCTATCCGCGTGACGTTCAGTCCCGAAACGATCAGCCTCGACCAGATCCTCGACATTTTCCTCGCCACGCACGATCCAACGCAACTGAACCGCCAGGGCAACGACGTGGGCACGCAGTACCGTTCGGCGATGTTCCCGGCGGACGAGGAGCAGAAGGCAGCGATGGAAGCGGCCATCGCCCGCGCCCAGCCCGATTGGCCAAAGCCCATCGTCACCACGATCGAACCGATGGCGACGTGGTATCCTGCCGAGGACTATCACCAAGAGTACTGGGAAGGCGAAGGCCAGCGCAATCCCTACTGCCTTGCCGTTATACCGCCCAAGCTGATGAAGCTGCGCAAAAGCTTCGCCAACAAGGTGAAGGCCTAGGCTGCCAAGGCCGCCAGCGTAATCCGCCGGTAGATTCGCTGGAGGACTGCAAGGTCTTCCAGCGCAACGGCCTCGTCCTTCTTGTGCATCGTCGCGTTGCACAGGCCGAATTCCACGACCGGGCATACGGCGCGCAGGAAGCGCGCGTCCGAGGTGCCTCCGCTGGTCGAAAGTTCGGGATCGAGGCCGGTCTCGGCCTGCACCGCCTCGGCAATCAGCGTGGAATAGTCGCCGGGCAAGGTGATGAAGCTCTCGCCCGAAATCACCGCACGCACCTCGCCCTTGTGGCGGCGTGCCACTTCCTCGACCATGGCGACCAGCCCCGCCCCGGTATGGCGGTCGTTGAAGCGGATCGAGATGCGCGCGCGCGCCTCGGCGGGGATGACGTTGGTGGCCTTGTTGCCCACCTCAAGGTCGGTGATCTCGAGATTCGTTGGCTGGAACCACTCGGTGCCCTCGTCGAGCACCAGCGCGTCGAGATCGGCGAGCAGCGCGACCAGGCGCGGGATCGGATTGTCGGCGAGGTGCGGATAGGCGACGTGGCCCTGCGCGCCCTTGCAGGTGATCCACATATTGACCGAACCGCGACGGCCGATCTTCACCATGTCACCCAGGCGGTTGACCGAGGTCGGCTCGCCCACCAGGCACAGGTCGGGCTCGGCCTTCATCTCGCGGATCAGCTCGATCAGGGGCACGGTGCCGAAGCGCGCCGGGCCTTCCTCGTCGCCGGTGATGATGAAGCTGAGCGTTCCCTCCTCGACCGGCACTTCGGCGGCAGCAGCAACCATCGAGGCGATCGAACCTTTCATGTCCACCGCACCGCGCCCGTAGAGCAATTCGCCGCGGCGTTCTGCCTTGAACGGGCCGGACGTCCAGCCCTCGCCCGGTGGAACAACGTCGAGATGCCCGGCAAAGGCGAAGTGGCGCGAGCCTTCGGGGCCGCGCCGGATCGCGAACATGTTCTCGACCGGGCCGTCGGGCGCTTCACCGGCAACGAAGCGATGGATTGCGAAGCCCAGCGGTTCGAGCATAGCCTGCAGGCAATCGAACACCGCGCCGGTCGCGGGGGTAACACTCTCGCAGTCGATCAGACGTTCGGCGAGGATCACGGGATCGAGCGACATCAGCGTGCGGGCTCCTCAAACTGCTCGATGGTCCAGCCCTCGTTCTCTGCGGCTTCGATCCACTGCTGCATCCAGTCGTGCGTCCAGACCGCTTCCATGTAGGTCATGGCAAAGCCCGGCACGGGCACGCCATAGGTCATGAAGCGCGAGACGACGGGGGCATAGATGATGTCGGCCGCGCAGAACGTGCCGAACAGGAACGGCCCGCCCTTCCCAAAGCGGGCGCGGGCCTCGGCCCAGAGCGAGAGAATGCGAACGATGTCGGCGCGGACTTCGGCGCTGATCTCCACGCCTTCGAAGCGCTTGCGGATGTTCATCGGCAGACTGCGGCGCAGCGGCAGATAGCTGGAGTGCATTTCGGCGACCATCGAGCGCGCCATGGCGCGCGCGGTCTCGTCCTTGGGCCAGAAGCGATCGCGCCCGACCTTGTCGGCAAGGTAATCGATGATCGCGAGGCTGTCCCAAACCACGGGTGCGTCCTCGCCATCGCCGTCCCATAGGATCGGCACTTTGCCCGAAGATGGTGCAAGTTCGTCGGTCCGGCGCGCTTCGTCCCAGTCCTCGCCGTAGAGCGGGACGGTGATTTCCTCGAAGTGCAGGCCGGATTGCTTGGCGGCCAGCCAGCCCCGCAGCGACCAGCTGGAGTAGTTCTTGTTGCCGATGATCAGCTTCATCGTGTTCGCCCTGTTACGCCTGCGAGCCGCGTAGCCGTTCAGGTTCGCTGTGTCGACCGTGAACGGGTTTACACGGTTTACACAGTTCAGGGCGTGTATCGCCGAGATGCCGCGCAGGGCCTCGTGAAGGCGATCTGCAGTCAGCAGGGCAGGCGCGTTCGCGGCTTCGCGCAAGGCTTGGCCGAGGTTCTGGCGGGCGGAGTCGAGAGGCTGGCGATATGGCATGGCCAAAAGCCTGCGCCCGGCGCTTTGCTGTAGGACAGCGGTTATCGTTCGGGAATGGTGCGGTGTTGGAGTTCAGGGGCGCATTTTGCCGGATGCTGCCCCCCACCCCCTCCCGCTTGCGGGAGGGGAGCTGGTCGTTTTGGCGCAGGGGCCACGTGTACTACCCCGTCGCCCCGGCGCAGGCCGGGGCCCATGAGCCATCGTCTCAATCTGACGTTGCGTGTGATCAGGGATGTAATGGACCCCGGCCTTCGCCGGGGTGACCAGGTTGGGGCGATTGGCGCGAACCGGACCTAGATCAACGAATCCTGCAGCACTGCTGCGCGCAGTTCTTCGATGCCCATCTTCTTTTCCGACGAGGTGACGAGCACTTCGGGATAGGCGGCCGTGCGCTTGCGGGCGGCAGCGATGGTCTCGGCGGTCACCGCCTCAAGCTCGCTTGCCTTGATCTTGTCGGCCTTGGTCAGGACAACGCGATAGCCGACGCCTGCTTCGTCGAGCATCTGCATCATGTCCTCGTCCACGGGCTTCACGCCGTGGCGGCTGTCAATCAGCAGGAGGGTGCGCTTGAGGACGACGCGCCCGCGCAGGAAATCGCGGACCAGCCGGCGCCACTGCTCGACCACCTTGGGCGGAGCCTTGGCGAAGCCATAGCCCGGCATGTCGACCAGGCGCAGGCGCGTCGGCTCGCCCACTTCGAAGTAGTTCAACTCCTGCGTGCGCCCCGGCGTGACCGAGGTGCGCGCAATCGACTTGCGCCCGGTCAGCGCGTTGAGCAGCGACGACTTGCCGACATTCGAACGGCCGGCAAAGGCGATCTCGGGCACGTCCGGATCGGGCAAGTGCTTGAGCGCAGGGGCCGACTTGAGGAACTCGACGCGCCCCGCAAAGAGGAGGCGCGCCTGTTCGATCAATTCGGCGCGTTCGGCTTGTTCTTCAGGTGTCACCGCGTTTTCGGCTTCCGGTTGGCAGCAGGCTTCTGCTCACGCGCGACCGAGCGGTCGACATCGAGCTGGTCCTTTTCGGCCTGGGCCTTCAACTGCGGGTGCTTGCTGTAGAGGTACTTCTGCTGCGCGATGGTCAGGATGTTCGAGGTGATCCAGTAGATCAGCAGGCCCGCGGCGAACGGCGCCATCACGAACATCATCATCCACGGCATGATCGCGAAGACCTGCTGCTGTGCGGGGTCCATCGCCGTCGGCTGCAGCTTGAACTGCGCCCACATGGTGATGCCCAGCAGGATCGCCAGCACGCCAATCGCAAGGAAGCTCGGCGGCGTGAACGGCAGCAGGCCGAACAGGTTGAGCACGTGCAGCGGATCGGGCGCGGACAAGTCCTTGATCCACAGCGCGAACGGCTGGTGCCGCATTTCGATGGCCAGCGTCAGCACCTTGTACAGCGCGAAGAACACCGGGATCTGCAGGAACATGGGAAGGCAGCCGGCCAGCGGATTGACCTTCTCTGTCTTGTACAGCTCCATGATCTTCTGCTGCTGGGTCTGCTTGTCGTCCTTGTAGCGTTCCTGCAGCGCCTTCATCTTGGGCTGCAGCGCGCGCATCGCCGCCATCGAGGCGAACTGGCGCTGGGCGATCGGGAACATCACACCGCGCACGATCAGCGTCAGCAGGATGATCGCCACGCCGAAGTTCTTGACCAGCTTGAACAGCGAATCGAGCAGCCAGAAGATCGGCTTTTCGAACCAGCGGAACCAGCCCCAGTCGATAGCCAGGCTGAAGTTGGTGACGCCGGTCGCTTCGTACTTTTCGAGGACCGAGTTTTCCTTGGCGCCGGCAAACAGGCGGACGGTCTGGCTCTGTGCCTTGCCCGGCGCGATGGACACGCCGGGATAGATCAGGTCCGCGCGGAACACGTTGTTGCCGAGCGAGCGCACCGCACCTTCAGCCTTGGCACCGGTATCGGGAATCAGCGCCGACAGCCAGTAGATGTCGGTAAAGCCGATCCAGTTGGTCGTGCCCTTGAGCGGAATCACCTGCCCCGGGGCTTCGGTTACCGTGGAATAGTTGTTGTCAAAGTTGACCGAGCCATCCAGCGCCGCAATCGGCCCCGAATGCAGCTGCCAGGTATCGAGGCTGGCCGTCTTGTCGGTACGGTTGACCAAGGCGAACGGCTTGACCACGACCGGCGCGGCGCCGGTGTTGGCGACGCTCTGCGTTGCGGTGATCATGTAGTCGGCGTCGATCGAATACTTGATCGCGAAAGTCTGGCCGGTGGCGTTGCTCCAGCGCAGCGTGACCGGGGTCTGCGGCGTCAGCCTTGCGCCCTCCGCCGTCCACACCGTGTTGGCATCGGGCGTGGCGACGCCTTCGCCGACCCAGCCGATCTGGGCATAGTGCTGCGCGGGCGTGCCGGCAGGCGAGAACAGGCGCACCGGCGGGCTATTCTTGTCAACGCTTTCACGGTGACGGACCAGCGTCACGTCATCGACCAGCGCACCCTTGAGGTTGATCGAGCCCTTGAGGCCCGGCGCGTCGATGACGACGCGGTTGCCTGCGGCGAGTTCGGCGCGCAGGTCCTTCTTTTCCAGCGCGATGTCGGCCGCGTTCTGCAGGCCGCCTTCGCGCGTTGCCTTGGGCTTGGTGCCGTCAGTGCTGGCAGGCGCGGTTGCTGCAGCCTGCGGCTTGGCTGGCGGCGCCGGGTAGAACCAGCGCATGGCCGCTTCCCAGCCGATCAGCAGCAGACCCGTCAGGATCACTGCCATTATGACGTTGCGCTGATTCTGCACCGTGTTCGCGTCCTAGATCTTGAAGTCGTGTGGGGTGAGGAGACTTGGCTAAGGTACGGGATCATAGCCGTGCCCACCCCAGGGATGGCAGCGCAATAGCCGCTTCGCCGCGAGCCAGCCACCCTTAATCGCGCCATGCTTTTCCAGCGCCTCGATCGCATATTGCGAACACGAAGGGCTGTAGCGGCATGAAGGCGGGAGCACGCGGGAGGGGCCGAGCTGCCAGCCGCGGGCGATGAGGATGAGCAGGCGCTTCACTTGCCCCTTCCCGGATTGACACGGGCGCCGCCGCGCTTGCGGGGCGGGTCGCCCTTGCCCTGCGCGGCGCGGGACAGCGCTACGGCCAACTCCTCGCGCAGCAGGGCAAAATCGCGCTCCACCCCACCTTCGCGGCCGATCATCACGTGGTCAGCGCCGGCAATGCCGGCATCGGGCAGGGCCTCGCGCAGCAGGGCGCGGAAGCGGCGCTTCATCCGGTTGCGGACGACCGCGTTGCCGATCTTCTTGGTGACGGTGACGCCGAAGCGGAGGTCGGCCTCGTCAGCGGGCACCACGTCGCGGTTCACCAACAGCACGAATCCGGGCCTTGCGACCCGGATCCCGCGATTGGCAGCAACGAAGTCTGCCCGTTTCCGGATTGTGGCGATTCGGGTCATCCCCGCCTTCGCCGGAACCGGATTTATGCTGAAAGGCTCAGGCCGACAGCTTCTTGCGGCCACGCGCACGGCGGGCGGCAAGAACCTTGCGACCACCGACAGTGGCGGTGCGGGCGCGGAAGCCGTGGCGGCGGGCACGCACGAGGTTGCTGGGCTGGAAAGTGCGCTTCATGGCTTTTCTCTTCTATATCGAATCTGTGGACAGGCACTTGCCGCAGGGCAAAGCGCCGGAATCAGGGGGTGGCCGATAGGCGACAAGGCGATTTGCGTCAACCCTGCAGGCAAAGGCGCAGGCGCTTCAATATGTTGCCCAGTGTGAAGACGTTGCTGATGCAAGCCTTAGGGTCTAGGCCCCCCTGATGAACAGGGAAACCGAATCCCTCCTCAAGGAGATGAGGCTGCACTGGTGGCAACGCGCCCCGCGAATTCCGACGCTGGCGCTGTTTGCCGTCGTCGCGCTGGCGCTGATCGGCACGTTCTCGCTGATCATCGCCACGGTCGAGGTTGAACGCACCCAGCGCCAGCAGGCGGCCCGCACCAGCGGCATCATCGCCTCGCTCGACGAGATCGTGCGCGCGACGATGAGCGGCGAGACCGGACAGCGCGGCTACTTCATCACCAGCGACACCCGCTACCTCGAACCCTACCGCGAAGGCCAGGGCCGCTATGCCGCCGGAATGCGGACATTGCGCGACCGCATGGGGCCAGACCTGCCGGCAGAGCAGGCCAATCTCGTAGCCGAGATCGCGCGGCTGGGCGATGCCAAGTGGGCCGAGATGGCGGGCGTGGTCGACCTCGTCGAACAGCGCCGCATTCCCGATGCCCATGCGCGCCTCCTGTCAGACGAAGGCCAGCTTGCCATGAACGGGTTGCGCAAGGCCGTGGCCCGGCTGGAGGATATCGAGCGCGTGCGCCTCGATCAGGCGGCGCAGCGTGCGGCCAATGCCGAGGCGCGCATCCTGCCCTCGCTGGCTGCGCTGTTCGTGGTGATCGTCTGCGCACTGGCGCTGGGGCTGTGGCAGGCGATTCGCAAGGCCGAGGCCGAGGCCCTGGCCGAAGGCGCCGCCGCCATCGCCGAAGCGCGCGACCGCGCCGACCTGCTCGCCAAGGAGCTCAACCATCGGGTCAAGAACCTGTTCGCGGTGATCCTCGCCATCGTGAAGATGAGCGCGCGGGGTGATGCTGCTGCCGCCCCGGCGGTTGATCGCATCGCCAAGCGCATCCACGCGCTCGTCACGGCGCACGAGGTTACGCAAGGGTCGGGCAAGGACCAGACGGTCGACCTTGCCGAGCTGATCGGCAAGGTCATCGCGCCTTATCGCTCATCAAGCGAGCGCTGCGAACTGGATGGCGGCACGGTGAACCTGCCGGGCCGGCACGCGGTGCCGCTTGGCCTTGTCCTGCACGAACTGGCGACCAATGCCGTGAAATACGGCGCCTGGTCCGCGCCCGGCGGCCTGCTGCGCATCCGCTGGGAGCGCGAGGACACGCGTGCCAAGGTGATCTGGGAAGAGATTGCCGCCAGGGAAGCGACGGCGCCGACAGAGCAAGGCCGCGAAGGCTTCGGCTCGGCGCTGATCCGTTCGTCAGAACGCCAGCTGGGCGGCACCATCGTCCGCCGCTTCGCAGAGCGCGGCATCGTCGTGGAGATGGACTTCACGCTGGAAGGCGGAGAAGCCTGAACCTCTCCGCCCGCGTTGCCGTCAGCCGTGCTTGGATTCGCGCAAGGGCGTGACCATGCCCGGAGTGATGAAGCCCAGCGGCCCCGGATTCATCGCGCGCTTCTTGAGCTCGCCCTTCATCCGGCCGTACTCTTCCTCCATCTGCTCGGTCACCGTTGCGCGTGAGGCATCAAGCGCACCCGCAAAGTCCTCCGCAGTGACCTGATCGACATTGCCGCCCGCGCGGCGAATGGCGTTCAGGCCAGCGCGGCGCACCACGTCTTCGAGATCGGCACCGGTAAAGCGCTCGGTCGCCTGTGCGATCCGCCCGAGGTCCACATCGCCTGCCAGCGGCATGTTGCGGGTGTGGATGCCAAGGATGTGCTCGCGGCCCGCGACGCTCGGCGTGCCGACGTATATCAGCTCGTCGAAGCGGCCGGGGCGCAGCAGCGCCGGGTCGACCAGGTTCGGCCGGTTGGTCGCACCGATCAGCACCACCGACTGCAGTTCCTCCAGCCCGTCCATTTCGGCAAGGATGGTGTTGACCACCCGCGCCGTCACGTTCGGTTCGCCCTGCCCGCTGCCGCGTGCCGGAACGAGGCTGTCGATCTCGTCGATGAACACGACGCAGGGCGCGACCTGTCGCGCGCGCGCAAAGAGCCGGGCAATCTGCTGCTCGCTCTCGCCGTACCACTTGCTGAGCAGGTCGGACGACTTGATCGCGATGAAGTTGGCTTCTGCCTCCTTCGCCACGGCCTTGGCCAGCAGGGTCTTGCCGGTGCCGGGCGGACCATAGAGCAGGAAGCCCTTGGCCGGACGGATGCCGAGGCGGTGGAAGGCCTCGGGGTTCTTCAGGGGCAATTCCACGCCTTCGCGCAGCTTGTCCTGCGCATCATCGAGCCCGCCGATGTCGGCCCAGCCGATGGTCGGCGCCTGCACCATGACTTCGCGCATCGCCGATGGCTGCACGCGCTTCAATGCCTGCAGGAAGTCATCGCGCTCCACGCGCAGGTTGTCGAGCACGTCCTGCGGGATCGTCTGCTGCTCGAAATCGAGCTGCGGCATGATCCGGCGCACCGCCTCGATCGCCGCCTCGCGCGACAGGGCGGCAAGGTCGGCGCCGACAAAGCCGTGCGTCGTGCGGGCCAGTTCCTGCAGATCGACATCCTCGGCCAGCGGCATGCCGCGGGTATGGATGCCGATGATCTCGCGGCGACCACTTTCGTCGGGCACGCCGACGACGATCTCGCGGTCGAACCGGCCGGGACGGCGCAGCGCCTCGTCAATCGCGTCGGGGCGATTGGTTGCAGCGATCACGACGAGGTTGGAGCGGCTATGCAGCCCGTCCATCAGCGTCAGCAACTGCGCAACCAGCCGCTTCTCCGCCTCGCCATGAACCTCGCTGCGCTTGGGCGCGATCGAATCGATCTCGTCGATGAAGACAATGGACGGCGCGTTGCGGGTCGCCTCCTCGAACACCTCGCGCAGGCGCTTCTCGCTCTCGCCATAGGCCGAACCCATGATTTCGGGACCGTTGATGGTGAAGAACGAGGCGTCGCTTTCATTGGCAACGGCGCGGGCAAGCCGCGTCTTGCCGGTGCCCGGCGGGCCATGCAGCAACACCCCCTTGGGCGGATCGACGCCTAGACGCGTGAACAGTTCGGGATAGCGCAGCGGTAATTCGACCATCTCGCGCAGCTGGCGGATGGTATCGCCCATGCCACCAACGTCGTCATAGTTGACGTCGGCGCGGCTCGAACGCGGCTCCTCATATTCGGGCCGCAGTTCGACTTCGGTGTTCTCGTCGATGTGGACCACGCCCTTGGGGCTGGTCGAGACCACGGTCAGGCGGATCTGGGTCAGCGCGAAGGCAGGCGCATTGAGCATCTGGCGCAGCTGTGGCGGCATGTCGGTGCGGTTGACCTGCTGCTGCCCGGCGGTCGCCACCAGATCGCCGGTCACCAGCGGACGCCCGGCAAAGTTGCGCTTCAACGCCACGGCCGGTCCTTGCAGGCGCAGTTCCTTTTGCGCGGGCGCGAAGACCACACGCTGCGCAGGCCGCGAATCGATCTTGCGCACTTCCACGTGCTCACCCGAGCCGACATCGGCATTGGCGCGCTGGAGGCCATCGAGGCGGATCAGTTCCAGACCCTCGTCCTCGGGATAGGGCTGGATAACCCGCGCCGCGGTGGAGCGCTTGCCGACGATCTCGATGACGTCGCCTTCGGTCACGCCCAGCTGCGACATCACGTGCCGACTGATGCGGGCAATGCCGTGGCCGCTTTCTTCCTGACGAGCACCCGCAACCTGAAGGCGCACGGTGCGCGCATCGGTCCGGGCTTCGGTTGCCGCATCTGCCATGAGCTTTTTGAAATCCCCTTGAGCTATCGACAAGTTCCGATGTGGGAACCGGCGATCAGGATTTCAAACGCGGGAGGGCTGCGAAGGTTGCGAGATGCGTGGAGCCGCCCGGAATGCGGGCAAAAAAAGACCCGGCAGTTGCCCGCCGGGTCGGAAAGTTTTGGGAGAGGATGCCTGAAAGGCAGGATCTGTATGCATTGCACACCAGAATTGTGCAATTGCGAAATGGTCTGATTTGGTTGCAGTTTTTGCAATTTACTCGATAAGTCGCTGTTTAGCAGGGATTTTGCAGTCGTTACATACGCAACGATACCGGATCGTTCCGTTCGCAATTGTTTGCACCCGTGCCTGGTGAATCTCCGTTGTGCAGCGCACAAGCGTGATTTGGATAGGTTCAGCGCGCGCAGCCGCGCTGGGTGTCGTTGCCGATTCGCCGGACCACGGTGAGGGGATAGACTGTGTCCGACATGCCGTCGGAGCATGACCCGGCACTAACCTCAAGCACCAGCGCCTTTCCCCCAACCTCGCCTGAAAGTATCGCCTTTCCGGCAATATCCTGGCGCTTCACCGGCACGGTCAGGCCTTCGGGCTGCTCGGGCGTCGACCATGAGAGCTTGTCGGCTTCAACCCGCGCAGACCAGAACGGCTCGGTACCAATAGCGCGAAAAGAAGGTGGAACCGGCGCCGGAGCCGCAGCCGCAGCTTCGGTGGCCACGAGCGCAGGCGGCTCTGCAGGGGCTGTGGTTTCAGAATTGGCTGCGACTGCACTTTCACTCGCCGCGCTGGTCGGTCCGCTTGCCGGCTGCGGGGAGCAGGCACCAAGCGACATAGTGACCAGCAGGGCGAGCGCGGACAGCGAGCGGGTGGTTTTCATGTCCGCACTCTGGCCCGCACTCAGGCCGCGGCGCAACCGCGGCCCAGTCGTCAATGCGCCAGCAGCAGCGGTATCTGCGACCGGTCGAGCATATCGCGCGACACGCCGCCCATCAGCAGTTCGCGAAGGCGGCTATGTCCGAACAGGCCCATGACGACGAGACCGGCCCCGAGACTGCGAGCGCATTCCTCGATCGTGAACGCGATCGAGCCGTTGCGCTCCTGTTCGTGCACTTCGGCATGGATTCCGTGGCGCGAAAGATAGCAGGCCGCATCGACCGCCGGGAAAGTGTCATCCTTCTCCCGCACGGTGAGGATGTGCACAGACTTTGCCATGGCCAGGAACGGCAAGGCTGCGCGCAGGGCGTTGGCGGATTCGTGCCCGCCGTCCCAAGCGATGAGCGCCGGTGCCGCAAAATCGAGCATTGGCACTCCGCGCGGCACCGCCAGCACGGGGCTGCGCACGCCAAGCACCAGTTCCTCGATGCTCGGATCGTCGAGAGTGGCCACGATCAGGTCGGCAAAGCGCGCGGCGGCAGCGGCGGCTTCCACCCGGCCGTTGTCGTCGATGGTGACATCAAAGGCCACGTCCTGCGGGGCCAGCCGGGCATCGAGTTCGCGCGCAAAGGCCTCGTCGGCCTCGCGCGCCTCGTTGATTGCGGCAGCGGAAATGGCGGCACCGCCGAACGGCTCCCACGCCGCCATTTGCGCGAACGGAGTCGCGATGACGAAGGTGACGTGCCCTCCGGTCTCGCGGGCCAGCGCCAGCGCGGTTTCAACGCGGTCGTTCAGGGTTTCGGACTTTTCGACGGGGCAAAGAATGGAGCGCATCGGGATCCTCCTGTCCTTCAATGGAAAAAGCCTGCCCCCGCCGCTGCCAGGTTACGATGATCCACATCAAAATGGAGGAAAAATCCGATGGTCTTGTTCGATTTCACCGATCGGTTAAGGCTGCTCCGGCATAAAGGGAGGCAGGATGGCTTACGCAGCGGTGATTTTCGATTTCGGCGGAGTGATCACCTCCTCCCCGTTCGAGGCGTTCAACCGGCTTGAAGCGGAACGGGGCCTGCCGCAGGACTTCGTCCGCTCCGTCAACGCCCGCAACGGCGATACCAACGCCTGGGCGTTGTTCGAACGCGCCGAGATAGACAGCGCCGAGTTCGACCGGCGCTTTGCCGAGGAAGCCCGCGCGCTTGGCCATGAACTCGACGGCGCGTCCGTCCTCGCCGTGCTGGCAGGCGCGGTGCGTCCGGCGATGGTGTCGGCGCTCGACCGGCTGAAGGCAGAAGGCTTTCGGCTGGGCTGCATCACCAACAACGTGCCTGCCGGCCACGGCGCCGGAATGGCCCGCAGCGCCGATGCACATGACGAGATGGAGCAGATCTTCGCCCGCTTCGAACACGTCATCGAAAGCAGCAAGGCGGGCGTGCGCAAGCCCGACCCGCGCATCTACCTGATGATGTGCGAAGCGCTCGGCCTTGCGCCGGCGCAATGCGTCTACCTCGACGACCTCGGCATCAACTGCAAACCGGCCGCCGCGCTGGGGATGCAGGCGATCAAGGTGACCAGCGGCGAACAGGCGCTGGCCGATCTCGGGCAGGTTCTCGGCCTTTCCTTTTGAGGCGCAGCGCGGCTAGGTTGAAGGCATGACACCCGTAGAACTCAAGGCCCTCGTCCGCACCGTGCCGGACTTTCCCGCACCCGGCATCCTGTTCCGCGACATCACCACGCTGATCTCGCATGGCGCCGGGCTTGCCGCCAGCATCGGCCACCTGGCGCGGATGGCGCAGGACGCAGGTGCCGAGGCCATCGCCGGGATGGAAGCGCGCGGCTTCATCTTCGGTGCTGCGGTTGCGGCGCACATGGGCCTCGGCTTCGTGCCGGTGCGCAAACCCGGCAAGCTCCCGGTCGAGACCATCGGCATCGACTACGCGCTGGAATACGGCCGCGACCGCCTCGAAATAGACCCCACTGCCATTGCGCAAGGCCAGCGCGTGGTCATCATCGACGACCTCATCGCCACCGGCGGCACCGCCCTTGCCGCCACGGAACTCCTGCGCTCGGCAGGCGCCAGCGTGACCCACGCCCTCTTCGCGATCGACCTGCCAGACCTCCACGGCGCCGCCCGCCTGCGCGACGCTGGGCTAACAGTAGAGGCGCTGATGGACTTCCCGGGGCACTGAAGCGCCCCGGAAGCGCCACTCACTCCACCAGCATCAGCGCATCGAGCGCCACCACGCCCTCGCCTTGGGGATGCAGGATCACCGGGTTGAGGTCGATCTCGCGGATCGAGGGTTCGGCGCGCAGGACTTGGCCGACCTTGACGATCAGTGCAGCGAGCGCGGGCACATCCAAAGCGGGCGAGCCACGGTAGCCGCTGAGCAGCGCGGCGCTCTTGAGCTTCATCAGTTCGGCCTCGACCGCCGCTTGCGTCAGGTCGGCGGTCAGCAGGCGCACGTCTTGCAGGATTTCCGCGGTCACGCCGCCGAAGCCTGCGAGCACGACCGGGCCCCATTCGGGATCGTTCTTTGCGCCGACGATCATCTCCATGCCGCGCTTGCCCATCGCTTCGATCAGCACGCCGTCCAGGCGGATCGACGCGGAATAGGCGGCGACATTGGCGTGGATGCGGTCCCATGCCTCGCGCACCGCAGCGGCATCGGCGAGGTTGAGGATCACGCCGCCGGCATCGCTCTTGTGGCCGAGGGCTGCCGCCTGCGCCTTCATCGCCACCGGATAGCCGACGGCATCGGCAGCGGCGACCGCGGCATCGGCGCTGTCGGCAAAGCCGCCCTTGGGGAAGCTCACGCCCAGCGGACCGAGCAGTTCCTTGGACTTGTATTCCGGGATCACGCCATGAACATCGGCGAGGCCGGGCAGTGGCGTTGGGGGAAGATCGTTGGCGGAAAGGTCCTGAGCGGACCAGTGCGTCAATCGGGTCACGGCACGCAGTGCGCGTTCGGTGGTGGGGAACCACGGAATGCCTGCCGCCCGCAGCGCGGCGATGCGCTCGGCCGGGACCTCGGCGCCTTCGTCGAGCCCGGCGAAGATCACCGGCTTGTTGAGCGTGCGGCCCTCGACCGCGGCAAGGATCGGCGGGAACTTGATCTTGCAGGTGATGGGTTCGGCCTGGATGATCCCGGCGAAGACCGTACCGACGCGGTCGTCGTCAAGCAGCGCCTCGATGCAGCGGGTGTAGATCGCGGGCTCCGAAAGCCCCTGCGCGGTGATGTCGAGCGGGTTGGAGACCGGCACGAACGGCGGCAGCGCGGCGCGCAGCAGCGGCGAATCCTCGTCGTGCAGATCGGCCAGCGGCAGGTCGAGCTCTTCGGCGAGGTCGAGCGTCAGCGCCTTGAACGCGCCGGATTCGCCCAGCACCGCCGTCTTGCCCGAAGGCAGCGCCGCACAACGCACCGCGATCTCGGCAATGTCGCCCAGTTCTTCGAGCGTTTCGGCAAAGATCACGCCGGCGCGTGCGACCATGGCCCGCATCAGCTTGTAGTCGCCCGCCATGGCGCCGGTGTGCGTGGCGGCCGATTCGCGTGCCGCACTCGACTTGCCCGGGTGGAGCAGGACCACCGGCTTGCCGGCTGCCTTTGCCCGCCGCGCCGCGGCGAGGAACGCCTGCGGCTTGCGGAACTGTTCGACGATCATGGCGATCACGTGCGTGTCGTCCTGATCGACCAGCCAGTCGACGTAATCCTCGACCCCGCTGGCCGCCTCGTTCCCGGTCGAGACCGAGTAGGACACGCCCGCATCCCGCGCGAGCAGCATCGTGCCCAGCACAGCCGCCATCGCGCCCGATTGCGAGACGATGCCGATCGCCCGCTTGCCCGCCGGCGGCACGGCGTTGGTTTCGACGAAGGTCAGCGGAATGCGATCGACATAGTTGACGAGGCCCAGGCAGTTCGGCCCTTCGACGACCATGCCCGCCTCATGCGCGATACGCGCAATTTCGCGCTGTTCGGCAAGGCCTTCCTCGCCGCCCTCGGCAAAGCCCGCGGAGAAGATCACCACGCCGCCGCACTTGCGCGCCGCCAGACCCTTAACCGCATCGAGCACGCCCGCGCGCGGGATCGCCAGCACGGCCACGTCCACGCCTTCGGGCAGCGCATCGACCGAAGCGTAGCAGCGCTTGCCCATGATCTCGTCGCGCTTGGGGTTCACCGGATAGACCGCGCCGGCATAGCCGTTGCGGTCGAGGTTGGTCAGCAGCGTCGCGCCAAGCGCGCCGGGCTTGTCCGATGCGCCAACGACGGCAACGGACTTCGGGCGCAGGAAACGATCAAGCGCAGCGTGGGCCAACGCACTTTGGGACAGACTCGCAACAACGGCCATGGCATCCTCCGATTTCGCTATGCGCTATAACAATTATCGGAAGGACGGCAAGTGGGCTGCTTCAGGCTTGCACGACCCTTTGGTGCAGGACGCCAAACGGGGCGCGGCCCGAAGCGTCGACCGCTTCCATCCGCACGGTATCGCCAAAGGCCATGAATGCGGTCTTCGGTTCGCCCTCGTCCAGCACTTCGATCCCGCGCCGCTCGGCAATGCAGGACGAGCCGATCTCGCGGAAGTTTGCATTGGAGACCGTGCCCGATCCGATCACCGTGCCCGCCACCAGATCGCGCGTGCGCGCCGCGTGGGCGACGAGTTCATGGAAGCCATAGCCCATGGCGTGGCCATTGGCCGCGCCGAAGCGCTTGTCGTTCCAGTCAACCAGCAGGTCGAGGCAGACACGCCCGTCCTTCCATGCATCGCCGAGGTCATCGGGCGTCACGGCAAAGGGCGCCATCGCGCAGGCCGGCTTGGCGCCGACCCAGCCGAAGCCGGTTTTCATTTCCGGCCCGGCGAGCGTGCGCAGCGACCAGTCGTTGATCTGCACGACAAGGCGGATGTGCTTCATCGCTTCGGCAGCACTCGTGCCCATTGGCACTGCATCGACGATCACGCCGAACTCGCCCTCGAAATCGATGCCCAGGTCGGTAGACGGGAAGCGCGCTTCCGTGCCGGTGGCCATGAAGGTATCGGACATGCCCTGGTACATCAGCGGCACGTCGGTCTTGGGCTTGGTGATGCCGAGCACCGCGTCCATCAGGTCGCCATGGCTCTGGAACGCCGAACCATCGAGCCATTGCCACGCACGCGGCAGCGGCGCGAGGAGCTTGGCCTCGCCCAGTGTTTCGGGAAATTCGGCGATGGCCTGCAATGCCGGAGCGAGTGCTTCCCAGCCCTCGACCAGTTCCTGCAAGGTGGTAGCGGGAGCATAGGCGAAGGCATCGCCCTGTTGCGAGACGACGATCAGCCGCCCGTCACGAGTACCGTTGTCGATTGTGGCAAGGCGCATGTCATTCTCCCGATGCTGTCTTGCCTGACGCCTAGTCCGCGCGCGGCGAGACAGCAAAGGAATGGTATTTATTGCCCGGTATCCACGCCGTGAATGCATCGTGCCTTATTGGCGATTGCTCTCAAACGCTGGCAAACCAGATCACGTGCTTTGCGCCCTTGCCATTGGTCCGCGCGCGCACTTCCACTTCATCGACATTGAACCCTGCCGCCTTGAGACGCTGGGTAAAATTGGCATCCTTAGCCGCCGACCAGATCGCCAGCACGCCGCCGGGGCGCAGGGCGTCCATCGCAGTGCGCAACCCGCGCATCGTGTAGAGCCGGTTGTTCTTGGTGCGCACCAGCCCGTCCGGCCCGTTATCGACATCAAGCAGGATCGCATCATATCCCGTGCCGCCCACCGACAGCGCATTGGCGGAGATAACG
Source organism: Novosphingobium sp. BL-A-41-Hi4B-X5A (assembly GCF_055521705.1). NCBI lineage: Bacteria > Pseudomonadati > Pseudomonadota > Alphaproteobacteria > Sphingomonadales > Sphingomonadaceae > Novosphingobium > Novosphingobium sp. BL-A-41-Hi4B-X5A. The sequence continues at coordinate 2,605,559 of NZ_CM145500.1, read as the reverse complement.
TCGGCCACGTCAGTCATGACCAGCCGCACGCGCGGATCGTCGAGGCAACCGGCTTCGAGCTCTGCCATCGGGCCCTTGGCCCACTGGATGATCTCGGGCACCAGCTCGGCCACGGTCACGTGCGCGTCGGCCGGCAGCTTCTCCAGCGCGGCGCGCAAGGTAAAGCCCATGCCATAGCCGCCAATCAGCATCGCGGGCCGCTGCGCCTTGGCGATCCGGGCGATGCTCTGCACCGCCAGCGCGATCTCCGAACCGTTCTGCCGCGTGCTCATCAGTTCGTTGTGGCCGAGCACGATCATGAAATCGCGGTCGTGCTTGTAGAGCTTCAGCTCTTCGCCATCGGGCACCGGCGCGGTGCCGAGAAGTTCGCGTGCTATCATGGCCCCGCCCTAGTCTGCGGGAACCGCAGCGACAAGGCGCACGTTGCTTGATCCGACGGATTCGGAGAACCACGATGCGCAAGATGATGCTCATGGCCGGTGTCGCCGCCCTCGCGGCCAGCGTCCCGGCCCTCGCCCAGGGCAATGGGAACGGCAAGGGCGGCGGCGGCCCAACCAAGGCCGAGAAGATGGATCGCGGCGGCCAGAAAGGCCCCGACAAGGCCAAGGGTCCCGACAAGCGCGCCGAGATGCGCCCCGACAAACCCCGCGGCAACGACGCGCGGCAGACGCCCCAGCAGGCCATGCGCGGCAACGATGACAAGAACCCCGGCAAGGGCCCGGACCGCGACAACAGTGCGAAGGGCTTCGACAAGGTCGAACGCCAGGCCAGCCGCGGCCCTGAAGATCGGGTTGATCGCGTTGAGCGCGGGGACGACCGCAACGTCATCCGCGTGGCAAGCCGCCAGTGGCAGGACGGCCGCTATCGTTACGACGACAGCCGCTTCCTGATTCCGGTTGCGAGCGATTGCCCTCCCGGCCTTGCCAAGAAGAACAACGGCTGCCTGCCTCCGGGCCAGGCTCGCCAGATTCAGGCCCCGCGTAGTTGGGGAGACTGGTATCCGGTGCGCTACCTCGGCAATGATTACGATTGGCGCTACGGCAACGGTTATATGTACCGCGTGGGCGATGGCGGGCTGGTTTCGGGCCTCGTGCCCCTGCTCGGCGGCGCCCTGTTTGGCGGGCAGGTCTGGCCGACGCAGTACAACGACTATGCCGTGCCCAGCTATTACGACCGCTATTACGGCTTCCGCGACGGCTATGACTATCGCTACGCGCAGAACGCGATCTTCGAGGTCAATCCGCAGTCCAACGTGATCGAAGGCATTGCCGCCCTGCTGACGGGTGATCCGTGGGCAGTGGGCCAGCCGATGCCCGCAGGCTATGACTTCTACAACGTGCCGCCTGACTGGCGCGGCCGCTACGCAGACACGCCCGACAGCTGGTATCGCTACAGCGACGGTTATGTCTACGAAGTCGACCCGACCACACAGCTGGTCCGCGCCGTGATCGAACTGATCGCCTGACCTGCACTCGAAAACAAAAGGGGATTTCCATGGTGCGCCATACAATGATGGGGACCGTGCTGGCGGTCGCGCTCGCCCTTGCCGGGTGCGGAAAGAGCGACGTGCCCGAGGCCAAGGGCAGCGGGGCGGTTGCCGAGGCGTCGAGCAAGGACCTGTTCGACGCCTTGGACGACAGCAGTGATCTTTCGGAATCGGCCAAGCTGGTGAAGGCGGCGGGGCTCGAGAAGACGTTCGAAGGCGTCGGCAGCTACACCCTGTTCGCGCCGACCAACGAGGCGATCGCGGCCCTGCCCGAGGCCGACCGCAAGGCGCTGGAAAGCGAGGACGGCAAGGTGCAGCTCCTTGCGCTTGTGAGCCAGCACCTCTCTCCCGGCTACGTCGCGCGGGCCGATCTTGACCAGGGCATCGAGCGCGCCAACGGCACGGTGCGCCTTGCCAGCCTTGGCGGGCAGCCGCTCACGCTCACCCGCAGCGGCGATACCATCCGCCTTGGCAGCGGAGACGACGCGCCCAAGCTGGTGGGCGAGCCGATCGTCGCGCGCAACGGCGTGATCTATCCGATCGACCGCGTCCTGCCCGCGCCGCAGTAACGGCCTTGGCGGATCATTCCGCCGTGAAAGGATCGGGCAAGAATTGCGACAAGGCGGTGCAACTGGACGAACAGATCACGGTTGCACCCTTTAACTGATCGGTTAAGCTCCCTCGCAAATGGCGGCCTGAGTCCGCCAGATGCGAGAGGAACAGGCCGGTGCATTTCCACCCCAAGTATCATGCCGCCCGCAATCCCGATCGCGCCGCCGTGATCATGGGTGGCAGCGGCGAAGTGGTCACTTATGCGCAGCTGGAAGCCAAATCGAACCAGTTCGCGCAGCTGTTGCGCTCGCGCGGGCTCCGGATCGGCGATACCATTGCGCTGTGCCTGGAAAATCGTGCCGATTTCTTCGCGCTGGCCTGGGGGGCGCAGCGGGCTGGCCTTGTCTACGTCGCAGTCTCGTGCCGCCTCGCCGCGCCCGAGATTGCCTATATCGCGCACGATAGCGGCACCCGCCTCCTGATCGGTTCGGCCTATACCGCGCCGGTGCTTGACGAAGTGGCGAAGCTTGCCCCTGACGTGCCGCAACTGCGCTTCGATACGCAAGGCCCGCTTTCGCTCGACGCCGCGCTCGCCGCACAGCCTGCCACCCCCATCGCTGACGAGCGCGCCGGGTGCGACATGCTCTATTCCTCGGGCACCACCGGCAAGCCCAAGGGCGTGCGCATTCCCCTGCCCGAGGACCCGGAGATCGGCGCGGTCAACTCGCTGATCGGCATCGCCTCCCAAGCCTTCGGCATCACAGGAGATGCCGTCTATCTCTCGCCCGCGCCGCTCTACCACGCTGCGCCGCTGCGCTGGTCGATGACCATCCACCGCATGGGCGGCACGGTCGTCGCGATGGAGAAGTTCGATCCCGAGCACGCGCTGGAACTGATCGAGAAGTACAAGGTCACCGACAGCCAGTGGGTGCCGACGCATTTCGTGCGCATGCTCAAGCTGCCCGAGGACGTCCGCACGAAGTACGATACCTCCAGCCTCAAGTGCGCGATCCATGCCGCTGCGCCCTGCCCGGTGCCGGTCAAGCAGGCGATGATCGAATGGTGGGGTCCGGCGTTGCGGGAATACTACGCGGGCACCGAAGGCAACGGTTTCACCTTCATCGCCAGCGAGGAATGGCTGCAACGCCCCGGCTCGGTCGGTCGCGCCCTGCTCGGCACGATCCGGATCTGCAACGAAGAGGGCGACGAGGTGCCGCCGCGCACGGAAGGCCAGGTGTTCTTCGAAGGCGGCAGCCCGTTCAGCTACCACAACGATCCCGACAAGACCCGCGACGCCACCAACAAGCACGGCTGGACCAGCCTTGGCGACGTGGGCTGGGTTGACGAGGACGGCTACCTGTTCCTGACCGACCGCAAGAGCTTCATGATCATCTCGGGCGGCGTGAACATCTACCCGCAGGAGATCGAGAACCTGCTGGTCACGCACCCGAAGGTGGCCGACGTTGCCGTGATCGGCGCGCCCGATCCGGACATGGGCGAGAAAGTCGTTGCGGTCGTCCAGCCGCGCGACATGGCCGAGGCTGGCCCGGCGCTTGCGGCCGAGCTGACCGAGTGGCTCAATCCGCAGCTTTCGCGCGTGAAAATGCCCCGCCAGATCGACTTCCGCGAGGAGTTGCCGCGCGAACCTACCGGCAAGCTGTTCAAGCGCCTGCTGCGCGATGAGTACAAGCAGGCCTGGGAAGCCGCGCAAGCGGCCACGGTCTGAGGGAGGACACGACAATGGCAAGCGTTCCGGTGGTTCCGGCCGAAGTGGGCCGCGCCGTCATCGACCCCAAGTCCTACGGCACGTGGGACCCGCTGCTCGACCAGTTCGATGCCCTTCGCGCTTCGGCGCCGGTTGCCCGCGTCGTTGCGCCCCAGGACGAGCACGAACCGTTCTGGCTGGTTTCGGGCTTCGACGAAGTGATGAAGGTCAGCAAGGACAACGCGACTTTCCTCAACCGGCCCAAGTCGGCCGTCTTCACCCTGCGCGTCGGAGACATGCTGGCCCGCTCGATCACCGGGGGCAGTCCGCATCTGGTGGATTCGCTGGTGGCCATGGATGCGCCCAAACACCCCAAGCTGCGCCGCCTGACGCAGGACTGGTTCATGCCCAAGAACCTGTCGAAACTGGATGGCGAGATCCGCAAGATCGCCAGTGAATCGATCGACCGGATGCTGGCGGCGGGCGAAGAGGGCGACTTCATCCCGCTCGTCGCCGCGCCCTATCCGCTCCATGTCGTCATGCAGATCCTCGGCGTGCCGCCAGAGGACGAGCCGAAGATGCTGTTCCTGACCCAGCAGATGTTCGGCGGGCAGGACGAGGACTTGAACAAGTCCGGACTCAAGAACTTGCCGCCCGAACAGATCAGCCAGATCGTCGCCGGCGCCGTGGCGGAATTCGAACGCTACTTCGCGGGGCTTGCCGCCGAGCGCCGCCAGAACCCCGGCGAGGACGTCGCCACGGTGATCGCCAATGCCGTGATCGATGGCGAACCGATGAGCGACCGCGATACCGCCGGCTATTACATCATCGTCGCCAGCGCCGGGCATGATACGACTTCCGCCTCCTCGGCGGGCGCGGTGCTGGCGCTGGCCCGCGATCCAGACCTGTTTGCCCGCGCCAAGGCGGACCGCAGCCTGCTGCCCGGCATCGTCGAGGAAGCGATCCGCTGGACCACGCCGGTTCAGCACTTCATGCGCACCGCCGCGCGCGACACCGAGCTGGGCGGCCAGCAGATCGCGCAGGGCGACTGGCTGATGCTCAACTATGTCGCAGCCAATCACGATCCTGCGCAGTTCCCCGAACCGCGCAAGTTCGACGCCACGCGCCCGGCCAACCGGCACGCCGCTTTCGGCGCAGGCTCGCACCAATGCCTCGGCCTGCACCTCGCCCGCCTCGAAATGCGCATCCTGCTCGATGTGCTGCTCGACCGGGTGGAGAGCCTTGAACTGGCAGGAGCCCCGCGCCGCGTGAACTCCACTTTCGTCGGCGGATACAAGGCGCTGCCGCTGCGCTGGAAGGCGGCGTAAGCGCAGGTGACAATCGGCAGCACCGGCCCCACAATGCGCTGGTGCTGCACTTCCTTCCCCGCCCACTCCATCGCACCGTGCTGCGTGTCACCCATGCCGCGCGGCTGTGGTACTGGCGTATCACGCGCAAGCGGGTGCGTGGCTGCAACGTGATCGCGGCCAATGCTGCGGGCGAAGTGCTGCTTGTCCGTCACAGCTACCACGCGCGCGACACGTGGATGCTGCCCGGCGGCGGGCTTGGCCGTGACGAGCGCCCGGAAGCGACCGCATCACGCGAACTGTTCGAGGAAACCGGCTGCCGCCTTGCGGCGCCGCGTCACCTCGGCACTGTCTTGCTGGACCGCAAGGGCTGGACCAACGCCATCGAACTGGTCGCGGGGACCACGGCAGACCTGCCCGCCCCAGATGGCCGCGAGATCGAGGAAGCGCGCTTCTTTCCGGGCCGCGCGCTCCCTGCAAACACCAGCGGTCCGGTGCGCGAGATGATCGCGCGCTGGCTGTCCGATCAGAACGGCAGTTCGGCCTGAAGCACCGGGGGCGCAGCACCTGCGTCGCCTTCCTCGGCCTCTTCACCCTCCAGCGCCGAAAGCGTGAGGCCCATCAGCCGGATCGGCTTGGGCAGGGGCAGTTGCGCATCGAGCAGATCGCGGGCGAGGGCTGAGAACTCTGCCTTTCCGGCGATCGGGCGTGGCAGGGACCTGGCCCGCGTGCAGGGCGTGAAATCATTGAACTTCATCTTCAGCGTGATCGTCCGCCCGGTCGCTCCGCTGCGCGCAATCCGCTCCCACACGATTTCGATGATTCGCTCCAGCGTCTCGCGCAGAGCGGGGCCTGAGGAGATGTCCCGCTCGAACGTCCGCTCCCCGCCGACCGACTTGCGCGGTCGGTCCGCCTTGACCTGCCTGAGGTCAATCCCCCGCGCCGCGCGATAGAGATAGTCCGCCGAACTGCCGAAGTTGGCGCGCAGGAAGGCGAGGTCCTTGGCGCGCAGGTCAGCCCCCGTCTCGATCCCCAACTTCGCCATCTTCTCCGCGCCGCGCGGCCCGATGCCGTGAAATCGCCGCACTGGCAGCGAGCCCACGAACTGCGCCCCCTCGCCGGGGCGGATCACGCACAGGCCATCGGGCTTGTTCTGGTCGCTGGCCAGCTTGGCGAGGAACTTGTTGTAGGACACCCCGGCGCTGGCCGTCAGCCCGGTCTCGGCCTTTATGCGCTGGCGGATCAATTCGGCGATGCGCGTCGCGGACCCGATCCCGCGCACGTCGTCGGTCACGTCAAGGTAGGCCTCGTCCAGCGATAGCGGCTCCACGTGCGGCGTGAAGTGCAGGAAAACGCTGCGGATCTGCTGTGACACCGCCTTGTAGACATCGAAACGCGGCTTCCTGAAGATCAGGTCCGGACACAGTTGCACTGCCCGCGCCGACGGCATGGCCGAGCGCACCCCGAACTTGCGCGCTTCGTAGCTTGCTGCCGCCACCACGCCTCGCCCGGACGATCCGCCGACGGCCACGGGCAGCCCCCGGATCGAGGGATCATCGCGCTGCTCGACGCTGGCGAAGAAGGCGTCCATGTCGACGTGGATGATCTTGCGCAAGGCAATCGCCTGACGGTCAGGCTCGTCATGGTCTCGCGCAAGTTCCATGGCGACACGATACTCCGTTTCGCATTGCAACATAAACCCGGTTTTGGGGATGGGATTTGAAGCCGTTCTCGTTCAAAGGGTGATTATGCCCACTAACGATTCCAATACCCTGCGCGCGCCGCGCACGATGGGCGAGCGTGAGACCATCGCGATGATGGCGCTCGTCATGGCGATGCAGGCGCTCGCCGTCGACGCCATGCTGCCTGCGCTTGGCGACATTGCGACGGATCTTGGCGTTGCCGATCCCAACCGCCGCCAGCTTGTGGTCGGCACGTTCCTGCTCGCCTCGGGCTTTGCCTCGCTGGTGCCCGGATCGCTTGCAGACCGCTATGGCCGCCGCCCGGTCCTGCTGACCTGCATGGTGATTTACATCCTGTTCTCGCTGGCCTGCGCGCTTGTCACGTCATTCGACGGCATGCTGGCGATGCGCGTGGGGCAAGCGATCGGCTGCGGCGGGCTTGCCGTTCTGCCGGGCGCAATCATCCGCGATCGCTTTTCCGGCGACCAGATGGCCAAGCAGATGTCGATCATCTCGGTCATCTTCATGGTCGTGCCGATGCTTGCGCCAAGCATCGGGCAGGTCGTGCTGCTGTTTGCCGGTTGGCGCTGGATCTTCGTGCTGCTGGCGGTTCTGGCCACGGGCATGGCGACATGGCTTTACATCCGCCTTCCGGAAACACTGCACCCCGAATATCGCCAGCCGATCCGCCCGATGACGATTGCGAAGAACATGGCCGGTGCCGCCACGAACCGCTCGGCCATCGGCTACGTGCTGGGCGGTTCGCTCACCTTCGGGGCGATGATCGGCTACGTGAACTCGTCGCAGCAGCTGGTCGGCGAACACTTCGGCGCGGGCAAGATGTTCCCGGTGCTATTCGGCTTCTCCGCGCTGATGATGGCCTGCGCCAGCTTCTCCAACTCGCGCATCGTCGAGCGCTTCGGGGCGCGCCGCGTTTCGCACACGGCGGTGATCGCGTTCATCCTCGTCAGCGCGTTGCAGACTTACTCCTCAAGTCTGGAAGGGCAGACGCTGTGGCAGTTCATGCCGCTGATGATCACCAACATGATCCTCATCGGCTTCATCGGCGCGAACTTCGGCTCGATCGCGCTGCAGCCGTTCGAACGGACGGCAGGCAGTGCAAATTCGATGCATGCCTTCCTGCGCATGGTGATCGGTTCAGTCATCGGCATCTTCGTCGGCCAAGCCTATGACGGCACGGCCCACCCCCTTGCTCTGGCGCTGCTGACGGCGGGCGTGCTCAGCCTGCTGCTGGTGCTGTTCAGCGAGAGGGGCAAGCTGTTCCGCCGCCTTCATCCCCCGGGCACGCCGCGCCCGATCGTGCTGGAGCATTGATCTGAACCTCGCCACTGGCGAGGTTCGTGCGGCACCGGCCCGTAAAATCCGAAGCGCAAGTTTCTGATCACGAAACCCTCAGGCGCGCAGGCTCAACGCATTCTCTGAAATCAGCGCCAGCGCCTGAGCGGCTGCTTGTGGCCGGCCCAGATGGTAACCCTGCATAAGCCGGATGCCGAGCGCGCGCGCCGTGCTGGCCTGCAGTTCGTCCTCGACGCCCTCGATTGTGCAGTCAATGCCAAGCTGCCAGGCGAGCGAAACGATGGTGCCGACCAGCGAACGCGCGCCCGGGTCATTCGCAAGAGCGCGGGACAGCTCCTGATCGATCTTGATCATGTCGAGCGGCAGGCTGTGGACCTGGTTGAGACTTGACCAGCCTGCGCCGAAATCGTCCAGCGCGATGCGGAAACCTCGCGCGCGGAATGCCAGCAGTTGGGCTTCGGCGCGCTTGGGATCTTCGAGCAAGGCCCGTTCGGTAACTTCGAGGATGATCGAATGCGGTGGCGCGCCATGCTCTTCCACCAGACGTGCAAGAGCCTCGGCCGTGCCAGTCCGCATCACGTCGCGAGGGCTGAGGTTGATCGCCAGCCAGCGTCCATAGTGCCACGCCGGGCATTCGGCCAGGGCGCGCGCCAGCACCATCCGGGTCAGTTCGCCGGTCCGCCCCGTTGCTTCGGCAAGCGACATGAATTGCCCCGGTGCGAGCCAGCGTTCGCCATCCGGGCTCCAGCGCACGAAAGCTTCGAGGCCGATCACGCCCCCGCTCTCGGCATCGAAGACCGGCTGGTAGACGAGCTTGAGCCGGTCAGCGAGATTGCTTTCGTTGAACAGGCGGGTGATTGCGGCGCGATCCTGCAGTTCGGCCTCGTCATCCGGGCTGAACACGACAACGGCGCCGTCGGAAAGCTCCTTGGCCTTGTAGAGCGCGGCGTCGGCCCGTTCGAGGCAATCGCTGACGCTCCGGCCGTCCATGCGGTGGACGCCAATGGACCCGGAAAAGCGCAGGACCGCCCCACCGTGCAGCACCGGGGCGCGCAGCGATTCCGAAAGCGCCGTGCCGATCGCGAACGCTGCTATGTGATCGAGCGAGGGATCGAGAACAGCCGCGAATTCATCGCCGCCAAGCCGACCGAAACAGCGCACGCGCTCCATTCCGCCAAGCCGATTCGCGACCGCCTGAAGCACCGCATCGCCTGCCGCGTGGCCATAGGTGTCATTGATGTGCTTGAACCCGTCGAGGTCGATCAGAGCGAGCCAGGCCCGCTGCACACCCTTGCCGCCCCGTTCGATATCCTCGGCCAGCCGATCGAGAATTGCACGACGGTTGAGGCCACCGGTCAGGGGGTCGATGGTTGCCTGAAGCAGGTTCTCCTGCGCCAGTCGGGCCGCTTCACGCTCTCGCCGGGCCAATTGCTGCCGCGACAGTTCAAGCCGCACGAAATCGCGATGATGACCGTTGGTGATGAGCAGTAGCAAGGTCGTCACCACCACTTGCACCAGCACGACCATGACCGCGTTGGGATGGCCGCTGAAGAGGATCTGGCCCGAGGTCGGGATAGTGGTCGCAATCGCGATGCGCAGCGCCGTCAGCGGCGAATGGCCCAGCCCGAGAATCCCGGAAAACAGCGTTACGGCAAAGATATAATGGATAAATGATTGCGCTTCCCAATCGCCGTAACTGTAGAGCACCATACCCCACAGGGCGAACAGGAAACTGGCAAAAGCGCCCAGCCAGCTCATCGATGCAAGATCGCGCCGAAGCACTGCCGTTGCGCGCTGCTCGACCGCAGCCGGCCGCCAGTAATAGGCCCGCCGCAGCGCAAAAGCGCTCAGGAAAATAGGTCCCGGCGCGATCAGCCAGCTCGGCGCGATGTCGCGAAACCGGAAGGCCACCAGAAGCATGTCGAAGACGACGACGAGGTACAGCAATGGCAGGCGATGCGACAGGCTTCGCGCATAGGCGAGGGTGAAGTTGTCACCCTCGCGCTGCTTCCAGCTGGAGGTGTAGGGACGCGCATTGCGCAGCAAACGGCCGAAGCGCCGTCCGCGAGCGAATAGACTGCGCAACCCGGTGAACATGGCTGCGGGGATACCATCAAGGCAGTTAACAGCGCGTAAGGGTCACTGCCAAATTGGGTCTATCTGGCGTGGCAAATCATTTACTTAGCTTTACGCGGAAAGCGCCGCGACCAGCTCCTTGACCTTCTTCTGCCGCCACTGCGGCAGGGGCGCGACAAGCCAGTACCCCTTCCGCGAGGTCACGGGCTCGCCCTGCACGACCACGCGGCCCATGCCGATCGCGTTGTCGACCAGCTGATAGGGCACGTGCGCCCGACCCAGGCCCGCGCTTGCCGCGCTGATCGCAGTCCCGGCATCGCCGACCGAGAAGCCTACATCGCCGCCCCCCGGTGCCGGATCGCCCGGCCAGCCGATCCACGGACAATCGGGCGCAGCGTCGGGCGCCGCCACCGTTACCATCAACGATTGGCCCAGCGCGATGCCTTCCAGTTCGCCCGGCCCTTCGGCCCAGCGCACCGCGAGGTCGAGATTGGCTTCGGTAAAGTCGATATCGGCATCGCCGCCAACCAGCGAGAAGCGCATCTGCGGATTGCCGGCGCGAAATGCCGCAAGCCGGGGCGAAAGCCACGCGGCAAAGAAATCGCGCGGGCAGGCAATGGTATAGACGTGGCTCGATTGCCCGGCCTGCATTGCCTGCACGCCTTCCTCGAAGCGCAGAAAGCCTTCGCGGATGGCATCGAGACCGGCAATCGCCTCGTCGGTGAGCTCGAGGCCCTTGGAGGTGCGGCGGAACAGCACGACGCCGAGCAGGTCCTCGAGCGCACGGATCTGCTGGCCGACCGCTGCGGGGGTCACCGCCAGTTCGTCGGCCGCGCGCGTGAACGAGAGGTGCCGAGCCGCCGCGTCAAGCACGCGCAGGCCATTGAGAGGGAGATGGGTCCGCTTCATTGCGAACCGGATTTAGTTTGCCGGAGCCGGTGCCGCCAGAGGAAAGAATGGAATCGCCACATCGAACAGCGAGCCATCGGCACGCTGCATCGTGTAGTGGCCTTCCATGCTGCCGTGATGGGTGCCGAGCGGACAGCCCGAGACGTAATCATGGCTCTGCCCCGGCTGCAGGACGGGCTGTTCGCCCACGACGCCGTCACCGTCGACGAAGTTGATCATGCCCCGCCCGTCGGTGATCCGCCAATGGCGCGACAGCAGTTGTACCGGCTGGTCGCCGTCATTCTCGAGACGGATATGATAGACCCAGAACCATTTGCCTGCTTCCACCCGCGACTGTTCGGGGAGGAAGTTTACGGCGACTCGCACCGTGACGCCTTCGGTGATGGCGGCATGCTGGAAGAGCTGCTTCATGCCCATCAAACTATCGCAAACCGCCAGATGTTCCAACGCCGATGTGCAACTTTGTGGCGCCTGCCCTTGAAGGCATTGCCCAAAAAGGGCGGTGGGCGCAGAGGATGACGCGATGCTGATCCGCGCCCCCGCCATTCTCTGCTCGGTCCTGCCCAACGGCGAACACGGCGCGATCATCCGCGTGCTGACCGCCGACCATGGCCTTGCCGCCGCCTATGTCGCCGGGGCGCGGGGGCGCGAGTTGCGGCCCGTGCTGATCCCCGGAAACCTGATCGAAGTAGAGGTGCGATCGCGCACCGCCTCGCAACTGCCATCGGCCCGTGTCGAATTGGTAGCGAGTCGTGGGCCGTGGCTGTCCGAACCGCTGCCGAGCGCCGGGATCGGCTGGGCCTGCGCGCTGACCGCCGCGACCTTGCCCGAAGGCCACCCTTACCCCGTGCTCTATGAATCGCTCGTCGCCTTGCTCGATGCGATCTGCCACGCCCCCTCGGCGCGCGGCTGGGCGCGGGTTCTGGCAGGTTACGAGGTGCTCCTGCTGCGCGAGGTCGGCTATGGCACGGCCCCGGCCCCACCGCCTGACGAGCAATGGCCAGATCTACTTGCGCGACTGGAGCGTCAGGGCAAAGCCATTGCCAACCGCCTGCTTGCCGATCGCACGCGCGATGTTATGGGGGCGCGCGCGATTCTGCTCGGGCGCCTAAGAAGGATTGGCTTCGACGCATAAGCGGCGAGTGAGCGCAGGCACGAAGGGGTATTTCATGAAGATTGCGGTTCTGCCCGGTGATGGCATCGGTCCCGAAGTGACGCGCGAAGCCGTCCGCGTGATCGAAGCGCTCGGCCTGCCCGACATCGAGATGAAGGAAGCCCCGGTCGGCGGCGCCGCCTACAAGGCCTATGGCCACCCCCTCCCGGCAGAGACGCTGGACATCGCCCGCCTTTCCGACGGCATCCTGTTCGGCGCGGTGGGCGATCCCGATTGCGATTCGCTGGAACGCCACCTGCGTCCGGAACAGGCCATCCTCGGCCTGCGCAAGGAGCTGACCCTGTTTGCCAACCTGCGCCCGGCCAAGGTCTTTGCAGGCCTCGAAGGCCATTCCGCGCTGCGCCCCGAAGTGGCCGGCGCGATCGACATGGTCATCGTGCGCGAGCTCAACGGCGACGTCTACTTCGGCGAGAAGGGCTTCCGCACCGCCGCCAACGGCGACCGCGAGGGTTACGACGTGATGTCGTACAACGAGAGCGAGGTGCGCCGCATCGCCCATGTCGGTTTCCGCACCGCGATGGGCCGCGCCAAGCGGCTGTGCTCGGTCGACAAGGCCAACGTGCTCGAGACCAGCCAGCTGTGGCGCGACGTGGTGATCGAGGTTGCCAAGGAATACCCCGAGGTCACGCTCGAGCACATGTACGTCGACAATGCCGCGATGCAGCTCGTCCGCGCGCCAGGCAAGTTCGACGTGGTGCTGACCGGCAACCTGTTCGGCGACATCCTCTCGGACCAGGCCTCGATGTGCGTCGGCTCGATCGGCCTGCTCGCCTCGGCCTCGCTGGGCGAGCGCCAGACCGCGCATGGCACTTTCGGCCTCTACGAGCCGATCCACGGCTCGGCCCCGGACATCGCAGGCCAAGGCCTTGCCAACCCGATGGCGACGATCCTTTCCGCCGCGATGCTGCTGCGCCACTCGCTCGGCCTTGCTGCTGAAGCGGACCGCGTCGAAGCCGCAGTGGCAAAGACGCTGGCCGATGGCGTGCTGGGCCGCGATCTTGGCGGGAGCGCCGGGACGACGGAAGTTGGTGACGCGGTGCTCGCAAGGCTCTAAAGGCCCCGTCCGATGCTCCAGTTAGCCGTAATTCTTCCGACCTATCGTGAACGCGCGAATATCGCGCCGATGGTCGCGCGTCTCGACGCCGCGCTGCAGGGCGTGGCGTGGGAAGCGATCTTCGTTGACGACAACAGCCCGGACGGCACCGCCGACGAGGCGCGCCGCATCTCGCTCACCGATCCGCGCGTTCGCGTGATCGAGCGGATCGGCCGGCGCGGCCTCGCCTCGGCCGCGATCGAGGGCATGTGCGCCACCGCCGCACCGATCGTCGCGGTGATGGACGCCGACCAGCAGCACGACCCCGAACTGCTGCCCAAGATGCTCGCTGCGGTCGAAAGCGGCGAATATGACATCGCCTACGCCTCGCGCTTTGCCGAAGGGGCGAGCACCGAGGAATGGGGCCGTCCGGACCGGGTGAAGGCCTCGGGCCTTGCCAACCGCATCGCCAACAAGGTGACCGGCGTCGAACTGTCCGACCCGATGAGCGGCTATTTCATGCTCCGCGCCGAAACGCTGCGCGCAGACGCGCACCGCCTTTCAGGCGTCGGCTTCAAGATCCTGCTCGATATCCTTGCGACGGTCGACCGCCCGCTCAAGGTCAAGGAATTCCCTCTCAACTTCGTCGCCCGCATCGAGGGCGAGAGCAAGCTGGACCAGACCGTCGTGTTCGAATTCCTCGTAGGCCTTTACGACAAGTGGCTCGGCCGCATCATCCCGACGCGCTTTGCGCTGTTTGGCACGGTCGGCGCAATGGGTGTTGCGGTACAGCTGGGCGCCCTGTGGGTGCTGCTGAAGGTCATTGCCGGCGAACGCTTCGTCTATGGCAACTGGTCGGAAAGCGCGACGTTCAACACCGCCAACACGCTGGCGGCGATCATCGCGATGACGTTCAACTTCGTGCTGAACAACGAGCTGACCTATTCCGACAAGCGCCTGCGCGGCTTCGGACCGCTGCTGCGCGGCTGGGCGCAGTTCGGCCTGACCTGCTCGCTGGGTCTGCTGACCAACGTCGGTTCGGCTGCCGTGCTCAAGACCATCGGCTTCCACAGCGTGGTCGCGGTGATCGTCGGTATCGTGCTCGGCTCGGTGTGGAACTTCGCGCTGTCCTCGCGCTTTGTCTGGGGCAAGTACTGATTTGCGCGCGGTCGCGGGGATACCGGGACCGCAAGCGCTTCTGCTGGCTCTGACTGCCGCGGGCGCGCTGTTCAGCCTGGTCGATACGCCCTACCCGGCGCTGGCGCCGCTGCAGAACCTCCCTACTCTGGCAATCGTCGCGGGCCTGTGCCTAGCGCTGCGCCGCTGGCCGATGCCGACCAGCGCGGTCGCATGCATTGCCCTGTTCATGGCGCTTCACACCCTCGGCGGGCGCTACATCTATTCCTACGTGCCCTACGAGCAGTGGCTCGGCGCGCTCGGCCTGCCCTCGATCGACCAGGCATTGGGTCTGCCCCGCAATTCGTGGGACCGGCTGGTGCACTTCAGCTTCGGCGCGATGTGGGTCTGGCCGATAGCCTGCTGGCTTTCACGCCATCGCGGGCTGTCGCCTGCGCTCGCCAGCTACATCGCGGTCGAGTTCGTGCTGGCGGGCAGCGCGGTCTACGAGATCTTCGAGTGGCAGCTGACCGTGGTCATGGCCGGGCCCGATGCCGATGCCTACAACGGCCAGCAGGGCGACCCGTGGGACGCGCAGAAGGACATGGCCCTTGCCGGGCTGGGGGCGCTGACCACCGCAATCTGGCTGCGGCTGCGCGCTATTTCCAGCTATTGAGCCAGGTGTAGTCCCGGTACGAATCCTTGCGCGGCAGCTCTCCCGCCGACAGGATCGGATAGAAGCCAATGAACAGGCCGAACGAGAGGACCAGCGTCACCTTGGTCGGCCAGCGCAGGCCGAGGTCCCACCATTCGCCCAGCACCAGCGCCAGCGCGGCCAGCAGGAAGCAGCTTGCCAGCATGTAGTGGTAATAGAACTGTACCGGCTTGCCGTTTATCGCCCAGAAGCCGACGAGCAGGACATAGGCGGCGAAGACCAGCAGGTAGAGACGCTTGCCCCCACTCTTCATGCCCCTCAGGCCGTCCCACGCGCAGAACAGCAGCGCGGGCAGCCCGGCCAGCATGGTGAACGGGTTTCCGATCATCAGCACGCCGCGTTGGGCGCCGTCGACTTCTTCATAGAGGAACCAGATCGCGCGGATATTGGCCACCCACTGCCACCACACGCTCATGTAGGTGTGCGGCTTCTTCACGCTGTCCTGCAGTTCCAGCATGTACTGTTGCCAGTGCCACAGCCCGCCCACGGTCAGCGGCTGCTTTTCATAGAAGAACGCGGGCAGGAAGGTGGCGAGGTAGACCACGACTGGCACCACCCCCAGCCATAGCGCCGCCTCGACCAGCGAGACGCCGGGCACTGGGCCCGCCCCGCGCGAGGCCCACATCAAGCCGCCGCGCCGCCCTTCGAGAGCCTGCCAGCGATTCAGGGCGAAAACCAGTCCGGGCAGCGGCAGCAGCAGCGCGCCGTTCCACTTGGCGCCCAGCGACAGCCCCATGAAAACGCCCGCCAGCAGCAGGTGAGACCGCGCCAGCAAGGTCTTGCCGGAAGGATTGCGCCAGGCCAGCGCCCATTGCCACATGGCCAAGGCCATGAAACCGGCCATCGCCATGTCGAGCAGGGCAATGCGCGACATCATGAACCAGATGAAGTCGGTGGCCAGCAGCAGGCCGAACAAGACCGTGGCGGAGCGTGAAAAGCTCGCCCACCACAGCGCCCGCATCATCGCCCAAAGGCCAAGGCCTCCCAGCACTGCCGAGGGGAAGCGCCAGCCGAACGGCGTATCGCCGATCAGTTGCATCGACCAGGCGATCAATTGCTTGGCAAGCAGGGGATGTTCGGGATTGAGCCGCGCCGTGAGGTCGATCAGCCGCCTTGCCGCCGGCAGGTAATGGACCTCGTCGAACATCGGCTTCGACGGAATGCCGAGCCGGTGCAGCACGAGGAGAAAGAACGCGGACGCGATGACCGCGCACCAGAATGCAGGGTCTTTCTCGCGCGGGGCTGCGGTCTGGAACTGTGGCGTCATGCGTCCTGACCGATAGGGCGCGCGCGCCCGCTTCGCAATCCCGCCGCTTGCGCGCAGCCTTCCGGAAAACTAAGGCGGCTGGCATGAAGAGAACTGCTGGCCAGGACCGTTCGATCACGCAGAAATGGCGTCCCGCAACGCAAGCCGTGCGCGGAGGCACGTGGCGTTCGGAAATGGGCGAAACCTCCGAAGCGCTGTTCCTTACATCCGGCTTTACCTACGACGATGCCGCAACGGTTGCCGCGCGCTTTGCCGGCGAAGCCGAAGGCATGACCTATTCGCGCCTGCAGAACCCCACCGTGCAGATGCTGGAAGAGCGCATCGCCCTGATGGAAGGGGCCGAGGCGTGCCGCACGCAGGCCACCGGCATGGCGGCGATGACCACCGCACTGCTCTGCCAGCTTTCTGCCGGAGACCACATCGTCGCCGCCAAGGCCGCCTTCGGTTCGTGCCGCTGGCTTGTCGACAATCTGCTGCCCCGCTTCGGCATCACCGGCACCACCATCGACGCCTCCGACAATGCCGCTTGGGAAGCCGCGATCAAGCCGAACACCAAGGTGTTCTTCTTCGAAAGCCCGGCGAACCCGACGATGGACGTGGTCGACCTCGAGTTCGTCTGCGGACTGGCCCGGCGCCACGGCATCACCACCGTCGTGGACAACGCCTTCGCCACTGCCGCGCTGCAACGCCCGATGGATTTCGGCGCCGACGTTGTCGCCTATTCGGCGACCAAGATGATGGACGGACAGGGCCGCGTCATGGCCGGGGCCGTGTGCGGTTCGGCGGAGTGGATCAACAACGTCCTCCTGCCGTTCCAACGCAACACCGGCCCGAACATCGCCGCGTTCAACGCCTGGGTCGTCCACAAGGGCCTCGAAACGCTTGACCTGCGCATCCACCGCCAGAGCGAGAACGCGCTGAAAGTGGCAAGCTTCGTCGAAGGCCGCGTGCCGCGCCTGCTCTATCCCTTCCTGCCCAGCCATCCGCAGCATGAACTGGCCAGGAAGCAGATGAAGGCCGGGGGCACGATCTTCTCGTTCCATCTCGATGGCGGATTGAAGCAGGCTCACGCCCTGCTCGACGCGCTGCAATTGATCGACATCTCGAACAACATCGGCGATTCGCGCTCGCTGATGTGCCACCCGGCCTCGACCACGCACTACGGCGTCGGCCCTGAAACCCGCGCCGACATGGGTGTGGGCGAAGGCATGCTGCGCCTCAACGTCGGGCTCGAGGATCCGGACGACCTGATCGACGACCTGGATCAGGCTCTGCGCGCTGCCGGTCTTTGATCAAGGTTAACACCTTGCTCCATTCCGGTTGCATCCCGCCACCCAAGCCCTAAGAAGGGCAGTGGGTGGGGTCGCAACGGAGCAAGCTGCATTGCTGGCCGAGGCCCATCTATCTGCCATAATCCAGTCTTCCGATGATGCGATCATCAGCAAGGACCTTCAGGGGACCGTGCTGAGCTGGAACCCGGCGGCCACGCGCATCTTCGGATTTACGGAAGCGGACATGATCGGCCAGTCGATCCGGCGCCTGATCCCGGAAGAGCGGCAGGCCGAGGAAGACGACATCCTTGCGCGCATCGCCCGGGGCGAACGGGTAAAGAGCTTCGACACCGTGCGTCAGCGCAAGGACGGCGCCCATATCTCCGTCTCGCTCACGGTCTCGCCGATCTACGACAAGGCGGGAAAGATCGTCGGCGCAAGCAAGATTGCCCGCGACATCACCGCGCGCGAAGAAAACCAGCGCGCCTTGCGTGAAAGCGAAATGCGCTTTCGCATGCTGGCCGACAACATCACCCAACTGGCATGGGTTGCCGACCGGACCGGTGCGATCGGTTGGTACAATCAGCGCTGGTACGATTACACCGGGCTGGCAGATGGGGAAAGCAATGGCTGGGGTTGGGACAAGGTCCACCACCCCGATCACCTCGAACGGGTAACCGCGCACTTCAAGGCCAGCATCGACGCGGGCGAGGAATGGGAAGATACTTTTCCCCTGCTCGGGCGCGACGGCGCGTGGCGCTGGTTCCTCTCCCGCGCCACGCCGATACGCGATGGCGGAGACCAGATTCTCTACTGGTTCGGCACCAACACCGATGTCACCGACATGATGGAAAAGGAAGAGCAGATTCGCGTCCTCCTGATGGAGGTGAACCACCGTTCGAAGAATCTGCTGGCCGTGGTGCAGGCCCTCGCCCGTCGCTCCGGCTGCCAGGACCCGGATTTTCTGCACCGCTTCGAACGCCGCCTCGCCAGCCTTTCGGCCAATCAGGACTTGCTGGTACGGCGCGGCTGGTCGACGATCCTGATGGACGAACTGGCCGAGGCGCAGCTGGCAATATTGGGGCGCGAGGCGCGGGCGCAGATCGAACTGCGCGGAGCCTCAATTCCGCTCAGCCCCCGCAGCGCCGAGATCATCGGCATGGCCCTGCACGAACTCGCCACCAACGCGCTCAAATACGGGGCGCTGTCATCGCTGACCGGCAAGGTGGTGCTGTGCTGGGAAGAAACGGCGGACAGGTTCGTGATCGATTGGCGGGAGAGCGGCGTTCCCGTCGTCTATCAGCCGACGCACCACGGCTTTGGCACCACGTTGATGCGGCATATCCCGGCGCGCAGCCTGAACGCCGACGTGACGATCGATTATGCCCCGACAGGTCTGCGCTGGCGGCTGGAGTGCTCGCTCGCCACGGCAAAGATGCTGGAAAGCTGACTGTCAGGCCGCACGCCGACCTTCGCAGTGTTCTGCTTCGGCTGCGGCAGTTGCCTCTTGCTTGTCCTCCGTGATCAGGCGGTTCTCCGCGCGCCCCATCGTCCAGTTCTTGCCGAGGCGGACCTTGCTGTTCGGCGCACACCAGATTTCGCCCGATTCATCGAGCGCCGTCACCCAGATCAGGTTGTGCTCCTGGCCATAATCGATCATGCCGATCGCATAACCATCGCCCTTGCCAAGCACGTGCAAGGGAATTGTCGGATTGAGTTGTGTGAACACGGATATCTTCCTGCATCGCGCCCGCAGGCGCCACTTTGATGCAGGTTAAATCCGCAAGGTAGGGGGCCGGTTCCTCACTCGCCCTTTGAGGCTGCTTCCAAAGCAGCAATGCGAGCCTTGAGCGCTTCCACTTCCTCACGCGCCGATGCTGCCAGTTCCTTGACCGCGTCAAATTCCTCGCGGCTGACGAAATCGAGGCCGCCGAAGATTTCCTTGGCCTTTTCGCGCGCGTTCTCGCCTGCTTCGCGGCCCATGCCGGCAATCGTTCCCGCCGCGCTGTTCAGCAGCTTGACGAAGTCGGCGATCATCGGGTTTTCACTCTGCATGGGCTTGGGTCCTGAATGGCGCGAGGCAGGCGCTGTTGTTCCCGCTATGTGGTCCGCCTCAAGCCCTTGCGCAAGTGGCCGGGAAAGTCAGAACTCGACGCGTCAGATTTTAGGGGGTCAGATTTCCACGCGCTCGGTCTTCGCGGTGCCGAACGCGCCATCTGCGTCGGGGTTGAGACGCCCGAACTCGAACGTCAGTACCGAAGCGAAGCAGACCCACGCCAGATAAGGCAGCAGGAGCATCCCGGCGACGGGGCGCACGCGCCAGAACAGCACCACCGTCAATACGATCGCCGCGGCCATGGCAACGGTGATCCAGAACGCAACGGTGATCTGGTGCAACGCGAAGAAGGTGGGTGACCAGGCAAGGTTGATGAGGAGCTGCACCACGAACATCGCCACGGCAATGCCACGACCTGCCGCCCCGCGCGCCGCAAGGACCATCGCCAGCGCCAGCCCCATCAGGACATAAAGCACGGTCCAGACGATCCCGAAGGCGGCCGGCGGCGGATAGATCGACGGCCTGACCAGCGCATCGAACCACGGATTGCCGGGGCCGCTGCCCGCGGCTTGTCCGGAAAGAAACCCGAGCGCGACGACAAGGGGAATGGTGAACAGCGACCAGCGCAGGAGACTGGCGCGAAGCTGTCCCGAAGAGGCAAGATAGTTCATGGCACCCGCAAGCAACTGCGCGAAACGCGCGATTCGCCGAGGATATTGGCGAGGGGTTGCCTGCTCTGCAATCGGAACTCGTCCCGCATTGCATCCCGCGTGGAGACACAATCCGGGGAAAACTCAACTCCGCAGCGCCGAAACCAGAAATTCGACGTTGCCTTCGGGCCCGGTGATCGGGCTCGGGACGATGCCCTGCACCTCCCAGCCCTCGCTTTCCAGCCACTCGCGCACCTCGCCGCACACCCGCTCGTGCAAGGCGGGATCGCGGACCACGCCGCCTTTGCCGACTTCGGCCTTGCCCACTTCGAACTGGGGCTTGATCAGGGCGACCAGCCGCGTCGGCCGCGCCGCCAGAGAGAGCGGCACTTCGAGCACCTTGCGCAGGGAAATGAAGCTGGCATCGCATACCACCCAGGTTGCCTGCCGATCGATGTGCCCCGGCGTGAGGATGCGCGCGCTTGTCTGCTCGAGCACGGTGACGCGCGGGTCCTGACGCAGCTTCCACGCAAGCTGGTTGGTCCCGGAGTCCACGGCAAAGACATGCTCGGCCCCGCCCTGCAGCAGTACGTCGGTGAAGCCGCCGGTGGAGCTGCCGATGTCCATCGCGGTGACGCCGGACGGGTCGAGGCCGAAATGCTCGATCGCGTGGGCGAGCTTGATGCCGCCGCGCGAAACCCATGGGTGATCGCGCCCGCGCACGTCCAGCGCGGCGTCCAGCGCAAGCGCCTGCCCGGCCTTGGCGATCTTGGTTTCGCCCGAAAAGACCAGCCCGGCCAAGATCAGGGCTTGCGCGCGCGCGCGGCTCTCGACCAGGCCGCGGTCGACCAGCAACTGGTCCACGCGAAGCTTGGATGCGCCGGGCTGTTTCGGGGGGCGGGTTGAGGTCACGGCGCGTTCCTTCCATAACTGCACCATGAAGATCAACCATGCACACCGCCCCCGCCTCGTTTTATCCGGTGCGCTGGCCCTCACACTTTCCGCCTGCGCCACGCCGACGGTGGTCCCGCAAGCTGCGCCTCCGCCTGCGCCCAAGCCGACCCAGGCACCGCCCCCACCGCCACCTGCCCAGACCTTCAAGGACTGGCGCGATGCGCCGCAGACCGTGGGCAACTGGCGCTATGAGCCGGGCGTGGCTCGCTTCGGTCCGGGTGACGCCACGCTGTTCGCGATGGCCTGCAATCGGGGCGCTGCAACGATGAGCCTGATCCGCACCGGCACTTCGAACGTGCCGCTGCCGATGACGGTGGTGACCACCAGCGATACCCGCCCGCTTTCCGCCGATCCCGCGCCGCAAGGCCAACCGCAACTGGTGGCAACGCTGGCCGCGCGCGATCCGCTGTTGGATTCCATGGCGTTCAGTCGCGGGCGCTTTGTCATCGAGGTGAACGGCCTGCCGACGCTTTACCTGCCAGCCTGGGCCGAGGTCGGGCGAGTGATCGAGGATTGCCGGAAATAGCGCGATCCGGTTGCAGGGGTGACCATACTGCAGGCGCGAAGCGGGGATTGTGACGACAATTTTTTTTCGATCAAGTCTTGTTGTTTGGCCCCGGATGAATCACATTCAAATCAAGGCCGGTGAGAACGCAAACTCCCGGTCCAGCAGGCCCAACAGCCTGTGACTTTGGCTCAACAGCGCGAAAGGAGGTGATCCGATGTCTCATGGTTCAGCAGAGAGGTCGGTACAGTCCCGCGCGAGGCATTATCGCTGAGTTTCGATTAAGCGATAAAGGCTTCGTGGGCGGCACTTCCGGCCGCTGACCATGCGAAGGGCCGCTCGGATTGACCGATGCGGCCCTTCACATTTATTACATTCCCCTTGCCTTTCGCGCAACAATAGTTCACGGCGCTGCTTCCTCGATTCTAGCGCAAGGACTGCCTCCCCATGGCGAGCACCGCCGAAACCACCAGCATGACCTTCACCCGCAATCCGCACCCGGCGCCGGTTGCTGCGGACGTGCGTGCGCAGGTGCTGGCGAACCCCGGCTTCGGCACTGCGTTCACCGATCACATGGTCGAGATTGACTACGCTGAAGGCGCAGGCTGGCACGATGCGCGAGTCATTCCATATGGCCCGATCGCGCTCGATCCGGCGGCGGCCGTGTTGCATTACGCGCAGGAAATCTTCGAAGGGCTGAAGGCCTATCGTCTTGCTGACGGCGGCATCGCGCTGTTCCGTCCTGATGCCAATGCGCGGCGCTTCAACGCCTCGGCCCGCCGCCTCGCCATGCCCGAACTGCCCGAAGAGCTGTTCGTCGAAGCCGTGCGCCAGCAGGTCCTCGCCGACAAGGACTGGTTCCCCACGGTCGAGGGCGGCTCGATGTATCTGCGCCCGTTCATGTTCGCGTCCGAGGCCTTCCTCGGCGTGCGCCCGGCGCGACAGTACAAGTTCATGGTCATCGCCAGCCCGGCCGGCAACTACTTCAAGTCGGGCGCACCGGCAGTCTCGATCTGGGTTTCGGACTATACCCGCGCAGCGCCCGGCGGGACTGGCGCGGCCAAGTGCGGCGGCAACTATGCCGCCAGCCTCGTGCCCACCGCCGAAGCCTTTTCGCGCGGACATGACCAGGTGCTGTTCCTCGATGCAGCGGAGCGCAAGTGGGTCGAGGAACTGGGCGGCATGAACCTGTTCTTCGTGTTCGACGACGGTTCGATCCTGACGCCCGAACTCACCGGCACGATCCTGCCCGGTATCACCCGCTCGAGCCTGCTTACGCTGGCCGCCGAAGAAGGCCTGACCGTGCGCGAGGGCCGTTATAGCCTCGACCAGTGGAAGGCCGACGCCGCTTCGGGCAAGCTGATCGAAACTTTCGCCTGCGGCACTGCGGCGGTGGTCACCCCGGTCGGCAAGGTTGCCAACCATGAAGGCGAATTCACGATCGGTTCGGGTGGCCCCGGCCAGCTGACGCAGAAGCTGCGCCAGAAGCTCGTCGGCATCCAGCGCGGCGAGATTGCCGACACCCACGGCTGGGTCACGCGCATCGCCTGATCTTTTTCCAGAGACGTGCAAAGGCCCGCCGCTCCTGATGGAACGACGGGCCTTTTGCTAATGTCACGTCTCAGAAATCGAACTGCGCGCGCATGCCGATGACGTCGGCGTTGTAGTTGCGATCCGCGCCCGCCGCGACTGCTGCATCCTTCAGCCAGAGATGGCCGTAGTCGATGATGAAGCGAACGTAGTCGGTCGGCACCCACAGCAGCGACGCGCCCACCAGTTCCTGCCGCCCACCCAGAACGCCATTGTCGTTCAGATCAAGCCAGTCGTAGCGTGCGTTGACCTGCACCGCGCCGATGCCGCCCTTGTCGACGCCGTTCTTCGGCTTGATCCGGGTCCAGGTACCCTCGCTCGCCTTGTAGGGCAGCGTGTCCCCCTTTGTCAGGAACAGGCCTGCTTCGACATAGCCGCCATTGAACGTCGGGTCGGCAATGGCGCCGGGGCGGTTGACCTTCATCCACTGCGATTCGGCGGTGAAGTGCACCGGCCCACCGGTCCAGCCCAGCTCCACGCCATAGTTCGTTTCCGACAGCGCGCTGATCGCCTTGGTGTCGACAAAGCGGATGTCTGTGGTGTGGGTGAAGGGGCGCGCGCGATAGCGCACGGTGGCGCTGCTGTCGTTGAGATCATGGTAGTGCGCCGACCCGCCGATATGCGCCTGGCCACCGAACAGCTTGGGCTGAAGCGCAAAGCGGCTGTCGATCGAATAGCTGTTGTCGGTATCGGCGTTGAGATCGGTGACGTTGTCGGTAAACACGCCGACCTGCGCCAGGACCATGCCCTTCTGGTATTGCGCCGACAGGCCGAGGCGGCGCTCGAACCCGAAGGCGGTGTTGAACGAGGCGCGTTCCATGAAGCTGGTGAACAGGTCGGACTCGGTGTCCTCCATCGATTCGAACGGCTTGTGCTGGCCGATCGTCAGCGTCAGGTTCTTGATGCCGGTGTAGGTCAGGTAGACGTCGGTCGGATCGATGCTGCTGTTGGCAATGTCCGCCTCGATGCGATAGCCGAAGTTCCCCGGGATCGTACCGTCAAAGCCGAAGTAGGCGCGGCGGAATTCGGTGGCGAGGCCCAGGCTCTTGCTGCCGATCGAGGACGGGGCAGAAACGGACGCGGTATCGATCTGCAGGCGGCCGCGCGGCTTGAAGCTCCACTTGCCCGCCTTGGGGTTCTTCGGATCAGCCGGAGCTTCGATCTTCGGCCCGCCATCCCAGCTGATCGCCACGGGAGGCTTGCCCGATACCGTCGGCGCAGGGATCGCGGCAACCGCCGTAGCCGTGGCATCGGTCTTGGCCTTGGCTTCGGCGAGTTGCCCCTGCAGCGTCTGGATCTGCGCCTGCATTGCCGCCATCGTTTCCATCTGGCTCTGCATCTGCGCCTGCATCTGCTGAAGCTGGGCCTGCATTGCGGCAAGATCGGCATTGGAGGTCGCGGCCTGTGCCGGGACGGCCCAGCCAGCGGCACAGGCAAGGGCAGAAATCGAGACGCGGGTTACGAACTTCATGGCGAATCCTCAGGACTTTGGTCTGCGGCCGAATATGTCTGTTGTGTTACATTTTGTTGACGGTGGTTTGGCTGATTTGTCGCAAATGCTGCAAACCGCCTCGCCCGTTGCGTTCCGCCGCCCGCCGTGGCATCGCAAGGGCATGACTTAATCGCCCGGTTAGGGCGCTCCCGGAGAGACCAGACATGACCATTTCGTTCGAAGGCCGCGTCGCGATCGTTACAGGGGCAGGCGGTGGCCTCGGCCGCGCCTATGCCCTCGAACTCGCCCGCCGCGGCGCGAAGGTGGTGGTCAACGATCTCGGCGGTTCGCGCGATGGCACCGGCCATTCCGACGCTGCGCTGAAGGTTGTCGAGGAAATCGAGGCCATGGGCGGCGAGGCCATGTCGAACGGCGGCTCGGTCAGCGAATACGAACAGATGGTCGAGATGGTCGCCAAGGCCAAGGAACGTTGGGGCGGAGTCCATGTGCTGATCAACAACGCCGGCATCCTGCGCGACAAGAGCTTCACCAAGATGGACCCGGCCGATTTCGAGATGGTCGTGCGCGTCCACCTGATCGGCTCGGCCTTCGCCACCAAGGCCTGCTGGGACCTGATGCGCGAACAGAACTACGGCCGCATCCTCATGACGGCATCGTCCACCGGCCTGTTCGGCAACTTCGGCCAGGCGAACTACGGCGCAGCCAAGCTCGGTCTGGCTGGCCTCACCAAGACGCTCTACCTCGAAGGCGCAAAGAACAACATCAAGGTCAACACGCTGGCCCCTGTCGCCGCCACGCGCATGACCGAGGACATCTTCCCCGAAGAAGCCTTCAAGCTGTTCGGCCCCGAAAACGTCGTCCCCGCCGCGCTCTTCCTCGTTTCGGAAGACGCGCCGACCAACGCCATCGTCGGTGCAGGCGGCGGCGCATACCACGGCGCATGGGTGACGATGAACAAGGGCGTCCTCCTCGCCCCGAACGAACGCACCGTCGAAGGCTTCGCCGCCAACTGGGACAAGATCAGCGACCGCACCGGCGACTTCGCACCGCAGTCAGGCGCAGAGCAGAGCCAGGTGATCATCGGGCAGTTGCAGGCGGCGATGAAGGGGTGATCAAGCTCCTCCCTGTTTTTGCGCAGCACAAACGGGGAGGTGGCAGTCACCGCAGGTGACTGCCGGAGGGGCTTTTCCCCTCCACCACCAGCTTCGCTGGCGGTCCCCCTTGTATCTTGAAAATGGTGCATGATGCGATTGCGGGAGGCTCCGCTAGCGGAGCCTCCCGCCCGTTCGCGAGCCCGTGTCCCCCTTGGTCGTAGCAGCCCGCTGGGGAGCTTGGGCCCGGACGGATCTTCATCAACCCGAACGGTTGCACGGGGCGTTGACCCCGCACACGCAAGGATGGGAACGGAGATATGGCACAGCACGATCAATTTGTCGGTATCGATGTCAGCAAGGCGCGGCTTGATGTCTGTCTGTGGCCGCAGAATGAGGCCTGCGCTTTTGCCAACGACCGGGATGGCTTGCGAGCCTTGATCCGGTGGCTTCGCCGCGTCAGACCCCACGCAGTCGGCTTCGAGGCTTCGGGTGGTTATGAACGCGCTCTGCTGACGGCTCTATGCGAGGCAGACCTGCCCGCTCGACGCGTCAACCCGATGCGCGTGCGCCAGTTCGCCCGCGCTGCCGGGATTCTGGCCAAGAACGACAGGATCGATGCTGCAGCGATCGCGCATTTCTGCGCTGCGCTGCCCCAGCGCGAGGTGGTCCACGATCCTGCCCGCGCCATGCTCGGCGAACTCGTCACGGCACGCCGCCAGCTGTGCGAGGAGCGCACCCGCTGCGCCAACCAGGCCGAGCAGACTGCCAGCGCGCTGCTCAGGCGGATCGCTGCACAGCGGATCAAACGGCTGTCAGCCGAGATCGCGCTGGTTGAAGCAGAGATCGCACGCCTGATCGCGGATCACCCCGAACTTGCCGAGCGCAACGCAATCATGCGCTCGGTGCCAGGCGTCGGGCCGACAACCGCGGCAACGCTCCTCGCGTTCATGCCGGAACTCGGTGCAATGAGCGCCCGACAGGCCGCATCGCTCGTCGGCGTCGCGCCTTTCGATTGCGAAAGCGGGGCCTTCAGGGGCAAGCGACGCATCGCCGGAGGGCGCAAACCTCCCCGCGATGCACTCTATATGGCCGCCCTCGTCGCAAGTCGGCGCAACACCACAATGGCCGTCGCATACCACAATCTGAAAAACGCCGGAAAACCAGCAAAAGTCGCCCTCGTTGCGATCATGCGAAAACTCATCACAGCTCTCAACGCCATGATCCGAAACAAACAGAAATGGGCTGCCACATAGACGGTTGCTCCCCATTTGCACCTGCGGTGAAAACGGGGTGGATTTTGACCTAAGCAAATCGCAACACCACCACGATCCCGCCGTCCGGCGTCGCCTCCCCCGCCAACACCCGCACCGCATCGGCCCGCGCTCGCGACAGGATTTTCGGCGCAACGTCGGCGTCGTGGACCACCACGTCCGCCTGCCCCAGCAGCCGCGCGGCGCGCAGGGTGAGGTCTTCGGGGTCATTCGACGTCAGCACGATCTCGAATCGACCGGACTGGCCTTCAGCGCCTGAGGCCAGCCAGTCTGCCACCTTTGCCTCGCTTCCAGCACGAAACAGGTCAAGTTCCCCGCCCTCGTCCAGCGCCGCATCGAGGGCACGGCGGCGGTCGGCGACCGAGGACCAGCGCTTGCGCATCCCCTCGCGCGCCTCCTCCAGCGCGCGGGCCAAGGCGCCCAGCCCTTGCGGCAGCAGGCGCTCCAGCCGCAGGCGCAGGATCTTGGCCAGGCCCGCCGAGGCCCCGCCGGTGCCCACCGCGATCAGCACCGGGTCGCGGTCAAGGATCGAAGGCGTGGTGAAATCGCACAGTTCGGGCCGGTCGACCACGTTGACCAGCAGGCCGGCACAGCGCAGCCGGATCGCGTCGCCCTGCGCCATGTCGGGATTGTCGTGCGCGATGAAGGCGAGGCGGGCGCCGTCGTCGATCCCGGCATTGATGTCGCGGTAGATCACCCCGCCCGCACGCTCGATCAGGCGCTGCTTGGCCTCAGCCGCGTCCCCCTCGCCCAGCAGGATCACCGGCTGGCCCGCGATGCGGTGGAAGAGGGGGAGCGCCTTCATATCTTCAAACTCGGCTTACTTGAGGAAGTCCGGCACGCGCTCTGCCGCGAGGATCGTGGCGGGATCGATGCGGTCGGCCACCACGGCCCACTTGTCGCCATCCACCATGACCTCGGGCACAAGAGGCCGCGAGTTGTAGGTGTTGGCCATCGTCGCGCCATAGGCGCCCGCGGTGCGGAACACGGCGAGATCGCCGCGCCCGACCTTGTCGATCGTGCGGGCCATGGCGAAGGTGTCCGAGCTTTCGCAGATCGGGCCGACGATGTTGGCGGTGAAGGTCTCGCCCTTCGGCTCCACGGCGGCGAAATCGTGCCAGGCATCGTAGAGCGCGGGGCGCGCCAGATCGTTCATCGCGGCATCGACCACGACCCAGGGATTGCTCGCCCCTTCCTTCACGCGGATGACTTCGGTCACCAGCACGCCGGTGTTGCCGGTGATCACGCGGCCCGGCTCGAACATCAGCGTCACGCCCCAGTTGCCGGTCACGCGCGCGACCATCGCAGCGTATTCGGCAGGCTGCGGGAACACCTCGCCCGCCTTGTAGGGCACGCCGACGCCGCCGCCCAGGTCCATGTGCGTGACAGAATGGCCCGCCGCGCGGATCTCTTCCATCAGCCCGCCAACCTTGTTGAAGGCGGCTTCCAGCGGCTCGAGCTTCGACAATTGGCTGCCGATGTGCAGCGTGAGGCCGCGCATGTTGAGGCCGGGCGTGTTGGCCAGACGGCCATAGATCGCGGCGGCACGGTCGAACGGAACGCCGAACTTGTTCTCGGCCTTGCCGGTGGAAATCTTGCCGTGCGTTCCTGCGTCAACGTCAGGGTTCACGCGCAGTGCGGCAGAAGCCACCTTGCCCATCGACGCGGCGATTTCCGCAAGCTCCAGCCCTTCTTCCTCGCTTTCGAGGTTGAACTGGCCAATCCCGGCCTCGATCCCGCGGCGCATTTCGGCAGCGGTCTTGCCCACGCCCGAGAACACGATGCCATCGGGCGCCATGCCTGCCGCCAGCGCCCGCTCCATCTCGCCGCCCGAGACGACATCGGCGCCATAGCCTTCGGCGGCCAGCACCTTGAGCACGGCAAGATTGGGGTTGGACTTCACTGCAAAGGCGATCTTCGCATCGCGCAGGATGCTTAAGGCATCGCGAAACACGCGAGCATGCCGGGTCAGCGTGGCGCGCGAATAGACATAGACAGGCGTGCCGACTTCCGCCGCGATCACCGGCAGGGGCACCTTCTCGGCGCAGAGCACGCCGTCGTTCAGTTCAAAATGGTCCATCGGAAAGTCTCAGTCTTCGGGAGGCAGATCGAAAGGATCGTCTTCGCGATCCTGCGAGCGGCGACGCGGCTCGACATTGCGCGCAGGGGCTGCCTGCGCGGGGGTTTTGAGCAGGTCATCCGCGCCCGGCTGCACCTCGCGGCCATAGGGGATCGGTGGCGGCGTCTGGTCCGGCGCCAGCTTCAGCTCGGCCTTGTTGCCGCAACCGCCCAATGCGAGTGCGCCAAGGCCTGCCAGCAGAATGTTGCGCGATTGGCTCAAGCCGATTCCTCCAGCCCCAGCGCGATGCGCGCCTGGGCCACGCGCTTCCTTACCTCGTCCGGCGCGGTTCCGCCATGGCTGCAACGCGCAGCCACGCTCGCTTCGACCGAAAGCGCGGCATAGACGCGATCGTCGATGCGCTGGTCGATCGCCTTGAGGTCCTCGATCGACAGCTGATCGAGCGCGATGCCGCGCGATTCGGCCAGCTTCACCGCAGAGCCGGTGATGTGATGCGCCTCGCGGAACGGGATGTTGGCTTGCCGCACCAGCCAGTCGGCAAGGTCAGTCGCCGTGGCATAGCCCAACTCGGCAGCGGCGCGCATCCGGTCGGTGCGGAACTTGGCTTCAGCGACCATCCCGGTCATCGCCGCGATCGACAGGGCCAGCAGGCTCGCCGCTTCGAACACCGGCGGCTTGTCGTCCTGCATGTCCTTTGAATAGGCCAGCGGCAGGCCCTTCATCGTGATCATCAGCGCGGTCAGGCAACCCACGATCCGCCCCGAATGGCCGCGCACCAGTTCGGCGGCATCGGGGTTCTTCTTCTGCGGCA
Source organism: Novosphingobium sp. BL-A-41-Hi4B-X5A (assembly GCF_055521705.1). Taxonomy (NCBI): domain Bacteria; kingdom Pseudomonadati; phylum Pseudomonadota; class Alphaproteobacteria; order Sphingomonadales; family Sphingomonadaceae; genus Novosphingobium; species Novosphingobium sp. BL-A-41-Hi4B-X5A. Next base: position 2,575,485 of record NZ_CM145500.1, on the reverse strand, counting down.
TGATGCTGCTGCCGGTCGACAGGCTGTCGGGCAGCGTCACGAAGCCGAAGGGCTGGCTCGCCCAGATGATGAACTCTTCCGCCAGCCGCGAAAGGTGCAACGAGCACTGCGCCGCAGCCATCAGGTAATCGAGCGCGAAATCGCGGTCGGACACCGAATCGAGGCTGTTGTCCGTCGGCCCATCGAAGCCGAGCGCCTCAGCCGTGCGGAAACGGTCGATGGGGAATCCGGTGCCCGCCAGCGCCGCCGCGCCCAAGGGGCTGCGGTTCATCCGCACCCGCGCATCGGCAAAGCGCGAACGATCCCGCCCGATCATTTCGTAATAGGCCATCAGATGATGGCCGAGTGTGACCGGCTGCGCGGTCTGCAGGTGAGTGAAACCGGGCATGATGCTGGCCGCATGCTCGCCCGCGCGCGAAACCAGCGCGACCTGCAGCTGTTTGAGGCCCAGCTCTGCCTGATCCATCGCATCGCGCACCCAGAGGCGGAAGTCGGTCGCCACCTGATCGTTACGACTGCGCGCGGTGTGGAGGCGACCTGCCGCCGGGCCGATCAGTTCGGCAAGGCGGCTTTCGGTGGTCATGTGGATGTCTTCGAGGTCCCAGTTCTCGGGCACCCCATTGGCTTCATACTCTGCCGCGACCTTGTCGAGGCCATCGGCGATCAGCGCCGCATCCTCGGCCGAAACGATGCCTTGTTCGCCGAGCATGTCCACATGGGCCTTTGACGCGGCGATGTCTTGCCGCCACAGCGCCTTGTCGAAGGGAATCGAGGCGTTAATCTCGCGCATGATCGCCGAGGGACCGCCCGCGAAGCGCCCGCCCCACATCTGGTTGGAGCCTGATTTGTCGCCCATGTCCGTCTATTCGCCCAAAGTGCTGTTGCTCGTGGCGGCCCTTGCCGTTGCCGGGTGCGATAGGCAAGGCCAGAGCGACTCGCAACCGCAGACGACGGCGGCACCTACGGAATCTGCCGCGAAGGGCGAATTCAACGGCACACTCGACATTGCCAATCGCGGCAAGGACATGCCCGATTTCACCGTGACCGACCCGTCGGGCAAGTCGCTCAAGCTGCGCGACCTCAAGGGCAAGCCGGTGCTGGTCAACCTGTGGGCAACGTGGTGCGGGCCCTGCGTCCTCGAAATGCCGATGCTCGACAAGCTGGCGGCGGACAATTCCGGCAAGCTGCGGGTCCTGACCGTATCGCAGGACATCGAAGGCGCCGCCAAGGTCGCCCCGTTCTATGCCGAGCGCAAGTTCACCGCGCTCGAACCCTGGCTCGACACCGAGAACAACCTCGGCTTCTTCTACGAGACCGGAATGCTGCCGACGACGGTGCTCTACGACAAGGATGGCAAGGAAGTCTGGCGCATGATCGGCGCGCATGACTGGTCTGGTCCGCGCACGGCCGCGATGCTTGCCGAAACCCTCGGACAGTAGGCCTTCTGAACCCGGCAGTTGTGGGTGAGTTGGGGGAGACTTGCCCCTGAGTTCATGAGAGTTGGAAACCGATAAGGTTTGACAAATCCCGCTGCGCCACTAGGGCGGTCGGCGGGCCACGCGGTCCCAACGCCGCGCGTGCTCTCTGTAAGGAGAGACTACATGTCTGCTACGATTCCGGCTCGCAAGCCTGCGCGCCCCTATTTCTCGTCCGGCCCCTGCGCCAAGCCGCCCGGATATGCCCCCGAAAAGCTCAGCACCGAATCGCTCGGCCGGTCACACCGCGCCAAGATCGGCAAGACGCGCCTTCAATATTGCATCGACCTGATGCGCGAAGTGCTGCAGCTGCCCGATACGCACCGTATCGGCATCGTTCCGGGGTCTGACACCGGCGCTTTCGAAATGGCGATGTGGACGATGCTCGGCGCTCGCCCCGTCACGACGCTGGCCTGGGAATCGTTCGGTGAAGGTTGGGTCACCGATGCCGCCAAGCAGCTCAAGCTCGATCCCACGGTCCTGCGCGCCGACTATGGCCAGATCCCCGATCTGAACGCGATCGACTGGTCGAACGACGTGCTGTTCACCTGGAACGGCACCACCTCGGGCGTGCGCGTGCCGAATGCCGATTTCATCCCGGCCGACCGCGAGGGCCTCAGCTTTGCCGACGCCACCTCGGCAGTCTTTGCCTATGACATCGACTGGTCGAAGATCGACGTTGCCACCTTCTCCTGGCAGAAGGTTCTTGGCGGCGAAGGCGGCCACGGCGTGCTGATACTCGGCCCCCGCGCGGTCGAACGGCTTGAGACCTACACCCCAGCATGGCCTCTCCCCAAGGTGTTCCGCCTTGTTTCCAAGGGCAAGCTGGCCGAAGGCGTGTTCAAGGGCGAGACGATCAACACCCCCTCGATGCTCGCGGTTGAAGACGCGATCTTCGCGCTCGAATGGGCCAAGGGCCTCGGCGGCCTCGAAGGCCTCAAGGCGCGCAGCGATGCCAATGCGGCGGCGCTGAACAAGATCGTCGAAGAGCGTTCGTGGCTCTCGCACCTCGCCGCTGACGAAGCGACCCGGTCGAAGACCTCGGTCTGCCTCTCGGTCGAAGGCGCGGATGCTGACTTCATCAAGAAGTTTGCAGCCCTCCTCGAAAAGCAGGGCGCGGCCTACGACATCGCCGGTTACCGCGATGCCCCGGCCGGCCTGCGCATCTGGTGCGGCGCGACCGTGAACGCCGAGGACATCGCCGACCTCGGCCCGTGGCTCGACTGGGCCTACGAGACGACCAAGGCCGAACTGGCCGCGGCCTAAGCTGCCTCTAGCCCTCTCCCCTTGAGGGGAGAGGGTTGGGAGAGGGGACTTGCCCCTTGTTCCCGCATTTTCCAACCATTTCAGGGCCGGTGACAGGACTCCCCCTCTCCCCGGCCCTCTCCCCTGAAGGGGAGAGGGAGACACTTATGACCAAGCCCAAGGTTCTCATTTCCGACAAGATGGACCCCAACGCCGCCCGCATCTTCACCGAGATGGGCTGCGACGTTGACGTGATCACCGGCGAGACGCCGGAACAGCTGATCGCCCGCATCGGCGAATACGATGGCCTTGCCATCCGTTCCTCGACCAAGGTGACCAAGGCGATCCTCGATGCCGCCACCAACCTCAAGGTCATCGGCCGCGCCGGCATCGGCGTCGACAACGTCGACATCCCTTACGCCTCCTCGAAGGGCGTGGTGGTGATGAACACCCCGTTCGGCAACTCGATCACCACCGCCGAACACGCCATCGCGATGATCTTCGCGCTCGCTCGCCAGATCCCCGAAGCCAACGCACAGACCCAGGCGGGCCTGTGGCCGAAGAATGGCTTCATGGGCGTTGAAGTCACCGGCAAGACGCTCGGCCTGATCGGCGCGGGCAACATCGGCTCGATCGTCGCTGCCCGAGCGCTCGGTCTCAAGATGAAGGTCGTTGCCTTCGACCCGTTCCTGACGCCCGAGCGCGCCGTGGAAATGGGCGTGGAGAAGGCCGATCTCGATACGCTGCTGGCCAAGGCGGACTTCATCACGCTGCACACGCCGCTGACCGACCAGACCCGCAACATCCTTTCGGCCGAGAACATCGCCAAGTGCAAGAAGGGTGTGCGCATCGTGAACTGCGCGCGTGGCGGCCTGATCGATGAAGCAGCGCTGAAGGCTGCGCTGGATTCGGGCCAGGTAGCAGGGGCCGCGCTTGACGTGTTCGAGACCGAGCCCGCCAAGGAATCGCCGCTGTTCGGCACGCCGAACTTCATCTGCACCCCGCACCTCGGCGCGAGCACGACCGAAGCACAGGTCAACGTCGCGCTTCAGGTGGCCGAGCAGATGGCTGATTTCCTCGTGACGGGCGGCGTGACCAACGCGCTCAACATGCCTTCGCTTTCGGCAGAGGAAGCGCCGAAGCTCAAGCCTTACATGGCGCTGGCTGAAAAGCTCGGCAAGCTGGTCGGCCAGCTCGCCCACGACAACCTGACCAAGATCGCCATCGAGGTTGAAGGCGCCGCCGCGCAGCTCAACCAGAAGCCGATCACCGCTGCCGTGCTCGCTGGCCTGATGAGCCAGTATTCGCAGAGCGTGAACATGGTCAACGCGCCATTCCTCGCCAAGGAGCGCGGGCTGGATGTGCGCGAAGTGCGCCATGACCGCGAAGGCGAATACCGCACGCTGGTGCGCGTCACCGTCAGCACCAGCCAGGGTGAGCGTTCGGTTGCGGGCACGCTGTTCGGCAACGGCCAGCCGCGCCTTGTCGAGATCTTCGGCATCGGCATCGAAGCCGACCTCGACGGCGACATGCTCTACATCGTCAACTCCGACGCGCCGGGCTTCATCGGCCGCATCGGCACGCTGCTCGGCCAGTCGAACATCAACATCGGCACCTTCCACCTCGGCCGCCGCGAAGCCGGTGGCGAAGCCGTGCTGCTGCTCTCGCTCGACAGCCCGGTGCCGCAGGACGTGCTCAAGGAGGCCTGCGACATCCAGGGCGTCCGCACGGTCAAGGCGCTGAACTTCGTCTGATCCAGCGTCAGCGTGAAATCGAGGGGCGGGTGCAGCGATGCGCCCGCCTTTTCCGTTTCGCGCGGAGGCGCGGAGAAGATTACGGGCTCCGCCCGGGATGAATCACGCAAAGACGCAAAGACGTGAAGAGGTTGCGCGCGCCGCAGGCCTTCATTGCCAATCGAATGGCGTGTAGAGGAGAATGCGGCTGCGCCGCTTGGCGCGACATCTTCGCGTCTTTGCGTCTTTGCGTGAGATATCCTTTTCTTCTCCGCGCCTCTGCGCGAAATAAGAACACGCGCAACATCACAGGTTCGACATTTCCCATCCATCCCGCTAAGCGCGCCGACATGACCGACGTCGATTCCAGCTTGCTGCCCGAGGGGCTTGAGGACCGCCTGCCACGCGAGGCGGCGACCACCACGCGCGTGATGCGCAGCATTCAGGACGTGATGCACGGCCACGGCTATGACCGCGTGCTGCCGCCGATGATCGAGTTCGAAAAGAGCCTCGCCGCGCGCATGGCGGGTATCCAGTCGCGGCGCATGTTCCGCTTCACCGATCCCTCGAGCCTGCGGATGATGGGCCTGCGTTCCGACCACACCCCGCAGATCGGCCGCATCGCGCAGACGCGGCTGGCCGAAGCGGCGCGCCCCCTGCGGCTGATGTATGCAGGCCAGGTCCTGACCATCAAGAGCGACGGGCTGAACCCGGCGCGCGAGAAGCTGCAGTGCGGGGCCGAATTGGTCGGCGCGGACAATCTGGCGGCGGCGACCGAGATCGTCTCCATCGCGGTCGAGGCCCTGCAGGCGGCAGGCGCGCGCGGCGTCAGCGTCGATTTCACCCTGCCCGATCTGGTCGACACTCTCGCCGCCAAGGCCTTCCCGCTGGCGCCCGAACAGATCGAGGCGGTGCGGCGCGAACTCGACACCAAGGATGCGGGCGGCCTGCGCGATGTGGGCGGCGAGGCCTATGTGCCGCTGCTCTACGCCACTGGCGAGTTCGACAGCGCGATCGAGAAGCTGTGCGAGATCGATGCGGGCGGCGCGCTCGCCTCGCGCATCGCCGCGCTCAGGCAGATCGCCAAGAGCCTGAACGGCGCGGCGCGGCTGACGCTCGATCCCAGCGAGCGCCACGGCTTCGAATACCAGACCTGGTTCGGCTTCACCCTCTACGCCGAAGGCGCGCGTGGCCCGTTGGGGCGCGGTGGCACATATCGCATCGCGGGCAACGGCAAGGATGAGGCCGCTACCGGCTTCTCGCTGTATCCGGATGCGCTGATCGACCTGCTCTCGGCCAGCGAAACGCCAGAGGACCGCGTGTTCCTGCCGCTGGGCCATGACCGCGATGAGGCAGCGCGGCTGCGCTCGATTGGTTGGCGCACCGTTGCGGCGCTGAGCGATACGGATAGTGCGCAAGCGCTGGGGTGCACGCATGTGTTGGGTAAGAGCGGGCCGGAAAAGGTTTGAGGTGAAGTAAGGGCAGTTTGCCCATTCTTCACTGAAAGCCGTCGGTCCTGTCACTGCCCCACAGCGGCCAGTGGGCTAGGTCAGCGCCCACACGATCGAACCCGCGCCTACTAACGCCAGCGCCAAGCATCCCCACCAAGGCACCTCGACACCATCAAAATAATCGCCGGTTGACAGATATGTGCGAAGAGCGGCGCGCTGAGCGGCACCATATCTCGCGTCACGAGCACGAATATCACTGTCGGAAAGAAAATGGGCCACGATCTCTGGCGTGTCCATCCCGAACGCTTCAAGCTGGCGGTCTAGCTCGTCGCAAAGACGATCAACAGTCCGCCAGTTTACCGTAAGTTCCTCTTCTGCGGCGAGAATTTCCGCTAGGCGGGCTTGGATGTCTCTGAGCGTCATTGATCTTGCATAACCATTCCCTACCGTTGCGCTCAACTGCCTCCCGCGCCAACCCTCCCATCGAAGCAAGAGCGTCACAACTCCAAAACCCATCGTCCCGGATTTGATCCGGGACTTGGCTTTTCTTCTTCAGCGCTGGGCCAGGAAGAGAAGCCAAGCCCCGTGTCGAGCACGGGGCGACGGTGAGGTCGGTTTGGAAACTGCCATCCGCGACGAACTCAACCTACCCCCCAAACACCCCCTTCAACCACGCATCCATAACCGGCGTCGCGGGATAATCCGCCTCGCCCAGCTTGCGGTTGATTTCGGCGTGGCCTTGCAGGCCGGTGCCGGGGAAGCTGCCGTATTCGACGGTCACGCCCGCCTTCTTGAGCGCCGCGCCGAGTTCCTGCGCCTGTGCCACGCCGTCCTTGCGCTGGACGTGGAGGAGGAGGAAGCGCGGGGCGTTGGGGGCGGCGGCGTGGTAGGTGGGGGATAGGGCCTTCTGGCGGGCGGGGTCTGTGCCGAAGGCCTGTTTGTAGGTGTCGGCCATCATGCGACCGGCCTGCTCCATCTGCTTGGGCACGTCATAAGCCGCGCCGTCGTTGGGCATCACGCCGTCGATGTCGGCGAAGGACAGGCCTGCCTTGCGCAAGTATTGCTCGTCCGTGCCGACCAGCGCGACGAGGTGTGCGCCCGCGCTGTGGCCGGTGATGACGACCTTGCCGCGGTCGATCCCCAGCTTGTCCGCCCGCGCCAGCAGGTATGCCAGCGCCTGAGCCACGTCGCTCGCCTGCTGCTCGACCGTCGCGGCGGGCACGAGGCGGTAGTTGATCGAGGCAAAGGCATAGCCCTGATTGCGCAAGTGGCCGGGCAGGGCATTGCCCATTGCGGTGTCCTTGCTCCCGCGCTTCCACCCGCCGCCGTGGACGTAGAGCACCAGCGGCACCTTGGGCTTGGGCGCGATGTCGATGGTGGCAGGAGCCCAGAAGTCCATGACCTGCAGCGGGTCGGGGCCATAGGAGAAGGTCTGCGCGCCGGGCGTGCGTTCACGCTTGGCCGCGCCTTCGGCGCGCTGCTCCATGCGCTTGGCGATCCGTTCGCGCAAACGCCCGCCGGGCTGCGCCTCGGCCAGCCCTGCTCCGAGAATGACCAGCGCAGCAGCGCCCGCAATTGCTATCCGCTTCATGCCGTGACCTCACCGTTTTCCCTGAAGGGCAAAACTGCTGGGCCACGGCTTTATCTGCGATGAACCGTGGTTCTCAGAAGCTCACCCTCGCACTTACACGTATGTCGCGGCCTGCCAGGGGGGCGAAGTCCTTGAGGAACGAGGCGTGGCGGCGGGCGTCAACGTCGAAGATGTTGTTGGCCGAAAGCGCGAAGGAGAGCGGGCGCGCGTTGCCCCATGGGCGGAAGTTCACTTCGGCGTTGACCAAGGTGAAGCTGGCCGTAGGCGTCTCGAAATTGGCGAGGCGCGGCTGGCTGTCGCTCCATTCGACTTCGCCGCGCAAGTCCACCTTCTCCCCCTTGAGGCCCAAGCCGCCGAGCAGGCGCAACGGCGGAATGCGCGGTGCGGGGCCGACGCCTTCGATCTGGGCGTGGACATAATCGGCCACGCCATCGGCCACCACATCGAACCCGCCGACCTGTGCCAGCGTGACCGTGCCTTGCAGTTCGAAGCCATAGTAGCGCGCACGCCCTTGCGTGAACTGGAACACCGGCAAGCCGTCCTCCACCGCGCCGGTCAGGCTCTCGTAGATGAAGTTGTCGAACCAGTTGTGATAGACCGAGGCCTCCAGCGTGTAGCCGGGGCCGGAACCGCGCAGCACGCCTTCGAGGCCCCAGGCGCGCTCCGTGCGGAAATCGGGGCTGCCGACTTCGAACGCCTGCGTGCCCGCATGCGGGCCATTGGCGTAGAGCTCCTCGGCAGAAGGCGCGCGCACCGTGCGGCTGAGGTTTACGCCGAAGCGCCAGCCATCGGCGAAGCCCAGCGACGCGCCGGCCGAACCCGAGAAGGTGTCGAACGAGCGCTTGCCGTTGAAGAACTGCGGCTGGTCGGGCAGCGGCTTGGCTTCGAGCACGGTGTGTTCGTAGCGTGCGCCGCCTTCAAGCTTCAATGCGCCGAGATCCAGCTGCTGCAGGGTGAACAGGCCAAGCTGCTGGGTGGAGTTCTTGGGCAGGAAGGCTTCATCGCCGATCACGTTGAAATCGCGGGCGAAGTACTGGACGCCGCTCGCGCCCTTCCACGCGCCGCGATCGGCCTGGACCAGCTCGACGCGGCCTTCGAGGCCCTTGTTGTAGAACGCGGTGCCGATGCCGCCGTCCGGTTCCAGTTCGAAGTGGCGGTAGGAGGCAAACCCGGCGCGGGCCTTGATCGACTTGAGGAAGCCGCCGCCGGTCTCGACCTCGGCGCGGAGGTCCACGCGATCCTGCGAGACGTCGAGGCGGGGGGCTTCCTGTTCCTCGCCGGGGCGGATCGCGTAGCGGGTGGGAATGCCATAGAGGCTGTCGTAGTGGCTGTAGGAAATGCCAAGGTTGCCGGTATCGGTGATCAGCGCCGCGCCAACGCCTGCAGTCCAGGTCTCGGCGGCAGAATTCGGCAGGCGGCCCCTGAGCGCGGCGTTGCCGGCAAAGTCCAAGCCTTCGTCCAGCTGGTCGTCGGTTTCGGTCCCGGCATTGGCCAGCGCCACGGCGCGGGCCGAGGGGGCAAGGACATAGTCGCCGACGCGCAAGTTTCCGGTCTTGAGGTAGCTGCCGTCGGCGTGGACGACGAACTGCTTGCCCACCGGCACGTCGACCGCCCCGCCGATCGAGCGTTCGTCGGCCGCCGAGCCATAGGTCGCCATGGCATCGACGTGGGCGATCTCGTCTGGCACCATGCGCGGAATGCGCTTGTCGATGACGTTGACGACGCCGCCGATGGCCGATGAGCCGAACAGCAGCGTGGCGGGGCCGCGCAGCACTTCGATGCGCTCGGCCAGCAGCGGGTCGATCACCACGGCGTGGTCGGCGCTGGTGTTGGAGACGTCGAAGGCACCGATGCCGTCGGTCAGGATGCGCACGCGCTCACCCTGAAGGCCGCGCAGAACGGGACGCGAGGCGTTGGGGCCGAAGGAGGTGGCCGAGACGCCGGGTGTGCGATCGAGCGTCTCGCCGATGGTCGGGCGGATCGCCTGCGCCAGCTCCTGTCCCTGCAGGACCGATACGCCCGAGATGATATCGGCCCGTTCGCGGTTGAAGGCGGCGGTGACGACGATCTGCTTCGGCGTCTGGGCGTGGGTATCGCCCTGATCATCAGCGGCAGGAGCCGGAGCCTGCTGGGCCATGACGGGCGTGGCATTGGCGGCGGCGCCGAGGAGAAGGAGAGCGGTAAGACGCATGGAATGTCCTTGCTGTATGCGACCAGCCGCCGGCCTGCTGACCGTGCGGCGTTGGCGGCTCCATACAGGCAAAGCCTCCATGTTACAACATAACATTACATGAATGCGTACCCTTTTCCCGGCCACCGCGAGAAAGCTAGGCCGGTCGGACGAGCAGGCAGGTGCCGGAGGCAGAGAAAGCCACGTCGGCGGCAGCTGCGGCAAGGGCGCATTGGCCAACGTCCACCGCCTCGCCCGCTACCGCCACGGCGGCATCGACCGGGATGACGAGGCATGGGCCATCGTATGCCCGTTGCACTTCCGCAGCGGGCTCGCCGATCACGCAGTCGGCAGTGAAGTACTTGCCGTCGGCCAGTTGGTGCGAGGTAGACAGCACGTCGTGGCGGCGGAGCGATGGTTCGTGCGGCCCGCCCTTGGCCACCGCCACGCTCTGATCGAGGTGCAGCTCGCGCGGGCGGCCGTAGTCGTAGAGGCGATAGGTAATGTCGCTGTTCTGCTGGATCTCGATGAGGCTCACGCCCGCGCCGATCGCGTGGACAGTGCCGGCCGGGATATAGAAGAAGTCCCCGCGTTCGACCGGATACCAGTCCATCAGGCCCTCGATGCTGCCATCGAGGGCTGCGGCGCGCAGCGCTTCCCCGTCGAGCGCCTCGCCAAAGCCGATACCCAGCTTCGCGCCCGGCTCTGCATCGAGGATCAGCCAGCACTCCTCCTTCCCGCGATCGCTTTCACCGAGTTCCCTCGCCTGTTCATCGCTGGGATGGACCTGGACCGAGAGCGCATCGCTGGTGAAGATGTACTTGACCAGGATCGAGGGAAGTTCGGACGGCGGCTCGAACCAGATTTCGCCGATGCTCCTTCCCGAGAAGGCTTCGAAGGGCCGGGGCAGATCGTCCTTGCCCCAGGGTTTTTCGACCATCCGCCTCGGCAGCAATGTCACTGGTTCGCAGCTCCGGAAAGCTTGCCCACGGCTTGCGCACCTTCTGGCGTACAGACGAGGACTTCGTCGCCATCGACGACGATCATGAGATTCGATGCGCCCACCACCGAAACGCGGGGGCCATCACTCATAACGAGTACGTTGCTGCAATCCTTCAGTTCCGCCCGCCCGCGGACGGCATTGCCCGCTTCATCGCGATCCTGCGCATCGTGAAGGGCCTGCCAGTTGCCGATGTCCGACCACGCCATCTCCGCCGGGACCATCGCCGCGCGCGACGTGTTTTCCATGACCGCATAGTCGACGGATTCGCTGGGCACCTTGGCAAAGGCTTCGCGATCGGGGTGGAAGCGCATGCCATCTTCCCGTCCCTTGGCGACAGCTTCGCGCACTGCCGAAAGAATGTCGGGCCGGTGAAGCCCCAGTTCCTCAAGGAACGTGCCGACCCTGAACGCGAAGATGCCCCCGTTCCAGGCATAGTCACCGCTGCTCAGAAACTCCATGGCGCGGGCCAGATCGGGCTTTTCGACGAACCGCTCGACGCGGCGGCCGCCAGTGCCATCGATCGCCTCGCCCTGCTTGAGGTAGCCGAAGCCGGTCTCGGGCGCAGTGGGCACGATGCCGAAGGAAACGAGCCAGCCAGCTTGCGCCAGTGCCGCCGCTTCATGCGCAGAGGCCCGGAAAGCATCGCAATCACCGATGTGATGGTCGCTCGGGCACACCAGCATGATCGCGTCTTCCGGCAGGCTCAGCGCGGCAAGGGCAATCGCGGCAGCCGTGTTGCGCGCTTCGGGTTCGACGATGATTCGGGTAGCGCCGCGATCAGGCAGCTGTTCCTCGACATGGCCAAGATGGGCAGCCCCGGTCACGACGACCGGATCGCCGAAGCCTTCGCCAACCGGGCAGCGCAGCACGGTTGCGCGAAACAGAGTCTCGTCACCAACGAGCGGAAGGAAGGGCTTGGGCCGCGCCTTGCGCGAGCGCGGCCACAAACGGGTGCCGCTGCCGCCGCACAGGATCACGGGAACTGTCTTGGTCATGTGTTGCCTTGATTTAACCTGCTGCAGCGCAGCGAAGCCCTGTTCTAGCGAGTTGCATCCATTCTTGCCAGCATCTCGCCAACCGAAGTCGTGGCGAAGCCAACGGCGCTGTCGGATATGCCGTAGGGCACCAGCAACTGGTCTTCGACCAACAGTGCACCGCAAGTATAGACGACGTTGGGGACATACCCGAAACGATCGGCGTCGATAGCCGTCAGCAGTGGCTTGCTGGACCGCGCGATGACTTTCGAAGGGTCATCACGATCAAGCAATGCGCAGCCCAGCGCGTACTTGCGCATCGCACCCACGCCGTGCGTGAGCAACAGCCAGCCGTGGTCCGTGAGGATCGGGCTGCCGCAATTGCCGATCTGCACGAATTCCCATGGGAATTCGGGCTCCATCAGCAGCACGCCATCATCGTCCCAGCGCTCGAGACTGTCCGAGCGGAGCAGGAACAGGTTCTTGCCATCCTGCCGGCCGACCATGCAGTACTGCCCCCCCACCTTCTGCGGAAACAGCGCCATGCCCTTGTTCCGACCGGCCCGCCCGACGATGGGTTCAAGCCGGAAAGAGCGGAAATCCCGCGTGCGCAGCAATTCGGACCGGATATCCGCGCCGGAATATGCCGTATAAGTGCCGATCCATTCGTAATCGCCACCGCCATGGTCAAACCGGACAAGGCGCAGGTCTTCCAGACCGCCACGTTGCTGCTCGGTCACCGGAAAGATCACGCTGTTGGACAGCGTGCTTTCCGAGTGGCGATGCAGGGTAACAGCGCAATCTGCTCCCTGGCACGCCGTCAGGCTGTCGTCAGGCAGCAAGGCGGTCGCAAAATGGCTTTGCGGCCACAGCTCGAAATCGCCTTCAGGAAGGGCGATGCCTTCGCGGAAAACGATCGAGCTGATGTGCCCTTCGCCCACTGCTCGCAGGCTCATGACAAAGCGTACCGCGCCGCCAGTCATGCCGGACTGGTCGGGATGCGGCACGATGCTCGGGTTCATCAGCGCCGCAGCGGCATATGTATATTCGTGGCAGAAGTACGCGCCGATCAGCCGCTTGCGGCGAATCGACAATTCCGAGCCGTCGAATCTTAGGACCGCCTCCATCTGGCGATAGCGCTCCTCGAAAAGCTGCTCAGTCTGCCAGTGACGCTCCTCGAAATCGTGGAGCACGCGTGCGTACTCCTCATCTGCCTCATCGTTGCTCAGCGAGACGACATCGTCGACGAGCTTGCGCGCACGCGCGCCTGACCCGCCGGGCCCCTGCCAGCCGAGATGGAATGGACGAAGTACGACCCTCGAAGGATCGGCGTGAAGCCTTTGTTCAAGTACCCGCAAGCTGTTGCGTACCCTTGCTGTTGATCTTCATGGCAATGGCAGGGGGCGAAATAGGTTCCTGAGCCAGAGTTGCCGATCCGGGGCGCCGCGCAATTTGCACCATCGCGTAATGCGCAAGCTGGAACGCCAGGATCGATTCCGCGCCGCAATTGAGGTTGACGCCTTGCGGAGTCACGCCATCGCGGCAGCGGCCCGACACGATATCGCCAAGCACTTCGCCGCGGTCGTTGCCGCCCAGGAACCAGCGATATGCGGTTTCCGCATGGCGCAGCCAGGTGATGTCGCCGGTCGCGGCATAGGCGCTCGCCGCCGCATCGACCGCGGCCCAAGCCTCCAGTGGCTGCTGATCGAACGGCATGTTCTCGTAAGGCCGCCCGAAGGTTTCCGAGCCCACGGGGCGGAAGTGCCCCTGCGCCGAGACCTGCTGGCGCGCGATGAAGCGCAGCGAGGACAGGCCGGCTTCCATCCAGTCGGCGCGCTCAAGAACCTGCCCTGCGCCGATCAGCGCCTGAGACAGCCGCGGGTTGTCATAGCTGAGCACCGCTTCGAACCAGGCCCAATCGGGGCGACGTGCTTCGTTCAGCAGATTGGCGAGCAATTCGGCACCGTGGCGCAGGCTGGCCAGCGCTTCGCCATGCGCGGGATTGGCGCGTAAGGCCTCGATGCAGCCGAGCATCACGAACGCAACCGTGCGCGGGGCATCCATCGTGCCAACCGGAGCAAGCGCGATGTCGAACCATTGCGCCGCCCAGTGCCGCAGCCCTTCGTCCGGCGCATCGTTCATCGCCCTGCCCAGCGCCCAGACCGTGCGACCATTGCTGTCGGCAGAACCGATCGGTTCGCACCAGGTGCGGTCAAAGTTCATGAAGTTGCGAAAAGCGCGCTCTTCCGGATTCCAGGCGTGCTGGATGAACGAGGCATAGACCATGGCCCAGCGCTGGCGCTCTGCCAGCGGCACGGAATCCGCCACGCCCATCAGCATCAGCGCGCGCACGTTGTCATCGAGGCAGTAGCCGTGACGGCGGTCGGGGACCGTCAGGATCGAATGTTGCAGCATGCCGGTGGAGTCGCTCATTGCCGCAACGCCAGAGAATCCCGGCGTCGCCAGCAGTGGCATGGTGCGATCAGGTCGGACGACGACGCTCTCCACCAAGCCGCGGGCAGCCCCGGCAAAGCGGGGCCAGATCGTTTCGCGGCCTTTGTCCCAAGCGCGCTTCTGCACGGCATGCAGTTCGCGGGGGTCATCGAGCAGGCGGTTTACCGCTGCCGCAATCACGTCAGCCTGGCGCGGCTCGACCAGGACACCGACGCCATCGGCCAGCAGCTCGCGTGCATGAACATAAGGGGTGGAGACCACCGCCTTGCCCAGCGCCACCGCGTAGCTCAGCGTGCCGGAGGTGGACTGCTGCATGTTGGGATAGGGCGTGAGGTAAATGTCACAGGCTTCAAGCTGGTCGAGCAGTTCATCCAGATCGAGGAAGCGGTTGTCCCATTCGATGTTGGCCGCCACGCCCAGATCCTGCGCCAGCGCCTCAAGGCTCTCACGATAGCGTTCGCCTTCGCTGACAACCAGGTTGGGATGGGTGGCGCCGACGATGCGATAGATCACGTCCGGGTGGTTCTCGACCACCGCAGGCAGCGCCTCGATCACGGTTTCAAGGCCCTTGCCGGGCCCCAGCAGGCCGAACGTCATCATCACGCGCCGTCCCTGATGGCCAATGCGCGCCTTGTAGGTCTCGGCACGACCGAACGGACGATCGGGCGCACCGTGCGGGATCACCGCGATGCGCGCTGGTGCGACGTGGTAAAGGTCCTGCAGCAACCCCATCGAGTGCTGCGACATTACCATGACCCGCGAAGCGCGGCGCAGGATATGCTCAAGCACCTCGCGCTGATGCGCCGATGGCTCGGCAAGCACAGTGTGGAGAGTGACGATCAGCGGCGCCGCCACACGATCGACCAGTTCAAGCACCATGTCGCCATCAGCGCCACCGAAGATGCCGTATTCATGCTGAAGCCACACGGCGTCGACCGCATCCTCGTTCATGCGACGGGCTGCGGCGCGATAGTCCTCAGCCTGGTCCGAGCGGATCAGCCCGCGCACACCGGGATATTCAAGCGGGGAGCGCGCATCGTCTATCACGTGAAGATCGACCGAGATATCCGAATGATGCGCACGCAGCTGTTCGTAGATGTCGGTGGTGAAAGTGGCGATGCCGCATTTGCGCGGAGCATAGCCGCCGATAAGCGCAACCCGGCAAGGCGCTTTCTGGCCGCGACGGAGAAAAGAGAGAACTCCGGGAGCAGAAGCGTCGCCGGTGCCAAACGCATTGTCGATCAGAGTCATGGCGTGCAGGTTCTTCCGAAGGCTGGTCGCAAACCGCGTGACGCGGTTGCTGTACTGTCGATGAACCAACGCGGGGCGGGCGATCCGGTTGCATTGCGATGCAACAAAAATAGCGCGAAAGTAACGCAGGCTGTCGCAAAAGGTCTTCTATCCAACCGTTTGTATAACTTAGGATATATCACTCGTCATGTTGCAGTGCAATATCATGGTTCGAACCAGCGCTGCTCCCAGCCATAGCTGGAGGTGACCGGATTTCCTTCTGCATCAAGCGCAGGCCGGAAGCGGAACCGCTCGCTGGCAAGACGGCAGGTCGTGGCGTCAGCCTCGGGCACGCCGCTCGCACGGTAGACACGGCAAGACGACACACGCCCATCCGTGCCGACAGTCAGCAGGATAACCACGCGCTTGCCAATGCGTTCCTGCTGGCTGCTGACCGGGTAGTCCCGGGTCGAGCGGATATCGCCGGCGATCTTCTCAGCCTTGCGGGCAAGGCCTCCGCCCGAACCGTTGCCACTGGCGCCGCTGCCGGTGCCCGTACCCTCGCCACCACCGCCCGTGCCTTGCCCCTGCGCGGCTGCGCCCGAGCGCGGGTCCTGCCCGGTCGAGGCGACCGGCGGCGCATTTTCCTTCCGCGAAGGCACGCGAGCCTTGGCGATGACCGGCTTGGGCTTGGCCTTCTTCCCCTCCTCACCCGAAGCGCCCGCGGGCTCGGGCGTGGTCGAGGTCGGGGTGGGTTTTGGTTCTTCCAGCGGCACATCGAAGGTGCTGGTGGTGAACGTCTCCTTGGCGAGATCTGTCATGGCGGGAACGCCGCCGAAGCCGTGGATCACGCCCCACAGCACCGCGATGTGCAGCAATGCGGCGAGCACGGTCGGCACCAGCCGCTCACGCCCGCTGCGCTGGCGGTCGCGATAGCGCCCTGACGGCGTGACTGCGCCACTCGTCCTATCCACGTACTGCCCTTGCATCTGCGGCCAAACGCATGCGGGGCGTCTATGGTTGCAACCATTCCGGCAGAATGGAAAGCCTCAGGACGAAACCCTATGGCAGGAACGGCGCGGCCACGTCCTTGGGCACGCGCAGGATCCGGCCTGATGCGCGGTCGATGATCGCCCAGGTGGTCTTGGCGCTGACGATGACCTTGCCCGCTGCATTGCGGAAATCGACGCGCCGGTCGAACCGCGCGCCGGTCGGCGGTTCGGGGATGAACGTCTCGGCACTCACGCTTTCGCCTGCGACGATGTTGCCGCGATAGTCGATCTCGTGCCGCGTCACGACCCAGACGTAGGCGTCCTGGTGCTCGGCAGATGCCACGGCAGACCAATGCGCGGTGGCAATGTCCTGAATCCAGTTCACCCATACCGCGTTGTTGACGTGGCCCAGTTCGTCGATGTGCTCGGGGCCAGCGGTGAAGGTCAGGGCGTAGCGATTGCTCAAGCATCCACCCCCAGCTGCCACAGGATGAAGGCGAACTCCTCCGCCGTTTCCTTCAAGCTTTCGAACCGGCCCGACTTGCCGCCGTGCCCCGCGCCCATGTTGGTCTTGAGGATCAGCTCGTTGGCGTCGGTCTTCACTTCGCGCAGCTTGGCAACCCACTTGGCAGGCTCCCAATATGTCACGCGCGGATCGTTGAGGCCCGCCGTCACCATCAGCGGCGGATAGCCTTGCGCCTTGACCTGATCGTAGGGCGAGTACGAGTGGATCAGCTCGAACGCCGCCTTGTCCTCGATCGGATTGCCCCATTCCGGCCATTCGCCCGGCGTCAGCGGCAGATCCTCGTCGAGCATGGTGTTGAGCACATCGACAAAGGGCACATGCGCGACGACTGCGCCCCAAAGCTCGGGATCGGAATTGATCACCGCGCCCATCAGCTCGCCACCGGCAGAGCCGCCCGAAATGCTGATCTTGCCAGCCTGCGTGAACCCACGCTCGATCAGGCCCTTGGCCACGTCGACGAAGTCATTGAAGGTGTTGGTCCGCGCCTCCAGCTTGCCCGCCTTGTACCAGGCGCGGCCCAGATCGTCGCCGCCGCGGATATGCGCGATGGCATAGGCAAATCCGCGGTCTACCAGGCTCAGCCGCGTGGTCGAGAAGCCCGGGCCGATGGCGATGCCATAGGCGCCGTAGCCATAAAGATGCAGCGGCCCACCGGGCGCGCGGTCCTTGCGCCAGACCACGCTGACCGGGACCATCGTCCCGTCACGCGCGGCGATTTCCAGCCGCGCCGTTTCGTAAAGCGAGGCGTCATAGCCGCTCGGGATTTCCTGCACCTTCAGCAGGGTCAGGCTGCGTGTCGCCACGTCGTAGTCGTAGGACGAGGCCGGGCTGACCATCGATTCATAGCCCACCCGCAGTACGCTCATGTCCCATTCGGGATTGTCGCCCAGCGAGGCCTCGTAGCTCGCTTCGGGAAATTCTATCGGTTCGACGCGCGAAGGATCGTCGTAGTAGCGTACCTCGATGCGATCCAGCCCGCGCACCCGGCCTTCGGTGACGTAGAAATTGCGGAACAGGTCGAACCCGGTGAGGTAGAATTCGTCCGTCCCCTCGATCAGCGTGGTCCAGTTGCCGGGATCGGACAGCGGCGCCGTCGCCAAACGGAAGTTCTCGTGGGTGTCGTTGGCGTGGATGTAGAGAACGCCATCGCGCTCATCGACATCGTACTCCACGCCCTTCCGGCGCGGCTTGACCAGCAGCGGTTCGGCCAGCGGATCGTCGGCAGGAACCAGCCGCACTTCGCCGGTCTCGTGGTCCCCGGTCGAGATGATCAGCCACTTCTCGTTCGCCGAAAGCGACGCGCCGACGCGGAAGCCTTCGTCATCCTCGTGATAGAGTTCGACGTCGTTTTCCAGCGGCTGGCCGATCCAGTGCAGGCGCGCATTGTCCGTCCGCCAGTTCTCGTTGGCGAGGCTGTAGACAAGGCCGGTGTCGTCCTTCACCCAGATCAGTCCGGAAAGCGTGCCGGGGATCTCGTCGGGCAAGACCTCGCCGGTGGCGATGATCTTGATGCGGGCCGTGAAGCGTTCAGAGCCGTTGTCATCCACCGACCAGGCGAGCTTCGTCCCGTCCTTCGACACCGCAATCGCGCCAAGGCGGAAGTAGTCCTTGCCCTCCGCCAGGGCGACTTCATCGAGAATCAGTTCGTCCGCGCTGCCATCGTCGGGCGCGCCAACCGGGCGGCGCCACCACTTCTTGTATTCGGCGCCTTCCTCGAACTCGATCCAGTAGAGGAAATCGCCATCCTTCTGCGGGACCGACTTGTCTGCCTCCTTGATCCGCGCGCGCATTTCCTTGAACAGCGCGTCGATCACCGGCTTGCGTTCGCCCATGCGGGCTTCGAACCAGGCATTCTCTGCGTTGAGATGTTCAAGGATCGCCTTGTCCTTCACCTCTGGATAACCGGGATCGCGCAGCCACGCGTAATCGTCGGATACGGTCAGGCCGTGGTGCGAGAAGCTGTGCGGAACCTTGGCGGCGACGGGAGGTGTGGCAATGCTCATCCCTCGCATCTATGTTGCGCGCATGATGCCCGCAAGGCGGGCCGCCCACATTCAGGACCTTATCCCATGCTGATGCACACTCACGAAGCCCGCCTCGATGCCTTGCGAAAGCAGCTGGCGAAAGACGGCCTCGACGGCTTCGTCATCCCGATTTCCGACGAGCACATGAGCGAATACGTTGGCGCCTATGCGCAGCGGCTGGAATGGCTGACCGGCTTCGGCGGCTCTGCCGGCGCAGCGGTGGTGCTGGCAAATGAAGCCGCGATCTTCGTCGATGGGCGCTACACCTTGCAGGTGCGCGATCAGGTCGATGGCAAGCTGTGGTCGTACCAGTCGGTTCCGCAGACCAGCGTCGCGCAATGGCTCGGGCAGCATGCTCCGCAAGGGGCGAAGATCGGCTATGATGCCTGGCTGCATTCCGAGGGCTGGGTCGAATCCGTCTGCGCCGCGCTCGACAAGCGCGATGCGGCCCTTGTTCCGGTGGCGCACAATCCGGTAGACGCCGTGTGGCAGGATCAACCGGAACGATCGCTTGCTATCGCCGTGCCCCACGCCGACGAACACGCCGGACAATCTGCGCACGAAAAGCGCGCCGCCGTGGCCGAGTGGCTCAGCAGCAATGGCTATGACGCGACCGTGATCACCGCGCTCGATTCGGTGGCATGGCTGCTCAACATTCGTGGCACCGACGTCGATCACACGCCGGTCGCGCTGTCGTTCGTCATCGCCAATGCCGATGGCACGGCCGACCTGTTCATCGCGCCTGAAAAGGTCACGCCTGAATTGATCGCCCATCTCGGCAATGCGGTTCGGGTCCACCCGCGCAAACGCTTTGTGCATGCTCTTGGCGAGATGAAAGGGCGCAAGGTCGCGGTTGATCCCGAACGCTCGGTGGCGGCAATCTTCCATGCGCTCTATCAGGCCGGCGCCGAGGCCGTCGCCGTGACCGACCCGGTCGTGCTGCCCAAGGCGATCAAGAACGAGGTCGAACAGGCCGGCCACCGCGCCGCGCAGGCCCGCGATGGTGCGGCCATCGCCCGCTTCCTGCGCTGGATCGAGGTCGAAGCGCCCAAGGGCGGCGTTACCGAGCTTTCCGCCGCCGACCGCCTGCAGGCCTTCCGCGCCGAGGGCGGGCTGCTCAAGGATCTGTCATTCGACACGATCTCGGGCGCCGGGCCGAACGGGGCCGTCGTGCACTACCGCGTCAGCGAGGAAACCAGCCGCACGCTCGAGCCCAACAGCGTCTACCTCGTCGATTCGGGCGGGCAGTACGTCGATGGCACCACCGACATTACCCGCACCGTCTGGGTCGGCCCCGATGCACCGCATGCAGAGGTCAAGGACCGCTTCACCCGCGTGCTCAAGGGCCACATTGCACTCGCCCGCGCCGTCTTCCCCAAGGGCACGGCGGGCAGCCAGCTCGACAGCTTTGCCCGCCAGTTCCTGTGGATGGCAGGCCTTGATTACGCCCACGGCACCGGCCACGGCGTCGGCAGCTTCCTCGCCGTCCACGAAGGACCGCAACGCATCGCCAAGGCCAGCGGCGGTCAGGCGGGCACCGGACAGCCGCTGATGCCGGGCATGATCCTCTCGAACGAGCCGGGCTACTACAAGACCGGCGAGTACGGCATCCGCATCGAAAACCTCGTGCTCGTCGAGAAGCGCGACATCGCCGGGGCGGAGGGCGAGTTCTACGGCTTCGAGACGCTGACCTTCGCGCCGATAGCCCGCGATCTGGTCGAAGTCGCACTACTTTCGGCAGAAGAGCGCGAGTGGCTCGACACCTATCACGCCAAGGTGCGCAAGGTGCTCGCCCCGCAGCTTTCCGGTGATGATCTGGCATGGCTGGACGCCGCCTGCGCGCCCTTGTGACGCCGCCCACGTTCACGTATTGTTCCTTATCGAATCGTGGATGAGGAACAATGCGATGATCGGATATGTCACTGTCGGCACCAATGACCTGCCCCGTGCTGCGGCCTTCTACGATGCCATCGCGGCGGAGATGCGCGTCGGCCGGATGATGGAGTTCGAAACCGGCATCGCCTGGGGCGTACCCGATGGCGCTGCCGGTATCGCGGCGATGAAGCCGTTCGACGGCCAGCCCGCCACCGTCGGCAACGGCGTGATGGTCGCGCTTCAGGCCAGTGACAAGGAGCAGGTCGGCCGCCTCCACGCCATCGCTCTCGCCCATGGCGGCACGTGCGAGGGCCAGCCGGGCCTGCGCGGTGGCGGCTTCTATGCCGCCTATTTCCGCGACCCTGATGGCAACAAGCTCAACGCCTTCGTGATGGGCTGAACGGCGGGAGTTCGGTTCGTGATTGCACGCGGATGAACGCCCCGGTGCAGACGCGACAAATTGCGACAATAAACCCGCGTCCCCGGCATAGTCGCGCGACAAGCTGCGCCTAGATAGGGACTACAGGAACTGCGGTCGCCGGCTTTCAGTCCCCCCCTGAGCAAGGCATCCCTCCCCCTCTCCTTGCTGAGCATGGCGGCCGCAGTCTCCTCCCTCTCTCCTGACGGGAACGAACCGATGAAGAAATTCCATATTGCGGCCGCCGCTGCGGTGACCGCCACGGCCTCGCTCGCGCTCTACGCCGCCTCGCCTGCCTTTGCGCAGAAGATGGATGCCGATGGCGACAAGACCATCACCTGGACCGAGGCCAAGGCCAAGTCCGATGACATGTGGGCCAAGCTCGACGTCAACAAGGACGGCAAGCTCGACCAGGCTGACAAGAGCGCCAAGTGGGCCGAACAGTTCGCCAGGATCGACACCGACAAGAACGGTTCGATCAGCCAGGCCGAATTCATCGCTCACCACCAGCAGATGAAGGGCCCCGAAGGTCGTGATGGTGATCGCAAGGATCACCGCGGTCACGGCATGCGCGGCATGATGATGGGCGGCCACATGGCGATGATGGCCGATGCCAACAAGGATGGCACCGTCACCCGCGCCGAATTCGATGCTGGCGTGAAGGGGCACTTCGACATGGCCGACGCCAACAAGGACGGCAAGATCACGCCTGAAGAGCGTCGCGCCGCGATGAAAACCATGATGGGCAAGATGAAGGGCGCGCATCGCGGTCCCATGGGCGGACACATGGGCGCAATGGGTGATGGACCTCCGCCACCCGCTCCGGCTAACTAAACTGCGATGAACGAAGCGCCGATCCGACTGCTCCTGGTCGATGACGAACCTGCGCTGCGCGAACCCCTGGCGGACTATCTGGTCCGGCAGGGGTTTGTCGTGACCCAGGCCGCCACTGCCGCCGAAGCCCGTAGCCGCCTGCTTGAAGCGGGCTGCGATCTCGTGCTGCTCGACATCATGATGCCGGGCGAAGACGGCCTCTCGCTCTGTCGCCATCTGGTCGAGGCCAAGCGCCTGCCCGTCATCTTCATCACCGCCAAGGGTGAATCCACCGACCGCATCGTCGGGCTGGAGATCGGCGCCGACGATTATGTCGTGAAGCCGTTCGATCCGCGCGAGCTTGTCGCGCGCATCCGCTCGGTCCTGCGCCGCGCGACCAAGCAGTCGAGCGAGGTTTCGGACGCGGTCATCTACGAATTCGAAGGCTGGCGGCTCGATCCGCTCAAGCGCCGCCTGATCGACCGCGAAGGCGCAGTCGTCGCCATTTCCTCGGCCGAGTTCCGCCTGCTCATGGCCTTCCTCGATCATCCCCGTCAGGTGCTGGACCGCGATCGCCTGCTCGACATGGTGCAGGGCCGCGAGGCGCATCTGTTCGACCGCGCCGTGGACAACCAGATCTCGCGCCTGCGCCGCAAGGTGGAAGTCGACAGCCGCAATCCGCAACTGATCCAGACAGTGTGGGGCGGCGGCTACATGCTTGCTGCCGAGGTGCGCAAGCGCCCCGCCACTGCTGACGAAAGCTGACCACCGGTGCAGCGCCTCCGCTTCTGGCCGCGCAGCCTTCAGGGCCAGGTCCTGCTCGCCATCGCGCTTGCGCTGCTGGTGGCGCAGACCATTTCGGCCGTGCTGCTCTGGAAGGAACAGAACCACCGGCGCGAGGTGTCGATGGTCAGTTCGGCCGCATTTCGGCTGATCGGCCCCAGCCCTGAGGAACGTCGCCACCATCGTGGGGATTCAGACGATCGCGCGCCGCCGCCCTTCCGCATCGAACATTCGCAACAATCGCTCCATCGCCCCGGCGAGCGGCGCCTGCCGCGCGTGGAGCACGAACTGAGCGAAGTCCTGAACGCGCAAGGGGTGGAGACCGCCGAAGTGCTGGTCTTCGAACGCGATCCCATGCGCGATGGTCCCAGCCTCGAATTCTGGAGCCGCAACCGCCGCAAGCTGGAACTGGTCTCGAAGGAGCCAATGCCCCGCCTGGTCATTGCCTCGATCCGCAGCCCGTCAGGCGGCTGGACTTCGACCCGTGTGTTCACCGAAGGCGGTGAAATGCGCGTGCTGGCTCCCCTCGTCGGTCAGACAATCGTGCTCTACCTCGTGCTGGTCGGCACCATGGCGCTGATCCTGCGGCACATGGCCCGCCCATTGAAGGCCCTCACGCGCCGGGTCGAGGATTTCGCCGGCAATCGCACTCTGGATGGCCAGCTCCAGCCGGAGGGTCCTGAAGATATTCAGCGCCTGATCGTCGCGCACAACGCGATGGAAGGCCGCATCGCCGCGATGCTCGATGAGAAGGACGTCATGCTCGGCGCGATCGGGCATGACTTGAAGACTCCCCTGGCCGCACTGCGCGTGCGGATCGAGGCGGTCGACGATGATGTCGAGCGCGCCCGCATGGCCGCCACGATCGAGGACATCAATCGCTCGCTCGACGATATCCTCTCGCTCGCCCGCGTCGGCCGTCCGTCGGACCCGCTGGAACCGACCGAACTCTCCGCCCTCGTCGCCGACGTGATCGGCGAATTCGAGGACATGGGCGAACCGGTGGAACTGGGCGACACCGACCGCGTCGTCCTGCCCGTACGCGCCACCTGGATGCGGCGCGCCTTGCGCAACCTCGTCTCGAACGCCATGCGCTATGGCGAACGCGCCCGCATCACGCTCACCCGCGAAGGCCGCGAGGCCGTGCTGCGGATCGAAGACGATGGCCCGGGCATCCCCGAGCACGAGATTGCGCGGATGATGGAGCCGTTCACCCGCCTTGAGGCATCGCGCAACAGCGGCACCGGCGGCACCGGGCTCGGCCTCACGCTCGCCCGCGCGATTGCCGACCAGCACGGCGGCACGCTGACGCTCGCCAACCGTCGCGGCCAGGACGGCATTGCCGGACTCACCGCAACCATGCGCCTGCCGCTCGGTTAACCGCCCGATCATCGCCGGCCCGATAGTCAACCGACATTCGTCGGCGCGCACCTGTCGTTCGTCGAAAGGAGTCGCGCAGGCGACGACCGGTTGCTACTGCAACCAATCTTCATTGCGCCGGGGAGTCATGATCGGCATGCGTACCATTTCTTTTGTTTCCGCTTTCGCCCTTGCCGTTGCCACGGCGGCCGTGCCCGCCACCGCGCAGGCCCCGCTCAATCCTTCGGCTGCAGCGGGCGTCCACACTGACCTTCCCCGCGTCGCCCACCCCTCGCACTACACCATCTCGATCACCCCCGATGCCAAGGCCCTGACCTTCACCGGCACGTCCTCGGTCGATCTCGAAGTCACCGAAGCGACCCCCGCGCTGACGCTCCACGCGCTGGACCTCAAGATCACCACCGCCACGCTCACGCCCGCAGGCGGGGCAGCCATGCCCGTCACCGTGACGATGGACGAAAAGCGCCAGACCGCGACCTTCACCGCCGCCGCGCCGCTCGCGCCCGGCAAGTACCGCCTCGACACCAGCTATTCGGGGATCATCAACACGCAGGCCAATGGCCTCTTCGCGCTCGACTATCCTGACAAGGTGACCGGCAAGGAGGTGCGCGGCCTGTTCACGCAGTTCGAAGCGCCCGACGCCCGCCGCTTCGCCCCGATGTTCGACGAGCCGATCTACAAGGCCACGTTCGACCTCTCGGCCGTCGTCCCCGCCACGCAGATGGCCGTCAGCAACATGCCGATCGCCAAGGAAGAGCCGCTTGCGGGTGGCATGAAGCGCGTGACCTTCGGCACCAGCCCGAAGATGTCTTCGTACCTCCTGTTCTTCGGCCTGGGCGACTGGGAGCGGATGACCAAGGAAGCCGCCCCCGGCGTTCAGGCTGGCATCGTCGCGCCCAAGGGCAGCGGCGAGCAGGCCCGTTTCGCGCTGGACGAACTCGCGCCGCTGATCCCCTACTATTCCGAATACTTCGGCCAGCCCTATCCGCTGCCCAAGATCGACAACATCGCCGCACCTGGCCAGTCGCAGTTCTTCTCGGCCATGGAAAACTGGGGCGCGATCCTGACGTTCGAGCGCATCCTGCTCAACGATCCCGCCATCACCAGCGCCGCCGCCCGCCAGAACATCGTCACCACGCAGGCGCACGAAGTGGCGCACCAGTGGTTCGGCAACCTCGTGACCATGGCCTGGTGGGAAGACCTCTGGCTCAACGAGGGCTTCGCCAGCTGGATGGAAACCAAGGCCACCGCCCACTTCCACCCCGACTGGTTCCCGCTGCTCGAGCGCGTGAACGGGCGCGATGCGGCGATGGGCCTTGATGGCTTCAAGACCACGCACCCGATCGTGCAGGAGATCAAGACCGTCGACGAGACCAACCAGGCCTTCGACGCGATCACCTACCAGAAGGGCGAAGCGGTCATCTCGATGCTCGAGGCGTTCGCGGGCGAAAACGTCTGGCGCGATGGCCTGCGCGCCTACATGCGCGATCACAAGTTCGGCAACACCCGCTCGAAGGACCTGTGGCAGGCAATCGAAAAGGCCGGCGCCCCCGGCCTCACCGCCATCGCCGCCGATTTCACCACCAAGCCCGGCATCCCGCTGGTCAAGGTCACCGGCATGACCTGCAAGAAGGGCGTGGCCACGCTGAACCTCGAACAGAGCGAATTCAGCGTCGACCGCAAGGACGAAGTCGCTACCAAGCCGCAGCAGTGGAAGGTGCCGCTGATCGTCTCGGCGGGCTCCGGCGAGCCGGTGCGCACGATCCTTGATGGCGGCAAGGCGACGGTGACGGTCAATGGCTGCGGCCCGATCGTGATCAACGCGGGCCAGCTTGGCTACTACCGCTCGCTCTACACGCCCAAGATGCTCGACTCGCTGAAGAAGGCCATGCCGACGCTCCAGCCGGTCGACCAGATGGGCCTGATTGCCGACAACCTTGCACTCTCGTCCAGCGGCTACCAGCCCTATGGTCCGGCGTTCGATCTGCTGGCGGCGATCCCCGGCAATGCCAATCCGGTCGTACTCGGCAATGCTTTCGGCGATTTCGTCGGCGCATGGCGCGTGCTCGACAAGGATCCGGCCGCGCAGAAGAAGCTCTATGGCAAGGTCGCAGGCACCTACAAGCCGCGCTTGATGGCATTGGGCTTCGAGCCCAAGGCGGACGAGCCCCTGCGTGACGCCGACCTGCGCTCTACGCTGATTGCGGGCTTCGGCACGATGGGCGATCCTGACGTTGTCGCCGAAGCGCGCCGCCGCTTCGCCATGCTCGCCAGCAACCCCAAGGCGCTCGACGGTCCGCTAAAGACGACCTGGCTCAACATCGTCGCCCGCAACGCCACCAAGGCCGATTGGGACGCGATCAAGGCCATGGCCGCGGCCAGCAACAGCGCGGTGGAACGCCAGTTCCTCTACACCCTGCTCGGCCGCCCCGCCGATGCCTCGCTGGCCAAGGCGGCGCGTGAGCTTGCGCTGACCGACGCGCCGGGCAAGACCACCAGCGCGGCGATGATCGTCGCCTCGGCGGGCCTGCACCCGGACGAGACCTACGACTTCGCGTTGACCAACCGCGAGAAGATCGAATCGCTGGTCGATGCGCAAAGCCGCGTGACCTTCATCGCCAGCCTCGGCGGGCAATCGAACGATCCGGCGATGATCGAAAAGCTCAAGGCGTTCAAGGCCACGGTCCCCGCCGAAGCCGCCCGCCCGGTGGACCGCGTGATCGGAATGCTGACCGAAAAGGCCCGCACCCGCCCGCAGTTCATCAAGGGCCTGACCGACTGGCAGAACGCGAAGAAGAAGTAAGGGCCTATCCCTCGTCATTGCGAGGAGCGCAGCGACGAAGCAATCCAGAGCCGCTTAAACCGCCCTGGATTGCTTCTCCGCCTTCGGCGGCTCGCAATGACGAATGGGAAGCGGGCCTAAACTCCTTCCACTCTAAAACAAGCCCCGCTCATGCTGAGCTTGTCGAAGCACCCGGCGCAGCCGCTGCGCCAGCACCCTTCGACAGGCTCAGGGTGAGCGGATGAGGTTCGTCTTGAATGGACGACCACTATCGCGACTCACTGCCAGCGGAGCGAATGGCAGCAATGGGTGGTTAGCTGCCGTTGGTCTCAGCTACCTCTTCTAAGATTAACCGGATAATCCATGCCGCAGCAAAAATAAGTAAAATGACTAAGGTTATGTAACGCCGACCTTTTATCCACCACCACTCCGGGCTTTCACGCACAAGGATCACCCCTTCGGCCAGTTTCGTAGTTTGGCTATAGCATGGGTTTTAAGCCGGCAATGGGGTCGCATCCAGAAAGTCAGCTTTCGGCGCATAGTGGCCGAAAGGTGACTGCTCGGGTCAAAGCGGAATTCCACGCAGCGCGCGGCTTAACGCAACAGCCCGCCCAGAATCCCCCGCGCGAAACGGCCCAGGGCCTCGCCGCCGATCGACGTGGCGATCGAGCCGACCATTGCGGTCACCCCCGAGGCCACCGGTGCCGCGCGGGATTTCTTGCCGGTGATGCTGGCGGCGATCACTGCGCCTGCGGATGACGCCACCGCGCCCGCCGCCGCCTTGCCAGCCTTCTCCCACATCGTCGTGGTCCGGCGCGGGGAGGCGCGTTGTGCTTCTTCGCCCTGCTCCTCCACCTGCTGTGCCGCCGCTGCCGCGTCAGCCGCCTTCTGCGCCAGAACTTCGGCGGCGGATTCGCGGTTCACCGCCGTATCGTACTTTCCGTCGAACGGGCTGACCGACTGGATCACCGCGCGCTCCTTTGGGCTGAGCGGCCCGAGGCGCGAGCGCGGCGGGGCGATCAGCGTGCGCTGGACGACCGAAGGCGCGCCGTCATCGTCCAGCGTCGAGACCAGCGCCTCGCCGACTTTCAGTTCGGTGATGACCGTTTCGACATCGAGGTCCTTGTTGATGCGGAAGGTCTCGGCCGCCGCGCGGATCGCCTTCTGGTCGCGCGGGGTGAATGCCCGCAGCGCGTGCTGCACGCGGTTGCCAAGCTGGCCTGCGATCTTCTCCGGAATGTCGATCGGGTTCTGCGTGACGAAATAGACGCCCACGCCCTTGGAACGGATCAGGCGCACCACCTGCTCCACCTTCTCCATCAGCGCCTGCGGGGCATCGTCGAACAGCAGGTGCGCCTCGTCGAAGAAGAACACCAGGCACGGCTTTTCCGGATCGCCGACTTCGGGCAGCGCCTCGAACAGTTCGGACAGCAGCCACAGCAGGAACGTGGCATAGAGCTTGGGGCTCTGCATCAGCTTGTCAGCGGCGAGCACGTTGACCATGCCGCGCCCCTGCTCGTCCACTTTCAGGAAATCGTTCACCTCGAACGCCGGTTCACCGAAGAAGCGGTCGGCGCCCTGGCTTTCGAACGCGAGCAACTGCCGCTGGATCGTGCCGACGCTGGCTTTGGAGACATTGCCGTAACGCGTGGCAAGCGCGCTGGCGTTCTCGGCACAGGCGACCAGCACGGATTGCAGGTCAGGCAGGTCGATCAGCAGCAGCCCATTGTCATCGGCATAGCGGAAAGCGATGTTGAGCACGCCTTCCTGCGTCTCGTTCAGCCCCATCAGGCGCGAGAGCAGCAGCGGCCCCATTTCCGAAATCGTGGTGCGGATCGGGTGGCCGCTCTCGCCATAGAGGTCCCAGAACACCGCCGGATTGTCGGAATAGGCGTAGTCCTCGATGCCCAGTTCCTTGGCGCGCGCTTCAAGGCTGGCGGCGTGCTTGAAGGTCGGGCTGCCGGGCATGGCGATGCCCGCAAGGTCGCCTTTCACGTCGGCCATGAACACGGGTACGCCGCGCGCCGAGAACTGTTCGGCAATGCCCTGCAGCGTCACCGTCTTGCCGGTCCCGGTCGCGCCCGCGATCAGCCCGTGGCGGTTGGCGCGGCCAAGGCGTAGCACCTGCCGTTCGCCGTTGGAGCCGAGGCCGAGATAAATGTCTTCCATCCAGAACACCCCATTCGTTTGGCACGAGACTATGCCGCGACCGCGCGCCTTGCGAGGGGTTTTTGCATCCGGAGCGGGGAACGGCTAGAGCGCCCCCAAGCCTATGACCCGCGCCCCCTTCATCCTGCTAGACGACGCCCGCACCGAGGGCGCCAGCGATGCGCGCCTCTACGAAGACGTGCTCGAACTCGTCGTCGCACGCCGGGCTGACGAAGTCGAAGCGGCGCTGGCACAAATCGCCGCCACGCCGGGCGACTGGGCGGGCTACCTCGCCTACGAGGCCGGGCTCGCGCTCGAACCCCGCCTCGCCCCTTTGGCCGCAGAGCGCACTGGTGCCGCAGGGCCGCTGGTGTGGTTCGCCCGCTTCGGCAAGGTCACGCGCATGGCCAGCGCCGAAGTCGAACGCTGGCTTGCCACCACCGCCACGGGCTCGGGCAGGCTCGGCCCGATGGGCGCGGCGATTTCCTCGGGCGGCTATGCACGCGCCTTCAATCTCGTGCAGGAAGCGATCCGCGCGGGCGACATCTATCAGGCCAACCTCACTTTTCCGCTCGCCGGTACATGGGACGGCGACCCGCTGGCGATCTATGCCGACGTCCGGGCAGATGCCGGCGCCGGGTATGGCGGGGTGATCTGGGACGGTTCGCACTGGCACCTGTCGTTCTCGCCCGAACTGTTCTTCAAGCTTGCGAACGGCGAAGCCCGCGTCCGCCCGATGAAGGGCACCGCTCCGCGCGGGAGCACTCCGGAAGAGGATGCACGGTTCAAGGCGGACCTTTCCGCCAGCGTGAAGGACCGCGCCGAGAATCTGATGATCGTCGACCTGATGCGCAACGACCTGGCGCGCGTGTCACGCCCCGGTTCGGTGCGCGTCGAGTCCCCGTTTGCCATCGAGACATACCCGACAGTTCACCAGATGGTCACGACAGTTCGGGCAGAGTTGGATTCTGGCCAGGACGTGCGCAGCCTGCTCCGCGCGATCTTCCCCTGCGGCTCGATCACCGGCGCGCCCAAGATCCGCGCGATGGAGATCATCCACCAGGCAGAGCGCGATGCTCGGGGGCTCTACTGCGGTTCGATCGGACGCATAGACCCCTCTGGCGATGCTGCCTTCAATGTGGCAATCCGCACGGTGCGCCTCTCGCCGGACGGTCGCGCCGTGATGGGGGTGGGGTCGGCCGTGGTCGCCGATTCCGCGATGATCGGCGAATGGCGCGAATGCGTGGTGAAGGGAAATTTCTTGCGCTTGTCTGCCGGCCATGCCGACCTGATCGAAACGATGGCCTTCGATCCCGCCAAGGGCATCGAGCTGCTCGAACTGCACCTCGAACGCATGAAGGCGAGCGCGCTGGCACTGGGCTTCAGCTTCGATCGCCACGCCGTGCGCAACGCCATCCACGCGCTGTGCTTCGATCTTGATGCGCCCGCGAAAGTGCGGCTCGTCGCATCGAAGGGCGGCGCCCATGCGCTTGACGCTTCGCCCATGCCCGCGCCGCTCGAAAGCCTGACCTGCGCAGTGCTGCCCCTGCCAGTCTCAGACGGCGACTGGCGCCTGCGCCACAAGACCACCGACCGCGCCTTCTACGAAGCCGGCCTTGCCGCCGCAAAGAAGGCTGGCGCTGGCGAGGCGCTGTTCCTGCGCGACGATGGCCTGATCACCGAAGGCACCTTCACCAACATTTTCGTCGAACGCGATGGCAAGCTGCTCACCCCTCGCGCCGACCTCGGCCTGCTGCCGGGCGTGCTGCGCCGTTCGTTGATCGAGGCCGGACGCGCTGAAGAGGCCGACCTGACGCTGGATGATCTCGCGGGGGGGTTCCTTGTCGGCAATGCCCTGCGCGGACTGATCCCGGCGCAACTGCTCGGCTCCTGAACCCTATGACCCAGCTTTCAAAAGCCCTCGCGCGGATCGCGCCATCGCAGACCACCGCCATCACCGACCGCGCCATCCAGCTGCGGGCCGAGGGGCGCGACGTGATCTCGCTCTCGGTCGGCGAGCCGGACTTTGCCACCCCGGCGCATGTCGTGCAGGCGGCCAAGGATGCATTGGATGCGGGCGATACCAAGTACACCGCCGTCGTCGGCACGCAGCGTTTGCGCGAGGCGGCGGCGCTGCATTTCAGGCGCGATCTCGGCATCGCGGTGCCACCTTCGCAGGTGATCGTCAGCGCAGGCGGCAAGCAGGCGATCTTCCACGCGCTGCTCGCCACGCTCGATCCGGGCGACGAAGTGCTGATCCCCTCGCCATGGTGGGTCAGCTACCCCGAAATCGTGCGCTTTGCAGGCGCCGAAGTCGTGGACCTGCCGACCGATGCTGCGGGCGGCTTCCGCATCACGACCGAGCAACTAGAAGCCGCGATCACCCCTGCCACCCGCTGGCTGCTGCTCAACAGCCCCGGCAACCCCACCGGCGCGACCTATCCTGCCGAGGAGTTGCGCGCGCTGGGCGAAGTGCTGCGCCGCCATCCGCGGGTGCTGGTGATGAGCGACGACATCTACGCACCACTCCGCTATGGCGAGGGCCTTCACGCCACGCTCGCCGTGGAATGCCCGGACCTTGCCGACCGTATCCTGACGGTTTCCGGCGTGTCCAAGAGCCACGCCATGACCGGCTTCCGCATCGGCGTATCGGCAGGCCCCGCCTGGCTGATCGGCGCGATGGGGCGGCTGCAATCACACTCGTCGGGCAATCCCGCCTCTATTTCGCAGGCCGCTGCCGTCGCCGCATTCGAAGGCCCGCAGGAGTTCCTGGTCGACTGGCGCGAACGCTTCCGCGCGCGGCGTGACATGGTCTGTGCCGCAATCAACGCGATCCCCGGCCTCTCGACCCCGATCCCCGACGGCGCGTTCTATTGCATGGTCGATGCCGCGCCACTGATGGCACGGTTCGGAGATGACGAGGCGCTGTGCCTCCACCTGCTTGAAAGCGGCGTGGCGGTTGTCCCTGCCTCGGCCTTCGGCGGCAAGGACGGCTTCCGCATCAGCTTCGCGGCCGATGAATCCAAACTCGAAGAAGCGCTGCGGCGTATAGCAAAGGCGGTAGCGTGATCGACTTTTCCATCCTGTTCGAAGACGGCGAAGCGCTGGTGATCGACAAGCCTGCGGGCCTGCCGCTCGACCCGCCCCGCGCTGGTGGCGACAGTCTCGAGAACCATCTCGACGCCTTGCGCTTCGGCTTCCAGCGCGAGCCGCAGCCTGTTCACCGGCTCGATCAGGACACCTCCGGCTGCCTGCTCCTCGCCCGCAATCCCAAGGCGCTGAAGCGCTTTTCCGCCGCGTTCGAAGCGCGTGAGGTGGACAAGGTCTATCTCGGCATCGTCGCTGGCGAAGTGCAGGGCGAAAGCGGCACGATCGAACTCGCCCTGTCCAAGATCAGCTCGGCCGAGAAGGGCTGGCGCATGATCCCGGCGAAGAAGGGCAAGCCAGCCGTCACGCACTGGAAAGTGCTGTCGCGCAAGCCCGGCTTGACGCTGGTGGAATTCCGCCCCGAGACCGGCCGCACCCACCAGATCCGCATCCACGCCCTCGCCGGGCTTGGCCACGCACTGGTCGGCGATCCGATCTACGGCGATGGCAAGCTTGCCTGGCGCACCATGCTGCACGCCTCGGAATTGGTGGTGAAGCGCGACGGCAAGCCACCGATCGACGCCTATTCGCCAATGCCGCTCGATTTTGCGGCGTTCGGGTTCGAACTGCCTGCTCCTGAGCAACCGGACACTGATCTTCCGGACATCGGGGCCTGACATGTCGCCCGATGCTCTCGTCGCCCACGCGCTGACGCTGGTCGAGGAGAGCTTCATCGCCTCGGCTGGCCCCGGCGGGCAGAACGTCAACAAGGTGGCGACCGCGGTACAGTTGCGGCTCGACGTTTTCATGCTGCGGCTGCCGCCAGAGATCTTCCACCGCCTCAAGACCCTCGCCGGCAGCAAGATGACGGCGAAGGGGGAGATCGTCCTGACCGCGCGCAGCTATCGCACGCAGGAGCAGAACCGCGAGGATGCGAGGAAGCGGCTGTCAGAGCTGCTGCGTGAGGCGTGCAACCTGCCGACCAAGCGCGCCAAGTCCCGCCTCAACCGCGTCGGCAAGACCGAGCGGCTGGCGGGCAAGAAGATCAGGAGCGCCGTAAAGGCTGGACGCGGCAAGGTGCGGCTGGACTGATCCCGCTCGTCAGTCGCCCCCGACGCGATCGATCTCGGCACCCAGCAGCGATAGCTTCTCCTCAAGCCGCTCATACCCTCGGTCGAGGTGATAGAGGCGATGCACCTGGGTTTCGCCCTCGGCGGCAAGGCCGGCAATCACCAGGCTCATCGAAGCGCGCAAGTCGGTCGCCATGACTTCAGCCCCGGTCAGCTTGTCGACGCCATGGACCACGGCGGTGCGGCCCTTGGTCTCGATCCGCGCGCCCATGCGGTTCAGTTCCGGCACGTGCATGTAGCGGTTCTCGAAGATCGTCTCGGTCAGCACCGAAGACCCCTTGGCAAGGCACAGCATGGCCATCAGCTGTGCCTGCATGTCGGTGGCAAAGCCGGGATAAGGCGCGGTCGAGAGCGTTACCGGCTTCAGCGGCCCATCGGCAGCCACGTAAATGCCGCCCTTGCGCGGCTCGACATGAACGCCGGCATCACGCAGCGCCTGCACGGTCGCTTCCATGTCCTCGATCCGCGCGCCCTGGAGCATGACATCGCCGCCGGTGATCGCGGCGGCACAGGCATAGGACCCGGCCTCGATGCGGTCGGGCATGACCATGTAGGTCGCGCCGTGCAGGCGGTCGACGCCATGGATCGTCAGGTCCGACGTGCCGATGCCCTCGATCTGCGCACCCATCGCCACCAGCAGATTGCACAGGTCGACGATTTCCGGCTCGCGCGCGGCGTTGTGCAGGGTGGACTTGCCCTTGCACAGCACGGCGGTCATCAGCGCATTCTCGGTTGCGCCGACAGAGACGACGGGGAACGAATAGCGCCCACCCGGCAGGCCGCCATCCGGCGCGATTGCGCGCACGTAACCGGCGGCCAGTTCGATCGTCGCGCCCAGCGCTTCCAGCGCCTTGAGGTGAAGGTCGATAGGACGGTTGCCGATGGCGCAGCCGCCGGGCAGCGAAACCGTCGCCTCGCCCGCGCGCGCCAGCATCGGCCCGAGCACGAGGATCGACGCGCGCATCTTGCGCACCAGATCATAGGGCGCGACCGACGAGGTCAGCCGCGTCGCCTGCAGCGTCATCACCCGGCCGAAATCCTCGGGCCGCGCGCCTGCGATCGAGGTGGAAACCCCGAACTGGTTCATCAGGTGCTGGAAACCGTCGATGTCGGCCAGGCGCGGCAGGTTGCGCAGCGTCACCGGCTCATCGGTCAGCAGCGCGCACGGCAGCAGCGTGAGGGCCGAATTCTTGGCGCCCGAAACCGGCACCGTTCCCGAAAGGCGCTTGCCGCCACGGATGATGATCTTGTCCATCGCTGCCGTTTATCCGGTTTTCAGGGCGGTGCAAGCTTGGGGCATACGATAACGTGACGTCACGCGCTTGACATTTCACCTCAGTAATTGTGCAGTGCATCATGAGGATGCAACAAAGCATGGATATTGGCTGGAAAATGGGTTCTGACACTTCGCGAAAGCCGATCCGCAAGGCCGTTTTTCCGGTCGCAGGTCTTGGCACGCGCTTTCTGCCTGCCACCAAGGCGATCCCCAAGGAAATGCTGCCGATCATCGACCGTCCGCTGATCCAGTACGCGGTCGACGAAGCGCGCGAGGCCGGGATCGAACAGCTCATTTTCGTGACCGGTCGCGGCAAGACCGCCATCGTCGAACACTTCGACACCGCCTACGAACTTGAACACACCATGTCCGATCGCGGCAAGGCGCTCGAAGTGCTTGAGCCCACGCGCATTCTGCCGGGCAATCTTGTCATCGTGCGCCAGCAGGTGCCGATGGGCCTGGGCCACGCGATCTGGTGCGCCCGCGCGGTCGTCGGCAATGAACCCTTTGCGATTTTCCTGCCCGACGAAATGATGGTCGGCGATCCCGGTGGCAAGGGCGGCTGCATGAAGCAGATGGTCGATGCCTACAACGAAGTCGGCGGCAACCTCATCTCCGTGCTCGAAGTGCCGCAGGAGGAGGTGTCCAGCTACGGCGTGATCGCGCCCGGCCAGAGCGTCTCGGATTCTCTTACTGAAGTCACCGGCCTCGTCGAAAAGCCCAGGCGCGAGGATGCGCCTTCAAACCTGATCATCTCTGGCCGCTACATCCTCCAGCCCGAAGTGATGCGCACGCTCGAGAGCCAGGAAAAGGGTGCCGGGGGCGAAATCCAGTTGACCGACGCGATGGCCCGGATGATCGGCCAGCAGCCCTTCCACGCCGTGAAGTTTGATGGACGCCGCTTTGACTGCGGCAGCAAGGCCGGATTCGTCGAGGCGACGTTGTCGCTCGCGCTCGAACGCCCCGACATGGCCGACGAAGTCCGCGCGATCATGAAGCGCCTGCTCGCCCAAGGCTGAACCTTCCGCCCCCGACCTTCAGGCCCCTCAGGGAGCGCGCAGATACGCCAGGCACATGCGGCCAAGTTCGCGCTTCAGGACTTCCCAGTCATAATCATGTGCCGCTTCGCCCGAGGAGCCGAGGCTGAGCTGGCGCGCCAGCGTGGCGAAGACGATCTTGTAGGCCGAATTGGCCTTGGTCTCATGGTCGCTGCCGCCAAACGTGTCGCGATAGTGGAGCATCGCGTTCATGCCGAGCTGCGTCGCACGGAAGGCGTGATCCTTGCCCGGCTTGGAAACAAGCGGATCGAACGACGCCCGTTCCATCGCAAGGCGCAGCAGCGGCGCATTCACGCGCAACACTTCGGCATAGCCCGCCACGTAGCGCGGCATGAACTCGTCAAGCGTGGGGGACTGCGCCAGCACCTCGGCCACCATCGCATCTTCGGCAGCGGCAATGTCTTCAAGCGCACGGGCAATCACCGCGCGGACCAGGTTGTCCTTGCTCTGGAATCGCAGGTAGATCGAACCGATGGAGACGTTACCCTTCTGGTTCACGTCCTGCAGCGTAAAGTCTTCGCTGCCCCGCTCCAGCATCAGTTCGCGCGCTGCGGACAGCATCCGCTCCAGCGAAGCCTTGCTCCGGCCCTGCTGGGGCTTGCGGCTGACCGTTTCAACTGCCAGTTCCGGTTCTTCCGCCTGCCTACCCGCTCGTGCCATTGCGTACCCGTTCGCCTTCAAAGAAAATTTTGGTTCTAGAACGATGCGCGGGTTTGTTACACGAATCGCAAAGCTTGGCGATGGCAAATCGGCGTACGCCGAACCTTGACCGGACGAATTTTGAAAATAGAATGGTTTTTCTAAATTAGGAGAGACTGATGCGGCGTTTGCGGATGGCACTGATTGGTGGCGGGCCGGGTGCTTTCATTGGCCCGGTGCACCGCTTTGCCGCTGAACTGGACCGCGAGATCGAACTTGTCGCCGGGGTCTTTTCCAGTGATGCCGCCCGCAGCGCGGCCGCAGGCGAAAGCTATCGCATCGATCCCGCCCGCGCCTACCCTTCGCTCGACGCGATGTTCGCCGCCGAAGCCTCGCGCGCGGACGGGATCGATTTCGTCTCGATCGTCACGCCCAACCATAACCACCTCCCTTCAGCCCGCGCCGCGCTCGCGGCCGGCTATCCGGTGATGACCGACAAGCCGCTCACCGCCACGCTGGCCGAGGCGCACGAGCTGGCCGCAGTGGTGGCGGATGCAGGCAAGCCGTTCGGCGTAACCTACACCTACTCCGGCTACCCGCTGGTCCGCGAAGCCCGCGCCCGCATTGCCGCCGGCGAGATCGGCACCGTGCGCAAGGTTGTCGTCGAGTATCCACAAGGCTGGCTGGCAGGAGAAGCGGTCGGCAAGCAGGCGGAATGGCGCGTCGATCCTGCCAAGGCGGGTCTCGGCGGTTGCATTGGCGATATCGGCGTCCATGCCTTCCAGCTGGCCGAGTTCGTCACCGGCCTGCGCGTCACCGAACTGCTGGCCGATCTTGGCGCGGTCGTGCCCGGCCGCCTGCTCGACGATGACTGCTCGATCCTCCTGCGCTTCGATAACGGTGCGCGCGGCGTGCTGCTCGCCAGCCAGATCGAAGTCGGTGAACTCAATGGCCTGCGCATCCGCGCCTATGGCGACAAGGGCGGCGTGACCTGGAAACAGGAAGAGCCCAACACCCTCACCATCAACCGGCTCGACGGCACCTGCACTCTCGTACGCTCCGGCACAGGGGTCCTCGGCAGCGACGCAGCATCGCGCACGCGCACGCCCGGCGGGCACCCCGAGGGCTATCTCGAAGCCTTCGCCAACCTCTATCGCGATTTTGCCGCCCTCTTGCGCGGTGACAGCGCTCCGCTCCTGCCCGGCATTGCCGATGGCGTGCGCGGCATGACATTCATTGACACCGCCGTTTCCGCCAGCCGCGACAATGCCGGCTGGGTCAAGCTCTGAGGATAAAAGCGCCATGAAGACCATCAAGGGCCCGGGCATCTTCCT
This sequence comes from Novosphingobium sp. BL-A-41-Hi4B-X5A, assembly GCF_055521705.1. Lineage (NCBI taxonomy): Bacteria > Pseudomonadati > Pseudomonadota > Alphaproteobacteria > Sphingomonadales > Sphingomonadaceae > Novosphingobium > Novosphingobium sp. BL-A-41-Hi4B-X5A. Next base: position 2,537,894 of record NZ_CM145500.1, on the reverse strand, counting down.
CGCCCAGTTCGCGGGCGATGCCGCACCGTTCAACAGCCTCGAAGCCATCGCCGACTGGGTGGCGGGGCTCGGTTACAAGGGCATCCAGATCCCCAGCTGGGACGGTCGCCTGTTCGATCTCGAAAAGGCCGCGACGAGCCAGACCTACTGCGACGAGATCAAGGGCATGCTCGCCGACAAGGGGCTGGAGATCACCGAGCTTTCCACCCACCTCCAGGGCCAGCTCGTGGCCGTGCACCCGGCCTTCGATGCGCAGTTCGATGGCTTTGCCCCGGAAGCGGTCCACGGCAATCCCGCCGCCCGCCAGGCCTGGGCCGTACAGCAGATGAAGTACGCCGCCAAGGCCAGTGCCAACCTTGGCCTGAAAGCGCACGCCTCGTTCTCGGGCGCGTTCGCCTGGCCCTACTTCTACCCATGGCCAGCGCGGCCGGCAGGGCTTGTCGAGGACGCCTTCGACGAACTGGCCCGCCGCTGGAAGCCGATCCTCGACGTGTTCGATGAAAACGGCGTCGACGTTGCCTACGAAATCCATCCCGGCGAGGATCTCCACGACGGCGTCACGTTCGAGATGTTCCTGACACGCGTCGGCAACCATCCGCGCGCCAACATTCTCTATGATCCCAGCCACTTCGTGCTGCAGCAGCTCGATTACCTCGCCTTCATCGACATCTACCACGAACGCATCAAGTGCTTCCACGTGAAGGACGCCGAGTTCCGTCCCAATGGGCGCTCGGGCGTCTATGGCGGGTACCAGTCATGGGTCGATCGCCCGGGCCGCTTCCGTTCGCTCGGCGATGGCCAGGTCGATTTCCCCGGCATCTTCAGCAAGATGGCCGCCAACGACTATGCCGGCTGGGCCGTGCTGGAATGGGAATGCGCGCTCAAGCACCCGGAAGTGGGAGCCGCTGAAGGCGCACCGTTCATCGACCGTCACATCATCAAGGTGACCGAGCATGCCTTCGATGACTTCGCCGCCGGTGGCGCTGATCGCGCCCTGAACGCAAGGCTGATGGGCATCGGCTGACACGACCCAGCCGCGCAAAAGATCAAGGCGTCGGGGGCTCTCCGACGCCTTTTTTGCGTTAATCATATCAAAAAGTGATCGGTTTCCATCAAATCTGTTTTCTTTGTGAATTGTCAAAACGAGCATAGGCTCCATGACAACGGCGGCTTCTAGGAAGGCTCTCATAAGCTCTGCCTATGGCAGCTGAAAGCTTGTGTATTTTACTTGATGCCAACCCTGCGCCACAGTCCCGGCACGATTTGGCAACCCACTCGCCCTCGCGTTGCAAAAATGCCGCAAGGTGTCGAAAGTTTTCTACCAATAGAATTGGGGTTCTAGTTTTTATAATTCTAATCTGCTAACACGCTGCCACGCCCAACGCGGCGCCACCTGGGGAGGAACTGAAGATCATGCCCAAGACCCTGTATACCCATGCCCTGCTGGCAAGCGCCTGCGCGCTGGCTTTCGCCCTGCCCGCCCACGCGCAGGAAGCTGCCGAAGAGGCCGATCCCAACGTCATCATCGTCACCGCGCAGAACCGCGCGCAGAACCTCAACGACGTTCCCATCAAGATCGACGTGGTCTCCGGCGAGGAGCTTCAGAAGGCTGGCTTCGGCAGCATGAACGACGTCGGCAAGATCGCGCCTGTTGTTCAGCTCAACCAGGACCAGGGCACGGTGAAGGTCACAGTGCGCGGCGTCGGCACCACCTCGAACGACGAAGCGCAGGACACCTCGGTCGTCGTCAACATCGACGGTGAATACATCAACCGTCCGAACGTGATGGGCATGGCCCTGTTCGACATCGACCGCGTCGAAGTGCTGCGCGGCCCGCAGGGTACGCTCTATGGCCGCAACTCGACCGGCGGCGCGATCAACTTCATCACCCGCAAGCCCGGCAAGGAGTTCGGCGCAAACGGCTCGATCAGCTATGGCAATTACAACGCCGTGCGCGCCGATGCCGGGGTTGATCTGCCGTTGGGCGACGTTGCCGGCCTGCGCGTCTCGGGTTTCTATGATGACCGCGATGGCTACAGCAAGCACCCTGCCGGCGGCGGCTTCTTCGTGTTCCCGGCCTACAAGGCAGGACGCTCGGACGACAACCACTCCTACGGCGGCCGCGTTTCGCTGCGCCTCGAGCCGGTCGATCGCCTGACCATCAACCTCGCCGGTGAATACTCGCACCGCAGCTTCACTCCGGGCGTCTTCGCTGCGGGTGATCTCAACGCTGCTGGCAACGGTCCCACCGGCGGCACTTGCAACAACGGCTTTACGCGCGTTGCCCCGGCCTATCCGCAGGTCCTGTGCGTGCCCAGCAACACCAACCTGCTCTCGAAGGTTGACCGCAGCAACTACGCCGCGCCGCTCTTCGGCATCGGCCATGTCAGCGATCACACATGGGCCGCACGCGGCCGCATCGCCTACGAGATCAGCGATGCCGCAACGCTGACCTACATCGGTGGTTACCGCAAGTACTCGGGCGATCCGAGCCGCCTGACCCTGCCGACGATCTACCAGTCGTACAACTTCCAGGACGAAGCCGACACACAGAGCCACGAACTGCGCGTCAACGGCACGCTCGGCGGGGTGATCTACCAGGTGGGCGGCTTCTACTTCAAGGAGAAGATCGCGCGCGAAAGCGGCTTCATGCTGCCGAGCTTCATCTTCGGTGCGCCGCCGTTCGGTGCCAACGGCCCCACGCCCGGCACCTTCCTCAGCTACTTCGGTCGCTATGTCGAAAGCGACAGCAAGTCGGTCTTTGGCCAGGTCGAAGTGCCGCTGACCGAACAGCTGACTGCCGTTGGCGGCCTGCGCTACACCGACAACAGCCGCGATGCGACTTACGTCAACGCCAACCCCTTCGGCCCGTCGCGTCCGTTCCTGTTCGCTACCGGCCCGAGCCGCAAGAACATCAATGCGATCAACGCCTCGTTCCTGCCCCTCAAGAGCAGCGACAGCAAGGTCACTTGGCTTGCCGGCCTGAACTACAAGCCGAACAGCGATACGCTGCTGTTCGTCAAGGCTTCAACAGGCTTCAAGGGCGGCGGCTTCGACTCGGTCGGAACCTACAAGCCCGAGACGAATACCGCGTTCGAAGGCGGGTGGAAGCAGACCTTCGGCGATCATGGCCAGCACCAGTTCAACCTTGGCGGGTTCTACTACGACTACAAGGACCTGCAGGTCTCGGTCCTGCTCGACACTGCCATCGGCGGCCAGATCTTCAACGCCGGCAAGGCCAAGATCTGGGGTCTCGAAGCCTCGGCAGACATCGCGCTGGACGATCGCACGAACTTCCACGCCTCGGCTAACTACCTGAACGCCGAGTACAAGGAGCTCTTCGCCCAGTTCAACGTGTTCGACCTCTCCGGCGCCCGCAACGGCGTGGGTGATCTCGATCCGACGAAGCCCGGCGTGCAGCAGCCGAACTTTGCCGGCAACCGCCCGCCGTTCTCGCCAGAATTCGTCATCACGGCCGGTCTCGACCACACCTTCCCGCTCGGCGACATGGGTGGCCTGACCGCACGGGTGAACACCACCTTCAAGAGCAAGTACTTCACCGACTTCTACAACTATCGTGATGGTGAGCAGAGCGCGCTCAGCCAGACCGATGCGAGCCTCGAGTACCAACCAGAGGACAAGAAGTTCACGATCAGTGCGTTCGTGAAGAACATCGAGGGCACCCGCCCGCTGACCTACGGCAGCTTCGTCTCCGCAGGTCCGGACGATATCTTCAACTGGCAGTTCGGCACGCCGCGCACTTACGGCGTCCGCCTCGCGGTCGACTTCTAAGTCGACGCGGGATCGTCAAAAAAGGAAAGGGGAGCGCATCGCCGCTCCCCTTTTTTTGTTGCCTTCAGGCCGGCAAGCTCATCCCCACGACGGGTCCTTCCCCGGTCGCCACTTGATGCTGCAACCGGCGCTCGGGTGCTGCGGCTGTGGCGCCGGCTGTCCGCCGAGCAGCGCATCCACGGCGCGGCGCATGTCTTCGCCCGTCACCGGCAGGTCGGTCCGCAGCGGCGGCAGGCCCGGCACGGGCGGCCGGTTGATCTTCGGCCTGCTCGCATCGAACTGGCCTGCGTAGTAGAGCAGCCGCTCGCGATCGTAGAGGAAGAAATCCGGCGTGCAGATCGCATTGTAGGCCAGCGCCACATCCTGCGTCTCGTCATGGAGGTAGGGGAACGGAAAGTCCTTCTCGGCCGCCAGCTTCTGCATGTGCGGATAATCGTCTTCGGGAAAATCGTCCGGCCAGTTCGAAGAGATCGCCACGACCTGCAGGCCCTTGGGCTGATACTCCCGCGCAAAGGCGATGAATTCGTCCAGCACGTGCAGCACGAACGGGCAATGGTTGCAGATGAAGGCCACCAGCAGCGCCGGGCTCTCGGCGAAGTTGCCCAAGGTCCGCAGCCTTCCTTCGACGTCCGGCAGCTCGAAGGGCGGAGCCGGCTTTCCGTAATCAAGTTGGCGAGACAGTCTCAGCATCATCCGCTCCTTTATTAGAATCTTCGTTCTTTTACACTGACCAGCCCAGCGGTCCAAACGCTTCCTCAACAGACCCAAACTGCAAAGTTCCGCTTTGCACCTTTGCAAATTTACCGTGGACACCATCCACGTTCCGCGTCATCGCGAGGATCGAGCCGGTGCCGCATCCTATTCTGGTGCTGTGCATCAACGGCATGGGATTGGCAGGAGCACGACACATGAAAGCCCTGGTCTGCGTGAAGCGCGTGATTGACTACAACGTGAAGCCTCGGGTGAAGGCGGATGGTTCGGGGGTTGATCTTGCGAACGTGAAGATGAGCATGAACCCGTTTGACGAGATCGCGGTCGAGGAGGCCATTCGCCTGAAGGAAAAGGGCGTGGTGAGCGAGATCGTGGCGGTGTCGGTGGGCGTGGCCAAGAGCCAGGAAACGCTGCGCACGGCTCTGGCGATGGGCGCGGACCGGGCGGTGCTGGTGCAGGTCGAGGACGGCACCGAGGTCGAGCCGCTGGCCGTGGCGAAGATCATCAAGGGTATTGCCGATGAGGAGCAGCCGGCGCTGATCATCACCGGCAAGCAGGCGATCGACGATGACAGCAACCAGGTCGGCCAGATGGTCGCCGCATTGCTGGGCCGTCCGCAGGGCACCTTTGCCAACGAGGTTTCGGTCGAGGGCGATGCGGTCGTCGTGAAGCGCGAGATCGACGGCGGTCTGCAGACCGTGCGCCTCGCATTGCCGGCGGTGGTCACCACCGACCTGCGCCTGAACGAGCCGCGCTATGCCTCGCTGCCCAACATCATGAAGGCCAAGTCCAAGCCCTTGGCCACCAAGTCGCCCGCCGACTACGGCGTGGACATCGCCGCGCGCCTCAAGACGCTCAAGGTCAGCGAACCGCCGGTGCGCTCGGCCGGCATCAAGGTGCCCGATGTCGACACGCTGGTCGCCAAGCTCAAGGAAATGGGAGTAGCCTGATGTCCAAGGTTCTCGTTCTCGTCGAACACGACAACGCTTCCGTCAAGGATGCCACCTTGGCCGCCGTCACCGCCGCAGGCCAGCTGGGCGAAGTGACCGCGCTGGTCGCCGGATCGAACTGCGACGCTGCCGCACAGGCCGCCGCGCAGATCGCAGGCGTGGCCAAGGTGCTCAAGGCCGATGACGCCAGCCTCGACAACGCGCTGGCTGAAAACGTCGCCCCGCTCGTGGCTGGCCTGATGGCCGACTACGACGCCTTCGTCGCGCCCGCCACGACCACCGGCAAGAACGTCGCCCCGCGCGTGGCCGCGCTGCTCGACGTGATGCAGATCTCGGACATCCTCTCGGTCGAGGGTCCCAAGACCTTCACCCGTCCGATCTACGCCGGCAACGCCATCGCCACGGTCGAAAGCTCCGACGCAAAGCTGGTCATCACCGTGCGCGGCACCGCCTTTGCCAAGGCTGCATCCACCGGTGGCAGCGCAGCGGTCGAAGCCGTCAGCGCCGGTGCCGACAGCGGCCTGTCGACCTTCGTCAGCGCCGAGATCGCCAAGTCGGAACGTCCCGAACTGACCAGCGCCAAGATCATCGTCTCGGGCGGCCGCGCGCTGAAGGACGCTGCCACGTTCGAGCAGGTCATCACCCCGCTCGCCGACAAGCTGGGCGCCGGCATTGGCGCATCGCGCGCCGCCGTCGACGCAGGCTACGTGCCCAACGACTACCAGGTCGGCCAGACCGGCAAGATCGTGGCACCGGAAGTCTACATCGCGGTCGGCATCTCGGGCGCGATTCAGCACCTTGCCGGCATGAAGGACTCAAAGACCATCATCGCCATCAACAAGGACGAGGACGCCCCGATCTTCGCAGTGGCCGACATCGGCCTCGTCGGTGACCTGTTCACGCTGGTCCCGGAACTCACCGGCAAGCTCTGACACCATCACACAAAACGCCACCCTGGAGTGTTTCCCCGGGGAAACACTCCAAATGGGTTAAGCGTGGAACAGGCCCTGCCACGTTGGCGGGGCCTCTTTCGTTTGATTACACCACTTCAAATCCGGGCGATTGCGGTTAGGCTTCGCGCATGAAACAGTCCGCACGCTTTGCCTTGTGCCTCCTCCTGGCCGACCTCCCGCTTTCTACGGCATTTGCTACGCCGCTCGTGCTGGAACCGAGTTCTGACTGGACGTTGCATGTCCAGGAGGACAACTGCCAACTGCTTCGCAAGTTCGGCCAAGGGCAGGACGAGCTCACCGTCCAGTTCGATACGCGCAGTCCTGCGGAAAGCCCTTCGCTGATGCTGATCGGCGAACCTGTCAGCTTCCGGGGGGAGAAGACCAGCCTCAAACTTTCGATGCTGCCGGGCGGCGGAAGTTACAGTTGGGTCGACAATTCCGTCACGCGTGGTTTTACGCCCGATGGCAAGCCTACTCTGCTCGTGAGCTACGTGCCTTTCGTCGACAAGCCGGACAGCACGAAGCCGAAGCATGCCGATTTCCATGCCCGGCGCCGCCTTGTGCTCATGCCCGCGAAGATTGCGGCGATCGACAGCATGCTCGTCGAGCCCGCGCTGAAGCCACCGCTCTTGCTGAAGCTTGGCTCGATGGCCGAACCCTATGCCAGCTTGCGCCGCTGCGGGATGAACGTGGTGCGCAGCTGGGGTATCGAACCCACGGACACCGCACAGATGCCGGAGACCTATCCCTCACCCCGGCGCGGCGCCGATAGCTGGATCGCCGCCCTTCCCTTGCCCCGGGCAACGTCGCAACGGTCAGACCGGGCCGAGGCACGCGTGCGCCTGATGGTCGACGAACAAGGCCGCCCCTATGACTGCAAGATCAACGTCACCATGGTCAAGGCAGGCTTTGTCGATGAAACCTGCCAGTATCTTATGCATAATGCCAAGTTCGATCCGGCGCTGAATGCTGCACAGAAGCCCGTCAAGGGATGGTGGACAACGGTTATCCGGTTCCAAATGCGCAAGGGGGCGAACGTCGGCCCGTAATTGCATTTCGTGCAACCGAAACTCCGTCCTTCGCACTTGCGGAATCAGGGCTGAAACCGCACATAGGACAGGCCTTTCAGGCATCCTCTCCCAAACTTTCCAAGGCTGGCCTTCGGGCCGGCCTTTCTTTTTGCGCAATTGACTCGCAGTCAAGCGCCAAGGCAGATCAGGCGCGGCGGTAGTCGGCGATGATCTCTCCGCATTCGGCCAGTTCGGCCTCGTGACCTTCCTCGCGCCAGGCTTCCTCAAGCGCTTCGGCTTCCCATTGCTGCATGGCGGGGTGCGCCAGCACATGATCCACCCACGCCTGCCCTTTGCCGACATCCAGCCCGTAAGTGCGGATGCGGAAGGCAACGGGCGCGAAGAAAGCGTCGAGCGCGGTGAGAGCAGGCCCTGCCAGCCAAGGCCCGCCAAAGCGCTCCAGCCCCTCTTCGAAGATCTCGCGCACGCGGGCCACATCGCGCAGCAGCGCCGGGCGCATCGGGCGGGGCTTCACGCGAACGCCGACGTTCATCGTGCAGTCGTTGCGCAGGGCGGAGAAGCCTCCGTGCATTTCAGTCACGGCGCAGATGGCGAAGGCGCGAGCAGCTTCGTCAGCGGGCCAGACGCCGTCATGCCGTTCCGCAAGATAGAGTGTGATGCCGAGCGAATCCCACACCGTCCGTGCGCCATCTTGCAGGACGGGCACCTGCCCGGTGGGCGAGAAGGCGCGGAATTCGTCGTAATTCGACGGCTTGGTGAAGGGCTCGATGCGATCCGAAAAAGGAATGCCGAGCGCCTTCATCAGCAGCCATGGCCGCAGCGACCAGCTTGAGTAATTGCGGTTTGCGGTGATCAGGGTGTAGCTCATGGGGCGCGAACCTAGCGCGCCATGAGCCACGCGCAAGCAGGCCGGCTACTTCGCCAGTTCGGTATCAATCGCCGCCACCAGCGCCGCATCTTCAGGCGTGACGCCCGGAGCGAAACGGGCGGCGACCTTGCCGTCGCGGCCGATCAGGAACTTCTCGAAGTTCCACAGGACTTCGGGGTCCTCGGTGGGCGTCATGCCATATCCCTTGAGCCGTTCGCGCATTTCTGCGGCCGGGCCCTGCTTGGTCGGAGCAGCCTGGATCAGCGCGGCATAGAGCGGCTGCTTGGCCGGACCGGTCACGTCAGCCTTGGCAAAGAGAGGGAAGGAGACCCCGTAGTTGAGCTTGCAGAACTCGGCGATTTCCTCGTGGCTGCCGGGCTCCTGCGCGCCGAAATCGTTGGCCGGGAAGCCCAGCACTTCAAAGCCGCTGTCTGCCTTGGCCTTGTAGAGCGCCTCAAGCCCCTCGTACTGCGGGGTCAGCCCGCACTTGGAGGCGACGTTGACCACCAGCAAGACCTTGCCGGCATGGTTGCCCAGCGTGTCCGGGCTGCCATCGATCCGGCTCAATGGAATTGCGGCAAGGTCATTGGCCATCAGGTGCTCCCCCTCAGAGATCGACGTAGTGCGCCGTCGTGCGGGCGCGGACCTCCTCGGCGGACACGCCCGGCGCGCACTCGATCAGCTTGAAAGGCGAATTGTGGTCCGGACGCTGGAAAACCGCAAGGTCGGTCACGATCATGTCGACCACGCCCTTGCCGGTCAGCGGCAGGGTGCAGGCGGGGATGAATTTCGGATCACCGTTCTTGGCGCAGTGCTCCATCACCACGATGATCTTCTTGACCCCGGCGACGAGATCCATTGCGCCGCCCATGCCCTTGATCATCTTGCCCGGGATCATCCAGTTGGCGATATCACCGTTCTCGGCCACTTCCATCGCGCCCAGCACGGTGAGGTCAATCTTGCCGCCGCGGATCATCGCGAACGACTGCGCGCTGTCGAAATAGGCCGAATGGGGCAGTTCGCTGATCGTCTGCTTGCCGGCATTGATGAGGTCGGCGTCCTCCTCCCCCGCATAGGGGAATGGGCCGATGCCGAGCATGCCGTTCTCCGACTGCAGCGTCACAGTCATCCCCTCGGGCACGTGGTTTGCGACAAGGGTCGGGATGCCGATGCCGAGGTTCACGTAGAAGCCGTCCTGCAGTTCGCGCGCGGCGCGTGCCGCCATTTCGTCACGGCTCCAGCCCGTCTTCAGCCCGTCATGCGTGGTCATGGGTCTTGCTCTTTCGTGTCACTTGATGGGGGGCGGCGCGAGGAACCAGCCTGCGCCGATGAACTGTTCGAGCGCGATGGCGACAGGGCCATCGGCATTGCGCAGATAGTCGAAGACCTCGTCGAAATCGGCCTTCCGGTCGCCGGCAATCGCCAGCACGCACCAGTCGTCGTCCGCGCGGTCGAGGATCTGCTGCTTGCGGGTCTCGCGCGAATGCAGGAGCATGACCCGATCGATGCCGAGCGGATCGAGTCCGGTCGCCTTGAGGATCGTGGCGAGGCGCTTGGCATCGCTATCGGGCAGCGAGGCGATCCACACCACCGCCGTCCCCGTGCCGCGGATGCGCCGCAGGTGCTGGGCGAGGCCGGGCATCGGAGTGGGCGGATCGTTTAGGTCGAACGCCTTGTCGCCCGGATCGAGATCAATCAGCACGGCCCCGCGCTGGTCGGTGCAAGGGCTCATCTTGGGGACTGCGACAAGACTGCGCTGATCGAGCAGGGCAGAGGTGCGCACCTTGGCCGGCTGGGCCGCCTCGGCTTGGGCCAGAACATAGGCGGCAAGCGCGCCGTAGGGATCGTAGGACGAATCGTCTGCGGCTTGAGGCTCTGCCGCTTCGACCATCGGTGCGGCCGCAGCAGGCTCCGGCACTTCCGGGGCAGGCGCCAGCAGTGGCGGCGTGGCCGAGACGCCTTGGCCGACTGTCACTTCGGGCGTCGTCTGGGGTTTGGGTTGCTCGGGCTTGTTCTTGCCCTTCACCGCCTTGGTACCGAGCGCGCCCGTCGCCGCCAGTGGCGCGATGGCCGCAGCGACGCAGCCCGAGAGCTGCGTGGCCGCCAGCGCCGCCATCAGAGGCAGCGCATGCCGGATCATGCGGCTTCCCGCTCGCGCACGGTGCGGAACTCGATCTTCTTTTCGTAAGGCGCGCCGACGATCATGCGCTGCACATAGACGCCGGGGAGGTGAATGCTGTCCGGGTCAAGCGAGCCCGCCGCCACGATTTCCTCGACCTCGACGACGCAGACCTTGCCGCAAGTTGCGGCAGGCACGTTGAAGTTGCGCGCGGTCTTGCGGAACACGACATTGCCGGTCTCGTCCGCCTTCCAGGCCTTGACCAGTGCGATGTCGGCGAAGATGCCGCGTTCAAGAACGTATTCCTGCCCGTCAAATACCTTGGTTTCCTTGCCCTCGGCCACGAGCGTGCCGACGCCGGTCTTGGTGTAGAAGCCGGGAATGCCGGCGCCGCCGGCGCGCATGCGCTCGGCGAGAGTGCCTTGCGGGCAGAATTCGACTTCGAGTTCGCCGGAAAGGTACTGGCGCTCGAACTCCTTGTTCTCACCGACGTAGCTCGAGATCATCTTCCTGACCTGCCGGGTACGCAGCAGCTTGCCGATGCCCTCGTTGTCGATCCCGGCGTTGTTGGAGGCAAAGGTCAGGTCCTTGACGCCCGAATCGCGCACGGCATCGAGCAGGCGTTCGGGGATGCCGCACAGACCGAAACCGCCGCAGGCAATCAGCAGGCCATCGCGCAGCAGGCCATCGAGCGCAGCAGTGGCATCGGCATAGAGCTTCTTCGACATCGGCAGACTCTCCTTTTCGCCGGAGGTGCTAGCACAGGATACAAATTGAAAAGAGCGATTGTTTTTTATCACAATCGATAACAACCTGTGATCAATGAAGCGAATTGCGATCTATCACCTTGAAACGCTGCTGTGGATCGCGCGCCTCGGCACGTTCCGCGCCGCGGCCGAGCGGCTGAACACCACGCAGCCCGCGATATCCGCCCGCGTGCGCGAGATCGAGGAGCAGCTGGGCATCGCGATCTTCCGCCGGGAGGGGCGCAACATGGTGCTGACCGCGCGCGGGCGGCGGCTGGTGCAGGAATGCGAGCCGCTGTGGGCAGGGTTCGAAAAGGCGCTGCTGACGGCGTCCGGCTTCGAGGGCGCCAGCGGCGTCGTGCGGATCGGTTCAGGCGAGATTGCCGCAGCATCGTGCCTGCCGGGCTTCGTCCATGCAATCGAGCGAGACCTGCCGGGGGTGACGCTGGAACTGGAGCTGGACCTGACCGCGCGCATGTTCCAGCAACTGCTAGGCGGCACGATCGACCTTGCTTTCCTGGCGGGACCGGTGGCGAGCCCGGGCATTCGGACCACGCCTATCGGTTCAGTCGGCCTCGTCTGGGCAGCGAGCGCGCGGACGGCAGCGGCGGGCGGCTTTGCCAATGCCTTGCCGGTGTGGTCAATTCCGGACCTCTCGCCGCTGCACGGCGTGACGATGGAGACGCTCGAAGCCAACCGCGTCACGCCGCGCTCGGTGGGCACCTGCAACAACGTGCGCACGCTGATCGACATCGTCACCGGCGGCGGCGGCGCGGCCGTGCTGCCCGAGCCGATGGTGCGGCCACTGCTGGAGGCGGGCGTGCTCGCCGAGGTTCTGCCGGCCCCTGCCCGCAAGATCCGCTTCGAGGTTGCGATACGCAATACCGAGAACGATCCGCTGGTGCTGGAACTGTTTCGCCGGGCGAGCGACCTGAGGATCGACGGCACGCCGGACTGACGCACGAAAAAGGCCACCGTTTCCGGTGGCCTCGTTCGTTTTGCCCATCGGGCGGGAAAGGCTTATTCGCCCTTCTTGTCCGCCCAGACGTTCTTCTTGGCTAGGTAGGCCAGCACAGTGGCGAACAGGAGGAAGCCGAGCACGGCCCAACCGGTCTGCTTGCGCTTGTCGAGCTTTGGTTCGGCGGTCCAGATCAGGAAGGCCGAGACGTCCTGCGCCATCTGGTCGACCGTGGCCTTGGTGCCATCCGAATAGGTCACCTGGCCTTCGCCGGTCAGCGGAGCGGGCATCGAGAGGTTCAGGTTGGCGAAGTACGGGTTGTAGTACAGGCCATCCGGAGTCTTGGCATCCGGGAACTTCTTGAGCAGTTCGGCAGGCTGTTCCTGATAACCGGTCAGCAGCGAGGCGACATAGGCGCCGCCGTTGTGACGGGCCTTGGTGATCAGCGACAGATCCGGCGGGCTGCCCTGTCCTGCGTAGTACACGGTCGGGAAGTAGTCCGACGGGATGTTGTCACGCTCTGCGCGCTCGCCGGTCTTCGCATCGAAGGTCGGCTGCTTGGTGCCCCACTCCTTGGCGATCGCCTTCACTTCGGCTTCCGAGTAGCCGAGGGCGGCGAGGTCACGGAAGGCAACGTGCTTGAGCGAGTGACAGGTGGAACAGACTTCCTTGTAGACTTGGAAGCCGCGCTGCAGTTGCTGCTTGTCGAACTTGCCGAACGCCCCGTCGGACGCGAACTTCACGTCCTTGGGGTGCAGGTGGAACTCGTGCTCTGCCGTGGGGGCAGCGGGTTCCGAGATCGCCGAGTAGGCGCCATTGCCGAACGACCAGAGCAGTGCGACGGCGAAGAAGAGGCCGACTAGGGGGCCAAAAAGACGGACCATGGGGTTCTCTTTCTCTTGCGCTTCGTACCGGCTCAGGCGGCCGCAGGGTTGGCGTTGAGCACTGCGCTCTCATCCTTGCCGAGCACGGCTTCGGTGATCGAGAACGGAAGCGGTTCCGGCTTCTCGATCGACGAGACGATCGGCAGGATGATGAGGAAGTGCGCGAAGTAGTACAGCGATGCCAGCTGGCTGAGCATCACGTAAGGTTCCGCAGCCGGAGCGCCGCCGCAGTAGAACAGCACGGCCATGGTCGGGATCAGGCCGAACCAGAAGAACTTGCGGAACAGCGGACGGTAATGGCCCGAACGCACCGGCGAGGTATCCAGCCAGGGCAGGAAGAACCACACCAGGATCGCCCCGAACATCGCCAGCACGCCCATGAGCTTCGCCGGAATGAAGAAGAAGTCATAGGTGAAGGCGCGCAGGATCGCGTAGAACGGCCAGAAGTACCATTCCGGAACGATGTGCGCAGGGGTCGAGAGCGGGTTGGCCGGGATGTAGTTGTCCGGGTGACCCAGCGCGTTCGGTGCGAAGAACAGCACCGCGCAGTAGATCAGCAGGAACACGCCGAGACCGAAGCCGTCCTTCGCCGTGTAGTACGGGTGGAACGGAACGGTGTCGCTCTCGCTCTTCACTTCGACGCCGGTCGGGTTCGACGAGCCGGGGATGTGCAGCGCCCAGATGTGCAGGATGATGACACCCGCGATCACGAAAGGCAGCAGGAAGTGCAGGGAGAAGAAGCGGTTGAGCGCGGCGTTGTCGGGCGCATAGCCGCCCAGCAGCCACACCTGCAGCGGTTCGCCGACGACCGGGATCGCGCCGAACAGGCCGGTGATGACCTTGGCACCCCAGAACGACATCTGGCCCCAGGGCAGCACGTAGCCCATGAACGCGGTTGCCATCATCAGCAGGAAGATGACCACGCCCAGCAGCCAGATCATCTCGCGCGGGGCCTTGTACGAGGAGTAGAAGAAGCCGCGGAAGATGTGGAGATAGACGACGACGAAGAACGCCGAAGCGCCGTTGGCGTGGGCGTAGCGCAGCATCCAGCCCCAGTTCACGTCGCGCATGATGTGCTCGACGCTGTCGAAGGCAACGCCAGCGTTCGCGGCATAGTGCATCGCGAGGATGACGCCGGTCACGATCTGAAGCACCAGGCAGAAGCCGGCGAGGACGCCGAAGTTCCACATGTAGTTCAGGTTGCGCGGAACCGGATAACCGGCGCCGACGGCGTTGTAGACGAAGCGGGGCAGCGGCAGCTTCTCGTCAAGCCACTGCGTCAGGCCATTGGCCGGCTTGTATTCGTTTGCCCAGGGAAAGCTCATGTTGCCTGTCCTCAGCCGATCTTCACGACAGTGTCGGAGATGAATGCATATTCGGGCACCTCGAGGTTCTTCGGTGCCGGACCCTTGCGGATGCGTGCGGCGGTATCATAGTGCGAACCGTGGCACGGGCAGAAGTAGCCGCCGAACTCGCCCTTCACTTCACCTTCGCCCGCGCCCAGCGGCACGCAGCCGAGGTGGGTGCAGACGCCCATGGTGATGAGCCAGTTGGTCTTGCCTTCCTTGGTCCGCTCTTCCAGCGTCTGCGGATCGCGCAGCGAGGAAGCGTCAACCTTGTCGGCAGCGGAAACTTCTTCCGGCGTCAGGTTGCGGATGAACACCGGCTGCTTGCGGAAGACCGCCTTGATCGCCTGACCCGGCTGGATCGCCGAAATGTCGATTTCGGTGGAGCTCTGCGCCAGGACGTCCGCCGACGGCGCCATCTGACTTACCAGCGGGACCAGCACGGCAGCGCCGCCAACCCCCGCAAAACTCACCGCCGCGATATTGATGAAATCGCGCCGGCGCACGCCTTCTTCGGCCGGTGCCGAAGTGTCGATGCTTGCCTGTTCAGCCATTGAAATTCCCTGCCTGCTGCCGCCGCGCACGCGGATCGCGCACGGTCCAACTTGCCCCTTTGGAGCGGCTCTGGAAATTGCCCATGGGGCTAACCACATGGACACCGGAACCGCACGGGAACCGGGCACGCGCAAATGCACGGCCCCGGCCCCCACTTGGCGCGCCTGATAGACGCAAAGCCACGGCTTTGCCAACAGGCATTTTGGTGCGGGAAACAGCCCTTGATCGGGCCCGTATTTCCGGGCGATTTCAGTCTTGCGACAGTTGGTGGCGCACAGGTTTCGCCTCAGGCGAATCCGGCGCCTTGCGGCCAGTGCGGCCCGGCGAGTCCCATGACCTTGAACAGAACGCCCATCTGGCCTTCCCCGGTCAGCCGCTCGCGCGCGGCGTGGATTGCCTCGGCATGGGTGGGAGCATAAGCCGCCAGCGCTTCGGCCCGCGCATCGATCCCCAGCGCCCGCAACCAGCGCCCCTGCTCGACCGTGCCGAGCCACTGCACCCCGCGCGACAGCGCGATCGGAGCCAAGGCCGAGAAATCGACATGCGCGGTAAGGTCTGCGTCACCCGGATTGGAAAAGACATCGACCTTGCGATGCGCCCGCACCGCCTGGAGCGAGGAGCCGAAGCGCGGCTCGGCGTGGCCATAATCGATGAACAGCGCTGCGCCGCCCTGTCCGGCCAGCCTGCCCGCCACTTCATAGACGACTGCGGCCGAAGCCGGCGATGTTTCGATGATCGTGCCTTCAGGGGCATCCTGCCGCCCCTGCGGCACAGCCGCATCCATCGGCGCGGAGCCTGCGACCGGCACCAGTCGCCCCTCGGCAAGGCCTACCATGCGCTCGCGCCAGCCAGCAGGCGTCCGCACCATCTGCCGGACCGGCAGGGCATCAAGAAATTCGTTGCCGACGATCAGCAGCGGCCCGTCGCTTGGCAGGGTGGAAAGATCGGCATGCCAGAACGCCGTCGGATGGAGTTCGAGTTGCAGCGCCTTGAGCGCCGTGCTCGTCTCCACGAAATGCACCCGCGGCGTCAGGCCATAGCGGCGTGCCGCGCCCAGCGCATCGCGCGCCAAGGTGCCGCGGCCGGGCCCGAGTTCGACATAGTGGATCGGCTCGGGCCGCCCGGCGCGAATCCACATGTCGGCCATCCACAGCCCGATCAGTTCGCCGAATATCTGGCTGATCTCGGGCGCAGTGATGAAATCGCCCGCCGTGCCGAAGGGATCGCGGCTGGAGTAATAGCGCCCGTTGGATTCGGCCATGTAATGCGCCACGCTGATCGGCCCGGTGTTGGCGATCAGGCGGGCGAAGGTCTCCAGCAGCGATTGGCTCACGCCGGGACGGCTCCGCCCGCGGGCACCGGCTTGCGCATCAATCCGCGCAGAAGGAAGAACAGGCCCACTGCCATCATCGGGACGGTCAACCACTGGCCCATCGAAAGACCGGTCTGCATGGCAAAGTCGAGCAGCTGGGCATCGGGCTCGCGGAAGAATTCGACGGTGAAGCGCGAAAGGGCATAGCCCAGCGTGAAAGTGCCGACGAGCAGCCCCGGCCGCCAGCGCGCCTTGGTCTTCCAGAACAGCGCGAGCAGGATGACAGCCAGCACAAGCCCTTCGAGCCCCGCTTCGTAAAGCTGGCTGGGATGGCGTGCGACCGGCCCACCACCGGGGAAGACCATCGCCCACGGCACGCCGGGACCTGCCTCGCGGCCCCACAGCTCGCCATTGGCGAAGTTGGCCAGACGGCCGAACAGCAGGCCGAACGGCACGCAGACGGAAATGTAGTCGCACACCCGCACGAAGTTCAGCTTGCCGCGCCAGGATACCCAGGCAATCGCCAGCACGGTGCCGATCAAGCCGCCGTGGAAGCTCATCCCGCCTTCCCACAGCTTGATCAGGTTTTCAGGATGCGACAGCAGTTCGGGCGCATAGAAGATCGCATAGCCGAGCCGCCCGCCAAGGATGATGCCGAGCGTTGCATAGAAAAACAGGTCGTCGGCATGGCGCTGCGCCATCGGCGCACCGGGCTGGCGCAGCATTTTCGACAGGTGCCAGTAGCCCAGCACGATCCCGGCGAGATAGGCGAGGGAGTACCATTTCAGCGCAAAGAACCCGAGATCGAGCGCGATCGGCCCGACGCCCAGATCCTCCCAGCGAATCGGCGCATGTCCGGCACCTGCGGACGCCGACGCTACGGCAAGCGCGGTTGCTGTTGACACTAGTGACAGCAAGAAGTGAACTCCCTAGAACTTCGTGAACGGACCCGTTTTCGTGCTGTCAAACGCGCCCAATAGGGTAACGTATTGGCACAGGGAAAAGGTTGCAGGCAAACCCGAAAAAGGCGCGAAACAAGACAGCGTCAGGGTGAGGAGACGAAAGGGTATCATGAAGACCGAACTGGACCTTGCCATGGACGGCGCCTTTGGCGCGCTCACTGCCGAAGGTGGCATGTTCCACACCGTCCCGATCGAGCGGTTCGGGCAGCAATTGCCCATGATCGCCGCCGCCCCGCCGCACCTGCCGGCCTACTTCGCGTACTTCTGCGCGACGCAGGGCGGAAAGACCTTCATCGTCGATGGCGATACCCGCCTCAGCTTTGCCGATGCCTACAAGGCCGCGCGCCATGTCGCGGGCGGCCTGGTCGAAGGGCTGAAGCTGCAGAAGGGCGAACGAGTCGGCATCGCCGCGCGCAATTCGGCCAACTGGGTCATCGCCTACATGGGCGTGCTGATGGCAGGCGGTTGCGCCACGCTGCTCAACGGCTGGTGGCAGGGCGAGGAACTGGCGCACGGCATCGATCTGGTGAAGTGCCGCTTCGTCATTGCCGATGCCGGCCGCGCCGCCCGGCTCGATGGCCACGCCCATGGCGCGCAGCTCCTGCCGATGGGTCACGATTGCCCTTATGAAGAGGGCCTTGCCGCGCTGCTCGCAAACGGTGGCGGGATGGAGACGATCCTGCCCGACCTTACCGGCGACGATCTGGCCACGGTGCTGTTCACCTCGGGCTCCACCGGCATGGCCAAGGGCGCCTATTCGGATCATCGCGGCGTGGTTCAGGGCACGATGAATTACGTCTGCCAGTCGGCCGCGATGCTGGCGATCCTCACCGCGCGAGGCGAAGGCCCGGCCGAAGGCTCGCAGCCGGTGACGCTGGTCAACGTGCCGCTGTTCCACGTGACCGGCGAAGTGCCGGTGTTCCTCCAGTCCTTCGCATTGGGCCGCAAGCTGGTGCTGATGCCCAAGTGGGACGCGGTCGAGGCGATGCGCCTGATCGAGCGCGAGAAGGTGACCTACTTCGTCGGCGTGCCACTGATGAGCTTCGAGATCGCCACCCACCCCGATCGCGACAACTACGACCTGTCGACCTGTGTCTCGTTCGCTGCCGGCGGCGCGCCGCGCCCGATCGAGCATGTCGACCGCATCCGCAAGGCACTGCCCCATGCCTTCCCGCTGCTGGGCTATGGCCTGACCGAGACCAACGGCGTCGGCTGCGGCAATCTGAACGAGAACTACCTGGCCAAGCCTGGCAGCACCGGCACCGCCTCGCGCCCGCTGGTCGATCTCGCGATCCTCGATGACGATGGCAAGCCACTGCCCCAAGGCCAGGTCGGCGAAGTGTCGATCCGCTCGATCTGCAACTTCCTTGGCTACTGGGACAACGAGAAAGCCACGCGTGAGGCAATCATGCCCGATGGCTACTTCCGCACCGGCGACCTTGGCTACCTCGACCCCGAGGGCTACCTGTTCATCGTCGACCGCAAGAAGGACATCATCATCCGCGGTGGCGAGAACATCTCGTGCATCGAGGTGGAAAGCGCAATCTACGCCCACCCCTGCATCGCCGAGGCCAGCGTGTTCGGCCTGCCGGACGAGAAGCTGGGCGAAGTGCCCGCTGCGGTCTATCTCGCCAAGGAGAACTGCTCGGCCACCGAGGAGGAGCTGCGCGAGTTCCTGAAAGCCCACATCGCGCCGTTCAAGATCCCGGTGCGCTTCTGGGAAGTGACCGAACCGCTGCCGCGCCTCGGCACCGAAAAGGTCGACAAGCGCAGCTTGCGTGAGCGGTACACCAGGGAATTCCTCACGGCCTGACCGGCTGGCGAGTTCGTGAGCTCAGACGCTCACGAACTTGCCGGCCGCGCGGTCCTTGCGGACCTTGAGCCCGTCAAACACCTGCCCGCTCATCGCGATCCACACGCCGGGCGCGGCGACCTGCGCCGTGGCGAAGGCCATGCCGAGGTTGAAGTGCGCGTCGGTCTCGGCAAAGCGCGCCGGTGACAGCGCGCCGGTCAGCACGATGGTCTTGCCTTCGATGTTACTGAGTGCCTTGGCCGTCTCGGTCATCGTATCGGTGCCGTGGGTAATCACGACATGGCGCTCGGGCGCCTCGCGCACGGCGGCAGCGATCAGCGCGCGGTCGGCATCGGTCAGTTCCAGGCTGTCCTTGCGCATCAGTTCCATCACCCGGAACGGCAGCGCCACGCGCGCCTCGGCGATCAGCGCCGGGATGCCGCTCTCGACGATCTGGTATTCGCTGAGCGCGTCGAAATAGGCCTTGTCGATAGTGCCGCCGGTGGTCAGCACGAGGATCGGTTCTTGTTGCATGGCAAGCCCTTAGCCGAGCGACAGGCCTGCCGCTAGTTGCCGGAGGGGGGCGGCGGCGGCGATGCCGTACCGGTCGTCTGGCTCGGCAGCGATTGCCCGCCCGGCAGCGTTCCACCCGGCGCCCCGCCCGAAAAGCCCCAGCCCTGCTGCGGCGCCGGCGGCCCCATCAGCCCGCGCGGCGGTGACGGCCGCGCCGAAGGATCGGCCTTGGGCCCGGCAGTTTCCCGTGGCGCAGGAGCAGCTGCGGCCGCCATTTGCGCCTCAGGCTCAACGGCCGGCTGCACCGCCGGAGCGGGCACAGGCGCATCTGCCTGCGTCCCTGCCACAGCGACGGCTTGGCGTGCTGGCTGCGCGGCGGGAGCACGCGCCAGTTGCGGGGTCGGTTCTGCCATGACTGCCACTGGCGCTGCCGCCGGTTGCCCTGCTTCAGGCTGCCGCTGCGCCATCACTGCTGCGGGTACGCCCGATGGCACCGGACTCTGTCCCGACTGGCCCAGCAGCACCACGGCCGCGACAGTGGCGGCAATCGCGGCAAACCCGCCAACCGCAAAACGCTTGCGTGACGGGGTCGTCACCGAAGGCTCCTGCACGGCGAACGGAATGACCTGCGCGGTTTCGCGCGAGGGCACCGGCTCGGCTTGGGGAACCGGTTCGGCCGGAAGCTGCGGCAGCGCCGTCGCCTGCGCCACGATCCGCGCAGCAAGTCCATGCGGCATCGCCGGACGCGGCGCCTTGTCGAGCACCTGATCGAGCGCGGCATCGGCCCGCGCGGGCGAGGCTGGAACCTTGCGCGCCATCACGCTTGCGCCCCAAGATCGGCGCAGGACACATCGCGTGCCTCGAGCAGCGTGCGCATCTGCCTGCGGGCCCTGAACAGCAGCGATTCCATGGCCTTGATATTGAGGTCCAGAACCTCGGCTGCAAGAGCGTTCGAAAATCCTTCGTAATAACAGAGCACTAACGCCGCCCGATAGCGCTCGGGCAAGTCACCCAGCGCGTCGGCGACGGCCTGCGAGGCCTGGTCGGCTTCGATCCGGCGATCGGCAGACGGCGTGTCGTCAGCGGGATCGGGCATCGTGTCAACCGTGACCACGCGGAAGCGGCGCTTGCGATCGAAGCACAGGTTCATCGTCACGCGGTGCAGCCAGCCGACCAGGCCAGCGCCGGTCGGCGTCCAGCGCGGGGCGTTCTGCCATAGGCGGGCAAAGCAGTCCTGCAGCACGTCCTCGGCCTCGGCCGCATCGGACAACATGCGCATGGCCACGCGATAGAGCGCGGGCGAATGGCGATCGACCAGCAGCGTGAAGGCGTCGACCGAGCCGCGCGCGACCTCGCGCATGAGGGCCGCATCGTCGAGCGCCTCGCGATGGATCGGGTCCGCAGCGGGAATCGGGCTGTCTTCAGCCGACACCGCTTCCGAGCGCAGATCGCCGTAGAAGGTCAAGGATACCCGCCGTTTCGCACCAATCCCCGGCCCAAGCGCAGGGGATTCTACGTACTCTGCCTGCCGGTTCCCAAGTGAACAACAGATTTACGGGAACTCCAGACACGGTCCGTCGCAAATTTTTGCGCGACCGGGCGAAGGGTTGGCAGGCGCACTCCGTTAGGTGCTGCGGAGGCAACCGGCTTTGCGGCCAAGAGTCCTCCGACCTGTCGATCGGACAGCGGGGCTTGCCTCGCCGTCCGGCACTCGGCCCGCGCCGACCGCACCCCGGCGCGGGCCATCTTTATCGGAATTCATGAGGGGTTTATGGACCGTCTTCGCAGCACCACTTTTCTGTCGACGCTGACTGGAGCGTCTCTGGCTCTCATCCTCCTGGCGCCTCAGGCGGCTCATGCCGACACCACCGTCAGCACCAGCACGACCGCGCCGCTCAAGACCTCGACCGCCGGCAACGTCACCGTTGCCAGCGGCGGCACGATCACGCTGGGCTCGGGCGGC
The DNA here is from genome assembly GCF_055521705.1 of Novosphingobium sp. BL-A-41-Hi4B-X5A. NCBI lineage: Bacteria > Pseudomonadati > Pseudomonadota > Alphaproteobacteria > Sphingomonadales > Sphingomonadaceae > Novosphingobium > Novosphingobium sp. BL-A-41-Hi4B-X5A. The sequence goes on along the minus strand of NZ_CM145500.1, from coordinate 2,516,439 downwards.
ACCGCGGTGACGGTCGATTCGAACAACACCGCCACCGTCGCTTCGGGTGGCACGATCAGCAACACCGGCGGCAAGGACGGCGATACCGGCATCACCATCGAGGCCGGGCGCAACACCACGGTGACCAACGGCGGCACGATCACCGTGACCGAAAGCTTCAATGGCGCCGATACCGACAACAACGGCATCGTCGATGGCCCGATCGCCTCAGCCAGCAACCGCTATGGCATCCTTGTCGGAGCGGGCGCGACGACCACGGCAACCCTCAAGAACACCGGCACGATCACGGTTGAGGGCCTCAACTCGGGCGGCATGGTCGCCAAGTCTGACCTCACCGGCAGCGTTTCCAACACCGGCACGATCAAGGTGCTGGGCGACAACAGCGTCGGCATCGGCACCAAGGGCGTCTCGGGCAACGTCACGGTCGAAGGCACTGTCGCAGTCGTCGGCGCCGGTGCGCAGGGCCTGGTCGTCGATGGCAATGTCGGCGGCGCGGTGCGCATCCAGGGCGCGATCTCGCAAAGCTCTGCCTATACCAACGATGCCGGCTCCACGAAGACGCTTTCGCGCACCGACTTGCGCACCGGCAAGGCCGCGGTCGAGATCGGCGGCAGCGTTGCCGGCGGCATCCTGCTCGACGCCGCTCCCTATGACCTCGACAGCACCAAGACCGACGAGGACAACGACGGCGTGGCCGATGCTTCGGAAGTGACCGGCACGATCACCTCGGTCGGCAACAGCCCCGGTATTCTCGTCGGCGCAGCCAGCGACATCGTGATCGGCAAGGTCAAGGGGCGCGATGGCGAATTCTCGCTCGCGCTCGACGGCAACGTCACCGCCAATGCCGTCTACAGCAATACCGATGCCTATGCCGTCGTGATCGGCGGCAAGGGTGGCACCGTGACCATGGCCAATGGCATCGGCGTTTCGGGCACGATCAGCGCGACGACTGTTGACCAGAAGGCCGTCGCCATCCTGATCAACGAAGGCTCGACGGTGCCCAGCCTGTCGAATAGCGGTTCGATCAAGGCCACGCTGTCCTCACCTGGCGAAGGCACTGCCTATGCCATCCAGGACAAGTCGGGAACTCTGACCAGCCTCAACAACACCGGGTTCATCTCGGTATCGGGCTCCAGCGGCGATGACCTGCGCGCGATCGACCTGACCGCCAACACCAGCGGCGTAACGATCAAGCAGTACCTCAACGCGATCGACAAGAAGGCGCAGGATGCCGAGAAGGCCGCCAGCGGCTACAACCCGGCCAACCCCACGATCTACACCTCGATCACCGGCAACATCCACACGGGCAGCGGCAACGACGTGCTCGACGTGGCTTCGGGCCGCATCTTCGGCAACAGCTTCCTCGGCGCGGGCAACGATTCGGTCCTGCTTTCGGGCGACAGCGGCTATGTCGGCAACATCGACTTCGGCGCGGGCACCGCGACGATGACGATGGGCGACACCGCCTTCTTCATCGGCAAGCTCGATCTTGCCGGGAATGCCGGAACGCTGACCCTTGGCGGCACCTCGATCTTCGCCGGCACGCTGGCCAACAGCGGCGCGCTCGACGTCACGGTCAACGGCGGACGCTTCGGAGCCAGCAGCGCCACTACTCTGAAGTTCGACAGCCTTGCCGTGAACTCCGGCGGTGCGCTCAACGTCTATATCGACGGCAGCACCGGCACCTCCTCGCTGATCGACGTGAACACCGCGACTTTTGCAAGCGGCTCGAAGGTCACCGCCACGATCACCTCGCTCGACAAGGCCGTGGGCAACTACACCTTCCTCAAGGCGGGCACGCTGACCGGTTCGCCGGTGTTCGATGCCACCACCACCCAGCTCCCGGTCCTGTTCAACGGCGCGATCAATCGCGTCGGCGAGACGCTGGTGCTGGCCGTGACGCGCAAGAGCGCCGCGCAGCTGGGCCTCACCGCGCCGCAAGCCGCCGCCTATGACGCGATCTACAAGCAGGGCACGGCGGTGACCAATCTCGGCAGCAGCTTCCTGCAAGTGGAAGATGCTGCCACGCTGCAGGGCCAGTTCAACCAGCTCCTGCCCGACTATGCCGGCGGCGTGTTCGATTTCGTCACCCGCTCGGGCCGCCTCGCCTCGCGCCATCTGATGGACGACAGCTCTATCTTCGATATCAGCGAAGTCGGCGGCTGGCTTGAGCCGATCTACTTCCGCGGGACCAAGGACCAGACCGGCACGGCGGCGTTCAAGGTCAAGGGCTGGGGCCTTTCGGCCGGGCTGGAGCGCGACATCGGCGCAGGCTATCTCGGCCTGTCGTTCCTCTACACCAAGGGCGATATCGCCACCTCGGACTATCAGAAGACCGATGCGAGCAACTACGAGCTCGGCCTGTTCTGGCGTCTCGCATCCGGTCCGTTCTACGCCTTCGCCAAGGCCTCGGGCGGCCGCGTTTCGCTGAATTCGACGCGGCAGTTCACCGGCGCCGTCAATGGCACGGCCCTGTCCTACACCGCCAACGGCCGGTGGAAGGGCTGGACCGTGGGCGGTCAGGGCGGCGTGTCCTACCGCGCTGATCTCGGCGGCAACCTCTCGCTCAAGCCGATGGCCAAGTTCGATTACTACCGCCTGAGCGAAAAGGGCTACACCGAGACCGGCAGCGAACAGATCGCGCTGTCCGTCGCCAAGCGCACCTCGGACCTGCTGACCGGCACCGGCAGCCTCACTGCCGCATGGAGCGCGGGAGAGGTCAACCGCGACGAGCGCCCGCTCACGCTGGAGCTGGAAGGCGGCTACCGCGCACGGCTCGCCGGAACGCTCGGCGATACGGTGGCGAACTTCGAGGATGGCGACCAGTTCCGCCTGGTGGCCGACCGCATGAAGTCAGGCTGGACGTCCGAAGCGCGCCTGCTGATGGGCGGCATGGACTATACCTGGCAGCTGGCCGGTGGTGCCGAACAGATCCAGGGCGGCGTCGACTACTCGATCCGCGCCTCGCTCAGCATAGCGTTCTGATCGAAACGACAGCGAAAATGGGCGGGTGGCAGGTCAGACTGCCGCCCGCTCTTTTTTTCACGCGAGCGCGTTGGCCCTGGCAATCGCCCCCAGAACGCCGGCACTCGGCTTGGCCTTGCGCTCGAAGGTGACCGGATCATAGCTGGCGAGGCCGAATCTGGGCCGGAAGCCGAAGATCCATTCGAAGTTGTCGACCAGCGACCAGTGGCAATAGCCGATCACCGGCACGCCATCATCCATCGCCTGCTTGAGACCCGCGAGCGAAGGCGGGATGAACGCGGCGCGCACCGCGTCGTCATCTGTGCCGACGCCATGCTCCGAAACCAGCACCGGCACGCCCGTTACCGCATGGGCATACCGCACCGCGCCAGCCAGCGAGAGGGGCCAGACTTCCGTACCCGACCAGTTGCGCACGCTGCCTTCAGGCGCAGGCAGCCTGCCCTTGTCGCCCCACAAGGCGCGTTCGTAGTTCTGCACACCGATGAAGTCATCGGTCTTGGCCACTTCAAGCCATGCCCCGTAAAGCTCGCCGCGCATGCGGTCGCGGATCGAGTTCTTGCCCACCGCCTGATCGTCCAGCATCGCCAGCGACACGCCGACGGGAAGGTCGGGACGCACTGCCTTGATTGCCGCGCGGCCGGCCTTGTGCGCGGCCAGTAGTCCCACCTGCAGCGCCGGCAGGTCATCGTACGCCGCCACGTTGCCGCAGACCATCTTCTCCACGCCAAGCCGCTTGGCCGCCGTGTCCAGCGTCAGCTTCTGGATGTCCCACACCGGCTTTGGCAGCATCGCCTTGAGCAGCAGCAGGATGTTGGGTTCGTTGAGCGTGATCGCGCTGTGCATCCCGGCGCCCATCGCCTGCGTCACCCTTGTGCAGTAGCGGGCGAACAGCTCGGTGCTCTCGGGATTGGTCCAGCCGCCCTGCGCGCTGAACCACAAGGGCGCGCTGAAGTGGCTGTAGGTGACGATCGGTGCAAGGCCGCGCGCGCGGCAGCCTTCGATGATCCGTCGGTAATGCCCCAGCATGCCCATGCTGAACCGGCCCTTGGCCGGCTCGATCCGCGCCCATTCCACGCCGAAGCGATAGGTGTTGAGCCCGATCGACTTGGCCAGATCGAGGTCACGCTCCCACAACAGGAAACTGTTCGCCGCATCGCCCGATGGCTCGGCAAATACGGTGGGCTGCTGGTGTTCGATATACCACAGGTCCGACGTGGTGTTGTTGCCCTCGATCTGGTGCGGCGCGGTCGATGCGCCCCACAGGAAGCCATCGGGAAAGCGTGGGCTGGGTGCCGGCTTCCGCGTCGTCTTCGCCGACAGCGAGGCACCACTTGCGGCAAGGGCGGCAACGCCCCCGGCGAGAACGGCACGGCGATCAAACATGGTCTCTCCCAAGGCTTTGCCGCCGGACCTACGCCGCGCCAGCCATCAGGTAAAATAACCGATTATCGCCCCGCCATCGACTCAGCCTATGCCTCGGCGAGGACGTCGAGCATTGCCCGCCCCAGTGGTGGCAGTCCGCGTTCGGCCAGATAGCGCACGCCCACGCTGCGCTCGAAGGTCGCCTCGCCGATCCCGATCGCGCGCAACACGCCGATGGACAGTTCCGCTGCGGCCACGGTGCGCGGCAGGATAGTGACGCGGTCGCTGTGGCGGACGATGGCCTTGGTCGTCAGCAGCGAATCGCAGCGGATCACGTTCTGCGGCACGGCCACCCCGGCCGCGAGGAACAGCGCGTCGACCTGGCGCCGGAACGCCCCTTGCGCCTCGGGCAGCACCCACGGCAGTTCAGCCACTTCGCGCAGCGAAATCCGGTCTCCCAGCGCATCGTGCCGCCGCCCGACGATCAGGGCAAAGGAATCGCGCGCTGCCGTCACTTCCACCAGGTCGGGCGGACAGGCCTCGATCTCGGTCGTGACGAAAGCGAGGTCGATCGCGCCATTGCGCAAAAGGTCGGCCAGTTGCGGGTCCGGCCGCTCGACCACGCTCAACGCAAATGGCCCGACGCGCTCCTCCAGCCGCGCCACCGCTTGCGGCAGCAGGCTGACCAGCGCGCCCGGCGTCCCGCCGATCCGCAAGGGGCCCGCCACGTTGCGCGCGGCATGGTCCACCTCGACCGCTGCCGTCTCCAGCAGCCGCACCATCGCCTGCGCACGTTCCCGCAAGGCCTCACCCTCGCGCGTCAACACGATGCCGCTGCGCGAGCGGGCAAACAGCGTCACTCCCAGCCGCTGCTCCAGCAGCGAGATCGTGTTCGAAACCGAAGGTTGCGAGATATTCAGCACCCGCGCCGCGCCGCTGATCGATCCGGTCTCGCACACCCGCCAGAACGTGGCGACGGCACGGGGATCGAGGCGGAGGCGCGATGGGGGCTTGCTCATGACTCTGGCTTAGCCCGCAAGCATAGCCTGTGTCTATGTGATAAGCCTCAGGGATCTGCCCTACTGACCTTGTCACCCCGGTGACAATCATTGTCATCGGACATCGCCCAGGCCCCGCGATAGCTGGAATGCCATCATCCAGTCGCGAGGGGTACGATGGCGACCAAGCACCTTTTCCTGCAGGCCAGTGCCTGCGCCCTGGCCGTGGCCGCCGCGCTGCCCACGCCCGCGTTCGGCCAGCAGGCCAATGAAGCCGAAGCCCGCTATACCGCGCTTGCCGCGCAGGAGCGCCAGAAGGCCGGCGACCCCGCGTTCGACTACGCCCTCGGCCTCGCCGCGTCGGATGCCGGGCACTACGGCGAAGCCATCGTCGCCCTGCAGCGCGTGCTGGCCCGCCAGCCCGACAATGCCCCCGCCCGCGCCGAACTCGCCCGCGCCTATGCCCTGGCCGGTGACATCGACACCGCCCGCGCCCAGTTCGCCACTGTGGTCGACGATCCGACCATTCCCGACCCGGTCCGCCAGCGCTTCACCGGCTTCGTCCGCCAGTTTGACAAGCAGATCAAGGGCGGCGGCTCCGACCTTTCCGGCTTTGCGGAAAGCGCGTTCGGGCACGACAGCAACATCAACTCCGCCACCCAGCTGACCTCGATCACCATCCCGCTCTTCGCCGCGCTCGGCCCCGGAACGCTGGGCAACAACGCCCGCGCCCAGAAGGACGAGTTCTACGACATCTCAGGCGGCATCTCCGCCGTCAGCGCGATCAGCCGGACCAACCGCGTGTTCGGCTCGCTCCTGGGCAACTTCCGCGACAACCTGGATTCCGCCGCCTTCGATCAAGCCAGCCTCACCGGCACCGCAGGTTTTGCCCACACCTTCGCCAACCGCGATGTCGCCTCGCTTTCGGGGCAGGTGCAGAAGTACTGGCTCGGCCACAAGGGCTTCCGCACTGCCTATGGCGCGATCGGCCAGTACACGCATATGCTGCCCGGCGGCAAAGCCCTCTCCGCCTCGGTCCAGTACACCCGCTTCGATTATGACCGCGATCCCTTGCGCGATGCAGACCGCTTTGCCGTGGGCCTCGGCCTTGCCGCGCGCCAGTTCTCGGTCAACCTGATCGGCGGGCACGAGGAAACGCGCAGCCAAGCAGGCGACGCCGAATCCAACACCTTTGCCGGAGCCAGCGCAGGCGCGGAGGTGCAAATCGCGCCCAAGGTCGCGGTCGTCGGCGGCGTGGCGTTCGACTTGCGCCGCTATGACCGCGCCGACCTGCTGTTCATGCGCAAGCGCCATGACGAGCGCGTCGATGTGACCGCCGCGGTCAAGTTCGCCATCCTGCCGCGCCTGTTCCTCCAGCCCAAGGCCACCTGGTCGCGCAACTGGTCGAACATCGCCCTCTACGATCACGAACGCTGGACCGTGCAGGCCGGCGCGCGCTTCGAATTCTGATCCGGGAGACCAGCCCCATGAAAGCCTCAGCCCTCACCGCCCTCCTGATCGGAGCCTCCACTCTTGCTCTCGCCACCCGTGCCCAGGCGCAGGAAGTGGTCTTTGCCGACAATGCCGATCTTGCCGCCGCCGCCCTGCGCGGCGAGCGCGTCACGCAAGGGTCAGGCGTCACCCAGATCCGCCTGTCCAGCGGCGCGATGCTCTCGTTCGTCGAAGGCGCGGAATTCCAGCTGCGCCCCGATGGCTCGGTCGATCTGTTCAAGGGCAACGTCACCGTCACCGGTGCAGGGATGAGTGAAACGCTCGTCCGCCTCGGCGGTCAGGGGACGGGCAAGATCGCGGGCGCAGGCTCGTCCGGCAGCTTCTCGGTTGCCACTGACGCCAGCGGCAAGACCATGGTCACGGGTCGCGTCCTGACCGGCCTTGCCAGCATTGCCAACGGGCGCGAGGAACGGCGCTTCAACGCCGGGCAGGCATGGGAAGTTGCCAACGGCCACCCCCGCCTTGCCACTTCGGCCCCCGTCGCGCCCGCCCCGCGCATGACCCCGCAGCGGCAGGCGCAACTTGCGGCCCAAACGCCAGCTCCGGCACCGGCTCCCACACCAGCTCCCGAACCGCAAGTCGCCGCGATCAGCGAAGGCGGCCCGGTTGCCGCTGCCGAAAACGGCGTGCCCGTGATCCTCGGCGAAGCGCTCGCAGCCGCTGGCGCCTCGGGCGATATCGTCTCCTCAGGCCAGCGCATCGAAGCGGCCGTGGCCAACCCCAGCCTCGAAACCTTCCCGTCCAGCGATCTTGCCGCCCTCGTCGCCTATGCCGCCCGGCTCGAGAGCCTCTACGGCGGCCAGCCGTTCAATCAGGCCCAAGCCGACGTGATCCGCGCCTACCTGAACTACCTCGCCAGCGGCCAGACCCAGGCGCAGTTCCTCACCGTCTATGCGGGGCTGATGGTGCAGTTCCTCGATCTCGTCCGTTCGGGCGCGGCGCCGTCCTCGTTCAGCGGCACTTCGCTGGCGGACATCAACGCCTTCATCTCCTACCGCTCGCGCACCGATGGCTTTGCCGCGCTGTCGAGCCAGAACCGCGTGCTGGTCGATGCCTATCTCGCCTTCGTGCTGGGCGGCGGCAATGCCGACCAGTTCGTGTCGCGTTACACCTCGCTGACCAGCGCCTACTTCGCCTATATCCGTACAGGCGGCGATCCGCTGGCGTTTGCCGGCGCGACCCAGGCGACGATCAACGCCTATATCGGCTTCCTCAACGATTCCGGCCTGCTCGTCCGCCTTGCCGAAAGCGACCGCGCGCTGCTTCAGGCCTATCTCGCCAATGGCGGCACCACGTTCATCGCGCAGTACCGCACCGCGCTGACCACCTATTTCGCCTATCTCCAGAGCGGCCAGCTGCCGAGCGCCTACGAAGGCGCCGATCCTGCCGCGCTGCGCCAGTACCTCGAAACCCTGCAGGCGACCGGCCTGTTCGAACAGGTGCTGGGCGCGCAGGCGACGTTTTACGCGCAGTATCTCGCCTACCTGAAGCAGGGCGGCACCATCGACGACTGGCAGGGCCTGCCCGCCAATGTCTTTGCCGGCTATGCATCCGCGCTCGCCAGCTATCAGGCCTACCTTGCCGCAGGCGGCGTGCCGTCGGCCTACACCGCGCTCGATCCCGCCGTGCTGCGCCAGTACCTCGATGCCCTCGCCGCAGCAGGCGCGCTGGACCGTTTCCTCGGCGCACAGGCCACGTTCTATGCGCAGTACCTCGCCTACCTCACCAGTGGCGGCACCATCGACGGCTGGCAGGGTCTGCCGTTCAACGTCTTCACCGGCTACGCCACGGCGCTGCAGGCCTATTACGAATTTCTCCAGAACGGCGGGTTGCCCTCTGCCTACACCGCACTGACGCAGGACGAGATCCGCCAGTATCTCGCCGCGCTTTCCGCCGTCGGCGCGAACGAGGCATTCCTCGGCCAGCTCGCCAGCTTCTACTCGGCCTTCTTCACCTATCTTGCCAATGGCGGAAACCCGGACCTCTACACCGGCCTGCCAACCCCGCCGAACTACGAAGCCTTCGCCGATGCGCTCTCGGCCTATGTCGCCTATCTGCAGGCAGGCGGCGTACCCAGCGCCTATACCGGGGCCGACCTTGCCCTGCTGCAGCAGTACATCAAGGCGCTGATCGACAGCGGCAAGCTCGCGACGCTGCTCGGCGCGCAGGCCGAATTCCTTACCGCCTACTACGCCTTCCTCACCGGCGGCGGCACGCCTGATGGCTACACCGCGCTGCCGGTCTACGCGACTTACGTCACCGCGCTCGAGGCCTACTACGCCTTCCTCGCAAACGGCGGCAAGCCTTCGGAATATACCCTGCTCACGCAGGCGCAGATCCTCGCCTACCTCAAGGCGCTGACCGATGCCGGCGTGCTCGCCGCGCTGTTCGATGGCGCGACGCTGGCCTTCATCGAAAGCTTCTACGTCTACCTCGCAGGCGGTGGAAATCCGGACCTGTTCTCGGGGCTTCCCGGCTCGGGCGGCGGCACCGGGGGCGGAACCGGCGGCACGCGCCTCACCACCTACACTGGCGGCTTTCCGTCGAACGCGGCGGGTTCGAAGGCGCTTGCCGGGCACAACGGCAATATCCAGCCCGCCAACTCCACGCCCACGGTCAACGCTGCCGGGGAGCTGGAAACGGCGGGTGACATCGCCACGCTCGGGGCCAAGGTCACCGATGTCGCGGGCGATGCCAGCGCGATTGTCGGGCGCTATTACGATGGCAACGCGCGGCTCAAGAACAGCCAGTTCGGCTTCGGCACCAACAACGGCATGCCCTATGTCGTGCTCGCGCCCAAGGGCGTCACGCTGCCGGTTTCGGGCACGGTCGATTACAAGGTTCTGGCGGCAACACGCCCGGTCTATTCCGACGGTCGCACCGCGCCGGGCACCTTCGATGCTGCGCTGACCATCGGCTTTTCCACCAACAACCGCAATCTCACCTACCGCACGCTCGGCACGATCGTCATGCCCGAGTCCGGCGGCGATGTGACCTACACCTTCAGCACGCCGAACTATGCCAATGGCCAGATGCAGGAGGTGATCTACGACAGCCTCGGCAACTACTTCTTCGGCAACAGCATGACCGGCAACGGTCAGGGCTGCGCCTCGGGCGGGACAGGTTGCAACATCACCCTCTATGGCGATTTTGCCGGACAGGACCAGGTCAACCGGCTCGGCCTGATGTACCAGACCTACGGCGGCAGTTTCAGCGCGGGCCGCATCCAGGGCGCGGTGATCTTCGGCAAGGACGGCACGCTTCCGGGCGGGACTACCGGAGGCGGAACCGGCGGCGGCGTGCTGACCGGGTACACCGGCGGCTTCAACGGCACATCGCCGCGCATCAACTTCATCACCACCTTGCGCCTGCCGGATGGTCGCCTGATCACCGGCAGCGAGCTGGGCTTCAGTGCCACAGCCTATACGCTCGATGCCAACGGCGGGCTGCAAAGCTACACCCGCCCGGCCAACATCACGCGCACGCCCGGCACGATGACGGTCAGCGATGTTGCTGGTGATGCTGATATCGTGCTCGGGCGCTGGTCCAATGGCACCAATACCGGAGCAAATCCCTTCACTCTCAACGCCAACCAGGGGCTGCATTATTTCGCCGCACGGGCCTTGCCGACAAACTTCACGGCGCCGACGACGGGCATCGTCAGCTATGCTCTCTATGCTGCGACCAAGCCAACATGGATCGACGGATCGAGCGCGCCGGGCACGTTCACCGGCAGCTTCAAGGTCAATTTCGGGCGCACCCTGCCGATAGTGGCGATGGAGGCGCGTATCGTCATGCCCGGCGGCAGTCTCAATGGTGCCGATTACGTCTATAACATCGCCACCACGGGCGGTCTTGCCGACATCTCGCAGTCGACAACGCAGTTCCAGCTCTATTCCAACGGGACCTTCGGCTTCGTCGCGCCCGGGGACGACGGATCGAGCCGCTGCACGAATTTCTGCACCGTGGCCGTCAACGGCAGCTTTGCCGGATCGGCAGACAAGGCGGCAATCACCTACGCCGCGCTGACGCCGGGCGGCGACAGCAAGTACATCATCGGCTCTGCTGCCTTCAAGGCCAGCGGCACCGTCGCCTCGTCCGGCTCGCCCACGATCAGCTTCGCGCCAACTGCGGTTCTGCAAAACGGCGGCACTAACGCGTCCTCGTCCGCCGAAGTCACGGTCTCGCCGGACGGCACGATCAGCCGGGTCAAGCTGACGCCAAACTCCAACATCCTCTACGGCACCTCCTCGGTGCTCAAGGAACACGGCCGGATCGATGATGCAGTGGCCTGGACGCGCTGGGACGATACCGCGAACAATGCCTCGACCAATCCTCAGGTTCATATCGTCACCGGAACCGCAGCAGCCAACCTCCCGGTAAGCGGGACGGTAAACTACACCGTCGTCGGCTCGACCGCCCCGACCAACTTCAACGGGGCGGACGGCAACTCGGGAACGGCATCGGGCACGCTCGCCGTCCAGTTCGGCACGCAGGCCAAGGTCGGCTTCAACCTCAACGTCGCCACCGGTAACCGGGGTTGGACAGTGGCAACGCCGGGCGGATCGGCAGACCCTGGCAACGGCGGCCTCGTTGTCGGCGGCGACATGCGCTTCGGTTCGGGCTCGGTTGGCATTGCGGCGGCAAACGCCAACAGCTGCATCGGTTCTTGCACCGCAAGCGTGGTGGGCGCGCTCTATGGCAACGCCGCCAGCCACGTCGGCCTTGGCTATCAGATCAGCGATTTTGCCCCGACTGGCGCGTTCACCGTCAACGGCGTGCTTGTCTTCGGCAAGGTTGCTCCTTGAACGGCAATTGCCGCGAAGATTAACGGCAATTGTCACGAGAGTGACGGGACAGTTGTGTGGGAGTCGGGGGAGAGTTGCCGCAGAGTTACCCCAGAGTTGGAAAGGGGCCGCACGGGGGTGCAGCCCCCCTTCTAGGGGAAGACCGATGCTTCGCAGGACCTTGACTTTCGCCGTGCTTTCAATGGTTTCGACTGCTGCCCTGGCTGCCGACAAGGAGCCGCCCGTCACGCTCGCCAAGTGCGACAAGAGCTATGGCTCGGTCGCGCTGGTCGATGGCGATACGCAAGGCTGGACCAAGTACGGCCTGTCCTCCCCGCGCGAGCTGATCGCCGCCATGGCCCGCGAATCCGGCTGCTTTTCGCTGCACGATCCGGCCAGCGGCAAGCCTGCCACGTTCCTGATGAACGTCATCGCCGGTGACAAGGAAGAAGTCGACCAAGCCATTGAAAAGGCTAAGGGTGTTGCAATGGAAGGCCTCGTCCGCTCGGGCGCGGCAAGCGGCATGATGCGCAGCATTCCAGGCGCCGGCTCGATGCTCGGCATGTTCGGCGGCTTCGGCGGCAAGAAGAAAGTGGTGGCCGCCGGCATCCGCCTGATCAGCCCGGCCAATGGGCAGACTGTCGCGTCAGGCTCGGGCGAGGTCAAGAAGACCACGATTTCCTTCGGAAACGGCGGCGGCACCCTTGGCGCAGTGGCCAGCGGAGCGACCGGCGCGGCCTATGCCGGGAGCAAGGACGGGCAGATGCTGATCGAGGCTTTCGTCAAGGCTTTCAACGGTTTGTCAGGCCAAGGCCCTGCGCTTGCCTCGCTCGCTCCGGCCGCCGCACCGGCACCGGCAGCACCTGCAAACGCCACGACCGCAATCGACACCAAGATGTTCACCGCGGCCGATCTCAAGTCCGCAACGCTTCGCACCGTGCGCGCCGGTACCGCTCTCACACCCACCGGTCAGCGGCAAGGTCTGTTCATCGAGGTCCAGGACAGCTTCGGCACCAAGGGCTGGGTCTCGGTCGAGGACATGCGCTGAAACGCTCGCGAAACGAAGGGTTGCAAGGCCACCGTCCGGCGTGAAATGATCGCGCCGGACGGTTCGGCCACGGCAAATGCCGGATCGGGGGCAGCGAAGATGGGCAATCTCAACATCCTATACGTCGAGGACGATCCACGCGCCGCGCAGGCCGTGCAGGAACTGGTGCTGGCCGACGGTGACCGGATGGCATGGGAGCAGACCGGAACGGCGGGCCTGCAGCGCGCCGGTGCCGAGGACTTCGACGTGATCATCCTAGACCGCATGCTGCCCGATCTCGATGGCCTGACGATCGTCTCGCGCCTGCGTTCGGCAGGTGTCGGCACGCCAGTGCTGATGCTTTCGGCCCTCGGCCGCAGCGAAAACCGCATTGAAGGGCTCGAGGCTGGCGTCGATGACTATCTTGCCAAACCTTACGAGCCGCAGGAGCTGGTAGCGCGGCTGCGCGCGCTGCATCGCCGCGCGGCGGGCGCGGTTCACGGCGCGGTGATCATCTACGGCGCGTTCGAATGCCACGTGAAGGCCCGCACCGCCTTCCGTTCGGGCAAGCACATTCCCTTGTCTCCGCGCGAATTCGCGCTGTTCCGCTATTTCATGGAAAACGCCGGCGAGACGGTGACGCGCGAAATGCTGCTGCGGGACGTGTGGAACATGAACTTCGATCCCCAGACCAATGTCGTCGACGTCAATATCGGCCGCATGCGCCGCAAGCTCGAAGACGGCTTTGCCGCGCCCGCGCTCGAGACGATCTGGGGTGCAGGCTATCGACTGACGAGAGGCGAATGAAGCCTGCGCGAGTTCGAAGAAGGTCGATCTTCGGCCAATTGACGACAGCGTCGATCCTGATCGCAGTGATCGCTGTGGCTGTGCTGTTCGCGGTGACCACCATCACCGTCCAGCGCCAGACCCGCGCTTCGCTCTCGGCAACGGTCTCGACGGACCTTGCCGGCCTGATCGACATCTATGCCACGGCCGGGTGCGAGGAACTGTTGCGCCGCGTGGCCGACCGGCAAGCCGTGGTCAGCCTCGAGGGACGCCGCTCGCATTACATGGTCGCCGATGGCGGCGGGCGCCTGCTTGCCGGAGACGTGCGGCAATGGCCGCTGATCAATGCCGCCCGGTCGGAAGAAGGATTCGTCACGCTGGCGGGAGGGACGAACGTCTACGCCCAGGGCGCGAAGCTCGCGCCTGACCTGCAGTTGCTGGTCGCACGCGAATATGACCGCGACCGCACAGCCCTCGCTGTTCTTTCGGGCGCGTTCCTTGCCGTTGGCGCGGCCATCGTTGCCGCCGTGGCCTTTGTCGCGTGGATCACCGCGCGACACCTTGCGCGCAGGATGGACGCGGTGAATGCAGCGCTTGGCGCAGCCGCCGATGGCCGCGCGGCGAGCTTTCCGGCGCGACAGCGTGGTGGCGACGAGATCGACGAAATGGCCAGCCACGGTGCGCGGCTGCTGGCCCGGCAGGCGCAATTGCTCAAGGCCTACAAGCAGGTTTCTGAACACGTCGCGCACGAGGTCCGCACCCCGCTGATGCATCTCGACAACCGGCTCGGCGCGGCCATGCAGACACGTCCGGAGAACGCGGGCGGCCCGATCGGCCAATCGCGCGAGGATATCCGCGCGATCCTGTCGATGCTCGATTCCCTGCTCGACATCGCCTCGGCCGAAAGCCGCCGCGGCGATCTGGCCGGGCTGGCGGAGATCGACATGACTGCGCTCGTCACCAGCCTTGCCGACCTTTACGAAGGCAGCGCCGAAGATGCCGGGCTGACGCTGGAGACCGCGATCGCGCCGGGCGTGACCATGCTGGGCGAGCGCATGCAGATCACCCGGCTGCTGTCCAACCTGCTCGACAATGCGATCAAGTATGTGCCCGAGGGGGGGCGCGTGCGCCTGATCCTGCGTGCCGGGCCGCACGTGACCATCGAGGACGATGGCCCCGGAATCCCGCGCGACCAGCGTGACCGGGTGTTCGAACGCTTTTCCCGCGCCAATGCACCGGGCGACAAGCCCGGCCATGGCCTCGGCCTTGCTCTTTCCCGCGCCATTGCCGAACGCCACGGCCTTGTCCTTAGGCTGGGCGACGCCCCGCGCGGCGCGCAGTTCATCCTGGAGCCTGCACCATGAAGCCCTTAGCCATCGTCACCCTTGCCGGTGCCATCGCGCTCGGCAGTTGCGCCACCAACGCGCAGCACTCCGGGCGTGCCGCGCCGGTGCGTGAGGCACTGGCCATTCCAGCCGATCCGGCAGAGGGCGTGGCAAAACTGCTGGCAGAGGCAGACAGCGCTCAGGGTGATCCACAACGACTGGGGTTGATCCTTGCGGCGCTCGACAGCTTGGGAGCGCGGGCGATGCCCGGGGAACCGGATCCGGTGGCCCAATGGCGCGCAAAGGCCGTCATGCCCGATACGCCGCCTTATCGCGGGCGTGTGCTGGGGCCGGCCTACAAGGCAGGCATGATCAACCCCGGCGCAACCGTGCGCCTGCCGCAACTGTTTGATGGGGGGCGGTCCGCCCGCGTGGCCGTAGCGACGCCCGGACAGGCCGCGCTCGATTTCACGGTTCTGGACGGTGAGGCAAAGCCGGTCTGCCCGCCCGCCAAGGCACGGACCCGCGAATGCATGTGGACACCGCTGTTCAGCGGACGCTTCGAGATCGTGCTGACCAACCCTTCGAGCAATGCGGCGGGCTATTACCTCGTGATCGACTAGACCTCGAGTGCTTCGGCCATCATCTCGAGCGCGGCGCGCACGGTCATGTCGCGGCTTTCCTCGCGGCCGCGTTCGCCAAAGTGGCATTCGCGCAGGATCGCTGGAGCCCCCTTGCGCACGACCGCCAGATGGATGAGCCCGGTCTCGTCGCCATCTTCGCCGCGGCCGGCAAAGCCGGTAATCGCACAGACCAGACCTGCTGCCGAATGTTCGAGAGCACCTGCAGCCATGGCCTGCGCGACTTCGCGGCTGACTTCGCCGTGACGGATGACGAGCATCGGATCGATCCCGAGCAGATCGGACTTGGAGCGCGCAGTGTAGGTCACGAAGCCCCGGTCGAACTCGCTGGAGAAGCCCTCGATGCTGGTGAACAGCGCCGCAAGCTGGCCGCCTGTGCAGGATTCAGCCGTCGCCAGCATCAAATCGGCGCGCTTGGCTGCGGCCAGCACGTGCTCGGCCATGGCCTTGAGGTCTTCTCGGCTCTCGCTCATGCCGGGAGGACGCGCGAATTGCGCTGCCGCTTCGCGCCATGCGACAGGAACGCGCTGGCGCGGGCCGGGACGTTGCGAAAGGTTGATCTGGGAAAAGTGGAGGCCCGAGCCGGAATCGAACCGGCGTAAACGGATTTGCAATCCGGTGCGTAACCACTCCGCCATCGGGCCTCGATCGCAGGAGCTGCGTGGTCCGGCGCGGTTAGCCGGAAGATCGCGCTGCCGCAAGCGGTTCTTGCGGGATGGTCAGCTTACCGGCGCGAACTGGAGGCGGCGCTGCTTGCTGTCGATGCCGGCGAGGCTCAGGTTCACGCGCTGGCCGGGTGCGGCACCGGCAATGCGGGCGCGGGCGACGACGGGCAGGTCCAGCAGCTGCACGCGCGCCGAATCGCCGTCGGTATCCGTCACGCAGGCACGGAACGTCTCACCCTCGCGCCCGTGCAGCATGACGGTTTCGGCAAGATCGATGACCGCGCGCTCGATCTGGCCGGAGAGCGCCTCGGCCTTCGCCATGACGGCGGGCAGGCGCTGGAACGCGGCTTCGACCTCCGGCGAGGCGGGCTTGCCATTGGTGACAGCGAGCGTTGCGCGAATCACGTAGCGGTCTGCCAGACGCCGCAGGGGCGCAGTCGCGTGAGCGTAAGTGGCAGCGATCGCTTCGTGCCATGGCGTGACGCCGGGTATCCATGGGGCGTAGCCGGCGCCCCCGCCTGCCCGCCGCACTGCCAGCATGAAGGCTGCGTGGTTGGGATTGCGCTGGTCGAGCGTACGTTCAAGCGTCTTGAGATCGGTGTGCGCGGGCCAGTCCAGCCCGAGGCCTGCGGCGGTGGTGCGCAGGCGAGCCATGGCTGCAGCGGTAGGGCCTGCCATGACGCGGAAGAGGCCGGTGCCAGCCTCGTGCAATGCGCGCGCAATGGCGAGATTTGCAGCCAGCGAGAGGGTGGCGTTGGCGCGTTCCGAAGCGAGCAGCGGGCGGAAGGACAGGGCATAGCGCCCATCCCCGAGCGCTTCGACTTCCTGCTCTGGCGGATCGACGCGGGCGGCGCCGCGCGCGGCTTCGGCCGCGCTCATGCGTTCGGCAAAGCGGGCAAAGTCGGCAGGGAGCTGGTCCGGGCGGACGCTGTCGTAGGCGAGCTTGGCCCGGCTGCGGATCACGGCGCGGCGGGCGGCATCGAGCCGCGGTTCGCCATTGGCGCCGAGGCGCACGGTGAACACGACGGCCGGGCGCGGGCCATCGGGCAGGAGGCTGGCGGCACGCTCGGCCAGGGCGGGCGGGTAGAGCCCGGCCTTGCCATCGGGGAGATACTGCGTTTCGCCGCGCTTCCACGCCTCGATGTCGACCGGATCGCCATCATCGACGAACCAGGCGACGTCGGCGATGGCGTAGTGGAGGATCAGGTCGTTGCCGGCTGCCTCGATATGGAAGGCCTGATCGAGATCGGTGGACGTTGCCGGATCGAGCGTGACGAAAGGCTCATCGGTGCGATCCTCGTGCTCTGGCCCCAGTGCTTTTGCCGCTGCCAGTTCCGCCGCAGCGAGGACTTCGGGCGGGAAGCCTTCGGGCACCTGGAACTGCTGGCGGATGGCAGCAAGGCCGGAAGCAAGAGCGCCGGACGGATCGTGGATGGCCTTCATCCCACAAGGACTAGCAGGCTGTTACGGATCGACAAATTCCGCAGGCCGCTTTTCCATGCCCGCGCGCACGGCTTCCATCTGGTTCTTCGAATACATCAGTTCATGCTGGGCGACGGATTCGGCCATGAGCACTTCGTCGACGCTCATGTCAGGCGTGCGATTCGACAGCGTCTTGGCTCCGCGCACGGCAGTGGGGCTCTTCGAGGCAATCGTGCGGGCGAGCGCCATGGCATCGGCCAGCGGATCGGCGCTGACGTGGGTGGCAAAGCCGAACTGCACCGCTTCGGCGCCGCTGAATTCGCGGTGGGTGTAGGTCAGTTCGCGCAGCACATCGTCGCGCACGTTGCCGCGCCACAGGGCGTAGCCGGCCATGTCGGGGACGAGGCCCCACTTCACTTCCATCACCGCCAGCCGCGCATCGGGGGCGATGAAGCGGATGTCCGCACCACTTGCGACCTGCAGGCCGCCGCCGAAGCAGACGCCGTGAACCGCAGCGACCACCGGCATCGGCAGCTTGCGCCAGACCATGGCTGCCTGCTGGGCGCGGTTGGCGTTGCCGTGGGTGCGGGCGGTGAGCCCGTCACCTTCCCACCGGCTGGTGTTTCCCATGCTCGACAGATCGAGCCCTGCGCAGAACGAACGGCCTGCGCCCGAAAGCACCACCGCGCGCACGCCGCGTTCGGTGTGGAGGTGATGGCCAGCAGTGACGATCGCTTCGAACATGGCATCGTCGAGCGCGTTCATCTTGTCGGCGCGATCAAGCAGCACGTGGGCGACGTGATCCTCGATGGTGACGGTGACGCGGTCGTGGAAGTTCATGGCAGGCATCCGTTGTCTGGTTCGTTGCGACCAAGGTGCCCGAGCGCTCGCGCCCGGTCCAGCTTCCTCATTTGACGGATCGCGCGAAACGGCAACGGCCCCCTCCGCAGGGGCGGAGAGGGCCGTCGTCATTCGTCATCAATGCCGCGTCAGGCAGCCGAGGAATTGACGCCCATCGACTGCAGGTAGCGCTTGATGTTGCGCGCGGCCTGACGGAGGCGCTGTTCGTTCTCGACCATGGCGATGCGCACGAAGCCCTCGCCGTCCTCGCCATAGCCGACGCCCGGGGCGACAGCGACTTCGGCGTGGGTGAGCAGCTGCTTCGAGAACTCGAGGCTGCCGAGATGCGTGAGCGCGGGCGGCAGCGGCGCCCAGGCAAACATCGAGGCCTTGGGGCTGGGGATTTCCCAGCCGGCGCGGCCGAAGGCTTCGACCATCACGTCACGGCGCTTCTGGTAAAGCTCGCGATTCTTGACGACGATGTCCTGCGGGCCGTTCAGCGCAGCGCAGGTCGCCGCCTGGATCGGCGTGAAGGCGCCGTAATCAAGGTAGGACTTCACCCGCTTCAGCGCAGCGATCAGGCGCGCATTGCCCACGGCAAAGCCGACGCGCCAGCCGGCCATCGAGAAGGTCTTGGACATAGAGGTGAATTCCACCGCCACGTCCTTCGCGCCCGGCACCTCGAGGATCGAGCGCGTCGGGTTGCCGTCGTAATAGAGCTCGGAATAGGCGAGGTCCGACAGGATCCAGACCTTGTTCTCTTTCGCCCAGGCAACGAGTCGTTCGTAGAAGGCAAGGTCGACCGTTTCCGCCGTCGGGTTCGACGGGTAGTTGACGATCAGGATCGAGGGGCGCGGCACCGAGTACTTCATCGCGCGGTCGAGCGAATCCCAGTAGCGCTCGTCCGGCGTGGTCGGCACGGAACGGATGGTCGCGCCGGCAATGATGAAGCCGAAAGTGTGGATCGGATAGCTCGGGTTCGGGGCGAGCACGACGTCACCGGGCGCGGTGATCGCCGTGGCCAGGCTGGCAAGGCCTTCCTTGGAGCCCATTGTCATCACCACTTCGGTCTCGGGATCGAGATCGACGTTGAAGCGGCGGCCATAATAGTTTGCCTGGGCCTTGCGCACGCCCGGGATGCCCGAGGAGGCAGAGTAGCCATGCGCGTCGGGCTTGCGCGCCACTTCGCACAGCTTCTCGATCACATGGTCGGGCGGGGGAAGATCGGGGTTGCCCATGCCGAGGTCGATGATGTCCCTACCGGCGGCGCGCGCGGCGGCCCGCATGCCGTTGACTTCGGCAATGACGTAGGGCGGCAGGCGCTTCATGCGGTAGAATTCTTCGTCCACGGTTGAATACTCGTCGAAAAGGCGCGGCAGGATCGCCGCAGCGCAAGCCCTTACGCCAATTGCCCAGTTGTGGAAACCTTGCTCTCGATGGATGCATGATCGCGTTCGGCGGATGCATCTGCGGGCTAACAAGCTGTCACACGGCGTGTATAGATCGCTGCAACAAGGCCATGACGTAACGGCAGGGAACGGAAGATGACGAACAAGAACGTGGGTGATTCGCCAGCGGATTCGATCGTGTTCGAAGACCTGTTCCGCCAGCAGGGCGAAGCCATGCGCGCCATGTTCGCGCCGCTGGTGCCCGGTGCCGAAGCCGTCACCACCGATCCTGCCGATCTCCAGCACTGGGCGATGTCCGCGGCCAAGCTGCAGAAGATGTGGCTCGATTTCAGCGCCGAACAGGCCGGACAGGTCGAGCCGATGCTGGCGCGCCTTGGCGACATCGGCAAATGGACGCAGACGTTCATGGCCATGGCCGGCCAGTTGCCGATCGCGCAAGCCGAGACGCAGGCCAGGCTGTGGAACGAGAGCATGGCGTTGTGGTCTTCGGTCATGGGGCAGTTCGTCTCGGCCGGAACCGGCAACGCCGCGCCCCCTGCACTGCCGCGGCAGGACCGGCGGTTCAAGGACAAGCGCTGGCAGGAACAGCCCGCTTTCGCGCTGATCCACCAGACCTACCTGTTCCTTTCGGAAAAGCTGCAGCAGATGGCGGACGAGGCGCAAGGGCTCAGCCCCGAGCGCAAGGAGCAGCTGCGTTTTGCCACCAAGGTGGTGACCGACGCGCTTTCCCCGGCGAACTTCCCGCTGACCAACCCGGTAGTGATCGAGCGGACAATGGAGACCAAGGGCGAGAACCTGGTCAAGGGCGTCGAACACCTGCTCGATGACTTGCGCAAGGGGCAACTCACCCACACCGATCCCGATGCGTTCGAACTGGGCCGCAATATCGCGGTAACGCCGGGCAAGGTAGTGCATGAAACACCGCTGTTCCAGCTGATCCAGTACACGCCGACGACCGACGAGGTATTCGAGACGCCGCTGCTGATCTTCCCTCCGTGGATCAACCGCTTCTACATCCTCGACCTCAACCCGCAGAAGAGCTTCATCCGCTGGGCTGTGGCGCAGGGTCTGACGGTGTTCGTGGTGTCGTGGAAGTCGGCCGATGCCTCCATGGCCGAAGTGGTGTGGGACGATTACGTGCGCTCCCAGATCGAGGCGATCGACCATGTCCGCGAACGGCTCAAGGTTCCGGCGGTCCACACCATCGGCTATTGCGTGGCCGGCACCACGCTGGCGGCGACGCTGGCCGTGCTGGCGCGCCGGGGTGAGGCCGAAAAGGTTGCCAGCGCGACGTTCTTCACCGCGCAGGTCGATTTCGAGGACGCGGGCGAACTCAAGAACTTCATCGACGACGGGCAGCTGAAGATGCTGCAGAGCCTTTCCACCGACGGCTATCTCGATGGGCGCTACATGGCAGCGACGTTCAACGCGCTGCGCGGCACGGACCTGATCTGGAACTACGTCGTCAACAACTACCTGCTGGGCGAGGACTATCCGGCGTTCGACCTGCTGCACTGGAACGGGGACACGACCAACCTGCCCTCGCGGTGGCACCAGGCCTATCTGTGCGATCTCTATCGCGACAACCGTCTGGTCATTCCCGATGCGATGGTGGTTGACAATACGCCGGTCGACCTGCGCCGCATCGCAACGCCATGTTACATCCAGGCCGGCCGCGAGGACCATATTGCGCCGCCGAACAGCGTGTGGAAACTGACGCGGCATCTGTCCGGCCAGTGGAAGTTTGTACTCGCCGGTTCAGGGCATATCGCCGGAGTGGTCAACCCACCGGAATCGGGCAAGTACCAGTACTGGCTCAACCCGAATGATCCCGCGAGTCTGGAGGAGTTTGTGGCTGGGGCCACCGAAACCAAGGGCAGCTGGTGGCCGGACTGGATTGAATGGATTGGAAAACAGGCGCCCGACCTGGTTGCAGCCAAAGGCAAGCGCATTCCGGGCAGCAAGGGCGATCGCGTGATTGAGGATGCGCCGGGACGCTACGTCCGCAGCCGCTGACGCTTCACGGCGCCCGGCGTCGTCAATTGGTCCAATATGGAATTTGTGCAGCGCACAATTTTCTTGACATTTTCCAGTCGACTCCTATTTTGTGCAGTGCAGCAAGAGGCGGTTCCTACCGCCCATGCGCAAAGCAGGAGTCGCCAAGATGGTTGAAGAAACGAAGGAAAGCCCGGAAACCTCCGCCCCCGTGGTGGATGCTCCCGTCGCGCTGACCGACGCTCCCGAAGCCGTGACCGAAACTGCCGAGATCGAAGCTGTTGAGCCGGTTGCAGCCGAAAAGCCCAAGGCTTCGCGGCCGCGCAAGGCCAAGCCCGTCGCCGCCCCGGTGGCGGAGGCTGTTGCCGCTCCGATCGAAGCCCCTGCAGTGGCCGAGCCCGTTGCACCCAAGGCGCGCAAGCCCAGGGTCGCAAAGGCAAAGCCCGTCCGTCAGGCTCCCAAGCCTGCCCCCAAGGCCCGTCCGGCCAAGCCACCCGTGGTGGCCGCTCCGACGGCCGCGGTGAAGCCCGCAGCCAAGCGTCCTTTCACCGCCATTCCAAGCGTGAAGAAAACAAGCGCCGCCCTCAAGAATGCGGCGCCCAGAAAGGAACTGTTCGCAATGGCTACCCCCACCGAAATGACCGAAAAGATGACCGCTGCGTTCAAGGACGCACAGGACAAGGCCAAGGCCGCGTTTGGCGATGCCGGCGAGTTCGCCAAGGGCAACGTCGAAGCCATGGTCGAATCGACCAAGATCCTGACCACTGGCCTGCAGGAAATGACCAAGGGTTACGTCGCCGAGACCAAGTCGGTCTTCGAAGCGATGACTGCCGACGTCAAGGAACTGACCACGGTCAAGTCGCCCACCGAATTCTTCGAAAAGCAGTCGGCCCTGCTCCGCAAGAACTTCGACGCTGCGGTTGCCGCCAGCTCGAAGAACAGCGAAGCCATGCTGAAGCTGGCCAACGAAGCCTTCCAGCCGATCTCGACCCGCGTCAGCCTCGCGGTTGAAAAGATCAAGAAGGCCGCTTGAGCCTGACCGGCAGCGCCTTCCGCGCTGCCAGCCAAGACATGAAGGGCCGGTCGGGTATCCCGCCGGCCCTTTTGTCGTTCTGATGCTGTCGGGTTGTCGTATCGGCGCAACAATTCGCCACCCTCTTGGCACCATCCCCTTCGTGCCCCTTGTGAAGCGGGCCGGTGAGTGCGATATTCAAGCCATCATGAGAGCCGAACCTTTCGACCAACCGGACCTGTCCGTTCCGCTGCGCTGTGCAGAGGGCGACGACACACGTGGTCCCGGAGGAGACGATCAGGTCGGCATCGCCACCAAGACCCGCGCCAAGCCAAAGAAGCCCAGCCAGTTCAAGGTGCTGATGCTTAACGATGACTACACCCCGATGGAATTCGTGGTTATGGTGCTCAAGCGCTTCTTCCACATGGACCTGGAGCAAGCCACGCGCGTCATGCTGCATGTCCATCAGCGCGGCGTGGGCGTCTGCGGCGTCTATCCGTACGAAATCGCCGAGACCAAGGTGAACCAGGTGATGGATTTCGCCCGGCAGAACCAGCACCCGCTGCAGTGCACGCTGGAAAAGGCGTGAAATCGCTGCTGACCTGACGCAAGGCGCCAGATCGCAATTCTCATCAGTGCGCCGTCAAGGCACCCGATTCCACTGCCTGGCGGGCGAACGCGCGCAGGAGCGCCGCAATCCATGCCATTGCCAGACTTTGCGCCTCACGCGAGTGCGCGCCGATGCCGCCATCGAGAATCACCTGCGCGACGAACGAGCCGTCCTTGAGGCGCCCGCCCGTGAAGATGGCATCACGCGGAATCAACGCCACGGCTGCAGATTCGAACGCGCCGGAATCCGCCAGTACCCCGATCCAGTCGAACGCGGCACTCAGCCGCCCGCCTTCGTCTTCGGTTTGCGGCGAAGCGATCTCGCCGAGAATCTTCTCGAATCCCTTGCGCTGTTCCGTGGGTGCGAGTTGTTCGCACCAGCGTGCCAGCGCGCTCAACCTTTCCGGATCGGTTTGACCGCCAGAAAAGCCCGCGAACCAGGCATTACCGGTTTGCTCATGCGACATCTTCGACCTCTCTCTCACTGGCACCCGGTTTATTACTATGACTTTAGACCAGTCACATCCATAACTTTCGTTATTATGAGCGAAAGTTGTTCCGGTTTTTCCTTCCCCCGGGCCTTGGGAAGCGCTAACTCCCAGACACTCATGGCCGGTTAACCTGTCGGCAGCCACCCGGGGACAGCCAAGACCCCGCCGAAGATCAATCCACGAAAAGACGCCAGCACCCGCCACGTGAAGTTCCTCACCGCCACCGACCGCTACATTGCCCGGCTCGTGTTCGTGCCGATGCTTTCGGTGTTCGTGCTCGCCGCGTCGCTGCTCATCCTCGACAAGATGCTGAAGCTGTTCGACTTCGTGGCGACCGAGGGCGGACCGGTAAGCGTTGTGTTCAAGATGCTGGCGAACCTGCTGCCGGAATATGCCAGCCTCGCCATTCCGCTCGGCCTGATGCTGGGCATTCTGTTCGCATTCCGCAAGCTGGCGACAAGTTCGGAACTCGACGTGATGCGCGCGGTCGGCCTGTCCTATACCCGCCTGCTGCGCGTGCCCTACATGTTCGCAATCGGGCTTGCTGCGCTCAACCTGCTGATCGTCAGCTACCTTCAGCCGCTTTCGCGCTATTACTACGAACAGCTTCAGTTCGAACTGCGCTCGGGCGCCCTGGGCGCATCAATCAAGGTGGGCGAATTCAATTCGCTGCAGGATCGCACGGCCCTGCGAGTCGATTCGAGCCGGGACGAGGGCCGCGATTTGCGCGGCATCTTCGCTCGCCTGCAGACTGCGAACGGGCAGGTCATGGTGATTTCGGCGCGGGAGGGGCGCTTCTTTGCCAACAAGGAAAGCCCGGATACGGTGATCCTGCGCCTGACCGATGGCCAGATCGTGCAGGACGGCCCCGGCATCACCTCGCCCCGCGTGCTGACTTTCGCCAGCCACGACCTTCCGATCGACCTCCCGAAGATCGAGCAGTTCCGCCAGCGCGGTGACGCCGACCGCGAGTATTTCCTCCCTGAACTGCTGCAGATCGGCTGGAATGACCGCTATTCAGAGGAGATCCGCAACCAGTCGAAGGCGAGCTTGAACTACCGGCTGGTCGAGGTGGTGATGATGTTCCTGCTGCCGCTACTCGCGGTGGCGCTGGCGGTTCCGCCCAAGCGCTCGACCTCGGCGCTGGGCGTGTTCCTGTCGATCGTGCTGGTCGTGGCCTATCACAAGGTCAACCAGTATGGGCAGGACGTGGCCAGCCTTGGAAGGATCGACCCCGTGTTGGCCCTGTGGGGGCCGTTCGTGGTCTTTTCGGCGCTAATCCTGTGGATGTACTGGAAGATCGCCTACGTTCCCGGCGGCCAGCCGATTGGTGCGCTCGAAACCGGATTTGCCAAGGTTTCGCGTTCGATCCGCAAGCTGTTCGAGCGCAAGCGGTTGCGCGACGAGCCTGCCGTTGCCGAGGAAGACGCCGCCCATGCAGCTTGAATTCTTCCCTTCGCGAACCCTGGCAACCTACATTGCCAAGATGTTTGCAGTGCGGATCGTTGCCGTGCTGCTGATGCTGGTGCTGGTGCTGCAGATGCTGGACCTGCTGAGCGAAAGCGGCAAGGTGCTGGCGGCGCCGGGCAATGGGCAGGGCGAGCTGCTGACATATGTTTCGTTGCGCATGCCGCAGCTGATCAGCCGGTTTCTGCCCTATTCCGTGCTGCTGGCCACGATCATCACGTTGATGACGCTGAACCAGAACAGCGAGGTCATTGCGATGAAGGCGGCGGGGCTGTCCGCGCATCAGGTTCTGGCACCCCTGTTTCTCGTTGCGGCGGTCACCTCAGCGGTGACCTTCGGTTTCAACGAACGCATTGTCACGCGGTCCACTGCTACGCTCAAAGCCTGGCAGAACGTGGAATACGGGCCCATTCCGCAGGAATCGGCGATCAAGTCGAATGTCTGGCTGCAGGACGGCCCGAACATCCTCTTCGCCCGCTCGGTTGCCGGCGAAGGCAAGGCGATGCGGATGGATGGGGTCAGCTGGTATCGCCGCGACCCCACCGGCATGGTGACCGAAATCGTCACTTCGCCCTCGGCAGCCTATGCCAATCCCGGCTGGAAGTTCCGCGATCCCGTGGTGTTCGATGTGCAGAGTGCCCGCAAGACGCCGATCGGCCGCGACGAGATCTTCGCCAAGACGGTGGAGCCGGTCCAGGTCACGATCAGCCGGGTCGACGCCGATGCGGAATCGCTGACACAGCTATCGGGTTCGCTCGCCGCGATCCGCGAGGCAGGCTTCCGCACCACCGAGCTTGACGGCAAGTGGTGGCACAAGCTTTCGGGGCCGCTTTCGGCGCTGCTCATGCCTTTGCTCGGTGCCGTGGCTGCATTCGGCCTGGCCCGATCGGGGCACCTCTTCGTGCGCGCGGTGATCGGCATGGCGCTGGGCTTTGCCTACTTCGTGTTCGATAACGCGGCCCTGGCCATGGGCAATTTCGGCGCTTACCCGCCGCTGCTGGCCGCGTGGGCGCCCTTCGTCCTGTTCTTCCTCATCGGCGAGACGGTGCTGATCCGCACCGAGGAATAGATCTTAAAATTAGATATTGCTAATTTTCGTCATATCTAATATATGGAGGCCATGACGCTTCCAACCATCACCCCTGCCCAAGCCAAGGCGCTGCTCGACGAGGGCGCCCGGCTCATCGACATCCGCGACGCCGACGAACATCGCCGGCAGAGCATCCCTGGCGCGGCCAACATGCCGCTTGCGGCTCTGGAACCAGTATCAGGCCACCCCGCGGTGATCTGGCATTGCCGTTCAGGCATGCGCACAGGTGCCAATGCCGAACGGCTCGCCGCCGCGTCCGGCTGTCCCGGCTACCTTCTCGAAGGTGGCATTGACGGCTGGCGTGCGGCTGGTCTGCCAGTGAAGACCGACGCCAAGGCACCGCTCGAGATCATGCGGCAGGTCCAGATGATCGCCGGGCTGCTGATCCTCGCAGGCGTGGTGCTGTCGCTCACCGTGGCGCAGGGCTTCGTCGCGCTTTCTGCTTTCGTCGGGGCGGGCCTGTTCATAGCCGGGGCAACCGGCTGGTGCGGCATGGCCAAGTTGCTTGCCCTGATGCCGTGGAACCGCCGCACTGCCTGAGGCAGCGCGGCCCTTCCCATCAGCGCGGCATCATTGTACTGCGCGCCAGCCTGCCGACGAGCGGCAGCAGGCCGTTGTAGTTGCCCTTCTCGTACGTCGAGCCTGTGCCGAGGTGCGCCACGATACGGCGGTGCGCTTCGGCCAGCGAGTGATAGGGCATTGAGGGCAGCAAATGGTGCAGCGCGTGGTAGCGCAGGCCGACCGGTGCCCACAGCGGCGCCAGCCATGCGGGCGGCGGCACGTTGACTGAATCGAGGTACTGGCCGGTCACGGTCATCGCCTCGCCCTCGTTCTCCCACAGATGAGCGACCAGCGTACGGATCTGGTTGAGCAACGCGGTGAGGGAAATTACCGCTATGCCGATCAGCAGCGGGCGCCACGAGTGCGTGGCGCTCCACCACAAGACGAACAGCGCCCAGGCCGATGCCCCCAGCTCCTGCCAGAACACCTGCCGCGCGAATTCGCCTTCAGGGGGACGGCGGCGAAATTCCGGGTTGATCGATAGCGCCGAGGCACGCTCCCAGACCAGGCGACGAAGTGGCGGGAGAACCGCGCCCAGCGGCACCAGAATCGCCGAGCGGATCAGCAGGCCAATCGGCAACAGCAGAGCAACCAGCGCGAACAGAGGCAGCGACCACGGCTTCATCAGTGCGAGCGGCAAGTACTCAGGGTCCTCGACCGTGCCATAGCGCGTGCGCGCATGATGCAGCGTGTGGACGCCTTCGTACATGAGCGAGGGTGTCAGCATCGGGATGCCGACCAGCAGGTTCCACGCAAAGCGGAAGCCCGGCAGTGCGTTCTTGTGGATGTGGGTGAGTTCATGGATGAACAACAGCGCGCGGTAGAGCGCCAGCGCAGCGACCACGCCGGAAAGCGCGGCAACCAGCGGGTTGCCGATCAGGATGGCGCCGGCCAGCGCGGCATAGCCAAGCGCGGCTGACCCCAGCATGTCGGGCCAGTAGATTTCGGGTCGCGCGGTCGCGATGTCGCGCGTCAGTTCGACGGCGGAGCGGAGCATTTCCTTGTCGTCGGGCGTTCCGGCAAGGCCGCGGGGAAGCTTCGGAGCTTCGACACCGGCAGCAGCCACGTCGCGGGGAGTTTCAAGCGTATCGGTCGCAATCATGCCACAAATTCCAGTATGACCCGTATCTGCCGGCTCAGGCCGGCTTTTTGCACCAAGCAATAGCCTCTGGGCGTCCCCACACCGCGCCCTGCGGCTTGACAATGCGCCGGTCAGGACCGCAGTCCCATCGACGACGACCCCATATCCGCAAACAAAGGCAAGATCGTGGCTCAAGGCGAAGTAATCATCACACCGGTTTCCGGCAAGGCTGACCGAAAGGCCTTCGTCGACCTCGCATATCGCCTCAATGCCAATGATCCGAACTGGGTGCCGCCGCTGCGGATGGAAGCCGAGGAGTTGATCACGCCCGGCAAAAACCCGTTCTTCGAACATGCCGACGTGCAGCTTTTCCTCGCTCGCCGGGAAAATGTGGTGGTGGGCCGCATCTCCGCCCACATCGATCATCTGGCCATCGCCATGGATCCCGCGCAGGGCATGGGCCCGGGCACCGGGAATTGGGGCCTCCTCGAAGCCGAGGACCAAGCCGTCGCACAGGCACTGATCGGCCGCGCTGAAGGCTGGCTGCGCGAAAAGGGCATGACCCGCGTGCTTGCGCCTTTGTCAATGTCGATCTGGGAAGAGCCGGGCCAGTTGACGATGGGCTTTGACCATCCGCCGACGGTGATGATGGGCCACCAGCCACAGCGCTATGACGATTATATCAAGGCCCTGGGCTATCAACCGGCCAAGACGCTCAACACCTATGAGCTCGACATCACCAAGGGCTTTCCGCCGCTGATCCAGCGGATCGTCCAGTCGGGCGAGAAGAACGCCAAGATCCGCATCCGCAATGTCGACAAGTCGAAGTTCGATGCAGAAGCGGCGCTGATCCTCGACATCCTCAACGATGCCTGGTCGGACAACTGGGGCTTTGTCCCCTTCACCGACACGGAGATCAAGTACGCCGGCAAGAAGTTCAAGCCGATCGTGCGCGAAGACCTGATCATGATCGCCGAGTACGAGGGCGAGCCGGTGGCCTTCATGATGACGCTGCCCGATCTCAACGAAGTGCTCAAGCCGATGGGTGGCAAGCTGTTCCCGTTCAACTGGGCCAAGCTGCTGCTGTGGCTGCGCAAGCCGCGCGTGCGCACGATGCGCGTGCCGCTGATGGGCGTGCGCAAGCGCCTGCAGGCCTCGCGCTTGGCCAGCCAGCTGGCTTTCATGATGATCGAGGCGATCCGCCTCAACTCGGTCCGGGAATATGGCGCGTCGCGCGGGGAGATCGGCTGGATCCTAGACGACAACCAAGGGATGAACGCCATTGCCGAGGCAATCGACAGCCACGTCAACAAGACTTACGTGATCTACGACAAGCCACTGGCCTGATTGCGCCCGTCAGCGCATCACGTAGGACGACCGGGCGGAACGCCGTCCAGAGCATGACGTTCTGCTAAACAGGCCATTCAGGGGTGCAAGCAAAAGTGCGGACGACAGCGCAAGGAGAGGGGACACGAGGTCGTCGCAGACCCTTGCGTGCACTGGGGCCCGCGCTGATCGTCGAGGACGATGGCCTGGTTGCCCTGGACATTGCCGAAGCCTTGGCCGAGGCCGGGGCCAGATCGGTCACAACTTGCGCCAGCGTCGCCGAGGCGATGGCCGAACTCGAAAAAGCAATCCCGGCCCTCATGGTGCTCGACGTGCATCTTGCGGACCGGGATGATGGCTGGGCGCTTGCGGAACTGGCGACCCAGCTTGGCGAAAGCCCCCCGCTGATCCTGTTCACCACCGCAACGCCCGCGGCGATACCTGCCACTGCGGCAGGTTTGGGCAAGGTCCTGCCCAAGCCATTCTGCACCGACGTCCTGATCGCGATGATCGAGAAGGAACGCTCGTCCGGCCTGTTCGGGCGTCTCCGTCAGGCGCTGTCCGGGCAGTAGAGCCAACCGAGTGGCACAACTGCCGCTGTTCCAACAGCCCTCCAGACCAAAAGCCCCAGCCGCGCGGGGAGCGCAGCCGGGGCCGATCAGCCAAAAAAAGGTCCCCGACGTTTCCATCGGGGACCTTTCGGGATCGTATCACCAGCCGCTTGGACGGGAGGGGGGGTCTCGGCGGTGACATACCCTAAACGAGCATCCCGGAAGGCGGTTCCAAGCTCTCGCAAAAATTTTTATCCTTTGGAATCAAGGCTTAGATGTAAGGCCGCGAAGAAAATGTGCTGCCATCGATCTTTGCGTAGGCTTTTGCCGCGGCGATATCGGGAACGCTGATGGTCGAAAGGGTCCAATCCACCAGCCCCATGCGCCTCAGGGTTTGCAGGGTGCGGTTGGTGTGAACCAACGACAGTCCCAGCATATCGGCAATCTGTCCCTGGGTGACGGTTAGGGCCAGGACGCCACCGGGTGCAATGCCAGTATCGATGCCGCGCTGGACCAGGAACACTGCCAGTGCGGCCATCCGCTCCCGCGCATTGCGCTGGCCCAGCGACACCAGATGCTCCTCGAGCGCGGCCTCCTCGTGGGCGGCAAGCCAGGTCAGATCGAATGACAGCCGGGGCTGCTGGGCAACAAGATCGAAGAACCTCTCGCGCGCGAATGTGCACAAGGTGGCATTGGTCAGCGCCTCGACCGTGTGGCTCATCTCGGCATCGAGTGCGGCCTGCAGGCCAACGAAGTCACCCGGGAACACGAAGTTGATGATCTGGCGTCGGCCGTCCTCAAGCAAGCGGGTCCGCATCAGGACCCCGGAGAGCACGGTATAGAGGAACATCGGCCGCGTTCCTTGCGCAAAGACCTGTTCGCCACGGGTGAAGCGCATTTCGCCATGGCGGAACGCGGCAATCCAGTTGCGGACATCCGGCGGGGGCTGGTGCAGCGCCTCACATTTCGCCAGTGGGCAAGCCAGACATGGCTGTCCTCCGTTCAGCACCAAGTAGCCCCCTCCTCCACTCTGATTCTGCACCACCCTGCCGGCGTCCTGCCCGGCACTGTAGTCTGCATCGTCCCTGCCCATACCCGACGCCTTTCATCACCTGTTCGCCGGAACTGCTATGTCAAAAGACAGGGTTTGTTCCCGTGTTGTGCCCTAGGGTTCCCGGATGGAACCGAAAAACGACGCTGCCGTGCGACACGGGCAAGACCTTGTCCTCGTTGTCGAAGACAGCCTTCTGGTCGCAATGGCTATTGAAGATTCCTTGATGGAACGAGGGCTTACGGTCGCTGTCGCCTCAACTGTCGAATCGGCAACGCGCCTTGTTGGCAAGGGCATGCCAGCAGTGGCGCTGCTCGATCTGCAGCTTCCTGACGGCAACTCGCTCGATCTCGCTTCGCGCCTGTACGAAGCGGGCTGTGCGGTGGCCATCACTTCCGGGCTGGATTCCGGATCGGTGCCCGACAGCCATGGATTTGCCATCCAGTTCCGCAAGCCCACTTCACCGGACCTTCTTGCGGAATGGGTCGTTACCACATTGCAGCAGCTAACAGCCTCACAGGCGGGATAACGTAATTTTCCTCTTGTTCCCGATCGGGAACCGGATGACGTTATGGTGCGTTTGAGCGCACGTTACTATCCGGGAAGGGGTACGAATGACTCTGGGTGCCAAGGTTGCCAATCAACTCCCTTATCTGCGCCGCTACGCTCGCGCATTGACGGGAAGCCAGAGCGCGGGCGATTCGTTCGTGCGCGCAACTCTGGAAGCGGCGCTTGCTGACGAATCCCTGCGCGCGATGATCGGCGAAGGCCGTCCGCAGCTCTATCATGCGTTCAACCGCGTGTGGTCAACGGCTTATGTCGACACGGTGGACCGGTCGAGCGGCATGCTCGGCGATCATGAAGCCGCCGCGCAGGAGCGGCTTGCGGCGATGACTCCAGCCAACCGCCAAGCCTTGCTGTTGACCACGCTGGAAGACTTCAGCATCGAGGAAGCGGCCTTCATCATGGGCCGCGAGCCGGCTGACGTAGAGCTGCTCGTGCAGGATGCCGTTGCCGAGATCGACCGCGAATCGGCGACGTCGGTGCTCATCATCGAAGACGAACCGCTCATCTCGATGCAGCTCGAGGATCTCGTCCGCTCGCTCGGCCACGATGTCTGCGGCATGGCGGCAACGCGGACCCAGGCAGTCGAGATTGTCCAGCGCGAACAGCCGGGACTGGTACTGGCCGACATCCAGCTGGCCGATGGCAGTTCAGGGCTTGATGCCGTGGACGACATCCTGCGCATCGGTTCGGTCCCGGTCATCTTCATAACCGCCTACCCCGAGCGTCTGCTTACCGGCGACCGTCCGGAGCCGACCTACCTCATCACCAAGCCATTCCAGGAACAGACGGTGCGCACCGCGATTAGCCAAGCGCTGTTCTTCGGCTCGAGTCGCCCGCTCTAAGGGGCTACCAACTGGGAATTGCCTTAAGGGCGCGGCGTTAGCCGCGCCCTTGTCGTATGGCGAAGTCGCCGCGCCGCCTGACAGGAATAAGCAGGCTGCAGCGCACACCTTCGGCCTCGAACTGCAGATCGACCGGATTGCGCAATTCGTGCGCGACGATCTTTTCTACCAATTCTGTGCCGAAACCGCGCTTGCGGCGGACAGTGGTATCGATCGGAGGACCTCCCCGCTCGACCCATTCGATGCGCGCAAGGTTTTCGCCGGCCATGTCCCATGTGACGGACACTTGCCCCGTCTCGACGCTTAGCGCACCGTACTTTGCCGCGTTGGTCGCCAGTTCGTGAATGGCAAGGCCCAGCGACAAGGCGTCGTTCGGCGCGAGCTCCACGTCGGGACCGGAAATTTTGAGATGTCGCTGCACGTCTTGCGCATAGGGCGCGAGTTCGGCCTTCACGACAGCCATGACCGGTGTCGTTCCCCAGTCGGACTGGGTCAACAGATCGTGCGTGGCGGACAGCGCGCGAATACGCTTTTCCAGGCTGTCGGCAAATTCCGGCAGGCTCGTGGCGCGGCGGCGCGTCAGCGAGATGATCGACAGCACATTGGCCAGTGTATTCTTGACGCGATGATTGAGCTCGCGCGTCAACGAGTTGCGGATCGAAGACTGCTGCTCGAACCACGCCAGAGCGATGCGGTCTTCCACGGCCTGCTGGGTCAACAGGCGGGCCAGGACCAGAAGCAGGGTAGCGACAAGCAGGCCGAACAGCAGCGACATGACCGACATGATCGAAAGCATTGGCGTTGTCGGTGCCTCGATCTCCAGAATGAAGCGATGCCCGGCTATGTCGAGTGCCTGACGAATGATGCGTCCTGATGCGCCAACCGGCGCCACCTCGGCCATGAGCCTTCTGCCCGATGCATCTTCATCGAACAATCGCACGCCAGCCCCGCCCAGGTGGTTCGTGTCGATGGACGATTCGAGGAAACGCTGGGCATTGTAGGGAGAATACACATATCCGCGCAGCGTGCGGGGATTGGGATCGCTGTTGAGCGTATAAACCGGCATGTAGACGAGGAAGCCCTGGTGGCGCGCTTCTTTACCTTCCTGCTGCAGCACCACCGCGCCCGACGCGGTCGGCTGACCAGTACGCTCGGCTGACTTCATCGCCGCACGCCGCGTGGCCTCGGAAAACATGTCAAAGCCAATCGCGCGTCGATTGCGCTGGGTGTCGGGCTCCAAGAACATCACCGGGACGACGAAAGGGCGTTCCGCGTCTGGCTTGGGCCTGATCGCGAAATCCTGCCACCCTCCGCTTCGCATGATTGCTTCTACCGTCGGAATGTCGGCGCGGTTAACCTTCATCGCCCAGCCGATCCCTTCGGAGCCGACGTATCGGCCATCGAGATGCAATTGGCGGATGAAGGTCCGGAATAGGGGCGCCTCGACCATCTGCTGTGTTGCAAATAGCGCGGCACTCGAACGCAGATAGGCAGCATTGGCGTTGGACCGCCGCTCCAGCCCCGAGGCGACGGATTGCGCCAATTGCGCCGTGGTAGCGGTCTGGCGACGATCCTCGGCGGTTTCGATAGCAGCGACGCTGAGGACTGTTACCGCCATGGTCAGGCCGAAAATGCCGACGGGTACGGCGCGGGGGAAACGCTCGTACCATCTGGGCGTCAGCTTTTTCTGGGCAAGCAATTTCTCCACCGCGCGCCCGTTTTCCCTTCCACTGCAGGTTTCACCGAAAAACCCGCTTCCCCCGGTACACTCAACAGCCCGCAAAGCGAAATGATCGCTGCGAGCATCAGGTCGGGAACCGACAGGAGCGAATATCGTTCCTCATCAAAACCTCGTATCGCGCTTTGCCGTTTACCTTGATGGCTTTCTGATGAATGCATTTCAATGAACGGGCGCGATGCACTCACAAATGCGCATCTGCCGCGCCGTTGCGGTCTCATTTTGGATTTTTCCCTGGAGGGGGAGGCGTTGACAGAGCGAATGTCGAAAGAACAACCAATGAATCCGGGTCAGCAGCGCCGCAAGGGCGGAAAAACGCGCCCGCCTGAATGGGCGGATGGGCTCAAGCGCCTTTACGATTCGGTGCTCGATGAACCTCTGCCCGATACCTTTGCCGATCTGCTGAACAAGCTGGACGATCCATCCAATGGCTGAAGCTGATCCGCAGGCTGCCGGTGCTGACATCGACAAGACGCCTCGCCCCGCCAGCGACCCCGTGACGTTCAAGCGTGAACTCACCGGCGTTATCCCCCACCTGCGCGCATTCGCTCGCGGTCTTTGCGGCCGGCCTGACCTGGCTGACGATCTTGTGCAGGAAACGCTGCTCAAAGCCTGGGCCGCGCAAGAGCGGTTCGAGCCGGGTACGTCGATGCGTGCGTGGACTTTCGTGATCCTTCGCAACGCTTACCTCACCGACATGCGCCGGAACCGCTTCCGCGCCGATTATGACGAAACCGTGGCAGAGCGGATCCTTGTGGCCCCCGCCGCGCAGGAAGGCCCGATGCATCTTTCGGACATGCACCGCGCCTTGCTCACGCTTCCGCCAGAACGGCGCGAGGCACTGCTGCTGGTGGGCGCAGGCGGCTTCAGTTACGAAGAAGCCGCGCAGATCTGCGGGTGCGCCGTTGGTACGATCAAGAGCCGCGTTGGCCGCGCCCGCGCAGCACTGTCGCAAATGATCGAGAACGGGCAGATCCCGCGCCGTAGCACCGATGATGCCGTGGCTCACTCGGCCATCATGACCGAGCTGGATCAAACCGTTCACGCCGGCAGCCAGTCCTGACGAACTGCTGCTCTGCTGCCGCAGCAACACTCTCCTGCAAATTCACGCGACACCGGCCAAGGCTATTGATCAGCGCCTGACAACGGTGGATGGAGCATTGAAACCTCTGTCAGGCCCATTTGCGTGAATCAGCCACCGTCAGACATGCTGGAAAGTCCGCTGGACCTCGACGATCCTGCAGACCGCCGTGCGCGGCTGCAATCGGCGATCGTGCTTTTGCTGGGGCTGGGACTGTTCCTCGCATTGCCGTTCGTGCTTTCGATCGGATCGGTGGTGTTCCTGCCTCCGGTGACGGCGATGATCTTCACGATCGTAATGTCCCCGCTGGCGGACCGACTGACCCGTCTCGGCCTGCCGAACATGCTGGCCTCCTTCATCGCGATCTGTGCGCTGGTTGCTGTCGTATTGATGGCGTTGCTCCTGATCCTGCAGCCCGCCTTCGTGATGGTGGATCAGGTGCCGACCTTGGCGCGGCAGGTTGCCGGACGGTTTGCCGAACTACGCGGAAACCTTTCATGGATCGCAGATGTAAACCGGCAGCTTGCCCGGATCACGGGGCATTCGGCCACGCGCGAAGTGGTGGTGGCCAGCCCTTCAGTCATCGAACAGGTGGCTTTTGCCACGCCAAGCGTCATCCTGGAGACGCTGCTTACCCTGCTTATGACTTTCTTCATGATCGAATCGCGCATTCGCATGAAACGGCGCATTCTGCTGGATCGCCATTCCTTCAACGCCTCAGTCCGCCTCGCACGGGTCCTGCGCGACGTGCAGGAGCGCGTGGCGAGCTATATCCTCACTGTGGCTCAGGTGAATTTCGGCGTGGGCACTGTCGTGGCGCTGGGGGCATGGGGCTTTGGCCTCGCCGCGCCGGTCATGTGGGGCGGCCTTGCCTTCGTGCTCAATTTCCTGCCCTACCTCGGGCCGCTGGTCATGATGGGGTTGCTGGCTCTGGTAGGGCTTGGCACGGCAAGCAGCGTGGCGGTGGGTCTGGTCCCGGTGCTTGCCTACCTCGCGCTTCACGCTATTGAATCGAACGTGCTGACCCCGTCAATCCTCGGCGCGCGCTTCACGGTCAATCCCGTCGCCATCCTGCTGTCGATCAGCTACTTCTCGTGGATCTGGGGCGTGCTCGGCGCACTGCTCTCGGTCCCGATCCTGCTGACCATCGCCGCGCTGCTCGACCATATCGGCAGGCCGAACCTGGTCGGCTTCCTTTTTGGCGAAGCTCTATTCGAACCTGCCCGCCTCTCCGGAATGGATGAGAACGGGCAGGCTGAAGCGGATCAGTACCAGCCAGATCAGGCCGGATAGGTCCAGGTGCCGTCGCGGCCGAGGTTCTCGGCGGCAAACTCCCAGTTCAGGTGCTTCTCGATCACGGCCTTGAGGTACTCGGGGCGCAGGTTCTTGTGGTCGAGGTAGTAGGCGTGCTCCCACAGGTCGATCACCAGCAGCGGCTTGGCATCGCCGGTGGCAAAGGTCGCTGCGTCATGCGTCTGCTCGACCATCAGCTTGTCGCCGCGTGCCACGAGCCAGACCCAGCCTGACGCGAAGTGCGCCGCGCCCTGTGCGCCGAGTTCCTCGCGCAGACGATCGAGCGAGCCGAAGCTGCCTTCGATCGCCGCCGCCAGATCGCCGGTCGGCTCTGAAGATGTCGGGGTCAGGCTGTTCCAGTAGAACGCATGATTCCAGCTCTGCGCGGCGTTGTTGAACAGGCCCTTGTCGCCCTTTGCCTCGGCAGCGGTGACGATTTCCTCAAGGCTCTTGTCCACCAGGTCCGTGCCCTCGATCGCGGCGTTGGTCTTGTCGACGTAGGCCTTGTGGTGCTTGCCGTGGTGGGTCTGCAGCGTGGTTGCCGAGATGCTCGGCTCAAGTGCAGTGTCGGCATAGGGAAGCGGGGGAAGTGTAATCGCCATGATAGTCAACGTCCTTGCTTGGAAATCTGCGTCGCAGACCAACGCGCGAAGTAGTCGTTGGTTGCGACGTCGTCCCGCCTCAAGACCGTTGAAATTATTGAAACAGCAGTTGCAGTTAACGCGCAGGTTCACCGTGGGCACGGTCGACCGCAGCAGTGACTGCGACGTCCATGGTCACGTTGCCCAGCGTGCGCATGAGGTCAGGCAGGACCTCCACGGCGACGAGGATGGCAAGCGGCTCCACCGGTATGCCCATGGCGATGGAGATGGGACCGATCGAGGTCACGAAGCTGATCGCGCCAGGCAGGCTGACCGCGCCCAGTGTCGTCAGCGTCGCCACCACGAAGCCGGCAACCAGCATCGAAGGCGTGATCGGCATGCCGAACCAGTGCGCGACGTAGATCGCCACGGCGAAGTTCATCGCAGGCCCGGTCGCGCGGAACAGCGCCACGGCCAAGGGCATCACCAGATCCGAAGTCTGATCCCGCACGCCAAGCTTGCGGCAGACCGTCAGCATTGCGGGAAGCGTTGCCAGAGAGGACTGGGTCGACAACGCCAGAGCCTGGGCCGGTAACACAGCGCGCGCGAACTCTCCCAGCCGCAGACGCGCGCCAAAAACGGCAACGGCATATGCGGCAAGGAAGATCACCGTGCCGGCCGACGTCACCACCAGAACGTAGTGCGCCAGCGCGCCGATGGCCGAAGTCCCGCTTTGCGCTGCAACCGAAAGGCTGAGGCAGAACACGCCGATGGGGGCCGCCAGCAGCACCCAGCCGATCACCACCAGCATCGCGTTGGCCACAGCCTCGAAGAAAGTGGCCAGCGAGCGGCGCTGCGTTTCGGCGAGACGCGTGGCTCCTAGCCCGAATACGGCGGTAAACAAGATGACCGGCAGGATCTGGTCGGTGGCGGCCGATTGCAGCACATTGGTCGGCACCAGCGATTGCAGGAACGCGCCGAAGCCGGGCACGGTCGCCTTGTCGTGAATCTGCGCTACGCTGGCCCGCAGAGCTGCGGCGGCGGCGGTCGGCATCGGGAAGACCGAAAGGATCGCCGGGATCAGCAGTGCCGCCATGGCACTGCCGCCTGCAAGGATCGTGAAGAAGAACAGCAACGCCCGTCGTGCCAGCGCCCCCGCACGGGCTGCCGCCACCGTCTGCGCAATGCCGGTGAACAGCAGCGAAACCACCAGCGGGACGATCGTCGCGCGCAAGGCGTTGAGCCATAGCGTGCCAACGGGTTGCGCCACGACCAGCACGGGATCGAGTAGTGCCGGGTCGAGAAAAGCCAGTGCAAGGCCCAGCACAAGCCCGCCGACAAGCGCAGCAAAGATCCAGCCGGCGCGGATCGTCGGGATCGGCGGTTGCGTGATGGACGAATTTTCAGAAGGCGGTAAGGTCATCTTGAGACAACTCTAGCTAGGTTGCACGGCAAGGCAACGCATGCCGCCCGGGATCGGGCGCACGAAAAAAAGGGAAACGCCGTTTCATGGCACGCAAGTTCTTCGGCACCGACGGTATCCGGGGCCGGACTAACGCCGGAGTGATGACCGCCGCGACCGCAATGAAGGTCGGGCAGGCTGCCGGCACATACTTCCAGCGCGGCGACCACCGCCATCGTGTCGTCATCGGCAAGGACACGCGCCTTTCCGGCTACATGATGGAAAGCGCGATGGTCGCCGGGTTCACTTCGGTGGGCATGGATGTCGTGCTGCTCGGCCCGATGCCGACGCCCGCGGTCGCCATGCTTACGCGCTCCATGCGCGCCGACCTCGGCGTGATGATATCGGCCAGCCACAACCCGTTCGAGGACAATGGCATCAAGCTGTTCGGGCCCGACGGCTTCAAGCTTTCGGATGACGCCGAACTGGCGATCGAGGCCATGCTGGCGCAGGATCTGGCGCTGGCTGATGCGACGCAAGTCGGCCGTGCCCGCCGCATCGAGGACGCACGGGGCCGCTACATTCACGCGGTCAAGGCCAGCCTGCCTGACAACGTCCGCCTCGATGGCCTGCGCATCGTGATCGATTGCGCCAACGGCGCGGCCTACCACGTCACACCCTCGGCGCTATGGGAACTCGGCGCCGAGGTCATTGCCATGGGTGTCGAGCCCAACGGCAAGAACATCAATGCAGGCGTCGGCTCCACCCATCTCGACGCGATCAAGGCCAAGGTGCGCGAAGTGCGCGCCGACATCGGCATTGCCCTCGATGGCGACGCCGACCGCCTGATCGTGGTCGACGAAAAGAGCCAGACGGTGGACGGCGACCAGATCATGGCGCTGATCGGCACCCAGCTTGCCGCACGCGGAGAGCTGCGCGGTGGCGGCGTGGTCGCCACCGTCATGTCGAACCTCGGCCTCGAACGCTGCCTCGGCGGCAAGGGCCTGACGCTCGAACGCACCGCAGTCGGAGACCGCTACGTGCTTGAACGCATGCGCGAGGGCGGCTTCAATGTCGGCGGCGAACAGTCCGGCCACATGATCCTGACCGACCACGCCACCACCGGTGACGGCACGGTTGCCGCTCTGCAGGTGCTGGCGGCGCTGGTGGAAAGCGGCAAGCCTGCCAGCGAACTGCTGCACCAGTTCGATCCTGTCCCGCAATTGCTCAAGAACGTGCGCTTTGCCGGCGGCAAGCCGTTGGATGACAAGACGGTCCAACAAGCGATCGCCGATGCCGAAGCCCGCCTGCTCGGCAAGGGTCGCCTCGTCATCCGCCCGTCCGGCACAGAACCGGTGATCCGGGTCATGGCCGAGGGAGACGATGCTGGCGAAGTCGAGGCCGTGGTCGACCAGATCTGCGATGCCGTCAGGAAGGCTGCCTGATGCTGGAAATGCGCCCCGATTGCGAACGCTGCGGCACGGATCTTCCCGCCGAAGCGCCCGGCGCCTTCATCTGCTCCTTCGAATGCACGTGGTGCGCGCAATGCGCCGAGGAGCTTGACGATCGCTGCCCCAACTGCGGCGGCGAACTGATGGACCGTCCGACGCGGGCCAAGGCGCTCCACGCCAAACACCCGCCCTCGACGGAGCGCAAGTTCAAGGGATGAGGCCACCACGCGTCCTGTCGATCGCCGGCTCGGACTCCGGCGGCGGTGCCGGCATCCAGGCCGATATCAAGACGATCACCATGCTTGGCGGCTACGCGATGACCGCCATCTGCGCGCTGACCGCGCAGGATACCACCGGCGTCCAAGCCGTCGTCCCCGTCGATCCCGCCATGGTCGCCGCGCAGATCGATGCCTGCGTGAACGATCTGGGCGTCGATGCCGTCAAGATCGGCATGCTCGGCTCGCCCGAGATCGCCGCCGTGGTAGCAGGCCGGCTTGAGAGCCTGTCCGTGCCCATCGTGTTCGACCCGGTGATGATTGCCACCAGCGGTGCGGCGCTGGCCGATGCCGCGACGATCGCCGCTTTCGAACGCCTGATGGCCCTTGCCACGCTGACCACACCCAACGTCCCCGAACTCGCAGCACTCGGTGGTTATGCCGCGATGCAGGCGCGGGGCATTGCCTATATCGCCAAGGGCGGTGACGCCGAGGGACCCGAAGTGATCGATCGCTTGGTCATGCCCGGCCAGCCCGAGCGCGTGTGGACCGCGCCCCGCATCGAAACGCGCCACACCCACGGCACCGGCTGCACGATGTCGAGCGCCATTGCCACGCTGCTCGCCAGTGGCGCCTCGCTTGAAGAAGCAGTAGAGGACGCGCGCGAGTTCGTCCGCGCCGCCTTGCTAGCCGCGCCCGGCTTCGGGGCGGGCCACGGCCCGCTGGGCCATCAGGCGGTGCGCTGATCCCAGTCCTCGCGGGTGAGCGCGAAGTAGACGCTGTCGCACCACTCCTCGCCGACCAGCCACGTCCGCGTGGCGCGGTGGGTCTCGGCGAAACCAAGCCGTTCAAGCAGCCGTGTGGAAGCCTTGTTGCGCGGATCGACGTCGGCAAGGATGCGCGGCAGGTGATGGACGGCAAAGCCGCGCGCGATCACCGCGCCCACCGCCTCGCGTGCGAAGCCCTGACCCCAGACTTCCGGGTCGAACATGTAGCCGAGGTCAGGAAAGCGGTAGAACCCTGCCTTGCCGATCACCCGGCCCTCATGTTCGACAATGAAGTCCTCGCCCTCGAGCGGCGGAATTTCGGCCATGTTGCCAAGCCATTCCGCCGTCACCGCCGCGTTGTCGTGCGGCGGCGTGGACCAGTAGGCCATGGCACGCGGCTGACGCATGATGCCGTGCATCGCCGCAAGGTCCTCCTGCGGGCGCACGGGTCGCAACAGCAGCCGCGCGGTCTGGATCATCGGGTCAGCAGTCCAGATCGTAGAACTTGACGATATGCGCCCACGCTTCCTCGGCCGTCTCCACCGGAATGAACAGATCCAGGTCCTCGAAGTTGATCACGCCCTCTTCTGCCAGCGCGCGGAAGTTCACCACGCGGTTCCAGTAGTCACCACCGAACAGCAGGATCGGGATCGGCTTCATCTTGCCGGTCTGGATCAGGGTGAGCAGCTCGAAAAACTCGTCAAAGGTGCCGAACCCGCCGGGGAACACCGCCACCGCCCTTGCGCGCAACAGGAAATGCATCTTCCTCAGCGCGAAGTAGTGGAACTGGAACGACAGGTGCGGCGTGACATAGCCATTCGGCGCCTGCTCGTGCGGCAGGACGATGTTCAGGCCGATTGATTCGGCGCCAGCATCCTGCGCCCCGCGATTGGCTGCCTCCATGATGGATGGCCCGCCGCCCGAGCAGATCACGAACTGGCGCTTGCCGTCTTCCACCAGCCCGCACTTGCTGGCGGTGAAAGCCAGCTTGCGCGCTTCCTCGTAATACTTGGCCTTGGCAACGAGGCTCTCGATCACGGCCTTGCGCTCGGGCGTGGTGGCCGTTGCCAGCGCTGCTTCGGCCTCGTCGGGCGATGGAATGCGGGCCGAGCCATAAACCACCAGAGTCGATCCGATGTCGGCTTCATCCAGCAGCATCTCGGTCTTGAGCAGTTCCAGCTGGAACCGCACCGGCCGCAGCTCCTCGCGCAGCAGGAAGTCGGTATCGCGGAAGGCCAGCCGATAGGCCGGGTCCTGCTGCTGGGGAGTGGTCTTGGGGTGGTTCTCGACGAAACCGGCTTCCTGCTCGGCCTTGTAGAACTTGCGCTTGGTCAGCTCGTGCTGCTTTTCTTCTTCAGTCATGTGCACATAGGTCGGTCACCATACGGGAAAGCGCAACCCCCGAACCGTGCAATGAAAGATTGCCGCACACAGGGCAAATCGCGCTGCGGCGGGATGCCGATTCGCATGCTTATAACGCCGTGGTGCTAGGCACCATCTGCGCGATGATGGCACCAGGCGACTGCAAGCCACAGCAGCGCAAAGAACGTCAGGACGCCCCATTCGACAGCGTGTCCGGGCATCAGGCGGAGTGCGGCGACACCTGCGGCATACTGTCCCGCCGCCAAGGATACCGCGATCCAGCGCATGGCGCGGGATTGGAACCGGCAGGCCGCCGCCAGCACTATCCCGATGACAATCATGAGGAAAAAGAGCGCGTTCACGGCATCATCGTCGCCAATGATGCCCACGGCTGCGTTCGACCAGACGGTAAGGAAGGCTGTAATGCCGGCAAGAATATAGCCGATGCGCTGTGCGCCTGCCTGAGCGAATCGGGCCGCAAGTTCGAATACCGTGCCGATGAAG
Source organism: Novosphingobium sp. BL-A-41-Hi4B-X5A (assembly GCF_055521705.1). Taxonomy (NCBI): domain Bacteria; kingdom Pseudomonadati; phylum Pseudomonadota; class Alphaproteobacteria; order Sphingomonadales; family Sphingomonadaceae; genus Novosphingobium; species Novosphingobium sp. BL-A-41-Hi4B-X5A. The sequence continues at coordinate 2,473,643 of NZ_CM145500.1, read as the reverse complement.
CCGAGCAGTAGCGCAGCGAACACGAAGTCCCCGGCTGTCCAGTTCACCTCCGGGGTCAGCTGCATCGCCAAGGCGGGGAGCAGGAGCAGTGCCAGGAGGCTGCCCCATCCGGCAACCCGCCAGCCAATGGCAGTCTGTATAGTACGGGGATTGGTCATGATCGGGCCTCCTTATGCATTTGCCGGGGCGGTTGATGCGTTGGCGCGGTCTGAAAGGCATGAGGAAAAGATGAGCAATTGCCGATATCGCGCCAGGTGCTTGCCAATGCCCCGGGATCGCAGCAGACCCGGACGCAATGGGAAGACACGCACAAATTTTGCGCTTCGGAGACTTCGAGCTCGACTGCGAGAACCGGCAACTGCGGCAACACGGCGCACCGGTCGAGCTTGGCAGCCGCTATTTCGATGCGCTGGCGCTGCTGGTTGCGCGGCGCGGCGAACTGGTGACCAAGGACAGCTTCATGGACGAAGTCTGGCAGGGCATCCCGGTGACAGACGAGGCGCTGACGCAATGTATCCGGACCCTGCGCCGCGCATTGGGGGACAACGCGGCCAAACCTCGCTTCATCCAGACGGTGCCGAAACATGGTTACCGCTTTATTGGCGCGTTGCCCCGGCAAGCCAGCGGGGCACCACGGGCCTTGGCCTCGCGTATTGCCGCTGCCTGCACCCTGTCAGGACTCGCGGCAGGGGCGGCGGCGGGGCTTTTCTACGGCATGGTGGCGGGAATCGGTGGTGGCGGGCAGGTGCTGATCCTGTCGGCGATGATCGGCGTTCTGGGTCTTCTCGCCGGCGCAGGGCTTGGCGCTGGAATGGCTGCAACACTGGTTTGGCGCCAGCATGTCGACTGGTGGATCGTGGCCGGCACTGCACTGGGGGGCCTTGCGATTGGCGCACTGGGCAACCTTTTGGGCCGGGAAGGCGTGGGGTTGCTGTCCGGCGTATCCGACCTTTACGTAACCGGACCGTTTGAGGGCGCAATTCTCGGCTCTGCTGCAGGTCTTGCCGCGTGGGCTGCGCTTGCCGGCAAGGCGCGACGTATCGTGCTTGCCACGGCCCTGTGCGCGGGAGCGGTGGCAGGTCTCATTATCTTCCTGTCTGGCGGTATCCTGCTGGCAGGCTCGCTCCACGCTCTTGAGCTGGGAGTTTCAGGAATGCAGCTTGATGTCGACAGGATTGGCAGCCTGCTCGGCGAACAGGGGCTGACAAGGACTGCTCGGGGGATCACCTCGGTCATCGAGGCGCAGATTTTCGTCTTGGCGAGTGCCTGGGGGCTGCTCGTGGCAGGCAGAATATCTGAAGAGTTGGATGCCCCGCGAGGATTCGAACCTCGATAGACGGAATCAGAATCCGTAGTCTTACCATTAGACGACGGGGCAGTGTGAGGCGCGCAACTAGGGGGCGAGTGCGCCCAAGTCAAGCGGTTCGATGGGCATTTTTGGGGCCGGTCTTGCAGCCGGGGCGGCACATCGCTAGCATTGGGGCCAAGTACCCGGCCTGCATCAGGCGGCGCGGGAAAACATAAGCGAATACGATTCATGGCGGGTTCAATTCCGCCGGCAAATGGGCAAGGCGCGCGACCGGACGGCCAGCCGGCCAACGGCAAGACGGCAGGCGGCAAGAAGGGGCAAAGGAAGAAGCCCCGTCGGCCCCGCGGCAAGACCGGGAGCGGCGCTCCACCCAAGTCGGCCGGCAAGACCAGTCCGCCCGCAACACGCGGTGGCGGCACACACGAGGCTATCGCCGCGGCAACTCCGGCTGTGGTGGCGGAACCTTCCGCAGCGCCTGCGTTCGAGCGGGCAAGCACCTGGCAGAAGCCGCTACCCCATCACCGTCAGGCATATGCCGCGATCGACCTTGGCACGAACAATTGCCGCCTCCTGATCGCCCGGCCCTCGGGCGAGCATTTCGTGGTGATCGACGCCTTCAGCCGCGTGGTTCGCCTTGGCGAGGGACTTGCACAGACCGGACGCCTTTCCGACGAGGCCATGGACCGTGCGCTCGGCGCCCTGCACGTCTGCGCCGATAAGCTGCGCAAGCGCAACGTGCATCTCGCCCGCTCGGTCGCCACCGAAGCCTGCCGCCGTGCCAGCAACGGCCAGGCCTTCATCGATCGCGTCCGCAACGAAACCGGCATCCGCCTCAACATCATCACCGCGCAGGAAGAGGCGCGCCTCGCCGTGCTGGGCTGCCACATCCTGCTCGAACAGGGCAACGGCCCCGCGATGATCTTCGACATCGGCGGAGGATCGACCGAGATGGTGCTGGTCGAAACCGGCGAAACCGTGCCCCGCATCCTCGATTGGCAGTCCGTCCCGTGGGGCGTCGTCTCGTTGACCGAGAGCATCGGCGCAATCGCCGACGATCCGCACGCCCGCGCGGTCGCCTATGCCGAGATGCGCCGCCGTGTGGACGAAGGCTTTGCCGATTTCACCGCGCGCGTAACGCCGATCCGGCACGCGGCACAGGGCGAACGCAGCATCCGCCTGCTCGGCACCAGCGGCACCGTGACCACGCTGGCATCGCTTCATCTCGAACTGCCGCAATATGATCGCCGCGCGGTCGACGGCTTGATCGTGCCGGCCGATTCGATGCGCGACATCTCGCGCCGTCTGTCGACCATGACGCCGTCCGAACGCATTGCCGTGCCCTGTATCGGGCGCGAACGCTCAGACCTCGTCGTCGCCGGGTGCGCAATCCTCGAATCAATCCTCGACATCTGGCCGGCAGAGCGCCTTGGCATTGCAGATCGCGGTATTCGCGAAGGCATCCTGCGCAGCCTTATGGCCACAGGCGCCGACCCGCGCGGACCCAGAAGAACGGAAGCAGCATGAGTCGTTCCGGAAAGAACCCCAATGAGCGGCTCAAGACCGCAAAGGGACGATCAGCATCGTCGGTGCGCTGGCTGTCGCGCCAGTTGAACGATCCATACGTGAAGCAGGCCAAGGCCGAAGGCTGGCGCAGCCGCGCCGCGTTCAAGCTGATCGATCTCGATGAGAAGTTCGGACTTCTCAGGGGCTCGAAACGCGTTGTCGACCTCGGCATCGCTCCGGGCGGGTGGAGCCAGGTCGTGCGCAAGAAGTCACCGGCGGCCAAGGTCGTCGGGATTGATCTCCTGCCGACCGAGCCGATCGAAGGCGTCACGATCTTCGAGATGGACTTCATGGCCGACGAGGCGCCGCAAGCCCTCCAGGATGCGCTTGACGGCCCGCCGGACCTTGTCATCTCCGATATGGCCGCCAACACCGTCGGCCACAAGCAGACCGACCACTTGCGCACGATGGGCCTGGTCGAGACGGCGGTCGACTTTGCCATTCAGACACTGGCGCCCGGCGGCGCGTTCGTAGCCAAGGTCTTTGCCGGCGGCACGGATGGTGAACTTCTCAAGATCCTCAAGACGAACTTCTCGACCGTGAAGCACGCCAAGCCGCCATCGAGCCGCAAGGATTCCTCGGAGTGGTACGTCATCGCCCAAGGCTTCAAGGGCCGCGCGGGGGAGCCTGCGTTAACTGACGACTAGCCTGCTGTCGCATCGCGGGACTCAGGACAAACCCTTAGCTGGGCGCACCCGGCAAGCATGGTTATCAGCGCCTTAACCGACGCACTCCGGAGCCACCCGATGACCTCCATCCGCAGCCTGCTGCTCCCTCTCGCCTTCCTCGGCTTCTCCGGCGGGGCAATGGCAGAAGACATCGCAGCAAGAGGATGGTCTGCCGACTGGAAGGTCATCGGCGTGGCCGAGGACCGCACCGAAGTGCTCGTTCGGCCCGAATCGGTACGCGAACTGCCGCCCAGTGCCGGTCGCAGCTTCGCCGTCCGCCAGGTCTGGGCAGGTTTCGACTTCGCCCCCGCCGCGGGTCTGGCCACCGGACGCAAGATCATCCTGTTTCGTTATGACTGCGCCGCGCGGCGCGTGCTGATCGCCGCTGCAACGGACTATGCGACATCCGGGGAAATACTGTCCCGCAACGCCGTTGCCGCCGACAGTGCCGACCAATACGCCCCGGTCGAGCCCGAGACGCTCAACGCAGCAATCATGGCCGAGGCCTGCAGCCTATAAGCGTCAGCGCTTCGCATTCCAGTTGAACAGGAAATTGCGGTGCTCCGCCCAGGTCTGGCCCTCGATGTGATCGCCAACCAGGCATGCTGCTGTATGATAGGGTCCCGCGCCATCGGTGGTGCGAAAGCTCACGCAAGTCCGCGCGCGGTCGGTCTTCCAGCGTCCGGAGAGGATCTCGCTCTCGTAGAAGCTGCCCTTGACCGTGCCATCGGCCTGCAACTGCAGCACCATCGGTTTGGTGTAAGGCTCGTCCGGATTGGCCGACAGATCAACGGTCCAGTTGCCCTGTATTGCGGCGGGCGGTTCCACCGCACCGGCCTGAGTCATGACAAGCAGAAGCGGTAACGCAGCAAGCAGGCGCATCGGGTCCTCCCAAAGCGCAACTCTGCGCCGCCCTTGCGCGAAGGCAATAGGTACCAAAGACAGCAAAAGGGCGCCCGGACAGTTCCGGACGCCCTTTTGAATTTCGCCTGAAAGCGAAGCTTACTTCTTCGACTTCAGGTAGGCGATCACGTCTGCGCGCTGCTGATCATCCGTGATGCCCGCAAAGGTCATCTTCGTGCCAGCCGCAAAAGCCTTGGGATTCTTCAGCCAGGCATCAAGCGTGGCATCGTCCCAGGTGCCGCCCTTGCCCTTGAGCGCGTCGGAGAAGGCATAACCACCGCGATCACCGGCAACGGCCTCGCCATGCACGCCGAACAGATTCGGACCGATGCCGTTGGCGCCGCCCTGATCGATGGTGTGGCATGCCTTGCACTTGGCGAAGATCGCCTCGCCCTTGGCAGCGTCGCCAACCAGAGCAACTGCCGCACCTTCAGCAGGCGCAGCACCAGCAGCCGGAACGGCTTCAGGCGCAGGCAGCGGCAGGTTCGAGCCGAGCGAGTTGAGATAGAGAATCACGTTGGCGCGGTCTTCGCCCTTGGGCAGACCCGCAAACGACATCTTGGTGCCGGCGGCAAAGGCCTTGGGGTTCTTCAACCAGGCATCAAGCGTGGCGAAGTCCCAGTTGCCGCCCTTGGCAGCAAGATCAGCCGAATAGGCAAAGCCTGCGGCATGCTTGCCGACCGGTTTGCCGACGATGCCATAGAGGTTCGGGCCGATGCCATTGGCGCCGCCCTGTTCGGCGGTGTGGCAGGCCTTGCACTTGGCAAAAACGGCTTCGCCCTTGGCAACGTCGCCAGCCGCGAGCAGATTCGCCAGCGGCAGTTCAGCCGCAGCGCCACCCTCGGCACCTTCTTCGACGACGCCTTCGATCGCGTAGCCCATCTCTTCCGGACGGTGCTCCTTGTCGGCCAGGAAGTAGTGCGCCGACAGGCTGGAGAGCCCCAGAGCCACGATGCCCCCGAACAAGGTCCATCCGGCGATGGTATTGAAACGATCGTCCATTTACGAGCCCCATAGGCGCAACGTCAGCACCTTGCCGACACCCGCGCGAGTTCGGGGTCCCTCTAGTCAGCGCCATGCAGCAGCGCAAGATGGTTTGCGCCGCAAAATCGATCTCCCTTGCCCGAAAGAACAGACCGGCTTAACGCGCGCAGCACAATGCAGAGCTATCCCGCCCCCGCGCTCGCCCTTGTCGAGAACATGGCTGCCGCCGCAGCCGCCGATCCCGCGCGCGCCGTTTCGTTCCAAGGGGCGCCCGGCGCCAACTCCCACCGCGCCGCTCTCGAAGCCCTGCCAGATTGCCTGCCGCTGCCGTGCTTCTCGTTCGAAGACGCGCTCGACGCGGTCAAGGAAGATCGCGCGGCCCACGCGATCATCCCGATCGAGAACTCGCAGCATGGGCGCGTAGCAGACATCCACTTCCTGCTGCCAGAAAGCGGGCTTTCGATCGTCGGTGAACACTTCCTCGATATCCATGCGAGCCTGATGGCGCTGGGCGATGGGCCGTTCACGGCTGCCTACAGCCACCCGCAGGCGCTCGGCCAGTCGCGGTTCTATCTGCGCGATCGCGGAATCGTGCCGATGAGCTATGCAGATACGGCCGGCGCCGCCGCCTACATCGCCGAACTCGGCGATCCGACAGTGGCCGCGCTTGCTCCGCGCATCGCCGCCGAACTCTATGGCCTCAAAGTCATCGAGGACAACGTCGAGGACGCGCACGACAACACCACCCGCTTCGTGATCCTGTCGAAGACCCCGCGCGATCCGGCCACCATCTCCGGCCCGGCGATGACCACGTTCGTGTTCGAAGTGCGCAATATCCCGGCTGCGCTATACAAGGCGCTGGGCGGCTTTGCGACGAACGGCGTCAACATGACCAAGCTGGAAAGCTACCAGCGCGGCGCGAGCTTTGCCGCCACCGAATTCTATGCCGATATCGTCGGCGCTCCAGGTGAACGCCCGGTTGATCTCGCGCTCGAGGAGCTCGATTTCTTTGCCAAGAACCTGCGAATACTTGGGACTTACCCAATGGAACGCATTCGCGGCCAGTAAGAGTATTCAAAAGGCCGATGACTTGCCCTTGCCCCGCCGCCTGCCACGTGCAAGGTTGCGCGGGTGACGGCACCTGCGGCGGCAACAGTACCAGCAAATGATGCGGCCGCAGCCGAGGCTGCGTGGCGTTCGATCCGCGAATCGTCGGACCTCCAGTTTGCTCCCGTCCCGCCCGACCCGGCACCGATAACCCCGGACTGGCTCAAGGCGCTTGGCCGTTTTCTCGAATGGCTGCTCTCGCCGCTCGGGCGCCTGCTCGGCAGCAGCTGGAGCGTGATCGAGATGCTGTTGCTCGTGGGCGCAGGCCTCGGCGTGCTGTGGATCGCATGGAGCCTGCTCTGGCCACTGTGGCGGGAACGTGGCACCCGCCATGAAGTGGCCGAGCCTGAATGGGCGCCGCAGCGTGAAGAGGCGCTTGCCCTGCTTGAGGACGCAGACCGCCTCGCCGCGCAAGGCCTCTATGGCGAGGCCGCGCATCTCCTGCTCAAGCGCAGCATCGGCCAGATCGCCCGGGCCCGGCCCGATTGGCTGGCCCCGTCCAGCACCGCGCGCGAGATCGGCACGATCGCGGGCCTCCCCGGCGAGGCCCGCACCGCATTCGGCACCATCGCCAGCTTGGTCGAGCGCGCGCGCTATGCCTTGCGCCCGTTGGGGGCGGATGAATGGCGTGCGGCGCGCGAGGCTTATTCACGCTTCGCCATCGCGCCGCTGACGGCCGCCGGCCAATGAGCAACGCCGCACCATCGCCGTTCTCGCGCGGCACTCTGATCGGCATGCTGCTGGTCGGTGCGCTCGCCTTCGTCGCACTGCTCTGGTTCCTCGGCAACGGCACCGGCGGCAATAGCAACAACGGCGGCGCGCACGTCGGCGGACAAGGCCTCAACGGTTATGCCGGCCTTGCGCGGATGCTCGAAGCCGAAGGCCTGGACGTCCAGCGGCAGCGGAACAAACGCGCGCTTGAAAACACACCAGGCCTGCTGATCCTCACCCCGCCAGCCGACGCTGATGGCAAGGAGATCGCCAAAATCGTCGATGCCCACCGCTATTGGGGGCCGACCATCGTCGTCACGCCGAAGTGGCTGGCCACGGGTGTCGACGCCAAGGCCGCCAAGCGCGGCTGGGTGCAGATGGTCGGCACGCAGGCGCCCTTATGGAAGGGCTTTGCCGACAACGTCACGGTCGAGATCGGCGACGACGAAGCACCGCCCGCAGGCGGCTGGAAGCTCGGCAACCGCCGCGGCAAGTTCCCTGATGATCGCCAGATCGAAACCGGTTCCGGCAAGGGCCTCGTGCCCATCCTCACCACCGGCAGCGGCAAGACCCTCGCCGCGTTTCTTGACGACGACGGTTACTATCCCGCGCTCAACACGCTGGCTGGAATAGATCCCGATTACGGCGGCGAGGACGAGGATCTTTATCCCGTCGTCCTCGTGTTCGAACCTGACCTGCTCGACAACTGGGGTCTTGCCGATCGCAACACCGCCATGCTTGCCCGCGATCTCGTGCTGGCAACGGCGGACAATCGCAGCCAGCCCTTCGTCTTCGACATGACCTTCAACGGCTTTGGCGCCAGCCGCAACCTCCTCACCCTCGCGTTCGAGCCGCCGTTCCTTGCCGCCACGATCTGCCTGTTCCTCGCCGCGCTGGCGATTGCCTGGCGTGCGTTCAACCGCTTTGGCCCTGCATTGGCGCAGGCGCAGGAAATCGCGTTTGGCAAGGCTGCCCTCGTCGCCAACGCCGCGGGACTGATTCGCCGCGCCGGCCGCGTCCACCTTGCCGCTGCACCTTATGCCGATGCCGCGCGCGAACGCATTGCGCTGGCGCTGGGCCTACCCAAGGGCCTTGCACCGGACGAAACCGAACGCCTGATCGACGCCGCGCAAGTCCGCCGCGCCGTGGCCGGACCGCCCTTTTCCCAAGCGGCGCGCCACTTGCGCGATGCCCGCAAGCCCCATGAGCTGACAAAGCGCGCCCAAGTGCTGCAGCAGATAGAAAGGCACCTCAAGTGACCGAGACGACCACCGAAATGTCCCTGGCCGAGCTTGGCGCGCTATCCGGCCGGATCCGTGCCGAAGTCGGCAAGGCGATCGTCGGCCAGGAAGAGGTGCTCGATCACCTGCTCGTCGCGCTATTCGCAGGCGGCCATGTCCTGCTCGAAGGCCCTCCCGGCACCGCCAAGACGTTCCTCGCCCAGACCTTCGCCGCCGCTCTCGGCCTCGATTTCGGGCGCATCCAGTTCACGCCCGACCTGATGCCCGGCGACATCCTCGGGTCCAACCTGTTCAATTTCCAGACCAGCCAGTTCACCCTCACGCGCGGGCCGATCTTCCACGAACTGCTGCTGGCGGATGAAATCAACCGCACCCCGCCCAAGACACAGGCGGCCCTGCTCGAAGCCATGCAGGAGCGCCGCGTCACCCTCGACGGCGAGGTCCACGCCCTGTCCGAACGCTTTACTGTCGTCGCCACGCAGAACCCGATCGAAAGCCAGGGCGTCTACCCGCTGCCCGAAGCCCAGCTGGACCGCTTCCTGTTCAAGCTCATCGTCGGCTACCCCACGGCCGAAGAAGAAGCCCGCATCGTCGCCCGCTATGGCAAGGGCACGCCCAAGCCCGCCGAACTCGGCGTCGTTGCAGTCACCACCGCCGCAGAACTTGGCCGCGCGCAAAGCGCCATCGCCTCGATCACGCTGGCCGAATCGATTGTCGACTACGTCGTCCGCCTCGTCCGCGCCACGCGCGAGAGCGGTGATCTCGTCGTCGGCGCCAGCCCCCGCGCCGCCGTGCTGCTCGCCGGCGCTGCCCGCGCCCGCGCCGCGCTCGATGGCCGCGACTATGTCATCCCCGACGACGTAAAGGCGCTGGCCACCGCAGTCCTGCGCCATCGCCTGATGCTCAGCCCTGCGGCCGAGATCGAGGGCAAGCAGGTCGAGGCCATCGTCACCGCCCTCGTCGAAGGCACGGAAGCCCCGCGTTGAACAAGCCTGCCGCCCTGCTGCCCTCGGGCCGTGCGGTCCTGCTCTTCGCGGGCCTCGCTCCGCTGGCGCTGGTCGTGGCGGCGGCGGCCCCCGCGGCATGGATCGCCGCACCCGCGCTGGGCGGCGCGCTGCTCGTACTGATCCTGCTCGATGGCCTGTTCGCCGGAACACTTGAGGACGTGCAGGTCCATGCCCCGTCCGATAGCGAAGTCGGCGAACCGGCCACTCTCACGGTCGTTGCCTCGCTTGCCCGCGCCCGCAATGGCATCCGCCCGGACGCCGCCATCGCCTGCGACCCGCGCCTTGCCGAAGGTGGCCGCATTGCCCTGCCGCTCGTCTTTGCGGATGGGGCATGGAGCGGCACCACCACGATCACTCCCACCCGCCGCGGCACGGGGCAACTCACCCACCTTTGGCTGCGCTGGAGCGGCCCGCTCGGCCTCGCTCACCGTCAGGCCACCCGCGATCTCGATGCCGAAGTCCGCGTCTGGCCCAACATTGCCCCGGTGCGCAGCCCGGCGCTGCAGATCTTCCTGCGCGACGCCCAGTTCGGCCTGATCGCGCGGCGCATCCGTGGCGAAGGCACGGAATTCGAAGCACTCGCCGAATACGAACCGGGCATGGACCGCCGCCGCATCGACTGGAAAAGCTCGGCCCGCCATGCCCGCCTTTTCGCCAAGGAATACGAGGTCGAGCGCAACAACCAGATCGTCTTCGCCTTCGATTGCGGGCAGGCGATGTGCGAACCGATCGAGGGCCTGCCCCGCATCGACCGCGCCGTCACCGCTGCGCTCACCACCGCCTATGTCGCATTGAAGGCGCAGGACCGCGTCGCCCTGTTCGGCTTTGCCGCGCGCCCCGAAGTTGCCACACCCTTCGTCACCGACAGCCGCGATTTCACCCGCCTGCAACGCGCCGCCGCCCAGCTTGACTACCACCCCGGCGAGCCAAACTTCACGCTCGCCCTGTCGACGCTTGCCGCGCGGCTGCAGCGGCGTTCGCTGATCGTCCTGTTCTCCGATTTCTCCGACCCGACCAGCGCCGAGCTGATGGTAGAGAACGTGGGCCGACTGGTCGAACGCCACCTCGTACTGTTCGTGGTCATGGCCGATGCCGAACTCGCAGGCCTTGCCACCGCAACCGTAACCGACATGCAATCGGTCGCCGAAGCCGTCACCGCCACCACATTGTCACGGCAGCGCGCGATCGTGCTCCAGCGCCTGCGCCACCTCGGCGTGCGCGTGCTCGAGGCGCCGCATGACCAGATCGGCACGCGGCTGCTCGATTCCTATCTCGCGATCAAGCGCGAGGGGCGCATCGGATGAACGCTGTCACCACAGGAATTGCCCAGAAGATCGGCAACTGGTTCGCCAGGCCAACCGAGGCCGCCGTTGCGGCAGAGCAAGCCGCCCTGCGCTCCGATCGCTTCCGCCTCGAACGCGAAGCCGATTGGAAGCGTCTCGAAGCCGTGCTCGAGCGCATGGAGGCGGGGCACACGCGCGGCGTTTCGGATGAGGACCTGCTCGCCCTGCCGGCGCTCTATCGCACCGCCGCTTCCAGCCTTTCGATCGCTCGCGAAACCTCGCTGGACGCAGCACTCGTCGCCTATCTCGAAGCGCTGACCCAGCGCGCCTGGTTCCTTGTCTATGGCCCGCGCGCCTCGCTGTGGTCGTGGTTTCGCGGCTTCATCGGCGGCGGCTGGAGCGCGAGCGTGCGCGGCCTCGGCGTCGACCTGCTGATCGCGCTGGCGCTGATGGTCGCGGGCACTGCGGTCGGCTGGCTGCTCGTGGCATCGACCCCCGAATGGTACTACTCGCTCGTCCCCGGCGGCATGGCTGATGTGCGCGTACCGGGCGCAAGCCGCGAAGTCCTGCTTGGCACCCTGTTCGGCAACCAGGACCAGAACGGTATGAGCGTCTTTGCCGCCGGGCTGTTCAGCAACAACGCGCAAGTCTCGATCATGTGCTTCGCGCTGGGCTTCGCCTTCGGCCTGCCGACGATGCTGCTGCTCGTTCACAACACGGCGCTGCTCGGCGCGATGCTGTGGCTCTACCACGGGCAGGGGCTGCTGCTCGATTTCGTCGGCTGGCTCGCCATTCACGGCACGACCGAACTGTTCGCAATCCTGCTGGCGGGCGCAGCCGGCATCCACATCGGCCGAGCAATGGCCTTCCCCGGCAACATGTCGGTCATGGATGCCGCCGCTGCTGCCGGCCGCCGGGCCGCGCAGGTCATGACCGGCGTTGTCCTCATGCTGATCGTCGCAGCGCTGCTCGAAGGCTTCGCCAGGCAGTTGATCGATTCCACGCCGTCCCGCCTCACTGTCGGCGGCTTCATGCTGGTGCTGTGGACCGGTTACTTCTTCGCCTACCGCCGGGAGGCCCGCTGATGGCCCTCCGTCTGCCAGTGCGCCTTCCAATGCGCCTGCCTTTCCGCCGCACCGGCAAGCCCGCGCCGCGCACCCCGCAGGTGCTTCAGGACCGCCGCCGCCGCATGGTCGTCACCCCCGAAGGCGTGCCGCTGCCTTTCGTCCTGGCTTCACGCGGAGCGCGCGCTGCCGCACTGTTCCTCGATCTTGCCATGATCGTCGGCGCGATCGTCGGTGCCTCGCTGCTCATTATCTATGTCGCCGATGCAGTGGGCATCAATTACAAGGATGACGACAGCCCCGCCGGGCGCGCCGTGCAGGCGCTGGTCATCATCTGGATCATCGTGGTGTTCCTGTTTCGCAATGCCTGGTTCCTGTTCTTCGAACTTGGCCCGCGCGGCGCCACGCCGGGAAAACGCATCACCGGCATCCGCGTCGCCGCCCGCGCACGCGGCAAGGACGGCGCGCGGTTGACCACCGAAGCGGTGATTGCCCGCAATCTCGTGCGCGACATAGAACTGTTCATGCCGCTGATCTTCATCTTCGTCGCCGCGGTCGAAGGCGGCGATACCGAGCTGGCAGCATGGTCGGGCCTCGTCTGGTTCCTGATCTTTGCGCTGTTCCCATTCTTCAATCGCGACAGGCTGCGCTGCGGAGACCTGATCGCCGGGACCTGGGTAGTCGAAGCGCCCAAGCGCAAATTGGAACAGGCACTCTCGGTTGGAGAAGGCGCGCGCGGCGTCTCGCAGACCACCGGCGTGCAGTACCGCTTCAGCGATACGGATCTGGCGGTCTATGGCGAATACGAACTGCAGGTGCTCGAACGCGTGCTGCGTGAAAATCGCGAAGAAGCGCTGCGGGATGTCGCCCGCACGATCTGCGGCAAGATCGGCTGGAACGCAGGCGCCGGTGACGAGCGCGCCTTCCTCGAAGCCTATTACGCCCAACTGCGCGCCCGCCTCGAAACCGGCATGCGCTTTGGCCGTCGCAAGGCCGACAAGCACACCTGATACCAAGCTGCTCCCGACCTCCCGCCACTGATCGGCGGTTATGATACGTTTGAGCTGAGCGTCCCCTTCACGGCTCTTCTCGAGCATTGCGAGATGGCGCCCGTTCGTGCTCAAAAGTCAATGTTACTGGAAGGGAGGGACCCAATGGACCGCGTCACGATCATCGAAGACGATCTTTCCGGAGAGGCGATCCGTGAGCTCGTCGCCCTCCACCTTTCAGGCATGCATGCCAACTCGCCAGCCTGCAAAGTCCACGCCCTGCCCGTGGAGAAGCTGCGACAACCGGGCGTCACTTTCTATTCGGCGTGGGTCGGGGATGTGCTGGCCGGGATGGGCGCGATCCGCGAACTCGATGCCACGCATGGCGAACTGAAGTCCATGCGTGTCGCAAGTGATTGGTTAGGAAAGAAAATTGGCGAAGCCGTGCTGCTTCACCTGCTTTCGATTGCACGGCAGCGCGGCTACGCCCGCGTCAGCCTCGAAACCGGCCAAGGCCCCGCCTTCGAACCGGCCCTCGGGCTCTATCGCAAGCACGGCTTCGTCAACTGCGAGGCCTTTGCGGACTACGTGCTGGACGATTTCAGCCAGTGCCTGACGCTGCAGTTGTAGCCTCGCCGCTAGGAGCATCTGCCTCACCCCACTGGATCGTCCACCCCGGGAACGCGATCTGCAGCGCGGCGATGGTGGATTCTGGCAGGGGCTCAGCTGAAAATACCCGCGCAGATCTGCGCTCCGGATCGACCAGAACCGCAGTCTCGTCGCCATCGACAATCCGCGCCAAGGTCGCCCGCAGCCGGGTAATCTCTGCCTTGCGCGTTCGCTCGGTTGCTACTGCGTCCTCCAGTGCGCGACGCGCGTCGTCTGCTTCCGGCGTGCCGCTGCGGATCTGGACAAGGCGTACCTGGACGTTACGGCCGAGGAGGCCCTCCACGCGATCTGCGAAGCGGTCCTGCAGACCGACGTTGTAAACCGGCGCCATTACCACCGCATCCACTTGCGCAGGCGTGCTGGCGAGGTTGCTGTCGAGGCGATCAATCCGGGCAGCCGGGCCAGCCAGTTCTTGCAGCTGGCGGTTTATGGCCGATTGCGCTCTCGCCTCGCGCACGTTGGCAGAGAGCCTCAAGCCGAGCGGGATGGCAAGCGCCACCAGCGTGACGATGATACCGGCGGTCTGCGCCCAGCTCTGTCGAGGTGAGAGTTGCGTGCCGAAACCGCGGACACGTGCGGTGACCGTGGCCATGAGAGCAATGGCAGTGGCATTGGTGATGAACAGCAGCAGCGCACCCCAGGCGTAGTCGAAGCGCATGGTGGCAAGGGAGAAACCGACGACAGCCAGTGGCGGTACCAACGCTGTCGCAATGGCCACGCCGACCAGGCTGATGGCTTCACGCCGGACGGTGGCATATGCACCGGCGATACCGCCGAACACCGCAACCAGCAGATCGAGCAAATTGGGCCGGACACGTGCGAGGATGCTTGGCGTCACGTCTTGGATCGGCGAAATCCAGGTGAGCAGAACGGCAATGAGGATTGCCAGAATCATACCCGCGCCCAGCGATCTTGCCGCGCGCCGCAACAGCGCAAGTTCAAAGATGGCCACGCCAAAGCCGAAGCCCATGATCGGCCCAAGCAGCGGCGAGATGAGCATCGCACCGATGACGACCGGCGCAGAGTCCATGAGCAGCCCGACGTGCGCAATCGCGGTCGCGAGGGCGACCAGCATGAGGTAGGTCGGCGAAAGACGCGCTGAGCGCGCCACGGACGCGAGCAGGGCAGCGCGGCCGTGGCTCGGCTTGGACAGCTCTTCGCTGAGAGGTGTAGGCTTACCAGCCAATCTCGCCCCCTTAACCCATTTGGAGTGTTTCCCCGGGGAAACACTCCAGGGTGGCGTTTTGTGTGATGGTGTCAGAGCTTGCCGGTGAGTTCCGGGACCAGCGTGAACAGGTCACCGACGAGGCCGATGTCGGCCACTGCGAAGATCGGGGCGTCCTCGTCCTTGTTGATGGCGATGATGGTCTTGGAGTCCTTCATGCCGGCAAGGTGCTGGATCGCGCCCGAGATGCCGACCGCGATGTAGACTTCCGGTGCCACGATCTTGCCGGTCTGGCCGACCTGGTAGTCGTTGGGCACGTAGCCTGCGTCGACGGCGGCGCGCGATGCGCCAATGCCGGCGCCCAGCTTGTCGGCGAGCGGGGTGATGACCTGTTCGAAGGTGGCAGCGTCCTTGAGCGCGCGGCCGCCCGAGACGATGATCTTGGCGCTGGTCAGTTCGGGACGTTCCGACTTGGCGATCTCGGCGCTGACGAAGGTCGACAGGCCGCTGTCGGGGGTGGCGCTGACGGCTTCGATCGCTGCGCTGCCACCGGTGGATGCAGCCTTGGCAAAGGCGGTGCCGCGCACGGTGATGACCAGCTTGGCGTCGGAGCTTTCGACCGTGGCGATGGCGTTGCCGGCGTAGATCGGACGGGTGAAGGTCTTGGGGCCTTCAACCGAGAGGATGTCCGAGATCTGCATGACATCGAGCAGCGCGGCGACGCGCGGGGCGACGTTCTTGCCCGTGGTCGTGGCAGGGGCGACGAAGGCGTCGTAATCGGCCATCAGGCCAGCGACGAGCGGCGCGACGTTTTCCGCCAGCGCGTTGTCGAGCGATGCGTCGTCGGCCTTGAGCACCTTGGCAACGCCGGCGATCTGGGCGGCGGCCGTTGCGGCGCCGTCGCAGTTCGATCCGGCGACCAGCGCGGTCACTTCGCCAAGCTGGCTGGCAGCGGTGACGGCAGCGAGCGTGGCGTCCTTGACGCAAGCGTTGTCGTGTTCGACGAGAACGAGAACCTTGGACATCAGGCTACTCCCATTTCCTTGAGCTTGGCGACCAGCGTGTCGACATCGGGCACCTTGATGCCGGCCGAGCGCACCGGCGGTTCGCTGACTTTCAGCGTCTTCAAGCGCGGGGCGATGTCCACGCCGTAGTCGGCGGGCGACTTGGTGGCCAAGGGCTTGGACTTGGCCTTCATGATGTTGGGCAGCGAGGCATAGCGCGGCTCGTTCAGGCGCAGGTCGGTGGTGACCACTGCAGGCAGCGCCAGCTTCACGGTCTGCAAGCCGCCGTCGATCTCGCGCTTCACGACGACCGCATCGCCCTCGACCGAAACCTCGTTGGCAAAGGTGCCCTGGGGACGGCCCAGCAATGCGGCGACCATCTGGCCGACCTGGTTGCTGTCATCGTCGATCGCCTGCTTGCCGGTGATGATCAGGGCGGGCTGCTCCTCATCGGCAATGCCCTTGATGATCTTGGCCACCGCCAGCGGCTCGACCTCGGTGCCGTCATCGACCTGCACCAGCACCGCCCGGTCCGCGCCCATCGCCAGCGCCGTGCGCAGCGTTTCCTGGCTCTTGGCCACGCCCACCGACACCGCCACGATCTCGCTCACCACGCCCTTTTCCTTCAGGCGAATGGCCTCCTCGACCGCGATCTCGTCAAACGGGTTCATGCTCATCTTCACGTTCGCAAGATCAACCCCCGAACCATCCGCCTTCACACGAGGCTTCACGTTGTAGTCAATCACGCGCTTCACGCAGACCAGGGCTTTCATGGGCCTAAGCGTCCTTTCCTTGATTCCGTGGGTCTCGGCATAATTCGCGCTTACGTAAACGTCAACTGCACAAGTGGGCGACGGGACAGGCAAATGAAAAGGGGCGCCGGTTGCCCGACGCCCCTTGATCAAACCGCAGTCCGTCGAAGGATCAGGCGACCTTCCGGACTTCAGCGACGATCTTCTTGGCGGCATCGCCAAGGTCGTTGGCGGGGACGATGGGCAGGCCCGAGTTGGCGAGGATGTCCTTGCCCTGCTGGACGTTGGTGCCTTCGAGGCGGACGACGAGGGGAACCTGCAGGTTCACTTCCTTCGCGGCGGCAACGATGCCGTCGGCGATGATGTCGCACTTCATGATCCCGCCGAAGATGTTGACGAGAATGCCCTTCACCGCCGGATCCTTGAGGATGATCTTGAACGCTGCGGTGACCTTCTCGGTCGTTGCGCCGCCGCCCACGTCGAGGAAGTTGGCCGGGAATTCGCCGTTCAGCTTGATGATGTCCATCGTCGCCATGGCAAGGCCGGCGCCGTTGACCATGCAGCCGATGTTGCCGTCGAGCTTGATGTAGGCAAGGTCGTACTTGCTCGCTTCGATCTCGGCCGGGTCTTCCTCGGTCTCGTCGCGCAGCGCCATCACGTCGGGGTGGCGGTAGAGCGAGTTCGAATCGAAGCTCATCTTGGTGTCGAGGACGAGGAGGTTACCGTCCTTGGTTTCCACCAGCGGATTGATCTCGAGCATGTCGCAATCCAGCGCGACGAAGGCGTTGTAGAGCTGCTCGGCGATCTTGCCGGCCTGCTTGTTGAGATCGCCCGTCAGCTTGAGCGCATAGCCGACAGCGCGGCCGTGGTGCGGCATGAAGCCTTCGGCCGGATCGATGGTGATCGTGGCAATCTTCTCAGGGGTCGCATGCGCGACCTCCTCGATGTCCATGCCGCCCTCGGTCGAGACGATCATGGCAACGCGGCTCGTTGCGCGGTCGACGACCATCGACAGGTAGTATTCCTTGGCGATATCAACGCCATCGGTGATGTAGAGGCGGTTGACCTGCTTGCCCGCCTCGCCGGTCTGCACCGTCACGAGGGTGTTGCCGAGCATCTCCTTGGCAAAGGCTTCGACTTCCTCGATGCTCTTGGCCAGGCGCACGCCGCCCTTGGCATCAGCGGGGAGTTCCTTGAACTTGCCCTTGCCGCGACCGCCCGCATGGATCTGCGCCTTCACGACATAAAGCGGCCCCGGAAGCTGCTTGGCCGCAGCAACCGCTTCCTCAACCGTCAGCGCCGCAATCCCCGCCGGAATGCCGACACCAAACTTCGCAAGCAGTTCCTTCGCCTGGTACTCATGGACGTTCATGCGTTATCCCCGTTTCGAACAGGCGCGCCGCACTGGCGCAAAGGTATACGCCGCCATTGGCGCTTGACTCGGAATGCCTTAAGCACAGAGCGGGGAGCTTGAAAAGGAGCGTAAATGCGAGACTCGAAGCTATCTTTGATAACGTCTCGCAATTGCACGATACTATGCTCACCACTGTGCACGGAGGCGCGGAATGATCGACTATGACCGCCTCCACCAGATCGTCCGCGCTGCCGGGGACATGGCGCTGGGCCTATGGCCTGGACATGGCCATGCCCCCCAAGTGTGGGAAAAGACGCCGGGCAGCCCGGTATGCGATGCAGACCTTGCGGTCGATGCTTTCCTGAAGCGCGAACTGGGCGCCCTGCTCCCCTCGGCAGGCTGGCTATCCGAAGAAACGGTGGATCACCCCGAACGGCTGGAACGCGGCCTGTGCTGGCTGGTCGATCCGGTCGATGGCACGCGCGACTTCGTGCGCGGCCGGCCAGGCTGGTCGGTTTCGGTAGCGCTGGTGAGCGAGGGGCGCCCGCTGATCGGGGCGCTGAGCGCGCCTGCCCGGGGCGAGTACTGGTCCGCAGTGGCGGGCCAGGGAGCGGAGCGGAATGGCAGCAAACTTTACGCCAGCACGCGCACCGTGCTGGCGGGAGCGCGCGTTCCGGCCGACAGCCTGCCCAAGGCAGACGCCGATCTGGTGACCGTGGACAAGCCCAACTCGATCGCGCTGCGCATCGCGATGGTCGGCGCCAACGAGGCGGACCTGCTGGCAACGCTGCGCTGGGGTTTCGAGTGGGACATCGCGGCTGCCACGCTGATCGCGCGCGAAGCGGGGGCGGTCGTGTCCGATGCATTCGGCAAGCCGCTTGATTACAACAAGCGCGACCCCCGCGCCTTCGGCCTGCTGGTCACCGCGCCCGCCATCCACGCAGCTGCAGTCGAGCGGCTGGCCGACAGGGCGGCGAAACTGGCTTAGGCGAAGTCCTCGGTGTCAATTGTCGGGAGCATGACGCCGGCATAGCGATGGCCGGACACGGTCTGCTGGTTGATGAGATCATCGACCTCTGCGGCAACCGACGCGGGAATTTCCCAGTCCCAGCGCGCGATGTTTTCTTCAAGATGGGCGATCTTGCCGGTGCCGGGAATGGCGACGACATGGTCGCCACGCGAAAGCACCCACGCCAGCGACAGTTGTGCAGGGGTCACGCCTTCGCGGGCGGCAATGGCATTGAAGGCATCGACCAGCGCGAGGTTCTTTTCCCAATTCTCGCCGGTGAAACGCGGCATGGCTTTGCGAATATCGCCATCGGGCAAGCCTTGCGGATCGCGTACGCCATTGGCCAGCACGCCGCGCGCGACCGGGGAGAAGGCAACGAAGGTGGTGCCGAGTTCCTTGCATGCCTCGAGCACGGCGATTTCTGCCTGACGGGTCCACGGCGAGTATTCGGTCTGCATCGCGGCAATGGGGTGGACCGCCGCTGCCTTGCGCAAGGTTTCGGCCGACATCTCGGACAGGCCGATCCCGCCGATCTTGCCCTCTTTCACGAGGTCCGCCATCGCGCCCACCGAATCCTCGATCGGCACTTTGAAGTCCCGCCGGTGCATGTAGTACAGATCGATGTGATCGGTCTTGAGCAGCTTGAGCGACACTTCGAGCTCGCTGCGGATCGTATCGGGATGGCAATCGATGCCGCGCTTCTCGCCGCTGGCAAAGATGCCCATCTTGGAGGCGAGGAAGACCTTGTCGCGGCGGCCTTCGAGCGCAATGCCGACCTGCGTTTCGTTATGGCCGAGGCCATATAGGCGCGCAGTGTCGAAGTGATCGTAGCCGATGTCGACCGCGTGCTGGAGCAGGCGGATGCCATCCTCCTCACTGGGACGGCCCGCATAGGCCCAGCTCAATGACATGCAGCCCAGCCCGATCGGGTTGGTTTCGCGGCCATTGATGGTGCGGCGCTGAATCGGCATCGAACTGGTCTCCTTTGCCAGAGCCGATGCCAGCCTCGGCCCGCACCGGTCAACGCCCAATCGTATGTTCCACATAGCAAACGGCGCCGCCCGTGTGGGCGACGCCGCTGGCTTGATTCTAAGCGTTTACTGGCCGGAGCGAGCGCGATTCACGTCATCCTGGCTGATCGGCACGATTTTGATTTCGACGCGGCGATTGGCCTGACGGCCCTGTTCGGTGTCGTTGGAAGCGATCGGCTGCGATTCACCGAAACCCTGGCTGCGGATACGGGCATAGCCGACGCCGCGTGACGTCAGGTAATCCGCGACCGCACGAGCGCGGCGTTCAGACAGGGCCTGATTGTAGGCATCCGAACCGGTGGAATCGGTGTGACCATAGACGTCGATCAGCGAGTTCGGATACTGGACCAGCGACTGGGCGACGCGATCAAGCGTGGCGCCGAAAGCCGGCTTCACGGTCGAGCTGTCGACGTCGAACGTCACGCCGTTGGGCAGGTTTACCAGAATGGCATTGCCGCCATCGGTTTCGGTCACATCCACCCCGGTGCCTGCGGTCTGTTCGCGCAGTTCCTTGATCTGCTTGTCCTTCTGGTAGCCGATCACGCCACCGGCGACGCCACCGATGCCCGCGCCGACGATACGGCCAGTCTTGCCGCCGATCAGGCCACCGAGCAGGGCGCCACCCAGCGCACCGCCGATGCCGCCGATGGCCGTGCGCGAAACCTTCTTTTCGCCGGTGTTGGGATCGGTGACGCAGGCCGACAAGCTGACCAGCGAAACCGCGCACAGGCTCGACATAAGAACACGACGGATTTTCATTTCCTGTCCCCTTTTACCAGCATCCGGACACGAGCTTAGCGCCGCAATGCCGCTTTGACAGGGTGAAATACGCCCACTTCGACTGAACGGTTCCCGAACGGGAACCCAGGCGAAGCGATCCTCAGGAACAATCCATGCGCTATTCGCCTTTTGTCCTAAATCTGTTAGGGGCCTTCGCGTGACACCTTTTCCATGGTCTGACGTCTTCGTGATCCTGGGCCTCGTTGTGCTCAACGGCCTGTTTTCCATGTCGGAACTGGCGATTGTCTCGGCACGTCCTGCCCGCCTGAAGGTGGCTGCGGAAGACGGCAGCAAGGGCGCGAAGGTTGCTCTTGCGCTGGCCGCCGACCCCGGAAAATTTTTATCGACCGTGCAGATCGGCATTACCTTGGTGGGCATCATCGCCGGTGCCTATTCGGGATCGAGCCTTGGCGGCCCGATGGCCGAGCGGCTGCAAGCATGGGGCTTTCCGGCGCAATATGCCGACGATGCCGGTTTCGTTGTCGTCATTGCGATCACCACCTATCTCAGCCTCGTGGTTGGCGAACTGGTGCCCAAGCAACTGGCGCTGCGCGCGGCGGAACCGATCGCCAAGCTGGCGGCGCCGGCCATGGCGCTGATGTCGAAGATCACCGCGCCGTTCGTGTGGCTGCTCGACAATTCCTCGAGCGCGATCATCCGCCTGCTCGGGCTGAAGCAAGGGACCGAGCAGGAGGTAACCGCCGAGGAACTCCACATGATCTTCGCCGAGGCCACGCGATCGGGTGTGATCGAGGAGGACGAGCGGGCGATCATGACCGGGATCATGCGCCTTGCCGAACGGCCGGTGCGCGAGGTGATGACGCCGCGCACCGAACTGCACTGGATCGAGCGCAAGGCGAGCGAAGCGGAACTGCGTGAAGCGATAGACGACAGTCCCCACTCGTTGCTGCTGGTGGCGGACGGGTCGGTCGATCGCATTGTCGGCGTGGTGAAGGTGCGCGACGTGTTCTCGACATTGCTGCGCGGGCGCAAGGTGCAGCTCGGGCGCCTGATGAAGAAACCGGCGATCGTGCCCGATCAGCTCGACACGATGGATGCGCTCGGCATGATCCAGCAGGCCGAAGTGGCGATTGCGCTGGTCCATGACGAATATGGCCACCTTGAGGGCATCGTCACGCCGGCCGATCTGCTGGCGGCCATTGCAGGCAACTTTGTCGGCCATTCCGATGCCGGTGACGAACCGATGGTGGTTGAGCGCGAGGACGGGTCGATGCTGATCTCGGGCGCCCTGCCCGCCGATGCACTGGCCGACCGGCTCGGGCTGGACCTGCCTGACGACCGCGAATTTGCAACCACGGCCGGGTACTGTCTGTCGGTGCTCAAGAAGCTACCCAACGAGGGCGAGCATTTCCACGATCAGGGCTGGCGATTCGAGGTTGTCGACATGGACGGTCGCAAGATCGACAAGCTGCTGGTGTGCCGCACAAAAGCCATGCCTGCGGTGGCGCCCGAAGGCGACGGCTGAAACCCAACGGAAAAGGGCGCCCTTGCGGACGCCCCTTCCCTTTTTCGGCAATGGCTTGCGATCAGCGCGGCAGTTCGCTCACGCCCATCAGCGCTTCGTCGACGGCGCGGGCGCACTGGCGACCTTCGCGGATTGCCCAGACGACGAGGCTCTGACCGCGGCGCATGTCGCCGCAGGCAAAGACGTTGTCGACGCTGGTCTTGTAATCAACGACGTTGCCCTTGACGTTGCCGCGCGGGTCGAGCTCGACGCCGGCCTGTTCGAGCAGGCCCTGCTTGCGCGGACCGACGAAGCCCATGGCGAGCAGGATAAGGTCGGCCTTGAGCACGAATTCGCTGCCCGGCACTTCCTGCATCTGGCCATTGACCCACTCGACGCGAACACATTCGAGGCCGGCAACGTCGTTTTCACCGACGACGCGCTTGGTCAGCACGGCAAACTCGCGTTCGCAGCCTTCCTCGTGGCTCGACGAAGTGCGCAGCTTGAGCGGCCAGTTCGGCCAGCTCAATGCCTTGTCTTCCTTCTCGGGCGGCTTGGGCATGATCTCGAGCTGGGTGACCGAAGCGGCGCCCTGGCGGTTCGAGGTGCCGACGCAG
Organism: Novosphingobium sp. BL-A-41-Hi4B-X5A; assembly: GCF_055521705.1. Classification (NCBI taxonomy): domain Bacteria; kingdom Pseudomonadati; phylum Pseudomonadota; class Alphaproteobacteria; order Sphingomonadales; family Sphingomonadaceae; genus Novosphingobium; species Novosphingobium sp. BL-A-41-Hi4B-X5A. The sequence continues at coordinate 2,450,968 of NZ_CM145500.1, read as the reverse complement.
TCCGAGCCGGTGTCACCGCCGCCGATCACGACGACATGCTTGCCGGTGGCCGTGAGCGACCCGCGCGGCGCGGCACGCAATTCGTCGTCGCCGGCGTTGCGCTTGTTCTGCTGGGTCAGGAATTCCATTGCCATGCGCACGCTGGGAAGTTCGGCGCCGGGGATGTTGAGGCCGCGCGGATCTTCCGCACCGCCTGCCAGCACGACGGCATCGAAGTTTTCCTGCAAGCTCGCGAAGGAGACCGTCACGCCAACTTCCACGCTGGTGCGGAACTGGACGCCTTCGGCCTCCATCTGCATCGCGCGGCGATTGATGTGGGTCTTTTCCATCTTGAAGTCAGGAATACCGTAGCGCAGTAGGCCGCCGATACGGTCGTTCTTCTCGAACACCGTCACCGAGTGACCGGCGCGGGCCAGCTGCTGGGCAGCCGCCATGCCGGCCGGGCCGGAGCCGACGACAGCGACGGACTTGCCGGTCTTCTTCGCAGGAACCTGCGGCTCGATCCAGCCTTCCTTCCACCCGCGATCGACGATGGCGCATTCGATCGACTTGATGGTGACCGGCTGGTCCACGATGTTCAGCGTGCACGCCGCCTCGCACGGGGCGGGGCAGATGCGGCCGGTGAACTCGGGGAAGTTGTTGGTCGAATGGAGATTGGTCAGCGCTTCGCGCCAGTCGTTCTCGTAGACCAGGTGGTTCCAGTCGGGGATCTGGTTATTCACCGGACAGCCATTGTGGCAGTACGGAATGCCGCAGTTCATGCACCGCGATGCCTGGCCCTTGAGGCCGGCATCGTCGTGCGGGATCACGAACTCGCGATAGTGCTTCAGGCGTTCGGCAGGCGCATCGTACTTGCGGTCCTGACGATCGATTTCGAGAAAGCCGGTTGCCTTACCCATTGTAATCTAACCCTTACTCAGCCGCGACCGAGGCGGCTTCGAGGCGCTCGGCCTCCATCTGACGGAGCGCCCGCGCATAGTCGCGCGGCATGACCTTGACGAACTTGCCCAAAGCCTCGGCCCAGTTGTCGAGGATTTCGCGAGCGCGCTTGCTGCCGGTGTAGAGGTGGTGCCGTTCCACCAGCACCCGCAGGCGTTCGGCATCGTGACGCAGCATGTCGCCCATGCCGTAGTCGTAGACGTCGACCCCGCGCTGTTGCGGACGGCCCGCACCGTCTTCCTCGTCACGCTCTGCCGAGATCGGCAGGACGTCGACCATCGCGCCGTTGACGAGCTGGGCGAAGTTGCCGTCGACGTCATAGACATAGGCAACACCGCCCGACATGCCTGCCGCGAAGTTGCGGCCGGTCTTGCCGAGAACGACGACGACACCGCCGGTCATGTATTCGCAACCGTGGTCACCGGTGCCTTCGACCACCGCGACGGCGCCCGAATTGCGCACCGCGAAGCGTTCACCGCCGACGCCGTTGAAGTAGGCCTCACCGGCGATCGCACCGTAGAGCACGGTGTTGCCGACGATGATGTTCTCGGTGGGGTCACGATCGACGTGGGCAGGCTGACGCACGATCACGCGACCGCCCGACAGGCCCTTGCCGACGTAGTCATTGGCATCGCCGACGAGATCGAGCGTTACGCCGTGGGCGAGGAACGCGCCGAACGACTGGCCTGCCACACCCTTGAACGAGATGTGGATGGTGTTGTCGGCCAGGCCCTTGTGCCCGTACTTCTTGGCCACTTCGCCCGAGAGCATCGCGCCGACCGTGCGGTTGACGTTGATGACCTTGCGCTCAAGACGGACCGGTTCGCCCTTGTCGAGTGCCGGGGCACTGGCAGCGATCAGGTCCTTGTCGAGCGCGGCTTCGAGGCCGTGATCCTGCGTCTCGCTCCAGTTCAGGGTCGTGCCTTCGACCGGCTCGACCTTGTGCAGCAGCTTCGACAGATCGACGCCCTGCGCCTTCCAGTGCGAGACAGCCTTCTTCACGTCGAGACGATCGACCCGGCCGACCATCTCGGCAACCGTGCGGAAGCCCATCTCGGCCATGATCGCGCGCAGCTCTTCGGCGACGAAGAAGAAGTAGTTGATCACGTGCTCGGGCTGGCCGGTGAAGCGCGCACGCAGGACCGGGTCCTGGGTGGCGACGCCTACCGGGCAGGTGTTGAGATGGCACTTGCGCATCATGATGCATCCGGCCGCGATCAGCGGCGCGGTGGCGAAGCCGAACTCGTCAGCGCCGAGCAGCGCGGCAATCGCGACGTCACGGCCCGTACGCAGGCCACCGTCGGCCTGCACGCAGATGCGGCTGCGCAGGTTGTTGAGCAGCAGGGTCTGCTGGGTTTCGGCAAGGCCGATTTCCCACGGAGAGCCGGCGTGCGTCAGCGAGGTCAGCGGCGAAGCGCCGGTGCCGCCTTCGTAGCCCGAGATCGTCACATGGTCGGCACGTGCCTTGGACACGCCCGCGGCCACGGTGCCGACACCCACTTCCGAGACCAGCTTGACCGAGATGCGCGCGCCGGTGTTCACGTTCTTGAGATCGTGAATGAGCTGGGCAAGGTCTTCGATCGAGTAGATGTCGTGGTGCGGCGGCGGCGAGATCAGGCCGACGCCCGGGGTCGAGTGACGGGTCTTGCCGATGGTCTTGTCGACCTTGTCTCCCGGCAGCTGGCCGCCTTCGCCGGGCTTTGCGCCCTGCGCCATCTTGATCTGCACGTCGTCGGCATTGACGAGGTATTCAGCGGTCACGCCGAAGCGGCCGGACGCCACCTGCTTGATCGCCGAACGCATCGAATCGCCATTGGCGAGCGGCTTGAAGCGCGCCGGGTCTTCGCCGCCCTCACCCGTGTTCGACTTGCCGCCAATGCGGTTCATCGCCACGGCGAGCGTGGTGTGCGCCTCCCACGAGATCGAGCCGTAGCTCATCGCGCCAGTGGCGAAGCGCTTGACGATCTCGCTCGCCGGTTCGACTTCATCGATGGAAATGGCCTGATCGGCCTTCTTCAGCTCCATCAGGCCACGGATGGTGAGCATCCGTTCCGACTGGTCGTTGATCGACTGGGCGAACTCGCGATACTTCTCAGGCGTGTTGCCCCGGACCGCGTGCTGCAGGTTGGCGATGTTCGACGCCGTCCAGGCGTGCTCCTCGCCGCGCAGGCGCAGCTGGTACATGCCGCCCACATCGAGCATCTTCTTGTAGATCGGGTTGTCGCCATAGGCCGTGGCGTGACGGCGCACGGTTTCCTCCGCGATTTCCTTGAGCCCGACGCCTTCGATCGTCGTCGCGGTGCCGGTGAAATAGGCATTCACGAAGTCGGTCGACAGGCCGACAGCGTCGAAGATCTGGGCACCGCAATAGGACTGGTAGGTCGAGATGCCCATCTTGGACATGACCTTGAGGATGCCCTTGCCGATGGCCTTGATGTAGTTCTTCTTGACGTCCTTGGGCTCGAGCGGAAGCTCCTTGGCCACGCGGATCTGCTCCAGCGTTTCAAACGCCAGATAGGGGTTGATCGCTTCGGCGCCATAGCCCGCCAGCACGCAGAAGTGGTGCACTTCGCGCGCTTCACCAGTTTCGACGACAAGGCCGGTCTGCATGCGCAGCCCCTGACGGACGAGGTGCTGGTGCACCGCAGCCGTTGCCAGCGCAGCCGGCATCGGGATGCGCGATTCACACTGGGCACGGTCCGACAGGATCAGGATGTTCTTGTCGGCCAGCACCGCTTCGGTCGCCGCCCAGCACATTTCCTTGATGGCCATTTCGAGGCCATCGGCGCCGGTGGCGGCATCCCATGTCGTGTCGATGGTGCCGGTGCGGAAAGCGCCGTCGAGCGCGGCTTCGACCGAGCGGATCTTGGCGACGTCCTCGTTCGTCAGGATCGGCTGATCAACTTCCAGACGCTTGTGAGTGCCGGCATCGCGGCCGAGCAGGTTCGGGCGCGGCCCGATCATGCTGACCAGCGACATGACCAGTTCCTCGCGGATCGGGTCGATCGGCGGGTTGGTGACCTGCGCGAAGTTCTGCTTGAAGTAATCAAACAGCAGGCGCGAGCGGTTCGAAAGCACCGCGATTGGCGTGTCGGTGCCCATCGATCCGATCGGATCATCGCCGGCAACGCCCATCGGTTCGAGGAACTTGGTGACGTCTTCCTGCGTGTAGCCGAAGGCCTGCTGACGATCGAGCAGCGAGGTGGTTTCCACCGGCAGCGCGGCCAGCTCAGGCTCGATCACGTCGAGTTCCTTGAGCTTGTACTGCGCCTGGTCGAGCCATTCTTCGTATGGCTCGGCATTGGCCAGCTCGGCCTTGATTTCCTCGTCCTCGATGATCTTGCCCTGCTCCATGTCGATCAGGAGCATGCGGCCGGGCTGGAGGCGCCACTTGCGGACGATGTCTTCCTCGCGGAAGGGCAGCACGCCGCTTTCCGAAGCCATGCAGATCAGGTCGTCGCGGGTGATCGAGAAGCGTGCGGGACGCAGGCCGTTGCGATCGAGCGTTGCGCCGATCTGGCGACCATCGGTGAAGGCGACGGCAGCGGGTCCGTCCCAGGGTTCCATCAGGGCGGCGTGGTATTCGTAGAAGGCACGACGCTTGGAATCCATCAGCGGGTTGCCGGCCCACGCCTCGGGCACGAGCATCATCACCGCGTGGGCAAGGCTGTAGCCACCGGCGAGCAGCAGTTCGAGCGCGTTGTCGAGGCTGGCGGTGTCAGACTGGCCGTGCGGGATCAGCGGCCACATCTTGTCGAGATCCGGGCCGAGCAGCTCGGATTCCATGGTGCGGCGGCGCGCGTTCATCCAGTTCACATTGCCGCGAACAGTGTTGATCTCACCATTGTGGGCGATGAAGCGGAACGGGTGTGCCAGCTTCCAGCTCGGGAAGGTGTTGGTCGAGAAGCGCTGGTGCACGAGGCCCAGAGCCGAAACGCAGTCCGGATCGCGCAGATCATCGTAGAACGAGCCGACCTGCGTTGCCAGCAGCAGCCCTTTGTAGACGATCGTGCGGGTCGAGAAGCTCGGCATATAGAGCTGCGTGACGCCCGGCAGGTTGTGCTTCTCGGCCATGGCGGCGAGCGGGTTCTGCGTCTGCTTGCGGATGGCGAGCAGCTTGCGCTCGAACGCGTCCTGATCGGGCGTGTTCGCCCCGCGCTTGATGAAGCACTGGCGGATCACCGGCATCGATTCGACGACAGCCTTGCCAAGGCCTTCCTGCGTGGTTGGCACATCGCGCCAGCCGATCAGTTCCTGGCCTTCCTTGGCGATGAACTTCTCGAAGAATTCCGTCACGAACAGGCGAGCGGCTTCTTCCTGCGGCAGGAAGCACATGGCCACGGCGTAATCGCCCGGCTGCGGCAGGTCCTTGCCTTCGGAAGCGGCCCACTTGCGGAACAGCTGGTCGGGAAGCTGGATCAGGATGCCGGCGCCATCGCCCAGCAGCGGGTCGGCGCCGACGGCACCGCGATGGTCAAGATTGTGCAGAATTTCCAGCGCCTGGTCCACAATCGCATGGCTTTTCTGGCCTTTGATGTGGGCAATAAAGCCCACGCCACAGGCGTCATGCTCATTACGCGGATCGTACAGGCCCTGAAGCGGCGGAAATCCCATCTCGATGATCGTCCTACATCCAATAAGGCAATGGCCAAAAAGGCAGCGGCGCGCGAATCACCCTCGCGGAAAAGCGACGAAAATTGCGCGAAGTGCCCCCATGACTGCAGGAAAGTTATTTTGCAACCGCGCAAGGGCATCAAGCGCGCGGTTAATGCCGTAAATACGGTTGCGACATGGCAGAAAGTGCGGCTTCGCCGGGTCTTTCTGCCCGAAAGTGCCGCCAGGGACGTGGAAAACTATCCCTGAGCAGTCATCCGCTGAAGCGTGGCCAGTGCGGCGCGAAGCGCGCGATCGGCCTCTTCCGGATCAGCCAGCGCGCCGGACGCAGCGGGCGATGCATCGGGCAGGACTTCTGCCGGGGTCGAGGGTGCAGCCTGCCCCGGCGCAGCCAGGGGCGAGCCCTGGACCGGCAGGATCGAAGGCCGTTCAAACCGGCGCAGGCCACCTTGCAGCGCCGAAACCTGCCCGGGGAACACCACGGTCGGTTCAACATCTGAAGCGTCCGCTTCCTCGTCCAGCGCAAGGCCATCGTCAATGCGGGGCGAGTGCTGGCGGAGCGAGGCAGGACCCATGTCGAGCAGCGAGGGGTAGCGCTCCTCGGCAACCTCGGGCTCGGCCGGATCATCGGTAGTGGGCACGGGCGCCTCCGGCGTGGCGACAGCCGGTGCGCGCAGGAAGCGGGCAAGCTGCGCGACACCCTCCTGCTCTTCGTCTTCGTCAAGCGGCGGCGCAATATCGACCGCGAGCGGACGCAGCCGGACGACGCGCAGATCGTCACGGACTTCATCAACTTGTACGGGTTGAGCAGCCACCACGTTTTCGACAGGAGCAGGGCTTTCCGGAGCAGCGGGGGCCGCATAGGCGGAGGTTTCAAGCGGCGCCGCATCGCGCACCGGCGGCGCGTGACGGGCAATCGCAACAGCCAGACGTTCGACAAGCTGGACCATGCCAAGGCCATCAAGCGGCGCACGCTCGATCGGAGTCACTTGTGCAGCCGGGGCCTGAAGCAGGGGCTTGGGTGCCAGAACCGAAGCAGCAGGCGCAGGCTCTGTGGGCCGTGTGAAATCGGGTTCGGCGTCGCCAGCAGCAGCAAACGGCGCTTCAGGTTCCTGCGTGAAGGCAGCGGGAGGCGCAAAGGCAGCGATCTGCTCTTCATCTGACTTGGCAGGGGCGGAAAATGGCCCAGCCCCGACGGAGACCTCGGCAGCGCCTGCAGCCTCTTCAAGCAGACCTTCAAGGGCGAGCGGATCTTCATCACGAGCGACTGCGGCATAGGCCGGGGAAGCATTCTCCCAAGGCAGGAAGCCGGGGAGCGGCGCGTCCTGAGCCGGGACCAGCGGCTGCGCTTCATCGGTCAGCGACAGTGCCCGCCGACGCAGCGGGGCGACCTGATCATCGCCAGGCGCATCAAGCGGCTCGCCAAGGTCTTCAGCCGGGTTCAATACGCGGCGGGGTTCGTCGGAACGATGGTCAGTCTCGTCATTGCGCTGCCTGCGGGCGGCGGACATGTCGCGGCGGCGCACCGGAGCGGCTTCCTTGGGTGCAAGCTTGCGCCCCACCACAAAGCCGATGAGCGCACCCAGCAACAGCAGGCCAAGCGCCAGCAGGACGCGCGCGGTAAAGCCGAGTGGCGGAGTGGCCGCAGGGACGATGGCCGGAATGCCCAGCGCAACGACCGGGCCTTCGAGCAGAGAGGGTGCAACGGCAAAGCTGCCGAGCCCGAAGAACGCCGCAAACCACAGGGACGTCACGACCGGAAACATCGGATGCGCGGTGATGGGCTTTGGCTTGCGCTTTGTCGCAGTCACGGGGGCGTCGTCCTGTCTGTTTCGGTCATCCTGCCGCCACCGGATTCGCGGGTTACGCCGCGACTGATGGCAGTTCGTGATTCGGTAACAGGGCTTGGTAAACAGGTAGATAACGCCTGACGTTGCTAGCCCAGTCGTGGCTATCACGGACGAACGCCCTGGCAACGTCGCGCTGGGTGTCCCAACCGGCGCGGGATCCGAGCAGATCGGCAAGCGCCGTGGCAAGCCCGGCCGGATCATCAGGCGGGAACAGGGTTCCGGTCCTGCCGTGCTGGATCAGCTCGCGATGTCCGCCGACGTCCGAAGCGCTGACCAGCTTGCCCTGCGCCATGGCCTCGAGCGGCTTCAGCGGCGTAACGAGATCGGTCAGCCGCATCGCCTTGCGCGGATAGCAGACAACATCGACCAGCGAATAGTAGCGGTCCACCTCGTGATGCGGTACGCGGCCTACGAAACGGATCGCATCTGCCACCGCAGAGGCCTGTGCCTGCGCGCGCAAGTCCGCTTCGGCAGGGCCGCCGCCCACCATCAGCAGGCGCGCGTCGGGCACGCGGGCGACGATGGCCGGCATGGCTGCGATCAGGTCGTCGAGGCCTTCGTAAGGGTAGAAGCTGCCGAGGAAGCCGATCACCGGCCCCTCCCCCAGCCCGAGTTCGGTTGCCAGCCCGGCATCGCGCGACAGAGCTTCGCCGAACAGGTCAAGGTCGACGCCGTTGGGCATGATCGACAGCTTTTCCGGCGCAAAGCCGCGCGCGACAAGATCGGCACGCAGACCCTCGCAAATCGTCACGACGCGGTCGGCGCCACTGACGACATCGTTCTCCAGCACGCGCGTCAGCCAGTATTTGGCCGAGCCTTCGCGCCCCGTTCCGTTGCCAACCGCAGCGTCCTCCCAGAACGCGCGAATCTCGTACACCACCGGAATGCCGAGCTTGCGCCCGGCGCGCAGTGCCGCGAGACCGCAGAGCGCCGGCGAGTGCGCATGAAGCACGTCGGGCCGCCATTCACGCGCGATGGCGACGATACGCTCGGCCAGCGTCGCAACTTCTGACCATTCGCGCACCAGCGGAAGGCCGCCCGCAATGCCGCCAGCGCGGTAAAAGGTCAGGCCATCGACGACCTCGGGATCGCTCGGCATGGGCGCAGTGTGGCGCTGCCCGGTCACCGCGCGCACTTCCAGCCCCATCGCCGCCTGCGCCTTGAGGATGGCGCGAGTGCGGAAGGTGTAGCCGCTGTGCATCGGCAGCGAATGGTCGAGAACGTGGAGCACGCGTGTCATGGGCAACGCTCTGCCATGGAAGGCTTAACGCCGCGTCAACCTCGATCGGCTAGCGCAAGCCTGCAATGATCGACAAGTTCACGATAATCCTGCCGCACGTGCTGATGGCGATTGCCATCTGGCGCTTGCTGCATCGTGAAGATCTCAACGACGACCCATCCCTGCCGAGCCGCAAGACGCCATTCCGCAAGCGCCGCGAGCAGGCGCCGGGCGGTGGCGATGCTTGACCTGTTCCTGCTGTCCTGCGTGCTCGCCTTCATCGGCGCGGGCTTCCGCAAGCCGTTCATCTTTGTGCTGGCCTACAGCTACATTGACATCGTCGCGCCGCAGAAGGTCAGCTGGGGCATCCTCAGCCACATTCCGGTTTCGCTGATCGCGTTCCTCTGCGCGTTCCTCTCGTGGTTCGTGGCCGAGGACAAGAACGGTATCCGCATCTCCCTGCGCCAGTTCCTGCTGCTGACCCTGCTGGTCTACTGCGGGTTGACGACTCAGGCCGCCGACTTTCCGGTGGAAGCTGCGGAGAAGTGGGCCTGGGTGTGGAAGGCACTGCTGTGGGCACTGTTCCTGCCCCTTACCCTGCGGACCCGCTTGAGAATCGAGGCCATCACGCTGATCCTGGCCCTGTCGATCGGGGTGATCGTGATCGGTGGCGGGATCAAGACGGCGGCAGGCGGTGGCGGCTATGGCGAATTGCGCCTGCTGGTGAACGACAATACCGGCCTTTACGAAGGCTCGATCATCTCGGCGGTGGCCATCGCGGTGATCCCTCTGGCGCTGTGGCTGTCGCGCTATGGCACGATCTTTCCGCCCGACTGGCGGGTGAAGATCTTTGCCTGGGCGCTGTGCTTTGCCTGCGCGCTGATGCCGATCGGTACGGGCGCGCGCACCGGCCTGGTCTGCGTCGTCGTTCTGGCAGCCATGATCCTGCGCACGGCCAGGCGACGCCTGCTGATCGTCTCGGTCATGGCCGCCGGCGCGCTGATCGCAGTCCCGCTCCTGCCCAAGGAGTTCACCGACCGGATGAGCACGATCAAGAACCACCAGTCCGATCAATCCGCCTCGACGCGCGTGGCGGTGTGGAAGTGGACGATCGAGTTCGCCAAGCGCCATCCCTTCGGCGGCGGCTTCGAGGCCTATCGCCAGAACAAGCTGACCTACGACACCGTCAAGGCGGACTACGCCGGCGACAACAATGCCGCGCTCGAATACCAGCCGATCGTCGAGGAAGGCCGCGCCTACCATTCGAGCTACTTCGAGATGCTGGGCGAGCAGGGCTATCCCGGTCTGGCGCTATGGCTGTCGCTGCACCTTCTGGGCGTGTGGCAGATGGAAGTCCTGCGACGACGCTATCGCAAGGAGACCTCGGAAGAATTCCGCTGGGTCGCACCGCTGGCCGAAGCGTTGCAACAGGCGCAGGTCATCTATCTGGTGGGCTCGACCTTCGTCGGCATCGCGTTCCAGCCGTTCTGCTACATGCTGGTCGGGCTGCAATGCGGATTGTGGGCCTATATCAAGCGTGTACGGACGGCACAGCCGCAACCTTTCCGCAAGCCCGCGCCCCAGCCGACACCGCACCCGGCCACCGCTTAACCACCCAATTAAACCCGCTTGCCCCGCGTCCGGCTTGCAGCCATTGTATCGGCCAAGAGACATGAGCAGGAGAGCACATCGCCATGACGACATTCCTTCCGCCCGAGGAAATCAAGGCCCGGATCGGCCAGGTAGTCGGCACCTCGAACTGGGTCGAGATCACGCAGGAGCGCGTGAACAAGTTTGCCGAGGCAACCGGCGATTTCCAGTTCATCCACGTTGACCCGGAAAAGGCGAAGCTGACTCCGTTCGGCGGCCCGATCGCCCACGGGTTCCTGACGCTGTCGCTGATTCCGCTGCTGACCATGGAAAGCGATTGCCCGCGGCCCGAACATATCAAGATGGGCGTCAACTATGGCGGCAACCGCACGCGCTTCCTCGCCCCCGTGCGCGTCGGCAAGAGCGTGCGCGGCGTTTTCAAGCTGCTCGAGATGGACGAGAAGCGCCCCGGTCAGTGGCAGCAGACCATGGAAATCACCATCGAGATCGAGGGCGAGGCCAAGCCCGCGCTGCAGTGCGAATGGATCACGCAGTTCTTTGTCTGATTGCCCGAAGCTCGCCTCACCCTGTCCTTTTGGGCAGGAAACCAAGTCCTTGAAGATTAACGCCCTTTACCGGGAGTTTGAGGCGTGGCCTTTGGCGACGGCGCATGTCGAAGTGCACACAACTTATGCCCGCTGCGAGCGGTAAGGTGTGATCAAAATCACAGATAGAGATGGTTCCGCAATAGCGTGTGTCTCCACTTTTTGGACGTTTTTATCAAAAGCGATCAAAATATACCCCCGCGGATTTATTTTTATGTCTTAGCGAAACGGCATCTTCTCACAGTGAATTGCTGTATAGATTAGAATTAAACGAGGATTAACCAATCCTTACTAAAGTATATTTCCGAGATATTCTAAGAATAATTTACCTACTGTGCAATTTACCAAATATTACCCACAATCGAGCAAAGGTTAAAATTTAAATATTTCCCTATCATATCATATACATATCGCAACCCTACACAGTTAGATGTCATTTTTGCATTAACCTATTGCGCAACTTGTTACTTTATCCACCCTTGCTTAGTTAGGTCGCAGGCGGACCAGCCCTTGGCACACTTTTTTACGTGCGAAGAGCTGTTGGAGTGGGAACAGATATGCGCAACGCAGCTACGGCTCTCGCCGGGTTTGCTATGCAAACGATTGTGCAGCAAGACCGCGAAACGAGTTTCAAGCGGTCATCGTCATTTTTTCGGCGCGATTGGGCGACCCTAAATGTCAGAAACATCCGCGCGCGCGCCGCGCTGTTTGGTGACGGCAACAATTTGCCACAACTGAACTGGATGGAGTTGGCCTTTCCGAATCAAACATCCACAGCGGTTTCGGAAAGCTACATCGCTGACATTAGTCCTGCAGCCAATGATTTCGACATTCTTTTGGTTACTGGCAATGACGTGAGGCGACTGCGGCAATTGCTCCGACTTTATCGACCTCTCCTGCATTCAAAAGCCAAGATTGCGATAATGCCGGCAACCACCCCACGCGAACGGGCGGCACTCCTAAACGCTGGGTTTGATGAAGTTTGTGACCCAAGAATGCCGATCCCCGAGGCACAGGCGCGCGCAGTCAGTCTGGTCAATCGATATAGAATTGCTGGCCTGCGCCTGTCGCAAAACTCGCAGAATCGATGCTTTTTCGATGAGTCTAACATCACGACCGCGCCGCTTACCCGCCGAGAACGGGCGATTTGCAGCCTTCTGTTTGAGCAATCGCCAAATCATGTAAGCATTTCAACGCTGTGCAATGCAACGGGGGTAAAAACGATTGCCCGTTCATCGCTGCGAGTGCTGACATCCAAGATACGGACGAAACTCCGCAAAGGATGGCGGATCGAATACACCAGTTCAGGCTCATATGCGCTTGTTTTCGAAGATAATAATAGTGGATCTTCCAAATGAGGATATCATTTGGCGTCGATTATGTTCGAGATTTCGCAGATTTATGCGAGAAAATTTCCGCCTCTGAAATCCCGGACGTTGCCGCACGGATAATTGATGTTCTTCCATACGTCATAGAGAGCGAGTTCGGCATTAATCTGGAAAAGCAGAAATCCAGATCATTACGTCTTTTAAAAGATAGGCTGTATGAAAGCGCTTTAATCGCCCTAATACCTGATAATGTTAAAGTCCTCATGACATTCAACAGTTCAGGAATTTTTGTATTCATCGACTTTTCAGAAAAAGCGCCTTTGCCTGCCTATTCCTGTAAATCAGATTGCCACGCGCTTTCTCTTCTCAGCGCATACCTTAAGTTCCTAGCAGATCAGAAAGACCTTTCGGAACGAGAAAAATCTCCGCCAATTGGACGACATCTGAAGCTGGTCAGTCCGTGATTGAACTTTACAATTAGAGTGAGCACGAAAGATGACGAAGCGCGATCTGGTCGAACTTATAGCACTACTGCTGCCTGAGAATATCTTTACGGCTATCAGGCGTCGATATGCGCTGTGCCGGTTCAACTATCACTCGGCAATAAAGGTCAGACCCTCAGACCCCCGGGCGGGCGGCATGGGCCTTTTTGCCAATTGCAAGCACTGCGGCCAGCTTGTCAAACGAGATAGGGCTCGGCAGTGGCGCGCGTTCCCCGCTGGCATCTTCATTGAAAATGCGCCCGAGGTTTCATTCGAAGGTAGGGCAACAGCAGGCGCCGCCCCGGCAATCCCCCTTCTCGCCGAGGAAACAGCCTCATATCTATTGGCCGACCATCAACCTGAATCGACAGAGAAATCGGTTCCTTCGCCTCGTGACCGGGGAAGGTAGCGCCTGCAGGCGCGGTTTTTGGGGGGGAGCGAGGCCGATCGACGTGCCACCGGTCGGCCTCGCCTTTTTCCTCAGGCGACGACTCTGAGCTTGCGGCCCTTGGCCTTCTTCTCGAACTTGCCGATCCACTGTTCGACCACCGGGGCGATCGACGCGCGCCAGCGCGAACCGTTGAAGATGCCGTAGTGGCCGACTTCGGGGGCGAGCAGATACTGCTTCATGTCCTCGGGCAGGTTCGGCGTGACCTTGAGCGCAGCCTTGGTCTGGCCGATGCCGGAAATGTCGTCACGCTCGCCCTCGATGCACAGGATTGCGGTGTCGGTAATTGCGCCAAGGTCTACGGCTTGACCACGGTGGATGAACTCGCCCTTGGGCAGGGCGTGACGCTGGAACACGACATCCACCGTCTGCAGGTAGAACTCGGCCGGAAGGTCGCACACGGCGCGGTATTCATCGTAGAACGCCTTGGTGGCATCGGCGCTTTCGTCGGCCCCGGCGTTCATGTGCTGGAACAGCTTGTAGTGGCTCATCATGTGGCTGCCGAGGTTCATCGACATGAAGCTGGCCAGCTGCACGAAGCCCGGATAGACGCGGCGCCCCTCGCCCGGATAGTTGGTCGGCACGGTGGTGATCACATTGTGCTTGAACCAGACATAGGGCTTGGTGATCGCGTGGTCGTTGACCGCGGTCGGGCTCTCGCGGGTATCGATCGGCCCGCCCATCATCGTCAGGGTTACCGGGCGGCAGGGGTGCTTGTTGGCGCCCATGATCGCCGTCGCGGCAAAGGCCGGGACCGACGGCTGGCACACCGCCATCATGTGCGCACCTTCGCCGATGTGTTCGAGGAAGCCGGTCAGGTAATCGATGTAATCATCAAGGTCGAAGGTACCTTCGGCAAGCGGCACATACTTCGCATCGGCCCAGTCAGTGATGTAGACAACGCAGCGCTCGAGCATGCGTTCGACCGTGCCGCGCAGCAGCGTGGCATAGTGCCCGCTCATCGGTGCGACGATCAGCAGGCGCGGCGCGTTCTTGGGCAGGCCATCATGGGTGAACATCTTGAGGTCACCGAACGGACGCGTGACCACTGTGGTTTCCTTCACGGCGTGGGCGGTGCCGTCGACGTGGATGACCTTGAGGCCGAAGGCCGGCTTGCCGCGCGGCGCTGCTGCATGCGCGAACACGTCAAGCGCGTTGGCGATGGTCTGCGAGGGGCCGACGCCGGCCCAGGGATTGCGCGGATCGGTCAGCGCGTCGGCCATCATGGAGGCCCAGGCGCTGCCCGCATTCATCAGCGAGCGCTGTATTTCGTAAGCCTTGTAGAGCACTGCGAACACCTTTTGATTATGGCCTGCCCGATGGGCGGGAGTCGTTTGTATACAGATTGCCGCGATTCGATCGTTTGTGCAACGCAACAAATATCCGGTCATCTTGCGGGTTCCCTAACCGCCCCCTTTCGGTAATCCCCGCCATCGGCTAGGCACGCGGCCATGGACGAGGAAACCCGGAACCCGCCGCCCGCTACCGAGCCCGCACCCAAGGCCAAGACCCTCGGGCCGCTGCGCATGATCTGGCGCGAGGCGCTGAAGTATCCCCGCCAACTGGTATTCGCCGCGCTGGCACTGCTGACGACCTCGGCGGCCACGCTTGCCATTCCATCCGGCTTCCGCCTGATCATCGACAAGGGCTTTGCCGCCGGCGCCAATGTCGATGACCTGGGGCGCTGGTTCCAGTATCTGCTGCTGATCGTGCTGGTGCTGGCGATCGGTACGGCGTGCCGCTTCTATTTCGTATCCTGGCTGGGTGAGCGCGTCGTTGCCGACATCCGCCTGCGCGTGCAGGAAAACCTGTTGCGCCTGCCGCCGTCCTTCTTCGAAACCAACAGCCCGAAGGAAATCTCCTCGCGGATGACCTCGGACACCGCGATCATCGAACAGGTCGTCGGAACGACGGTCTCGGTCGCGTTGCGCAACACGATCACCGCAATCGGCGGCCTTGGTTACCTGTTCTATCTGGCGCCAAAACTGACGGCGATCCTGATGGTCGGCATCCCGCTGGTCGTCGGCCCGATCGTGTTCTTCGGGAGGCGCGTCCGCAATGTTTCCCGGTCGAGCCAGGATCGCGTGGCGGGCATCGGCGTCATCGTGGCCGAAGTGCTCGGCGCGATGAAGATCGTGCAGGCCTTCGGACAGGAGAAGCGTGAACTCGAGCGCTTCGGCGAGCGCGTCGAGGCAACCTTCCAGACCGCACTTCGCCGCATCAGCCTGCGCGCGGTGATGACTGCGATCGTCATCCTGCTGGTGTTCGGCGGGATCACCATGCTGGTGTGGGAAGGCGCGGTCGGCGTTGCCCAGGGCACGATCAGCGGCGGCACGATCTTTGCCATCGTCATTACCGCAGGCCTTGTCGCCGGTGCCGCAGGGGCATTGTCGGAAGTCTATGGCGATCTGCTGCGCGGCGCGGGAGCCGCCGGACGGCTCAACGAACTGCTGCGCGAGGAGCCGGAAATCTCGCCTCCCGCCCGCCCCACGGCTCTGCCCGTACCGCCGCGCGGCCAGATCGCGTTCCAGAACGTGACCTTCCGCTACCCCTCCCGGCCCGAAGTCCTCGCGCTGGAAGACTTCTCGCTGACGGTCGAACCCGGCGAGACGGTGGCCATCGTCGGCCCCTCTGGCGCGGGCAAGTCGACCCTGTTCCTCCTCGCCCAGCGCTTCTACGATCCGCACGGCGGCACGATCCGCGTTGACGGCGTGCCGCTGACCAGCGCCGACCCGGCCGAAATCCGCGCCCGCACCGCACTAGTGCCGCAGGACGCAATGCTGTTCGCCGCCTCGGCGCGCGACAACCTGCGCTATGGCTGCTGGGATGCGAGCGACGAGCAGATCTGGGAAGCGGCCCGCGCCGCCAATGCCGAGCAGTTCCTGCGCGATCTGCCGCAAGGCCTCGACACGTTCCTTGGCGAGGACGGCGCCCGCCTTTCGGGCGGCCAGCGCCAGCGCATCGCCATTGCGCGCGCCGTGCTGCGCAATTCCCCGATCCTTCTGCTCGATGAAGCGACCTCCGCGCTCGATGCCGAAAGCGAGCGGCTGGTGCAGGAAGCGCTCGACCGCCTGATGCAGGACCGCACCACGCTGGTCATTGCCCACCGCCTTGCCACGATCCGCGCGGCCGACCGCATTGTCGTCATGGATGCCGGCAGGATCGTGGAACAGGGCACCCATGCCAGCCTGACGGCGGCGGACGGGCTCTATGCGCGGCTCGCCCGCCTGCAGTTCGAAGGGCTTGCCGCCTAACGCCTTGACTTGATGCTGCGCTGCGGCAATCGCTTGGGACATCATGGACACGATCGTCACCGCCATCCTGCTCGGCATTGTCGAGGGCCTCACCGAGTTCCTGCCGGTCTCCTCGACCGGACACCTCATCCTCGCCACCGAGCTGTTCGGCTATGACGCGCACCAGTGGGCGATGTTCAATGTCGTGATCCAGCTGGGCGCGATCCTCGCCGTGGTGGTGCAGTACTGGCGCACGTTCTGGGCCGTGGGCATGGGCCTGCTCAAGCTTAACCCGATGTCATTGCGGTTCCTGCGCAATCTGCTGGCGGCGTTCGTTCCGTCCGCAATTCTCGGCCTTGCCCTCAAAGACTACATCGACGTGCTGCTGGGAAGCCCTGCCGTGGTGTGCTGGGCACTGATCGTGGGCGGGGTGGCGATCCTGCTGATCGAACGCAGCGCGAAGCCAGGCGAACTGACCGGCATCGGCGAACTGCCGCTGCGCCAGGCCCTCGGCGTAGGTGCCGCGCAGTGCCTGGCGATGGTGCCCGGCGTCAGCCGTTCCGGCGCGACGATCATGGGCGCGCTCGCCATGGGCATCGAACGGCGCACGGCTGCCGAATTCAGCTTCTTTCTGGCCATCCCGACAATGCTCGGCGCAACCGCGCTTGAACTGCTCGACAATCGTCAGGCCTTGATGGACGGGACGATGGGCGTGGGCTGGACGGAAATCGCCATCGGCTTTGCCGTGTCCTTCGTGGTCGCGCTTGCCGTGATCCGCTTCTTTGTTGCCTATGTCAGCCGCTCGGGATTCAAGCCCTTCGCCTGGTACCGCATCGTGGCCGGCGCTGTCGCACTCGTGTGGCTCGGAACGCGCTGATCCCCCGATAGGCCCATAACGCCCCGCCGCATTTGCGGAACCAAGTTCGTCGTCGGGATTTTAACCGACAACTGAACTTCAAAGGGGTACTTACCATGGGCCTTATCATTCTTCTCGTCGTCGGCGGCATTCTTGGCTGGCTTGCCAGCATCGTGATGCGCACCGATGCGCAGCAGGGCATTTTCCTCAACATCGTCGTCGGCATCGTCGGCGCGCTGCTCGGTGGCTTCCTGCTTGCTCCGCTGATTGGCGGCGGTTCCATCACCGACGGCATTTCGGCCGGCACGCTGATCGTTTCGTTCCTCGGCGCCCTGATCCTGCTGGCGATCGTGAACCTCGTTCGTCGCGGTTCGGTTCGCTAAACCGCGATTTTCTGACTTTCAACCCGAAGGCGGTCGCTCCGGCCGCCTTCTCCATACCTGAAGGGGACTGACATGAAGGCAATTTTCAAGGGCGCGATGATGGCGTCTGTAGTGGCGATGGGCCTTGGCCTTTCGGCTTGCGACAGCGCGCAGGAAAACGCCGCCGAAGATCAGGCTGGCGCCGTGCGTGAATCGTCGGAAGCTGCTGCCGACGCCATGGAAGACAAGGCTGACGCCATGGGCGGCGCCTCGGAAGACGCCATGGAAGCCAAGGCTGACGCCGTCCGCAATGCTGGCGAAGCCAAGGCCGACGCCATGGAGGACAAGGCCGACACGATGGACAAGACCCCGGGCTGACCCTGAGTCTTTCCGCCTTAACGGCCTGAGGAAGCCCGGCGCACCCTGGAAGGCGCCGGGCTTTTTCGTATCTGTCAGACGGGCGTCGCGCCCGATCCCCGGCCCCCGCGCAGGTGGTATTCCAGCGTCCCCCGGTGCAACACGTCGTCGATATCGATCACGGCTGTGTTGGCATAAGTAAACCCGGCGCCAAGCCCGCGATAGAGCCGATCGAAATCGCGCTCGACGGTCTGGTGATAGAGGTCCGCAAAGCTTTCGATCACGAAGTAGGTCGGCTGCAGATCATCGATTACGTAATCGGTCCGCATCACCCGATCGACATTCAGCATGATCCGGTTGGGCGATTGCCCTTCAAGTGCGAATACCGCCTCTGTCGGCCCCGACAGAATACCTGCGCCATAGACCCTGGGCGCACCGTCCTCCATCACAAGCCCGAATTCCACGGTATACCAGTAGAGCGCGCCAAGCGACTTGAGCCGGTTGTAGCGCATCGCCTTCCACCCGGCGCGACCGTACTCCTGCATGTAGTCGGCATAAGTCGGGTCGGTCAGCATCGGCACATGGCCGAACACGTCGTGGAAGACGTCCGGCTCCTGAATATAATCGAACGTCTCACGCGTGCGGATGAAGTTGCCGGCGGGAAAGCGGCGGTTGGCGAGGTGCCAGAAGAACACGTGGTCGGGGATCAGCATCGGCACCGGCACGACGCTCCACCCCGTCAGCGCGCCAAGTTCTTCGGAGAGGCGACCGAAGTCCGGTACACCACCCCGGCCGAGGTCCAGCCGCTGGAGCCCCTGCAGGAAGGCCCTGCACGCCCTCCCCGGCAGCACCTCCATCTGACGAGCATAGAGTTCGTCCCAGATGGCGTGCTCGTCTGCCGTGTAGGCGTGCTGTGCCGGCTCAAGCCAGTCCTCGCCCACGCGCGCGGGGCGCTTGAGCGGCGCGGTGTAGACGCCGTCAGGCATCTCGGGCAGGCTGGCAAAGTCCGTGGCAAGGCTGGCAGGAGCAGTCATCGTCTCTCAATCTGGTTTCTTATGCAACCATTAGCATGGAGCGCCCGTTCCGGCAAATCTCGCTGTCGGTCTGTCCTCGCTTGACTTTGCCCTGATTCTCCCCCAACGGCCCCACCCTGTGACGGCGGCGTGGAAACGCGCCGCCACATTCGTTTTCAGTTTCGCGCGCGAAAGTTCAGGATAGAGCCATGGCAAAGCCCACCACCGTCAAGATCCGTCTGGTCTCGACCGCTGACACCGGCTTCTTCTACGTGACCAAGAAGAATCCCCGCAACACGACCGAGAAGATGACCTTCCGCAAGTACGACCCGGTCGTGCGCAAGCACGTCGAGTTCAAGGAAGCGAAGATCAAGTAATCAGCGCATCTGCGCTTTACCCGTGAAGCCCGTCCCGCCATTTTCGGAACCGGGACGGTTCACGGCGAGTTCAACGCCGACACTGCAAGGAACGGCGATGAACAATACAATCTTCTCGATTCGCAAGATGGGCCGCCCGGTAACCTATTCCGCTGCGGCCCTTTCGCTTGCCTTCGCTGCGGCCACGCCCGCAATGCTTCTCGCGCCCACCGTGGTGCAGGCGCAAGCCTCCGACATCGATCGCGCGGTCTCTGCGCTGCGCGGCATCACCACGCTGCGCGCAAACTTCACGCAGACCGATCGTTCGGGCCAGAGCGTTTCGGGCGTGCTGACGATGAAGCAGCCCGGCAAGATCCGCTTCCAGTATCAGAAGGGCGTGCCCCTGCTGATCGTGGGCGACGGCCGGGCGCTGACCATGATCGACTACGAAGTCCGTCAGGTTCAGCGCTGGCCGATCTCCAACAGCCCGCTGGGCGCGCTGCTCGATCCCAAGAAGGACGTGGCGCGCTTTGCCAAGCAGTTGCCCACCGGCGATCCCGGCGTGATCAGCCTCCAGGTGCGCGACCCCAAGCATCCTGAATACGGCACGATCACCATGATCTTCGTGCGCAAAGCCGGCGCGCCCGGTGGCCTGCAGCTCGATTCGTGGGTCGCCCTCGATTCGCAGAACAAGCGAACCACCGTCCGCCTCTCGGGCCATCAGTACGGCGTGGCGGTGAACGACAGCACCTTCCGCTGGACCGATCCGCGCCGTCCCGTGACGCGCTGATCTAGCGAAACATCCACCCTCACTTCGTCATCCCGGGCTTGGCCCGGGATCCCGCTTCCTGAGCGTTCGCCAAATAGCGGGACCCCGGATCAAGTCCGGGGTGACGAATGAATTTTTGAAGGGGTTACTCGTGCCCCGCACACCACCCATCGCCCCAAGCCTTCACCTCACCCCCCAACCGTTCACCCCCTGCGACAAGCTGCGACCAACCTGCAGACACCGTTCATCGGGGCGCAAGCGAGGCGGGCGTAGAACGGTTTTCGACGAGGCGGTCGAGGCGGGTTTCCCCCCTGTTGCCCGGTCTCCTGGAGACCGCCGCGTCAAGCGTGACGAACGCAAATGGAACCCTCGGACCAATGCCCCCGGTCCGAGGGTTTTGTTTTATCATCCGATCTTCGCCCCCTGCGCGGCTGCGGACGGCAGCCTTCTTGCGCTTCCGGTGCTCACGACCATCAAGGTCGCTGCGCGCCGGTTCTCGAAGACCACCATCCTCGCTCACGCAGGAGACGAAGCTCGAACGATAAAATCGCGCCTCAATCCTCCCCGTTTTTCCGGAGGACAAACGGGGAGCAACCGTCTATGTGGCAGCCCATTTCTGTTTGTTTCGGATCATGGCGTTGAGAGCTGTGATGAGTTTTCGCATGATCGCAACGAGGGCGACTTTTGCTGGTTTTCCGGCGTTTTTCAGATTGTGGTATGCGACGGCCATTGTGGTGTTGCGCCGACTTGCGACGAGGGCGGCCATATAGAGTGCATCGCGGGGAGGTTTGCGCCCTCCGGCGATGCGTCGCTTGCCCCTGAAGGCCCCGCTTTCGCAATCGAAAGGCGCGACGCCGACGAGCGATGCGGCCTGTCGGGCGCTCATTGCACCGAGTTCCGGCATGAACGCGAGGAGCGTTGCCGCGGTTGTCGGCCCGACGCCTGGCACCGAGCGCATGATTGCGTTGCGCTCGGCAAGTTCGGGGTGATCCGCGATCAGGCGTGCGATCTCTGCTTCAACCAGCGCGATCTCGGCTGACAGCCGTTTGATCCGCTGTGCAGCGATCCGCCTGAGCAGCGCGCTGGCAGTCTGCTCGGCCTGGTTGGCGCAGCGGGTGCGCTCCTCGCACAGCTGGCGGCGTGCCGTGACGAGTTCGCCGAGCATGGCGCGGGCAGGATCGTGGACCACCTCGCGCTGGGGCAGCGCAGCGCAGAAATGCGCGATCGCTGCAGCATCGATCCTGTCGTTCTTGGCCAGAATCCCGGCAGCGCGGGCGAACTGGCGCACGCGCATCGGGTTGACGCGTCGAGCGGGCAGGTCTGCCTCGCATAGAGCCGTCAGCAGAGCGCGTTCATAACCACCCGAAGCCTCGAAGCCGACTGCGTGGGGTCTGACGCGGCGAAGCCACCGGATCAAGGCTCGCAAGCCATCCCGGTCGTTGGCAAAAGCGCAGGCCTCATTCTGCGGCCACAGACAGACATCAAGCCGCGCCTTGCTGACATCGATACCGACAAATTGATCGTGCTGTGCCATATCTCCGTTCCCATCCTTGCGTGTGCGGGGTCAACGCCCCGTGCAACCGTTCGGGTTGATGAAGATCCGTCCGGGCCCAAGCTCCCCAGCGGGCTGCTACGACCAAGGGGGACACGGGCTCGCGAACGGGCGGGAGGCTCCGCTAGCGGAGCCTCCCGCAATCGCATCATGCACCATTTTCAAGATACAAGGGGGACCGCCGGCGAAGCTGGTAGTGGAGGGGTGGAATCACGCGCCGAACGGTATAGGGTGCGGCCCATGACCATGATGGACAACCCTCCCCATCCCGGCGAACTGCTTCGTGACGAGGTGATCGAAGCGCTGAATCTGTCCGTCACCGAAGCCGCCAGCCGTCTCGCGCTGTCGCGCGTCGCTCTTTCGCGCGTGCTGAACGGCAAGGCGGGCATCAGCCCTGATCTGGCGCTGCGGCTTGAACAGGCAGGGGCAAGTACAGCCCGGGCGTGGCTGGCGATGCAGGCCAACTATGACCTGTGGCGCGCGCGACAGCATGCGCAGCCTGCTGTTCGGCGGTTGCAGGAGGCAGCTTAAGAAGTGCTGTTATGCTAAGACAGGAGATGCGCTGGAATTCTGGTGGACATGCTGCAATGATCCTTGCCGCCGTCCCTTATGCAATTGCACAAGCGGCCCTCGATTTCCCGGCTCCTAGCGTGTTTGCGTTGATTGGGTTGCTTATCGCGGTGCCTATTGCGGCTGCCGCCGCTATCATCGCGCGCAAATCGGAAAAAGGCAGCTTCAAGCGCGGCTTCGCTACCTGGAGTGCGGCGGTTCACAGTGTATTCGCAGTTGTGTTTGCTGTCATGGCTTTGCGGTAGCTTTGACTGCACACCACATCCCATCTAGCAATCGCCCCCCCGCAACCCTAAAGCAGCGCCATGATCTCGGTTGCCACATGGAACATCAATTCGGTGCGCTTGCGCGCCGATCAGGTTGAGCGATTTTTGACTCAGGAATCGCCGGACGTACTGTGCCTGCAGGAGATCAAGACGCCGGAGAACCTGTTCCCGCACGAGGTGTTCGAGAAGCTCGGCTACACCCACCGCGCGGTCCATGGGCAGAAGGGCTACCACGGCGTCGCCACCGTCAGCCGCATCCCGTTCCGCGATTTCAGCAAGCATGACTGGCAGGACAATGGCGAGGCGCGGCACATCGGCGTCGAGCTGCTCGGGCCGGGCAACGGGCTGATCGTCGAGAACGTCTACATTCCCGCAGGCGGCGACGTGGCCGACCGCGCGGTGAACCCCAAATTCGGCCAGAAGCTCGACTTCCTCGAACGCATGACCCGCTGGGCCGAGAAGATCGAGCGCCCGACGCTGATCACCGGCGATTTCAACATCGCCCCGCTGGAATGCGACGTCTACGACCACAAGGCGCTGCTCAAGGTCGTCAGCCATACGCCGATCGAGGTCGAGACGCTGCAGCGCTTTGCCGATGCCCACGGCTGGGTCGACCTTGGCCGCAAGCACATCCCTGCGCCGGAACGCAATTACTCGTGGTGGTCCTACCGCTCCTACTGGCGTGCCAAGGATCAGGGCCGCCGCCTGGACCACATGTGGGCCTCTCCGCAAGCCGCCGCGCAGACGCGCTCGCACCGCTTCGTCGAGGAAACACGCAAGTGGGAGCAGCCTTCGGACCACATCCCGCTGATCACCGAGCTGGATTTGTGAGCGAAAGCAGAAACGCAGCACGAGCGCTCGACGCGCTGCGCCATGGCTGGGCGATCCGCGTTACCGGCGCGGATGGCGCGCTCGATCTGCTGCCAGCCGAAACCGCCTTTGCCCAGCCTGGCATCTACGCCGCGCGCCTGCTCATCTCCGCCGCCCGCGCCGCGACGCTCAAGCTCGCCAACCAGCGCGATGCTGCCGTGCCGGAAGCGCCGGTGATGATCCATGGCGCTGAGCCGTTCAGCCTCAACTCCGCGCGCAACCTGGCCGACCCGGCGCAGGATCTGGGCTCGCCCTTGCGCGGGCCGTTCAAGGCCGATCCGATCGAGGCGCATGACGCCGCCGTCGCGGCAATGGACATGGCGCGGCTGGCCGGAATCCTGCCGGCGTTCCTCGTCTCGACCGGCGTGGAGATCGCAGCGGAAGTTTCGACCGGCGATCTGGTGGCGTTCAAGGACCCGCTGAACCTCACCATTCAGGCCCGCGCCCGCCTGCCCGTTCACGCCTGCGAACATGCTGAAATCGTGGCATTTCGTGCGCGGGATGACTTGCGCGAGCACGTCGCGCTGGTGATTGGCACGCAGACCAGCGAGCGCGAGCCGGTGGTGCGCCTGCACAGCGAATGCCTGACCGGCGACATTCTCGGCAGCCTCAAATGCGATTGCGGCCCGCAGCTCGATGCCGCGCTGGCCCGCATGGCCGAGGAAGCCAATGCGGGCGGCTGGGGCGTGCTGCTCTACCTGCGGCAGGAAGGCCGCGGCATCGGGTTGATCAACAAACTGCGCGCCTATGAACTGCAGGACCAGGGCTTCGACACCGTCGATGCCAACGAGCGCCTTGGCCTGCCGAGCGAGGCTCGTGACTTCCCGGTGGCGGCGCGGATGCTTGGTCTGCTCGGCGTGCGGTCGATCCGTCTGCTCACCAACAACCCGCAGAAAGTGGGGACTTTGCAGGCACTTGGAGTGGAGGTGACGGAGCGCGTGGCACACCAGCTCCCCGCCAACCCCCACAACCAGCGCTATCTCGACACCAAGCGGGATCGCACCGGTCACTTGCTTCGTTAGAAGGCGCGCCACGCGATCAGCAGCACGGCGAGCGCGATTATCACTGCAAAGCCGAGCGCATAGCCCATGTCCTTGAGTGTGAATTTGTCCACGTTTTCAGAGCGGAAGCGGCGGTAGCCGCGTTCGGCGGCGGGGTTGCTGGCGACGAGCGCAACATCGAGCGCGCTGGCTTCGGAGCGGAACCAGTTGACCATGAGCTGCCGCTCTTCCGGCGTGACATCGGGGTAAGCGGAGAGGAGCGCCTCGACGTGGGCGCGGCGGGCGTCGACTGCTTTCGCAATCGTGGAAGTGTTTGACATTGCTGTATTCCTGACATGTTTGAACAGCGCCAGAAGGCGCGGGCTCAAGGTCAGGAACGTGGTGGTGCTCTTGGTGCTGGCAGCAGCGAAAGCGGCTGCGGCGCAGGCGGTGCGGTTTGCGGGGGCCAGAAACCCTCGGGCTGGAACAGCGCGGGCGCTGCCGGTTCGGGTGCGAGAGCAAGCGGCGGCGGCGGTGCCATCGGCAGGGCAACACGTTGAATTTGGGCGCGATTGGCCGGGGCGACCGCCGT
Source organism: Novosphingobium sp. BL-A-41-Hi4B-X5A (assembly GCF_055521705.1). Lineage (NCBI taxonomy): Bacteria > Pseudomonadati > Pseudomonadota > Alphaproteobacteria > Sphingomonadales > Sphingomonadaceae > Novosphingobium > Novosphingobium sp. BL-A-41-Hi4B-X5A. The sequence goes on along the minus strand of NZ_CM145500.1, from coordinate 2,426,117 downwards.
GTCCACCGTCGCCGCACTGAAGGCCGAGCCGTGACGCACGGTCACGGGTGCCTCGAACGGGGCAATTGCGTGGGTCAGGACGGTAAGGGCAAGAAGGAGCGCCCAGAGCCGCCCGCCCAGCTTCAGGAGCGGTGAATGCAACATTCCAACTCCAGATAGACACTCGGGGGCAGAGCGACAACTCCACCCAAACTCGGCGGAACTCTAGCGGGACTCGAAGCGGCTGAGGCCCGCCCCGAGGGCGTTGGCGCCGAGCGCCAGTTTGTCGCCCGACCAGTCCGCGACGAATGCCGACGAACGATTTACTCCCGGCGCAAACCGCGCATCGTTTCCAACAATCGCAAGGCCGGTCGCCGGGTGCGTCTTGCCCTCGGCGGCGATCGCGATGAAGGCGCTGTAGTTTTCCTTGTCGAGGCCCTGGACGAAGACGTTGTCGGCGATGCGACCGGTGGCGCCAGCGGGCAAGTCGATCATGTAATTGGTTGTTTTTCCAGCGGTATCGTCAAAGCTCGACTGGATGACCTCGACGCGGCCCGCGCGGCTTTTCACATAGTGGCCGCCACGCCCAGCTTCGAAGCGGCTGCGGCGGATGGTGACGCTGCCGTAATCGCCGAAGTAGACCGAGTGGGCGCAGGACAATCCGCGGTCGCACCGGCCTAGCCGTGAAAAGGTCGACTTTTCAATGAGAACGGCACCCGCAGGATCGTCGGCGGAGAGAATGCCCTGCTCGCTGTCACGGAACCAGGACTGTCGCACGGTGAGGTTGCCGCGTTCAAGCCGGATTCCCGAGCCATTGGCATCGGGCACGCGGATGTTCTGGAAGATCAGGCCCTCGACCGTGGTGGAGCGGCCGCGTGCGACGATGGCGGCCTTGCCCTCGCAAGCCGCGCCATCGAACACCGTCTGGCCCGGGACTTGCGCGATGAAGCCGACGTCGCCTGCCTGCTGCACCGCGCAATCGCGATAGACGCCCGGTTCGATGCGGATCGTGCCGCTGCCTTCGCCGATGGCGTTCACCGCCTGCTGGAGCGCTGCGTAGCTGCGACCGGTCTCGACCACGGTGTAGGGCGAGCGCTGGCCCTGTGCGAAGAGCGCGGTGGCCGGAATCGTTGCGACAACCGCTATTCCCAGCAGGAAGACGGCAAGGCGCTGGCCACGGTGGCGGCGCTCTCTGGAGGCGAACGGGTTCATCATGCGCATATCTGGTCCCCGGCGTTTTCATGAACCGGGGTAGCGCGGAATGATTGACAGGCCCTTATGTTCCGTTGGGAACCGCGGGCCTGTCCGAAGTCACAGGGGCAATCTGCCCGATCAATCGCTCTTGCCCCAGCGCCACTTCCAGCCACCGCGCGTGCGCCTGGCCGAGATCGAGAAGACGACCGCCGTAGCGACGACGAACAACGCAAAGCCAAGCGTGCGAAGGCGTCCGTCGCCGCTGTCGTCGAGCCACTTTACCAGCGGCAGCAGTGCGACGTAGCCGACGATCAGCGCCCAACCCTGCCAGCGGATCGGCAGGCCGGAGCCGAGCCCGAAGCGCTTGGGGGCGAACCAGGCGCCGTCATCGGCGGGCAATTCCGCCTTGGGCGGGCGGGTGGTGTAGCGAGGATCAACCATCACTGTTCTCCGTTTTTGCTGGCCTTCCGCGCTTCACGGGCTCGGCAGCGGCCAGCTTCACGCCGCGCCTGGTCAGGGCCTCGCGCAGCAGCACTTCGATCTGGGCGTTGGCTGAGCGCAAGTCGGCCGAGGCCGTGCGCTCGATCGCGGCGAACAGCGCCGGATCGATGCGCAATGGAAAGGCCTTCTTCGGACTTGGCGCCATGGCTCGCACGCCTTACTGGTAAAGCGTGCCGGTGTTGACGACCGGCTGGGTATCGCGCTCGCCACAGAGCACGACCATCAGGTTCGAGACCATCGCCGCGCGGCGCTCGTCATCGAGTTCGACCACGTTCTTTTCCGACAACTGGGTCAGCGCCATCTCGACCATCGAGACTGCGCCTTCGACCAGCTTCTTGCGCGCCGAGATCACGGCTTCGGCCTGCTGGCGGCGCAACATGGCGCCTGCGATTTCAGGCGCATAGGCAAGATGCGTGAGGCCGCATTCGTCAACCGTGATGCCCGCCAGAACCAGCCGCGCGTTGAGTTCGGTGCGCAGTTCGGCGTTGATCTGATCGTGGTGGCCGCGCAGCGTGACCTCGTGATGTTCGATATCGTCATAAGGGTAGCGCGAGCCGATCGAGCGCACCGCGCTTTCGATCTGGACGAAGACGAAGGCCTTGTAATCATCGACATCGAACAGCGCCTGCGCGGTATCGGACACGCGCCACACGACGTTGGCAGCGATCTCGATCGGGTTGCCGCGCAGGTCGTTGACCTTGAGCTTTTCCGAAACGACGTTGTTGGCGCGAACCGAGATCTTGGTCTTGGTCATCCACGGCCAGACCCAGCGCAGCCCGTGGTTGCGGTCCGTACCGCGATAGGAGCCGAACAGGTTGATCGCCGCGGCCTGGTTGGGCTGGATCATGTAGAAGCCCGAAGCGATGAACACGATTACGACCGGCAGCGCGGCGATCGTGGCGATGAAGCCGGGCACGGCATCTTCCGACGGGTTGCCGCTGGCAAAGCCCAGCACCCGTGCGCCGGTGAGGATCACCAGCACGACCATGAGGACCAACATGAGATAGCCACTGATCGACCAGGCGCCCCTTTCGGTGCTGGCAGAATGCGTCTTTGACTCGGACATCGGAGATTCCCCTTAAATCTGATATCAAATTAATATCAAATCTGGTTGCAGGTGCAAGCGGATTTGGAGAGAGGTTTATGCCGTGCCGCTTGCCCACCCCCGACCCCTCCCGCCTGCGGGAGGGGGGCGTTGCGTCCTGCAGGTCTGACGTGCGGCTGGATCCTTTACGCGCCCCCAGCACATCCCTCTTGCAATCCGGACCGAATCACTCCACATTATCTGAGCGGACCGGGCCCCTCTGGCGCGGCGTTCTGGCCATAGTGGCAGTTCGCTTCGTGATGTCGGACCGCATCGGGTAATGCCGATGCCATGCGGGTCCGGGTCTCTTTCCCCTCGTTTCGGACTTTGGCCTCGCGGGCTTCGGCATTCCCGATCGTAGCAATTGCTCGACTAGGGAGCTTTTCATGTCCGACCGTTACTTCCATCTCCTCGAACGTCACCAGAAGCTGGACGATGCGCTGCGCATCGCGCGCGATCCGCTCGACGTGCTACGTCTGCGCAGCCTCAAGAGCGCGGTGAAGGCCCGGCTTGCGGCCCTGTTCCTGCGCCGTCCAGAAGCCACTCTGGCAACAGTCTGAAATAGAGGAACGACCGCCGCGCCTTACGCATTAGGGGCGCGGCGGGGACTGGAGTCTGATTGATGGAATTCCTTTTTGCTGACTGGCTGGGCACGCCCGCCTGGTTCTGGCTGGCCTTCCTCGGCCTTGTCGTGGCGCTGACCGCGTTTGACCTTGGCGTCCTTCACAAGGAGGACAAGGCCATGGGCATCGGCGAATCGCTGAAGCTCACCGCGTTCTACATCACCATTGCGCTGCTGTTCGGCGCATGGGTCTGGGCCGAGAAGGGCGCGGACCTGGGGATGAAGTACTATACCGGCTTCTTCATCGAAAAGGCTCTGTCGATCGACAATGTCTTCGTGATCAGCCTGATCTTCACCTTCTTCGCCATTCCGCCCAAGTACCAGTACCGTGCCCTGTTGTGGGGCATCGTTGCCGTGATCTTCCTGCGGGGCGCGATGATCGCAGGGGGCGCCGCGCTGGTCGAGCAGGCCTATTGGGTGCTGTATATCTTCGCCGCCTTCCTGGTGTTCACCGGGATCAAGATGTTCTTCACCAACGACCACGATCCCGACATCGGCAACAACCCGGCGGTGCGCTGGATCAGCCGCCACATGCGCGTGACCAAGGAACTGCACGACCAGCACTTCTTCGTGAAGGTGCCGGACGAAAAGACCGGCAAGCTGGTCAAGGCTGCCACGCCGCTGTTCCTGGCGCTGGTGGTGATCAACCTTGCCGACCTGGTGTTCGCGGTGGATTCGGTGCCGGCGATCTTCGCGATCACGACCGACACCTTCATCGTCTACACCTCGAACATCATGGCGATCCTGGGCCTGCGCGCGCTGTATTTCGCGCTCGCAGCGATGATCGACCGCTTCGCCTACCTCAAGTATGCGCTGGCGGCGGTGCTGGTGTTCATCGGCTCGAAGATCTTCGTCTCGGACTTTCTGCTGGGCGGCGACAAGTTCCCGCCGGTGCTGAGCCTCGGCGTGACCTTCGCGTTGATCGCCGGTGGCGTGGCATACTCGCTGTGGAAGACGCGAGGGCAGCCCCTGCACGATCCGGCCGAACCGATTGCCTCGGGCACAATCAACTGAGCATGCCCCCTCCCCTTACCGGGAGGGGGTTTTGCTTTCAGCTCACCACTGCCGGATGACCTCGAGGAAACGGTCGCCATAGGCATCGAGCTTGCGGGTGCCGACGCCGCCGATCTGGCCGAGTTCGGAGAGGCTGGCGGGGCGGTTCGCGGCCATTTCGCGCAGCACCGAATCATGGAAGATCACGTAGGGCGGCACGCCGTTCTCGCGTGCGAGATCGCGGCGCAGGTTGCGCAGGGCATCAAACAGCGGATCGCCGACCGGGTTGAGCGCTCCGCCTGCACTGCCCCGGCGGCGGCTGGAGCGGCCTTCCTTTTTCGGCACGAGGACCAGAGGCACGTCCGCTTCGCCCTTGAGAATTGCGCGGGCGTCGCCGCCGAGGGCCAGGCCGCCATGTTCGGTGGCGACCAGCGCGCCTCTCGCCTGCAGGGCGCGCGCCAGGGGGCGCAGCAGCGGGGCTTCGTCAGCCGTGACGATGCCGAAGACCGAGAGCTGATCGTGTCCGCGCTGGGTCACGCGATCGTCGGCGACGCCGGTAAGCACCTTCTCGACATGGCCGAAGCCGAAGGACTGGCCGGTGCGGTAGACCGCCGAGAGCAGCTTGCGCGCGACTTCGGTGGCATCGGTGACGCGCGGAGCATCGAGGCAGTTGTCGCAATTGCCGCATGACGGCGGCGGGTTCTCGCCGAAGTGGCGCAGCAGCAGGGCGCGGCGGCAGTGCGGGGTTTCGACCAGCGAGGCGAGCGCATCGATGCGGGTGCGTTCGCCGGCGCGGCGGTGCTCTTCGACTTCGGCGAGGCGCTGGCGGGCCCGCACGAAGTCTTCTGCGCCCCACAGCATGACCGCCACCGAAGGATCGCCGTCGCGCCCGGCACGGCCGGTTTCCTGGTAATAGCTTTCGATCGATTTCGGGCAGGCGGCGTGGGCGACAAAGCGCACGTCAGGCTTGTCGATGCCCATGCCGAAGGCGACGGTGGCGACCATGACCATGTCTTCGGACGCGACGAAGCGGGCCTGGTTGTCGGCGCGGACCTGCGGATCGAGGCCGGCGTGATAGGGCAGGCATGGACGGCCGCTGGCCTGCAGCTGCTGGCTGAGCTTTTCGACCTGCGCGCGGGTGGGGGCATAGACGATGCCGGGGCCGGGGTTTTCGGCAATTACCGTCATCAACTGGCGCAAGGGGTTGTCGCGCGGGGTGATGGCGTAGCGGATGTTGGGCCGGTCAAAGCCGGCAACGATCAGGCCCTCATCGGGAATGCCGAGCTGGGCGAGGATGTCGGCACGGGTATGGCGGTCGGCGGTGGCCGTCAACGCAAGGCGGGGGACGTCCGGGAAGGCGTCCATCAGCGGGCGCAGCAGGCGGTAGTCGGGGCGGAAGTCGTGGCCCCATTCGGACACGCAGTGCGCCTCGTCGATGGCGAACATGGCGACGCGGCCGCGCGTCAGCATCTCGAGGAAGTGCGGCTGGCTGGCGCGTTCGGGGGCGACGTAGAGCAGGTCGAGGTCGCCTGCGAGGAAGCGGTCGATGGTCTGGCCCCGGTCCATGTCGACGCTGGTCAGCGTGGCGGCGCGGATGCCGTTGGCGGTGGCGCTGCGCAGCTGGTCATGCATCAGCGCGATCAGTGGGGAGACTACGACGCAGGTGCCAGGCAGCATGACGGCGGGGAGCTGATAGGTCAGCGACTTGCCCGCACCGGTGGGCATGACGGCGAGCGTCGAGCGGCCCTGCAGCACACGCTCGACCACGTCCTGTTGCACGCCGCGAAAGGCGTTGAAGCCGAATACGGCGTGGAGACGATCGAGGATTTCGGATTCCGGGAATACGGTGTCGGTAAGGCTCACGGCCCCGCTATGGCAGATCGCGTGCTGTCATTCCACGCCGGATGCGCCCGAAACTATTCGCCGACGATCACGTGCAGGCGGCTGATGCGGCTGGTGACGATCTTCCAGCCGTCTGCCTCCTTGCGGTAGGTTTCGTGGTAGTGGCCTATGCCGTGAAGGAAGGGCTTGCCATCGGCGTCCCAGATCTGGTCTTCCATGGCGATCACGCCGCGCGCCTCTGTTTCCGAAAGCAGCTCGATTTCGTGGCAGTGGCCGTGGTGGACGGTGCGCAGGGCGTCGACGGCGGCTTCGACGAAGGCGGCAATGGCGTCGCCGCCGGAGTGCGTCCAGTTCTCCGCGTCCTCGGCGGGTTCGATGGAGAGCGAGCAGGAGGCATCGAACACCGCATCGTCGGCAAAGACAGCACGCAGGCCGGTGTAGTCCTTGGTGTCCATGCAGCGGAAATAGCGCGCCTTTAGCTGCTTGATTTCCTCGATGGCGATCAGGCGGGTGACGGGATCGATGGACATGGCGGGCCTCTCCGGTGTTTTGCCGCAGGAGAGGGGAGAATGCGCGGACGCGCCACTCTTACTTGTGCGAGAGTTCCCTCGCCGAAAGATCGGCCAGCCACTGCGGGGGCTGCCCGGTGCGCGCCCAGTCTATGCCCCAGGCGAACGTGGCATAGAGCGCGGCGAGCGTGAGCAGGGCCATGAGGAACCAGTATCCCGGTCCATAGGCGGTGACATGCTGCGGATCATCGCGGCGGTACCAGATGCGGAACACGCTGGAGGGCTTCCACGACCGCTGCACCTGCCGACCGACCATGGCATGAACGCGGGTGCCGTCGGCCGTTTCGAAGACGACCTCGTCCTCGATCCAGCGCTTGCCCTCGCCATCGCGGATGTCGAAGCCGCGCAGGGTGCCGATCGATTGCTGCAGGTGGACGAAGTCGTCCAGCCGCTCGAGATCGCTGTAGCCGCCGCGCCAGACATGGGCGACGGCGACCTGCGAGCCAGTGAGCAGCGTGACGCCGCGGTACAGGCACCAGCACATGCCGAGCACGAGTGCGGCAACGCCAGCCATGAGAAGATCGACGGGTTCCATGCCGCCGATCCTATCGCGCAGGCGTTAATGGAGCGTTGGCTTGGCCAGCGCCTTCAGCCTGGGGGTGACCAGCGGAACGGTCAGCATCGTGCTCATCACAGCCATCAGCAGCAAGGCGGTGAAAGTCTCGTTGGTGACAATGCCCTTGTCGAGCAGGACGTTGACGAAGATGATCATGATCAGCGCCTTGGTCTGCAGCAGCCAGCCGATGATCGAAGCCTCGCCCTTGGCCCAGCCGAGCACGCGGCCGGCAATGCGCACGCCGACAAGCTTGCCGGTGACCGAGGCGACGAGGAACAGGAACGCTGCGCCGAACACGGCGAGGCCGCCGACATCCCACTTGGTGCGCAGGCCGGTCGAAAGGAAGAACACGGGCATTACGGCAAGCAGCAGGAACTGGCGGAAGCTGTCGAGCCGCTCACGCGTGAACCAGTGCGCATCGAGGACCGCACCGGCAAGGAACGCGCCGACCATGAAGTGCAGGCCGGACCAGTCTGCCGCGAAGCCGACCATGGCCAACCAGATCAGCGAGACGTACCAGCGATCGCTCTCGGGCAGGCGGCGGAACAGGGCCCGCACCGCCCAGGACGCCACGGCGAAGGCGACGAGGAAGATGCCCTGCCGGCCGACCCGCTCCCAATCGACCAGAATCAGCGCGAGGACGCCCCAGATCGCCACGTCATCAAGGCTGGCATAGCGCAGGATGCGCTGGCCCAAAGGCTCGCGGAAGATGCCCAGCTTTTCCATCAGGAGGACGAGAATGGGCAGCGCGGTGACGGCGCAGGCCATGCCGATGCCGAGGACGACTTGCGGGTAGTTGCCCTTGGGGCCGATCCAGCCCGGGGTCTGCAATAGTAGCGCAGCCGCGGCGGCGCCGAACACCAGCGGCGTCAAGAGAGCGCCTGCAGCGGTAATCGCGGTTTCGCGTCGGTTGGCCCAGGCGTCGCTGAGATCGAGTTCAAGCCCTGCCGCGAACACGAACATCATAACCGCCCACCAGGCGATGCCATTCAGCGAGCCGATCACCTGCGGATTGAAGACGAAGGCGTAATAGTCCGGGAAGGCTGCACCCAACACGCCGGGGCCAAGCAGGATGCCGCCGATGATCTGCACGACGACGAGCGGCGCCCAGTAGTCGGTGCGCAGGAGGCGCCAGACCAGGTAAGGGACGGCAAGGATGATCGTGAGCGCGATCAGGAACACTTCCGTCGTGCCCATCGCGGGCGCAGCTGCCGTCATCATCCATCCCCCGCGTTGCCATCGTCTATGCAAAGGTGCGACGGCTTGTTCAATTGATCTCAAAGGCCATATCCTGCGTGAAGGAGGCGGCCAATGACCTTTGACCTCGGCAAGGCCCTGTTGCGCAAGGAGGAATACGAATCCGCGCGGCTGACGGAGTTCGAGTTTGCCGAAATGGTGCGGGCGCTGAAGGCGTTGGCAGGGGAACTTGAAGCGCCGGTGGAGCCGATGCTGGGGGTGCTGGCCGAACGGGGACTCGGCCAAGCGCTCAGTCACCTCGCACAACTGGCCGGGCGTGACGTGGAAGCCGATTACCTGCGCTGCAGGGCAAGCGCGCAGGCCAGGCTGATCGACGAGCGCGGCGATCCCTCTCCGGTAAGACTCGGCTGACAGGAATCTTACCGCTTAACCATCGCGCGGCTCCGGCAAGATGCGCTGCCGTCAGTTAAGCGCAGGTTTGCCGAGGCCTGACAGCTTCTCTTCATGGCGGGTTGGTCCGCCGCGAGAGGAGAGTGGCATGGGCTTCGAAATGCGCGACAGCTTCGTTCGGCGCGAAGAATGCAAGGCGGCGTGGGAAAGCGAAGTGGAGTTCGCCGAGATGGCGCGCGTGCTGAAGGCATTGGCAGCCGAGCTGGGACAGGACACCGACGCCGCGCTGGGAGAACTCGCTGCCCATGGGCTGGGCGCAGCGCTGGGCGTGCTGGCGGGCCAAGCCGAGGTTTCGGGCGTGGAGGCCGATTATCTCAGGCGGCGGGCCATGTCGCGGGTGGAGGCGAGCCGGTTGCAGTAGGCCGGTCCCCACCGACCGCTCATGCTGAGCTTTTCGAAGCATCGCATGTTGCGCCTGCGTCCTTCGACAGACTCAGGACGAGCGGAAGGAGGGGACTGAGCGTCAACGTCAGGGCGATCAGTCGACAGACTCCAGCGCAATGCGCAGCGAGCCCTTCTTGTTGTAGAAATCGGTCGGGATGGCGAAGATTATCGCCGTCGCGGGACGGGCATATTGCGGTGGCGGAATTTCAATCTCGATGCCTTGCGGAAACCGGGCCATGGCCTCTGCCGCTGTGCCCTGCGGTGCGGCGGAACCGACACCTTTCAGCAAAACCTCAGTCGGCTTTTCCGGATCAACGGGGCCATACCGGAAATAGCAGTACCAGTATTCCTTCTTGGTTCTCGGATCGAACTTTGCCCACGCCGATGGTTGCTCGCCCTTGCCTTCATTCACGGGAAGCATGGTCACTCTCCATCTTCCGCCGGTCAGGGCGATTACCTGGCACGAATTGGATAGCGCAGCCTGTGGTGGCTTGGTGCCCGTGAGACTTGGCAGCGGTGAAAGTGTGAACTCGATTCGCATGGCCGTTGTTCCCCCGAACCCCGCACCATAGTGGAGCGAGATTTGGAGAGATCAACTGCCATTCGGGCCTCATGTCGCACTGGATCCCCGCCTTCGCCGGGATGACTAATCCAAGTTGCGATTAATCCAGATTGGGTCGCAGCCAGCGTTCCATGACCGGGAGGTCAAAGCCGCGACGGCCTGCATAGTCTTCAAGCTGATCGCGCCCGATGGTGGCGACGCCGAAGTACTGGCTTTCGGGGTGGGCAAAGTAGAAGCCCGAGACGGCCGCCGTTGGCAGCATGGCCTGCGATTCGGTCAAGGTGATGCCAGCAGTGGTCTGCGCATCGAGCAGGTCGAACAGGATCGGCTTGAGCGTGTGATCCGGACAGGCCGGATAGCCCGGCGCCGGGCGGATGCCGCGATACTGTTCGCGGATCAGCGCCTCGTTGATCAGCTGTTCGCCCGGCGCATAGGCCCAGAGCGTGGTGCGGACGTACTGGTGCAGGCGCTCGGCAAAGGCTTCAGCGAAGCGGTCGGCCAAGGCCTTGAGCAGAATGTCCGAATAGTCGTCGTTGTCCGCCTTGAAGCGGGCGAGGTGCTGGTCGATGCCGTGGATGCCCACGGCGAAGCCTCCGATCCAGTCGCCCGCCGGGTCGATGAAGTCAGCAAGGCAGAAGTTGGCGCGGCCACGGCTCTTGATGAACTGCTGGCGCAGGAACGGCAGGCGAACCGAAAACTCGTCGTCGTTCGGGTGCAGGATCACGTCATCGCCATGACGCGCACAGGGCCAGAACTGGGCGACGCCCTTGGCCGTCAGCCACTTCTCGGCGATGATCTTTTCCAGCATCGCGCGGGCATCGGCGTAGAGGCTGCGCGCGGATTCGCCGATGATCTCGTCCTCGAGGATCGCCGGGTACGTGCCGGCGAGTTCCCATGAGCGGAAGAACGGGGTCCAGTCGAAGCACTCGACCAGATCATTCAGGTCCCAGTCCTCGAAGACATGGCGACCGGGCTGTTCGGGCGGCGGGGCCTTTTCCGAGAAGTCGGGCGCGAAGGCATTGAGGCGGGCGTCTTCGAGGCTGAGCAGCTTGGATGCGCCCTTGCCCGCACGGGCATCGCGGACGTGCTGGTAATCGGCGGCAGTGGCCTTGATGAAGCCCTGTGCCTGCGTATCGGAGAGGAGCTGCGAAGCGACGCCAACCGCGCGGCTGGCGTCGAGCACGTGAACAACCGGGCCATCGTAGGCCGGATCGATGCGCAGCGCGGTGTGGACCTTGCTGGTCGTCGCCCCGCCGATCAGCAGCGGAATTGTCATCCCCGCGCGCTGCATTTCCTCGGCCACGGTGACCATTTCATCGAGCGAAGGCGTGATCAGGCCGGACAGGCCGATCATGTCGACCTGTTCCTTCTGCGCCACGTCGAGGATCGTGGCCCACGGCACCATCACGCCGAGGTCGATCACTTCATAACCATTGCACTGCAGGACCACGCCGACGATGTTCTTGCCGATATCGTGAACGTCGCCCTTGACGGTGGCCATGATGATCCGGCCCTTCGCCTTGGCGCCCTCTTCCTTCTCCGCTTCGATGAAGGGGATCAGGTGGGCGACGGCCTTCTTCATCACGCGGGCAGACTTGACCACCTGCGGCAGGAACATCTTGCCCGAACCGAACAGGTCGCCGACGGTGTTCATGCCTTCCATCAGCGGGCCTTCGATCACTTCGATCGGACGACCGCCCCGCGCGGCGATAGCAGCGCGGGCTTCCTCGGTGTCGTCGACAACGTAGGCGTCGATGCCCTTGACCAACGCGTGTTCAAGGCGGCGGACGACGTCCCAGCCGCGCCATTCCTCGGCTTCCTTCTCGGCGACCTTGTCCTTGCCCTTGAAGCTTTCGGCGAGTTCGATCAGGCGTTCGGTCGCGGTCTTGCCGTCATCGGCGGCAGGCTTGCGGTTGAGGACAACGTCCTCGCAGGCTTCGCGCAGCACCGGATCGATCTGGTCGTAGATATCAAGCTGGCCAGCGTTGACGATGGCCATGTCCATGCCCGCAGGGATCGCGTGGTAGAGGAACACCGAGTGCATCGCGCGGCGCACGATTTCGTTGCCGCGGAAGCTGAACGAGAGGTTGGAGAGGCCGCCCGAGATGTGGACGTGCGGGCAGCGCGCCTTGATCTCGCGCGTGGCCTCGATGAAATCGAGCCCGTAGTTGTCGTGCTCCTCGATGCCGGTGGCGACGGCAAAGACGTTGGGATCAAAGATGATGTCTTCGGGCGGGAAGCCGATGCCCGTGAGCAGCTTGTAGGCACGCTCGCAGATTTCGACCTTGCGATCCTTGGTATCGGCCTGGCCCTTTTCGTCGAAAGCCATGACGACGACGGCGGCGCCATAGTCCATGCACAGGCGGGCGTGGTGGAGGAAGGCGTCCTCGCCCTCCTTCATCGAGATCGAGTTGACGATCGGCTTGCCCGAAACGCACTTGAGGCCGGCTTCGATGACCTCCCACTTCGAGCTGTCGATCATCACCGGCACGCGGGCGATGTCGGGCTCGGCGGCGATCAGCTTGAGGAAGGTGGTCATCGCCTCAAGTGCGTCGAGCAGGCCCTCGTCCATGTTGACGTCGATCACCTGCGCGCCGTTCTCGACCTGCTGCCGCGCGACTTCGACCGCCTTGGTGTAATCGCCGGCGAGGATCAGCTTCTTGAACGCGGCAGAGCCGGTGACGTTGGTGCGTTCGCCAACGTTGACGAAGCGCGAGCCGGTAGGGGTATTGGTCATCTTCTACTCCCCCCTCCCGCAGGCGGGAGGGGTCGGGGGTGGGTTTTCTTCTTGGGAGTGAGCGCTTGACCGCTGCCCACCCCTAACCCCTCCCGCTTGCGGGAGGGGGACTGAATTATGCCGCCATGATGAATGGCTCGAGCCCGGCCAGCCGCGTCGCGACTTCCGGCACGGCCATCTTGCGCGGCGGCAGTGCCTTCACCGCCTGCGCCATCGCGGCGATATGCGCGGGCGTCGAGCCGCAGCAGCCGCCGAGCACGTTGACCTGGCCGTGGTCGGCCCATTCCTTGACGAGGCCAGCGGTGGTTTGCGGCATCTCGTCATATTCGCCGAGCTCGTTGGGCAGGCCGGCGTTGGGATAGACCATGATCAGCGTGTCGGCGATTTCCGACAGCGCCTTCACATGCGGGCGCAACTGGGTGGCACCGAACGAGCAGTTGAGGCCGACAGTCAGCGGCTTGGCATGGCGGATCGCGTACCAGAACGCCTCGACCGTGTGGCCCGAGAGGTTGCGGCCCGAAAGGTCGGTCAGCGTCATCGACATCATGATCGGGATTTCGCGGCCGAGGTCTTTCTCGACCTTGCGCACCGACATGACGCCAGCCTTGGCGTTCAATGTATCGAACACCGTCTCGATCAGGATGAAGTCCGCGCCGCCTTCGACCAGCGCGTGGACCTGCTCGGCATAGACATCGACGAGGTGGTCCCAGTCGATCTCGCGGAAGCCGGGATCGTTGACGTCCGGGCTGAGTGAGAGGGTCTTGTTGGTCGGGCCGATGGCACCGGCAACGAAGCGGGGCTTGCCGTCCTTTGCCGTGAATTCATCGGCAACGCGGCGGGCAAGTTTGGCCGATTCCACGTTGATCTCGCGCACGAGATGCTCGGCGGCGTAGTCGGCCTGGCTGATGCGGTTGGCGCTGAAGGTGTTGGTTTCGGCGATGTCGGCACCGGCCTCGAAATAGGCGCGGTGGATCGATTCCGGCACTTCGGGCTTGGTCAGCGCGAGGATGTCGTTGTTGCCCTTCTGGTCCTTGGCGAGGCCGAGCGTTCCGGCGTAATCGGCTTCGGACAGCTTGAAGTTCTGGATCTCGGTGCCGAACGCGCCATCGGTGATGAGGATACGCTGCGCTGCCTGTTCGAGAAAGGCGGTGCGGGCGGTTGATGGAACGAGGGTCACGCTGCTTTCTCCAGCGCCGGAGCCTTGGGGCGAAGGCCAAGCAGGTGGCAGATCGCGTAGGACAGTTCGGCGCGGTTGAGGGTGTAGAAGTGGAAATCGCGCACGCCGCCGGCATAGAGGCGGCGGCAGAACTCGGCGGCGATCGTGGCGGCGACGAGCTGGCGCGAGGCGGGGTGGGTGTCGAGCCCTTCGAACAGGCCGTCCATCCACGCCGGGATCGCCGCTCCGCAGGCTGCGGCGAACTTGCGGGTCTGCGCGACGTTGGAGACGGGCAGAATGCCGGGGAGGATCGGCGCGTCGATACCTGCCGCTGCCAGCTTGTCGCGGAAGCGGAAGAAGGTTTCGGGTTCGAAGAAGAACTGGCTGATGCCGCGGGTGGCGCCAGCGTCGAGCTTGCGCTTGAGGTTGTCGATGTCGGCTTGGCTGCTCGGTGAATCCGGGTGGGATTCCGGGTAGGCCGCGACCGAGATTTCGAACGGGGCAATCTCTTTCAACCCTGCGACGAGTTCGGCGGCATTTGCATAGCCATCGGGGTGCGGGGTGAAGGGAACGCCGGGAGCGCCCATGTCGCCGCGCAGCGCGACGATGTGGCGCACGCCTGCTTCCCAGTAGCTTTCGGCCACTTCGCGGATTTCGGCCTTCGTCGCATCGACACAGGTCAGGTGCGCGGCGGCGGGAAGCTTGGCCTCCTTGATGATCCGCGCGACAGTGCCGTGGGTGCGATCGCGGGTGGAGCCGCCTGCGCCATAGGTGACCGAAACGAACTTCGGCTGCAGCGGCCCCAGCGTTTCGACCACGTCCCAAAGCTGCGCCATCAGTGCGTCAGTCTTCGGGGGGAAGAATTCGAACGACACGTTGATGTCACCCGGCAGCCCGGCGAAAAGCGGGGTGTCGAGTGCGGTGCGGGCTTCGCGTAACTGGTCGTAGCTCGTGTTTTTGGGGCTGGCGTTCATTGGGCTTTCCGGCTTTGCCGTGGATCGAGTAGCGTCACGCTGTCCTCGCGGCGCACGCCGGTCCACAGCTTGACGACGAGTTCGTGACCCGCGAGCGCGCGGGTTTCGTATGGGACGAAACCGGCGTCGCGCAGCATCGCCTCGATCTGGGCATCGGAGAAGCCAAGGCGGGCGTGGGCGTGGGTCTGGCGCAGGTCTTCGCGATCGTGCGCGGCAAAGTCGACGATGGCGATGCGGCCGCCCGGTGCGGTGACGCGGGCAGCCCCGGTCAGAACCGCCTCGGGTGCCTGGGCATAGTGCAGCACCTGATGGAACAGCACCGTATCGAAGCTGCGCGCGGCGAACGGGATCTGCGCGAAATCGCCCTGCACCAGCTCCACGCTGTCGGCGCGCAAGTGCTGGAGCCGCGCGCGCGCGATGCGCAGCATGTCGGGGCTCTTGTCGAAAGCGACGATGTGCCCGGCATGCGGCGCGAGCAGTTCGGCGATGCGGCCGGTGCCGGTGCCGACGTCAAGCAAGCGACCAAGGCCAGCTTCACCCGAGAGATCGAGCAGCATTTCGGTCAACGCAGCTTCGACCGGGCCGTCTTCGATATGGAGCGAGCGGAGCTCGTCCCACTCTTCGGCATGGCGCGAGAACCAGTCGAGCGCGTGGGATTCGCGCGAGGCGCGGATCGCGTCGAGATGCTGGCGGTCTTCGGCGCAGCGACGGCCAAAGGCGGTGTCTTCCTGTTCCGCCACCGCGAGCAGCCTTGCAATCGCGGCGGCAAGCGGGCTGCCCGAGCTTTCGGAGATCGAGCTGCGCAGGAACACCCACGCGCCCTCCTTGCGGCGCTCCGCCAGGCCCGAATCGCACAGAATCTTGATATGGCGGGAGACGCGCGGCTGGCTTTGCCCCAGCACTTGCGCGACTTCGCCCACCGCCAGTTCCATGCTGGCGAGGAGGCGCAAAATGCGCAGGCGCGTCGGGTCGTCTAGCGCGCGAATGGCGTCATGGATGGCCATGCGAAAGGGCATATAAAGGAACCTTTATACGTGTCAAGGGATATAACAATTACGTTATATCAATTGTTACGGTTCCTTTCGTCAAGGGCAAGGATGCATTTGCCTTAGCCACTGGCCACTTATAGAACAGCCCCGTTCGGCTCCGCGCCGGGCGGTGTCCCGTCCGCGCACAGCCCAGAAACAGCCCAGAGAGGGAATTCGATGAAGAAGTACGCAAGCCTCGCGATCGTCGCCTCAGCAGCCCTTGCCCTGTCGGCCTGCGGCAAGTCCGACGATGCATCCGAAGCGGCTGCCGAAGATACGGTGGAAATGCCCGCAGACGAACTCCCCGCGATGGAACCTTCGGCAGCAGCAGCACCGATGGCTCCCGTGGTCGATGCATCGGCCGCGGCCGATGCCGAAGCCAACGCCGTGCGCGATACCGCGAACAACGCCGCTGCGGTTGCCGCTGCCGCGCAGGCCGCGGCTGCCGATGGCGAAGATCAGCAGTCGGCTCCGCCCGCGCAGTAAGGACAGGAGCGGGCGGCGCATTGCGCTGCCGCCCGCCCCCTTTGCCATGACACCACACGGCACACCTTTGCGGTCCTTCGCCCTTGCCGTTCTGCTGGGCCTTGTCAGCGCCTGCGGCTCCTCCGAAGAGGAAAAGCCCGGCGGCGTTTCGCGCGATGATGCCAAGGCACTCGATGCAGCAGCGGAAATGCTCGATGCGCGGCAGCAGCCAGCCCTGCCCGAAGCGACTGTGCCCGCTCATGAAGCTCCGGCGCCGTCCGCTTCCTGATCGCGCAGCTGCTTCGTCAGCCGCGCCACCAGCCACAGCCTGATCGCGCCCGCCAGCCCCGGCGGCACCTCAACCCTTATCCTGTCGGCATCGATCCGTGCGACCAGCGCGTTGACCGGAACCCCATCATCCGCCGCGGCTGCGCGTAGCATGTCCCAGAACATCGGCTCGAGGCTGATCGACGTCTTGTGTCCGGCAATCTCGACCGAGCGCTTTACCGGCGGGTGGTACGGGTTGGTCATGTTGCCGGGATACGAATTATTGGGGGTGGCCCGCAACCGGCATCGCTCCTACCCGTGCATGATGGCAACAGGTTACGAAGCACTGAGCGAGAAGGAAAGGGAGACGCTGCGGCTGCTGCTCGGCGGGCATGACGCCAAGTCCATCGCTCGCCAGCTCGGCCTTTCAGTGCATACCATTCATGAACGGCTGCGCGAGGCGCGGCGCAAGATGGGCACGGCGAGCAGCCGCGAGGCGGCGCGCCTGCTGCACGAGATCGAGGGGAGCGCCCCCCAATCGTTAGGGGACAAGGGAATCGGGGCTGCCACCGAACGCGCCGGAGCATATCCGATGGATCGCCCAGACCGAGCGGCTGCCGCATCGCGCCGCATCGGCTGGATCGTTGGAGGAGTTGCCATGACCTTGAGCCTTGCCTTGTTAGCCCTGACCGCGCTTTCCGGAACCGAGCAGACGCCGGCGGCCACCGCCACCGGTTCACCACCTGCCGTAGTGCCTACTGCAGCAAGCGAGCAGGCAGCAGTGCGAGCCGCCGAAGCGTTTCTTGCCCTGGTCGATCGTGACGACTGGGCCGCCAGCTGGCAGGCCACGCACAAATCTTTCCAGTTGCTCAACACTGTGGACTGGTGGGCCAAGGCCTCCGAGGGAGTGCGGGCCCGCGTTGGCAAGCCGATATCGCGCAAGCTCGAAAAGGTCGATTTCACGCCTGCACCGCCCAACGGCTATTGGACCGTGACCTTCAAGGCGCGCTACGCAAAGGCGGGGGAAGCGACCGAGACGCTGCAGATGGCGTCCGAGGCTGGCGGATGGAAGGCGACCGCCATAACCGTGGAGTAAGAAAGCAAGGCCCCGCTCTTATGGGAGGGCGGGGCCTTTGCAGGTCAATACATGTGCTGGCCGCCGTTGAGCGACATCGTCGAGCCGGTAACGAAGCCACCCTCGTCCGCGGTGAGGAAGGCGACGCCGCGCGCGATCTCCTCGGCGTGGCCGAGGCGGCCGACCGGGATCTTGGCAACGATCTTCTCCAGCACCGGCGCAGGCACGGCGGCAACCATGTCGGTGTCGATATAGCCCGGCGCGATTGCGTTGACGGTCACGCCGTACTTGGCGCCTTCCTGCGCCAGAGCCTTGGTGAAGCCGTGGATGCCGGACTTTGCTGCGGCATAGTTGACCTGGCCGTACTGCCCGGCCTGGCCATTGATCGAACCGATGTTGACGATGCGGCCCCAGCCGCGCTCGCGCATGCCGGGGAACGTGGCCTTGGCCATATTGAAGCACCCGCCAAGGTTGATGCGCATCACCTCGTTCCAGTCGTCGAAGCTCATCTTGTGGAGCACGCCATCGCGGGTGATGCCGGCGTTGTTGACGACGATGTCGATCTCGCCGACTTCGGCGGCGATCTGCGCGCAGCCCTTGATCGTGGCTTCATGATCGCCGACGTCAAAGCGATAAGCTGCAATGCCGGTTTCGGCAGTAAAGGCGCGGGCCTTTTCCTCGTTTCCTGCATAGTTGGCGACAACCGTGCGCCCTTGCGCCTTGAGTGCCAGGCAGATCGCCTGACCGATTCCGCGCGTACCGCCGGTAACCACTGCAACTCGCGACATGCTTTACCCTCCGTTGTTCCCTCTCGCGGGTAGGGTAGGTTCATGACGGAGATGCGACAAGTTGCCGAATACGTAAATGCGGCAAAAGAACGAGGAAACATGCTGCAGAATTGCTGCAGCAATGAAGCTAATACTGTCGGAAGCCGAGCGGGATCAGAAGCGGAATTGGGTTCCGACGTAGACGGCCTGATTGTCCTGCTTGCCATCGGTCAGCGGACGCAGGCGATCACGTTCGGGCGAGTAGCGCACGCCGGCAGTGACGTTCAGGTTCTTGGTCAGGCGGTAGCTGCCGCCGAGATCCAGCTGATAATCACCCTGGCCTTCAAGCGTACGCGGCGCGCGGCCAGCCTGATCGCGGCCTTCGGCTTCGATCCGGGGCGCAAAGCGGCTGGGCGTCGACGCCGGGGCAGACGCCTTGAACTTGGCCAGATCGGGCATGTCGATCCGCTGCAGATCATGCAACGGCGAAGGCGCGGCGCCTGGCGAAGCGAAGCTGGCGTAGCCACGGGCCATGCCGAGGTTGAACGCCATCGGCGCGATGCGGACCGGCGACGCGCCCGGCTGCGCCGCATCGGCCATTGCGGTGCGAACCGCGAAGTTCGACGAATTCAGCGCATCGACGCGGACCGCAACGGTAACCGAGCGAGTCGGCCGGGTATCGGTGCCGGTGGGCGTGAAGCGGAACAGCTTGCCGTTTTTGAGCGCACGCACGGTAATCTGCGAGGCAAGGCGTTCATCAACCGAGGCAGGCGTGAACGAACCGATGCCACCACGCGCCGCAAGGCTGACGGGCGCCATGTCAAAACCGCTGGAGAAGGCCGAAGTCACTGTCGGCGAAAGGGCAAGACCCACCACGGCGGCCAATCCGAGCGTCAACGGCGCGCGCAGGCGGCGGCGCATCGCACCCTTACCTGCAGCCTTGTTGCCGTTGCCGACCATGATACGTCCGTTCTACCCCAACCCGGGCTTTGATCCGCCCCATTATGCTCCCGAGAGCAGCTTGCCGCCGTGACGACTCCGCGCACCACCCGGAATGCTCTACGCAATACCTCTAACGCCTGAAGGTTTCCAGTCCCACGCCAGATAGAAGTGGCAGCGAAAGACTCTTCCTTTTGAAGTGTGGCGCAATATCCACAGGTGCCGATCGGACGATTGCGCTGGGCGCGGCGAAGACTCGGCGATGTTCAGTCACGGTTCACGCGGGTCCAGACCATTTGGCCCCGCAATTCAGTGCGTCGTTCATCGTGCTTGCCGCATGGCGCGCGCCGGTGATAGAGGCTCTTTCGATCACGCGCGTTCACATGCGCGCAAACCTGCGGCAATGCCCGGAAACGGCACCCCCGCAAGCAAGGACTGTTTCGTAGTGACCATGACCGCCAAGACCGCGCAGAGCACCCGCAAGCTGATTCTTCGTGGGCTTATGATCGGGACCATGGCCTTGGCTGTCACTGCCTGCGGCAAGAAGGATCGCCCAAGAGCGGATCTCGCCCCCAGCCAGCTGACCACGATCGGCGTCAACGCCTACCTGTGGCGCGCAACGCTCGATGCGCTTTCGTTCATGCCGCTGCTGCAGACTGACAGCAATGGCGGCGTCATCGTGACCGACTGGTATGCCAACCCCAAGAACCCGGGCGAGCGCGTCAAGGTCACCGTTTCGATCGTCGACCAGGACTTGCGCGCCGATGCGCTGCGGGTTGCCGCCAGCCGTCAGGTCTCGCAGAACGGCCAGTGGGTCGATGCTCCTGTTCAGGCCGCCACCGTCCAGAAGCTTGAAGACATCATTCTGAGCAAGGCGCGCGACCTGCGCCGCGCTGCCATTGCGGGATAAGGCATCCGGCGTAGCGCAAGGCCGGTTCTGATCTGCCGAGAGGCGAATCTTGCGCGTCGCGCCAGCGCTCCCTAGAGGAGCGCGCATGACCGAGAACACTGCTCCCGCCAACTCTGCTTTCGAGCGCTTCGATCCGTCTATCGCCGACACCCGCTGGCAGCAGGTGTGGGACGAGCAGCAGTCGTTCCGCGCTGACGACTCCAGCGCCAAGCCCCGCAGCTACGTGCTCGAGATGTTTCCCTATCCTTCGGGGCGCATCCACATCGGGCACGTGCGCAACTATACGATGGGCGACGTGCTGGCGCGCTACAAGCGCATGCGCGGGTTCGAGGTGCTGCACCCGATGGGCTGGGACGCCTTCGGCATGCCGGCAGAAAACGCGGCGATGGAAAAGGGCGTCCACCCCGGTGGCTGGACCCGCGACAACATCGCCAACATGAAAGCGCAGCTGAAGCGTCTCGGCTTCGCACTCGACTGGAGCCGCGAGATCGCCACCTGCGAGCCGGAATACTACGGCCAAGAACAGTCGCTTTTCCTCGATCTCTATGCGGCAGGCCTGGTCTACCGCAAGGAATCGACGGTCAACTGGGACCCGGTCGACATGACCGTGCTCGCCAACGAGCAGGTCATCGACGGGCGCGGCTGGCGCTCGGGCGCGCTGGTCGAGAAGCGCAAGCTCAACCAGTGGTTCCTCAAGATCACCGACTTTGCCGACGAACTGCTCGAGGGCCTGTCGACGCTCGACAAGTGGCCCGAGAAGGTGCGCGTGATGCAGGAGAACTGGATCGGCAAGAGCCAGGGCCTGCAGTTCCGCTTCGACCTTTCCAATGGCGAGAGCGTGGAAGTCTACACCACCCGCCCCGACACGATCTTCGGTGCAAGCTTCGTCGCCGTTGCTGCGGACCATCCGATCGCGCAGGGCGTCGCGGCGGTGAACTGCGAAGCGGCCAACTTCATCGCGCTGTGCAAGAAGGGCGGCACCACTGCCGCTGAACTGGAAACGGCCGAGAAGCTGGGCTTCGACACCGGGATCGGCGCCAAGCATCCGCTCACGGGCAAGTACCTGCCAGTCTACATCGCCAACTTCGTGCTGATGGAATACGGCACAGGTGCGATCATGGCCGTGCCCGGGCACGACCAGCGCGACTTCGATTTTGCCACCAAGTACGAACTGCCGATACTGCGCGTTGTGGCCGCTGATCCGGCGGATGCAAACAAGCCCTTCGCCGGTGAGGCCGAGGCCGGCGACGGCGTGCTGGTCAACTCCGACTTCCTCAACGGCATGAACGTCGCCGATGCCAAGGCTGCCGTCATCGGCCGCGCACAGAGCGAAGGCTGGGGCGAAGGCAGGACGGTATGGCGCCTGCGCGATTGGGGTGTTTCGCGCCAGCGCTATTGGGGCACGCCAATCCCGTTCGTGCACTGCGAGGTCTGCGGCGTGGTGCCGGTGCCCAAGAAACAGCTGCCAGTGACCTTGCCCGAGGACGTCAGCTTCGACGTGCCCGGCAACCCGCTCGACCGTCACCCGACATGGAAGCATGTCGATTGCCCGCAATGCGGCCATCCCGCCCGGCGCGAAACCGATACGCTCGACACCTTCGTCGACAGCTCGTGGTATTTCCTGCGCTTTGCCAGCCAGCCCGAAGATCGCCCGTTCGACCCGGAAGAGATCAAGCGGTGGCTGCCGGTGGAGCAGTATATCGGCGGGATCGAACATGCGATCCTGCACCTGCTCTACGCCCGTTTCTGGACCCGCGCGCTCGCCCGTATCGGCAAGATCGAGGTGACCGAGCCGTTCGGCAGCCTGTTCACGCAAGGCATGGTCACGCACGAGACCTACGAGCGCAGGAATCCCGAGAATGGCCAGCCAGTGTTCTTCTCGCCCACCGAGGTTGAGCGCAGTGGCGATGGCGCAACGCTGAAGGCAGACGGCGCGCCGGTCGAGATCGGCCGCGTGATCAAGATGTCCAAGTCCAAGAAGAACGTGGTGGATCCGGACGAGATCGTGGCGAAATACGGTGCCGATGCGATCCGCTGGTTCATGCTGTCGGATTCCCCGCCAGAGCGCGACTTGCCGTGGTCCGAAGCCGGAATCGAGGGCTGCGCACGCTTCGTCCAGCGCTTGTGGCGCCTGTTCGGACAGTTCGATGCCAATGCTGCCGGTGAGGACAAGGCGCTGGATCGCAAGGCGCATCAGACTGTCGATATGGTCGCCTCGGACATCGAGGCACTGGGCTTCAACAAGGCTGTGGCGCGGATCTACGAACTGACCGGTGCAATCGAGAAGGCCGCGCCTTCGGCCAGCCGTTCGGCCGCCATCCGCAAGCTGCTGCTGCTGGTCGCCCCGATGATGCCGCATCTTGCCGAGGAAGCACATGCCCGATTCGGCGCGGGGCTGGTGGCCGATGCCGCGTGGCCCGAGGTCGATCCCGCGCTGCTGATCGATGACGAGGTGACCGTTGCCGTGCAGGTCAAGGGCAAGCTGCGCGATACGCTGACCGTGGCCAAGGGCACATCGAAGGAAGACCTCGAACGCCTTGCCCTCGCTTCCGAGAAAGTGCAGCGTGCACTCGAGGGGGCGGAAGTGAAGAAGGTGATCGTCGTGCCTGACCGTCTGGTGAATCTTGTCGCCTGAGCGCCTCGTCCTGATCCTCGCGCCGCTTGCGCTGCTTTCCGGTTGTGGTCTGCAGCCAATGTATGCAGGCGGCGGCAAGGGCGAGGTGGCGCGCGCGCTCGCCGACGTCACGATCTCGCCGATCGAAGGCCAGTCCGGCTGGCTGGTCCGCAATGCGCTGGTCGATCGCCTGGGTGCAGGCGCCGCAGGCAACGGCGCGCGCTATCGTCTTGATGTCCGGCTGGACGATCGCGTCGAAGGGCTGGGCCAGCTTTCCAACGATGCGATCACGCGCGAGCGCCGTACTTTGCGGGCGCGCTATCAGCTGGTCGATACGCAGAACGGTGAGGTCGTCCTCGACGCGACGGCGGGATCGGACGCCGGGTTTGACGTCGTGAACAGCGAATATGCCGTGATTGCTGCGGAACAGACGGCGCTCGAAAACCTGTCGCAGGAAGTGGCCGATCAGATCGTCACGCGCGTATCGGTCCGCTTGCGCAAGCGCTCCTGAGCCGGGCGTGAAGGTCACCCAGAAGAACTTCGCGGCAAGCGCTGCTCGCGCGGTAAAAGACTGTCGCATCTTCTATTTCTGCGGGCCGGATGAATCCGGTGCCAGCGATGCGGCCGCCAAGATCGCAGGCATGCTCGGCGAGGCCGAGAAGGTCGATCTGAGCGGAGGTGAGCTCAAGCGCGACCCGGTGCGTCTGGCTGACGAGGCGCGTTCGGTCTCGTTGTTTGGCGACAGGCGGATCATTCATGTCCGTGCGACCGGCGACGATGCGCACGATGCTGTCGAAACCCTGCTGCAAAGCCCTGTCGATGGTTGGCCGGTCCTCATCGTCGCCACTTCGGCCACGGACAAGTCGCGCATTGCCAAATTGCTCGAGAACCGGGCCGATGCGCTGGTCGGGATGTTCCATCCGCCAGACCTCAAATCCGTCGCCAGTGCGATCAGAAGTTCGGCCGATGCCATGGGCGTGCGCCTGACCGACGAACTGTCCGAGCGAGTCGCCCGTGCGACGGCGCTGGATACGCGCATGGCCCGAAGCGAGCTGGAGAAGATCGCGCTCTATCTCGATGCCAGCCCGCAGGCGCCGCGCACCGCGACGGCGGCAGACCTCGATGAAGTCTGTGCCGTCAGCGAAGACGATGGCATGATGCCACTGGTCAACGCCGTCCTTGGCGGCGAGGTTCGGCGCATTCCGGGAGAGCTATCCCGCATGCGCGAACAGGGCATCAACCCGGTCGGGCTGGTCCTCGCGCTTGAACGTCGCGCCGGGCAACTGGTTCAGCTTGCCGGTCGCCTCGGTGAACGTGGAGACGTAAATGCTTTCATGCAACAGGAAAGCGACGCGCGCCGGGTGTTCTTCCGTGACCGTGCCGACCTGACCCAGCAGCTCAAGCGCTGGCGCGGCCCGCGCCTCGTGCGTCTGTGCGAGAGGCTGGTTTTGCTGCACCGCACACTGATCGCCGACAACAGGAACGGGGAACTCGCCCTCGCGCAGGGGCTGGCAGAGATCGCGCGCGCTGCGGCACGATGAAGCGTGGCGGTTTTCCGTCATATAGTGTGGCCTGCGTCACATCGGGACACTTAGGCGCTTGCCATAGAGGCATCACTAGGTATTTTTGCGCAGTGCAATAAATATAAGCTTTGGTCGCTACAGGGATTCGATCAATCGCCTGCTTGGCCAGGGCATCAACCTGTCGATGCTGGCAAGCGGACTGAAGGGGCAGCTAACGCGATGACAGTGCACATTTCGGCAGACGAGATGCGCGAGTCGCAAAGCCGGAAGCGGATAACGCTTCCGCTGGCGCCGTCTCTTGAGCAGCGCAGGCTGCAGCTTTACGTTGCGCTGCTGGTGGCCGATGGACTGGCAATCCTTGGTGGCTTCGGCGCTGCAAGCTGGCTCTACCTCGGCAATTTTGCGGATGCAGGGTCGCTCGTCCACAGCCAGGTGATTTTGCCGATCTACTGGACGATCGCGTTGAGCCTGCAGGTCTACACGCTTCGTTCGCTGCGCCGTCCGAACTTCGCCCGCCTGCGCTCGGCATGGTCGCTCCTGGGTGCGGATGCAATCCTGCTGTTCGTCGGTTTCGCCACCAAGAGCACCGAGGATTTCTCTCGCGTGTCTGCCATGCTCGGCCTTGCGTTCAGTCTCGTGCTGCTGCTCTGGGTCCGCGCTCTGATCCGCCCGCTGATCCAGGCGCGCTGTGGCGAAGTTGCCATCAACACCCTGCTCATCGACGACGGTGGCGCCGCGCTGCGCATTCCGCACGCCTTCCATATCGACGCGCGGGAACATCATCTCGCGCCTGATCTGGGCGATCCGCACATGATGGATCGGCTCGGCCTCTACATGCTCAACATGGATCGCGTTCTGGTGACCTGCTCGCCGGAACGGCGCAACTCCTGGGCCCTGGTGTTCAAGAGCGCGAACGTTTCCGGCGAGATCGTCGATCCGGAAGTGCGCAAGCTCGGTGTCATCGGCGCGCGACGTGATCGGGACTATGGCGCGCTGATCGTGGCCAGCGGGCCGCTTGGCTTACGCGCCCGTGCCGTGAAGCGCGCCCTCGACATGACTTTGGCCGGCGGCGCCGTGCTGGCGCTTGCCCCGCTGCTGCTGCTCGTGGCGTTGCTGATCAAACTGGAAGACCGGGGGCCGATCTTCTTCGTGCAGAAGCGGACCGGTCGCGGCAATCGCTTCTTCCCGATCTTCAAGTTCCGTTCGATGCGCGTCGAGAAGCTCGATGCCGCGGGCAACCGGTCGGCCAGCAAGGACGATGACCGCATCACCCGCATCGGTCGCTTCATCCGGCGTACGAGCATCGATGAATTGCCGCAGCTCTTCAATGTGCTGCGGGGCGAAATGTCGATCGTCGGGCCTCGGCCCCACGCCATTGGCTCACTGGCGGGCGACAAGCTGTTCTGGGAGGTCGACCACCGTTACTGGCTGCGTCATTCGCTCAAGCCCGGTCTCACCGGCCTCGCTCAGGTGCGAGGTTTCCGCGGCGCGACTGATACTGAAACCGATCTGGCGGACCGACTCCAGGCCGATCTCGAGTACCTCGATGGCTGGACGATCTGGCGCGACCTGAAGATTATCGTCAACACTGCCCGCGTGCTTGTTCACGACCGCGCGTTCTGACGGGTCACCGCTGATTCCCATGCCCATCGGCCGTGCTGACCGGACATGTGAGCCCGGGCAATTCATCATCGAGCCGCGCCACGCGCTTGGCAAAGCTGCGGTGCGTCGGTGCGCGGAGAAATCCCAGCCAATCGCCCTTGCCGAGACGGCGGAACAGGCCAAGACCGCGCGCAGCGTCATATCCGGCACAATGCATCAACTGCAGGCCGAGCGAGTCCGCGGCATCCTCCATCCGGCGCCGTTCCGAGATGCCCCCGCCCTTGCGATGCTGCAGCGTGATGTGCGCCAGTTCATGGCCCGCCGCCAACGCGATTTCATCGTCACTGCGGGCCATGGCGATCAGCCCGCTGGAGATCGCGACATTGTGCGAATCGCTATGCGCATCGACCCCGCGATCGGTGACGAGCACCAGCCGTGCTGCGCAATGAAGCGCCGGATCGACCGTGACATTCCTCACGCTGCCAGCCCGGCGCACTGTCAGTGCGATGGCGACACCGGGCTTGCTTGCCGCCACTTCTTCAAGCAGCGCTTCAGCCACCAGCGATCCGGCCTGCCGACGTTCGGCGATGGCATCGACACTCACGGACCCTATGGCCAGGAGCTCATCGCCAGCACGCAGCCCCGCATGGTCTGCCGGACCGTCCTTGACTACTCCGATCAGCACCGGATTTTCCCGCAGGCCTACAGTCCGCTCCAGCATGGGCCAGTCCCGACGGTCATAGGCGCGGCGATCGTCAATCGTGACGCCGATGTCGGGAGCGGTGCGTGGGCAACTCGCGCGAGCTGCGGTGCGCAGGCGCCATTCGATGCCGCCGAGCCGGATCATGTCATCGCGGATACGAACGGGCCACTGCGGAGCAGCCTGCGCAAGGAGCAGCGCTGCCGGCATGGGCACGGTCAGCACTGCGGTCAGGGCCAATGCCCCTGCCGGGAAGCGCCATTTCGAATTTCTCACCATTCCGGCCACCATTCCAGACATCCTGCGTCCCGGTCAATTCGCGATGTCGGAATTCACGCGGCCCCCATGCGCGAGCGCCGCGCCGCCACATTTCATATTGCATTGCACCATTTTGGAGTTGGCGCTAGGCTTCGCGGGCGTGTCTGGCTCGGGGCAGGGTCCTGTTTCCGTCAGTTGCGCGGTTCGGCGTCGATAGGCGGCGGCTTGCCGGTCTCTTCACCCCACCGACAGATTCCTGTTCCTTTCGGGAGATTACGTTGAAAATTGCGATTCTCGGACTCGGCTATGTCGGGATCATCGGCTTGTCATAGACCGGCATCAACTGCTTCGACACGCCCCGGGTCAACGGATAGAGGCGCGTGCCGGAACCGCCTGCAAGAATGATTCCCTTCCGCTGCGTCAGGCTGCTGCCGTCAGGCCTTGGCGATCCGTTCACGATGAGAGGTGCTCCCTGAGGTGAGATAGCTAAGTAGATACACTATAACGTCAACATGGCTGCAATGCTTGCGCCCCGCGCGCGCCACTTTTTCTCATTAGCCGGATTCAAGTCGGGCATGTCGCTTGCTGCATTGCAGCAAGCCCGCTGCAGGTCAACAACTGCTATGCCCTTCTGCCTAAATCAATCTGACTGGCTCAGCCATTCAACCATGGATGCTTCTCGCCGCGCAGCCTCTAGCGAGCGTGGATCAAGCGAAGTCGAGAGGTATCGGTGGCCTTTTTGCAAGACCCAGGCCGGGTAGTACAGCCAGCGCCGCATATCGTCCGACCGGGATCCTGCGAGCTTGGCAAGCTCGTGCGGATCAGGGTGAGCCAGACGGCGGAAAGCTGCCAACCAGCCAGAGTTTCCACCTTCGCGTTTTTCCAGCCGTCTGAGCAGCTTGTATTGCTCTGCTTGCTCATGTGACTGCAACATCCCCAATTTTGCGGCTGCAACATTGGCGCATCCGACAGCATCGGTATGTATAAAATTTTCGGGGACCCATGAGGCTCCGAGCTGCTGCGCTACAGCCATCAGGAGTTGCAATGCGCGCAGCAAGCCCATTCGTGACGCCGCCTCAAGGATCTCGGACCAATCCGTGCGATGACGAGTCACCAGAAAGTGCAGGTCGGCCAGAATGAGTGGTCCGTTTTCGAAGGCGTGGTGCAAGGTCGCGTGTTCAGCGAGGTGCAGGAAATTCGAGCGATGCGACGGAATCAGCACGTCGATCCCCATAATGGAAAGATCAGTTGCCTCGCATCGCAGCATTTCAAGCAGGAGGGGTTCCTGCGGCCAGTTTCGCGCGTTTATACGATGATGTATTTCAATTGTGAGTTCATCACCGATATCCTGGATTTCCGGCAATTGGTGACCGTAATCCATACCGTAACTACCCGCCCAGGGTGCAATCCGATAATGCCGATCAGCCAGCAGCAAGGCCTGCGCCTTGGGTGCCTCCTCGGCAGTCAGCAACAGGTCGACATCGCGCAATGGACGAAGCCCGGCATCGGGATAGCTTGCATGTGCCAGGCCAAACCCTTTGAGCAGGATCGGCCTAAATCCGGCATCGCCCAGTTTCAGCATCAGCCGCTTGATCGCCGCCATTTGCTTCAACGCATAGAGCGCGTGCCATTGCCTCGCCGATTCCATTTGCTTCAGCGGTGCTGCGGGAACCAACTGGCGAGCTTCGGCGATATCAAGCGCACGCAGCACCAGCGCGGATACACGCTTGTCTTCCGCCAGCCCGGCCAATTTGGCCCAGCCTGCATCATCCAGAAGCGTCATGCGGCCCAAGTGGTCGGAATCAGGCGCCGCACAGATGCGCAGCAACAACTCCTCATGTACCGCGAAATCGGAACTGGTGTCAGTTGCTGGCATGCTCTCCCAGATCAACGATTTGATCGGCAAGCGCAAGTAGGGCGCTACGGTGTCCGAGAATCAGGATCGTGCACTCACCCTTCAGCCGCTGCACCATATCAGTGATTGCTTGCTCGTTGGCGCCATCAAGTGCAGCTGTAACCTCGTCGAGGATCAGCAGATCGGGCTTGCGCAGCAATGCCCGTGCCAATGCCAGACGCTGCCGCTCACCTCCGGAAAACTGCCGCCCTGCTTCGCCGACACGGGTATCGAGACCATTCGGAAGGGCAAAGACGAACTGCGCAGATGCCTGCGCCAACGCGCGCTCCACCGCTTCGCGCAGGGTGCTCTCGTTGCTTGTGGGCTGTCCCCATGCAAGGTTCTGCGCAATCGTTCCATCGAACAGGTAGGGCACCTGTTCCACATAGGCCACGCGTCGCCGCCAGCGGATGCGATCGTGAGATGTCAGCCGCTGACCATCGATCAACACCTTGCCGGAGTCCGGCTCTATCAACCCGCCGAGCATGTCGGCAAGGCTGCTCTTGCCCACGCCGGAAGGACCGCAGATCGCAACGATGCTGCCCGCCTTCACGATGAGATCGAACCCCTGGAAAATTGCCCGCTCGCGGCCAGCGTAGCGCAACCCGATTCCGCGCAATTCGAGGAACTTGCGTAGGCGCGGTGGCTCGCCTCCATCATCCTCCGGTTCGCGATGCCCCCCTGCTTCCTGGATCATGCGCTGAAGTCCGATCAGCGCAGGGCTGTCGAAATTCCAGCGACGGAGATAGCCTTGCAGGCCAATAGCCACAGGCACCATCCTCACGAGAATGGCCAGGACAGGCACAAGCACGCCAAGAGGCAATCGCATGCCAACCAGCGCCACATAGATCAGTCCGCCGAGCACGATGGCCGCGATCGCCTGAAACAGCACGTGGGCCAGCGAAACGGATCGATGGTAGCTCAGCTGCGATTGCTCGACTTCGCGCGCGGTCACGCTGAACTGTTGCGCCAATGCGTCCTCGGCACCGCTGATCCGTGCCGCGCGGAAATGGAATAGCCCGTTGGTAACCTGCTGCTGCAGCGCCCCGTAAGCTGCCGCGAACCGCTCGCCCTCGCGGTTCTTGCGCCCTCGCAATGCAACGAGCACGACAACCACGACCGCTCCCGACAACACGGCGACGCCGGTCAGCCGCCACGAAATTGCGAAGGCCGCAGTAGTCAGCATGACGAGTGTGACAAGTGAAGTGACAGCCGAGAGCAGATTCTGACCAAGGCTGCCCACACGCTCGGCCTCGCCGACCAGACGCGCGGCATGGGCCGCAGTGCTCTGCTGGCTGAGCCAGCGCCAGTCTGCAGAAAGCACCGCATCTTGCGCCTTGATGCGAATGGTTCGTGTCAGGGCGTGGCTAAGGCGCGCCTGCTGGTCGAGCACAAGGTAAACGACCAGCGCACGAAAAGTGACCAACATCGCGATGGCTGCCAGCAACAGCCCCACCGGGAAGCCAAGCAGAGGCTCAAACCACGCCCCCATGCCCTGCGGCACTTTCTCTCCCGCAATGACGGCAGTGATCGGCACCAGGAGCAGCAGGCCGATGCCTTCCGTCAGGCTCGAAACGAGCATCAGCAGGCCAAGCAGGATGAGACGGGGCCAGCCCGCCATGCGCACGACAGTCCGCACCGTGGCCAGCCCTTGGCCGCCCGGCGCGTCACCTTCAAGCGACATTGCGGCCCTCTGCAAACCGTATGAACCGCGCCGTCGACAAGCCGCGAGTCACGGCAGAAACCAGCCGATCCGCATCGCGCCGCTCGGGCCGGTCCTCACCGTCCCACTCTTCCAGACTCTTGATCAGACGGGGCAAGTCAAAAACCCGCGCGATGCGCTCGTCACGCGAAAGGGATTCAAGCTCCCGCAGGATCATATCCCGATCACGCTGCAACCGCGTCGGCCAGTCTGCAGCCTGACGACCGACGCGACGCTCTTGCCAGACCTTTTCGGGAACCCGGCCGACGAGCACGCGGCGACCGAGCCACCGATCCTGGCCACCGCGCAGATACTGCTCGTCGGGGATCCCCGCACAGAGTTCGAGCAGCGGCACGTAGGCATGAACGTCGCGAATCTCGAGCCCGTAAAGAAGTTTGAAACCGAGCAGGATTTCCGACCCGCCGTTGTTCAGTTGAGTCACGATCAAGTCGCGCCAGTCACGTGACGCGGGAAGGTCGTAGTCGTAGAGGGCGAAGCCATCATTGCCGACCTGCGCCATCAGACCTGAGCTTTCAGCAAAGTCAGCGCGCAGCGGAGACCAAGAGGCAAATGGCGAAGCGCGCCAGCCGCGCCTCTCGTCGATTCGCAGTTTCACCTTAAGCGGCAGGTAAGGCATGACAGCGCGCGATATCAGCTTCCGCCACAACGGCCGCTTGTCCTGACGATAAGCCCGCAGTTCGCGCACCAAACGCAGCCACTTGCCCTGGGCCAGCCATGTCGGAAATCCTGTCAGCCCGTCATAACTGAAGCCGGCGTTGCCCGAATCCCCAGTGAGAACGACATCGACACCATCGGCTTCGGCACGGGCCAGCGCCGCGTGAAACCAATGTGCGTTCATCTCGTTGTAGATTGGCCAGCCCGAAACCAGCATCAGAGCGTTGAGCCGCTCGCCATATTGCAAATCCTCCCCGTCGACAAAACTCGGGCGGATCTGCGGGTACATCTTGCACAATTCACGCACATGATCGGCTTCATCGCCGAATGACGTGGGCCTTTCCGCAGGCTGGAATTGCGATGCAGGCACGCTCGTATAACTGCGCAGTACCGATCCGGCAGGAAGCGCTTCTACAGCGAAGCTCGCCGCCGCCTGCGAATCGAAACCGCCCGACAACATGATTCCCGGCGACTTCGCCTTGTCGAGCGCGGCGGCCGAAGCGCGACGCAGTTGCTCGACCACCGCTTCGACATAGTCCTCGTCTCGCTTGTAACGAACCTCGGGCGCATCGCGAAGTGACCAGAAGTTTTGCACCCGGTGCCCATGCGCATCGTGGATTTCCTCGGTACCGCAGACGAGGCAACTCATGCCTTCATAGAAGCTTTGGCCAGGGGAGGCCCAGCCGCACATCAGCCATGTTCCCGCGCGCAGGTCGACGACGCGAGCCTGATGGCCCAGTGCCATGATCGGACCGGGCAGCGAACACACCACGAGCCGGGTGCCGTCGCGCCTGATGTGAAGCGGTGCATTTGCGGTTGCAGAGCGCGCCAGCCGAACCTTGCGCTGATCCGGCCACCACTGCACGACAGCATAGTCACCGGCGATGCGGCGGTCGCAAGCGCTGCCAAGCTTTGCATGGAGCGCCGCGTAGAGCGAGGCGTGATCCTCGCAATCAGGCAGGCCGAACTGCGCCGTCAATTCACGAGGGAAATGTAGGCGTCCGGCCAGAAGAACGTAAGAACCATCCGGCTGACACCGGAACTGATGCGTCCTGTGCCGGACAGTTCGCGAGATGCCGGGTCGCGCTTCTGCGCGGCTGGCAAGCCCTGCTCCGGCAACCCGGCCGTGCAGTACGTCACCTGCTTTGCCCAAGGCCAACGATCTCACCGCCCGGTCCCAGTCCGCTGCGAACCATTCGGGACCCTCCGACAGCTCGAACGCTGCAAGGATCAGCAGGTCGTCGGGCTTTTCCGGAGTCAACGCCACATCACTTTCGCTGGCTCGCAAGTGCTTTCAGCACTGGTGCGGACGCAAGGACCATGATCGGCTGGTAGGTGTCGCGCTCGCAGACCCCGATCAGCATTTCCCCGTTGCATTCCACCCATGCATGATAAGCATCCTCGCCGGTCCGGTCGCCCTTGCTGAATGCGATGACCGTCAACAACGGCAGAGACCGCTTGCGCAGTAGCCAGCCGAACGCGATCGCGCGCGGCAGACAGCGGCTGGTGCCCGGCAGGCGCAAGCAGGCTCGATCAATCTGATTCACGGCGGACTGGACTGCATTCCTCACGCCTCGTTCAAGCGGCGCGCTTCGGACGGCCAATGCCGCCCCTGCTTCAACCAAGCCGCCAACTGTGTCGCGCCACCGCGGGAAGGGCACAAATCGCACGAAAAAACGCGCCAAGGCGACGAACGCCATGGCGCGCAAGACTTTCATCCGAAAGATCATCCGGTCAGCGAACGTCATGGCAGCAGCCGAGGTTAGACCGCCGCTGCTGCTATGACAATTGCGCAAAGCCCGCCGTCGTCAACTGTGCCACGAATGCGTCTACGGCAGCCCCGCATTCCTCGGCGGATATGCCGTATTCACGACATAAGTCGGAACAGATGAGATCAAGATCTGGCTGGCTGTCCAGCCGCTGCCAGATATCAAGACCCACGCCTTTCAACGAGAAGAACTTTCCCGTGTCGACGTGGATCATGACCAATTCACCGTCCACCTCGGTTGCACAGTTGGACGATTCAACCTTGCGCAGCAGCCTGGCCATCGGATTACCCGGTCAGCGCCTGCAATCAGCTCTTTGACTTGCCGTTCTTGCCCGAGCCGTCACCACCGAACCCATTGTTGGCAGCGATTGCCGCCAGATCAACCGTGAGTTCTTCAAGAACCGGAGCCGACCACACCTTGGTCGCAAATTCGCTACGCTCAGTCATGCTCATACTCCTAACTATAGTTAATCGATACGCATTAGCCCTTAACAGTGGTTTACATTTGTTGCGGGTGCGAAGCAACCCGGAATGGGGTGTCAAGTCGAGAAAGATTGCTTTTGGCCGTTGCAGAGCTGGCTAAACGGACTCAAGAAGTTGCTTAATTTTCAGCAAATCTGCAGAAAAGGTCGAGGGATTGCGCGGTCGGCGCAGCTTCCAGAAGCGAACTTCGGTGCAGAAACGCAGCAACAGTTTCTCATGGATTCCACGGTCGCCCCTCGCAGCATGTACGAAGTCCCGGTACAAGGCACCGGGCAGCAGCCGCAACTTTTCAACACCGGTAACTGGCGCAAGGTCGACCGATTCGCCAAACTCGATGAAGCACAGATCCGTAAGCGGTAACGCAGTTTGCGCCTTGAGCGCCGCTTGCGAATAATGCTTGCCCGGCATGCTCTGCACCGGCCGGTGGGCAGCACTGTCCGTCAGCACAAGCGCATCATCCCAAAGCTTGAGCGGCTTTGCATCAGGCATCGCCATGACGCGCTCTTTGACGGAGACGACTAGCGTATCATCGCAAACATGCGGGAGCCCAAGTCCGGCAAGACCCGCCGCCATGGTGGACTTACCACCTCCCGAATCGGCAGTGAAGGCAACGATGCGCCCTCCGACGTCGACTGCACTGGCATGGAGCGGGAACAGGCCATTGAGCCAGGCGACTGCCCCAAAAACCGTACCCCATTGAAACAGTTCGAAATCGGTGTCAGCCAAGGCTCGACCTGCGCGAACCGCGTCATCGGGCATCTGCACGGTTATCCCGAACCCTTTGCGATAATGAAATCGCACCTGGTCGAACGTTTCAAAAAGGAACTCGGAAGACGAGATGACGAAGCCGTCATCATCGAAAAAAGGATCTTCGATAGATACCGGCACCACCCCCATCGAGACGACCATTTCCCTCCGCATGATTTCGATCAAAGGGTCAGCTGACTTATCTTGATTCATAGCAGGTCCTGAACATGCAAATTGCGTCACTGCACGGATAAGGCTGGTGGACTGTCTGCCGGGGCGAGGCAATGAGCAAACGCCGCTCCACTATGCCAAGCCGAGACAACTGCCATGAGACATTGGATTGCGTTCGCGGCCACTCTTTTACCCTCTGCAACCCCCACCAAGAGTGACGTAACGCTGCAATGCAGCAAAAATGTCACAGCTGACGCCCTGTTCGCAAAAACATGCGATTGCGCCAAATTGGCGCATTTACGCCTCAGAAACCTTGACTTGGCGCGAGATTGACGACGAGCCGTGCAAAGCTTGAGACCCAACGAAAGTAAATGAATAAGGGTTAATCCCTAGTTTTTCTTGCGAATCATTTTGCATTGCGGTAGCGCAGGGTTCGAGAGGGCGGTATACGTTAGTGCTACTGCTTAGGAGATTAAGCATGAAGATTTCTCGTTTTGCATCGGCACTCGCCGCTGCGGCCATGTTGGCTGCGCCGGTCGTCGCCGAAGCCGGAACCCGTGCCAGCGGCTCTTCGGTATACGCGACCGAAGGCTACGCAGCTAACCGCGCTTCGACCTCGGTGAAGGCTGACAACGATCTGAAGCCGGCATACTGGATCATCATTCTGCTGTCGGGTGGCGCTGCTGCCTACGGTATTTCGCGAGCACTCGACAACAAGTCGTCGGGCGCGAACTGATCCTGCCGGACAAGTTTTAAAGGCCCGTCCCCCTGATCAAGGTGGGCGGGCCTTTTTGCTGCCCATTTGCCGGCAACCCAGATCGCCTGCAGCACACGCCAATCCTTGGCATTAGACCGTAAGTCCTTGACCGGAACTGTGATACGATCAATCAGGTAGCGATGCGAAACGAACCCGGCGTATTTCTCGCTGCACTAATCTTTCTAGCCTGCCTTCTGGGCGGTGGAGGAGTGGCTTACGGGCTTCCCAATCTGGTCATCCAGATCGGTGCACTCATCGTCCTCGCGATCAATCGCCCCGCCGTGTTCCTGTTTTTCCGGAAGGCACCGCGCGGTTTGACAACCCTGGTCGCGCTGACACTGGCACTTCCGCTATTGCAGTTGATCCCTTTGCCGGCTTCGGTGTGGCAATCCCTGCCGGGAAGAAGCCTTCTTCGTGAATCCCTGGCAGCTCTCGGCCCACTCCCCCCACACCCTGTTACCGTAAACGCTGCACGTACGCTGGTGGCATTTCTGGGCCTGATTGCTCCTTTCACCGTCATCGCGCTTGCACTGCAGGGAGACAGCCGAGCGGTTCAACGTGCGAAGCTGATATTCATTGCAATGGGCGTGGCCGGAGTTCTGCTGGGCGCGCTGCAGTTGCTCTATGCCGGCGAAGGCGCTGGCCTGTACCCGGAGCCAACGAACCGGAGCGTCGTGGCCGGACTTTTTGCGAACCGCAACTCGGCTGCAATATATTTTGTGTGCTGCCTCCTGCTGCTGGCTGGGAATTCCACGGCTCGCCTTGTCTCGACCAGAGGCATTGCCGGACTTGCAGCGGCCGCACTGCTGGTAGTCGGCGTCGTCCTCACCCAGTCACGGACGGGACTTGCACTTTTGCTTTTGCCAGTAGGGCTATTCTTGGTGCGCGCTGTTTTTGGCTGGGCGGGGGCTGGCAGGGAAACTCAGGGATTTGGCGCCTTGGGTAGAACAGCTATTGCCGGAGGCCTTGCCGCAGCGCTGATTGCCTTGGGCATCGGGGCTGGCGCAGGTACACTTCCCGAATCGCGCTTCGATGCCGTTATGGAACGCTTCAACAAGACCACCGAGGAGCGGCCGGCCATCTGGGAAGATGCCCGTTTTTCCGCGCAACGCTACTGGCCTGTCGGCGCGGGAATGGGCACCTTCGACGAAGTATTCCAGATTGATGAATCGCTCGAGAACGTCACCTCACGCCGAGCCGGGCGCGCTCACAATGATTACTTGGAAATCGCCATTGAGGCGGGCGCAATCGGCTTGTTACTGATTGCGTTGTGGTCGGCATGGGTTCTGCGTTCGACCTGGACAGGCCTTGGCCAGGATCGGCGCTGGGACGTACTGGGATGCAGCGCGATACTCCTCACCATCGCGCTGCAGTCGCTGGTTGACTATCCCTTGCGCAACCAGACGATGCTCTGTCTTGCCGCTTTTGCCATCGCAGTCCTGGCCCGGGCAGCGGCCCGTAACTCGCCGCCTACTGCCAGCCATGGGAGCAAGTCGTGATCCGCGCCTTATGGCTCACCTTCGTCGGCGCACTATGCTTTGTCGCGCTTGGCGCACAGCTTGACCGGGCGTCACGCCGGCAATCGTCCCTCGCTCCGTTCGTGCCGGCGATCTTCCGCAACTTCGCCCAAGAGACGGTGAGTCTCGCCCAAGTGCGATCTGCCGAGCCGGATCAGGCCCTTCAAGATGCCAGGCTACTGCTTTCGCGCAGCCCTCTACCTGCCGAGCACCTGACTCTTCTGGCCATTGCCGAGGAACGTAAGGGCAATCGGGAAATTAGTTCACGCCTGATCCAGCAGGCGGCGCAGCGCGGCTGGCGCGATGCGATTGCCCAGCAGGCGATGTTCGATATTGCGCTTTCCGCAGGCGATCCCGTCGAGGCCTCGCACCGTTTTGCGGCCATCTGGGCCCTGCGAGACAACGAAGCACCCTTGCTCGACATGCGCAATCGCCTGCTTGCCGCCCGCGGCGGAAAGGAAGCGCTGGCGGGAACGCTGGCGGCAGGCGGCAGCTGGACGCGGTATTATCTTCGCAGTGTGACTGCCGACCTCGATCCGCTCGCAGTCGAAAGCACGATTCTGGCAGTTCAAAAGGGTGCCAGCCTGGAATGCGCCATTCTTGGCCAAATGCGGACTGCCCTGGCCAAGCGCAATCGCGATCGCGAAGCCACAGCTCTCGGCTCTTGCAAGCGCGCCCCGGCCTGAACAGGCCGGGCGGCGGCGCTTCAGTTCTTGTTGCGGACGTTGAACGTGCCGGTCACGCGGCCACCACTGCCGCCCGCGGCGCCACCGCCGGAACGGCCGTCGACGCTGGACAGACCTGAATCGAGATCGATGGTGAGACGGCCACCGTTGAGCGTATCGCCATTGCGGCGCAGCGCGACGTTGCCGGTCATGGTGATGACATTGCGGTTGAAGTCGTAGACTGCAGCATCACCGCGTGCGCTTTCGCCACCGCGGTTGACCTGAACACCGCCCGTGGCATCGATCCGTTCGATCTGGATGTCTCCAGCGTTGCTGTAAGCCACCGTCGTGCGCGCCGCCTGCATGCGCAGGTCCGACTGGTTGATGTCGACATTGCCCGACAGGACGACCCGCTTGGCCTTGTCCTGCACTTCGATGCGATCGGCGGCGTAGTTGACCGGTGCCTTGCTGTCGTGCCCGGCAATGCCCTGTGCAGCAAGGTGCTGCGCTCCCGCGACTAGCGCGGCCGATCCGGCGAAGCCGATCGCAGCCCAGCGCAGCGGGCGGGCGGCACGAATGATGTCGGCAAGGGGGGTCTTGGCGGGAGTGGTCATGCGGGTCCTGCTCATGGCATCTGCATCTTGCCCGGCACCATGCGAAGGCGGGCGTTTCCATCGAGCGTCACCGTGCGCTCGTCAAGGTTTGCTTCGATCCTGTCGGCCGAGAAGGTCCCTGCCGGGATGCGCCCTTCCACCGGGCCACGGCTCTTGAGCAGCTTGCCGCCAAGGTCGATGTCGACATTGGTGGCGGTCATGCGGTAGCCGTCCGAGGTCTGGAAGTTGATCGGTCCGACGATGTCGACGATCTCCTTGCCGAAATCGTAATTTCCCTTGCCCGCGGTGAGCAGCGCCGGACCATCGTCGAGCATGATGCGCGCGGTCAGCTGATCGAGCTGGATCAGCGGCTGCACCTTGGTGCGCTGCACCGCCGAACCTGCCGTGATCGAGAAGTTGCGGCCATCGTCATCCTGGCCGCGATACATCGCACTCGATACCTGCATGCGCTCGTTAAGCACGGCAACCTTGCGCCGGTCGAGCAGGAAGCTGATCTCGCCGCGCGGGGAGAGCGGTGCGATGATCATGATCGCCAGCATCGCACCGACCAGGGCCGGGAGCGCGCGGGCGAGGAACTGCACGAGGCGATCATGAAATCCGCCCGGCGCGGCAAAGCCACGGCGCTGCGTGCGGATCATGTCGGCCTGGACGGTCATCGAAGCGCCTTGCCCTGCCTTGCCTTACTCGTGGCTGAAGATGTCGCGCTCGGCCCAACCGGCAAGGTCGAGCCGGGCACGCATCGGCAGAAAATCGAAGCAGGCCTGCGCCATCGCCGTGCGGCCTTCACGCTCCAGCCGCTCGACCAGGATCGTGTGCATGGCATGAAGGTGGCGCACGTCGGATGCGGCGTATTCCTGCTGCGCATCGGACAGCACCGGCCCGCCCCAGTCGCTTGACTGCTGCTGCTTGGAAATCTCCTTGCCGAGCAGTTCGCGCACCAGATCTTTGAGACCGTGGCGGTCGGTATAGGTGCGCACCAGCTTCGAGGCGATCTTGGTGCAGAACACCGGTGCCGCAACGACGCCGAGGTAATGCTCGATCGCCGCCAGGTCGAAGCGCGCGAAGTGGTAGAGCTTGATCCGCGAGGGATCCGCCAGAACCGCTTTCAGGTTGGGCGCGGCAAAGCTGCTGCCCGGCGAGAAGCGGACGAGATGTTCGTCGCCGCGGCCGTCGGAAATCTGCACCACGCATAGCCGGTCGCGCGGGGTGATCAGCCCCATGGTTTCGGTGTCGACGGCGACGGGACCCGGCGCAAGCACGCCCTCGGGAAGGTCTTCTTCGTGGAAATGAACTGCCATCCCTGTCGCTTAGGCGGTTGGGCAAGTGCCCGCAAGCTTTCAGTCCCCCAACGAGCGGCGGCGCGTGCCTATCAAGCTGTCGTTTCGAGGGAGAAAGTATTGCCTGCGCGCCATGCTCCCAAATGGGAGCGCACGGGGTACTGCAAATCGCGCAAGGAGCGGCAACGCAATTACGGAGCGAGAGCCGTGGCATTCGACGCCAAGACCCTGACCCACCTCGAACGCCTGGAATCCGAGGCGATCCACATCATGCGCGAGGTCGTCGCCGAGGCGACCAATCCGGTGATGCTCTATTCCGTCGGCAAGGACAGCGCGGTGATGCTGCATCTCGCGCGCAAGGCCTTCTACCCCTCGCCGCCGCCCTTCCCGCTGCTCCATGTCGATACCACGTGGAAGTTCAAGGACATGTATGCGCTGCGCGACAAG
The DNA here is from genome assembly GCF_055521705.1 of Novosphingobium sp. BL-A-41-Hi4B-X5A. Classification (NCBI taxonomy): domain Bacteria; kingdom Pseudomonadati; phylum Pseudomonadota; class Alphaproteobacteria; order Sphingomonadales; family Sphingomonadaceae; genus Novosphingobium; species Novosphingobium sp. BL-A-41-Hi4B-X5A. The sequence continues at coordinate 2,386,452 of NZ_CM145500.1, read as the reverse complement.
ATGGCGGCAGAGAGCGGCATGGAACTGCTCATCTACCAGAACCCGGAAGCCGCCGAGAAGGGTATCAACCCGTTCGACCATGGTTCGCTCCACACCGACATGTGGAAGACCGAAGGGCTCAAGCAGGCGCTCGACAAGTACGGCTTCGACGCGGCCTTTGGCGGCGCGCGGCGCGACGAGGAAAAGAGCCGCGCCAAGGAGCGCATCTTCTCGTTCCGCACCGCCAGCCACGGCTGGGATCCCAAGAACCAGCGCCCCGAACTGTGGAACTTGTACAACGCACGCAAGAACAAGGGCGAATCGATCCGCGTATTCCCGATCTCGAACTGGACCGAGCTCGACATCTGGCAGTACATCCACCTCAACGACGTGCCGATCGTCCCGCTCTATTTCGCGGACGAGCGCCCGACCTACGAGTGGGAAGGCCAGCTGTTCATGGCCGACGATATCGAGCGCCTCGAGAAGGTGCTGAGCTATCGCCCCGAAATCACCATGAAGTCGGTCCGCTTCCGCACATTGGGCTGCTTCCCGCTGACCGGGGCAGTCGAAAGCACTGCCAAGACGCTGCCCGAAGTCATTCAGGAAACCCTGCTGACCACCACCAGCGAACGCCAGGGCCGCGTGATCGACAAGGATGCCGGTGGCGCCGGCATGGAAGTTAAGAAGCAGCAGGGGTACTTCTGATGACGGAAACGACACTTGGGCAAGACGTCATCTACAAGACCGAAGCCCTCATCGCCGAGGACATCGACGCCTATCTCGAACAGCATCAGCACAAGACCATGCTGCGCTTCATCACCTGCGGGTCGGTGGACGATGGCAAGTCGACGCTGATCGGCCGCCTGCTCTATGATTCGAAGATGATCTTCGAAGACCAGCTCGCCGCGCTCGAGAACGATTCGAAGAAGGTCGGCACGCAGGGACAGGACATCGACTTCGCGCTGCTGGTTGACGGCCTCGCCGCCGAGCGCGAGCAGGGCATCACCATCGACGTCGCCTATCGCTTCTTCAACACCGAGAAGCGCAAGTTCATCGTCGCCGATTGCCCCGGCCACGAGCAGTACACCCGCAACATGGTCACCGGCGCCTCCACGGCCGACCTCGCGGTGATCCTGATCGACGCGCGCAAGGGCGTGCTGGTGCAGACGCGCCGCCACTCCTACCTGTGCCACCTGATCGGCATCCGCAACATCGTGCTGGCCGTGAACAAGATGGACCTGGTGAACTACGATCAGGCCACCTTCGACGCCATCGTCAAGGACTACGGCGAGTTCGCGAAGTCCATCGGCATCGAGAGCTTCACCGCCATGCCGATTTCCGGCTTCAAGGGCGACAACATCACCACGCCTTCGGCCAACACGCCATGGTATCAGGGACCGACGCTGGTCGAGCACCTCGAAACCGTCGAAGTGCTGTCCTCGGTCGATGCCGACAAGCCGTTCCGCATGCCGGTGCAGTGGGTCAACCGCCCCAACCTCGATTTCCGCGGCTTTTCTGGCCTGATCGCTACCGGCTCGGTCAAGCCGGGCGACGAAGTGCGCGTCCTGCCTTCGGGCAAGACCAGCAAGGTCACCCGCATCGTCACGCTTGACGGCGATCTCGAACAAGGGGTTGCCGGACAGTCGGTCACGCTGTGCCTGGCTGACGAAGTCGATTGCTCGCGCGGGGACGTGATCAGCCTTGCCGACAATCCCCCGCAGGCCGCAGACCAGTTCGAGGCGACTCTCGTCTGGCTCAATGACGAAGCCATGCTGCCGGGGCGCGCCTACTGGCTCAAGCTCGCCACGCAGACCGTTTCGGTCACCGTGCAGCAGCCGAAGTACGTCGTGAACGTCAACACGATGGAGCAGCTTGCTGCGAAGACTCTGGAGTTGAACGCCATAGGCGTGGCCGAGATCGCCACTGACAAACCGCTGGTGTTCGAGGCCTACGGCGACAACCGCACGCTCGGCGGCTTCGTGCTGATCGACAAGATGAGCAACGCCACGGTCGCCGCCGGCATGCTCAACTTCTCGCTGCGCCGCGCCCAGAACGTGCACTGGCAGGCGCTCGACATCAGCCGCGAGGCCCATGCCGCGCTCAAGCGCCAAAGCCCCAAGGTGCTGTGGTTCACCGGCCTGTCGGGCTCTGGCAAGTCGACCATCGCCAACCTGGTCGAGAAGCGCCTGCACGCCGTGGGCAAGCACACCTTCCTGCTGGACGGCGACAACGTGCGCCATGGCCTCAACAAGGATCTCGGCTTTACCGAGGCCGACCGCATCGAGAACATCCGCCGCGTCGGCGAAGTCGCGCGCCTGATGACCGATGCCGGCCTGATCGTGCTGACCGCCTTCATCAGCCCGTTCCGCGCCGAGCGCGAGATGGTGCGCGGGTTGATGGCGACGGGTGAATTCGTCGAAATCTTCGTCGACACCCCGCTGGAAGTAGCCGAGGCGCGCGACGTCAAGGGCCTCTACAAGAAGGCGCGTTCCGGCCAGCTCAAGAACTTCACCGGCATCGACAGTCCCTACGAAGCACCCGAAAACCCGGACTTCCGCGTCGATACCACCCAGGAATCGCCCGAGGACGCAGCCGAGCGCATCGTGAATGCCCTTCTCGGCTGGGCTCCCACGATCTAGGCAAGCATCTCTGGCCGGGAGGGAACCGCCAATGATTCTGTTTCACGGACACGAGGCGCACACCCGCTCGATCGTCAAGGCGATCAGCTGGCGGACGCTGGGAAGTATCGACACTTTCCTGCTTGGTTGGCTGTTCACCGGCAGCGCCAAGGCCGCCGGCGCCATTGCCGGCACCGAAGTGATCACGAAGATCGGGCTCTATTACTTCCACGAGCGCGTGTGGAGTTCGATCCACTGGGGCACCCAGCGTCCCGCTGTGGAAGATGAGGACGCCGCCATCAGCGCCGAGGCAGGCCTGGTCTGACCTTCTCAGACCCGGCCGATGCTGCTGTAGGCAAAGCCTGCCGCACGCGCCTCGGCCGGGTCATAGACATTGCGCAGGTCCACCAGCACCGGCACATTCATCAGGCTCTTCACCCGCGCAAAATCAAGCGCGCGGAACGCATCCCATTCGGTGACCAAGGCGACCGCGTCAGCTTCCGCGACGGCTGCATAAGTCGATGCTGCCATCGTCACCTCAGGCATGATCTCGGCCGCGGCCTCCATGCCTTCCGGATCGTAGGCCACCACTTCGGCCCCCGCATCGAGCAGCGTCTGCACGATCGCAATCGAGGGGGCATCGCGCATGTCGTCGGTGTTGGGCTTGAACGTCAGGCCCAGCAGCGCGACGCGCTTGCCGCGCGCATCGCCGCCCAGCGCCTCGATCACCTTGCGGCCCATCGCACGCTTGCGGCTGTCATTGACCTTGACCACCGCCTCCACCAGCCGCACCGGGCTGTTATAGTCCTCGGCGGTCTTGAGCAGCGCCAGCGTGTCCTTGGGGAAGCACGATCCGCCATAGCCCGGCCCGGCATGCAGGAATTTCGAACCGATGCGGTTGTCGAGGCCGATGCCCCGCGCCACGTCCTGCACGTCGCCGCCGACCTTCTCGCACAGATCCGCCATCTCGTTGATGAAGGTGATCTTGGTGGCGAGAAAGGCATTGGCGGCGTACTTGATCAGCTCACTGCTGCGGCGCGAGGTAAACAGGATCGGCGCCCGGTTGAGGAACAGCGGGCGATAAACCTCGCGCATCACGCCGCGCGCCCATTCCTCCTCGGCACCGATGACGATGCGGTCAGGCCGCTTGAAATCGCCGATCGCGGCGCCCTCGCGCAGAAATTCAGGGTTGGATACCACGGCGAACCGCACATCGGTTCCGCTCTCGCGAATGATCCGCTCCACCTCGTCGCCGGTGCCTACCGGCACAGTCGATTTGGTCACCACAACAGTCGGCGTCCTGATGTTCTCCGCCAGTTCCTGCGCCACGGCATAGACATAAGTCAGGTCGGCGTGGCCATCACCCCGGCGTGAAGGCGTGCCCACGGCGATAAAGATTGCCGCAGCATCTTCGATGGAGCTGGCAAGATCGGTCGAGAACGACAGCCGCCCGGCCTTGACGTTTGCGGCGACCAGCTCGGCAAGGCCCGGCTCGTAGATCGGCATCACGCCTGCGCGCAGCCGCTCGATCTTGCTCGCGTCCTTGTCGATGCACACCACATCGTGGCCGAAATCGGCAAAGCAGGCTCCCGAAACCAGCCCGACATAGCCCGAGCCAACCATTGCGATCTTCATCAAAGCACTCCGTACAGCCATGCGCTGTTAGCAAGCACCGGCCCGTCCCGGAACCCTGCTTGCGGGTGGGCCTCCTAACCGTCTAACCTTTCGCCAAGATGACCATCATTTCCTTGCCCGAAAGCTGGCGACCGAGCCTCGAACCGGTCCTGCATTCCCCCCCCTTGCGCGATCTGGACGCCTTCCTCGACGCCGAAGAGCGGTCGGCCAAGGCCATATACCCGCCACGCGATGCGCGCCTCGCCGCGCTGGAACTCACGCCGCTCGATCAGGTGCGCGTGGTCATCCTCGGGCAGGACCCGTACCACGGCCCGGGCCAGGCGCACGGCCTCGCCTTCTCGGTACAGCACGGCGTCAGGATCCCGCCGAGCCTGGTGAACATCTACAAGGAGCTCGAAGCCGACCTCGGCATCCCCCGCGCCCCCCACGGCAACCTGACGCGCTGGGCGCAGCAAGGCGTGCTGCTGCTCAACAACGCGCTGACTGTCGAGGCGGCCCATGCCGGCTCGCATCAGGGCATGGGCTGGGAACTGCTCACCGATGCCGCCGTCAAAGCTGTCGCCTCGCGGCCCGATCCCACCGTGTTCATGCTGTGGGGCAGCCATGCGCAGAAGAAGGCAGCGCGGATCGGCGCCCTGCAGAACGGCCCGCATCTCGTGCTGAAGGCGCAGCACCCCAGCCCGCTCTCGGCCTACAAGGGCTTCTTCGGTTCGAAACCGTTCAGCCAGGCCAATACCTTCCTCGAAACCCATGGCCGTGGTGCGATAGACTGGCGCGTCTGACGCAAAAAGCCCCGCCAGAGCGGGGCTTTTCATATCGCACTCAAGCCGAAAACTCAGCCCGGGATAGAAGCCGAAGCGGCCTGACCGTCACCTTCCGGCGCGGCGAGGATGTCGCGCACGACCTGGCCCTTGGCCACGGTCTGCGTGCCGGGATCGCCCACGGTCGAACGGATCGAGGCGGCGGCCGTGCCCGCACGATTGAGCGTGTCGGTCTCGACGCTGGAGCGCGCCGAAGGGCCGCCGAACAGGGTTTCGAGCGTCTGCTTGCCGGTTTCCGAATCCTGCGGACGCGGCGCGCCGGGGCTCGGCGGGGTCAGCGCGAAATCGGGCGGCACCACCAGCGGCGCAGCGCGGGTCACTGCCATTTCATCGGGACGGTCACGGTTGAACAGCGAACCGCCGCCACCGCAGGCCGAGAGCAGGGTCGCCCCCGAGACGACAAGAGCAAGGGCGGCAGCTTTACGCATCATGCATTCTCCGTGGCGGTATGGTCGCCGCTATCGTTTGGCTTTTCGCGCGATTTGAACGAGCGGGCAAGCAGTATCAGGACGCCGAACGTGATCGCCACGTCGGCCAGATTGAAGATGGCGAAAGGCCGCCATTCGCCGATGTGCAGGTCGGCATAATCGATCACATAGCCCAGCGTCAGCCGGTCATAGATATTGCCGAGCGCTCCGCCGAGCACGAGCCCCAGCGCCAGGATATCGCCCCGCAAGGTCTCGCGCAGCATCCACACCGTCACGCCCAGTGCGATGAGCGCGGTGACGATGATCAACCCGTACCGCATCTCCATCGATGTCGCCGTGAACATGCCGAACGAAACGCCGTAATTCTCGGCATAGCGCAGGTCGAAGAACGGCAGCAGGTCAATCACGCCAATGTCGCGCAGCATCAGCGGGCCGACCATCACCGCCTTGACGATCCGGTCGACCACCGCGACCAGCAGTGCAAGGCCAAGGCCCTCGATGCGCGGGCGCGCCAGCATCAAGCGGCCGCGCCTGCGTCAATCGCCGTCACGACCGCGTCGCAACGATCGCAAAGGTCGCCGTCTTCCGAAACTTCCGGAAGCAGGCGCCAGCAACGGCCGCACTTGTGGTCGGTGGAACGGGTGACGGTCACGTCACTGCCCTGCCCGCGATTGACTGTCGCAGTGATGAACAGCTCTGCCAGATCGGCCTCCGGCGCGCTGTCCGGCACGGTCACCACAGCTTCCAGCCCCGAACCCAGCACCTTCTCCCGGCGCAACGGCTCGATCGCTTCGTTGACCGTCTGGCGCAGCGCGCGAAGTTCGCTCCAGCGCGCTTCGTCCACCGTCACGGCAGGCACGTCCGGCCATTCCAGCAGATGCACGCTGTCGCTGCCCGGATAGCGCGAGGCCCAAACCTCTTCCGCCGTGAACACAAGCACCGGCGCGCCATAGCGGACTAGCGCGTGGAACAGCGTATCGAGCACGGTGCGATAGGCGCGGCGCTTCGGGTCCGTCACCGCGTCGCAATAGAGGCAGTCCTTGCGGATGTCGAAGAAGAAGGCTGACAGGTCCTCGTTGCAGAAGTCGGTCAGCGCGCGGACATAGGTGTTGTAGTCGAAGTCCTCGACGGCCTGACGCAGCGTCGCATCCAGCTTGCCGAGCAGACCGAGCATGTACTGCTCCAGCTCTGGCATTTCCGCCACTGGCAGCCGCTCGTCCTCGCTGAAACCGTCCAGCGCGCCCAGCAGGTAGCGATAGGTGTTGCGCAGCTTGCGGTACTGGTCGGCAACCCCCTGAAGGATCTCCTTGCCGATGCGGTGGTCCTCGGTGAAATCGACCGAGAGCGCCCACAGCCGCAGGATGTCCGCGCCGTAATCGCGCATCAGGTCGATCGGGCTGATCGTGTTGCCCAGGGACTTGGACATCTTCATGCCCTTCTGGTCCATGGTGAACCCGTGCGTCAGCACCGCGTCATAAGGCGCCCGCCCGCGCGTAGCGCAGGATTCGAGCAGCGAGGACTGGAACCAGCCGCGATGCTGGTCCGACCCTTCGAGATAGAGGTTCGCAGGCCACTGCAGGTCCGGCCAGCGCCCCGATTCCAGCACGAAGGCATGGGTGGAACCTGAATCGAACCACACGTCGAGAATGTCGGTGACGCGCTCGTAGTCCTCGAGCTTGTACTTCTCGCCCAGGTACTCCTGCGCCCGTTCCTCGTCCCACGCATCCACGCCCTCGGCCATGACCGCCGCGACAATGCGCGCGTTGACGTCCGGATCGTTGAGGTACTGCCCGGTCTTGCGATCCACGAACAGCGTGATCGGCACGCCCCAAGCGCGCTGGCGGGAAAGCACCCAGTCAGGGCGGCCCTCGACCATCGCGCCGATGCGGTTGCGGCCCTTCTCTGGCACGAAGCGGGTGTCGGCGATGGCTTGGAGGGCGATCTCGCGCAAAGTAGCCCCTCCGTCAGCGCTACGCGCTGCCACCTCCCCATTTGGTTCCACAAAATGGGGAGGATTTGATCCTCCCTGTTTCTCCGCAGGATAAACGGGGAGGGGGACCGCCGCCGCAGGCGGGGGTGGAGGGGTAATCGCCCGATCCATCGGCACGAACCACTGCGGCGTGCAGCGATAGATCACCTTGGCCTTCGAACGCCACGAATGCGGATAGGAATGCTTGTAATCGGCAGACGCCGCCAGCAAACCGCCAGCCTCGCGCAGGTCTTCGCAGATCGGGCCATCGGGCGCATTGAACTTGGGGTTGATGACCGAGCCCTGCCCGCCGAGCCAGCCCCAGTCCTCGCGATACTTGCCATCGCCCTGCACCGCGAAGACCGGCTCGATCCCGTGCGCCTTGCACAGCGCAAAGTCGTCCTCGCCATGATCGGGGGCCATGTGAACAAGGCCGGTGCCGTTGTCGGTGGTGACGAAGTCGCCGGGGAGCATCGGGCGCGGCTTGGCGAAGAAGCCTCCGAGTTCGTGCATCGGGTGGCGGCAGATGGTTCCGGCGAGGTCGAAGCCTTTGATAACCTTTTCGCCAAAAAGGTTGAGAATGTCTGGGGTTTCCTCGCAGATATCCGACCAGTCAATCTTGGCAGCGACCTGCTTCAGCCGTGCAACGAAGGCGTTGAACAGCGGTGCTGCAACAAGCACCTTCCTGCCAATCGGGATGCCATGCTCGGCCATCCGTTCATCTGCTGCCGTGCTTTCCGCAGCACCCTTCCCAGGCTCGGAGAACAAGCTGAAGAGGACATACTCAACCTCAGGCCCATAGGCCAAAGCCTGGTTCACCGGGATCGTCCAAGGCGTTGTCGTCCAGATCACCGCATGCGCGCCGACCAGTTCGGGGATCGGCGACTCAACAATCTCGAACGCCACGTCCACCTGCGTCGAAACGATGTCCTCGTACTCAACCTCGGCCTCGGCCAGCGCAGTCTTTTCGACCGGCGACCACATCACCGGCTTGGCCCCGCGATAGAGCTGGCCGCTTTCCGCAAACTTCAGCAGTTCGCGCACGATGGTGCCCTCGGCTTGGGCGTCCATCGTCAGGTAGGGGTTGTCCCAATCGCCATTGATGCCGAGGCGCTTCAGTTGCTCGCGCTGCACGTCGACCCACTTCTGGGCATAGGCGCGGCATTCGGCGCGGAATTCCTTTGGCGGAACCTCGTCCTTGTTTTTCTTTTTCTTGCGGTACTCTTCCTCGACCTTCCACTCGATCGGAAGGCCGTGGCAGTCCCAGCCGGGCACATAGGGCGCGTCCTTGCCCAGCAGCGTCTGGGTACGGCAGACCATGTCTTTCAGGATATGGTTCAGCGCATGGCCGATGTGCATGTCGCCATTGGCATAGGGCGGGCCATCATGGAGAATGAACTTTTCCCGGCCTTTGCGGCTTTCGCGGACCTTCTGATAAATCCCTTGATCCTGCCAGCGTTGCAGGATCACCGGCTCCTTTTGGGGCAGGCCAGCCTTCATCGGGAAATCGGTCTTCGGCAGGAAGACGGTCGGGCGGTAGTCTCGCGGTTCGGTCATGACCGGCGGGCCTTAGCGCTGCTGTGGGCTTTGCGCAATTTTTCTGGCGTGGCGGGAGAGTCGTTTCGCGCAGAGGCGCAGAGGCGGCAGGGATCGCAGAGAAGTTTGCGGGCTTCGCCCGGAATGTCTCACGCAAAGACGCAAAGACGCAAAGAGATCGGTAGCGCCGCAGGCCTTGATTGCCTATCGTCTGGAGCGCCAGCGGGTCAAGGCGGCTTCGCCGCAAAGCGCTACACCTTCGCGTCTTTGCGTCTTTGCGTGAGAATATTCTACTCTTCTCCGCGCCCTCTGCTTTCTCTGCGCCTCTGCGTGAAACAGAATCCGCCGCTACGCCAGCAACTCGCGCGCCCGTTCGCAATCGCGCTCCATCTGCGCCACCAGCGCATCCAGCCCATCGAACTTCGCCTCGGGCCGCAGGAAGTGGTGGAACGCCACCTCGATTTCCCGCCCATAGAGATCGCCGGCAAAATCGAAGAAGTGCGGCTCGAGCAGTTCCTTGGGCGGATCAAACGTCGGGCGAATGCCCAGATTGGCAGCGCCCTTGAGCACGCGCCCGTCAGGCAGACGCCCGGTCACCGCGTAAATGCCATAGCGCGGGCGCAGGTACATGCCGATGTCGAGGTTGGCGGTGGGGAAGTTGATCGTCCGGCCCAGCTTGTCGCCATGCTGCACCATGCCCCTGATCGCGAAGGGCCGCGTCAGCAGCTTCGTCGCCGCCTCGCAATCGCCCGATTTCAGGGCATCGCGAATGCGGCTGGAGGAGACAACCTCGCCCTCCAGCGTGACCGGCCCCACCGCGCGCGCGCGCAACCCGAAGCGTGGCCCGTCTTCGCGCAAGACCTGCGCATTGCCGCTGCGGCCCTTGCCGAAGGTGAAGTCCTCGCCTGTGACAACGCCCACCGCACCGAGATGCCCGACCAGCCCCGCCTCGATCCACTCGAGCGCGGTCATGCCCGCCACCTCCGCGCCGAAGTGGATCACCAGCATCGCATCCGCGCCCGCCGCGCCGAACAGTTCCTGCCGCTGGTCCAGCGTGGTCAGGCGGAAGGGTTCGGCATCCGGCTTGAAATGCCGCACCGGATGCGGATCGAAGGTGGCGACGATCGCCGGCCGGCCTTCCGCCTTTGCCCAGCGGATCGCTTCGCCGACGACAGACTGATGGCCAAGGTGGAACCCGTCGAAGTTACCCAGCGCCAGAATGGCTCCGCGCATCGATTCCGGAACCGGCTGCAGGCTGTCGAGCCGGATCATGCGTCAGCTCTGGCGTAAGTGACGAAATCGAAAGCGGGTCTTTCAGACTCAGCCGGATGCACTTCGCGCGATACCTCTGTCCACTCCGGTCCGAGCGGCTCCATCACGGTATCGCCCTCGAACTTTCCGTGTATCTCGGTCAATTCCACGCGTTCGGCAAGGGGCATGAACAGGCGGTAGATCTCCGCCCCACCGACGACGGCGACTTCGCCCGCTCCCGCAATCGAGAGCGCCTGCTCGACGGAGGTCGCCACTTCCGCCCCGTCAGCGCTCCACCCGCCATCGCGCGTCAGCACAAGATGGCGGCGGCCCGGTAGCAACCCTGGCAGGCTCTCGAAGGTCTTGCGGCCCATGATCATGGGCTTGTTCATGGTCAGCGCCTTGAACCGCTTGAGATCGGCAGGCAGGCGCCACGGCAGGGCATTGTCCCTGCCGATCACGCCATTGTCGGCGCGGGCATAGATCAGGAAAAGTCCGGGTCGAACCCCGCTCACAGCACCAGCCGCGTCACGTGGCCCATCTTGCGCCCCGGCCGCACTGCCGCCTTGCCATATAAGTGCAGGTGATTGGCGGGGTCGGACAGGATTGCGGGCCAATCGTGCGCATCGTCGCCGATCAGGTTGTCCATGACCACGCCCTTGGCCGCCAGCGCGGTCGATCCCAGTGGCAAGGCGCAGATCGCGCGCACGTGGTTCTCGAACTGGCTGGTGAGCGCGCCCTCGATAGTCCAGTGCCCGGAATTGTGCACGCGTGGCGCCATCTCGTTGAACACCGGGCCGTCCGCCGTCGCGAAGAATTCCAGCGTCAGCACGCCGACATAGTCTAGCGCATCGGCCACTTTCGCTGCCAGCGCCCGTGCCTCTTCAACCTGTGCGACAATCACCGGCGAGGCCGGCACGGTCGAACGATCCAGAATGCCGCCCTTGTGCACGTTCTCGGCGCTGTCCCAGAAGCGCACTTCGCCCGCTTCGGTGCGCACGAGGATCACCGAGAACTCGGCGTCGAAGGTCACGAAGCCTTCGTAGATGAGCGGCTTGCCCGGAAGCTCAACGGCCTCGGCATCGGACGGCGCCATGATCCGCCACTGCCCCTTGCCGTCATAGCCATCGCGCCGCGTCTTGAGGATGCCCGGTGCGCCGATGCTGGCCACCGCCGCGCGCAGGTCCTCCATCGTATCGACCGTCGCCCAAGGCGCGGGCCGACCGCCCAAGCCTTCCACGAACGACTTCTCGTTCACCCGGTCCTGCGCCACTTCCAGCGCCTTGGCTGGAGGATGCAGCGGCGCATGCGCGGTCACCGCAGCCAGAGGTGCCGCCGCCACGTTCTCGAACTCGTAGGTCACGACAGCGCACTGCGCCGCAAACGCCGCGAGCGACGCCTCGTCGTCATACGCGCCTTGCGTGAACGCCGCACAGACATCGGCGGCAATCGAATCCGCTTCCGGCGCATATATGTGGCAGCGATAGCCCAGGTTCGCCGCCGCCAGCGCGATCATCCGGCCAAGCTGACCGCCGCCGAGGATGCCGATCGTCTCGCCCGGTGCAATCATCAGACCGGCTTCTCCGCCACCGAATCGGTCTGCGCGGTGCGGAAGGCGATCAGCCGCTCGGCCAGTGCCTCATCCGACGTCGCAAGAATCGAAGCGGCAAGGATGCCCGCATTCGTCGCCCCCGGAACGCCGATCGCCAGCGTGCCGACCGGAATGCCACCTGGCATCTGCACGATCGACAGCAGCGAATCCATGCCCTTCAGCGCCTTGGACTCCACCGGCACGCCGAGCACCGGCAGGTGGGTCATTGATGCGACCATGCCTGGCAGGTGCGCCGCGCCGCCAGCGCCAGCGATCACCACCTTGAAGCCTTCAGTGTGCGCGCCCTTGGCAAAGCTCACCAGCCGCTCGGGCGTGCGGTGGGCCGAGACGATGCGGCATTCATGCGCCACGCCGAGCTTCTCCAGCACGGCAGAGGCGTTCTTCATCGTCTCCCAGTCGGACTGGCTGCCCATGACGATGGCGACCAAAGGCTTCTCAGACATCTCCCGCCCCCTTCAGGCTGTCGTGCGCTCAGCGCTCCGAGAGGTAATAGCGTTCGATCTCGGCGAGGTTGTCGTCGAGTTCATAGACGATCGGCTGGCCGGTCGGAATTTCCAGCCCGGTGATGTCCTCGTCGGAAATGCCCGACAGGTGCTTGACCAGCGCGCGCAAGGAATTGCCATGGGCCGAGACGATCACCGTCTCCCCGGCGCGCAGCGCAGGCGCGATCTTCTCTTCCCAGCACGGCAGCACGCGCGCGATGGTGTCCTTGAGGCTTTCGGTGGCGGGCACCGCGATCCCGGCATAGCGCGGGTCGGACGACAGATCGAATTCGCTGCCCGCTTCCAGCACCGGCGGCGGCACGTCGAAGCTGCGACGCCACACCTTGACCTGATCGTCGCCATGCTTGGCCGCGGTCTCGGCCTTGTCGAGCCCGGTCAGGCCGCCATAGTGGCGCTCGTTCAGGCGCCAGTCCTTGTCTTCCTGCACCCACAGGCGCCCGGCTGCCTCAAGCGCCAGATGCAGCGTCTTGATCGCGCGGGTCTGCAGCGAGGTGAAGGCCAGCGTCGGCAGCACACCCTTGTCCTTGAGCAGCTTGCCCGCGGCGAAGGCTTCGGCCGCGCCCTTTTCCGTAACGTCAACGTCCCACCAGCCGGTGAAGCGGTTCTCGAGGTTCCACTGCGACTGGCCGTGGCGAATCAGGATCAGGCGAGGCATCGGGGCATCCTGTAACTGACAAAGAAAATGAACCGCGCCCCTAGCGTCAGGCGGCCGGATTGGAAAGCCCGGTTTCCGGCGAATCGGGCGATTCGACTGCCATCACATCAGCAGCACCCATCGCCCTGGCCTGCGCCTTGCGACGCTTCAGGTTCTCGCGCAGGCGGGCCGCCAGGCGTTCTTCGCGGCTTATCGGGGATTTGGGGTCGCTCATTCCGGTGTGAATGCCGATTGCGCCATGTTCCTGCAAGTCTTGTCGAAGATGAGGCTGGAACGTCGCTTGACAAAGGCCCATGCCCCCGTCATTAGCGCGCCCCTGCCCACCCCGCCCGTCCAGCGGCTCCGGAGTGGTAGCGCGGAAATGGTGTGCTGCTGTAGCTCAGTGGTAGAGCGCATCCTTGGTAAGGCTGAGGTCGGGAGTTCAATCCTCCCCAGCAGCACCATTTCCCCGCATACACGGCATGATCTGCCGTAAAATCTTACTTTCGATATATGGAACTTCAGGTTCTGTTGCGGCTTTATCGCCAGAGACAAGTACGTGGGGCTCCTGATGCTTTCGAAAGCAGAACTCTCTCCTGAAAGCTTGTCGCACGTTCTTGAACAGAGCACGGACTGCGTCAAACTCGTCGATCCTCAGGGCAATCTCTTGTGGATGAATCCGAACGGCCTTTGCGCCATGGAAATCGATGACTTTGAACAACTTAACGGCAAGGAATGGGCCAACCTCTGGCCGCAGCAAGCTCAACCGATGATCCGCTCGGCCCTTGAAGGTGCCCGCTCCGCCGGTGTGGTTCGTCTCGAAGCGTTCTGTCCCACCGCCAAGGGCACGCCTCGCTGGTGGGAAGTAAGCCTTTCAGCCGTTCGTACGCCAGACGGCGCACATGCAGGCTACATCTCCATTTCGCGGGACGTGAGCCAGTTGCACGCCGATCGCGAGGCGCTGAAAGTTCTGCTGGCCGAGATGCGCCACCGCCTCAAGAACAGTTTCGCCATGGTTTGCGCCATGTTGCGCACCGTGGCGCGTGGAGACGCGGCAAATACTGCGTTCGCCACAGACATGGTGGCCCGAATATCGGCGCTCGCCACGGCACAGACCCTGTTCGATGGCGAAACCGAGCAGTCCGACCTCCAGGAGCTGCTGTCCACGTTGCTCCTGCCCTTCCGCAAGGCCCAGGGCATGCAGGTGGACCTCGATTGCGCGCCGAATCAGCAAATCGATCGACGCGAGGCCGATGTGATTTCGCTGGTGGTCGGCGAATTGACCGTGAATTCGACCAAGCACGGCGCCATCGGCCACGGTGGCAGCATAGCACTGCGCGCAGCAGTCGAAGGCGACGCGACTGGCGGTCGCCACACCATCGTCTGGGAGGAGCAATCGGCCCAACCGGTTTCCGCAACATCGCGCGCAGGCGGGCAAGGCCTCTCGCTCATCGAACGCATCTGCACAGCCCGTGGAGGCACATTCGGCATCGACTGGCAAGAGCGCGGCCTCGTCGCCACGCTATCGCTGCCCCGAAACCTCTGATCAGGCGCGCAAGTCGGCCCACTCCGGGTGGCGGCGGAACGCGGCCTCGACATAGCTGCACTGCGGCACGATCCTGAAGCCGAACTGGCGGGCATCGTTGACCAGCGCCTTTACCAGTTCGGCCGCCACGCCGCGCCCGCCAATCTCGGTCGGCACCAGCGTGTGATCGGCCACCACCATATCGCCCTGGCGTTTATAGGTCAGCCGCCCGATCGCATCGCTGCCTTCCACCCTTGCATGATACTCGCCGCGTGCGCCCTGATCGAGGTGGGTTATGGTGACGTCCGACATTGTTGTTCCTTGGCCTTTTGTGACTGCTTGACCCGAAACGCCGCTGCCGACATTGCGGTTTCCGATGAAATTTCTCTCCGACAACACCGCCGCTGTCCACCCGAAGATCTGGGACGCCATGCGCGCTGCCGACGCGCCCGATTCGGGCTATGACGGCGATGCCCTGTCGCGCCATCTGGACGAGGCGTTCTCTTGTCTGTTTGGCACCGAATGCACGGCGCTATGGGTTGCCACCGGCACGGCAGCCAATTGCCTCGCACTTGCCGCCATGGTCCCGCCCCACGGCGGCGTGGTCTGCCACCGCGAAGCCCATATCGAAATGGACGAAGGCGGTGCGCCCGGCTTCTACACCCACGGCGCCAAGCTTATGCTCGCCGATGGCGAAGGCGCAAAGTTGACACCCCAGGAGATCGAGCGCGTGATCGACCCGATCCGCAACGACGTCCACCAGGTCCAGCCTCACGCCATCTCGATCACCCAGGCGACCGAATATGGCCGCGTCTATACGCCGGAAGAGGTCGCCCGGATCGGCTCGCTTGCGCAAGGGCGCGGCCTTGGCCTGCACATGGACGGCGCGCGTTTTGCCAATGCGGTCGCGCACCTTGGCTGCCATCCCGCCGAAGTGACGGCGCAAGCCGGCGTCGACGTCCTGACCTTCGGCTGCGTCAAGAACGGCGGCATGAACGCGGAAGCGCTGGTGTTCTTCGACATGGAACTCGCTGACGTCGTTCGCTACCGCCGCAAGCGCGCCGGGCATCTCCAGTCGAAGGGCCGGTACCTCGCAGCGCAGGTTCTTGCGATGATCGAGGGCGACCTCTGGCTCGACAATGCCCGCGCCGCCAACGCCGCCGCGCAGGAAATCGCGCAGGCTTGCGGATCGCGCGTGTTCCACGCCGTCGAAGCGAACGAGATCTTCGTCGTGCTCTCCCCGGCAGAGCAGGCAACGCTGCGCGCGCAGGGCTTCGACTTCTACGACTGGACTGCGCCTGAAGGCGCCCCCGGTGCCGCGCGGCTGGTCACCGCGTGGAACACCGACCCGGCTCATGCCTCTGCGCTGGCGCGGGCAATCTCTGCGCTATGACCGAGGCAGAGCAGCCGGGTCAGGCCCGGTTCTGGCAACTCGACGTTGCCGGCCCCTTTTTCCTCGTCGCGCTGATCTGGGGCTCGACCTGGCTGGTGATCAAGGACCAGATCGACAGCGTGCCGCCAAGCTGGTCGGTAACCTGGCGCTTCATCGCAGCGGCCATCGGCATGGCCGCAGTTGCCATGTTTCGCCGGGAATCCCTGCGCGTCTCTAACACCACGCTCAAGGTTGCCGCGCTGCTCGGCCTGCTGCAGTTCGTGATGAACTTCCAGTTCGTGTACCGCGCCGAGCACCACCTGACGTCGGGCATCGTCGCCGTAGTCTTCGGCCTGCTGGTCGTGCCCAATTCGCTGATGGCTTGGGTCTTTCTCAAGCAACCGGTAACCCGCGCCTTTCTTGGTGGATCGGTGGTGGCCGGAGCCGGAATCGTGCTGTTGCTGCTGCACGAATACCGCATGGCGCCCCCCGAAGGACAGGTCCTTGTCGGCATTGCGCTGACCACAGCCGCGCTGTTCAGCGCGTCGTCGGCGAACGTCCTGCAAGCAAGCCGCATGGCGCGCGGCATTCCGATGATCCCGATGCTCGCCTGGGCCCTGCTGTTCGGCGCAATTCTCGACGCCGCCTTTGCCTGGATCGTGGAAGGACCGCCGCAGTTCGATTTCCGGCCGGGCTACATCTTCGGGGTACTTTATCTCGGGATAATAGGCTCTGTCCTCACCTTCCCGCTCTATTTCCGCCTGCTCCAGCGCCTCGGGGCAGGACGTGGGGCCTACAACGGGGTGCTGGTGCCGGTTGTCGCGATGCTGCTGTCGACCGCGTTCGAGGGCTATCGCTGGTCGGTGCTGGCACTCGCAGGATCGGCGCTGGCCATGCTCGGGCTGGTGCTGGCGTTGAGGGCGCGCAGTCCGTCGCGGTAAGTCGGAAAGCTAAGCCTCCACCCGAGCAGGCGCTTGGCCTTGCCATTGGCCACACGGCGGTTCTCGACATAGAAGGCCAGAGCCATTGGCGAGAGATTGGCTTCTTCCAGCGACTGCATCGGCGGCGGCGCAACGCCCAGAAGCCGTGCCGCCTCCTCGATTACCGCGTTCTGGCTGCAGGGCAGATCGTCGGCGAGGTTGTAGACGCCTGCTGGCCCTGCAAATCCGGCGATCACCCCGCTGGCAATGTCCTCCACGTGCACGCGGCTAAAGACTTGCCCCGGAATATCAATGCGATGCGCCTTACCCTCGGCCACGCGGTCGAGCGCGCTGCGCCCCGGACCGTAGATGCCGGGCAGGCGGTAGACCCGCACTTTGGGCGATAGCGCCTGCCAATCAAGATCCGCCTGCGTCCGCGCCGAACGCCGCCCAGTGCCGACGATTGAGCTTTCATCCACCCAAGCCCCGCCCGCATCGCCATAGACCCCGGTCGAAGAAAGATAGCCGATGGCCTCGAGCGGCGCTGCGGCAATCCCGTCGCCATAGGTCTGCAGCACCGGATCGCCCCCTTCGCGGAGCGGAGGGACCGAGGACAGTACGTGCGTCGCCTCCGCCATCGCCGCCTCGACCGCCGTGCGGTCAGAGAAGGCGATATCGCCCGCACTCCCTGTTCCGCGCACCGTCCAGCCCTGCGCCCGCAGCCTCGCCGCGATCACCTGCGAGGTGTAGCCCATTCCGAAGATCAGCAAGTTTCCCATCAAAAGCCTGATAACCGCGATTGCCCCGCCGCGCACGCGTTCCTAAGTTCAGCGGCATGAACGATCTCTCCGGCCAGCCCGTCATCGCCCCCACCGTGATCCACCGCGCGGATTACCGCCCGCCCGAATGGCTCGTTCCCGAAATCGCTTTGGATTTCGCGCTTTCGCTGAATGCCACGACGGTTCAGGCGACCCTCAAGGTCACGAAAAATCCCGCAGGCGCAGGCACTTCACTGCTGCGCCTCAATGGCGATGCGATCGAGCCCAAGGGGGTGACCGTCGACGGCCACGCCCACAATGACTGGCACATGGATGGCCCGGACCTCGTCATCGAACTGCCCGGCGATGCGCATGACGTCGGCATCGAAACACTGATCGATCCTTCGGCGAACACCCAGCTTTCCGGCCTTTACGCCTCGAACGGGCTGCTCTGCACCCAGTGCGAGGCCGAGGGCTTCCGCCGCATCACCTTCTTCCCCGACCGGCCCGACGTGCTCTCGGTCTATTCGGTGCGGATGAGCGGGGACAAGGCGCAGTTTCCCGTCCTCCTGTCCAACGGCAACCCCACCGCTTCGGGCGAGAATGGCGACGGAACCCACTGGGCCGAATGGCACGACCCCTGGCCCAAGCCTTCCTATCTCTTCGCGCTGGTGGCCGGTGAACTCGTCGCAAACCGCGATAATTTCACGACAAAATCCGGCCGCAAGGTGAACCTGGCGATCTACGTCCGCCCCGGCGACGAGGAGCGCACCGACCATGCCATGCGCTCGCTCATCGCCTCGATGAAGTGGGACGAGGACGTCTATGGCCGCGAGTACGACCTTGATGATTTCAACATCGTGGCGGTCAGTGACTTCAACGCCGGCGCGATGGAAAACAAGGGCCTTAACGTCTTCAATACGCGCTATATTCTGGCCGATCCCGAAACCGCGACCGATGGCGATTATGACGCGATCGAGGGCGTGGTGGCGCATGAGTACTTCCACAACTGGTCGGGCAACCGCGTTACCTGCCGCGACTGGTTCCAGCTCTCGCTGAAAGAGGGCTTCACAGTCCTTAGAGATCAACAGTTTAGCGCCGATCGCGGCTCTGCGCCGGTCAAGCGGATCGAGGATGTGCGGATCCTGCGGGCCGTGCAGTTTCCTGAGGATTCGGGGCCGCTTGCACACCCGATCCGACCGGATTCCTATCAGGAAATCAGCAACTTCTACACCGCGACGGTCTATAACAAGGGCGCCGAGGTGATCCGCATGATGACCGTGCTGGCGGGCATGGAGCGGTTCCTCAAGGGCACCACGCTTTACTTCGACCGCCACGATGGCGAGGCGGCGACCTGCGAAGACTTTGTAAAGGCTATAGAAGATGGCGCCGGGCTGGACCTGAAGCAGTTCCGCAACTGGTACGAACAGGCCGGAACCCCGCGTGTGAGCGTTTCCATGACGCTCGAAAATGCAAATCCAACTCTCGAGGGCGGAGAGGCAACTCTCGGAGGCAGAGTGGTAACTCTCACGCTCAAACAGGCAACTCTTCCCACGCCGGGGCAGCCTGAGAAGAAACCCTTCGTGATCCCGCTGCGCCTCGCCCTGTTCGACCGCGAGACCGGCAAGCACCATGGCGAGGAACTGATCGTCCTGACCGAGCCGGAGCAGTCCTTCACCTTTGATGGATTCACGTCGCTCCCCGTTATTTCCATCAATCGCGGCTTTTCCGCGCCGGTCGAAATCGTCGCGCCGGTGACGACGGAGGACCTTGTCTTCCTCGCCCGCCACGATGACGATCCCTTTGCCCGCTACGAGGCGATGCAGCAGCTGATCGTGCGGCATCTGGTCGGCGCGGTGGCGGGCACGCTGGAGAACCGCGAGGCATCGCAGGCCGCCATCGGCGCGGCGATGGGCGCAATTCTCGACGACGCCGCGCTTGATGACCTGATGCGCGGCGAACTGCTGATCCTGCCGGGCGAAGCCTATCTTGCCGAGCAGCTGACCCGCGCCGACCCGACGCGCATCTTTGCCGAGCGCGAGGGCCTGAAGCGCTGGCTGGGCGAGACGCTGAAGGACAAGTGGCTGGCCCTGCACGACCGCGTCTCCGCCGTGCCCTACAGCCTTGAGGCCGAGGCGCGGGGTGCGCGCAAGTGCAAGACTCAAGGCTTGGTCTATCTGGGAGCGGCCGATCCCGCCGAGGCCGCGCGCCGCGCCAAGGCGCAGTATGATGGTGCCACCAACATGACCGACCGTCAGGGCGCCTTGATGGTGCTGTGCAGCCTCGATTGCCCAGAGCGCGAAGCGGCGCTCGCCGATTTCCACGCGCGCTTTGCCGGGAACATGCTGGTGATCGACAAGTGGTTCTCGCTGCAGGCCGGCTCGCTCAATCCCAAGGCGACCGAGCATGTGAAGGCGCTGGCGCAGCATCCCGACTTCACCATGACCAATCCCAACCGCGTCCGCGCGCTGTGGATGGCGTTTGCGGCGAACGCGCAGGCGTTCCATCGGGAAGGCGGCGAAGGCTACCGCCTGATCGCCGACCTGATCCTCAAGCTGGACCCCATAAACGGCAATGTCGCGGCGCGCTTCGTGCCCTACCTCGGCCGCTGGAAGAAGGTGGAGGAAGGCCGCGCCGCGCTGATGCGGGCAGAGCTGGAGCGGATCGCTGCCGAGCCGACACTGTCGCGCGATGTGCGCGAGCAGGTGAGCAAGAGTCTGGAGGCGTGAGCACAGAGGCGCTGACCCATCCGCTTATTACAGGCGCGGCGCATGGTTTCCTTGGCCGCAAGGGCGGGGTGAGCACGGGCGAGCTGGCGGGGCTGAACGTCAGCTACAGCGAGGACGATCCGGCGCTCACCAGTGAAAACCGCCGCCGTGCGGTGGAAGCGGTGCTGCCGGGCGGAACCTTGCAAACCTGCTTCCAGATCCATTCGCCCGATGTGGTGACGGTAACCGAACCGTGGGCCGATGCCGATCGTCCACGTGCCGATGCCCTGGTGACGAATCGCCCCGGCGTTGTCCTTGGCGTGCTGACGGCGGACTGCGCGCCGGTGCTGTTCTGCGATGCGCAAGCCGGCGTAGTCGGCGCGGCGCACGCCGGGTGGAAGGGCGCGTTCACCGGCGTGACCGATGCGACGATTGCCGCGATGGAAGCGCTGGGGGCGAGCCGCGACAGGATCGCCGCCGTGGTCGGACCATGCATCGCGCAGAAAAGCTACGAGGTGGACGCAGGCTTCGAAGCGCGTTTCCTTGAGCAGGCTGGCGAGAACGAGCGGTTCTTCCGGGCCGGACGCGACGGCCATGCATGGTTCGACCTTGAGGGCTATGTCGCCTCGCGTCTGCGCGATGCGGGCCTTGCCAAGGTCGGCATGCTGGGCGAGGACACTTATGCGCAAGAGGCGCGGTTCTATTCGTTCCGCCGCGCCACGCACCGCAAGGAACCGGGCTATGGCCGGCAGATCTCGCTGATCGGCTTGCGCGGCTGAAGCCCATGGCATTGCCGGTCCTCTACAGCTTCCGCCGCTGCCCCTATGCGATGCGGGCGCGGCTGGCGATTGCGGTAAGCGGCGTGGCCGTGGAACTGCGCGAGATCAAGCTTTCGGCCAAGCCGCCCGCAATGCTCGAAGCCTCGCCCAAGGGCACGGTGCCGGTGGTGGTCCTGCCCGATGGCGGGGTGATCGAGCAGAGCCTTGAGGTGATGCACTGGGCGCTGGCGCAGGCCGATCCTGAAAGCTGGCTGGAGCGCGACGATGCGGCGCTGATCAACCGGAACGACGGGCCGTTCAAGCACGACCTTGATCGCTACAAGTATCCGGAACGCCACGGCAGCGATGCCTTGGTGCACCGGGAAAGCGGGCTGGTGTTCCTCACCGAACTTGACGCGCGGCTGGCGCTGCATGGCCAGTTGTGCGGAAGCGAACGCGGACTGGCCGATATGGCGGTCATGCCGTTCGTGAGGCAGTTTGCGGCAACGGACCCGGTGTGGTTCGACAGCCAGCCCTTGCCGCACTTGCAGCGCTGGTTGGCGGGGCATCTCGAGTCCGCGCTGTTTGCGAGCGTCATGGGCAAGTTTGCGCCGTGGCGCGAGGGTGATCCGGCGGTGGTGTTTCCGGCGGTGTGAGACTGCTGGCGGCGGCGCTGATTGCCCACCACCGCCCCCTCCCGCCTGCGGGAGGGGAGAAGAGAATGGGGCTCATTCCATCCCATGGTGATGCACGTCCCACTCGGTTCGTCGCACGCTTGGCGCTGCCAGTGCCCGGAATCGGGTTCCCGGGCGGGATCGTTCATGTGCGGGAAAGTTCCGTCGCAACACCGACACATTTTTGAAGGTCGCAAGGAGCGTTCTCGATGACTACCACTACCCCCCGGCGCGCCGGCATGATGCTGCTGGCTGCTGCTGCCGCATCGGTTTCCGCAATCGCTGTAGCCCAGCCGCAAAACGGCATGCAGGATCCCAACATCATCGTCGAAGGCGAAGTCGTGCCGGATACCTCGGCGATGACCAAGGGGCCCGAGGTCAAGGGCATCATCACCGCGCGCAAGGGTGACAAGATGAAGGTCACCGCCGATGATGGCACCAGCACGATCGTGTTCTTCAACGATGCCACGACGGTCAAGGCCAGCACCGGACTGTTCGGTTCGAAGAAGCTGACGACGCAGAACCTGCTCAACGGTCTGCCGGTGACGGTCAAGACCATGCAGGCGGGCGAGGCGCTGCTGGCCAGCCAGATCACCTTCCGCAACGGCGACTTCAAGACCGCCAAGATGATCCGCAACGGCACCGCGCAGGGCTTTGCCGAACAGACCGCCGCCACCGCAGCGCTCAAGGGCCGCATGGGCGACATCGACAAGTACAACATCAAGGCGACGACCAACGTCTACTTCGACACCGGCAAGCATGCCCTGACGCCGCAGGCCAAGGCCGAGCTGTGCCAGACCGCGTCGATGGCCAATAGCACCGAGAACGCGCTGATGCTGGTTGTCGGCTACACCGATTCGGTCGGTGACGAGGAATACAACCAGACGCTGAGCGAGAAGCGCGCCGCCAGCGTGATCAATTTCCTGCAGCAGCAGTGCCGCTGGGCACCCTACCGCATGCTGACGCCGACCGGCATGGCCGAATCGGACCCGGCGGCGGACAATTCGACAGAGGAAGGCAAGGCGCAGAACCGCCGTGTTGCGGTGAACGTGCTGGTCAGCAAGGCCATCGACGGGCTTTGAGTTGTTAGAAGGTGGGGCGCGCGCGATGCGCTCCACCCCATCTGCTTCGTCGCCCCGGGCCTGACCCGGGGTCCCGCTTTCTTTTTGGCGGCGCTGCTTTGCCAAAGAACAGCGGGACCCCGGATCTAGGCCGGGGTGACGTTATTTCGAAGGGGCGGTGCAGGGGCTAGAGCAGGCCCAGCGCGACCAGCCGCGCTTCGAGCGCGTCAGGATCGCCCACGAAGTGATGCACTTTCCAGCCGAGCGACTGTGCTGTGGCGATGTTCGCCGCGTTGTCGTCGATGAACAGCATGGTTTCGGGCGGGCGGCCGAAGCGGCGGGCGGCGAGGTGGAAGATCGCCGGGTCGGGCTTGACCAGCCGTTCCACCGCCGAAATCACGATGTCGCGCATGTGGTCGAGTATCGGGAAGGTCGGGCGGAACAGGCCCCACGAATCGACGCCGAAATTGGTGATCGCGTATTGCGGCACGCTCTTCGCGGCGAGGCGCTCGATCAGGGTGTGCGTGCCGGGCACCGGCCCCGGCAGGCTGGCGAGCCAGTTGCTGGCGTAGAGCGCGATAAGATCGGCGTGCTGCGGAAACTGCACGGTGCGAGCGGCGACCATTTCCGCGAAAGACACGCCTTCGTCATGCTGGGCGTGCCAATCCTCGGTCACGACTTCCGAGACGAATCGGGCGCGTTCCACGGGATCGGGGATCGCTTGCGCATAGATGCCGGCGAGATCGAACTGCACCAGCACACGGCCGATGTCCCAGACGACTGCTTCAACGGACATGCCAGCCTCTCGATTCGCGACCTCGCGATCTGCCGCCCATAAACGACTGCGCCCCCGCGTTTCGGCGGGGGCAGCGTGGCTCAACGCAGGAGCCGGTCGGTTTCCGGTGCAGCCCCGCCGTCGCGAGACTGCACCGAAACTCTGGAATTAACCCTGGCGCGCCTTGAAGCGCTTCTGGGTCTTGTTGATCACGTAGACACGGCCACGGCGGCGGATCACGCGGTTGTCCCGGTGGCGGTCCTTGAGCGACTTCAGGCTGTTGCGAATCTTCATGTCGAATCCCTTTGCCCGAAGCTGACCGGGCTGAAAACTGAAGCGTGGCCGTTAGTGGGGGCAAACCCCCAAGTCAACCCTGCGGGAGGCAAATCGCCGCGCCGGGGCGCTTTCTTGCAAAGCGGAAGGCCCTGTGCAAACACCGCCCAATCAGGCGGGCCGGGCAGGCGGATCGGGCCTGCGAGGGATATGGGCAGGCCAGCATGTTGATCCAGCCGCAGGGCGTTATCCAGAAACCGGGCGAGCCCTATTTTCTCAACCCCGCGCTGCTTGCGCTCAACGCATTTGAAATCGACATTCAAGCCGAACTGCTTGACGAACTTGCGCCGCTGGCGCTCGAATCGCGGAAGATGGAAAAATACCGGGGCCGCTTTCGCCTGTCGAATGGGGTGAAGCTCTACAACGAACGCCCGCGCCACTGGAGCAGCGACATCTGCTGGTTGAGCCATGCCGACGAGGCCGCCTACCACTGGTTCGAGGAGATTTATCGGCGCATGAACCTGTCGGCGCTGGTCGCCCCGTTCGTGCCGCATGACCGCGAGATCCGTCTCTATGCGGCGTTCCTGGTGACGCGCAGCCGCTGCAAATCGCTCGACATGCATTACGACTGGCTGACCGAGGAAAGCGAGGCGTTCACGCTGATGGCGCCATTGACCGCCAATGCCAGTGACATGGGCATGACCTATGAAACGGTCGTCGGCGGGCAGCGCAACCTGACCTACCGCATGGGCAAGGGGCTCGTGTTCGGGCCGCGCTTCCGGCATTCGACCGCAGTGGGCCAGCTGGACGAGCGCGCGGTGTTCCTGTGCTTCAATTTCGGCACCGACCGCATGGACAACTGGCGCGAGATCAGCCGGACGACGGCGACCCAGTGCGAGCTTCTCCGCCAGCCTGACGGCAGCTTCATCACCCATGCGCAATGGCGCAAACGCTATGGCGAAGGGCGCGCCTACTGAGCGCGAAGCTCACCCAGCTTGCGCTCCCACGCCAGCGCGTGGGTGACGATGGTGTCGAGGTCGGCATATTGCGGCACCCATGGCAGCCTTGCCCTGATGCGGCGATTGTCGGAAATGAGCGAAGCCGGATCGCCGGGGCGTCTCCCCTGCATCTCGCGCACGATCCGGCGATTGGTCACGCGGTCAACCGCATCGAGCACTTCGAGCACCGAGAAGCCGCGTCCGTAGCCGCAGTTCATCGTCAGCGAATCGGAGGGGCTGGCGATCAGCGCTTCGAGCGCCAGCACATGGGCGGCGGCGAGATCGGATACGTGGATGTAATCGCGCACGCCAGTGCCGTCGGGCGTATCGAAATCGGTCCCGAACACGCCGACCGAGGCGCGCTTGCCCAAGGCCGCCTCAACCGCGACCTTGATCAGGTGGGTGGCGCCCGCGGTGGACTGCCCGGTGCGGCCGTGCGGATCGGCACCCGCCACGTTGAAATAGCGCAGCGCGCAGTAGTTGAGCGGGTGGGCGGCGGCGACATCGGCCAGCATCGCCTCGGTCATCAGCTTGGACATGCCGTAGGGATTGATTGGACGCTGCGGCGTATCCTCGGTGACGGGCGAGACTTCGGGCGTGCCATAAGTGGCAGCGGTGGAGGAGAAGATGAAGTGCGGCACCCCCGCCTCGACCACGGCAGCGATCAGCGCGCGGCTCTTGGCGGTGTTGTTGTGATAGTACTTCAGCGGGTTCGAAACCGATTCGGGCACGACGACGGAGCCAGCGAAATGCATGACGGCGCGGGTGCCCTGTTCGGCAAAGATGCGCGCCACAAGATCGGCGTCCTCGATGTCGCCTTCGTAGAACGGCACGCCATCGGGCACGGCGAAGCGGAAGCCGGTGACCAGATTGTCGATCACCGCCACCGGGTATCCGGCGTCCTGCAGCGCCAGCACCGCGTGGCTGCCGATGTAGCCTGCGCCGCCGGTGACGAGAACGGGGACCTTGGACATTGGCGATTCGCTCCGGACTGGCGCAGGGTTCGTTGCTCCCGCGCGTTCATGGTTGCGACAGCGCGAGCGTTTTACACGTCCGGGCGGGTCGCGCCTCACCCCTTACGGGAAAATTACGAATGAAAGCCAAACCGATCTTGTCCGCAATCGCCATCGTCGCGGCGAGCACCAGCGCGTCGGCCCAGCCCGTGCCGATGGGCGGGCGGTGGGACAGTCCGATGGACCAGCGTATCGGGCGACAGAATGCCGAGCCTTCGCGCAAGGTCGAGGTCGAGGCGTTCCAGGCGGCGGATGCTGCGGCGCTGCTGGGCAAGGGACCGATCACCGTGGCTGCGGCCGAAGGCGCGGAGGCCGAATGGAAGCTGCCGGTCTATGAGGCCGCGGTCGTCGACCAGCTGGCCAAGCTTGGTTATCAGACAGCGGTGAGCGGGGCCGAGGGCGGGCAAGTGGCGCAGATCGGCATCCGCCACGAACAGGTCATGCCCGAAGAGCCCAAGCGCAAGCCGGTTTCGGGGGCGATGGAAGTGGGCGTCTCCAACCGCGGCAACTACACCGCGATGGCGCTGAACATCGATCTGACCAAGGCGAAGAAAGCGATCGTCTCCACCCGGCTCGACGTGCGCATCCGCGACAAGGCGACCAACCGCGTACTGTGGGAAGGGCACGCCGAAACGCAGACGCGCGAGGACGACGATGGGCTGGACAACGGCGCCGTGGCGACAAGGCTGGCCTCGGCGCTGTTTGCGAAATTTGCCGACGCGCAGGTGGTTCCGGCGAGCTGACTGGAGCAGGTGTGCCAATTGGCATTGCGGGAAAGGCCGCGGCGTAGCACCAACTGCGCCATGATCATGGGACGCAGAATGATGAAACGCCTAAGCGCTGCAGTTGCACTCGGTGCCCTGATGGCAACGCCAGTTCTGGCCAAGCCCGCGCCGATTGACGTGACCCGCTTCCACACCGCGCAGACGCTGCCCCGGCTGAAAGGGGCGGCGGTGATAGTCGAGGCGGCGCCCGGCGGCGATCAGGCCAGTCTTGAGAACCAGGTCTGGCTGGCCGCCGTGCAGAAGGAACTCTTCGCCAGCGGCTTTGGCAGTGCGACCCCAGGCGCGGCGGATGTCGTGGCCGAGGTTCGCGTCAATCGCGAGGTGCTCAAGCGCGAGAAGCAGCGCGGGCCAGTGAGCGTCGGCGTTGGTGGATCGACCGGCAGCTATGGCGGCGGCGTCGGGCTGGGCGTCGGCATCAACCTTGGCGGGGGGCCCAAGGAATACGTGGTGACGCAGCTTTCGGTGCGCATCCGCGACCGCCGGACCGGCGAGGCGCTGTGGGAAGGCCGCGCCGAAAATCGCGAAAAGGCCAAGGCCAAGGAAGCCGAGCCGGCGCTTGCAGCACCCCGTCTGGCGCATGCCCTGTTCTCGGGCTTCCCCGGCACGTCAGGGGATACTATCACTGTCAAATGACAGATATCCGCATCAATGCCGCCTTCGATTCCGGCAATATCGAAGTTCTTGAGGTTTCGGGCGCGAGCGCGAAGCTTTCGATCCGCAAGGACCGCGATTCGGAGTTCTTCCAGTGGTTCCACTTCCGCGTCGATGGCGCGGCAGGGCGCAAACTGGAGCTGAAGATCACCGGGCTTGGCAATTCCGCCTATCCGGGCGGATGGCCGGGATACCGTGCGGCGTTTTCGGAAGACCGCGAATACTGGGGCCGCACCGAGACCACTTACGATCCGGGCGAGGACGGCGGCACGCTGACGATTCGCCACGCTCCGCAAGCCGGCACCTGCTGGTTCGCCTATTTCGCACCCTTTTCGATGGAGCGGCATCACGATCTGGTGGCGCAGACGGCGGCGCTGCCCGGCGTCACCCATCGCAACCTCGGCACCAGCATCGAGGGGCAGCCGATCGACTGCCTCGAAGTGGGCGAGGGTCCGAAACAGGTCTGGCTCTATGCCCGACAGCATCCCGGCGAATCGATGGCCGAGTGGTGGATGGAAGGTGCGCTGGACCTTTTGACCGACCCGGCCGATCCGCATGGCCGGAAGCTGCGCCAGCTGTGCCGCTTCCACGTGGTGCCCAATGCCAATCCGGACGGCTCGTGCCGCGGGCACCTGCGCACCAATGCCGTTGGCGTGAACCTCAACCGCGAATGGCATGAGCCGACGCCGGAGCGTTCGCCCGAGGTGCTGGCGATCCGCAATGCCATGGACGAGAGCGGCGTGGACTTTGCCATGGACGTCCACGGCGACGAGGCGATCCCGCACGTGTTCCTGGCAGGGTTCGAGGGAATCCCTTCGTGGACCGACGAGCTTGGCGCGTCCTATGAACGCTATCGCCGCATCCTTGAACGCCGCACGCCCGATTTCCAGACGCGGCGCGGCTATCCGATTGCCGCGCCGGGCCGGGCCAACCTGACGATGTCGACCAACCAGGTCGCCCACCGTTTCGGCTGCGTGGCGATGACGCTGGAAATGCCGTTCAAGGACAACGACGACCTGCCGTGCAAGGAACAGGGCTGGAGCCCGGAACGCTCGAAGCTGCTGGCGCGCGATTGCCTGGCGTCGCTGCTTGAATGGCTTCAGGACTGATCTCCCCCCTCTCGCATGCGGGAGGGGCCGGGAGTGGGCGTGCGACTTGTGCGGCAATGGAGGACTGAAGGTCTTTCCGGATTATCTCAGGCAAAGCCGCAAAGACGCGAAGATGTTGCGCTTCGTTCGAGGTCGCCTGATACGGCTGACGTTTCGGCTGGACGGAAGCTTGAGGCAGACACGGCCTCTTTGCGTCTTCGCGGCTTTGCGTGCGAATAATCCTCGCCAGGCGACCCTTTTACGCAAAGTTAAGAGATCAGGGCGCATGGCTCGGACATGGCCCGCACCATCGCCCTCATCCACGCGCCCCTCGCCGACTTTTCGGCGGTTGAACTGGCGCGCAAGGCGATCGTGCTTGGCTGCGCTGCGGCGCTGATCATGGCGGGCAAGCCGTTTCTGTTTTTCTGATCGGGTAACGCCTGCCCTCGGGCGATTGCGGAGGTCGAAACCCACTCGCTGCCTTAGTCGCCAAGCTCCAGAACCCGTTTTGCCGCAAACCAAGTGCGCCAATCGAAGGGAGCATCGCTCAGCGATCCAGACAAAGTCTCGGCCAGCAGACTCATCAAATCGGCGTAGTGGCTCATGCAAGCGGCATTTCCCGATGCTCCGACCACGGCGCGCTGCTGCCAGCGCTCGAACCTGAGCCCTGTGCCGTCAAGATACTGGAATGCCTCGCCCCGGTACCCCTTCACCTTCTTGTCAAAGACATCGAAAAACAGTTTTGCATCGGCTTTGTTAAGCGAGAAGCTTCTCTCGTAGGCTGGCCCTGTTCCATCGTATGCAATTGCGTAGATTGCACCTTTGGCTGACGCATCCGTGAGATTTTCCAACGAGATCTGGTACCGCCAGCGAGGCCACTCCGACATCACCAGCCGCAAGCCACCTTTCGCTTCCGGGTCGAGTTTATGGCGTTTCTCGAACTCACGAATGACTGTCAGATCAGTATCGTGCCATTCTCCGCCAACGGCGAATTGGCGCACTTGGGTGGTTCGGCTGTATTGGCGGTCGCCTTCATCCAACACCAATAGACCGATACCATAGAACACGACAGCGACGGCCAGGAAGATCGCCGCCTTGGCAACGATATTGCGAGCAGATTTGCCGTTATCCTTGATCACAGCCGGGAGATAATCGCAGGTCAGCCAATTCGACAACGATATTTGACGATTCTACGCAAGATCTTGGGAGTTTTACAGTCCGTTGAGGCGTTTTGTTTGTCCGTCGGAAGGTAGCCACCCGACCGTTTAGCCGATCGAAAGCGGGGCGATCTGTCGTGTCATCCAGCGTGCCTGCGATCCATAGACCGCAACCTTGGTTTCAAGCTCAGCTGACACTTCTGCTTCAGCGAAGCCAAGTGATTGCCAATAGGGCGCGGCGCCTTCCACAGCGATCAATTCTGCGCAAAGCAATTTCTGGTCGGCAGCCAGTTCGAAGGCGCGGTTCACCAAACGTCGTCCGAGCGCCAAACCGCGTCCGTTCGCGCCGACGGCAAGATCATGGATGAAAAGGACTTCGCTCAGGGCTGAGGGCGACAGAATGGCGCCTATGGGTGGCGGGCTCTGCCGCGGCCAGCCATGAGCAAGCAGATAGCCCAGCAATTTTCCATCGGAAACAGCCGCCAGGCAGAATTGCGCCGATGCGTCGAGCCGGCTCGCGAAGGCGTCGGCAGGTTCGACAAGAAAGGATGGATAGACCTGTGACTGGATTGCCAGCGCGGCAGGCAAGTCACGCCGCTCCAACTGCCGTATGACGAGGTCCTTGGACATTCCTCGACCCTGTTCGAAGTCATCCCGCGCATCCGCAAAGTCGCGCTGCATATGTATAGGGACGCCGGCGCAAGATCATAGGCGTCGCCCTTCCCCGGCCTCTTACAAGATCTCCAGCACCTTTTCCTTCGGACGGCACAGGCGCACGCCCTTGTCCGTCTCCACCAGCGGGCGTTCGATCAGTTTGGGTTCGGCGGCCATGGCGGCGAGGACGGTGGCGTCGTCGGCTGAGGGGAGGCCGCGCTCTTCGGCGTCGGTGCCGCGCAGGCGCAGGCCCTGTTGCGAGGTGAGTCCAGCGTCGCGGTAGAGCTGGGCGAGCTTTTCGGTGCTCGGGGGCGTCTTGAGGTATTCGATCACCGTCACGTCCGCGCCCGCTTCCTGCAGCATCGCCAGCGTGTTGCGCGAGGTGCCGCAATTCGGGTTATGCCAGATCGTTGCCTTCATCGGTGCCTCCTGCAGGTGCGTTTCAAGCGTCATAGCCCTGCAAACACTGGCCGCAACGCCTGCGTTTTGATGCAGGTCAATGTTATTGCGAAAAATTCGCAAAAATTGGCTTGCAAGTGCGATTGAGTCGCAATACTCGCCCTCTTGCGAATGATTATCGCAAGCGTTGAATGCCAAGGGGACTACCGTGAACCGTTTTTCCAGCCTGCTGCTCGCCGGAACCATGTTGATGCCCTCTTCCGCCTTTGCAGAGGAACTGGTGCCCGCCGATGCCGCGCTGGAAGCGGACAGCGCCAACACGGTGATCGTGGTGACCGGCACTGCCGACGGCTATCGCCCGGTCGATGCCAATGCGGTGAAGACGCCCACCCCGCTGGTCAACGTGCCGCAGACCATTACCGTGCTCACGCGCGAGCAGCTGGACGATCAGGGCATCACCCAGCTTGGCGATGCGCTACGCTATGTCCCAGGCGTGGTGCTTGGCCAGGGCGAAGGCCACCGCGACCAGATCACCATTCGCGGCCAGAACACCACGGCAGACTTCTATTTCGATGGCTTGCGCGACGACACGCAGTACTACCGCTCGCTCTACAACATCGAGCGCGTCGAAGTGCTGAAGGGTGCCAATGCGCTGCTGTTCGGCCGTGGCGGCGGCGGCGGCGTGATCAACCGCGTCAGCAAGACGCCTGACCTTGACCGCACCAAGGGCCAGGCCAGCGCCAATGTCGACAGCTTCGGCGCGTTCGCCCTTGCCGCCGACTGGAACCAGCCCTTCACAGAAACGGTCGGCGGGCGCCTGAATGCCACTTACGAGGAATTCGACAACCACCGCCAGGAGTTCGAGGGGCGCTTCATCGGCGTGAACCCGACCATGGCCTTCCAGCCCGGCGAAGCCACGCGGATCGAGCTGTCCTACAACTACGACGATGATCGCCGCATCACCGATCGCGGCGTGCCCTCGCTGAACGGCAAGCCGCTGACCGGCTATGACGATACCTTCTTCGGCCGCGCCGATACCAACATCGCCACGGTGAAGGCGCACATCGCGCAGGCCCGGCTCGACCACGAACTGGCCGAGAACCTGAGCTTCAACGTGCTTGGCCAGTACAGCCACACCGACAAGCTCTATGGCAACATCTTCGCCAGCGGCGCCGTGAACACCACGAACAACACCGTCGCGCTTGCCGGATACGAGAGCGGCACCGTACGCGGCAGCTGGATCGGGCAGGCGAACCTCGTCTGGACCGGACAGACCGGCGGGATCGGCCACACTCTGCTGGCAGGGGTCGAATTTGCCGATCAGGACACACTCGCCACGCGCCGCAACACCCCCAGCGGCAGCGTGACACTGGCCCGGAGGCTGACCGTGCCCGCGCTGGCCTATGGCGCGCTCGTGTCGAACAGCAACACCGATGTGCGCACGATCTCGGCCTATATCCAGGACCAGATCGAGCTGGCCTCGTTCCTGCAGGTCGTCGCAGGCGTTCGCTTTGACGAATTCCGCATCACCGGCCGCAATGCGATCAACGGCGTGGGCGCATCGCGCACGGACCGCAAGTGGTCGCCGCGCTTTGGCGTGATCCTCAAGCCGCAGGAGAACGTCAGCTTCTACGGCAGCTTCACCCGCACGTTCCTGCCGCAATCTGGCGACCAGTTCGGCGCGCTCGATCCGGTGCAGGCGACGCTTGCGCCCGAAAGCTTCGAGAACATCGAGGCGGGGGTGAAGTGGGACGTGAACCCGAACCTTGCATTCACGGCAGCGGTCTATCAGCTCGATCGCGACAATTCGCGCTTCAACAACCCGGTTACCGGCTTGCCCGAGCTTTCGGGCAAGACCCGGGCCAAGGGTGTCGAATTGTCGCTGGCGGGCCGTGTGCTGCCCGACTTGCAGGTGAGCCTGGGCTATACGCTGCAGGATGGCGAAGTGCGTTCGCAGACCACGGCTGCGCCTGCCGGGCGCAAGCTCTCGCAGCTGCCGCGCCACCAGGCATCGGCGTGGACGCGCTATGATGTGACCGACAAGCTCGGCCTTGGCCTCGGGCTGACGCACCAGTCGAAGAGCTTCACCACGATCAGCAATGCGGTGACGCTGCCGGCGTTCACCCGGCTTGACGCAGCGGTGTTCTACGATCTGTCGGAGAACCTTTCGATCCAGCTCAATGTCGAGAACCTGACCGACACCGACTACTTCCCCGCCGCACACACCGACAACAACATCTCCACCGGCGAGCCGCTCAACGCCCGCCTGACGGTGCGTGCAAAGTTCTGAAACACCCCCGGCGCTCTCCCCTTCCCCCCTCGCGAGGGGAGGGCGCCACCCCTTTCAGCCTGCGCCGGGCGCGACGATCGCCGGTGGCGGGGCGGCACTGATCGTCTCCTCGCCGCGCATGACGCGGGCCGCGCGCTGGATCGCACGGGTCAGGCGCGGATAGACGCCGCAGCGGCAGATGTTGGTGATGGCGCGGGCGATGTCTTCATCACTCGGGCTGGCGTTACTGGTCAGCAGCGCGGCTGCGGCCGTGACGATGCCGGGCGTACAGAACCCGCACTGGATCGCCTGTTCGGCCACCAAGGCCTGCTGCACCGGGTGCGAGCGGTCACCCGACAAGCCTTCGATAGTGGTGACGCTGCGCCCCTCGGCCTCGCCCAGCGACAGGGTGCAGCTGGGCATTGCCTGCCCGTCAACGATGACCATGCAGGCGCCGCATTCGCCGGTGCCGCAGCCATATTTGGTGCCGGTGAGGTTCGCCGCATCGCGCAGCGCCCAGAGCAACGGGGTATCGTCCTCGAGACGATACTGCACGGGCTGGTTGTTGACGGTGAGGCGGGCCATGGCCGTGGCTTAGCCCGCCGCGCCCGTTTCGATCAATCCCGCCAGCTGCGGTCGATCCGGTCGATGCGGCGGGTCCATGCGGCAAAGTCCGCCTCGCCGACGCGACCGCCGGCGCTGACCTGCGAAAGATCGCGCTGGTGCACCTTGATGACATCCTCGCCGACATGGATTGGCGGGCGGCCCATCGACAGCGTCGCCATCTGGATCTCACAGGCGCGCTGCAGGCTCCACTGCGTGATGAACATCTGCTGCAGCGTTTGGGCCAGCACCACCGGACCATGGTTGCGCAGCATCAGCACGCGCTTGTCGCCAAGGTTGGCCAGCAGGCGCTCGCCTTCC
The DNA here is from genome assembly GCF_055521705.1 of Novosphingobium sp. BL-A-41-Hi4B-X5A. Taxonomy (NCBI): domain Bacteria; kingdom Pseudomonadati; phylum Pseudomonadota; class Alphaproteobacteria; order Sphingomonadales; family Sphingomonadaceae; genus Novosphingobium; species Novosphingobium sp. BL-A-41-Hi4B-X5A. The sequence continues at coordinate 2,352,704 of NZ_CM145500.1, read as the reverse complement.
TCGGCGCGGACGGTGACGCCTTCGAAATCGTGATAGGCGAGCTGGCCGGCGAAGTTGCAGGCGTAGAAGTTGATCGGCATCAGCCCTTCTTCAAGGCTGCACACTGCCATCGTCTCGGTCGTATGGACGTGAGAGATGGCGTGGGCCCAAGGCAGGTGGCGGTGGAAGTAGGCGTGCTGGGTGAAGCCTGCCTGGTTCACCGGATAGGGGCTGTCGTCGAGCTTGTTGCCGTCGATGTCGATCTTGACGAGGTTTGAGGCGGTAACCTCGCTGTAGAGCAGGCCGAACGGGTTGATCAGGAAGGCGCCTTCCTGATCCGGCACTTTCAACGAGATGTGGTTGTAGATCGATTCGGACCAGCCAAGGTGATCATAGATGCGGTAGCAGGCGGCGAGTTCCTGCCGGGCATGCCATTCGGCATCGCTGCATTCGATATTCGGCCGCAAATGGGTGGCCATGGCGCTCTCCCGCACATATCTGGTTGTTATGTGCAACTTGTATCGCATGACCAGCAACGTGCAAGCCATCGCGCAGATGTTCGCGCCACTGGCGAATGCGCAGGTCAATCTCCCGGCGTTTTCGGAGATCTACCCCGACGCCGAGGCGCCCGTGCTGATCGCGCGCGGGCCGACGCGCAGGCTGGGCACGATGCGCTGGGGCTGGCCACCGTTCGGCGAAGTGAAGCGCCCGGTGACCAACATCCGCAACCTCGCCTCGCCGATGTGGCGGGCGGCGCTGGAGGACCCGAATCGGCGCTGCCTCGTGCCGGTGACGGCCTTCTCGGAATGGTCGGCCACGCCGGACCCGGTGACTGGCCGCAAGCGCAAGCACTGGTTCGCGCTGAAGGAGCAGGAACTGTTCGCCTTCGCCGGACTGTGGCGACCGACGGCGGAAGGGCCGCGCTTTGCTTTCCTTACGTGCGAGGCCAACGCCGTGGTCGGGCGGGTTCATCCAAAGGCGATGCCGGTGATCCTCGGCACGGCGGAAGCCGCGCATCAGTGGCTGACCGTGCAAGGCGATGCGGCGGCGGCCATGCAGCGCCCCTATGCCGACGCGGCGATGATGGAGATCGATGTGGCGGAAACTGCACCCGCCGCCTCCCCTGCGCCACGCAAGCCGGAGCAGCCCAGCCTGTTCTGACACCTACTTGTGATCATCCTCCCAGCGCCGCAGCACGCGGCGTTCGACCGCGCGGAACAGCGCGTCGAGATCATCGGGTTCGACGTCGAGCGTCTCGTCCCAGTCGGCAAGGACGGCGTCGAGATCTTCGCGGTCATAAGTCACGGTGCGCAAGGGCGCCGGGGATGGTGGCACGACCGGGATGTGCGGCCAGGGGTGCCCGGTCATGGCATTGTAGAGCCACCCGACGCCAGCGATGCCGATCACGTTGAGCGCAAGCGGAGCCAGTGGCCCGGGCAAATGGGCGGCAGGCGCAATCCCGGCCATGGCGCCGAGTATTGCCGCCGCGCCGCCGGGGGGATGGGTACAGCGGGCGATGGCCATCACGGCAATCGCACCGCCAACTGCAAGGCTGACGGCCACGGGCGCGCCGATCCCGCCAAGCGCGCAAAGCTTGCCCACGGCCATGCCGACCAGGACCGAGATGAGATTGCCGCCGACGACCGGCCACGGTTGTGCCAGCGGACTGGCTGGCACCGCAAAGACGAGCACGGCCGAAGCCCCGACAGGAGCCATGATCCACGGCAAGCCCTCGCCTGCCGGAACCAGATGGCCGAGCAGCGCGGCAAGCGCGATGCCAAGCACTGCGCCGATCGCTCCCCGCTGCCAGCCCGTGCGGAACCAGCCGAGCCTTGAGGCCCCCGTTGCCGAACTCATTCCCGTCCTCTCCTTGTCGGCCAGTCCATGGCGGTCTAATCGCGTCGGATGCAAGTGTTTGATTTCCGCAAGGCATTCAAGGACGCCAGCCTGCCTACGGTACGGGCGAGGGTAGCGGCGCTTGGCGGCGCGATCCTGCTCAGCGTCGTGGCGGTCCTGTTCGCGCGGGCGGGCGAGTGGGCGCAGACGCTGTTCGCCGTGCTTTACCGCGTCGCGCCGCTGAGTCCGCTGGTGCTGACGCCGCTGGTCTTTGCAGGCGTGGTCTGGGCAACGCGGCGCTGGTTTCCGGCGGCGCGCGGCTCGGGCATTCCGCAAGTCATGGCCGCCGGACACAATCCGACGGCTGCGGCGCGCGGACCGCTGGTTTCGATGAAGAGCGCGGTGGGCAAGCTGTTTGGCACCACAGCGCTGCTGCTGGTCGGTGGATCGGCGGGACGCGAAGGACCGACCGTGCAGGTGAGCGCGGCGCTGATGGTGGCGGTTCATCGCTGGCTGCGCGTGCCGGTTACGGCAGGCGTGATCATTGCCGGCGGCGCGGCGGGCGTCGCTGCGGCGTTCAACACGCCGCTGGCGGGCGTGGCTTTCGCGATCGAGGAACTGGCTTCGGCCTTCGAGCAGCGGCTGGCGGTGCTGGTCATGGCCGTCGTGATGATCGCCGGTGTGGTGAGCCTCGGTCTGGCGGGGGACTATGTCTACTTCGGCGCGATGGCACAGCGCCTGCCCTTGTCCGACCTGTTCGTGCTGGCGCCGCTGGCAGGACTGGTCGGTGGCGTGCTTGGCGGGCTGTTCTCGCGGGCTCTGATCGGGATGGCCTTTTCGCAGAGCCCGATGCTGCTGCAGGTTCGCGCCCACCCGATCGTTCTTGCCGCAGGGTGCGGACTGGTCGTGGCACTTACCGGGCTTGCCACCAGCGGGTCGAGCTGGGGCACGGGCTATGACACGACCAAGTTGCTGCTGGCAGGGGGCGATGCTTCGCTGCTGTTTGGGCCGGGCAAGTTCGTCTCGACGCTGGCAACGGCGTTGAGCGGCGCGCCGGGTGGCATCTTCGCCCCATCACTGTCCGTCGGCGCGGGCGTCGGGCAGTTGCTCGCTGCGGGCTATGCCGAGGTTGGCCCCGGGGATGCGCCGGGGGCGATCGTGGTGCTGGGGATGATCGGCTATTTCACCGGCGTCGTTCGCGCGCCGCTGACCGCCTCGATCATCATCATGGAGATGACGGCGGACCGGACGATGGTCCTGCCACTGTTCGCAACGGCACTGATCGCCGACTGGGCCAGTGCCAAGGTGTGCAAGCCCAAGCTCTACCACACGCTGGCCAAGCAGTTCGCGCCTGCCGAGTGAGCGAGCTCAAGGGGTTGGAAGCTCTCCACCCGCTGCGACTAGTTACGTCTTCGGCTCGATAAGCCTCGGTCCCTTCCCCCCTTCGACAAGCTCAGGATGAGCGGGAAGGGTTGGGCATGGGCAAGCGACATGCACGCCCATGAAAAAAGGGGCCGGTCCGAAGACCAGCCCCTGATTTCGTTCTGCCTTGCGGCAAGAAGCTTAGCGCTTCGAGAACTGGAAGCTGCGGCGGGCCTTGGCCTTGCCGTACTTCTTACGTTCAACGACGCGCGGGTCGCGAGTAAGGAAGCCGGCGGCCTTCACGGCGCTGCGCAGTTCGGGTTCGAACTTCGACAGGGCCTGGGCGATGCCGTGCTTGACCGCGCCGGCCTGGCCCGAAAGACCACCACCCTTGACGGTGCAGACGATGTCGTACTGGCCTTCGCGACCGGCGACTTCGAACGGCTGGTTGATCACCAGACGCAGGGTCGGACGGGCGAAGTAGACTTCCTGATCGCGGCCGTTGACGGTGACCTTGCCCGAACCGGGCTTGAGCCACACGCGGGCCACGGCGTCCTTGCGGCGGCCGGTGGCGTAGGAACGGCCCTGCGCATCGACTTCGCGAGCGCGGATCACGGCAGCGGGGCCGGTGCGGACGGGAGCGGCTTCACCAGCTTCGGCAGGAGCAGCAGCAACCGGAGCGGCTGCGGTCAGGTCCTTGAGGTCGGCGAGGCTCGACACGGTGTTTTCGGTTTCGGCCATGATTATGCACCCACCTTGTTCTTGCGGTTCATCGAGGCGACGTCGAGCGCCACCGGCTGGGTGCCGCCATGCGGGTGCTCGGCACCGGCATAGAGGTGAAGGGCGCGCATCTGCGCACGGCCGAGCGGGCCGCGGGGGATCATGCGCTCAACCGCCTTTTCAAGCACGCGCTCGGGGAAGCGACCACCGAGGACCTTGTCCGCGGTGACTTCCTTGATGCCGCCGGCATAGCCGGTGTGCTTGTAGTAGGTCTTGTTCTTCAGCTTGTTGCCGGTGAACTTGACCTTGTCGGCGTTGATCACGACAACGTGATCGCCGCAATCGACGTGCGGGGTGTAGCTCGGCTTGTGCTTGCCGCGCAGATGGTTGGCGATGACGACGGCGAGACGGCCGACGACCATGCCTTCGGCATCGATCAGATGCCAGTTCTTCTCCACCTCGGCCGGCTTGATCGACCGGGTGACCTTGCTGAGAGCCTTCATGGCTACGGGTTCCCTGAATTCGGTGCGTCGATCCAAGCGGGAATCCGCTGCTTCACGACGAAGGAAGCGCGCCTTTGTTGCAAATGCCCGCCAGAGTCAAGCAAACTGCGGGTTTTGGGAGAGGTAAAATAATACCACTACAGATTTGGTGCATGTCTGACCCACCTGTGCAGGCAGTTGCTTGGCCGACCGCCCTACGCCATGAAGCGAGGCGCGAGGAGAATACAAACAATGGCCGGCCTGACAGACGCTATCATTGAATTGTTGATCGCGGACACGACCGAGAGTCTCCCAGCCGACCTGCTATCATTTTATCGCAACCCTCCTGGGAGGAAGCCGCATCCGCATTCCCTTCGCATAAAAGAGGCGCTGGCAGGAATGAGCGATGAGGCTGCGATGGAAACCATTCGAGCTGTCATCGATGCAACGGTGTTCAACATGCTCTACCTGATTCATAGCGAATTTCGTGGCGAAGGCATTGAGATCATGGCCTCGCAGGGCGGCGATCGGGTGCGATTGAATAACTCCGGCTTGCACGAGCTTTATCGGGCCAAGGTCAATCCGGGCGGTTCGCCATCAGATCAGAATTGAGGTCCGCAATCCGCTTCCAGCCAGCCCAGCGTCGCCGCTCCCGCCGCATCGCAGCGCCAGCCGGAGATCGCGGGGGCGTCGTAGGGGTGGAGGGCTTCGAGGCGGGCGACGGCCGCATCCAACAGGTCTGCGCGGGTCTTGAACAGGACGGCGACTTCGCTGCCCTCGCCGCGCTCGCCGTTCCAGCGGTATAGCGAGCGAACGGCGGGGAGGATGTTGGCGCAGGCGATCAGGCGCTCTTCGAGCAGCGTGTCTGCCACAGCTTCAGTGCTTTGCAGGTCGCCGAAGGTGGACCAGATCAGCGCGGCGGTCATTTCGCCGCGTGTCTCGGGCTGCCGAGGATGTGGGCGCACCATACCGTCGTCGCCACGAGCAGCGCGCCGACGAGCTGGTGGAGGACGCCGAGCCAGATGGCGACGCCGCTCCATACCGTCAGGATGCCGAGCAGGACTTGGGTGCCGAAGACGGAGTGCAGCACGACAGAGGCCTTGCGGTCGGTCCGGCGCAGTTTGCGGGCGACGACGACCAGCACGGCAACCACGCCCCAAGCCCACCAGCGGTGGATGAAGTGGACAAGGAATGGATCAGACAGGAGCGCGTGGCCTGCGCCCATCGCCCAGTCGACGCCATCGGGATAGACCTTGCCCTGCATCAGCGGCCAGGCGTCCCAGTTGAACCAGCCGCCGCCTGCCGAAGTTCCGGCGCGCAGGCCCGCTACCAGCGCGCCGTAGAATAGCTGGAACACCAGCATGACGAGAGCGAGCAGGCCGAGGCCCCGGAGCTTCGAACGGCCCTCGCCCTTGCCCAGCGCGATCAGGTCGAGCGCGGTCCAGACGAGACCAGCGAGCGTGAACAATGCGACCAGCAGGTGCGTGGCGAGGCGGAAGTGGCTGACCTTGACGTCGTTGACGATGCCGGACTTGACCATCCACCAACCGACCGCACCTTGCAGCGCGCCCAGTGCCAGCAGGGCGAGCAGGCGGGGCTTGTAGCCTTCAGGGATGCGGCCCTTGACCCAGAACCACGCCAGCGGTGCGGCAAAGACCAGGCCGATGGTGCGGGCGAGCAGGCGGTGGACCCACTCCCAGAAGAAGATGAACTTGTAGGTCTCGATCGTCATGCCTGCCGGGCCGTTGACCAGCTGGTACTGCGGCGTGGCGCGATAGGCGTCGAATTCGGCCTGCCACTGCGCTTCGGTGATCGGTGGCAGCGTGCCGCTGACCGGTTTCCATTCGGTGATCGAAACGCCCGATTCGGTCAGGCGGGTGATGCCGCCGACCACGACGATGGCGAGAACCATGAAGGCGACGATGAACAGCCAGCGCGACAGGGCGATGGCGTCGCTGCGAAGCTTGGGCGAGACGCTGTTGCTCATGGCGCTGCCCCTGCTCCTGCCTTTGCGGAATCGCAAGAGCGATTGTCGGGCAGGGCCGTGGACCTTCGGACAGGACAGAAACTCATGAGGCCTTCTTGCGCGATGTTACATTATAACATATATGCCGGCGCATGAGTGATGCCCTGCTTGCCCTGCGTGCCCGGCTTGACCGGATCGGCGTGCTCCTTTCGGGGCTGTGCCTGATTCACTGCGTGGCAGGCCTGTTTCTTGTGGGCATGCTCGGCATTGGCGGCGGCGTGCTGCTCAATCCCGACATCCACCGCTGGGGCCTGGCATTCGCGCTGGTGATCGGCGCGGCAACCATCGGCATCGGCGCACTGCGGCACGGGCGCTTCCTGCCACTGGCGATTGGTGGGACCGGCCTTGCGCTGATGGGCGCAGCCGTCGCAGTCGGCCATGGCGACGCCGAAGTGGCGCTGACGGTGGGCGGCGTCATTCTTGTAGCCACTGCGCACTTCATCAACATGCGCGCCTCTCACTAAGGCCATACTTGCACCCTGCCCCCGCGCCGCTAAAGCGGGCCGCATGACTGGACTGCTCTCCCTTACCGTCAACGGCGAACCCCGCCGCGCCGCGCCCGGATCGATCGCCGATCTGGTGCGCAGCCTCGAACTCGAACCGACCAAGGTTGCGGTCGAGCGCAATGGCGAGATCGTGCCGCGTTCGACGCTGGCCGATGTGGCAATTGCCGAGGGCGACGTTCTGGAAATCGTGCATTTCGTAGGCGGAGGACAAAGCGACGTGACGGATTCGAATGATACCTGGACCGTTGCCGGACGCACCTTCCGCTCGCGCCTGATCGTCGGCACCGGCAAGTACAAGGACTTCGAGCAGAATGCTGCGGCGGTCGAGGCTTCGGGGGCGGAGATCGTCACCGTGGCCGTGCGCCGGGTCAATGTGTCGGACCCCAAGGCGCCGATGCTGACCGACTATATCAACCCGAAGAAGATCACCTACCTGCCCAACACCGCTGGCTGCTTTGACGCTGAAAGCGCGATCCGCACGCTGCGCCTGGCGCGCGAGGCGGGTGGCTGGGATCTGGTGAAGCTTGAAGTGCTGGGCGAGGCGCGCACGCTCTATCCCAACATGATCGAGACGATCCGCGCGACCGAAGTGCTGGCCAAGGAAGGCTTCCTGCCGATGGTCTATTGCGTGGACGATCCGATTGCGGCCAAGCAGCTTGAGGACGCAGGCGCGGTGGCGGTCATGCCGCTGGGCGCGCCGATCGGTTCGGGCCTCGGCATCCAGAACAAGGTGACGGTGCGCCTGATCGTCGAAGGTGCCAAGGTGCCGGTGCTGGTCGACGCGGGCGTCGGCACCGCATCGGAAGCTGCCGTGGCGATGGAACTTGGTTGCGACGGCGTGCTGATGAACACTGCAATTGCCGAAGCCAAGGACCCGATCCGCATGGCCCGCGCGATGAAGCTGGCGGTGCAGGCCGGGCGCGATGCCTACCTCGCGGGCCGCATGCCGACGCGAAAGTATGCCGACCCGTCGAGCCCGCTGGCTGGGTTGATCTGAAGCAGCCGTTGCGCGGGGTGCCCACCCCGCTGCGACTAACTTCACTACGTTCAGTAAGTCTCGCGACCCTCCCGCATGCGGGAGGGTGCAAATGCCACCTTCTTAACCCCCTCCCGCAAGCGGGAGGGGTCGGGGGTGGGCATTACCCCACGACCCCGGCCGCCGCCAGCACCGCCAGCGTCAGGATATCGGGCGCGAGCGAGGTCATCGGGGCGATCTGGACGGGCTTTTCCATGCCCAGCAGCATCGGGCCGATCACGGCATTGCCGGCAAGTTCGCGCAGCAGCTTGGCCGAGATGTTGGCCGACTGCAGGCCAGGCATGATCAGCACGTTGGCGGGAGCGGAAAGGCGGCTGAAGGGATAGTTGGCCATGACCTTGGGGTTCAAGGCGGCATCCGGGGCCATTTCGCCTTCGTATTCGAAGCCGGGATCTTCGGCATCGAGGATGGCAACCGCACCGCGGATCGATTCGAGCCAGCGGCCATAAGGATTGCCGAAGGTAGAGTACGAGAGAAACGCGACGCGCGGTTCGTGGCCCATGCGGCGTGCGACGGCGGCCGTTTCCTTGGCAATATGCGCCAGATCCTCGGCCGAAGGGCGCTCGTTCACGGTCGTATCGGCCAGGAACACGGTGTAGTTCTTGGCGACCATCAGGTGAATGCCGAAGGGCAGGTGGCCGGGCTTGGGATCGAGAACGCGGCGCACTTCCTTCATCGACTGCGCGAAGGTGCGCGTCATGCCGGTGATCAGCGCATCGCCATGGCCGAGGGCGACGAGCAGCGAAGCGAAGACGTTGCGGTCCTGGTTGACCATGCGCTTGACGTCACGCTCAAGATAGCCGCGGCGCTTGAGGCGTTCGTAGAGGTAGGCAACCATCTCGGGCACCAGCGGCGAGACGGCGGAGTTGTGGATCTCGTAGGACGCCGGATCGCTGACGCCGAGTTCGGTCAGCAGATCGAGCACGCCCTGGGTGCGTCCGACCAGCACCGGTGTGCCATAGCCGAAATCCTTGAACTGGATCGCGGCACGCAACACCACCTCGTTCTCGGCCTCGGCAAAGACGACGCGCTTGGGATTGTCCTTGGCCTGCGCGAAGACGTTGGTCAGCACCGAGGTCGTCGGGTTGAGGCGCGCCTTGAGGCTGGTGCGATAGGCATCCATGTCCTCGATCGGCTTTTGCGCCACGCCCGAGTCCATCGCGGCCTGCGCCACGGCCGACGACACGACTTCCATCAGGCGCGGATCGAACGGCGCGGGGATGATGTAGTCGAGACCGAAGGTGTGGTTGATGCCATAGGCAGCCGCCACTTCCTCGGGCACCGGCTCGCGCGCCAGCTTGGCGATGGCTTCGGCGGCGGCGATCTTCATTTCCTCGTTGATCGTCGTCGCCTGAACGTCGAGCGCGCCGCGGAAGATGAAGGGGAAGCCGAGCACGTTGTTGACCTGGTTCGGGTAATCCGAACGGCCCGTGGCGACAATGCAGTCCGGCCGGACGGCCTTGGCTTCGGGCGGCGTGATTTCCGGGTCCGGGTTGGCCATCGCGAAGATGATCGGCTGCGGCGCCATCTTGGCCATCCAGTCGGAACGGAGCGCACCGGCAGCGGAAAGGCCGAGGAAGATGTCGGCCCCGACCAGCGCGTCCTCGAGGCTGCGGGCCGACGTATCGACCGCGTGCGCACTCTTCCACTGGTCCATCCCGCTTTCGCGGCCGCGATAGATCACGCCCGAACGATCGCACATGATCACGTTGTTGTGGCGAACGCCCATGGCCTTGATCAGCGCGGTGCAGGCAATCGCCGCAGCGCCTGCGCCGTTGACCACGACCTTTACGTCCTCAAGCTTGCGCCCGGTCAGGTGGCAGGCGTTGAGCAGGCCAGCGGCAGAAATGATTGCCGTGCCGTGCTGGTCATCATGCATCACCGGAATCTTCAGGCGCTCTTTCAGGGCCTGTTCGATGATGAAGCATTCGGGCGCCTTGATGTCTTCAAGGTTGATGCCGCCGAACGAGGGCTCCATCAGCGCAACCGCTTCGATGAAAGCGTCGGGATCTTCGGTGGCGAGCTCGATGTCGATCGAATCAACGTCGGCAAAGCGCTTGAACAGCACGGCCTTGCCTTCCATCACCGGCTTCGATGCTAGCGCGCCGAGATTGCCGAGGCCGAGAATCGCAGTGCCGTTGGAGATCACCGCAACGAGGTTGCCCTTGGCGGTGTAATCATAGGCGGTGGCGGGATCTTCGGCGATGGCGCGGACCGGAACCGCGACGCCGGGAGAATAGGCCAGCGACAGATCGCGCTGGGTCGCCATCGGCTTGCTGGCGATGATCTCGATCTTACCCGGGCGGATCGTGTTGTGGTAGAAAAGCGCCTCGCGTTCGGTGAAGCGGACGTTGCTTTCCTCGGACATGGTTCCCCCAAGTTTAATCGGACAATAGGCAAAGGCAGTGTCCGACCTTTGACGCTACGTCAAGGCGCGCAGGCAGTGCGCAACAGTTCGAAAACACCAAATTTGCCGAAACCGTATTACGCGCAAGCTATGGCATGTCGCTTCAGAAATCCTTCGGTTGCCACGTCGGGATGCCGAGGCGCCTTACCTTGAATAACAGGCTGCGTCCTTCCTGCCAGACCAGCTGCAAACGAGGATCGGCGCGGTGGGGCAGACCGGTGTCGATCAGCCAGACATAGTCCACGCGCTCGATCGGGGCGTACTTGAGCGCAGTATCGACGTTGCGACGCCAGCCGCCTGCGCAACCGCGCGACCAGACGAACTCCGAGGGGTCCGCCGTGAAGTTGCGACCCGGGCGGAAGCGCGGCACGACCATATGCAGCCCAGGGACCGCCCAATTGTCGTTGACCCAGGCCTGCCGGTAGAGGCTGGCAAGGCTGGCGAGGTGATCGCGGCGGGTGTTGCGCCAGGATTCGTCGAGGCAGGAATGCTCGACGAATGCGAGGACGCGGCTGCCGGGTTCGACATGGGTCAGCGCGGAAAGCTGCTTGTTGTAGTCCTCGGCATAGCCGTTGAAGCTCCACGCCGTGACGGTGAGGCGTACGGCTAGCAGGGCCATGCCAGCATAAGCGACGACGCGGGCCCATTGCGGGCGGCGGGCGCCGCTCCAATCCTGCAGGCCGAGGCCGAGCATGGCGGCAACCGGCAGGATGCGGATGTCCACGAAGGCCGACCCGTTGATGTCGCTCGGGATCGCCAGAAACAGCAGGAACACCATCAGCGCGGGCATGCCCTGCCGGAAGCGCCACTTTGCGCCGAGGAACGGCCCGACCAGCACCAAGAGGCAGGCGATGATCGTGGTCCCGGCATCGAGCAGCTTGGACTGGTCGCGCAAGGTCAGCACGAAGGACCAGGCCTTCTGGTCCCAGCGCCAGATGTTCATCGACTGGACGGGCGGCGAGAACGCCTTCCACAGCACGATCGTGATCACCGTGGCGAGCAGCGGCCAGCACGCCTGCCACAGGCGCAGGCCAATGGCCTTCCAGTCAAGCGTGCGCAGCCACTGGCGGTTGGTCAGATCGCGCCAGCGCCAGCCTTCGGGCAACTCGTCGAGCGCGCGACCGAACGCGTGTGCGCCGACAAGCAGCGCCAGCAGCAGGCCGCCGATTGCATGGCACAGCATCGCCACCGGCTGCGCGATCACTAGCATCGCGGCGCGCGCCCTGGGGTTGCGCTGTTCGAGCCACAGGGAGGCGCCGAACGCGGTCAGCGAGAGGCCGGTGGCGAGGATATAGTTGAGGAATCCGGTAAGCAGCGGGAAGCTGAACACGAACATCAGCGACCATGCCGCAGCGTGCCCACCCTTGGGGTTGAGCATGCGGATGGTCCACAGGCAGCCGCCAGCGAACAGGCCGGTGGCGAGCACGGTGCTCCACCAGCCCGCTGCAAGGATGCCGAACTGTGCGCCGAGCACCTTCATCAGCACGCCGCCGCCGATGTTCAGCGTGAACACCCATTTCCAGGTGAAGTACTGTTCAAGCGGGTTGCCGGGACCGGCGGCCTCGATCGCGGCGGCGCCCATGTGGCCCGGCACGTCGATCAGGGGCGGCACTTCGACCAGCGCGAAAGGCGCGCAGACGAGCAGCACGGCGATGAGGATGCCGGGGCCGGAAAGCCACGGCAGCGCACCTGCGCGGGCCCAGGCAGTCTTGAGACCCCGGAGCCAATCCTTTTCGCGGACTTGCGTCAAACCGTAAGTACCCCCACAAGACCGGAACCGTCCCCATGCTGCCTGCTCTGCGCAGGCTGTGCGCTGGAGTTGCGGATATCCCGGTGTCGATGGTTTGAGAAACACGTCGCGCTCGTCTAGCCACGTGCGCGTGACGCCTAATGCCCCAACTCCGATGATGGCGCAATATCTTGCGCTTAAACAGCAGGCTGGCGACTGCCTCCTGTTCTACCGCATGGGCGACTTCTTCGAGCTGTTTTTCGACGACGCGAAGATCGCCGCGCAAGTCCTCGATATCGCGCTGACCAGCCGTGGCGAACATGGCGGCGCGCCAATTCCGATGTGCGGCGTGCCGGTCCATTCGGCCGAGGGCTACCTTGCCAGATTGATCAAGGCAGGTTGCCGCGTGGCCATCGCCGAACAGGTCGAAACCCCCGAGGAAGCGAAGAAACGCGGCGGTTCCAAGGCGCTGGTGGCGCGCGACATCGTCCGATTCGTGACAGCGGGCACGCTGACCGAGGAAGCGCTGCTCGAACCGCGCCGGGCCAATGTGCTGGCCGCGGTGTGCGAAGTGCGCGGCGCTATCGGCATTGCCGCCTGCGACATCTCGACCGGGCGCATGGAGCTTGAGGAATGCGCCCCGGAGCAGATGGGCGCGGCGCTGGCCCGGCTTGGCGCGAGCGAAGTGGTTGCACCCGAATCGTGGGAGAATGCGCCAGTTGATTGCGTGCCGCGTCCGAATCGGTCGTTCGGCAGCGATGAAGGCGAGGCCCGGCTGAAAGCGGTGCATGGCGTTTCGACGCTGGACGGCTTCGGACAGTTCACGCGGGCGATGCTGGCTGCGGCTGGCGGTCTCGTCACTTACCTTGACCATGTCGGGCGCGGTGCGCTGCCGCTGTTGCTGCCGCCGGTGGCGCGTGAGGCCGGCACGCACATGGCAATGGACGAGGCGACGCGAAGCAGTCTCGAGATTCTTGTCAGTTCCGGCGGCACGCGGCGCGGTTCGCTAGTCGAGGCGATTGACCGGTGCGTGACGGGTGCCGGCGCGCGACAACTGGCCGAGGACCTGTCCGCGCCGCTGACCGATGCGCGTGCGATCAACCGCAGGCTGGAGCTGGTTAGCTGGCTGCACGACGATCCGCTGCTGCGCGGCGACATTCGCGGCATCCTTCGCGCCCTGCCCGATGTCGGCCGTGCGCTGGGCCGGGTCGTGGCGGGACGTGGAAGCCCGCGCGATCTGGGCCAACTGCGCGACGGATTGGCCGAAGCGCGCCGCCTTCACGATCTTCTGCGCGCTCGCGCCGACCGGCCCGAGCCACTGGATGCGATGCTGCCTTCGCTGTCCGGCCATGGTGCATTGTGCGATCTCTATGCCCGCGCACTGGTGCCTGCACCGCCGACCGAACGCTCGCAGGGCGGCTACATTGCCGAAGGCTACGACGCTGCGCTTGACGAGTTGCGCCGGGTATCAGGCAATGCCCGGCGGGCGATTGCGGCGCTGGAAGCCAAGTACCGCGACGACACCGGCATCACGGCGCTGAAGATTCGCCACAACGGCGTGCTGGGCTACTTCATCGAAGTCCCCGCAAAGCACGCCGACCGCCTTATGGCGCCCGAGTCCGGCTTTACCCATCGCCAGACCATGGCGGGGGCGGTGCGCTTCAACGCGCTCGCCCTGCACGAGGAAGCCAGCCGGATCGCCGAAAGCGGCGGACATGCGCTGGCGGCAGAGGAAGCGCATTTCGAGGAACTGGTGGCCCACGCTGTCCGCGGCAAAGAAGCAATTGCCGCCACAGCTGCCGCGCTGGCCCGGATCGACGTGGCGGCAGGGCAGGCCGAACGTGCTTCCGAAGGCGGCTGGGCCCTGCCGCGCGTGGTGGACGAGCCTTGCCTCGAAATCATGGGCGGGCGGCATCCGGTGGTGGAGGCCGCACTGGCAGCCAAGGGCGAACGCTTTGTCGCCAACGACTGCGCGCTCAATGCGCAGGACCGGCTCTGGCTGGTTGGCGGGCCGAACATGGGCGGTAAATCGACTTTCCTGCGCCAGAACGCGTTGATCGTGCTGCTGGCGCAAGCGGGCGGCTTCGTGCCGGCTCAAGGTGCGACGATCGGGCTGGTCGACCGCCTGTTCAGCCGCGTCGGTGCTGCGGACAACCTCGCGCGTGGCCGATCGACCTTCATGGTCGAGATGGTCGAGACGGCGGCGATCCTGAGCCAGGCGACGGAGCGCAGCTTCGTCATCCTCGACGAGGTCGGGCGCGGCACCTCGACCTATGACGGACTGTCGCTGGCATGGGCGGTGGCTGAGGCGATTCATTCGATCAACCAGTGCCGCTGCCTGTTTGCGACACATTACCACGAGCTATCGCGCCTTGCTGAAGCTTGCGATGCGCTCTCGCTCCACCACGTCCGCGCGCGGGAGTGGAAGGGCGATCTAGTGCTGCTCCACGAGCTGGCGGAAGGCCCGGCGGACAAGTCCTATGGCTTGGCGGTAGCGCGGCTGGCTGGCGTTCCCGCGCCGGTTCTCAAGCGCGCCAAATCGGTGCTGGAAAAGCTGGAGAAGGGCCGCGCTGCCACCGGCGGGCTGGCTGCGGGGCTGGATGACTTGCCACTGTTTGCCGCCGCGATCGAAGCGGCAGAAGAAAAGGTGGACGCCCTGCGCGAACGCCTCAACGGCCTCGACATCGACGCGCTGTCGCCGCGCGAGGCTCTGGACCTGCTTTATCAACTGAAGGCGCAGGCGAATGGTTGAGCTGACAGCTCTGGGGAAGAAGCGCGCCTTGTTTGTGATGGCGGCCGAGCCGGAGTACGGCCCACACTTGCGCGCGCGGTTCGTGCCGCTGATCACCGGCATCGGACCTGTCGAGGCGGCGCTGCACGTGGGCGTGGCGCTGGCGCGATTGGAGGCAGCGGGCACCCTGCCCGACCTGATCGTCTGCCTCGGCTCGGCCGGATCGCGGCGCTGTGCGCTGGGATCAATCCACCAGATCGGCAGCGTTTCGTGGCGCGACATGGACGCATCTGCGTTGGGCGTGGAACCCGGCGTCGTGCCCTATCTAGATGAACCCAAGGAACTGCCGCTGGAAACGCCACTGGACCTGCCCATCGCCACACTGTCGAGCGGGGGCGATGTCGTCAGCGGCGATCACTGGGACCGGGTGAGCGCAGACATGGTCGACATGGAAACCTACGCCGTCGCCCGCGCGGCGCGCACATTCGGCGTGCCACTGGTTGGCCTGCGCGGCGTATCGGACGGACCGGGCGAACTTGCAGGCGCGCACGACTGGCACAAGCTGCTGGGCTACCTCGATGGGGAACTGGCCAAGGCGGTAGACCTGCTGGCCGCGCATTACGGGTGATCCCGCTTTCATCGTCGGCCCGGACTTGATCCAGGCATAGGCTTCTTCTTTCGTTCGCCGAAGAAAGGCCCTGCCCCGGATCAAGTCCGGGCCAACGATTTCAAGGGTGGGGTCGAGCCTTAAAGGCTGAGGAACAACCCCGCCAGCGCAGCACTCATCAGATTGCTTAGCGCGCCGGCCACAAGGGCGCGGATGCCGAGCTTGGCGATGACGGGGCGCTGGTTGGGGGCGAGGCCGCCGGTGACGGCCATCTGGATTGCGATCGAGCTGAAGTTGGCAAAGCCGCACAGGGCGAAAGTGACTATGGCGACGGTGTGCGCGGAAAGCGCAGTGTCCTTGCCCAGTTCGATGAAGGCGACGAATTCGTTGAGGACGATCTTGCTGCCGAACAGGCCGCCTGCCTGCATCGCCTCGGTCCAGCCGTCTGCGCCGAGAAGATAGAAGACCGGCGCGAAGACATAGCCGAGCACAATCTGGAACGAGAGGTCTGGCGCGCCAAACCAGCCGCCGATCCAGCCAAGGATGCCATTGGCCAGCGCGACCAGCGCCACGAAGGCCAGCACCATCGCGCCGACCGCAACGGCCAGCTTCACGCCGGTTTGCGCACCCTGGCTGGCGGCCATGATGATGTTGGCAGGGCGCTCTTCCTCGTCAGAGGCGAGGCTGGGCTTGACGTGAGGGTTGGGCAGGGCCTCGTCGGCGACTTCGGCGGGGACCGGCGGCTCGTCGGGCATCATCAGTTTGGCCATGAGAATGCCGCCGGGCGCGGACATGAAGGCGGCGGCCACCAGATAATCGATGCGGATGCCCATGCTGGCGTAGGCGGCAAGGATCGTGCCCGCAACACCCGCCATGCCCACGGTCATCACGCAGAACAGCTGGCTGGGGTTGAGCCCTGCCAGATAGGGCCGGATCACGAGCGGCGATTCGCTCTGCCCCACGAAGATATTGCTGGCAGCGCACAGCGATTCGACCTTGCTGATGCCGGTGACCTTTTCCAGCGCGCCGCCGATCCAGCGGATCACCAGTTGCATCACGCCGAGGTAGTAAAGGATCGAGATCAGCGCGGCGAAGAACACGATCACCGGCAGCGCCGAAATGGCAAAGCTGGTGCCGCCGATCGCCGGGTCTGCCAAGGGGCCGAACAGGAACTGCACGCCCGCGCGGGCGAAGCCGAGCAAGCTTTCCACCCCGCCCGCCGCACCTTGCAGCAGGCGATTGCCGACCGGGACATAGAGCACCAGCGCGGCAAAGCCGGCCTGCAGCGCGAAAGCCGCAGCCACCACGCGCAGGCGGATAGCGCGACGGTTCGACGAGAGCAGGAAAGCGAGGGCAAGGATGAGCACCATCCCGAGAAGACTGGAAGCGACACGCATCGGGAAGGACTTGCTCCGAGAGGCAAATTGGTTGCAATGGTTTCTAATAGCGAATTGGCGGGAGGTTAAAAGCGCGCTATCGGCCCGAAATGCACGATACCACCGCGCCTGCTGCCGCAATCCCCCGTTCGCTGTTCCTCTTCGCGCTGTTCTATGGCGGAATGGTGACGTTGGGCGGTGTGCTGGGCGCAAAGCAGGTGGCGCTCGGCCCCCTTGCGGTGGAGGCCGGAATATTTCCCTTCCTCACCCTCGTCGCCATTTCCAGCGGCATTGCCGAACTGCACGGCAAGGACGCCGCAGACCGCCTTGTCCGCTATGGCTTCCTGCCGCTGGCTTTTGCCATCGCGCTGACGCTGTTCGTGCTGAACCTGCCGACCGACCCCGGCATGTACGAACCCGCCAAGGAAGCCTTCCCGATCATCCTTGGCCAATCATGGCGGATGATGCTGGCCGGGATCATGGCCTATGGCGTGTCGGTGACGCTGAACGTGTGGATCTTCAATCGCCTGCGCGGTGCGGCTGGGCGGTTTCTTGCCGTGCGCGGATTCATTGCCGCAGCGCTTTCGCAGGTTGTCGACACGCTGATCTTCATTTCGGTCTCGTTCTATGGCGTGCGCCCGATTGCCACCCTGATGGCGGGGCAGATGCTGGCCAAGGTTGTGCTGTCGGCAGTGCTGGTGCCGCTGATCATCGCGCTGGTAATGAAGATCGGCCGCAGACTCGACAACGCGGCATAAGCTGCCGTTACGCGCGCAACGCCAATATTGGATTCTGCAGGCATTGCGCGTAAGGGCGCGCGCATGAGCCAGAACCACGACCCCGCGATGCTTGCCAAGGCCGAGACCCTGACCGAGGCGCTGCCCTATCTCCAGCGCTATGCCGGCAAGACTTTCGTGGTGAAGTACGGCGGCCACGCGATGGGCGATCCCGAACTGGCACAGGACTTTGCCGAGGATATCGTGCTGTTGAAGGCGGTGGGGATCAACCCGGTCGTCGTTCACGGCGGCGGGCCGCAGATCGGGCGGATGCTGAAAGCGCTCGGCATCGAATCGCAGTTCGTCGACGGCCTGCGCGTGACCGACAAGCAGACCGCCGAAGTCGCCGAAATGGTCCTGGCCGGTGCGATCAACAAGGAATTGGTCAGCTGGATCGCCCGCGCAGGTGGCAAGGCCATCGGTATTTCCGGCAAGGACGGCGGCATGGTCGTTGCCCGCAAGGTCCAGTCAAAGAAGTCGCCCAAGGCGATTGAAGGCGAAGATGGCGATCCGATCGTGGTCGACCTCGGCTTCGTCGGTGAGCCCGACCGGATCGATACGACCGTGATCGACACCATCGTCAATGCCGGAATGATCCCCGTGATCGCCCCGATCGGCGTGGGGCCGGATGGCGAGACCTACAACATCAACGCCGACACCATGGCCGGCGCGATTGCCGCAGCGCTGGGCGCATCGCGCCTGTTCCTGCTGACCGATGTCCCGGGCGTGCTCGACAAGGACAAGAACCTGCTCACCGACCTGCGCCCCGCCGACATCGCACGGCTGGCCGAGGACGGCACGATCAGCGGGGGCATGATCCCCAAGCTCGAGACTTGCGTCCACGCGGTCGAGGCAGGCTGCGAGGCGACTGTCGTGCTCGACGGGCGCGTGCCCCATGCCATGCTGCTGGAGATCTTCACCGCGCGCGGTGCTGGGACGCTGATCCGCGCCTGACGGACGCAGCTCATCCTCCGAATTGGATGATGATTGCATTAACGGACGGAACCGGACCGGCTGCCACTCGTCCCTGCGGCATGATCCGCACCGCACTTGTCATGGCTGCTGCTTCAGCACTCGTCTTCCACCTTGGCGGCTGCCAGCGGGGACCGGCGTCCCCTGCAGAAGAGAGCGCAGCAATGGCTGCGCCGGCCGCGCTGTCTTCCGGCAGCCCTGTGCAGAAGGCCGAGCCTGCGTTGTCCGGCGAGGCGGCTCAGCCCTCGCTCGCCAAGCGGCCCGAGGACGTGCTCGACGCTTTCGCCGCCGCCATCGAAGCGCGCGACTGGCGCAGTGTCCGCGCCTTTTGGGCAGACAAGGGCGATCGCAGCGGCATGGACGGCGCGATGTTCGCCGAAACCTGGGGCAGGCTGAAGGCGCCATCGGTGGTCATCAGCGAGGGCCAGCAGGAAGGTGCGGCCGGTTCGATCTATTACACCGCGCCGGTCGTCATCACCGATGGTGACCGCACGATCACCGGCGAGGTCATCCTGCGCCGTGTCAACAACGTGCCCGGAGCATCGGCCGAACAGTTGCGCTGGCACATCGACAGCACGACCTTGAAGCCCTAAGACCGACAGCGGCACAGCTTGCCTAAATTGTAAGTAGCACATACAGAGCGGCGCCATCGCTGCCCTGTAGCGGCATCGCGGGCACTTGTGGCCCGGCAAGAGGGTCGGCTAGGAGCATGGCTCGCTCTCACTCTGCCGTCGAGGATTTGCACCGATGCTGCTCTACACGCTGATCGCCATGATCAACTACCTCGTGAACATCCTTGTCGTAGTGGTCATCGTGCAGTTCGTGCTGAGCCTGCTCATCTCGTTCAATGTCGTGAACATGCACAACAATGCGGTTGCGGCGGTGTGGAAGGCGCTGAACGCTATCCTTGAGCCGATGCTGCGGCCGATCCGCAAGATCCTGCCCGATACTGGCGCGCTCGATTTCTCGCCGATGGTGCTGATCATCGGCCTCAACCTGCTGACGATCCTGCTGAGCGGCATTGCCGCTTCCTCGGCCGGAATGTGAAGCGCAAACTCGCTAGATTATAGACGATGACTGCTGCCGTGATCGACGGAAAGGCCTTCGCCGCCACCCTGCGCGCCCGCGTGGGCGACCTTGCCGCTGCGTTCGAAGCGCAGGCCGGGCGCAAGGCTGGCCTCGCCGTGGTGCTGGTGGGCGAAGACCCGGCAAGCCAAGTCTATGTGCGCTCCAAGGGCAAGAGCACGCTCGAGGCCGGCATGAACAGCTTCGAGCACAAGTTGCCTGCCGAGACTTCGGAAGCCGATCTGCTGGCGATGGTCGAGAAGCTCAACGCCGACCCAGCTGTCGATGGCATCCTTGTCCAGCTGCCGCTGCCCAAGCACATCGACGAGCAGAAGGTCATCGCCGCGATCAATCCCGACAAGGACGTCGACGGCTTTCACGTGACCAACGCCGGCCGCCTTGCCGTGGGGCAGCCGGGCTTCGTGCCCTGCACGCCGCTGGGCTGCCTGATGCTGCTCAAGGACAAGCTTGGTGACCTTTCCGGCCTCGACGCAGTGGTGATCGGGCGGTCCAACATCGTTGGCAAGCCGATGGCGCAACTGCTGATCGCGGAAAGTTGCACCGTCACCGTGGCGCACAGCCGCACCAAGAACCTCGCCGAAGTGGTGAAGCGGGCCGATATCGTGGTGGCTGCGGTGGGGCGTCCCGAGATGGTCAAGGGCGACTGGATCAAGCCGGGCGCGACCGTGATCGACGTGGGCATCAATCGCGTGCCCGGCGCCGAAGCCGGCAAGACGAAGCTTGTGGGCGACGTGGACTATGCCTCTGCCGCCGAAGTTGCCTCGGCCATCACGCCGGTGCCCGGCGGCGTCGGCCCGATGACGATCGCCGTGCTGCTGCGCAACGCACTCGTTGCAGCTTATCGCAACGAAGGGTTGGAGCTGGCCGCAGACGCGATCTGATCTACCCTGCGCGGGGTGGGCAGGCTGCGGCGCATCGGCTAGGCTGATGCGATGAAGCGCCTGATACCCCTCGCATTCCTGCTTGCCGCCGCCCCCGCGTTGTCGGAGCCTGCCGCTGATTCGCAAAGGTCGGGCCGGCCGCAGCGCGCCTATGCCAATCCTTCGGCGCTGATCGCCGCGGACATCGGCTTTGCCCGCCTTGTCCGCGACAAGGGCCAGTGGACTGCTTTCCGCGAGACCGCCGACGAGACCGCCGAAATGTTCGAGGGCGGGCGCAAGCTTGCCAAAACCTTGCTCAAAGACCGCAAGGACCCGCCCGCGCCGGTAAAGTGGGCGCCGCACCTGGCGTGGATCAGCTGCGATGGCACCGCCGGGCTGACCTATGGCGCATGGCAGGGTCCCTCAGGCGGAGACGGCGAATATGTCACCGTGTGGCAGCGCCAGTTCAAGGGCAAGGTCGACTGGAAGTGGGTGCTTGATGATGGGCAGAATCTCGCCTCGCCTTTGCGTGAGGTGGACTGGGCCGAAGGCAAGGTCGCCGATTGCCCGGTCCGCCGTCGTCCGGCCAGCGACCCTGCGCCGCAGCCCGGCAGCAAGCGCGAGCGCAAGGAGGACAGCAAGCTTCCTCCCATGCGTCCGCTTGCCGGAGCCATTCCGGCATCCGACGGCGGCGACAGCAAGGACGGCCAATCGCGCGACGGCAGCCTGGCGTGGCGGTCGAGCGTGATGCCCGATGGCAGCCGCCGCTTCACGGCGTGGATCTGGAAGGACGGCGCAATGCAGGAAGTCATCGCACGCAGCTTCAAAGCGAACGGAGCCTGAGACGATGTGGCAGCTGTTTCTCTCCGCCTTCGTCACGCTGTTCGTGGTGATCGACCCGCCCGGCTGTGCGCCGATCTACGCCGGCCTCACTGCCAATGCGACGGCGAAACAGGCGTTCTCCATGGCCCTGCGTGCCTGCCTGATCGCCACCGGCATCCTGCTGGTCTTCGCGCTGTTCGGCGAGGACCTGCTGGGCGCTCTGCACATCGAGCTCGACAGCTTCCGCATTGCCGGGGGCATCATGCTGTTCTTGATCGCGCTCGACATGGTGTTCGAGAAGCGCACCGAACGGCGTGAGGAGCGAGCCGAGAAGGTGCGCACGGCCCAGCCGCAGGTGGAGGATGTCTCGGTCTTCCCGATGGCCATGCCGATGCTGGCCGGCCCCGGCTCGATCGCCTCGGTCATGCTGCTGACCGCGCGGGCCAACGGGATCAATGAGACTGCCGTGATCCTCGGCGCGCTGGCCTTGGTGATGGTGCTGAGCTTCATCGCGCTGGTCGCAGCCCGGCCACTGATCCGCGCGCTGGGAGCGCAGGTCGAGGCCGTGATCACCCGCCTGCTCGGCGTGCTGCTGGCGGCCCTGGCGGCGCAGTTCGTGATCGACGGAATTCAGGCGCAGTTCTGACTTGCGGTACTGCAGGTTAGCTTGGCGGAGGCATGTCTCTATCCGTTTGTATCTTGCCGGTATCCGTACGCCACACGCGGATGCCCTTGCGAACCAAGGTGCACACTTCGCGGTTCGCCGTCTCAAGTCCGGCAAAATCCAAATTTGCTAACGCCTCTCCATTTTTGAAACTGAAAGTTCTCAACGGCTTTTCTAAAACCAACTTGCCGACGGTTTTGAGAGACTGATCATCGTAGCCCAACTTATGCTCACGGTGGATCGAACCGAACAGCGTATTGGCATCAACACAACCGGACTTGGAAACTCCCGAGTTTGCGTCAGTCACTTTGATTAAAATGAACTGCGGCTCGAGCGAGATGCCGCTGCTCACTGCAATCTCGAAGTTTTCGTCAAGATTGTAGCCTGAAGCAAAGTTTGGCTCCGAAGGGGGGACGGCACCCTCGTCGGCTGCTAAAGCGGTGGATCGCTCCGGTTGGCAAGCGGTAACCAAGAGAAGTATGGCGCAAGCAATCATTCGCACAATATTTCTCGCCTCGCCCGAGGTTTACTGAAGCGTTACCCGCCCGCCGTCGTCACTGTCGCGCTTGCCGAAGAACTGCATGAGCTGGACCAGCAGCTCGCAACGGGCGGCGAGGGAATCGGCTTCGAGCAGGGCCTGCTTGGCGGCGGCATCGAACGGCGCGATCTGGGAGACGCCGTTGATCAGCGACATGTCGTCCAGTCGGCCGACCGAGTCCCAAT
Organism: Novosphingobium sp. BL-A-41-Hi4B-X5A; assembly: GCF_055521705.1. Classification (NCBI taxonomy): domain Bacteria; kingdom Pseudomonadati; phylum Pseudomonadota; class Alphaproteobacteria; order Sphingomonadales; family Sphingomonadaceae; genus Novosphingobium; species Novosphingobium sp. BL-A-41-Hi4B-X5A. The sequence goes on along the minus strand of NZ_CM145500.1, from coordinate 2,330,004 downwards.
CGACCGCATAGCCCTGGGCATCGGCGAAGCGACGGGCTTCCTGTTCGAACGACGCGCGCTCGACCGCGCTCAGCGCTTCGGCCATGTCGTCGGTGAGCAGTTCGGCCTCGATCTGGCGGAACGGCGTGGTCACGTCGAGTTCGCGGATCATGCGGAAGCGCGCGATGCCTTCGAGCACGAGGTTGAAGCGCCCATCCTCCAACGCTTCGACATCGGCGATCTTGCCGACGCAGCCCACGCTGAACAGCGGCGCGCCGTCGACCGGCGATTGCGGCTGGATCATCGCGATACGCCGGTCGCGCGCCAGCGAATCGCTGACCATGGCGCGATAGCGGGGTTCAAAGATGTGCAGCGGCAGCTGCAGGCCGGGATAAAGGACCGCGCCCGTCAGCGGGAAGATCGACAGGCGCGTCGTGTTTGCGCTCGCGCCCATCGCGGTCAACCGAACAGCACGGTGGAGAGCTTGCGGCGTGTGGCCGCAACCCAGGGATCTTCCAGCCCGATCGCCTCGAAGATTTGCAGCAGGCGAGCCTTGGCCGCGCCCTCGTTCCATTCGCGGTCGGCGGCGATCATGGCAAGGAGCTTGGCCGCGGCCTCGTCACGCTGGCCGGCGGCATAGAGGCCGTTGGCAAAGGCGAGCTGGGCGTCCATGTCTGCCGGTCGCTCAGCCGCTGCGGCGCGCAGGGCCGCGAGTTCGCCCTCTTCCGGCGGATCCTCGGCCAGTGCCAGCGCCGAGCGCGCCTGAGCCAGGGCCGGATCGGCGGCGAGCTTGGGGTCAAGCGAATCGAGCACGGCCTGCGCCTCGTCCTTCTGGCCTGCGGCAATCAGTGCGCGCACGAGGCCGGCGTGGGCCGGGGCATTGTCGGGTGCGATCTCGACGATCTGGGCAAAGATGCTGGCTGCCCGCTCGCCATCGCCTTCGGCCAGTACTTCCTCGCCCATCGCGAGCAGCGGGGTGACGTCCTGTTCGGGCTCACCGCCCTGCACCGGCAGCTTGGCGAGAATCTGGTCGAGGTACTGCTTGAGTTGCGATTCGGTGCGTGCGGGCGTCAGGTCGGCCACTGGCTGGCCCTGGAACATCGCATAGACCGTGGGGATCGAGCGCACCTGGAACTGCGCGGCGATGAACTGTTCCTCGTCGACATTGACCTTGGCGAGGATCACGCCCTTGTCGGCATACTCGGCGGCGACCTTTTCGAGCACCGGCGTCAGCGCCTTGCACGGCCCGCACCATTCGGCCCAGAAATCGAGAATCACCAGCTTGGTCATCGACGGCTCAACCACGTTCTTGCGGAAGCGGTCCACTGCCTTCTGTTCGTCGAGATTGAGCCCCATGCTGGCCAAGATGCGTCTCCGGTCGATGTATTTAGATGTGCCGCACAATGTGGGAACGCATCGCGCTTCGGCAAGGGGAAACGGGGGTTTTGCGAAAGACTTCGCATCTCATGCATTTTTGGTGTTGCGCTCTTTCCGAGTCACCGTTAGAGGCGCCCACACCCCAGCCGGACGGGGCACTTCCCACCGGCCAGAAACGCACGAGCGGGCGTAGCTCAGGGGTAGAGCACAACCTTGCCAAGGTTGGGGTCGAGGGTTCGAATCCCTTCGCCCGCTCCAGTTTCCTACTTCACGACATCGCTGAATTCGGGCTTGGTTCCTCCCTTCGGGGAAACCTTACTGCTTGATTTGCAAGCGCGGTGCCTTGCGCGTGAGGTTGTGGGCCCCGGCCTGCGCCGGGGCGACGATCCTTGCTGATCGTTGGTTAGCCGGATGCTGGCTCGCAGGTGCTTGGCTTGCAACGCGACTTTCCACTTTCGTGCGTCATCCCGGCGAAAGCCGGAATCCATTCACCTGGGTTCGCGCATTTCTCCCATCGGAATCATTGCTGAATTGCGACAGGATGAACGACCTTCGCGATAACTGTGATAGAACTAACCCGTTGGTCTGCAAACATTGAGCGATTTATCCGATTGTCAGCCCGCTATCGCGCGGGGCAACAGGAGGAGAGAAACTCATGCAGATCAGCAGGATTGCGCTGGCCGCCGTGCTTGTGGCCGCCTTGCCGCTCGGCAGTGCCGCAATGGCCGAAACCGTTACGCCGACAAGCGAACCCGCCGCGAAGGAATGGTACCCCAAGACGCTCGACCTGACCGCGCTGCGGCAGAATGAGGCGACCAAGGCCAATCCCTATGGCCCCGACTTTGATTATGCCAAGGAGTTCGCATCGCTCGACCTCGACGCGGTGAAGGCCGACATCCGCAAAGTGCTGACAACGCCGCAGCCGTGGTGGCCGGCGGACTATGGCCACTACGGCCCGTTCTTTATCCGCATGGCCTGGCACAGCGCGGGGACTTATCGCACCGGAGACGGGCGTGGTGGATCGGACGGCGGCGAGTTGCGCTTCGAGCCGCTCAATTCGTGGCCGGACAACGTCAACCTCGACAAGGCCCGCCGGCTCGTCTGGCCGATCAAGCAGAAGTACGGGCGCAAGCTTTCTTGGGGCGACCTGATGATCCTCACCGGCAATGTCGCCATGGAGGACATGGGCTTCAAGACGCTCGGCTTTGCCGGTGGCCGTGTCGATGCCTGGCAGCCCGATCTGGTGTTCTGGGGCCCCGAGACCAAGCTGCTCGACGACAAGCGGCGCGATGGCAAGGGCAACCTCAAGGGGCCATTGGGCGCGACGCAGATGGGCCTGATCTATGTGAACCCCGAAGGTCCGAACGGGGTGCCTGATCCTCTGGCGGCTGCGGCGGACATCCGCCGCGCCTTTGGCGCCATGGCGATGACCGATGAGGAGACAGCGGCGCTGATCGCCGGTGGCCACACTTTCGGCAAGGCACACGGCGCGCATAAGCCGGAGGAATGCGTCGGCAACGATCCCGGGCAGGGGAAGATCGAACAGCAGGGTCTTGGCTGGGCCAACAAGTGCGGCAAGGGCAATGCCGAGGACACCGTGACCAGCGGGCTTGAAGGCGCATGGTCGGCCAATCCGATTGCCTTCACCACGCAATACCTCGACAACCTCTATGGCTTCGAATGGGTCAAGACCAAGAGCCCGGCGGGCGCGACGCAGTGGATCCCGAAGGACCCGGCAGCAGCCAATCTGGTGCCAGACGCACACCGTCCTGACGTGCGCCATGCGCCGATCATGTTCACCACCGACATCGCGATGCGCGAGGACCCCGGCTTCCGCAAGATCACGCTGGGCTGGAAGAAGAACCCGCAGGCCTTCAGCGATGCCTTTGCCCGCGCATGGTTCAAGCTGACCCACCGCGACATGGGTCCGCAGGCGCGCTATCTCGGCAAGGATGCGCCGTCGGTGACGATGACCTGGCAGGACCCGCTGCCAAAGGCCAGCTACGCGCCCGTCGATGCGGCTGACGTCGCGGCGCTGAAGGGTTCGATCCTGTCGTCGGGCCTGACCACGGCAGAGCTGGTGCGCGCGGCGTGGGCCTCGGCCTCGACCTTCCGCGCCACCGACATGCGCGGCGGGGCCAATGGCGCGCGCGTGCGGCTTGCTCCGCAGAAGGACTGGGCGGTCAACGATCCGGCGGAGCTGGCCAAGGTGACGGCCAAGCTCGAGGAAATCCGCCTGGGCTTCAACAAGGCGGCGAAGGGCGGCAAGCAGGTAAGCCTGGCCGACCTGATCGTGCTGGGCGGCAATGCCGCGATCGAGCAGGCGGCCAAGGTGGCGGGCCAAGATGTGAGCGTACCGTTCACGCCAGGCCGCGTCGATGCGACGCAGGCGCAGACCGAAGTCGAATCTTTCAACTACCTCCAGCCCAAGGCCGATGCCTTCCGCAACTACTATGCGGCGGATTCGTTCTATGGGCCGACCGAGGCGCTGGTCGACAAGGCCGACATGCTTGGCCTCACCGTGCCCGAGACGACCGTGCTGCTGGGCGGCATGCGCGCGCTCGGCGCGAATGCGGGTGGATCGAAGGCGGGCGTGTTCACCGACCGGCCGGGCACGCTGAGCAACGACTTCTTCGTCAACCTGCTGTCGATGGACACGGTCTGGGCGAAGTCGGCGACGCCGGGGCTCTATGAGGGCAAGGACCGGGCGAGCGGTACGCCCAAGTGGACGGCGACGCCTGTCGACCTCGTGTTCGGCTCAAACTCCGAACTGCGCGCGGTGGCCGAGGTCTATGCCTCGGACGATGCCAAGGCCAAGTTCGTGACCGACTTCGTGGCGGCATGGACCAAGGTCATGAACGCCGACCGTTTCTGATCGGATCGGCATTCAAGGCGGCGGCGGAGCTTCAGGCTTCGCCGCCGTTTGCTATTCCGGGGCACCTTGGGCCAAGCGCGGTGCGATGAGGGCGCAGGCGATGAGCTGCAGCTGATGGAACACCATCACGGGCAGCAGCACGATGCCGACCGAAGCCGCCGGGAACAACACGCCCGCCATCGGCACGCCAGAGGCCAGGCTCTTCTTCGAGCCGCAGAACAGCAGGACAATGGCATCCTCGCGCGGGAGCTTCATCGCCTTGGCGGTCTGCCAGGTGGCGGCAAGGACCAGCGCCAGCATGACGAGGCAGACCAGCGTCAGCACGAGCAGGCTGACGGGCGCAACGCGCTGCCAAAGTCCCTCGACAACGGCTGCGCCGAACGCAGCATAAACGACGAGCAGGATCGATCCGCGATCGACTTTGCCGAGCAAGGTTTTGTGACGGGCGATGAAGCCGCCAATCCACGGACGCAGCAGGTGCCCTGCCACGAAGGGAAGCAGCAGCTGCAGCACGATGGTTTCGGCAGAAGCCCAGGAAAACCCGCCCGTTGCCCCGCCCATCAGCACGGCAACAAGCGCAGGCGTGGCGAAAATCCCGGCGAAGTTCGAGAACGACGCGGCACAGACTGCGGCGGCCACATTGCCGCGCGCGATGGCGGTAAAGGCAATGGAGGACTGTACCGTGGACGGCAGCAGGGCGAGGAAGAGCAGGCCCGCGCCGAACTCGACCGGGAGAAACGGCAGGGCGCGAGCGGCAAGCCCAAGAAGCGGAAACAGCACGAAAGTCGTCGCCAGCACGGCAAGGTGCAATCTCCAGTTGCGGGCCCCCTCCCAGATCGCCTCACGCGACAGCTTGGCACCGTGAAGAAAGAACAGCAGCACGATCCCCGCATCCGCCGCACCATCCACCAGCGGTACGAATGCGCCACGCGCCGGCAGCAGACTGGCGAGGACGACTGTTGCGACAAGGGCAAGCAGGAAGGGATCGAGCAGGGAGGCGACGCGCCGGAACATGCAAAGGACCTGCTTCAACGAAAGGGGTGCCGACCTCTTGGGCGCTCACGACAATGTGTCAAGGCAGAGGGTGCTGGCGTCCGACGCGGGGACCTGAGCTTTCGCGCGCGCAGCCGACGATCATCACAGCGAATGGTAATGGCGCACCCGACAGGATTCGAACCTGTGGCCTTTGCCTTCGGAGGGCAACGCTCTATCCAGCTGAGCTACGGGTGCAGGGCCGAGACGGCACCTAGCAGCGCCTTGGCGGGCATGCCAGCGATTTTGTGTTCCAGTTGCGCTTAGCAATTTGGGAACCGGTTGCGGGCTACGCCGAAGCCATGAACGGGGTTTCGACGTCATCAGGTGATTCGCGCGCTGCGCCGCCGCAGGCGGGCCGGGCCGAATTTGGCCATGCCGCTGGCAACGCCATGTCGATGAAGTGGTCGGCACTGCACGATGCCGCGGCCGTGGTCTGTACCCTGGCGGGACTGCAGCAGGAAATGCGCAAGCCCGAAGTGCGCAACTTCCCGGCGATCATGCGTGATACCGGCGGGTGGCGCTATGATCTGGCCAAGCAGGGTGTGGACGATCTCGCCGCGATCATGGAGCCGGGACTGGCGGCCTTGCTCGCAGTTTCGGCGCGCGGGCAAACCCCCGGCCCGGCCGCAACCGCGCTTTGGCATGAATTCCTGGCATCCCGCGCCGCCTTGCTGGCGCTGGTGCCGCCTCTGGGAATAAAGCGGCGGGCCTGATCAACCGCCCCATGCGGCGCATTGGGGATCAATGCCGACTAGCTGGCGGCGCAGCGATGCACGGGCAAGCCGTTCAACTTCGGCCTTCCGGCGCGCAGCAGCCAGCGGAATGGTGGGAGCCGGGCGCAGTATCTCGGCATCATAGCCGTCGGCGACGATCACCCCGCAGGCATGGGGCAGGAAGTCCTCGGTTTCGAGCACGGCACGGTCAAGATGGGGGGCAAGACCCCAGTAGAACCGGTCGCAGTGATCGAGGTAATCGGTCCACTTGCCATCGCCGAGCAGGTCCGCGCGCGAAACCTTGATCTCCACGATCACGACCTGCCCCTTGGCATCGATGCCCATGAGATCAGCGCGCCTGCCCGAACGCAGCGGCATTTCGGGCAGGCACCAGATGTCGTTGCGGGCGAACAGGCGGCAGATGCCGCGCGCGACCGCGCGGGCTTCGCGTTCGATCACATCCGAGGCGGTAGCGGCTGATTCGATCATGTCGGCACTTTAGAACAAATACCGAACACGTAAAGGCTTAGAAGATGCCGAGGGTCTGGACGAACAGCCAAACACCCGTGGCAACGAGCAGCGCAGCGGCAATCATCCGGACGACATCCAGAGGCACGCGCTTGATCAGTTCGTTGCCGAAGAACACCGCAGGCACGTTGGCAAGCATCATGCCGAGCGTGGTCCCGGCCGTGACAGCAAGGGCATCGTTGAAGCGCGCACCCAGCGCGATCGTGGCGATCTGCGTCTTGTCGCCCATCTCGACGATGAAGAACGCGACCAGCGTGGTGAGGAAGGCGCCAAAGCGCGAGGGCTTGGGAGGTTCGTCCTCGTCCATCTTGTCGGGCACCAGCGTCCACAGACCCATGGCGACAAAACCAATGGCGACGGCGAAGCGGAACCACTGGCCATCAAGGTAGGCCGCAGCAGTCGCACCGAGCAGTGCGGCGAGGAAATGGTTGGCGAGGGTTGCGACAAGGATGCCGAGCACGATCGGCAGCGGGCGCTTGAACCGCGTGGCAAGGATGATCGCCAGCAACTGCGTCTTGTCGCCAACCTCGGCGAGGGCGACTATCGCGGTGGAGGTAGTGAGAGCTTCGAACATCAGCAATTCCGGGGCCGGGCGGAGCGATCAGGCCAACGACAGCGTGCCCCTCCGCCCGGCCCGGACGATGGGTTCGCTGTCATTGGTCTCGCCCGGTGGACAAAAAGTCCTGCCGCCTGCGCCATGGCCTCTCGACCAAGCATGTTGACGCTGAGGGCCGCGCAACGCGGTGGCTACTCCCCAAGTGACGTGGGGTGCCGTTAGCGGCCTATGGCGCCGCGTGCAAGTGCGGGCTATGGCGCGGGCAATGCGCCAGCCGACAACGGAGGCGCCAGTGGAAACCCATCGTGAAGCGAACTGCTGCCGTCGCCCTTGCCTGTTGCCTGGCGCTTCCCGCGCGAGCGGAGGAAGGCCCGTGGACTTTGTCAGCCTCGACCCGGCTGCGGGTGGAATCGATCGGTGGGCAGTTCAGGCCCCTCCCCGCGCCTGCAACAGACACCATGATTTCGCTGCGGACCGAGCTTGCCGCCAGCTATGATGCCGGGCCGGTGTGGTTCAATGCCGAGATGTGGGATGCGCGAGCGTGGGGGCAGGACGCGCGCTCTTCCGCCAATGCCGGCGAGGTCAACGCGCTCGAACTGGTGCAGGCGAACGTGGCGGTGAAGCTTTCGGGCAAGAGCACGCTGACATTGGGGCGCTATACGCTTGATCTCGGCAACCGGCGCATGGTGGCGCGCCAGCGGTTTCGGAATACGACCAATGCCTTCACCGGGGCGCATCTCGCGCTGGACGGGGGCAAGGGGCGCAAACTCGACCTGATGTTCGCGCTGCCGCACCAGCGCCTGCCCGATGACGCCGCGAGCATCCGCAACGACAAGGTGCAGTGGGACCGCGAGAACTTCGACGTGATGTTCTTCGGCGCGCATGGAACCCTGCCGCAAGTGCTGGGTGGGACGCTGCAGCCCTATGCCTTCGCCCTGATCGAGCGCGACGGCGCGAAGCTGGCGACAGCGAACCGGCGGATCGGCACCGTGGGGGCGCGGCACTTCATCAAGGCGAAGGCGGGCGAGTGGGACCACGACATCGAAGGCGCGGTGCAGTTCGGCAAGGCACGGCGGACTGCGAGTGGGGCGGACGTGACCGACCTCGGTGTGTACGCGTGGTTCCTCCACGCCGATGCGGGATACACTTTCCCGACTGGCTGGAGCCCGCGCTTGGTGGCGATGTTCGATGCCGCGAGTGGCGACAAGGGCGACCCGCGCAAGTTCACCCGATTCGACACGCTCTATTCGGCGCGCCGCTTCGAGTTCGGCCCGAACGGCCTCTATGGGCCATTCCGGCGGAGCAATATCGTCTCGCCGTCGCTGCGAGTGGAAGTGACGCCGTCGAAGCGGACCGATGCTTTCGTGGCGTGGCGAACCGCCTGGGCCGAGAACCGGCGCGACCAGTTTGCCGCGACCGGCGTGCGCGATGCCAGCGGCAGTTCCGGAAGCCTTGGCGGGCACCAGATCGAAGGGCGCGTGCGCCACTGGATCGTGCCGGGTTTGCTGCAGGTGGATGGCGGGGCCGCGGTGCTGTTCAAGCGAGGTCTGCTGCGCGACGCGCCTAATGCGCCGCCGACAGGGAACACCACCTACGGCTATGTGGACCTGATGCTGACGCTCTGACGGGCGGCGAGATCGCGCAGGATCGCATGCTTCTCAGGCGCCGTGGCGGTGAACCATGCGGTGATTTCGTCGAGCGTGCGCTGGCAGCCGCGGCAGACGCTGGTGACCCGGTCAACTTCGCAGACGCCGGTGCAGGGACTGGGCGGGTGGGCCTCGCTCACCGCGTGGACTTCTCTGCCGAGAGACGGGTCATCAGCAGAGCAGCGCGCTTGGCCTGGGTCCAAATGCTGGGCACGTCGACCGTTTCGCCCGGCGCGTGATCGCCGGTCGAGTGCGGGCCGAGGCCGACCAGGCCATCGACGGATGCGGCAACGAAGCTGATGTCGCCCGCCCCGCGCTTCATCGGATCGAGCGGCTGCATCTGCGGCAGGTCGAGCGCCGTATTCACCTGATTGAGCTTGCCGAGCAGCGCCTTGTTGCCTTCGGTCGGGGCCATCGGCGGATAGCCTTCGCTGAAGGTGATCTTCGCCGAGGTCACGCCCGGATAATTGCGCGCGACGATCCATTCCATCTTGCGCATGGCGGCGGCGTTCTGTTCGGGACTGAGGGTGCGCAGATCGCCGCGCGCCACGGCTTTGCCAGCGATGATGTTGGTCTTGCCCTGTGCCGAGACATGGGCATTGTCTTCGGCCACGTCCGCCTCGGCCCCGCCGGCGATCAGGCCGACATTGAGAGTAAGGTAGGGTTCGGGCAGTTCGGTGCGAAAGGCGTCGACGATCTTCGCTGCTGCATAGATTGCGCCGTCGCCCGCGTTTGCGCCCCACACGCCGCTGGAGTGGCCAGACTTCGCCTCTATAACCAGCGTCCAGCTTTGCGAGGAACGCCGGGCGATCGATCCCATGTCCCTGCCGTTCTCGCGTGACAGGCCTTCGAAATCGAGCGCGATGTCGGCAGCCTTGGCGGCAGCAACGAGATCGGCGCGAGCGACTTCGGTGGGAGAGCCAGCTTCTTCCTCGTCACCGGTGAGGAACACTTCGATGTTGGCGCTCTTCAGCGTGCCGGCGGCATGCATGGCCCGAACGGCGGCGAGGATCACGGCGATGCCGCCCTTGTCGTCACCCACGCCGGGGCCGGTGGCTTTATCACCATTCAGGACATAGGTCTGGAACGGGGAGTCCGGCTCGAACACGGTATCGAGGTGGCCGATCAGCAGGAGTTTCTTCACACCCCTGCGCCCCTTGTGGGTGAGGACAAGGTGTCCGGCGCGCCCGGTCTGTTCCATCGGGATCCAGCGCGAGGTGAAGCCCAGCGCGGTGAATTCGGGCACGACGATATCGCGCACCTTGCGCACGCCCTCGAGATTACGGCTGCCCGAGTTCTGGTTGACCAGCGTTTCGAGGAACCTGAGCGTGCGCGCCTGTTCGGCATCGACGGTGGTGGCCATCTTCTCCTCGGCCCCCTTTGGCGCGGCTTGCGCGGTGCCAGCGCCGAGCACAAGAGCAGCCATCAGACCAGACGTGAAACGCATCGACCCACTCCTTTTGCCGTCACGTTGGCGGTGCAGGAGGCGGCATGCAACCGCCTTTTGCCCGAATTTCCTTGCTTTATCGCGCGCTCGTGCCTATGTGCGCCGCAGCAAGACCGGTGGCGGACCATTCCGCTGCAGTCCGGATGCTGGCGTGAGATTTCGCTGAAATGGCAGAAATCCGCTCCGGACGAACGGTTGTTGCCCCGCCCGCTTCCCCTTTCACGCATGGGTCGCACGATCGACCCCGCTCGTGCCGTCTTGGCGCGTGCGCACAAGCGAACACCCTCGCGCGTCGGCCCTTTGCCGATGCGCCGACGAAAGCATATTCATGTCCTTTTTTGCTGAACTCGGCCTTGCCGAACCCATTCTCCGCGCCCTCGAAACGAAGGGCTACAACGATCCCACCCCGATCCAGCGCCAGGCGATCCCGGCCCTGCTGCAGGGCCGCGACCTGCTCGGCATCGCGCAGACCGGCACCGGCAAGACCGCCGCGTTCTCGCTGCCTTCGCTGCACCGCCTTGCTGCCAACCCGCAACCCCGCAAGCCGGCCTCGTGCCGCATGCTGGTGCTTTCCCCGACGCGCGAGCTGGCCGCGCAAATCGCCGACAACATGAAGGGCTATGCCCGCTACCTCAACATGTCGGTGGACTGCGTGTTCGGCGGCGTGCCGGTGGGCAAGCAGGCCCGCCGTCTGGTTCCGGGCGTCGACATTCTCGTCGCCACGCCCGGCCGCCTGCTCGACCTGATCGACCAGCGCGCGCTGACGCTCTCGCGCACCGAAATCTTCGTGCTCGACGAGGCCGACCAGATGATGGACCTCGGCTTCATCCATGCGCTGAAGCGCGTGGCCAACCTGCTGCCCAAGACCCGCCAGAGCCTGTTCTTCTCGGCAACGATGCCAAAGGCGATCGAGGACCTTGGCAAGCAGTTCATCGTCAATCCGGTGCGCGTCGAGGTTGCCCCGAACTCGACCACGGCCGAGCGCGTCGAACAGTACGTGACGTTCATCAACCAGGCCGAGAAGCAGGCCCTGCTGACGCTGCGCATCCGTGCGCTGCTGGCATCCAAGGAGCTTGACCGCGCGCTGGTGTTCACCCGCACCAAGCACGGCGCCGACCGCGTGGTGCGCCACCTGACTTCAGCCGGGATCGACGCCCGTGCGATCCATGGCAACAAGAGCCAGGCGCAGCGCACCGCTGCTCTGGAAGCGTTCCGCCAAGGTTCGTGCCCGGTGCTCGTCGCCACCGACATCGCCGCACGCGGCATCGACGTTTCGGGCGTCAGCCACGTGTTCAACTTCGAACTGCCCAACGTGCCGGAACAGTACGTCCACCGCATCGGCCGCACCGCGCGTGCCGGGGCTGACGGCATCGCTATCAGCTTCTGCGCGCCGGACGAAAAGCCCTACCTCAAGGACATCGAAAAGCTGACCCGGGTCAAGATCGATACGATGGGCTTGCCCGAGAACTTCATGGCCGAAGCCGCCAGGCTGCCGGCGCCGAGCCGCAAGCCTGCGGAAATGGAGCAGGATGCTCGCCGTGACGCGCGCGATGCACGCGGCAATGGTGGTCGCGGCAGCCAAGGTCAGGGCCGTGGTGGCGAAGCACGTGGTGGCCAGCGCCGCGACAGCCAGGCCCACGGCGGCCGCGCGCAAGGTCGCGACGGTCGTCCGCGCGACGTCTCGCCGCGTCAGGAGCGTCGTGACGGCGGCGCTGCCGATCGCGGGCCGGTGCGCAATCCGGTGCTCGAAGCCACGCTCAACGGTGGCGAGCGCGAGGACGCGGGCAAGCCGCGCCGCTTCCGTCCGCGCGGTGCGCCGGGCGTCGGCGCGCACAAGCACAAGGTTCGCCGCGCGAGCTGAGCTTCGGAAGGTTCGGCCCTGCCCCAAGGCAGGGCTGTCCTCCCGCCCAAAACCTTGGCATAGAGCCGTGCGATGGACAGCGTTCTAGCCTCGGCGATTGCCATGACCGTGATCGTCGCGGTGCGCTACCTGATCACCAGCGGCATGTTCGCCTGGGCGACGCACAAGGTGCGGCCCGGCCACTACGCCGGGCTCGACAGGCAAATTCGTTCGGAAATCACCTGGAGCCTCGCCACCGCCGCCATCTATGGCGTGCCGGCAGGCGTGGTCGCCTGGGGCTGGCAGCAGCGCGGCTGGACGAAGATCTACACCGATCCGCTGGCCTATCCGCTGTGGTGGATGCCGGTCTCGCTGCTACTCTACCTCTTCATCCATGACACCTGGTTCTACTGGACCCACCGCTGGATGCATCGCCCGGCGGTGTTCAGGCAGGTCCACGCGATCCATCACGCCAGCCGCCCGCCGACGGCATGGGCCGCCATGAACTTCCATCCCATAGAGGCGGCGATCGTCTCGTTGCTGATCCCGGCGCTGGTCTTCGTGATCCCGATCCATGCCGGGATGCTCGGACTGGTGCTGCTGGTGATGACCGTGATGGGCGTGACCAATCACATGGGCTGGGAGATGTTCCCCCGCTGGCTCGTTCATTCTGGCGCAGGGAACTGGCTGATAACGGCGAGCCACCACCATCGTCACCACGAACTCTACCGCTGCAACTACGGTCTCTATTTCCGTTTCTGGGATCGGCTGTGCGGCACAGACAAGGGACTGTCCGCACCATGAAGCGCATCGCATTCCTGCTGCCCCTCCTCCTCGCCGGAAACGCTCCCGCGCCGACCAGCGTAACGGTCGACATCAACGGACTGCGCAATGCCAAGGGCATGATCTGGCTGTGCATGAGCGCAAATCCCAAACTGTTTCCGGAAGGATGCGACAAGGACCCCAACCGCCGCACCGCCTCGATCCGGGCAGACCAGCCCGGCCCCTTGGTGATCCGCGACGTGATGCCGGGGCGCTATGCCATCGTTCTCCTGCATGACGAGAACAGGAACAAGAAGATGGACAAGACGCTGTTCCTGCCGAAGGAAGGCTTCGGCTTCTCGCGCGATGCGCCGGTCAAGATGTCGGCGCCCAAGTTCGAGGCAGCAGCCTTTGACGTAACCGGCGGTGCACCCGTCCGCATGAAGATGAAGGTCCGATACCTGTAGTGCCAGCCGCTTCTGCCAAGCCTGCCAATCGAAGTTCCCTGGCGCCGTTCCGCTACCCCGCATTTCGGGCCATCTGGACGGCCAACCTGTTCTCCAACATCGGCTCGATGATCCAGTCGGTGGGCGCGGCATGGCTGATGACCGAGCTGACCACCAGCCACGTGCTGGTGGCGCTGGTTCAGGCCTCGGCGACGATCCCGATCCTGCTGCTGGGCGTGTTCGCCGGTGCCATTGCCGACAACTACGACCGCCGCCGCGTGATGCTGGCGGCGCAGACGGGCATGCTGGTCGTGTCCTCGGTGCTGGCCGTGCTCGCCTATACCGGCAATGTCGGGCCATTATCCCTGCTGGCGCTGACGCTGATGGTGGGCATGGGCACGGCGCTGAACGGGCCGGCCTGGCAGGCATCGGTACGGCTGCAGGTCGGGCGCGAGGATCTGCCGCAGGCGATCTCGCTCAACGCGATCTCGTTCAACCTGGCGCGGAGCGTTGGGCCTGCATTGGGCGGGATATTGATCTCGCTGTGGGATACCAGCCTCGCTTTCGCGCTGAACGCGGTGAGCTATCTTGGCATGATCGTGGTGCTGTCGCGCTGGCGGCCCGAATCGCTGCCGCCGATGCGCGAACCGATGCTTGCTGCGATCGGCCGGGGTGTCCGCTTCTGCGCGTCGTCTTCCCCGATCCGCAAAGTCCTGCTGCGTGGCCTCGCCATCGGCTTTGGCGCGGCAGGCCTGCAGGCGCTGATGCCAAGTGTGGCGCGCGACATGCTCAAGGGCAGCGAGCTCGATTACGGCCTTATGCTGGGCGGCTTCGGCATCGGCTCGATCGTGACGGCGCTGTTCGTCTCGAAAGTGCGCCAGCGGCTCGGCAGCGAGACCGTGGTGACCGGCGCGACGCTGATCTTCGCCTGCGCGCAGGTGCTGATGGCTTCGGCGACGGGCATTCCGATGGCAGTCGTGGCCGCTTTCGTGGGCGGCATGGGCTGGGCCAGCGCGATGACCAGCCTTAACGTCGCGATGCAGCTCCGCAGTCCGGAAGACATTCTCGGCCGCTGCCTGTCGATTTACCAGGCGGTCACGTTCGGCGGGATGGCGCTGGGGGCATGGTGCTGGGGCACGGTGGCTGATCTCTCGAGCCTGCCGGCCGCACTTCATGCCGCTGCTGCATGGCTGGTGCTTTCGCTTGCCATGCACTTTTTTGCGCCTATGCCGACGCGCGAAGAGGGGCGGCTGGACGCTGTTCCTGCCGTGAAAAGCTGAAGACGGAAAGTTCTCGCGATGACCGACGCCCGCCCTTTGCGCTCGCTTCTCTACATGCCAGCCAGCAATGCCCGGGCGATGGCCAAGGCGCGCAGCCTTGATTGCGATGCCGTGTGCCTCGATCTGGAAGATGCGGTGGCGCCCGAAGCCAAGGCCGAAGCGCGCGCGGCGCTGGTCGCCGAAGTGCAGGCAGGCGGCTTCGGGCATCGCCGGCTGATCGCGCGGATCAACGGCCTGTCGACGCCTTGGGGGCATGACGATCTCGCAGCGCTGGCGCAGGCGCCGGTCGAGGCGGTGCTGGCCCCGAAGGTGGACGATGCCGGCGATGTCCAGGCGCTTTCCGCAGCGATGGACGCGGCTGGATTTGCGCCCGAGGTCAGGCTGTGGGTGATGATCGAGACGCCGCGCGCCGTGCTGGCGCTGGAGCGGATTGCCGATTGCGCCGCAACCACGCGCCTTGCAGGCTTCGTGCTGGGGCTCAACGATCTTGCCAAGGATAGCGGCATCGCCCAGTTGCCGGGGCGGATGGCGTTCCTGCCGGTGCTGACCATGGCAGTGCTGGCGGCGCGGGCCAATGGCCTCGTGATCCTCGACGGGGTGTGCAACGCGATCGAGGATACCGCACGTCTCGAGGGCGAATGCGTACAGGCGCGCGATTCGGGATTCGATGGAAAGACGCTGATCCACCCGGCGCAACTTGCCGTGTGCAACCGCATCTTTGCCCCGTCCGAGGGAGATATCGCCGAAGCGGAAGCAATCGTTGCGGCTTTTGCCGACCCTGCCAACGCCGGCAAGGGCGCCCTGCGGGTGAACGGGAAAATGGCGGAATTGCTGCATCTTGCGCAAAGCGAACGGCTGCTCGCCAAAGCTGCGGCCATCGCCGCGCGTTAACCTGACATAAGCTCCACTGGCGCAACTTAAGCACTTCTTCACGAAGTTGCGCCAGACCTGCATCCCATAAAGGGGACCAGGTGAGCCTGATGGATACTTTGCGTGGATTTGATCGTGATGCCGCCGAGGCCGAACTCGACCTGGGCGGTTTCGAGGACGACGTGCCGAGCGAGCCGCCGCCGGTGGTGGGGCAGGACGAGCGCCGCATGCAGGTGCGCGCCTACAACTATTGGGCAGGCCTGCTGGGCGAACATTCGTTCCCGCTGGTCGCCCCGCTGCTCTCGGGCACTTACCCGGACTTTGCCGACAACCTCGTGCTGCTGCACTTCGACGAAGGGATCGAGGACCCGGCGATCGCCTTCCTCGGCGCGAAGCTGGCCGACGAGTGCGGCACGGAAAGCTCGATCACCCGCCTGAGTCAGGTGCCCGGCCGATCGCTGCTGTCACGCATCACCGATCATTACATGCAGATCATCGCCAATCAGGCACCGATCGGCTTCGAAGCCGAGTTCGTGAACCACTTTGGCCGCACAATCCTCTACCGTGGCATCCTGCTGCCGTTCTCCTCGGACGGAACGCGCATCGACTACATCATGGGCGCGATCAACTGGAAGGAACTGGCCGACCAGGCGACGACCGACGAGTTGCTGCTGGAAATCGGGCAGGCGCTCGATTCGGCACCGATCAAGAGCCAGCCGCGCCGTCCGCTGATCGAGCCGACCGATGCCTGGGCCGATGGGCCGGCCTCGCTTGACGGCGATATCTTTCCTGAGCCCGCCTTTGGGCTCGACGACGATATCCTGCCGCTGCCCGCAGGCGCACCTGCCGATGAACCGGAAGCCCTGGCCGATTGGCTCGCTTCGGCGCGCGAACTGGCCTTGGTTGCCAATTCGAGCGAGGACCGCACCCGCAGCGCGCTTTATGCCGCGATCGGACGGGCCTGGGACTTCGCCCTGGCGGCGCAGGCCGAACCTGAAGAGTTTGCCGAACTGCTGGACGACGCAGGGCTGACCATGCAGGAGCGCGCGCCGATGACGCCGGTGGTCAAGCTGGTGTTCGGCGCCGACTACGACAAGACGCGTCTGACCGAGTACGCCACCGCGCTGACCCATGCGCAACGCATCGGCCTGCGCCGTGGCGAGCTGGGTGCCTATCTTTCCGAGGCTGCCGGCGGCCTCAAGGGCGTGATCAATGCCGAGCGCCGTCTGCGCCGCGAGGAAGCCGGCAAGGCGCTGGCCAAGCGCGGGCCCGAAGCGCTGGCGCAATCGCTGCGCGCGCTGCCGGCACGCAAGGTCACCGAGATCGCGCCGCCCGAAGGCGAGGAGTTCGCGCTGGTGGTGGTGCGTCGCCTTGAAAGCGGTGAGATCGTCGCGCTGGGCGAAGTACACGATGACGCAGCCCTGTTCGAACGCGCGGCGCGCCATCTGATCGGCTGACCCACTGCCCCTGCAGGTGCCTTGCGCAATGGCGGCAGCCTGCTAGCCAGTGCCCCATGGCACGGACGGTCAAGGGCAAGCGACGCATGGGGTGGATCGGCTGGGCGGCGCTTTGCTTCGTCCTGCTCGGGCTGGTGGGCTATCTTGCCTACCGCCATGCCATGCAGGAAAACGCCGTGGCCGTGCTCGACGGCGCCGACAAACTGCTCAACGGTGGCGATGGCGCGATCCAGCAGGTCGCGGCCGAGCGCTATGGCAAGGACCCGGCGCAAAAGCTCGAGATGTTCGTGCCGCAAGGCGCCAAGGGCACGCTGCCGATCGTGGTGTTCGTGCATGGTGGCAGCTGGGCGAGCGGCGATCCCCACGACTATCGCTTCATCGCGCGGACGCTGTGCGCGCAGGGCTATGCGGTCGTGCTGGCGGGTTACCGGCTCTATCCGCAGGCGAAGTTTCCCGGCATGCTGGAGGACGGCGCTGCCGCCCTGCGCTGGGTGCAGGACAATGCCGCGAAGTATCATGGCGATCCGGCGCGCATGGCGCTGATGGGGCATTCGGCCGGGGCCTACAACGTGGTCATGCTCACGCTTGATCCGCACTGGCTGAATGGCGTGGGGCTGGATACGCGGGTAATCCGCGGGACGGTCTCGCTTGCCGGACCGTTCGATTTCCTGCCCCTCGATTCGCCGGCGACCATCAACAGCTTCGGCGATGCGCCTGATCTTTCCGGAACCCAGCCGGTGAACTTCGCACGCCAGGACGCGCCGCCGCTGCTGCTGGTGACCGGGGATGCCGACACCCGGGTAAAGCCGCGCAATTCCAAGGCGCTGGCCCAGCGATTGACCGAGGCAGGCGCGCCGAACCAGCCGGTCCTGCTCGACGGCGTGACCCACGAAGGCATCATCATGATGTTCGCGCGCCCGTTCTCGCGCGATACCCGCGCGCTCGATGCGGTGCTGCCGTTCCTCGCCAGGGTCACGGCACCTTCAGTTGCGGTTCAGGCTGCTGGCCGATAGTCCGAGCGCCGTGACAGTCCGAATCCCCGCCCTGCTCCTTGCGCGCCTGCTCGCGCTCCTTGCCGTGCTGTCGCTGTGCATCCAGCCTGCCGCAGCGCAATCGGTGCTGCGCGATGCGGAGACCGAGGCGCTGTTCCGCGATGCCTCCGCGCCGATCTTCAAGGCGGCGGGGTTCAACCCTAACGCCATCGATCTGGTCCTGCTGAACGACGGATCGATCAACGCCTTCGTTGCCGGTGGGCAGGCGATCTATATCCATTCGGGGCTGATCAGCGCGGCTGACAACGTCAACGAATTGCAGGGCGTGATCGCGCACGAGCTCGGCCATATCACCGGCGGCCACATCATCCGCTATAACGAGGGGCTGAAGCCGGCCACCGGCATCACCGTACTGTCGCTGCTGCTCGGCGGGCTGGCGGCTGCCGCAGGATCGCCCGATGCCGCGCTTGGCGTGTTCATGGCCGGGCAGCAGGCCGCGCTGGGCAAGTTTCTGGCTTTCAGCCGCGCGCAGGAAAGTTCAGCCGACGCTGCGGGCGCGAAGTTCCTTTCCGACGCCGGCATTTCCGGGC
Source organism: Novosphingobium sp. BL-A-41-Hi4B-X5A (assembly GCF_055521705.1). NCBI lineage: Bacteria > Pseudomonadati > Pseudomonadota > Alphaproteobacteria > Sphingomonadales > Sphingomonadaceae > Novosphingobium > Novosphingobium sp. BL-A-41-Hi4B-X5A. Next base: position 2,311,611 of record NZ_CM145500.1, on the reverse strand, counting down.
GCGGTTCGATCGAGTTCTTCAAGAAGCTGCAGAACCAGGAATTCCGCTATGGCTACAATGCCAGCAAGAATCCGGACGCGGAGTTCTACAGCACCCACCCGATGACGTCCGACCGCCTGACCACGCTTCAGGATGTCTATGAAAAGGACCCGGCGTGGAACACCCCGCCCCCGGCCGAGCTGCAGGCGCGGTTCCAGCGGGTCAAGGCCAAGCTCAATGGCTATCTGGCCGAACCGCAGGACACGCTGCGCGCCTACCCCGACTACATGACCGATATTCCCGCGCGCTATGCCCGCGCCTATGCCTTCCACAAGGAGGCTTACGTCGACAAGGCGCTGGCGGAGACCAGGGCCCTGATCGCCAGCGATCCGGACAACCCCTATTTTCTCGAGCTGGAAGGACAGATCCTGCTCGAATCCGGCCGCCCCGCCGATGCCCTGCCGCCACTGCGCAAGGCAACACAGCTGACCGGCAACGAGCCGCTGATAGCGACGACCTTTGGCCACGCCCTGATCGCCACCGAGGACAAGGACAATTTTGCCGAAGCCGAGAAAGTGCTGAAGACCTCGGCATCGCGCGATCGGGACAACCCCTTCACCTGGTACCAGCTCGGCGTGGTCTATGAAGCCAAGGGCGACATTCCGCGCGCGCGCCTTGCCAGTGCCGAACAGCAGCTGATGAACATGCAACTGGCCGAAGCCGTGCGCAGCGCCGAGGCGGCCGAAGCGGCACTGCCCAAGGGCACGCCCGACTGGCTGCGCGCGCAGGACATTGCGATGTCGGCGCGGGCAATGATGGAACGCCAGAAGAAATCCCGCTAGGCACCAGTCGATGTCAGATACACAGCCCCGCCGCATTGACGCATTCGCCGCCCTCGCCCTGCTCCTTGCCGCAGGCGGCGCTGCTGGAGGATGGTGGTACGCCCACCGCGACGCCGACACCGCAGCAAGTGACGACGCGCAGCTCGAAGCCTCGCTGGCCAGCGCCGGGATCGACGGAAAGGAACGCGCCGCGATCGAAGGACTGGTGCGGTCCTATATTCTCGAACACCCCGAAGTCCTGCCCGAAGCGATGGAGCGGTTGCAACAGCGCGAGGCGGCAGCACAGATCGGTCCGATGCGCGGCGCGCTCGAAACGCCCTTCCCCGGTGCGGTCATGGGCAATCCCAACGGCAAGGTCACGCTGGTCGAGTTCACCGACTTTGCCTGCACTTATTGCCGACAGAGCGTGAAGACGCTCGACGCGCTGATCGCGAAGAACCCGGACCTGCGCGTTGTGGTGCGCGAATTGCCGATCATCGCGCCCGAAAGCGCGCCCGCCGCACGCATGGCACTGGCCGCCGCAGCGCAGGGCAAGTATCCCGCCTATCACAAGGCGATGTTCGAAGGCGCCCGGCTTTCGGACGCCAGCATCACCGCTGCGGCAACCGCGGCAGGGCTCGACCTCGCCTCGGCAAGGACCTTTGCGGCCCGGCCCGATGTCGAGGAAGAGCTGAAGCGCAACCTGCAGCTGGCCCGCCAGCTCGGCATCAATGGAACGCCCGCCTGGGTGATCGGCGAACAGCTCGTTCACGGGGCAGTTCCGCAGGAAGACCTGCAGGCCGCCATCGATGCAGCACGCAAGGGCTGAGGCGGACTAGCCTCCGCCGGTCCGAACGGTTACAAACCTTTTCATGGCTGCGCTGCCGTTCAGACCGACGCCGTTCTTCGGCAACAAGAACAGAGCCTTCTGGCGCCTGCAGTTCATGGGCTGGGGCGGCGCTATGCTGCTGCGTGCGATGTCGTCCATCGCCAATGCACAGCCGTGGTCGTTCCTCGTCATCGTCGTCATCGCCACGATCACCGGCTTCTCGATCTCGCTGATCCTGTCGGTGATCTATCGCGCGCTGATCAATCGGCGGCCGATCGTGACCTGGGGCGTGACCGCCATCGCGATGTCGGTGGCCGTCGGCCTCTACGCCTTCATCGATTCGTGGGTGATAAGCCTTTACCGGCAGGGCGGCGATGCCAGTTTCGCGCAGCTGTTCCTCGGGGTTTTCTACCTCGACCTCACGCTCGTGATCTCGTGGACCGGGCTCTATTACGCGATCAACTTCTTCCTGCAGGTGGAAGAGCAGAACGACCAGCTGATGCGGCTGGAAGCGCAGGCAACTTCGGCCCAGCTGGCCATGCTGCGCTACCAGCTCAACCCGCACTTCCTGTTCAACACGCTCAACTCCATCTCCACGCTGGTCCTGCTCAAGCAGACCGAACCCGCCAACGCGATGCTTTCGCGCCTGTCCTCGTTCCTGCGCTACACGCTGGTGAACGAGCCGACCGCACGGGTAACCGTGGCGCAGGAAATCGAGACGCTGAAGCTCTACCTCGATATCGAGCGCATGCGCTTCGAGGAGCGCGTTCGGACGGAATTCCGCATCGACGATGCCGTGCGCAACGGGTTGATGCCCTCGCTGCTGCTGCAGCCGCTGGTCGAAAATGCGATCAAGTATGCCGTCAGCCCGATGGAGTACGGCGCGGAAATCACGGTTGAGGCGCAACTCGTCGGTCCAATGCTGCGGGTCACCGTGTCGGACACCGGGCCGGGCTTGCCCCCGGGCACCGATCCTTCAAGCGTGTTCGGCGTGAGCAGTGACAGCACCGGGATCGGTCTTGCCAACATCCGCGACCGTCTGGTCCAGGCCTATGGCGAGAACCAGCGCTTCGATATTTCAAACCGCCCGGAAGGGGGTTTTCAGGTCGTGCTCGAACTGCCGTTCGAAGCAAAGGCCGAGCCTGTACCAGGCATTCCCGTCCGGCGCCCGATCGGGGCCGGCATGGGGGTTGGTGCATGATCTCGGGAACCGACTGCCACTTTACCCGTCCTGCCATCAGGCAGACTCCAACGGGGGACCGTTTCGGGGGCGCAACGTGATCCAAGTCTGGACAAGACCCAAGGGAACCGCATGACGATCCGCACGATCCTCGTCGACGACGAGAAACTGGCCATTCAGGGGCTGCAGCTCCGCCTTCAGGCCTTCCCCGATGTCGAAGTGATCGACACCTGTTCGAACGGCCGCGAGGCCATCCGCAAGATCAAGACCGAAAAGCCCGACCTCGTGTTCTGCGACATCCAGATGCCCGGCTTTGACGGCTTCTCGGTGGTCAAGGGCGTGATGGAAATCGACCCGCCGTTGTTCGTGTTCGTGACCGCATATTCCGAACACGCGATCAAGGCGTTCGAGGCCAACGCGGTCGATTACCTGCTCAAGCCGGTGGAGGAAGACCGCCTTGCCGACGCGCTTGACCGCGCGCGCACCCGGCTTTCGGAAAAGCGCAGCCGCGAAGAGGCCGACAAGCTCAAGAACGTGCTCGCTGAAGTGGCCCCTGGCGCCATGCCCGAAATCGAGGACGAGGGCGAGCCGGTGGTCGGCCGCTTCGAAAAGCTCATCAACATCAAGGATCGCGGCAAGATCTTCCGCGTCGATGTCGACACGATCGAGCGGATCGAGGCCGCTGGTGACTACATGTGCATCTACACCGGCGACAATTCGCTGATCCTGCGCGAAACGATGAAGGATCTCGAGCGCCGCCTCGATCCCCGCGTGTTCCAGCGCGTGCACCGCTCGAAGATCGTCAACCTTGACCAGGTGCGCCAGGTCAAGCCGCACACCAACGGCGAATGCTTCCTCGTGCTGGAAAGCGGCGCCGAAGTGAAGGTGTCGCGCTCCTACCGCGACGTGGTCGCGCGCTTCGTTCACTGACCTCGACAGAAAGGCCGGGAATGGTAATGCGCTCTGCATGAGCAGTTTCTCCATTCCCGGCTTCGATCTGGAAGCCTTCGTCGCGGCAACGCTGGCCGAGGATCTTGGTGAAGGCTTGCCCGGCGGCGGGCATGACGTCACCAGCGAAAGCGTGATCCCGGCAGACGCCCGCTTTTCGGGCGTGATGGACAGCCGCGATGCGATCACGGTCTGCGGGTTGCCGATCGCGGCCGCATTCTTCCGCGCGCTCGATCCCGACATGACAATCGAGATCCTGGTCGAGGAAGGCGCGCGGGTGGCACCCGGTTCGGACTTGATGCGGCTCGAAGGCAATGCCCGCGCCATGCTCACGGGCGAGCGCAGCGCGCTGAACACCGTGCAGCACCTGTCGGGCGTGGCGACACTGACCCGCCAATATGTCGATGCCATGGGAGACACGAACGCAAAGCTGCTTGATACCCGCAAGACCATCCCCGGACTGCGCCACCTCGAAAAGTATGCCGTGCGCACCGGCGGCGGGACCAATCACCGCATGGGCCTGTGGGATGCGGCGATGATCAAGGACAACCACGTGCTTGTGGCAGGCGGTGTGGCGGAGGCCGTGCGCCGCGCACTGTCTGCCGGCGTCAAGGATGTGATCTGCGAAGTCGATCATATCGACCAGATCCTGCCCGCGCTCGATGCCGGAGCAACCCGCCTGCTGCTTGACAACATGGGCCCTGACCGCTTGCGCGAAGCCGTGGCGCTCGTCGCAGGCCGCGTGCCGTGCGAGGCCTCGGGCGGCGTGCGGCTCGACACGATCGGCGCGATTGCCGCTTCGGGAGTCGATTACGTCTCGGTCGGCCGCCTGACCCAAAGCGCGCCTGCCGCCGACATCGGCCTCGATTTCACGCCCCTCGCCTGAACGGAACCCAAGATGCGTCCCGCCACCATCCGAGCCTTTGAAATCAGCGTGATCGCCAGCCAGCTGATCCGCATCGTCAACATCGTTGCCAATGCAGGGGCCATGGCCGCCGCGCTGGAAGTCGGCCGCAACGAGTTGCTGATCGGCCCTTTTGCAAACGCGCTGGTGGCCATCGGTCTTGCGCTCGCAGTGTCCCGAGGGCGCTTTGCGATAGCGCGCTGGTTCCTTGTTGCCGTGATCGCGCTCGACGTCCTGGGGCTGGGTGGCATTCCGGCAGTAGCGACGATGATCGGCATTCCCTTCGCCATCTTCTCGGTCATCGCAATCCTGCTGATGATTGCCGCAGGCGTGCTGATGTTCCTGCCCGCATCGACGGCGTGGTTGAAGCAGGGCAAGGCAGACTGACCATGCGCTGGCTGGCAGCGGTCGCGGTTATCGCATCCAGCCCCGCCCTCGCGCAGGGCTGGCAGTGTCAGGTGCCGCCGCAGATCAGCGTGCCGCCCCTGCCCGCGCCCGATGCGCAGACCCGGGTGATGCCGACGACCGGCTACACGCTAGCGATCAGCTGGTCGCCCGAGTTCTGCCGCACGCGCAAGGATGATCCGCGCCATGCCACGCAGTGTTCGGGCCGACAGGGGCGTTTTGGCTTCGTGCTCCACGGGCTCTGGCCAGATGGCAAGGACGGCAAGTATCCGCAGTACTGCCCTTCGCGGCTGCTGCCCGATGCGCAAGTCCTGCGCCGCAACTTCTGCACTACGCCTTCGACCGATCTCATGATGCACGAATGGGCCAAGCACGGCACCTGCATGGGCATCAGCCCCGCGGACTATTTCGCCAAGGGCCGCGAGCTGTTCCAGAGCCTCGAGTTTCCCGACATGGCCCGCCTGTCGCGCACGGATGCGCTGGACGTTGGCAAGGTCAAGCAGGCGCTGGTCATCGCCAATCCGCGCCTCAGGCCGGAGATGATTCGCCTGCTGCTCGGCCGCGACGGCTGGCTGCGCGAGGTGCATCTGTGCCATTCGCGCAAGCTCAAGCCCGCGCGCTGCCCGATCGGCAACGCCGGGCCGCCGGACACGGTGCCCGTGAGGATCTGGCGCTCCTTCTAACGCCGCTCGCGGAAGAAGCTGCGGAGCAGGTCCGCTGCCTCGTCCTCCCCCATGCCGGAATAGACTTCGGGCCGGTGCAGGCAGGTCGGCTGGTCGAACACCCGCGCGCCATGCTCCACCGCGCCGCCCTTGGGATCGCTGGCCGCATAATAGACGCGGTCGATGCGTGCGTGGGCAATGGCACCCGCACACATCGCGCAAGGCTCAAGGCTGACCCACAGGTCACACCCTTCGAGACGTTCCTGCCCCAGCGCCGCAGCGGCAGCCCGAATCGCCAGCACTTCGGCGTGGGCGGTGGGGTCACACAGCTTGCGCGGCTGGTTGTGAGCCGCGGCGATGACCTTGCCGTCCTTGACGATCACCGCCCCGATCGGCACTTCGCCTTCCTCGGCAGCCTTACGGGCTTGAGCAAAGGCCAGTCGCATCGGTTCGGGAAGGGGCCAGCGGGTCATGCCTACGGCATATTCGTTTGCTGGCCATTCGCAAGGCGAATGGCGGCGGCACCAGCCCACTCCCCCGCCCGACCACCCATTCAGGATACTCTCGTGGGTGGTCGGGCGGGGGAGTGGGCTGGTGCCGTGTCAGGATCGTCGCGCAAGCGACGATCCGTTCCAGACACGCAACGCGAATCCTTGACTTCGTCCGGTGAATCGATAAGAGCCGCGCCTTCCCGATAGGTATTATCGAACACAAGCGAGTTTTAGCCATGTCGCGTATCTGCGAACTGACCGGTAAGGGCCGCCAAGTCGGTCACAACGTAAGCCACGCCAACAACAAGACCAAGCGTCTGTTCCTGCCCAACCTGCAGAACGTCACGCTGATGAGCGAGAAGCTGGAGCGCAGCTTCAAGTTCCGCGTGTCGACCCATGGTCTGCGCTCGGTCGAGCACAACGGCGGTCTCGACAACTGGCTGCTGAAGCAGTCGGACACCAAGCTTTCGACGCGCGCCCTCAAGGTGAAGCGCGAGCTGGTCAAGGCGAACGCCGCCTAATCCTTCTGCCCGCAAGGGTCGGAACATCGAGAGCCCCCTTTCCCATGTGGAACGGGGGCTTTTGCTGTGTTCGCTATCGGCCCGGAAGATGCGCCGGATCGAACTCCAGCCTGAGCAGCCGCGTCTGCTGAAAGGTTGAGGCATTGGCGTCGGAGATAAGCCAGAGCGAAAGCCCGGCCCTGCCCGCCGTCAGCGCCATCCCTTCCCAGTTCTCGTGCAGGACCGGCCCTTCTAGACGGGCCAGCTCGACTGTCGGCAATGGCCGTCGCGGATCGAGGCGCGAAACATCGGCAAGCACGATCCGCGCCGAAAAACCGGGTGGTGACAGGCCCAGCTTGCGCACAAGAATGAGGAGCCGACCGTCAGGCAAAGGCACTGCATCCACCGGATCGAACCCGGCAGGAACCAGAAAGCCGAACTTTTGGGCTTTCGACAGTCCTGGCCTGCCCTTGAACATCAGTCCGAGGTGCAGACCACCGCGGCCGGTCCCGCACGATTCGCAGAGCATGATCCAGCGTCCGTCGGGCAGGCGGGCCATTGCCTCGGCTCCGCCATTGCGCGGCCAGTCCCGCGTTTCGTTCACCGGGATAAGACTGGCGGCACCGGTTCGAGGGTCTGTCCGCACCACGCGCACGTCGTCCTCCAGTCCGGTCCACAGGCTGCCATCGGCAGGGTCACGCACGACGCTTTCAGTATCGAAGCCGATGATGGTGTGCCCATCGGGCCAACGCTGCACCACCATGTTCGGCATCGGCGAGGTGAAGACACCGGTTTTGAGCGGCACGGGGATCGACAGCGTGCGATTGCGGTCGCTTATGGCCAGCAGCCCGCCCTCTTGCGGGACCAGCGCCGAATAGCCGCCAAAGCGATGATCCCCGCCTTCCAGCAACCAGGCCTGCTGCAACACGAAGGGGCCAAGCTGCTCTCGCTCCGCTGCGGGGACTTTTGGCAGGAGGTCAGTCACGCCGACCCGGCGATCGAACGTGAATGGGTCGTTGCGCTGCGTTGCCCAGACCAGCACCGCCAGCGGCAGCAATACGAGTAATGTGAAGAGTTTGCGGCGCACGGGCCTGCCGTGGGCATCGCTCACGGGGCCGTCAATCGCGAATCATGCCCAAGCGCCGGCAAGCCGGACAGAAGTGGCGCGATCAGGTGGCCCGGAACTTCAGCGCGTCACCATTGATGCAATAGCGCAGCCCCGTGGGTGCGGGGCCATCATCAAAGACGTGGCCGAGGTGGCCGCCGCACTGCGTGCAATGCACTTCGGTGCGGACCATCCCCAGCGAGCGGTCGGAACTGGTTGCCACGCCCTTGGGCAAGGGCTTCCAGAAGCTGGGCCAGCCAGTGCCGCTATCGAACTTGGTGGAGGATGAAAACAGCGGGTGGCCGTCTGCCGCGCACACGAAGGTGCCCTTGCGGTGCTCTTTCAACAGCGGCGAGGTGAACGGGCGTTCGGTGCCTTCCTCGCGCAGAATGTAGAACTGTTCCGCTGTCAGGAGGCGCCGCCACTCGGCCTCGCTCTTCATGATCGGGAAGGTGCCTTTGGCCGCCGGCTTGGCGCTACAGGCACTGGCGAAAGGCAGGACCGAACCTGCGGCGAGAAAGGCGACAAAGCGGCGGCGGGTGGCGATCATGGGCGAAACCTCAGGTTGTCCTGCCGATGGGAGAGAGGGTGTTACCTCGGGGGCGGAGTGTCCACCGGCAGGACGTGGAACTTTCTAGCCCCGTCCTGCCTCCACCATCGTGACGAAAGTCATAGCACCATCGCCTGTATGCCCGATTACCGCTTTTCGAGCATGACCTCGAGCTTGCGGAACCCGTGGACGAAGTTGGCGCGGACGCGTTCGACTTCGCCGGCAACGCGCACCTGCATCCGCCGCTCGTGCATTTCCTCAAGCAGGATGCGCAGTTGCAGCTCGGCGAGACGCGCTCCGACGCAGCGATGCACGCCATAGCCGAACGACAGGTGACGCCGCGCATTGTCGCGGTCGACGATCAACTTGTCGGCGTTCTCGAACACGGTCTCGTCGCGGTTGGCCGAGATGTACCAGAGAATCAGCTTCTGGCCTGCCTTGATCTGCTGGCCGAACAGATCGGCATCAGCCGTGGCGGTGCGGCGCATGTGGGCGAGCGGGGTGACATAGCGGATGCACTCCTGCACGGCGTTCGGGATCAGCGAGGGATCACGGGCAAGCAGGTCGCGCTGGTCGGGGAACTGGTCGAGCGCGTGGACGATGCCCGACATGGTATTGCGGGTGGTATCGTTGCCACCGACGATCAGCAGCACGAGGTTGCCCATGAACTCCTGCGGGCTCATGTGGTTCATCGCCTCGGAATGGATCATCATCGAGATGAGATCGCCCGACGGCGCAGCGCGCATGCGTTCGCCCCACAGCCGCTGGAAATAGTGCGCCATCTCGCCAAGGAAGCCGAAGCGCATGTCCGACAGTTCGCGCGCGAGGACGAGCTCGACGTCACCGGCCCAGTCCGACCAGAACGTCAGCAGGCGGCGGTCAGGCCACGGAAAGCCGAACAGCAGCGCGAGCATGCCGGTGGTCAGTTCGATCGAAACCTTGTCGACCCAGTCGAACTTTTCGCCCCACGGCAGCGAATCGAGCACCTCGCCGGTGCGCTGGCGGATCTCGCGCTCCATCTCGACCATCTTGGCCGGAGTGAAGGCCGGCGCCACCGTGCGGCGCTGGCCAGTGTGTTCGGGGCGGTCCATTGCGATGAACATCGGCAGCTGACGTTCAGCCAGCAGCGCGGGATCGGTATCGGCCGGCGGATCGCCGATGGTGATGCCGCCGTACTGCCATGACGAGGAGTAGAGCTCGGGGAGTGATTCGACGTGCTGGATCGCCTTGTGGTTCACCACGTTCCAGTAGGCGCCATAGGGCGATTCGGGCACGAAATTGACCGGGGCTTCGCGACGCATCTCGGCAAAGATCGGCTGCCATCGGTCCTCTACATAGATATCCGAGCGGCTGACATCCCACTTGTGGGTATGCGCCGGGATCGCTTGCGGATTGTCCTTGAGCCAGGCGGTGAACGCCTCGATCGCGGTGGGAGAGCTGCGGTAGGTGAACTGCTGGGCTTCGGGTGCAAGCTGCGTGGCCATGGCTATCCTCCGGAAAGGCCGCACGTTGCCCGCGCGGTCCTCGTCACTTTGGTAGCTTGCCACAACCTACATGCGTGTCAATAAGCTTTGCGCCGGAACCGTGCGAACACTCCGCCCTTGGCCTTGCCGCGCGCGGGGCCAGATTTCATGACCGTACGGCGGAACAGCTGAGCCCCTGCCCGCACGATCACGACAACCCAGAACGCCTGCCACAGCAGCGCCAGGACATGCGGCCACACTTCGGGTTGTTGCGCGGCCCGCGCCAGCATGGCGTAGGGCGAGCTGACCGGGAAGATCACCGAAAGCCATTCCACCCACGAGCCCGGCATGGTCAGCGCATAGCTCGAGAAGAAGAACACCATCAGCTGGAACATCGAGACCGGCATCGACAGCGTCTGCACTTCGCGCACCGTGGCCGCCATGCCGCCGATCGACAGGAACAGCGATCCCATCAGCAGGTAGGCCATCGCAAAGTAGAGGAAGCCGAGAATCAGGAACAGCGGCCAGCCCACTGCAGGGGCAGACATGCTGGGCAGGCTTTCCGAACCGGCCAGCACGATCATGCCGATGGCCGTGCCCCACACGGCAATGCCGACAAGGCTCACGGCGAGCATGGCAAAGAGCTTGCCCATGAACAGGGCGTCCATCGGGATGGCGGCGGCAAGAACCTCGATGATCTTGTTGCCCTTTTCCTCGACAAGGTTGGACAGGACCATGCCCGCCAGCAGCATCGTCAGCAGGAACAGCAGCACTTGCGCGCCTTGCGCGGTGTAGATCTGGCCGGTGCGGACCTTGGCGATCGAGGTGTTGACCTCCTCGACCTGCACGTCCGGATAGGCAGTTGGCGCCTCGGCGCGGGCACGCGCGGCGAGGTTGGAAACGAGGCCAACCCACTGGCGCGCGCGGTCGGCGGTCGCGGTCAGGGTCGGGGCAGCGAGTGTCCCGCCGACGACCGCGGTCACCTCCCGGTTGCCGTCGGAGAGCGCGCTCCGGGCATCGAAGGCTTCTCCTGGCGCGGCGGCGGCAAGTTCGATCATGTCGGGCAGGCCACCGGCCATGCGGCCGTCCAGTTCCTCGCGCGCAGCAAGCATGCGCTTGTTGTCCCCGGCGCTCATCGCAAGGCCGATGGTCGGCCTCTCGACGTTCTGCTGGACCTTGGCGCCGATGTTTCCGGCAAGCCCGCCCACGACCAGCGGGAAAGCCGGGCCGATCAGGAAGAAGATGAAGGTCTTGGAGAACACCACGGCGACGAAATCGCGCCGGGCGATGACCAGCGCGCAGCGCAGCTTTTCGGCAAATCCGGTCACCGCGCGTCTCCTTCGCTTTCCTCGAGCGCCCTGGCCGCCGCCTCGCCGGCGATGGCAACGAAGGCATCGTGCAGCCCTGCCCGCTCGATCGAGAGGCTGAGAATCCCGGCATCGCCTTCGATCAGCGCGCGCAGCAGTGGCTCGACGCCGGTTTCGGGCAGGGTGAAGTACCAGAACGCGCCTTCGTGCCGCACGTCTGCCGGAAGCGCGGCGCGCCACGGCCCATCCTGCGCGCGCGTTTCGAGCCGGACTTGCGGGCGCAGGCGGTCGCGGGCGAGATCGACCGGCCCGGCGAAGGGCACCTTGCCCCCGGCGATGATCGCGATCCTGTCGCACAGGCGCTCGGCATGAGCGATCACGTGGGTCGAGAAGATCACCGTGGTGCCGCCTGCCGCCAGCGCGCGGATCATGCGTTCGAGCTTGCCTTGGTTGAGCGCGTCGAGGCCGGAGAAGGGTTCGTCCAGCACCACAAGATCAGGTTTGTGGACGAGCGTGCCGAGCAGTTGCACGGTCTGCGCCATGCCCTTGGACATCTGGCGAATCTGGCGGTCGGCTGCATAGCCAAGCCCATGTTCTTCCAGCAATTCCCGCCCGCGCCGGCGCCCCTCTTTCAGCGGCACGCCGCGCAAAGCGGCAAGGAAGCCGATGGCCTCATAAGCCTTCATCGCCGGGTAAAGGCCGCGCTCCTCGGGCAGGTAGCCGATGCGCCGGGCAACCTCGGTCGGGCGTTCGTGGCCCAGCACGCGGCGATAGCCGGCGTCGGGATCGATGATGCCGAGCAGCATGCGCAGCGTCGTGGTCTTGCCGGCGCCATTGGGGCCGAGGATGCCGTAGATGGCGCCCTTGGGCACGGATATGTCTACGCCGTCGACAGCGGTGAATCCGTCGAAGCGCTTGACCAGCCCGCGCGCCTCGATCGCAAGTTCTGGAGGGGCGAGTTCCACTCCGGTGCTGTCAACCGCGTTGCCAGCCACCGGCCATTCCCCTAGCTCGATCTTCATGGGTCATTGCCCTAGCGATAGGCGATGAACGAGCAGGGCAGCAAGTGTGGTTAACGCAAGTCCAACTCTCGCAGGCAGAGCGGCAACTCCCGGGGGCAATGGGGCAACTCCTGGCAGCGAAGGCCTGACTCTCGAGAGCAGAGTGGCAGCAGAAGCCACCCGTCTTGGCTTCGCCGCCTGCGGCATCGCCCCTGCCCATGACGACTCCCTGCGAGCGACCCGACTCGAGCAATGGATCGCCGATGGTTGTCACGGATCGATGGAGTGGATGGAAACCCGCCTCCACCACCGCCGCGGGCCGCAATCGCTCTGGCCCGACGCGAAGAGCGTGATCGCGCTGGGCATGAGTTATGCCCCGGCGGCAGATCCTCGCGCGCTGGAAGCGCATCCGGAGCGGGGGCGCATCTCGGTCTATGCGCAGGGCGGCGATTATCATGACGTGGTGAAGCGCAATCTCAAGGCGCTGGCGCGGTGGCTGGTGGCGGAAGTGCCGGGGGCCGAGGTCAAGGTCTTCGTCGATACCGCGCCGGTGATGGAAAAGCCGCTGGGGCAGATGGCGGGAATCGGGTGGCAGGGGAAGCATACCAATCTGGTCAGCCGGACTCACGGTTCGTGGCTGTTCCTGGGGGCGATCTACACGACGCTGGAACTGACGCCCGATGTGCCCCATGCCGACCGCTGCGGATCTTGCACGGCGTGCCAGACGGCCTGCCCCACCAGTGCTTTTCCCAAGCCTTATCAGCTGGATGCGCGGCGGTGCATTTCCTATCTGACGATCGAGCACAAGGGACCGGTGGCGGAGGAATTCCGCGCTGCCCTGGGCAACCGCATCTATGGCTGTGACGATTGTCTGGCGGCCTGTCCGTGGAACAGCTTTGCGCGGGCGGCGCAGGCCAACCGCGCGTTCCTGCCCCGCGCCGAGCTGACCGCGCCGAAGCTGTCAGAACTGCTGGCGCTGGACGACGCGACGTTCCGGCAGGTGTTCAGCGGCAGCCCGATCAAGCGGATCGGGCGCGACCGGATGGTGCGCAATTGCCTTTATGCCGCAGGCAACAGCGGCGACCGGGCGCTGCTGCCGATTGTACAGGGCTTGTGCGGCGATCCCGACCCGGCGGTGGCAGATGCCGCCCGCTGGGCCGTGGAGCGGCTGGCTTAGGCGAGCATTTCCTTGAGCGGCACGCTGGCATCGGCCAGTTGCTCAGGGGCGATCTGGGCGCGGGCTTCGACCAGCTTCTTGCCCTGCACGTAGTCCTTGACCATGTTCACGCAATCGAGCGCGATGACCTTGCCGTTCTTGAGGTAGACCACCGAGAACGAGCGCGTGGCCGGATCGCCGCGCAGCACGGCGTTGTCGTGGCCGGTGGAGAGGCCGACGGTCTGCAGGCGCAGGTCATATTGGTTCGACCAGAACCACGGCGTGGCCTTGTAGGGCGCTTCGGTGCCGCAGATGCACTTGGCGACGGTGGTGGCCATGTCGTTGGCGTTCTGGACGGATTCGAGGCGGATCACCGCGCCGTCGGCGAAGTCGTTGGCATGAGCCGCGCAATCGCCGATCGCGTAGACATCGGGCAGCGAGGTGCGGCACAGTTCGTCGACGTCGACGCCGTTGCCACCCGAGGCACCGGCTGCAAGCAGCGGGCCGACGCAGGGAATGATGCCGATGCCGACGATGACGATGTCGGCCGGGATGACCGAACCGTCCTGCATCTTGACGCCGGTGGCCTTGGTGCCATCGCCTTCGATGCAGTCCATCGCCGCGCCGGTGCGCAGGTCGACTCCATGTGCGCGGTGTTCGGCCTGGTAGAATTCGGACAGCGCCTCACCGGCAACGCGCGCCAGCACGCGCGGGAGCGCTTCGAGCAAGGTGACCGAAACGTCGAACTTGGTCAGCACGGCAGCAGCTTCGAGGCCGATGTAGCCGCCGCCGACGACAACGGCGCGCTTGGCCCCGGCATCGAGTTCGGCCATCAGCCGGTCGGCGTCTTCCTTGGTGCGGACAGCGTGGACACCCTTGAGGTCTGCGCCCATGCACGAGAGGCGACGCGGATCGCCGCCGGTGGCCCAGATCAGCTTGCCATAGCCGATCTCGCTGCCATCGCCGAGCTTGACCGTGTGCGCGGCGGGATCGAGCGAGACGACTTCGGCGCCGAGCTTCATCTCGACAGCCTTGTCCTCCCAGAACTGCGCCGGACGGATGCAGATGCGATCGAACGTCTTGTCGCGGGCAAGGTATTCCTTGGACAGCGGCGGACGCTCGTAGGGGATTTCCGGTTCGCGGCCGATCACCAGGATACGGCCTTCGAAGCCGTTCTGGCGCAATGCGATGGCTGCTTGTGCGCCGCCATGCCCTGCACCCACGATGATGACGTCTGCCTGCTCCATCTCGAATCCTCCCGGCTGTTGCGAGGGCGTTTGGCCAAAAGCGCGCGTTCGTCAACCGACTGACTTGGAAAAGGCCATTGCGGACAGGCCACAAAGGATTTCAGAGTTCCACGATCGTCCCGGCAAGGCGTTCGACTTCGGCGCGGTCATGGCTGACGTAGAGGATCGGCAGGCGCACCTCGTCGCGCAGGCGCTCGATCGTGCGCATGATCTCTTCGCGGCGGGCGCGGTCAAGCGAGGCGAGCGGTTCGTCCATCAGCAGGAAGCGCGGGTTGGAGACCAGCGCGCGCCCGATGGCGACACGCTGGGCCTCGCCGCCCGAAAGGGTGCGCGGCCAGCGATCAAGCAAGTGGGCCAGCCCGAGGAAATCGACGACATCGGCTTGCGACATCGGGCCGCCTTCGCGGGCGCCGTAGGCAAGATTGGCGCGGACGCGCAAGTGCGGGAACAGGCGAGCGTCCTGGAAGACGTATCCGGCGCGACGTTGCTGAACCGGCACGTCTGTACCGGCGGCGCTGTCGAACAGGACTTCGCCACCCACGACGATGCGCCCCTCGTCCGGCTTGAGCAGGCCCGATACCATGTTGAGGATCGAGGTCTTGCCTGCGCCGGAGGGGCCGAACAGGGCGGTGAGGCCGGGGCTGGCGGTGAAGTTGCAGGCGATGTGCGTATCGCCAAGCCTGCGCGCGACGGTCACCTCAAAGGACATGGGCACTCCTGCCCATGCGGCGGGCGAGCGCTTCGGAAATGACCAGCGCGGCCAGCGACAGCAGCACCGAGATCATGGCGAGGCGGGTCACCGCGCTTTCGCCACCGGGGATTTGCAGAGCGCTGTAGATGGCAAGCGGCAGGGTCTGGGTTTCACCGGGAATGTTGCTGACGAAAGTGATCGTCGCGCCGAATTCGCCAAGCGAGCGGGCAAAGCCGAGCACGGTTCCAGCGACCACGCCGGGCATCGCGAGCGGAACAGTGATGGTGCAGAATACGCGCCAGCGCGAGGCGCCCAATGTCATTGCCGCAGCTTCGAGGCGCTGGTCGACTGCTTCGATCGACAGGCGCATGGCGCGGACCATCAACGGCAGGGCCATGACGGCGGCGGCCAGCGCGGCCCCGGTCCAGCGGAACATGAAGGTGAGGCCGAGCGCCTGCTCAGCCCACGCACCGACCGGGCCTTGCGGGCCGAAAGCGAGCAGGAGCAACCAGCCGGTGACGACCGGCGGCAGGACCAGCGGTAGGTGGATCAGCGCATCGAGCAGGACCTTGCCGGGAAAACGCCCCCGCGCCAGAGCCCATGCCAGCGCGAAAGCGACCGGCAGGCAGGCGGCGACCGCGACGGCGCCGACCTTGAGCGAAAGCCGGACGATCTCCCACTCCTCGGGAGTCATCAGCGCCGGCCGAATCCGCGCTTGAGGAAAATGGCGCGGCCTTCGCGCGAGATCAGGAAGCGGCGGAAGGCCTCGGCATCGCGATGGCGCGAGGTTGCGAGCAGGGCGACGGGATAGGTTATCGGCTGGTGACTGGCCGCGGGGAAAGTCCCGGCCACGCGCACGCGGCGCGAGGCCATGGCATCGGTGGCGTAGACGATGCCAAGCGGAGCCGCGCCACGTTCGACCAGTGCAAGCGCTGCGCGCACGTTTTCGGCGGCGGCGACCTTGCCCGCGACGCTGGTCCACACACCCAGCTTGGTCAGCGCCTCGCGACCGTAGCGCCCGGCGGGGACGGCGGCGGGGTCTGCCATGGCAAGGCGGCCCGACCCAAGGGCCCTGGCCAGCGGGAAGTTCCGGGTGATCTGCAGGTTCACACGGCCTTGCGCCGGGGCGACGAGGACGAGGCGGTTTTCGATCAGCCGCGCGCGGGTGCCGGGCTTGAGCAGCGACTTGCCCTGAAGGTAGTCCATCCACTCTTCATCGGCAGAGGCGAAGAGATCGGCGCGGGCGCCTGCCTCTGCCTGACGGGCCAAGGCCGAGGACGCGGCGAAGGACAGGACCGGGCGCGGGTGGCCTTTCCTGGCCCAGGCGGCGGCCGCATCGGTCATCGCTTCCTGCAGGCTGGCGGCAGCAAGGACCAGTGGACCCTTATTCTGCGCGAAGGCCGGGGTGGCGCCCGCAAGCGCGATCAGCAGGGCAAAGAGGGCGCGCAGCAGAATCGGCGGCATCATGGTTCCGGAACAAGCTATGTTCGGCTGTATATACCATGATGCCGCTCCGGCAATCTTTTGCTTGGGCAGATTAGCGGCCGAGCAAGGTCCTTGCCTGGCTGGCGACTTGCGCCAGCATCGCCGGAGACACCACCGGGGCGGCCTGGGCGCGGGCGACGAGGCTGCGGAACTGCCGCACCGCCGCAGCATTGGCCGACAGCCAGTCGCTGACGAAGGCATCGGGTGAGCCGCCCTTGGAGCGCGCAAGGAAATCGAGGCGCATCTGCTGGAAATCGCGGGCAAGGCCGGCGACGAGCAGGCGCTCCCACGGGTCCGATGGGTTCATGCGACGTGCGGCCTGTTGCGCCCAGTCGATGCCGAGCGCCGCGCCGAGGTCGGCGAAGGCGCCGGTCAGCGCCGCGGCATCGACATTGAGCTCGCCTGCGAGGTGGGCGAGACCGATCGCGCCGTCCATGTCGTAGAGGTGGACGAGGCGTGCGGCGATCTCCGCCGGAACGCCGCTGGTGGCGAGATCATCGGCCATGCGGCGGGCCTGCGCCTGCGCGGCACCGCGCAGCAGCTCTGCCGTGGTGTGCGAAAGCAGGGCGACGCCGCCGAACAGGTCTTCGATCAGATCGTCGGGCGACTGCGTGCCACGGCCTGAGCGCAGGACATCGGCGACGTGGCCGCGCAGGCCTTGCGCGACACGGTCGAACAGATCGAGCCGCAGAGTTTCGGGCATGTGTGCCGAATCGAGCAGTTCCCAGGTCTTGCGCAGATCGAGCAGGCGCTCTGCCGCGACGAATGCGGCAGCAACTTGTGCGAGCGAGACGCCTTCCTCCTCGCAAAGCTCGAACGGGATCACCGGCCCCATGCGGTTGATGATGCGGTTGGCGAGCTTGGTGGCGATGATCTCGCGGCGCAGGCGGTGGTGGACGATCTCGCTTTCGAAGTCTTCCTGCATCTGCGGCGGGAAGGCGGCGACGAGTTCCTCTTCCAGCACCGGATCATCGACCACGGTGCTTTCCTCAAGCGCGCGCTGCAGCACGAGCTTGCTGCTGGAGAGCAGGACGGCGAGTTCGGGGCGTGTCAGGCCCTGCCCGGCGGCTGCGCGGCGGGCAAGATCTTCGGCACCGGCGAGGCCTTCGGTCTTGCGATCGAGATCGCCGCCTTCCTCGAGCACATCGATCAGGCGCGACCATGCCGGCATGGCGGCAGCGCCACCGCGTTCGGCGATGGACACGGCGAGCGCCTGCAGGCGGTTGTCCTCGAGCACGAGGTGGGCGACCTCGTCGGTCATCGCCGACAGGAGTTCGACGCGGGCGTCCTCGGTCAGCTTGCCCGAGCGCTTGGCGGCGGCAAGGGCGATCTTGATGTTGACCTCGTTGTCCGAGCAATCGACGCCGGCGGAATTGTCGATGAAGTCGGTGTTGATGCGGCCACCATGCAGCGAGAACTCGATGCGCGCGGCTTGGGTGGTGCCGAGGTTGGCGCCTTCGCCGATGACCCGGGCGCGGACCTCGTTGGCCGAGACGCGGACGGAGTCGTTCGACGGGTCACCGACGTCGACGTTGTTCTGGGTGCTGGCCTTCACGTAAGTGCCGATGCCGCCAAACCACAGCAGGTCGACCGGGCTTTGCAGGATCAGCGCGATCAGCGAATCCGGATCGATCTCGGGCAGTTCGACCCCGAGCATCGCCTGGATCTCGGGCGAGAGCGGGATCGCCTTCATCGAGCGCGGGAAGACGCCGCCTCCTGCCGAGATCAGGCTCTTGTCGTAATCGTCCCAGCTGGAGCGGGGCAGCGCGAACATGCGGTTGCGCTCTTCCCAGCTTTTTGCCGGATCCGGATCGGGATCGAGGAAGATGTGGCGGTGGTCAAACGCGGCGACGACCTTGAGCGCCTTCGACAGCAGCATGCCGTTGCCGAACACGTCGCCTGACATATCGCCGCAGCCGGCGACGCGGATGGCTTGCGTCTGCACGTCGACGCCCAGTTCGAGGAAATGGCGGCGGACCGAGAGCCAGGCACCGCGCGCGGTGATGCCCATCGCCTTGTGGTCATAACCCTTCGAGCCGCCGCTGGCGAAGGCGTCGTCGAGCCAGAAGTCCCTGGATTCGGCGATGGCGTTGGCAACGTCGGAGAAGGAGGCGGTGCCCTTGTCGGCAGCGACGACGAAGTACGGGTCCTCGCCATCGCGGATCACGACATGGGCGGGGTGGACGACCTTGCCCTCGACGATGTTGTCGGTGATCGACAGCAGCGTGCAGATGAACACCTGGTAGCTGGCCTTGCCTTCGGCCAGCCAGCCTTCGCGGTCCTTGGCAGGATCGGGGAGCTGCTTGGGGTAGAAGCCGCCCTTGGCGCCGGTCGGCACGATGACGGCGTTCTTGACGCGCTGCGCCTTCATCAGGCCGAGGATCTCGGTGCGGAAGTCGTCACGGCGATCGGACCAGCGCAGGCCGCCGCGGGCGACCGGGCCGGCACGCAAGTGGATGCCTTCGACGCGCGGGGCATAGACGAAGATCTCGCGCCACGGCAAAGGCTTGGGCAGGCCGGGAACGAGCGCGGAATCGATCTTGAAGGCCATCGCTTCGGCGGCGACAGGGGCGAAGGCGTTGGTCCGCAGGATGGCGCCGACAAGCGCGCGGAAGCTGCGCAGGAGGCGGTCGTCGTTGATCGCGGCGACGCCGGCGAGGCCGGTCCTGATGCGCTCTTCGGCTTCGGCAAAGGCAGCATCGCGGTTGCCGGTGAAGGCGGGATCGTGGCGGGCGACAAAGGCGGCGACGAGGCCGCGGGTGACGGCAGGGGCGTTCTTGAGCGCTTCGACCACGGTCGGGATGCCGAAGGTCATGCCGGCCTGGCGCAAGTAGCGGTAGAAGGCGCGGAGCCAGTTCGCCTCGATCGCGGTGAGGCCGGTGGCAACGATCAGGCGGTTGAAGGCGTCATCCTCGGCCGCGCCGTTGATCACCGCCGAGAGCGAGCTTTCGATCGATGCTGCGCGGGCGAGCAGATCATCGACCGAGCTGTCAGCCGGGTGGGCGACGAGGAAATCGTGGATATAGCCGAGGCGGCCACCGTCGAGCGGGGTGGGCACTTCCTCGAGCACGCGGAAGCCGAAGTTTTCGAGCACCGGAACGGCATCGGACAGCACGATCGCGCCTTCGCGCTGATAGAGCTTGAGGCGCAGCACGGCTTCGCCTGGGTTGCGATGCAGGCGAACGGCGCGGCGCGGGGCCTTGCTGCCCGCCAGGGTGCGCAGGACGCGGATATCGCGCGCCGCCTCGGCCGCACCCGAAGCATTGCGGTAGGACAGCGGGAAAGCGTCGGCATAGCGGGCGGCAATGGCGGCGGCGCGCGAGGGTTCCTCGCTGGTGGCCAGTTCGCTTTCGACAGCGCCTGCCCAGCCCCGGACCATGCCCTGCAATTGCAGGTCGAGCGCGGCTTCATCGACCTGCCCGTCCTGATCGCGCACGTCGAGCACGAAGCGCAACATGGCAAGCGTGCTGCCTTCGACCTGCAGCGACCAGTCGATCACCTGCGCCCCGGCAGCCGCTTCGAGCATGTCGCGAATGGCGAGGCGAACCTCGGTCGACAGCACATCGCGCGGGAGCCAGACGAAGGCAAAAAGGTGCCGGGCGAGCGGAGCCTGGACCAGCGCGAGACGGGGGCGCGGGCGGTCGACCAGGCTCATCATCGCGGTCGAGACGCGCTCCAGATCGGCATCGTCGAAGCTGACGAGGAGATCGTGCGGCAGTGCCGTCAGCGCATGGACCAGCGCCTTGCCGGCGTGGCCGTTGGCGGCAAAGCCGAACTTGTCCATCAGCTCGGCCAGCTGGGTGCGCAGGCGAGGCACGCGATCAGGCGCGGCGGCAAGCGCGGCGCTGGTCCAGACCCCGGCATGGACCGAAAGCGCGACGACCTTGCCGCCTTCGATGCGCGGGACCATGAACAGGTCGAGCGGCACGCGGCGGTGAACGTTGGCGATGCGGTTCGCCTTTACGATCAGGGGCGCGCGGCCCTTGCCGGATTCGAACCAGCGGAAGGCGCGATCGAATGAACTGGCCGCCAGCAAGCTGCGGTCGCTAGCGCGGCAGATGCCGAGAGGCTTTACCTCGGTACCGTCACGCAGGCGCGTCACGCTGCCGAGTTGGGTAAGCATGCCATCAGCCAGCCAGCGCAGCAGGGCAGCGCCTTCGGGATCGGCAAGACCAGCGGCATCTTCGCGCATGGCGGCCTGCATCAGCGGCCAATCGGTGACGGCGGCACGCACGTCAGCCAAGGTCTCTTCGAGCGCAGCGACAAGGCCGCGGCGCTGGCGCGCATCGGCGCGTTCGGTTTCGAGATAGACGACGGATTCACGGCGTTCACCCGAAGCATCGCCCGCCGGGAATTCAGTGAGATTGCCGTCGGCATCGCGACGGACGGCGACGACGGGGTGGACGAGGCGATCGATGGCCAGACCTTGCGCAGTGATCGCCGAGGTGATCGAATCGACGAGAAACGGCATGTCGTCGTTGATCACGGCGATGCGCAGATGCCGACCGTCGCTGTCCGAACCGCTGACGCTTTCGATGGCGATGGCGGGATCGCTGCCCTTGCGAAGTGCGGCGGCGGCAGCGGCAAATCGGGCCGCTTCGGCGAGGCGCGCAGCATCGAAATCGAGCGCTTCATCAGGGAGGAGCGCGCCGGCAAATCGCTCAGCCAAGGCCAATGACAGCTGATCGGAGGGAGCCTGCGAAGACGAAGTGGCAGGGGCTTGCGAACGGCTTGCGGACGTTGACGCCATGGGGTTTTCCCGACTCTCCTTGCGAGAGGATATTTCACCCTCGCGTAATTATTGAATACGTAAGCGTATCATTATTCCAAAGGGTAATCCAGCCGTGGCGAGACCTCAAGTCCGGTTCATCGACGCGCGCAGCTTAACCCGCTGTTGTGAACCCTTTGCGCACCTTTTCGTGCCGAAGGATTGCGGGCCGGTTACGTCAGGCGACGACAAGCTCGCGCGCGGCTTCGGCAGTAAGGCGCAATGATCGCAAGCGCGCCTGCTGGTCATAGATCGAGGCAGCGACGATGATCTCGTCGGCGCCGGTGCGCTCGGCAAATGCGGCGAGGCCATCGCGCACCGTTGCCACCGACCCGCAGGCGCTGACCTGGCGGACGTGTTCGAGCATGGCGAGGGCGGGCGGTGGCAGCGTGTCGCGATAGCCGGGCACCGGAGGCTTGAGCTTGCCCGGCGTGCCGGTGCGCAAGGCAACGAAGGCCTGATCCATCGAGGAGGCGAGCAATTGGCCTTCCTCGTCGCTTTCGGCAGCGACGACATTGATGGCGGCTGCGCAATAGGGAGCGTCCAGGGTTTCGGATGGTTGGAAGCGTTCGCGATAGATCTTCAACGCCGCATCGAGGTGATCGGGCGCGAAGTGCGATGCGAAGGCATAAGGCAGGCCGAGCATCGCGGCGAGCTGGGCGCCGAACAGGCTCGAGCCGAGAATCCACAGCTGCGGCTTCGCACCCTTGGCGGGATAGGCCTGCAGCGGCACGCGCGGATCGCCCGCGAACTGGAGCTGGAGTTCGACCACGTCCTGCGGAAAGTCCTCGGCGGCGCGGTTGGTGTCCTTGTGCAAGGCGCGCATGATGCGCTGGTCAGCGCCGGGAGCGCGGCCGAGGCCGAGGTCTATGCGGCCCGGAAACAAGGCATCGAGCGTGCCGAACTGTTCGGCAATCACCAGCGGATTGTGGTTGGGCAACATGATCCCGCCCGATCCGATGCGGATGGTCGAGGTCGCATGGCCGATGTGGGCAAGGGCAACGGCCGTGGCCGCGCCGGCGAGGCCTTCCATGCCATGGTGTTCGGCAACCCAATAGCGCTGGTAGCCGCATTCCTCGGCCACGCGCGCCGCGGCGGCGGAATTGTCGAGCGCCGCCCGCGCCGTCCCGCCCTCGACCACACTGACCAGATCGAGGACGGAGAGTTTCATGATGCCGGCTTTCCTGCGGTTTCGGGTGAAACCGATTTAGGTGCGGGGCCGAGCTGTTCAAGGTAAGCGCGCGCGGTCTTGCCAGCGTCACCGTCCTTGTCCGCCGAAACGACCGATTCCCACGACTTGCGCGCGGCGTCGTCCCGCCCGGAGAGCACGGCGATGACACCTGCTTCGAGGCCGACCTGCGGATCGCGCGGGCCGTACTTTGCGGCGATTTCGATATCGCGCTGGGCGCGGTCCAGTTCACCATTGCGGCGGGCCAGCGTGGCTGACAGCAGCCAGCCTTCCGGGTCTTCCGGCGCCAGGCGATGTGCTTCGTCGAGCGCGCCACCAGCTTCGGCGAGGCGGCCGAGCGCGACGAGCGCGCGCGAACGATCGCTTTGCATTGCGCCAAGCGCGGCATTGTCGGCAAACCCCTTGATCGCCAGAGCGCGGTCGAACCAGCCCAGCGCCTGTTCGGCATTGCCGCCCGCCAGCGCGGCGTTACCGGCCATCGCCATCAACGGCACGGCGGCAACTTCCTGTTCCTTGGGCACGCCCGAAACGGCCTGCGCGAAGGCTTCGAGCGCACCATCGAAATCGCCGGCGTTTGACCGCAGCATGCCAAGGCACTGGTTGGCGCGGACCTGCTGGCCAGAGTCGCGGCTTTCACCAAGCCAGGTCTGGGCTTCGACCATCGCCGCGTCGGGGTCGGTGGCCGCTTTCTGCAGGCAATAGGCAAGGCGATCCTGTTCCGGCAGGTTGGGCCGTTCGAGCCCTGCTTCCTTTTCGGCCTGCCGCTGCTTTTCAGGATCGCGGCGGCGAGGAATGGGCAGGTCCGAGGGGCGCATCGGCATGGTGGCGGGTCCGATCTGCATCAGCGAGGCCTGCTGATCGATGCGATGCTCCACGGCGAAAAGCGGTGCGGGAAGATCGATCATGGCAGGCTTGTCCTTCGGCACGTCAGGCGGCTTGTACGGCGGCGAGCCCGGCGAGTTCACGCAGGAGCAGCGCGATATCGGCGGGGCGCGAAAGCCGGTGATCGCCGTCCTTGATCAGGTGCACCTGCACGTCGGCTGAACGCAGGGCGCGGGCAAGGTTGATCGAGATTTCCCACGGCACGTCGGCATCGGCCTGGCCGTGGATCAGGCGAACCGGACCATCGAAGGCAATGCCGCTGGCCAGACGCTTGTGGCGTTCGGCGTCGGAAAAGAATCCGGCGTGAGTGGGGGTAGGCTCGGGGCCGTAGGGGTTGTCCTCGTAGATCGTGCGCCCGGCAGCGAGTTCGATGCGTTGCGATTGCGACAGGCCCCATTCGGTGAAATCCGGCGCAGGCGCGATGCCGACGAGTGCCTTTACCCTGTCACCCAGCGCTTCGGCGAGGAGCAGCATGAGCCAGCCGCCCATGCTGGAGCCGACCAATTGCACGGCTTCTATGCCGAGGTGGTCGATCAGGGCGGTGATCTCGTCACGCCACTTCGAAAGGCGGCCATCGGCAAAGGTGCCATCGCTTTCCCCGCAGCCGGTATAGTCGAGCAGCAGGCAGGCACGGCCCTGCTCGCGCGCCCATTCGAGCACGGCCTGCGCCTTGCCGCCGGCCATGTCGGACATGTAGCCGGGGAGGAAGATGATTGTGGGCGATGTGCCGGGGAGATGGCGGTAGGCCATCCGCTGGCCCGACGGCAGGGTGAAGCGGGCTACGTCAGTCATGCCCTGTCATGGCCCGCACGGGCGGGCGGGGCAAGCTTAGTTGAGCGGAAGGATCAGGGTGATGTGAACGGCGCCGTTGGCCGTGCTGGCGGGTCGATCAGCCTTGTGGTGCTTGCTGGCGGACATCGATGCGGCAGCGATGCCCACGGCAATCGCCAGCCACATGCCGATGCGGCGGGGAGTCCTTGCGGGCATTTTCAGTCTCCTCGCTGGAAAATGTCTTCGATCGGCAGGGCGAAGACATCGGCGATGCGGAAGGCGAGCGGAAGCGAGGGGTCGTACTTGCCGGTTTCAATGGCGTTGACCGACTGACGGCTGACCTCCAGCTTTTCGGCGAGATCGGCCTGGCTCCAGTTGCGCTCGGCGCGCAGCACCTTGAGGCGGTTTTTCACTCGCCACCTCCGCGCCGTTCGAGCAGCGCGTTGATGCAACCGCCGAGGCCGAGCCCTGCGAACCACAGGACCGTGGCGTAGAAGGCCGGAACGTGCGGGAGCAGGCCGAAGCTTTCGACGAAGCCCCATGCCGTCGCCACGCTGAGCGTGAAACCGGTGGCGATGAGGATCTGCCGGGTCATCAGGTAGCGCTGGTATTCATCGCGCAGCGAGGTCAGCAGGCGGCCGATCGCCACGAACACGCCAATCACCGGGAGGGCGGGAAGCAGGGCCGCGGCGTAGGCGCTGAGGCCGGTGGGGGCGCTGTTCCTGAAGAACAGGTTCACGCCGACCAGCGTGGCGACATAGCCGCCCATCAGCAGCATGACGGCACGGGTGTAGCGGCGGTGTTCGGGCGTCATCCGGGCGACCATGACTCAAGCCTCCTGCGGGCGGCGCAGGCAGCGCGTGCCCGAAAGCGCAGCGACGAGCGGCATGAACAGCACGGCCGTGGTGGTGGAGCCCTTGGGCAGGACTTCGACGATATCGAGCAAGACAATCACGACCATCACGAGGGCGGTCACGGCGGGGAGAGCAAAGCGAATCATTGGTCAAGCCTCCTTGATCTGATGACAAGTTTGCTTGACCTTTTTGCAGATCATGTCAAGCGTCATTGTCATCGTGGCAATGGTGCTTGACTAAACGGGCTTGGTGACTCTGCAAGTATTTCGCGCTAGAAGCCCGCTAACATGGCACGCCTGACGACCATCACTACAACCACTACCCCCGCGAGCCGGGGGCGGTCGCTGCTGGCGTAAAGCCTGCCGCGATGCCGCCGCCCGGTTCGGGTGGCTTTGCGCATCGCCTCCCGAACCGAACGAATTGCCAAGTGCCCTTTTACAAGCTGCGCGCTCTTCCGGTGGCGGCGCTCCTGTGCCAAAGCGCTGCCACAAGATTGCAGAGAGACCCGCATGTCCGAGTTGCTGAAGATCACCCTGCCCGATGGTTCCGTGCGTGAGGTTGCGCCCGGGAGCACTCCGGCCGACATCGCCGCCGCAATCGGCCCGGGCCTTGCCAAGGCAGCGCTGGCAGCGAAGGTCGATGGCGAGCTGGTAGACCTGACGCGGCCCTTCACGGCGGATGCGCAACTGGCGTTGGTGACCGCCAAGGACGAAGCCGAGGCGCTGGACCTGGCGCGGCATGATTACGCGCACATCCTCGCCGAGGCGGTGCAGGCGCTGTTCCCGGGCACGCAGATCACGTTTGGTCCGAGCACGGACGACGGCTTCTATTACGACTTCGCACCCGCCGAGCGCCCCTTCACCGACGAGGACCTGCCGGCGATCGAGGCGGAAATGCGCAAGATCATCGCCGCCAACAAGCCGCTGCGCCGCGAAGTGTGGAGCCGCGAGCAGCTGATCAGCCGCTGGAAGCAGCAGGGCGAGAACTTCAAGGCAGAATGGGCCGCCGAATTGCCCGAGGGCGAAGAGCTGACGGTCTACTGGTCGGGCGACGACTGGCTCGACATGTGCCGCGGGCCGCACTTGCCTTCGACCGGCAAGCTAGATCCGCAGGCGTTCAAGCTGACGCGCGTTTCGGGGGCTTACTGGCGCGGTGACCAGAAGAACGCGATGCTTTCCCGCGTCTATGGCACCGGCTGGCTCAACAAGAAGCAGCTCGATGCGCACCTGACGCGGCTTGAGGAAGCGGCCAAGCGCGACCATCGCAAGCTGGGCAACGAGATGGACCTGTTCCATCTCCAGCAGGAAGCGCACGGCTCCGTGTTCTGGCACCCCAAGGGCTACCTGATCTGGCGCGAGCTGGAAGCCTACATGCGCCGCGCGATCGACGGTGCGGGCTATCGCGAGGTCAAGACTCCGCAGGTCATGGACGCGCGCCAGTGGGAGCAGTCCGGCCACTGGGGCAAGTACCGCGAGAACATGTTCGTCATTCCAGACGAAGTGCCGAACGTCGAGGACGAAGGCCCGATCGTCTCGGACGATGCCGACTGGATGGCACTGAAGCCGATGAACTGCCCGGCGCACGTGCTGATCTTCCGGCAAGGCATCAAGTCCTACCGCGAACTGCCCTTGCGCCTCTACGAGAACGGCTGCTGCCACCGCAACGAGCCGCACGGCGCGCTGCACGGGCTGATGCGCGTGCGCCAGTTCACGCAGGACGACGCGCACATCTTCTGCCGCGAGGACCAGATCGTTTCGGAAGTGCAGGCGTTCTGCGAACTGGCTGACCGCATCTACAAGCACTTCGGCTTCACCTATTCGATCAAGCTGGCGCTGCGCCCGGAAAAGCGCTTCGGCACCGAGGAGATGTGGGACAAGGCCGAGGCCGAACTACGCGCCGCCGTGGTCCGCGCAGGACTTGCGACCGAAGAGTACGGCTGGGAGGAACTGCCCGGCGAAGGTGCGTTTTATGCGCCCAAGCTGGAATGGCACCTGACCGACGCGATCGGCCGTACCTGGCAGGTCGGCACGATCCAGTCCGACCGCGTACTGCCCGAGCGTCTCGACGCCACTTACATCGGCGAGGATGGCGAAAAGCACCGCCCGGTCATGCTGCACCGAGCGATCTTCGGGAGCTACGAGCGCTTCATCGGCATCCTGATCGAGCACTTTGCCGGACGCCTGCCGGCGTGGCTTGCACCCGTGCAGGCTGTTGTCGCGACGATCGTTTCGGACGCTGACGACTATGCCAGGGACGCGCTCGCCAAGCTAAAGGCGGCGGGCATCCGGGCTGAGACCGACCTGCGCAACGAGAAGATCAACTACAAGGTGCGCGAACACTCGCTGCAGAAGGTCCCCTACCTGCTGGTCGTGGGCAAGCGCGAGGCGGAGGAAGGCACCGTGGCGATCCGCACACTGGGCGAACAGCACCAGAAGGTGGTGTCGCTGGACGAGGCGATTGCCCTGCTCAAGGGCGAGGCGACGCCGCCGGATCTGCGGAGCTGATCACGCTCGACCTACCGCTCCTTTCGCTCGGCCTTTGTGCACTGGCGGCATTCGTTGCCGCCTTCGTGCGCGGGCTGGCGGGGTTTGGCATGGCGATCCTGCTGGTGCCGCTGATCGGGCTGGTGATTCCGCCGGGCGAAGCGGTGGTCGTATCCAACATGCTCGGGCTGCTGATCGGGCTGGTCGGCGCGCGTAAGGTGTGGAACGCGGGCGAGAAGAGCGCCGGGGTGATTGGCGGCCTTGCCATGTTGCTGACGCCGGTCGGCCTGTTGGCCCTGTTCGCGACGCCGCAGGAGGTGGCGCGGGTGCTGATCGCGGTGGTGGCGATCGGGGCGTTCGCGATGGTGCTGCTGCCTGCCAGGCCCGGACATGCGCCGGGGAAGGTGGAGACGGGCCTTACCGGAGCGGCGGCGGGCCTGCTGACCGGGTTCGCCGGGATGCCGGGGCCGCCCGTTGTGCCTTACTACCTGCGTCGGCCGATTCCGCGCGAAGTGGCGCGTGCATCGATGCTGACGGTGTTCCTGCTCACGTCCATCGCCAGCACGGCGGCGGCGCTGGCGTTGCAGCTGGCATCGTGGCGCGATGCGCTCTTCGCGGTGGTGCTGTTCGTGCCGGTGCTTATCGGCAATCACTTCGGCACCCGCGCCTTTGGCAAGGTCAGCGATGCGGCCTGGCGCGGGTTCGTCGGCTTCCTGCTCGCGGTTTCGGGCCTGATGGCGATCGCGCGGCTGATCGGCTGATAACGGCAAATTAAGCGGTTTCCCTTAGGTCGGGCTGCGATCTGTGGCTTGAGGGACCGACACGCATGACCTTGCATTTCCGCGCTCTGGCCGAGCAGGCTGCCGAGGATGGCGTAATTTCTGCACAGGAAGTTCTCGAATTGCGCCGCGCCGCCTGGCCCGATGGCAGGATCGATCCGGACGAAGCCGAGGCGATCTTTGTCCTCAATGATCACATCGACGAACCGACGCAGGAGTGGTCGGACTTCTTCGTGGAAGCGCTGGTCGAGTTTCTCGTCAACGGCACTGCGCCGCGCGGACATATCTCTGAAGAAAACGCCAACTGGCTGATCGAGCGGGTATCGCACGACGGCAAGGTGGACACGCTTACCGAACTGGAACTGCTGGTCCGCGCATTGGAAAGGGCAGAGTCCGCGCCTGAAGCGCTGCGGGCGTTCGTGCTGCAGCAGATCGAACGCGAAGTGCTGACCGGCGAAGGACCGACGCGCGCTGGCGGGGCCTTCGAACCCGGTTGCATCACGTCAGCCGAATGCGCGATGATCCGGCGCACGATCTTTGCAGCGGGCGGTGATCGCCCAGCAGCGGTCAGCCAGCGCGAGGCGGAAATGCTGTTCCGCCTGAAAGACGCGACGCTTGGAGCCAGCAATACCCCCGATTGGGAGCGCCTGTTCGTGCAGGGCGTAGCCAACTACCTGCAGGGCTGGAATGGCGCAAAGGGGATAAGCCGCGAACGCGCGAGTGAACTCGAAGCCTTCATGGACGACCGCTCCACCCATGTTGGCCGGTTTTTCGGCCGCATGGCAAAGGTCGATACCGGCAACTTCGTCCGGGCGCTTCGCGAAGTGGGATTCGGGCGCAAGCAACCGGGCCGTGACATTGACGGCGAGGCGATGCGGGATCACGCCGTTACCGAGGCGGAGAACCTGTGGCTGCAGGCACGGATCGACGCCGACGATCAGGTTGATGCGCTGGAAAAGGCGCTCCTGAAATTCCTCGCCGAGAGCTAGACGGTAAAGCTCTCGCCGCAGCCGCACGAACCCTTGGCGTTCGGGTTCTGGAACACGAAGCCGGCGGTGAAATCGTCTTCCTGCCAGTCCATCGTGCTGCCGATCAGGTAGAGCACCGAGGCACTGTCGATGAAGAACAGGCCGCCGGGCGTTTCGATCTTTTCATCGAGCGGGTTGGCTTCCGTCACGTAATCGACCGAATAGGCCAACCCCGAGCAGCCGCGGCGGGGCGTCGAAAGCTTCACGCCGATCGCGCCTTCGGGTGCCGTTGCCATCAGATGCGCCACGCGCGCCTCTGCCGAGGGCGTGAGGATCACCGCAGCAGGGCGGGGACGGCGGGGCTTGGTCTGCGTTTCGGTCGTCATGGTGACACCTATATGGGGAGCGTTCAGAGCATTCCCAGTTCGAGCTTGGCTTCATCGCTCATCTTGGCGGGATCCCAGGCCGGGTCCCAGACGAGATTGACGTCGGCATCGCGCACGCCGGGTACCGCCGAGACGCGCAGTTCGACTTCGCCGGGCATCGATTCCGCGACCGGGCAATGCGGCGTGGTGAGCGTCATCGTGACGTCGACGTGGCCGTCATCCGAGACATCGACGCCGTAGATCAGGCCGAGGTCATAGATATTGACCGGGATTTCCGGGTCGAAGATTTCCTTGAGCGCCGCAATCACGCCTTCGTAGATGTCGCCACCGGGTTCGCCCGAGGAGACTGCTTCCGGCTTTGCCGCGAGGAAGCCTTCGAGATAGTCACGCTTGCGCTCCAGCTTTTCGGCGGGCGTCTCTTCAACTGCGTCCTCGACGAAGGCGCGCTTGGGGGCCGATACAGCCTCGACCTCTTCGACCGCGAATTTGGGATCGTTGTCGCTCATCCGAAAATCCTCTTGGTCCTTTCGATCCCGCGCACGAGCGCGGCGATATCGCTTTCATCGCTGTAGATGCCGAAACTGGCACGGGCGGTGGCGGGCACACCGAGATGCGCCATCAGCGGCTGGGCGCAATGGTGTCCGGCGCGGATGGCCACGCCTTCCTCGTCAAGGATCGTGCCAAGGTCGTGCGGGTGGACACCTTCAAGCGCGAAGCTGAGGATGCCGGCACTGTCTTCCGGCCCGAACAGGCGCACCGAATTCATGCCGCGCAGTGCCTCACGCGCCTTGGCGACAAGGGCGCATTCGTGGGCGTGGATGGCGTCGAGCCCTTGTGCCTTCACGAAATCGACCGCAGCGCCGAAGCCAATGGCCTCAACAATGGCGGGAGTGCCCGCCTCGAAGCGCTGCGGCGCAGGGGCGTAAGTGGTCTTCTCGAAAGTGACCTTGTCGATCATCGCACCGCCGCCCTGCCATGGCGGCATGGCATCGAGAATCTCAGCCTTCGCCCAGAGAGCGCCGATGCCGGTTGGGCCATAGAGCTTGTGCGCGGAGAAGACGTAGAAATCCGCGTCCAGCGCCTTCACATCGACGGTGAGGCGGGCGACCGACTGGCAGCCGTCGAGCAGGATCTTCGCACCGACGCTGCGCGCCAGGGCGACCGCGCGCGGAGCATCAAGCGTGGAGCCAAGCACGTTCGATACGTGGGCGAAGGCCACCAGCTTGTGCGCCGGGGTAAGGATGCGCTCGGCAGCGGCGAGATCGATCAGGCCGTCCTCGGTTAGCGGGCAGACGTCGATCTCGACGCCGGTACGATCGCGCAGCATCTGCCACGGCACGATGTTGGCGTGGTGTTCGAGCGTGGAGATGAGGATGCGGTCGCCGGCCTTGAGGTTGGCTTGGCCCCAGGTCTGCGCGACGAGATTGATCGCCTCGGTCGCGCCGCGGGTGAAGACGAGTTCGTTCTCGGCACCGCCGACAAGCGCGGCAACCTTGCGGCGGGCGGCTTCGAACGCGAGCGTCATGTCCGCCGAGCGTGCGTAGACGCCGCGATGGACGGTAGCATAGTCGCTGCCCAGCGCGCGCACCATCGCATCGATCACCACTTGCGGCTTCTGCGCGGTCGCGGCGGTATCGAGATAGTGCCAGCGGCTGCCGTCAGGATTGACGAGGCCGGGCCACTCTGCGGTGCGGGTGAGCGCCTCGACTGTCACAGCACGGCATCCAGTGCCTTGAGCGCGGCCTCGGTCAGCGATTCCTCGTCAGCCGCGCCGACGAAGGCCTCGGCGATAAAGGCGTGGAGCATGAGCTTCTTGGCCTCGGCGGGCGGGAGGCCGCGCTGGGCGAGGTAGAACAGGCTCTGCTGATCGAGTTCGCCAACCGCGCAGCCATGCGCGCACTTTACGTCGTCGGCGTAGATTTCGAGTTCCGGGCGCGCATTGGCGGTGGCAGTGCGATCGAGCAGCATCGCGCGGATCGACTGTTCGCCATCGGTGCCGATCGCCCCGCGCGCCACGACGACGCGACCGAGATAAGTGCCGGTGGCCTTGCCGCCAAGGACCGAGCGCACGACCTGGCTCGACACGGCATCGGGCTGCGCATGGACGACTTCGGTGACGATCTCGGCGGTCTGTTCGCCGCCTGCAATCTGCGCCGCGCCGAGGTGGAACTTCGCGCCCTTGCCGAGCGTCACCTTGACCGCGATGCGACCATAGGCGGAGCCAGCGTTGAGCAGGCGCAGGTCATACTCTGCGCCGTCTTCCAGCGTGATGACGATGTCCTGCGCAGCATCGTTCGCGCCATCGAGCACGACCGCACTCGCGCCCGTCTCGCCCGCAGCGACGCGGATTTCCTGCACCGGCAACGGCCAGAGCGCTTCCAGCGCCGCCAGGTCGGCGTAACGGAAGGCTTCATCCTTGCGGGTGGGCAGTGCGCTCATGCCGCGACGGCCTCGTAGCCGTGCTCTTCGAGTTCGAGCGCCAACTCCGGTCCGCCGCTCTTGACGATGCGGCCACCGGCAAGGACGTGGACGAAGTCCGGCTTCACGTAATCGAGCAGGCGCTGGTAGTGGGTGATCAGCAGCACGGCCTTGTCGGGCTTGCGCATGATCGCATTGATGCCTTCGCCGCAGATGCGCAGCGCGTCGATATCCAGGCCGGAGTCGGTCTCGTCGAGGATGGCGATCTTGGGATCGAGGATGCCCATCTGGACCATCTCGGCGCGCTTCTTCTCGCCGCCCGAGAAGCCGACGTTCACGGGGCGCTTGAGCATGTCCATGTCCATGCGCAGCAGGCCCGCCTTTTCCTTGGCCAGCTTGAGGAATTCGCCGCCCGAAAGCGGAGCCTCGCCCCGCGCCTTGCGCTGGGCATTGGCGGATTCGCGCAGGAACTGGACGAAGGAGACGCCGGGGATTTCGACCGGGTACTGGAAGCCGAGGAACAGGCCGGCAGCGGCGCGTTCGTGCGGTTCGAGTTCGAACAGGTCGGTGCCGTCCAATGTGGCCGTGCCGCCGGTCACTTCGTAGCCGGGACGCCCGCCGAGCGTGTAGCCGAGCGTCGACTTGCCTGCGCCGTTCGGCCCCATGATCGCGTGGATCTCGCCCGCGTTGATGGTGAGCGAAAGACCCTTGAGGATCGGCTTGTCGGCAACACTGGCCTGGAGGTTCTGGATCTTGAGCATGGGTCTGTCTCTCAACCGCGAGCGGGACGCTGCGGGCGGGCGCCGGAGCGCGAATAGGACGGGCGCGCTGGGCGCGAGGCGGCGCGCAGCTCGTCGTAGCGGGCCTTCATAGCGCGTAGCACGGCGGCGCAGGCACCCTCGGGATCGCCCAGCACTTCGGCAGCATCGTAGCGGATCACCTTGATGCCGACTTCGGCAAGGCTGGCATCGCGGCGGCGCTCGATCTCCGGAGCCTCGCCACGGTCGAGCGCAATCACCAGCTTCAGCGGCTGGCTGGCGAAATCGACGATGGCCGAGCCGATCACGGCGTAGCGCTTGAACTTGTACTTGCCGAGGTCTTCCTTCGCGAGTTCATCGGCCAGAGCGAGGTGCGCCTCGTCCGGCTCGCGGCGCAGCTGGCGCGCCATGTCGTGGATCGCATCGAGGCGCGAACCCGAAATGGCCCAGCCGCGCCCCTTCTTCTGGATCTTCGGCGCTTCGGCGCGCTCGCCGACAGGGCGGAGGGTAAGGGTCTTTTTCATCAGTGTGCCGTCCTTGGCGCGAAAAGGTAACCGGCCAGAGCGCTCAGCACGTAAATGCCGACCAGCACGGACCCGAAGATGATCAGCGTCTTGATTGCAAAGCGCTTGTCCTCGGCGCTGACCTTCGACGCCTTGCGCCGGGGCTCCGCCGGAGCGGGGTTCGCCTCGATCGCCTTGATCGTTGCGATGCAAAACTTGATCATGTCGGCATTGCCGAGGCGTTCTCCGCCTTCCTGCCACCAGCCCTGCGCGTCGGAAAGTTCGCAGATTGCCCGCTGGACGAGAGAGACGGCGAGAATGGAGCTCTGATGCCCGCGCGCCGCGAATGCCAGAGCGGTATCGCCATGCTCGGGCCAGGCGGGGGCTTCCGGGTCATTCCCGACATACTGCTGGCGCGACATGACCACGTAATCGAAACCAGTGTCGACGCCATTCAGCAAGGCTGGCACCCAGCCCGAATGAGCCTTGTCGGTTGTGTCGAAACCAGCCGGAAAGGCAATCGCATGCCCGTATTCGGAAATCTTGCGCACGATCGCATCCGCCGCAGGGACGGCGGAAAAGTCGAGAAACAGATCGCTTTCGGCAAGGCTCATCCCACGCTGCCTTCAAGGCTGATGCCAAGCAGCTTCTGCGCTTCGACGGCAAATTCCATCGGCAGTTGCTGCAGCACCTCGCGGGCGAAGCCGTTGACGATCAGGGCGACGGCGCTTTCCTGATCGAGACCGCGCTGCATCGCGTAAAACAGCTGGTCGTCGCTGATCTTGCTGGTGGTGGCTTCGTGTTCGATCGTGGCGCTGGGGTTGCGCACTTCGATGTAGGGCACGGTGTGCGCGCCGCATTCCGCGCCCAGCAGCAGGCTGTCGCACTGGGTGAAATTGCGCACGCCTTCGGCCTGGGGGGCGACGCGGACGAGGCCGCGGTAGGTGTTGTTGGACTTGCCCGCCGAGATGCCCTTCGACACGATGGTCGAGCGCGACCCCTTGCCGTTGTGGATCATCTTGGTGCCGGTATCGGCCTGCTGGTAATTGTTGGTGACGGCGACCGAGTAGAACTCGCCCACCGAATCCTCGCCATTCAGCACGCAGGACGGATACTTCCAGGTGATCGCCGAGCCGGTTTCGACCTGCGTCCACGACACCTTCGAGCGGGCACCCTGGCACAGCGCGCGCTTGGTCACGAAGTTGTAGATGCCGCCCTTCCCCTGCGCATCGCCAGGATACCAGTTCTGCACGGTGGAATACTTGATCTCGGCATCGTCGAGCGCGACCAGTTCAACCACGGCGGCGTGGAGCTGGTTCTCGTCACGCTGCGGGGCGGTGCAGCCTTCGAGATAGGAGACGTATGCGCCCTTGTCGGCGACGATCAGGGTGCGTTCAAACTGGCCGGTGTTTTCCGCATTGATGCGGAAATAGGTGCTCAGCTCCATCGGGCAACGGACGCCTTCGGGGATGTAGACGAAGGTGCCGTCGGAGAAGACCGCGCAGTTGAGCGTGGCGAAGTAGTTGTCGTGCATCGGCACGACCTTCCCCAGCCACTTCTTCACGAGGTCCGGGTATTCGCGGATCGCCTCGGAGATCGAACGGAAGATCACGCCTGCCGCTTCCAGTTCCTTGCGGAAGGTGGTGGCGACGCTGACGCTGTCGAACACCGCGTCGACCGCGATCTTGCGCGCGCCTTCGACGCCGGCGAGCACTTTCTGCTCTTCCAGCGGAATGCCGAGCTTTTCATAGACGCGCAGGATTTCAGGATCGACCTCGTCAAGGCTGCCGAGCTTGGGCTTGGCCTTGGGCGCAGCCCAGTAATAGGCGTCCTGATAGTCGATCGGCGGGATGTTAAGCTTCGCCCAATCGGGCGTGGGCATGGTCAGCCAGTGGCGATAG
This sequence comes from Novosphingobium sp. BL-A-41-Hi4B-X5A, assembly GCF_055521705.1. NCBI lineage: Bacteria > Pseudomonadati > Pseudomonadota > Alphaproteobacteria > Sphingomonadales > Sphingomonadaceae > Novosphingobium > Novosphingobium sp. BL-A-41-Hi4B-X5A. The sequence goes on along the minus strand of NZ_CM145500.1, from coordinate 2,276,227 downwards.
GCCTTGAGGCGCCATTCGAGCATCCACTCCGGCTCGTCCTTCTTGGCCGAGATGTAGCGGACCGTGTCCTCGGACAGGCCCTTGGGCCCGTACTCCTGCTCGATATCCGACGACCAGCCGTGTTCGTATTCGGCAACCTTGGCGGCGGCCTCACGGGCGGCCTGGTCTTTCACTTCGACGTTCTCGGTCATGCCATAACCTCCGTCACCGCTGCGGCAGGACGGGACAATTGGGTGAGCGGTATGCCAGCCAGCGCGCCGCGAAGTGCGGCATCGACGGCAGGCCAGTGCGGACGGACGGTGCACGCGCTTTCCAGCGTGCAATCATGGCGCCCATGCTCGCTGCAGGGCGTGAGCGCAATGGGGCCTTCCACGGCTTCGACGATATCGGCCAAAGTGATAGCCGCAGCCGGGCGCGCCAGCTTGAGCCCGCCACGCGCACCGCGAACGGACTTGAGCAGCCCAGCCGCCGAAAGCTTGCTGACCAGCTTCTGCACGGTCGGCACCGGCAAGCCGGTTTCGTCGGCTAGCTGTTGCGCGCAGACGCGGCTCTGCCCGCAATGGCGCGCGGCAGCGGTCATCGTGACGACGGCGTAATCGGCCATGCTCGAAAGGCGCATCTGGCAGGGTCCCGAATAGCGGCCCGAACAAATCGGACCGAATCACTCCGGTTATCTAGGCGCGGGGCCTTGCCGGCACAAGCGGGCGCTTGCTCAAAAATGAGAGAGGCAAAAAAAGGGCGGCCGCGCTCACTGGGAGCGCCGGCCGCCTCAAAGTCGAGAACTCGTTGCAGAACTGCACCGAGCCCTTCGGGTCGCAGCGCCTTACTAAGCAGAAGCCCTTGGAGAGAATTGTATGGATTCGACAATTCCGGTGGCAAATGCGCAACATACCAAGCGCAATCAATTACAATTGCTGTCAGATTCGAGAAGAACAGGGTTGGCCGACAGAAGATTACATCGCAAAGACTCTGGCGGGGCAGTCCGGCGGCATGGCGCATCGGGATCGGCCCCGATTCGTCCTTCACCATTTGCAGAATCCGGAACCGTTTGCCCGTGACGCCATATTCGCTGCTGCGCCCTCTGATCTTCCGGATCCCTGCCGAACCTGCGCATCGCCTGACCATCCGCGCACTCGCGATAAATCCGCCTTCGAGCAGGCTGGCGCCCACGCCAAATCTCGCCCAGCGCATCGCTGGCATCGCCTTTCCCAACCCGCTGGGCATGGCCCCGGGTTTCGACAAGAACGCCGAAGTGCCCGATGCCATGCTCGGGCTGGGGTTCGGCTTTGTCGAGGTGGGCACGGTCACGCCGCTTCCGCAGGAAGGCAATCCGAAGCCGCGGTTGTTCCGCCTGATCGAGGATCGGGCCGTGATCAACCGGATGGGCTTCAACAACGAAGGCGCACAGGCAGTAACGAACCGCCTGATCCGCCGCCGTGAGACGGGCAAGCACGGCCTGCCCGGCATCGTTGGCGTGAACATCGGCGCGAACAAGGATTCGGCCGACCGCATTGCCGACTATGCGCAGATGACGCGGCTCATGGCCCCGCTGGCATCCTATCTCACCGTCAACATTTCATCGCCGAACACGCCGGGCCTTCGCGCGTTGCAGGATGAAGGTGCGCTCTCGGCCCTGCTGGACGGGGTGATAGAGGCGCGCGGCAACATGAACGTGCCGATCTTCCTCAAGCTTGCGCCCGACCTCGAGCCGTCGGACATCGATGCGATCTGCCGCATCGCTCTTGAAAAGCGGCTGGCCGCATTGATCGTTTCGAACACTACGATCACCCGTCCGGCATTGCGCTCGGCCCATGCCGGGGAGGCTGGCGGTCTTTCGGGTGAGCCGTTGCGTGAGCTTGCGCTGCAGCGCCTGCGCGATTTCCGCAAGGCGAGCGGCGGGGCGATTCCGCTGATCGGCGTGGGCGGGATTGCAACGGTCGAGGATGCCTGGGCCCGCATCCGGGCCGGGGCCAGCCTGGTCCAGATTTACAGCGCGATGGTATTCGAGGGCCCCGGCCTTGCCAAGCGCCTGGTCGCAGGACTTGAACGCAAGGTCCGCGAAGCCGGCATGACGTCCATTGCCGAGGCGGTCGGCACCGAATAGCAAGGGGGCATGTCAGTCCCCTGCATTCTGAAATCCGCCAGCCTGGCCACGCCGCTCGTCGCATTGCTCGTCAGCGGCTGCGTTCCTCCGCACAGCGCGACAATTGCCCCGTCCCGTCCCGCGCCGATGGCCGCTGCGATCGAGGGCGTCCCGGTAGACAGCGCGGGCCTCGTCTCCGCCGCAGATCCGCGCGCTGCCGAAGCTGGCGTGCAGATGCTGCGGCTTGGCGGCAGCGCGACCGACGCCGCCATAGCCACGATGCTGGCGCTGACCGTGGTCGAGCCACAAAGCTCCGGCATTGGCGGCGGGGGCTTCCTTGTGCTGGGCGATGCGGCAGGCAAGGTCGAGACGATCGATGGCCGCGAGACGGCTCCCAAGGCGGCAACACCGCAGTGGTTCTACGCCGACGGCAAGCCGCTGCCTTATCGCGACGCCATCCCGGGCGGCCGCAGCGTCGGCGTACCGGGCAACCTGCGACTCGCCGCGCTGGCGCACAATGGCAAGGGTCGGCTTTCGTGGCGAACCCTGTTCCAGCCCGCGATCCGCCTGGCCCGCGAAGGGTTCGAGATCACGCCGCGCCTGCGGGCAATCCTGGCCGCGGCCAGCCGCACCGGCGCGCTCGATCCCGAGGCACGGGCCTTGTTCTATGGCGCTGACGGACAGCCGCTTGCCGTCGGCACAGTTGTGCGCAACCCCGCGCTGGCCGCCACTCTCGAAACAGTCGCGGCACGCGGCGCCGACAGTTTCTACGCAGGCGAGAACGCCACGCTGATCGCGGCCGAGGTGGGCACGGCGCCGCGCAATCCCTCACCGATGACGACAGCCGACATTGCCGGATACAAGGCCATCGCCCGGCCGCCTGTCTGCGGCCAGTATCGTGCCTGGCGCATCTGCGGAATGGGGCCGCCTTCATCGGGCGCCACCACCGTGTTCGCCATCCTCAAGCAGCTCGAACGCTTCGACATGAAGGCGCTAGGGGCCGCCAACCCGGTTTCGTGGCACCTGATCGCGGAGTCGCAGCGCCTCGCCTATGCCGACCGCGACCAGTACCTGGCTGACAGCGATTTCGTGTCGGTGCCGGTGGCGGGGCTGACCGATCCCGCCTATCTCGCCGCGCGTTCCGCCCTGATTTCCGAAAGCACGTCGCTCGGCATCGTGTCGCCCGGCACCCCACCGGGAGCCAGGCTGGCCTTCGCCAAGGCCGATCCGCAGGAAGAGAACGGCACGACGCACTTTGTCGCCGTGGACAGGTGGGGCAATGCCGCAAGCTATACCTCGACCATCGAAGGTCCGTTCGGATCGGGCCTTATGGTGGGGGGCTACTATCTCAACAACGAGCTGACCGATTTCAACATCGTGCCCGACAAGGACGACAAGCCCACCGCGAACCGGGTCGAAGCCGGCAAGCGCCCGCGCAGTTCCATGTCGCCGACGCTGATTTACGGACCCGACGGCAAGCTGCGCCTTGCCATCGGCGCGGCCGGTGGCGTGACGATCCCCGCGCAAGTGGCCAAGGCGATCATCGGCGTGCTCGACTGGGACCTGTCCGCGCGCGAGGCGATCGCCTTGCCGGTTATTTTCGCTCCGGGCGGTGACGTGGTCTTCGTCGAACAAGGCACCACCCTTGAAGCGATGATCCCGGCCTTGCAGCAGCTCGGCCATGCGCAAGTTCTGGCGCGGTCGCCGTCTTTCAAGGCCAATGCCATCGAGCGCGTCGGCAACCGCTGGCGCGGTGCGGCCGACCCCCGCAGCGAAGGCGCAGCGGTGGCACCATGAAGTGCCATTGCGCAGGTTAGGGCGCACGAATGGGATGCCCGGTTGCCGAGGCGGAACGAGGCCACTAGGTTCCCGTTAACAGGCGTGCCGGACCTCGGTCCGTTCAGCCGATAAGGGCGAGGGTCTAGACGTGCAGCTTTCCGATTTCGCAGGTTTTCCCAATCTGGTCTCGATGTTTCTCGACCGCGCTGACGCCCGGGGAGATGCCCCGTTCCTGTGGGCCAAAGCCAAGGGCCATTGGCAATCGCTGTCATGGAACGAGGCGGTGCGGCAGGTTTGCGTCCTGGCGCAATCGCTTCGCGCCCTCGGCCTCAATCCCGGCGATCGGGTGGCGCTGGTTTCGGAAAACCGCCCCGAATGGTGCATCGCCGATCACGCGATCATGGCCGCAGGGTTGGTCACCGTGCCGACCTACATCACCAATACCGAGCGCGATCATCTGCACATCCTTGAGAATTCCGGCGCGCGGGCGGTGATCGTCTCGACCTCGAAGCTCTCGCAGCCGCTGCTGCCGGCCGCGCTTTCCGCGCCTTGCGTGGAGCATGTGATCGGGATCGAACCGCTGCGCCAGATGCAGGCCGGCAAGCTGTCCTTCCATGACTGGCAGTCGATGACCAGCGGCGATGGAACGACAGCGCGGGCGGCCGTGGACGAGCGGCTCAGGACCATGGGCCGGGATGACCTGGCCTGCATCATCTACACCAGCGGCACCGGCGGTTCTCCGCGCGGCGTGCGGCTGCATCATGGCTCGATCCTGTGCAATGTCGAGGGTGCCGCCGAGATTCTTGCCAATGACTTCGGCTGGGGAGAGGAAGTGTTTCTCTCGTTCCTGCCGTTGTCCCACGCCTATGAGCATACCGGCGGCCAGTACCTGCCGATCGGCATGGGCGCGCAGATCTACTATTCGGAAGGCTTGGAAAAGCTCGCCTCGAATATGGAGGAAGTGCGGCCGACGCTGATGGTGGTGGTGCCGCGCCTGTTCGAAGTGCTGCGCACGCGAATCATGAAGCAGGTGGAGAAGCAGGGCAAGCTGGCGAACTACCTGATGGACCGCGCCCTTTCGATCGGCGGACGCAAGGCGGCCGGCAAGGGCCGGATCATCGACGCGCCGATGAACCTGATCCTCGAGCGAACTTTGCGCCCGAAGATTCGCGCGCGCTTTGGCGGGCGGATGAAGGCGATGGTTTCCGGCGGCGCCCCGCTCAACCCCGATGTCGGCGTGTTTTTCGAAGCGATGGGGCTGACGATGCTGCAGGGCTATGGCCAGACCGAGGCCGGGCCGGTGATCTCGTGCAATCGCCCCAAGGTCGGCCTCAAGATGGACACCGTCGGACCGCCGATGAAGGGCGTGCAGGTTAAGATCGCCGAGGATGGCGAGATCCTCGTCAAGGGCGAGCTCGTGATGCACGGCTACTGGCAGAACGATGCCGAGACGGCGCGCGCCATTCCGCGCGAGGGCGCCAATGCGGGCTGGCTGCACACCGGTGACATCGGCCATCTCGACGGGAAGGGCCGCATCGTCATCACCGATCGCAAGAAGGACATGATCGTCAACGACAAGGGCGACAATGTCTCCCCGCAGAAGATCGAAGGCATGCTGACGCTGCAGCCGGAAATCGCGCAGGCGATGGTCTCGGGCGACAAGCGGCCCTACATCGTTGGCCTGATCGTGCCCGATCCGGAATGGGCGCTGGAGTGGTCACGCGCGCAGGGCGAGCACTTCAACTTCAAGGAACTGCAGGACCTGCCGGCGTTCCGGAATGCGATCCGCGCGGCAGTGGACCGGGTGAACAAGGACCTGTCGGTGATCGAGAAGGTCCGCCAGTTCACCTTTGCCGACGAGGCCTTCAGCATCGACAATGGCGAGATGACGCCGAGCCTCAAGATCCGCCGCCACAAGATCAGGGAGCGCTACAGCGCCCGGATCGACGGGCTTTACAAGGCCTGAGCTTTTCCAAGGTCGCTCATCCTGAGCTTGTCGAAAGATGCCAGCCAAGGCCTGACCACGAGGGGCCTTCGACAGGCTCAGTCTGAGCGGGCTCTGTGGGGGGTGTTATCGTCCCGCCATGGCCTTGACCCGCGCGAGGTAGGTACGGCCGATGCGCTGTACCGAACCGTCGGCCAGTTCGGCGGACCACACGCCAAGACCATCGTGCTTGAGTCCGGCAATCCGGTCGCGCCGCACGATGGTCGAGCGGTGGAGTCGGATGAACTGCTCGGGGTCCAGCCGTGCTTCAAGCCCGGCGATGGTGTGCAGCATCATGTAGCTGCGGCCCCCGCTTTGACCCGATCCGTTCTGATGCCCGACATGCAGGCGGACGTAATCGCGTTCCGCATCGATGCGTTCGAGGTCCGAGGCGGCAACGCGAATCAGCTCCGAGCGGTGTGGCACCCAGAACTCCTCGATCCACTCGCTTTGCGGTTTTTCGGGCGTCAGGGCAGCTTCGGTCGACGTGCTGCGGCGCGCTTGTGCGCGCTCCACCGCCCGCTCCAGCCGTTCCTGCGCGACAGGTTTGAGCACGTAGTCCACCGCATCGCAATCGAACGCCTCGACCGCAAAATCATCATGGGCAGTAACGAATACGACGGCAGGCCGGTTGGCCTGTCCTGCAAGCGCCCGCGCGACGCCGAGCCCGTCAACCTCGGGCATGGTCATGTCGAGCAGGACAAGATCGGGATTGAGCGCTTCGATCAGGCGCAGGGCCGCGGCGCCATCGCTGGCCGTCCCCACCACCTGCAATGCAGGTATCCGCGCGCACAGGATCTGCATCCGCTCGACAGCCAGCGGTTCATCGTCAACAATCAGCGTGCGCAACTCAAGTCCCCTCAGCACTCGTTCCGGACGACCGGCATGGTCAGTACCGTTGCATAGCCGCCAGCGGGAAGCGGCCCGCTTTCCACGCCGGCTCCATCCTCGCCGAAGCGGGCGGCGAGACGGCTTCTGACATTGGCGATGCCGATGCCGGTACCACCATTGGCAAAGCCCTCGCCAGGTCCGTCATCCGCTACCGTCAGGATCAGAAAGCCCCCCGCCTCGCGGGCAGTGATGCGAATGGTCACGGGCCGGATCGTGGTGGAGACTGCATACTTGATCGAATTTTCGACCAGCGGCTGCAGGATCATGCCGGGCACGCAGGCGGTCATCAGATCGTCCGGAATGTCGAACTCGCAGCGCAGGCGTTCGGGAAAGCGCACTGCCTCGATGTCGAGGTAATGGCGCTGCAAGGCGATTTCGTCCTCCAGCGGCATGTCTGCCGTGGGATCGCCGGCAAGGCTGTGGCGATAGAAACGCGAGATTGACTGGATCATCCGCTCGGCCTGTTCGGTTCGTCCGACCATGACCAAAGCCGACAAGGAATTCAACGTGTTGAACAGGAAGTGCGGGTTGACCTGATAACGCAGGGAACGAAGCTCGGCCGCCTTTGCCGCGCGGGCATATTGCCCCTCGCGATACTCCGCCGCGCGCAACTGTTCGCCATTGCCGAGCGCCAGGTAGAGCGCGGCCCACGCAATCAGCAGGAAGTAGCGCCCCAGCGCGACATCGGTGAGCTGTCGCCACAGCCCCTCGTTCTCGACCGTTTGCCGGATGATGGTGACGTGATCGGGGCCGCGCAGGTCCTCTGTGACAATCGCTGACGCGCTGGGCTGCGGCGTGTCTGCGTCATTCTTTGCCGCTTCAGCCCTGCCTGACTCATCCCTAGCTGATGCCGCTTTCCGCTGCTCCGCCGCCGTCCGGGCTGCGGCGACCTCACGGGCCCGCACGGCCTGTGCCTTCTCCAGCGCCAGCTTGCGCGCCGCCTGCGCCTTCCTGAGAGCCTTGTCTGCCTCGCGGCGGGCCGTTTCGCGGATCTTTTCCCGTTCCGCGGCGGACAGCATCGGTGGGACTGGCGGTGCCGGGGGCGCCGCTGATGCCGCCGATGCCGGCGGTTCTACAGCATCGCCGATGCTTTCGACGTCGCCGTCCTCGTCGACGGTATAGACCTTGCCCCCGGTCCGCACTTCCGAGCGGCCATCGGCATATTGGCGGACGAACAGGCCGGGCTGTGAAATGACCATGCTGCCATCGGCGTCCTGCTTGATGCCGAAGTTCTTGAGCGCCTGAATCGTCGCTTCGTCGCCGACCTTGCGCAGCTCGGCAATGTCTTCTGCGCTGAGCAGAGGCTCCATCGATGGAGCAGCCTTGGGAGCTGGCGGGTTCTCTGGCGGAGGCGGAGGTTCAGGCAAGTCGGGTTCAGGTGGTGCCGGAGGAATGAACCCCTCGTCCAGCACATCGACAAGGACGTTGCCCGCCATGTCGTGGCGGATCTTCACGCCCGGCTTCCCTTGACCGGTGGTCACGGTGGTTTGGGTCGAGGTTGTGGTGCGGGGCTCGCCCTGATCAGTGCTGATCCGTTCGATCATGCGCTTTTCGACCGGCGCGAAAGCCCACTGGTTGACCGCCGCCAGAGCAAGCGCCGCTGGAAGCATGATCACCAGCGCTGCGGCCACCCGCGTGGCCAGAGGGCGAGCGTCGAACCGGCGCAGCAGCGGCCAGCAGGCGACCGTCACCACAATCCCCGCCGCCGTCACCAGTGCACGCCGCCAAAGCAGATCGGTAAAGTCACCCAGCTCCACCACCAGCCCGCGCACGGTGATCAACAGGAAGTAGCACAGCCACAGCGCCGCAGCCGACAGGATCACCTGCCGGGCCGGAACGCGCGGGATACCGGGATCGATTTGCGACGACGTCATCCCGTCGACCCTAAACGCGAACCGCCCGACGCGCCATAACGGCGGTCGGGCGGCAAATGTCGTTCATGGAATTTATCGGGTGCGCCTCTGACATCCGTCAGAGGCTTGCGGCACCGGCCCGCTCCCCCGCCCGGATGGGCTTTCCTCCCCCTCAAACAGGCAGGAGTTTCTCGTCCGCGATCTTCTTCTTCCAGACGAGCGGGGCAGCCTGGTGGACGTTCTCGCCCGAGCTGTCGACCGCGACGGTTACCGGCATGTCCTCGACGGTAAATTCGTAGATCGCTTCCATGCCCAAGTCCTCGAACCCGACGACCTTGGCCTCCTTGATCGCGCGCGCAACGAGGTAGGCCGCGCCTCCGACTGCCATCAGGTAGGCGCTCTTGTGCTCGGCGATCGACTTCGTCGCGGCGGGGCCACGCTCAGCCTTGCCGACGCTGGCCAGAAGGCCGAGGTCGAGCATGGTGTCCGAGAAGCTGTCCATGCGCGTGGCAGTGGTCGGGCCGGCCGGGCCGACGACTTCATCGCGCACCGGATCGACCGGGCCGACGTAGTAGATCACGCGGCCCTTGAAATCGACCGGCAACTCCTCACCCTTGGCGAGCATGTCCTTGATGCGCTTGTGCGCGGCATCGCGGCCAGTCAGCATCTTGCCGTTGAGCAGCAGGCGATCGCCCGCCTTCCAGCCTTCGACCTCCGCCTGGGTCAGGCTATCGAGATTGACGCGCTTGGCGGCCGAATCCGGCGCCCAGTGGACCTGCGGCCATTCGTCGAGCTTGGGGCGTTCAAGGTAGCTCGGGCCGGAACCGTCGAGCGTGAAGTGCGCGTGGCGCGTGGCGGCGCAGTTGGGGATCATCGCCACCGGCTTGCCCGCGGCATGGCACGGCGCGTCCATGATCTTGACGTCGAGGATGGTCGACAGACCGCCAAGGCCCTGTGCGCCGATGCCGAGCGCGTTGACCTTATCGAAGATTTCGATGCGCATGCGCTCGATATCGGTCTGGGGGCCGCGCTGCTTGAGCTGGGCCATGTCGATCGGTTCCATCAGCGCCTTCTTGGCGAGCAGCACGCAGTGTTCTGCCGTGCCGCCGATGCCGATGCCGAGCATGCCCGGCGGGCACCAGCCTGCGCCCATCTGTGGCAGCATCTCGATCACCCAGTCGACGATGTTCTCCGACGGGTTCATCATCTTGAACTTCGACTTGTTTTCCGAGCCGCCGCCCTTGGCCGCGACGTCGACCGTGACCTTGTTGCCCTTGACCATCTCGACATGGAGCACGCAGGGCGTGTTGTCGCGGGTGTTGCGGCGGGTGAAGGCGGGGTCGGCCAGCACCGAGGCGCGCAGCTTGTTGTCGGGGTTGTTGTACGCGCGGCGCACGCCTTCATCGACGACGTCCTGCAGGCTCATGTCGGATTCGAGGCGGCAATCCTGGCCCCATTCGATGAACACATTGACGATGCCGGTGTCTTGGCAGATCGGGCGGTGGCCCTCGGCGCACATGCGGCTGTTGGTGAGGATCTGCGCGATCGCGTCCTTCGCCGCCGGGCCTTGTTCGGCCTTGTAGGCCTCGCCGAGCGCACGGATGTAGTCCATCGGGTGGAAGTAGCTGATGTACTGCAGCGCGTCCGCGACGCTATCGATAAGGTCCGCTTCCCGGATCGTGACCATTTCTGCCATGTTGCCGACTCCCTCCAGAGGCCTTGGTTGCGATGGGCGCATTACGCGGCAATTTGCGACAAGCAAATCCCTTGGAAACAGCAGATCGATAATCTACAGGCACTTGGCAACATTCAGGCTTCCCCGGGTGCGGGTGGAAGCCTCTAGCGGATATGAGGGTTTCGAATGACCGTGGTTGAAGATCGCCCGGCAGCGGATGAGATGCTGGTTGCCCGTCGTGCGATGATCGATAGCCAGCTTCGCGTAAGCGGCGTCAATTCGCCGGCAATCCTCAATGCTTTCAACGCCGTCCCGCGCGAGGACTTTGTCCCTGCCGAACGTCGCGCGGTTGCCTACATCGACCGGGCGGTTCCGCTGGGGGATGGGCGCTCGCTTTCCCCGGCGCTGACCTACGGCCAGATGCTCGAAGCGGCCCAGACCGCGCGCGAGGATGCCGTCCTCGTGATCTCGCCGAACGGCTACCTCGCCGCTCTGGTCGGACAGCTTGCCGACAGCGTGACCCGCGCCGAATCGCTGGCATCGGCTCAGGGCGGACCGTATTCGCTGATCCTGATCGATGGCGCCGCAGAAGTCCTGCCGGATTCGCTCGCCGGCTTGCTGGCCGATGATGGCCGGATCGTCACCGGCATCGCCGATCGCGGCGTCACCCGCCTCGCCATGGCCCGCAAGGCGCTGGGCAAGGTGGTGGCAACGCCGCTCGCCGAAGCCGATTTCGCGGTGCTGGCCGAGTTTGCCGCCCCGAAGAAATGGAGCTTCTGAGCCATATGGCGACGGGCAAGGCGCTACGCCTCATTCTGGCGGCCAGCGCCGCAAGCCTCGCTGTCACCCCCGCTCTGGCCGATGACCTGCGCGAGGCGCTGACCAGCGCCTACAGCACCAATCCCACGCTTCAGGCCGCCCGTGCGACCCAGCGGGCGACCGACGAAGGCGTGCCACTGGCCCGAGCGCGCGGTTTGCCGAGCCTGCAGGGGCAGGCCAGCTATACGAAAGTGCTGCGCGCCAACCCCAATTCGTTCCTGATCACCGACTGGTCGAACAGCATCGACCTGAGCCTCGGCGTGCCGGTCTATTCCGGCGGATCGGTGAAGAATTCGATCCGGGCCGCCAAGACCCGCGTCGAAGCCGGGCAGGAAGACTTGCGCGCGACCGAATCCGGCGTGTTTTCGCAAGTCGTTGCGGCCTACATGGATGTGATCCGCGATTCCGCGATCGTCGGGCTCAACAAGAGCAACGTCGAGGTTCTGGAAGTGAACCTCAAGGCCACCAGCGACCGCTTCGAGATCGGCGACGTGACCCGCACCGATGTGGCCCAGTCCAATTCCCGTCTGGCTCTTGCCCGTGGCGATCTGCGCACGGCACAGGCGAACCTCATCGCCAGCCGTGAGCGGTACATCCAGGTCGTCGGCAAGGCGCCGACCGATCTGCAGCCGCCGCCGCCGCTGCCGGGCCTGCCCGGCAACCCGGACGACGCTGTCGACTTCGCGCTTGAGAACAATCCCGATCTCATGGCCGCACGCGAACGCAGCAAGGCTGCTGCCTTTGACGTGAAGGTTGCCGACGCAGCAAAGCTGCCGACAGTATCGCTCTCCACGAACGGCAGCCGCCAGGCGTTCAAGGGCACTTTCCTCGGGTCCAATCAGACCCTGCAGCAGGCAAACACCACTGCGCAGGCCGGTGTCAGCGTCTCGATCCCGCTCTATCAGGGTGGCGGACCTGCCGCACAGACCCGGCAGGCGCAGGCGCGTGAATCGGCGACGCTCGAGCAGGAAATCGGCGTCGAACGCGAGGTTATCGCCACCGTTCGCTCGGCCTATGCGTCCTGGCTTGCCGCGAACGAGATCATCGCGATGAACCAGACCGCGGTCGATGCCGCAGCGCTGAGCCTTGAGGGCGTGCGGGCGGAGAACACCGTCGGCAATCGCACCATCCTCAACATCCTCGATGCCGAGCAGGAACTGCTGCGGGCGCAGGTGCAGCTCGTTGCGGCGCGGCGCAATGCCTATGTCGCCGGGTTCAACCTGTTGTCGGCAATGGGCAAAGCCGATGCCAATGACCTCGGCCTTGATGGCGGCGCGCTCTACGATCCGCAGGTCAACTATGACCGCGTCAAGGGCCGCTTCTGGGACTGGGATCGCGATCCCAAGCCTGCTGCGGTATCGACGCGCACCGTTGACACGCCCGCGCAGGATGCGACAATTCCGCCCTCGCCGCTTCCTTGAGAGAATCGGTGAAGCGGGGGCATTTGGGGGTACAAGTTGCGATGCGTCAGGCCGGTGAACCGTCCGTCGAGGAAATCCTCGAATCGATCAAGAAAGTGATCGCGCGCGACAACAAGGTCGAGGCGCAGGCACGCCTGCAGCCCAAGCCGGCCCCGCGTCCCGACGTGCTCGAACTGACCGACCCTGCCGAAGAGGACGAAGCCGAGCCCGCAGGCGGCCTGATTGCCGATGCGGCAGCAGCGTCGATGCGCGAATCGCTCGCGGCGCTTTCGATGCTGGCGCAGCCCGGCGTTGCGCCGCAGATCGTCCGCTCGGGCGAAACTTCGCTCGAAGGGCTGGTGCGCGAGATGCTCAAGCCGATGCTGGCCGAATGGCTCGACAAGAACCTGCCTGCCATGGTCGAGAAGATGGTCGCCGCCGAGATTGCGCGTATCGCCGGGAAGCGCGGCTGATTTTGCGGTTTGCGCCGTAGGCTTACGGCGCTAATCCGGTTTCCATGAAAACCAACTCGCTGTTGTGGGCGGCTGCTCCGCTCGCCTTCGCTTTCGCTGTTCCTGCCGTTGCAGAGCAGGCTGCGCCGTTCTCTCCGCAGGATCTGGTGACGCTTGGCCGCCTCGGCGGCACGGCAGTTTCGCCCGACGGCAAGTCCGCGGCGATCATCGTGACTCGCACTGATCCCGACACGCTCAAGCGCACGTCAGCGCTGCAACTCATTTCTCTCGACGGACGGGCGCAGGGCGCGCCGATCTGGCCGGGCGCCAGTGACCCGGCCTACGGGGCGGACGGAAGCCTCTATTTCCTCGCAAGCGCCCCTCCCGGCGTGGTCGCCGACGAAGATGCGAAGACGCAGGTCTACCGCATTCCCGCGAGCCCGAAAGCGGAGGCCGGGACGCCGCGCACCACACTGCTGGAGTTCCAGAAGGTCACCAACTTCAAGACCGACGTCGCCGGCTTCAAACTTTCCCCTGATGGCAAGCGCATTGCCGTGTGGGGCGATATCGCGCGGGATTGCCCCACCTTCGGCTGCGACAGCGACGGCAACACCGCCCTCCCCGGACCCGGCACAGGTCGCCACTACAAGGACGGTGCGGGCTTCGTTCGCCATTGGGATGCATGGGAAACGCCCGGCAACTACAGCCGTGTCTTTGCCTTCGATCTTGGCGCTGATGGGAAGGTCATCGGCGATGGCAAGGCTGCCGACGGCCCTGTGGGCACGCTGACCGGCGACAGCCCGGGCAAGCCCTTCGGTGGCGGCGAGGACGTCGCCTGGGCGGCGGATTCGCAGTCATTGTTCTTCGTCGCGCGGCAGGCCGACCGGAACGAGCCAACCTCGACCAATCTCGACATCTGGCAATCACGGCTGGACGGCGCGGCGCCGAAGAACCTGACGGAGGCCAACAAGGCCACCGACAATACCCCCGCCCCTTCGCCCGATGGCAAGTGGCTGGCCTATGCCGCGATGGCGCGCCCCGGTTACGAGGCGGACCGCCTGGTCGTCCACCTCATCAACCTGAAGACCGGCGAAAGGCGCGAACTGACCGGTGGGTGGGACCGCTCGGTCGCCTCGCTGACCTGGACGCCGGACAGCAAGGCGCTGATCGCGACGGCAGAGGACGTCCTGGATACGCCCGCCTTCCGCATCGATCCGATGAACGGCAAGGTCACCCGCCTCGTTCTCAACCCCGGCCGGGAAGGACACATCGGCAATGTCGTGCCGCTCAAGGACGGTCGCCTGGTCTACACTCGCGATTCGATCGATGCGCCGGCGGAACTGTTCGTGGGCAAGCCGGGCAAGGCTGGCATGCGGCTGACGGACGTTGCCACTTCAGCGCTGGCCCAGCGCGCTCCCGTGATGACGCAGCGCTTCAGCTTCAAGGGCGCGGATGGCGATACGGTCTGGGGCCAGATCACCAAGCCAAGCTGGATCAAGGGCAAGCTGCCGTCCGTCCTGTTCGTTCATGGGGGACCTCAGGGCTCGTATAACGACAGCTGGTCCAACCGCTGGAACCCGCGCGTCTGGGCAAGCCAGGGCTATGCAATCGTCTCGATCGATTTCCACGGCTCCACCGGATATGGCCAGGCCTTCACCGACGCCATCAACCGGCAGTGGGGCGGCAAGCCGCTGGAGGACCTGCAGAAGGGCTTTGCCGCCGCGATCGCGCTGGATGGACAGATCGATGGCGACAATGCCTGCGCGGCAGGGGCGTCCTACGGCGGCTACATGATGAACTGGATCGCCGGCAACTGGCCCGACCGGTTCAAGTGCCTTGTCCAGCATGACGGCGTGTTCGATGCCCGCGCCATGGCCTATGAAACCGAGGAACTGTGGTTTGACGAGTGGGAGCACGGCGGGCACCCTTACTACGAAGCGCCGGAAGAGTTCGAGAAGTGGAACCCGGTCAACCACGTTGCCAAGTGGAAAACGCCGATGCTGGTCATCACCGGCGAGAAGGACTTCCGCATTCCCTATACGCAGGGCCTCGCGGCATTTACGGCGCTGCAGCGCCGCGGCATCCCTTCCGAACTGCTGGTTTTCCCTGACGAGAACCACTGGGTGCTCAAGGCCAAGAACTCGTTGCAGTGGCATCAGACTTCGTTCAACTGGCTCGAACGCTGGTTGAAAAAGAATGGCAAGGCCGAATGATCCCTGATGCCGCCGAGATTGCTCTTGCTGAAATAGCCCTCGAAAAGCTCGGCGGTTTCAATCCGCAGCGCCATATCCTGCTGTGCGCCGGGCCGGAGAAGGACAAGTGCGCCCCGCGCGATGTCGGTGACGAGGCTTGGAACTACCTCAAGAAGCGCCTCGGCGAGCTGAAGCTGGGCGGGGCGCAGGGGGTGCTGCGCAACAAGGTCGGCTGCCTGCGCGTGTGCATGGTAGGGCCGGTGGCTGTCGTCTATCCGGACAACGTCTGGTATCATTCCTGCACCCCGCCGGTGCTGGAGCGGATCATCCAGGAGCATGTGATCGGCGGCGTACCGGTAGAAGACTACCGGCTCAAGCAGCCCGTTCCATCACCCGCGGAATGAAGCCGAGAAGCTCGCTGGCAAGGTAGCCCAGCGGGCCGATCGCCTCCGCGCACCGCCTGCCAGCCTCGCCATGCAGCCACACGGACCAGAGCGCGGCTTGCAACGGTTCTGCCCCGCGCGCCAGCAGGGCGGCAGCGATACCGGCCATGACATCGCCCGAGCCACCGGTGGCCAGCCCGACGTTCCCGCCGCTGTAGCTAAACAGCTCTCCGGTTGGCGCTGCAACCAGGCTGACTGCCCCCTTCAGCACGACTACCGACCCGAAGCGCTCGGCACATCGGGACACTGCGGCGGCGCGGTCCTGATTGATCGCGACTGCCTCCTCGCCCAGCAGCGCGGCGATCTCGCCGATGTGCGGGGTAAGGACAGCCGGTGAGTGTCGTTCGCGCAAGCGCCTGGCATGGTCGCAGATCGCCATCAGCGCCGCTGCGTCGAGCACCAGCGGCGTTTCGTCCGCCGCCCTCATCAGCCGACCGACGAGTGCCGAGGCCTGTTCCGCGCAGCTCATCGCCGGACCGAGAACGAGGCAATCGCTCTTGTCCACTTCGCCTTCCAGGTTCGCGCGGGAGGCGTCGATCTCACCCTTGGGGTCGGGCGCCAGCGGCAGGACCGCCACTTCCGGCATCAGTACGCCGATCATCATGGCGGTCGACTCGACGGTCGCGATGCGCACCTTGCCCGCGCCAGCGCGCAGGGCGGCCTCGGCGGTAAGGCGCACGCCGCCCGGGACCATGGTGCAACCGCCGACGACGAGCACGCGGCCGCGCGCATTCTTGTCGCTTTCCTCGTCCGGCTGCGGCAACGGATGCTTTCGCAACCACGCGCCGTCCAAAGTTTGCGCTTTAGCCACGGGCGGCCACCATGCGGTCGGGCTCGCGGGTCGCTTCAGTGCCTTCGCGGACCATCGGGGCGACCATGTTGTAATGCTCGAGCACCAGTTCCCCGTCGCCCTTGCCAGAGCTGTCGAGCCGGTATTGCGTGATCGCGCAGTTGGCGATGTCCCCGGCCTTGTCGATGGCAAGGATCTCCGCTTCCGAAAGATGCTCGATGATATAGCGCATGCACAGCACCACGACCTGGTGCGCCACGATCATCACCCTTTTGCCAGCGTAGTGCAGCGATACCGTGTCGAGCAGCGCGCGCAGGCGGAAGATCACGTCGACCCAACTTTCGCCGCCGGGCGGGCGATGGTAGAACTTGCCCAGCACGCGGCGGAACTCGGCCTGATCGGGCTGGAAGTGGTGGATGCCGCGCGTAGTCAGGCCATCGAGGATGCCGAACTCCTTTTCCCGCAGGCGTTCGTCGATGCAGATGCGCAAGTCGGGGGCACAGCCGCCAGCCTCGCGGAAGATCTCGGCAGTTTGCACGGCGCGGACATAGGGACTGGCCAGGATCACCTCCGGCCGCGCACCCTCTTCGCCACCGGCGAACCAGTGCCCAAGCGCGCGGGCTTGTTCGTGGCCGAGCGCGGAAAGCGGCACGTCCACATCGCGATGGTCGAGCGCAATGCGCAGGTCACCCGCGGCGTCAGCGGCGTCGCGCGCGACGTTGCCGGCGCTCTGGCCGTGACGGATCAGCCACAGCACCTCTGGCCAGCGTTCGTGCGGTTGCGGCAGTGTGCGATGTCCGGTCATGACAAGCCAAGCGCGAGGCGCAGAGGATGGTTCCGGAACATTCGCCGCACTTGGGGGATTGAGCGATCAATCGACTCATTTTCAAGGACTTAGACCCATGGCTCAAGCAAAGTTCACCGATGCCATTGCCCTGCTCAAGGCCGACCACCGCAATGTCGAGGCGCTGTTCGACAAGTTCGAGAGCGCCCGCTCGGACCGCAAGCAGGCGCTGGCCCTGCAGATCTGCAACGAGCTGAAGATCCACACCATCATCGAGGAGGAGATCTTCTACCCCGCGCTGAAGGGCAAGATCGAGGAAGAGACCTATACCGAGGCCTATGTCGAGCACGATGCGGCAAAGCTGCTGATCAACGACATCATGGCCACGTCGCCCGAGGACGAGTTCTTCGATGCCAAGGTCAAGGTGCTGAGCGAAGAGATCAAGCACCACGTCCACGAAGAGGAAGCCCGCTCGGAAGGCATGTTCTCGCAAGCCCGTGACGCCGGGCTCGACATGGTCGCACTGCGCGATGCGATGATGGCGCGCAAGCAGGAGCTGATGGCCCAGGCCAAGACCGAAGCCCTGCCCCAGGCTGAACTGCGCGTGCTTCAGGCCTCGGCCTGAGCAGCCTCGCTGCCCTGCCGCATCGTGCGGTAGGCGTTGGCCGCGCGCCGGATATGCGTGTTTGCCAACGCGCCCGCCCAATCCTCGTCACGCATTTCGAATGCGCTGACGAGGTCACGGTGGTCGCGCTGGCTCTGCTCCATGTCCGCCCGGCTGTACTGTTCTGCCGTGCGGTGGACGACGATCTGGCTGACGACGAACTTCATTAGCTGCCCCAGACGGTCCGACTGCGCGGCTGCAAGGATGACCGCATGAAAGTGGCGGTTGCCCTCGACAAATCCGGAGACATCAGGTCCCGAAGGTGCGGCTATGGCATTGTCGATGAAATCGCAATGTGACTTGAGCTCGGCGATCTGCTCGTCGGTAATCATCCGCGCCGCGCGGGAAGCGCAGTGGCTTTCCAGCATGGCGCGAAGGGTGAACAACTCTTCCTCGTCCTCGTCGGACCAGACCGGCACGAAAACCCGGTTGGTGCCGGAACGTTGCAGCAGCATCTCGGCGACAAGTTCGGCGATAGCCTCGCGCACCGGGGTGCGGGATAATCCGCAGTATTGCGCGAATTCGTCCTCGGGCACGAATTGCCCGGCAGGGAAGTGCCCCGACAGGATCCCTGCGCGGATCTTGCGGTAGGCTTCCTGCGAGGCTTTGGACACGTATGCTCCTGTATCGTCCGGGGGAGCAGGTACAACCCGCTACCCGCCGGATCTATCCTGAAGCCCTGATCAGAACGAGGCGCCCACTTCAACCCCGATGAGACGACGCGCGCCCGGCGAGATGAAGGAACCCCCGAACTCGATCGCAGGAATTGCTTCGGCGATGTACTTCCGATCGAGCAGGTTGTCGGCGAACACCGCGATCCGATAGTTCGGCGTGGTGATTCCGGCGCGCAGGTTGAGCACGCCGAAGGCATCGCGCTTGGCGACGTCATAGCGGGCATTGCCGAACGACGGCGGCAGGAAGTTCAGCTGCGAAATCGGCAAGAGCCCTGAGAAGATCGTCGGGCGCTCCTGATCCTGCACCGAGTGGAACCACGTCGGACCGGTCACACGATAGTCGGCGCGGAACAGCAGCTTGGCATTGTCAGTCAGCGGCGCGGTGATTTCCGAACCCAGATTCAGCGTCCAATCGGCAGTATAGGGCGATTTGTTGCCGACGGTGTAGGGGCGCGAAGCGTTCTTCTTGATCTCGCTGTCGGTGACGTTGAACGAGCCGAACACCTTCCAGCCGTCGACGACCTTGCCGGTCAGGTTGATTTCAGCGCCCTTGATGTCCACGCGGTCAATGTTCGAGACCACGCGCAGCAGGCCGAAATCGCCGACGAAGAATTCGAAGAACTGCATGTCGGTGACGCGGGTGTAGTAGCCGGCAAGGTCATAGGTGATGCGGCCGTCGAACAGTTCGCCCTTTACACCGGCTTCGAAGGCGCTGGAGCGTTCCTTGCGGTACTGGTCGTTGATGGTCACGCCCGCATTGATCGTGCCCGGCGTGACACCGTTGTTGAAGCGTGTGTTGACCACGGCCGACGAGCCCTGGTTGTTGAAGCCACCCGATTTGAAGCCGATGCCCCAGTTAGCGTAGAGATTCAGCTGGTTGGTCGGGTGGAAGCTTAGGGTCACCTTGGGCTGGAGCTGCTTGAACGTGGCGTTCTGCGGCGTGAATGCTCCGAAGGCGAGGCCGGGATTGATCGGGCCACCGGTGAACGGATCGGTCGCGTTGGGCACGAGCGAGTTGGCGGCGCGATCCTCGATGTCATAGCGCAGGGCGATGCCGCCGGTGAATACGTCCGAAGGCTTCCACTCGGCCGAACCGAACGCCGCATAGACGTTGGTGCGGAACTTGTCGGCCAGCAGCAGTGAGGTCGGGTTCTTGGTGTCCGGCGCATTGTAAAGCTGCTTGATCACGCCCTGCCCCGTGTCGCCACCAAGGCTGACGCCAGTCTTGCGGTCGATGTGCAGGTAGTAGGCGCCGAGCTGCCACGTCAGCGGCCCATCGGCGTTCGACAGCAGGCGGATCTCGGTGCTGAAATCCTTCTGGTTGCGCAGCTGGTACTGGATGCCATCGCAGGTCGTTGGGCTATACGGCCCGAAGGTCGATCCGTTGGCAGGGGCAAACAGGAACGGCACGGGAAGCGCGCCGATCCCGCCGGGCTGGTTGACCGGATAGCCGGTAAGGGCCTGCGTGCTCGCAAAGCACTGGTTGACCGTGCTTGCCACGCGCGGATCGGTGTTCGAGATGTAGCGTGCGAAGTCAGCCGATGTTCCGTCAGCGACGAGGTCCTGCTTGACGTCCGAGTAGAGCGCCCAGGCGACCAGCTTCATGCCGTTGCCGAACTCCTGATCCAGCTTGACCGAGGCATCGAAGCTCTTCTGGTCGTTGGTGGCGCGAATGTTGTTGTAGAAGTTGAACGGGTGCTTGTTCACATCCTCGTAGAACGCAGGGTTTACCGCACCGAACTGCGGCAGGTGGAACGAGGCGTTGAAAGGAAGCGATGCGCCGTGGAACTCGGCATAACGCGCCTTGACATCAAGCTGGGTCGCAGTGCCCTTGCCGATCATCACCCGGCCATCGAGAGCCCAGTTCTCCTTGTCGTCGACGGTCTTGGAGTTGTTCAGGAACTTGTTGCGCCACCAGCCGTCGGTGGTGAAGTAATAACCCGAGGCGACGAAGCCGACGTTCTCGCCCAGCGGCCCGGCAATATGCGCAGTGGCTTCGTACGTCGCTTCGTTGGCGTAGGAGGCGCGCAGGCCGCCGGTAAGCGTGTCGGTGGGCTTCAGAGTCTGCAGCACGATCGCGCCGGCCGCGGCGTTGCGCCCATAGAGCGCGCCCTGCGGCCCCTTGAGAACTTCGACCTGCGACAGCGTGCCCTGCGGTTGGTTCAATTGCGCAGTGTTGGTCTTGAGTATGCCGTCGACCACCAGCGCAACCGAGCTTTCAGCGTCGCGCGCGCCGTTTATACCGCGGATGTTGATTTGCGTGTCGCCCGCTTCGGCCGTGCCGGTCACGATCGTGACGCCAGGCGTAAGCTGGGTAAAGTCCTCCGCCTTGACCGCGCCGGTGTTCTGCAACGCAGTAGCGGTGAGGACCGAGACCGAGGCAGGCACATCCTGCAGGCGCTCGTTCTGGCGGCGCGCCGTAACGATGATGCTATCGCCATCGTCAGCCGCCTGCGCGGCATCCTGTGGCGCTTCCTGGGCAAAGGACGGGGCGGCGCTGGCGATCAGGCCGAGCGCTGCAGTGTTCAATAGAAGACGGGTGGCACGCATTCTCAAACCTCCCTGTTGGTTCGATCACGTCTGGCTCGATCACGTTGCCGTGTTCTTGCGGCATTCGCTTTTGCGAGCGCACGGGCTTTCGCCCCCCTCTTGACGCTCGCTTCTCGGATAGGCAGCTTATTGTATACAAACTTGATCGGTCAAGGTGCATAGGAACCTGCACCTACGGGCAGGTTTCGGCAGTGACTGGAATGCCCGCACAGTAATATTGCATACGAAGAGAGGCCGTTTTGATGACTTCCGGCATGCCTACCAGCCGACCTGGAGAAGCAGCGTGAGCGCGCCTGCAATTTCGTTCGTCGAGGTCGGCCCGCGTGACGGGCTGCAGAACGAGAAGGCGATCGTGTCCACGGCGGACAAGCTCGAGCTGATCCGGCGCAGCATTGCCGCAGGCGCGCGCCGCATCGAGGTGACGAGCTTCGTCAATCCCCAGCGCGTGCCTCAGATGGCCGACGCCGAAGAGGTCTGCGCTGGCCTCCCGCAAACGGGCGACGTCAGCTTCATCGGCCTCGTCCTCAACGCCAAGGGTGCCGAGCGCGCCATTGCCACAGGCCGTCTGCACGAACTTGGCGCCGTCTGCGTTTCGACCGACGGTTTCGCTATCGCCAACCAGGGCCAGACCAGTGACGAATCGGTCGTGGCAGCAAAGGCCATCGTTGCCATGGCGAAGGACGCCGGGCTCAAGGGCCAGGCCACCATCGGCGCATCGTTCGGCTGCCCGTTCGAGGGCGAGGTTTCCGAAGACCGCGTCGTCGCCATGGCGGCCGCGTTGGCGGGGGCCGAACCCATCGAGGTGGCGCTGGCCGACACCATTGGCGTGGCCGACCCGGCCCACGTCTCGCGGCTGGTCCGGCGCGTGGTCGAGGCGGTTTCGCCGCTGCCGGTGCGGGTGCACTTCCACAACACCCGCGGCACTGGCATCGCCAATGTCTGGGCCGCTGTCGAAGCCGGCGCATCGGTGGTCGATGCCGCGATTGGTGGTCTGGGTGGCTGCCCCTTCGCGCCGGGCGCCGCAGGCAACGTGTCGAGCGAGGATGTCGTCTACATGCTCCACCGTGCAGGCGTGGAGACCGGCATGGACCTCGCCCTGCTGATCGAGGCCAATCGCTGGCTGTCCGGCGTGATGGCCCGCGAACTTCCCTCGATGGTGGCCAAGGCCCCGCCCTTCCCCAAGATCGTTCAGGAGTAATCGAGCAATGGGCTATCGCCTTGGCGTGGACGTTGGCGGCACTTTCACCGACCTCCTGCTGTTTGACACCTCGTCGAGCGCATTCTGGCGGCACAAGACGCCGTCGACCCCGCACGACAGTTCCGAGGGCATTCTGAACGGGGTGACCGCAATCTGTCAGAAGGCCGGGATCACGCCGGGCGACGTCGAATACTTCCTTCACGGCACCACGGTTGCGACCAACGCCGTGCTTGAAGGCAAGGGTTCACGCGTCGGCCTGGTGACGACCGAGGGCTATCGCCACATCATGCAGATCGCGCGCAGCTTCGTGCCGGGCGGGCTTGCTGGCTGGATCGTCTGGCCGAAGCCGCAACCGCTGGCAGCACTTGAGGATACCGTCACGATCAAGGGCCGGATGAGCGCCGAAGGCTTGGAAATCCGCCCGATCGACGATGCCGACATTCGCGCGCAACTGGGCGTGCTCAAGGACAATGGTGTCGAGGCGATCACAGTCAGCCTGATCAACGCCTATACCAACGGCACCCACGAGAAGCGCGTCGGCGAACTCGCCGCCGAAATCATGCCGGGCGTGCCGGTGTCGCTGAGCCACGAAGTCCTGCCCGAAATGCAGGAGTACGAGCGTACGCTGACCACCGTGGCCAATGCTGCGGTGCGCCCTGTCGTGGGCAAATACGTCTCCAACCTGCGCTCGCGCCTCGCCGAGGCGGGGATGAACGGCAAGCTTTCGCTGCTGCGCTCGGACGGCGGGTTGATGAGCGCGCAGAAGGCCGAGGAGCATCCGGTCAACATCCTGATGTCCGGCCCTGCCGGCGGCGTTACCGGCGCGATCTGGGTCGGCCGGAATGCCGGGATCAGGAACATCCTTACTCTCGACGTCGGCGGCACCAGCACCGACGTTGCCCTGATCGAGAATCTCGAAGCCCGCCGCCAGCGCACCACTGAAGTCGGCCACCTCTCCGTCCGCGCTTCGGCGCTCGACGTGAAGACGGTGGGCGCAGGCGGCGGATCGATCGCCTATGTTCCTGAGCTGACAAGAGCCCTTCGGGTCGGGCCGCAGAGCGCAGGAGCCGTGCCGGGGCCGGTCGCCTATGGAAAAGGCGGCACCTTGCCCACGGTGACCGATGCCAATGTCGTGCTAGGTTACTTGCCCGAGAACCTGCTCGGCGGCACGTTCAATCTTGATCGCGAGGGCGCCAAGAAGGCGGTGCAGACCATCGCCGACGCGCTAGGCATCGACCTGATGGCCGCCGCGCGCGGCATCATCGACATCGTCAACGAGAACATGTTCGGCGCGCTGCGCATGATCTCGGTGCAGCAGGGCTACGACCCGCGCGACTTCGCGCTGATGGGCTTCGGCGGCGCAGGGCCGCTCCACGTCAATGCCGTGGCCCGCCTGATGGGTTCCTGGCCGGCAATCTCGCCCGTCAGCCCCGGCGTGCTCTGCGCACTGGGCGATGCGACCACGCGGATGCGCACCGAAACCGCGCGCTCGTTCAGCCGCCTCGCCAGCCAGACCGAGGCGGCAGACCTCATCGCCATCCTCGACGAAATGGCCGCGCAGACCCGCGCCGAACTGCTGGCCGATGGCGTGCCCGAGGACGAGATCAGCACCGCCTTCGAAGTCGACGTGCGCTATGCCGGGCAAGCCTTCGAAGTGCCGCTGACGATCACGCCTGACGTCCTGAACGCCGATGGCATCGCCGGAATCCTCGCCCGCTTCGATGCCGAGCACAAGCGCCTGTTCACCTTCAACATGGACACCCCCCACGAGATCGTGAACCTGCGCGCCGTGGCCATGGGCCGCGCATTGGACCTGCCCGCAGCGGAACTCGAAAGGGGCGATGGCAACCCGATCGCTGCCAAGATGCGCGACCACACCTTGTGGATGGACGGGTGTGAACAGGCAGCGGTGATCTATGACCGCAGCAAACTGCGCGCCGGTGATGTGATCCCCGGCCCCGCCATCGTCTGCGAAATGGATTCGACGACGCTGATCGAAAGCGGCTGCGTCGGCACTGTCGATCATGTCGGCAACATCCTGATCAACCTGGCCTGAGAGAGGGAGCGCGAGACATGCCTGCAACCATCGTCCAGACCAACGACAAGCCCTTCGAGCGCGTCGCCATCGACCCGGTGACGCTCGACATCATCGAAAACGCCCTGCGCAACGCGCGCATCGAGATGGACGCGACGCTCGTGCGTACCGCGATGTCGCCCGGCATCCGCGAGCAGGGCGACGCCTTCCCGCTCATCGCCGATCACACCGGCAAGATGATCGTCGGCCAGTTCGGATCGTACATCGGCCCGTTCCTAGATGGCTATGACGGCACCGTCGAGGACGGCGACCTGATCTTCCTGTCCGACCCCTACTCGGTGCAGGGCGCCATCAGCCACTCGAACGACTGGCTGGTGCTGCTCCCCGTGTTCAAGGACGGCCGCCTGATCGCCTATACCTCGATGTTCGGCCACCAGTCCGACATCGGCGGCAAGGTCGTCGGCTCGATGCCGATCAACGCCCGCTCGATCTTCGAGGAAGGCGTGCGCATCCCGCCGGTGAAGATCTGGAAGAAGGGTGAATACAACGCCGACCTGATCCGCCTCGTCATGCACCAGACGCGCAAGCCCGACTGGTGCGCGGCGGACCTCAACGCGCTGATCGCGTCGTGCCGCGTCGCCGCGCGCCGCGTGATCGAGATGGCCGAGCGTTTCGGCGACGACGTCTATGTCTCAGCCACGCAGGAGCTACTGGCACGCAACCACCGCGCGATGAAGGCGCTGGTCGGCATGGCCATAGCCGAGGAGCCGGTCAGCTTCGAGGACTACATCTGCGACGACGGCATGGGCTTCGGGCCCTACAAGATCAAATGCACGATGTGGCGCGAGGGCGAGAAGGTCGTGCTCGATTTCGCAGGCACCGACCCGCAGTCAGTCGCCTCGATCAACTTCTTCCTCAACGAAAACATGTTCAAGATGTTCTTCGGCATCTACATGATCATGGTCTTCGACCCTCAGATCCTGTTCAACGACGGGTTCTACGACCTGATCGACGTGCGCATTCCGGAAGGCTCGCTGCTCAAGCCGAAGTTCCCGGCCGCGCTTTCAGGCCGCACCCATGCGCTGGGCCGCATCTTCGACATTCTCGGCGGTCTTCTCGGCCAGAAGACCCCGGAGTTCCTCAACGCCGCCGGCTTTTCTTCGAGCCCGCACCTGTTCTACGCGGGCAATGACGAGCGCCCTGGCAAGAACGGAGACTGGTTCCAGCTGTTCCAGATCGGCTTCGGCGGCATCCCCGGCCGCCCGATGGGCGATGGCCCCGATGGCCACTCGCTCTGGCCGGGCTTTACCAACGTGCCCAACGAATTCCTCGAGCGCTACTTCCCGATGGTGATCGAGCGCTACGAATGCGAGCCGGATTCAGGCGGCGCGGGCCTCCATCGCGGCGGCAACGGCATCCGCATGACCTACCGTTTCCTGTCCAAGGGCACAATCGCGATCCACGACGACCGCTGGTTCGTGCCTCCCTGGGGCGTCAACGGTGGCGAACCGGGCGCGCGGGCACGCAAGATCCTCGAAAAGCCCGACGGCACGCAGACCATCGTCGGCAACAAGGTCGAGGATCTCGAAGTGGAGGCCGGTGACGTGCTCCACTTCATCACATGGGGCGGCGGTGGCTGGGGCGACCCCCTTGCCCGCGATGCAGAACTGGTCGGCAAGGAAATCGTGCAGGGACTGGTCACGCCTGAAGGTGCGCGGGCTTATGGCGTGGTCGCCGATCACCGAGGAGCGGTCAATCTTGCCGAAACCGAAGCCTTGCGCGCGCGCCTGCGCGAGGAGCGGGGCGATCTTCCGCTGTTCAACTACGGTCCCGGCATCGAGATTCTGCGCGCCAATTGCGAAGCGGAAACTGGGCTACCCGCACCGATCCAACCCGAATGGCCGCTACTGGAGGCGGCAGAATGACCATGACAACTAGCAATCCTGCGCCCGCCAATCCCGGCCCCTTGCGCGACATTCGCGTGCTCGAACTCGGTCAGTTGCTCGCCGGCCCATTCTGCGGCCAGTTGCTGGGCGACATGGGCGCCGACGTCATCAAGGTCGAACCGCCCGTTACTGGCGATCCGATGCGTGACTGGGGCTTGGGCACGGAAAAGGTCCAATGGGAAGTGATCGCGCGGAACAAGCGCTCGGTCAGCGCAAACCTTCGCGTTCCCGAAGGCCAGGCTCTGGTCAAGCGCCTGATCGCCCACGCCGACGTACTCATCGAGAATTTCAAGCCGGGCACAATGGAGAAGTGGGGCCTTGGTCCGGACGTACTCCTTGCCGCAAAGCCCAACCTGATCATCGCCCGTATGTCGGGATACGGCCAGACCGGCCCCTATTCCAACCGCGCCGGTTTCGGCGGCATTGGCGAAGCTATGGGTGGCTGGCGCTACATCGTCGGCGAGCCCGACCGCGCGCCCAGCCGCATGGGTGTTTCCATTGGCGACACCCTCACGGCCACCTATGGCTGCATGGGCGTGTTGGCTGCATTGCACGAGCGCGAACGCACCGGGCGCGGGCAAGTGATCGACGCCGCGCTCTACGAATCCGTGTTGCAGGTCATGGAGGGCCTAGTCCCCGAATATGACCGCACCGGCTACATCCGCGAGCGCTCGGGCTCGGTCCTGAAGGGCATCGCCCCGTCCAACGTCTACAAGTGCAAGGACGGCGAGTTCATGATCGGCGCGAACAAGGATTCGCTGTGGAAACGCCTCGCCAATGCCATGGGCCGGCCCGAACTGGGCGACGATCCGCGCTATGCCACCCACCTTGCCCGCGGCGAGAACCAGGACGAATTGGACGAGCTGATCAATGACTGGACCCGAACGCTGACCATCGACGAGGTCGACGCGCTGATGATCGAGCATTCGATCCCGGCCGGCCGCGTCTATCGCGCGCCCGACATGCTGGCCGACCCGCACTTCCAGGCGCGCGAGGCGATCATCGAGGTCGAGACCGAGCGCTTTGGCCCGCTCAAGATGCAGTCAAGCTTCCCCAAGCTTTCGGCCACGCCCGGATCTGTGCGCCGTCCCGCGCCGTCAAAGGTCGGGCAGCACAATGCCGAAGTCTACGGCGAACTGCTTGGCCTTGGCGAAGTTGAGCTTGCGCAGATGGCAGAGCAGGGCGTCATCTGACGCCCTGCCTTTCGGCTTACTCGAAACCGATCTTCTTCATGTAGGCAGCGCTGCCGGCAATGGCGACCTTGAGGTCGTCGGCCCGGTCCTGCTCGACGAAGAAGTGCTCTACGCCAGAATTCTTCGCGGCCTCGATAATGCCCGCGATGTCGAGCGAGCCGTCCCCGAGCCAGGTCAGGTAAGGGAACAGCGCGATCCAGTCGGCCGGGGCGCCACCATCTCCGGCGAAGCGCTGCTGGCCCTTCATGTCCTTGAGGTGCATCATCCGGTAGCGGCCCTTGTACCGCGCCAGATAGGCCTTCGGATCGGCGCCACCGGCCGTGGTCCAGTAGGTATCCATCTCGAGGAACACGTGTTCGGGATCGGTCGCGTCCAGCAGCGTGTCGATCGGCACCTTGCCGTCCATCGGCGCAAAGCCATAACCGTGGTTGTGATAGGCAAAACGAACGCCGTTGCGCGTGGCGCTCTGGCCGATGTCATTGAAGACGTCGGCCATGCGCTTGTAATCGTCGAGAGTCTTGCGCTCTTCGGCCGGAATTGCCGGGAGCGTGACGTAAGTCGCGCCAAGAGCGCGCGCCGCGTCGGCCAGCTCACCCATCCGGGTCTGCAGCGTGAACAGATCGGTGTGCATCGAGGGCACGGTCATCCCGTGGGAATCGAACACGGCCTTGATCTGCGCCGTGCCAAGACCGAAGAACCCGCTCCCTGAAAAACCCAGCATCTTGGCCGTGTTCTTCCAGCCATCGATCTGGCGCTGGTCGCTGAAGGTATATGGGCCGTAGGTCTCGAGCTCGCGGTAGCCCAGCTTGGCCAGCAGGGCGATGGTTCCGGTAAAGTCCTCGCTCAACATCTTGGCCACGGACCACAACTGGATGCCGAAGCGGCGCTTGCTGTCGAGCGCCCGCAAGGGGGCATTGGCCAGTGCCAGCCCCGCCATCGTGGCAGTCCCGGCGGTGGTGAGGAAAGTGCGGCGGTTCATGCATCGGCTCCCGGTTCAGCGCACCTTGTCTCGCGCTGTCACAAGACTTTGCGCCCGCTTTGCCGATGCGGTCAAGACCTGTTCGGCAAAGACGGTTGTCGTCAGGCGCCCGCCTCTTCTCGCTCGATCTCGCGCCAGCCGATGTCGCGACGGCAGAAACCTTCCGGGAAGACGATCGCATCGACTGCGGCATAGGCCGCATCACGCGCGGCCTTCACGCTTGGCCCCTTTGCCGTCACATTCAGCACGCGCCCGCCGTTGGCCGAAAGCACACCCTCTGCCGAAAGCGCGGTGCCGGCGTGGAACACTTTCGCCCCGGTCGCCTCGGCGGCAGGGATGTGGTCGATCCGGCCACCCTTCTTCGGTGTGCCCGGATAGCCTTCCGCCGCCATGACCACGGTCATCGCCACCTCGCTGGAGAACCGCGGCGGCTGGATGCTCGACAGCTTGTTGTCGGCACAGGCCAGCAGCAGTTCCACGAGGTCGCTTTCCAGCCGCAGCATCAGCACCTGGCATTCGGGATCGCCAAAACGGGCATTGTATTCGATCAGCTTCGGCCCCTGCTCGGTCAGCATGAGTCCTGCATAGAGCACGCCGGAATAGGGCATGCCCTCGTCGGCCATGGCCTTCACCGTCGGCGCGATGATCTGCGAGAGCGCCTGCGCCTCGAGTTCGGGCGTCAGCACGCGCGCCGGGCTGTAAGCGCCCATCCCACCGGTATTGGGGCCGGTGTCGCCATCGCCGACGCGCTTGTGGTCCTGTGCCGATCCGAACGGCACGATCGTCGCTCCATCGGTCAGGGCGAAGAAGCTCGCCTCTTCCCCGGTGAGGAACTCCTCGACGACGACTTCGGCACCGGCAGAGCCGAAGGCGCCGTCGAACATGTCGTCAACCGCGGCCTCGGCCTCGGCCATCGTCATCGCCACGACGACGCCCTTGCCCGCAGCCAGGCCATCGGCCTTGATCACCACCGGCGCGCCAAAGTCCTTGAGCGCGGCGCGGGCTTCTTCCAGCGACTTCGCGCGGACGTAGCCTGCGGTGGGAATGTTCGCGCGGGCGCACAGATCCTTGGTAAAACCCTTGGACCCTTCAAGCTGCGCTGCGGCGCGACTGGGTCCGAACACCGAGAACCCCGCCCCGCGCAGCGAATCCGTCAGGCCATCGACCAGCGGCGCCTCCGGTCCCACCACGACAAGGCCGATGCGATTCGTCTCGCAGAAGGTCACCACGCTGGCATGGTCGGTCAGATCCAGCGCCACCAGTTCGGCGTTTTCCGCAATGCCGGGATTGCCGGGTGCCGCATAGAGCTTGTCGAGGAGCGGCGATTGGGCCAGTTTCCAGCTGAGGGCATGTTCGCGCCCACCCGATCCCAGCAGCAGGATATTCATGGCTTTCCCTTCCGCGCCTTTTGACGACGATAACAACGGCTCGGGCGGGCTCCTAGCGAGGGAATCGGCAGGCGACAACGCCCCGGCTCTCTCGATCTCCGAGATTTCGGCGCTGCTCAAGCGCACGGTAGAAGATCGCTTCGGCTTCGTGAGGGTCCGTGGCGAGCTTTCCGGCGTGAAGCGCGCCGCCTCGGGTCACCTCTACCTCTGCCTCAAGGACGAAAACGCGCGACTGGATGGCGTGATGTGGCGCGGCGGCGTGCAGCGCCTGAATTTCCGGCCCGAAGACGGCGTCGAGGTCGTCGCCACCGGGAAGTTGACGACCTACCCGGGCCGCTCGAACTACCAGATCGTGATCGAGCGCATGGAGATCGCGGGCGAAGGCGCGCTGCTTGCCCTGCTCGCCAAGCTCAAGGCGCGGCTCGAGGGCGAAGGGCTGTTCGATCCCGCGCGCAAGAAGCCCCTGCCCTTCCTGCCGCGCACCATCGGCGTTGTCACCTCGCCCACCGGCGCCGTGATCCGCGACATCCTCCACCGCCTGTCCGACCGCTTCCCCAGTCGCGTCATCGTCTGGCCGGTGCTGGTCCAGGGCCAGGGCGCGGCGGCGCAGGTCGCAAATGCCGTGCGCGGCTTCTCCGCGATGGAGCCCGGCGGACCAATCCCGCGCCCGGATCTCGTCATCGTCGCGCGCGGCGGCGGCTCGATCGAAGACCTGTGGTCGTTCAACGAGGAAGAGGTCGTCCGCGCCGTGGCGGACTGTACCATCCCGATCATCAGCGCGGTCGGCCACGAGACCGACACCACGCTATGCGATTTCGCCGCCGACTTGCGCGCACCGACACCAACCGCAGCAGCCGAACTTGCGGTGCCGGTACAGGCGGAGCTAGCCGCCTTCGTCGCCGATCTCAACGCCCGCCAGCGCCGCGCCCTTGCCCGCCAGCTTGCGCAGGCCAAGGAACGCCTCGAAGCCCGCAGCCAGCGCCTGCCCCAGCCGCAGGCACTCCTGCAGGGCCAAGCCCAGCGCGTCGACGATCTGGGCGAGCGCCTGCGCCGCGCCTTGGTCCACCGCACCGAAATCGCCGGATCGGTCCTCGCCCGCCACGCCGGAGCCCTGCGCCCTGCTCTACTGAGCGCACGGGTTACGCGCGAGCGCGAGCGGCTCGACGCCCGCCGCCTGCGCCCCGAAGTCCTGCTCCAGCGCATCGAACACGCGCGCGGCAAGATCGACGCGCTCGACCGGCTGCGCCGCTCGCTCGATCCCAAAGCCCCGCTCCAGCGCGGCTACGTGCTCGTTACTGCACCCGATGGCCACGTCGTCAGGACGCGCGAGGATGCACAGGCGCGTCCGGCGCTGCGGCTGGAATTCGCCGACGGCACGCTGGACGTCAGCACCGGTTCCGCTGCGCCCCCGCCCGCCCGGCCAGCTCCCAAACCGCGCCCGGCCGCACGGCCCGAGGGACAGCAGGAATTGTTCTGAGGCGGCATTGGGACTACATTGCCCTCATGCTGATGTCCCAATCCGGCCGCCTCGCGCGCCTTCACTACCTTCCCGGCTCGTTCCGCCAGCTTTCCGGCGGTGATCATGTCGTCTGCGCCGTTTCGGGTGAGCAGATCCCGCTCGATGCCCTGCGCTATTGGTGCGCGAAGCGGCAGGAGGCCTATGCCACCGCCGAAATCTCGACGCGCCGCCATCTCGAAGGCTGACAGGCACGCCATGCTCCTGCCACGGCGCGCATTCCTTGCCGGATTTGCCGCAGTGGCGGCGGGTGGCGCACGGGCCGTCGCCCCGATCAGCCCGCTGACGATCGAACCCGAAAGTCGCATCATGCAGGGCGGTTGGCTGCGGGGTCGCGTCCCGCATCAGTCGAATTCACTCAAGCTTGATGGCAAGCCGATCCCGTTCGCCAGCGATCGGACATTCCTGCTTGCCTTCGATCGCGATGCCGGCCCTCTCGCCCGCATCGAACTGACGCTGGAAAGTGGTCAGACATCCGTTCGCGAACTCGCCATCGCGCCCCGCGCCTGGCAGATCGAGCATATCAACGTAGCCCGCAAGCCCGGTGGCGTGACGAACGAGGACTACCTCCGCCTGCGCCGTGCCGAACTTGCCCGCATCGCTGCTGCCCGCGCGCTTGACACCGGCGCACAAGGCTGGCGGCAGCCTTTCATCCGTCCCGCACCAGGCCGGTTTTCCGGCCGCTTCGGCTCCCAGCGCATCTACAAGGGCGAACCGGCGGCCTATCACTCCGGGCTCGACATAGCCGGTGGCGCGGGCACGACCTACGTCGCTCCGGCCGATGGCGTGGTGACGCTTGCCGCGCAGAGCCCGTTCAGCCTTGAAGGCCGGCTCCTGATGCTCGACCATGGCATGGGCCTCAACAGTGCCTTTCTCCATGCCTCCGAACTTCTGGTGCGCGAAGGCGACAAGGTTGCCCAAGGCACGCCGCTGGGCCGAATCGGCGCCACCGGTCGAGCGACTGGACCGCACCTGCATTGGTCAATGAAATGGCAGGCCAGCCGGATCGACCCGCTGCTTTTTCTTCCTGACCAGACGTAAGCCGCATTCACGGCCCCTTGCGCAGGTAGCCCTCATCACCGGCGGTTCGTTTTCCTTTGGCGCCCGGTTGCCGATGGAACGAAGCGGCCATGGGGATTCTGGTATCAGCTGCAACGCCTTTTTCCCTAACTTCGCAGCGTTGTTTCACCCGAAACCGTCACCTTTGAAATTAATGACAAGTGAACCGGGTCGGAGTGTAATTTCTGTGCATCACCCGTAAGTTACGGAAATCCGGCCTTACCTTACCTGACCCAAAGGCGGTGTGGCAGTTTCGCTACACATGTTTCGGATTCATTTCGTAACTGGCAATCGTGTTTTGATGGACCCGATCATTTCAGCCAAACAGACACATCTTGCCCGTTTGCCAAGGGGGCCCAAGCTTCGCTCTGAAGCGCGATGTTAGGGTTTTGGCGATACGGGAAAGGGCCTGCACACCTCTTGCTGGCTGTGCAGGATTCAGGACAAAAGGGACTGGACACGTGAACATCAAAACCTTCTCTGCGCTCCGTGCGAGCGCCGCGCCGCTGGCGCTGGTCGTCGCCGGTTTCGCCGGCTCGGCCGCCATCGTCGCGCCTGCCATGGCGCAGAACGTCACTGCCGCCACGCTCTCGGGCACCGTCGTCGACGATGCCGGCAATCCGGTTCCGGGGGCATCTGTCACCGTTGAATCGGCTGGCACCGGCTTTACCCGTACGACCACCTCGGCATCGAACGGCACCTTCTCGGTCGTCGCTCTTCCGGTCGGCACCTACAACGTCACCGTGACGGCTAACGGCTTCACCACCACCCGCAGCGAAAACGTCTCTGTTACGCTGGGCGGCAACAACTACGACTTCACCGTCAGCAACGAAGCACCGACCACTGGCGAAATCGTCGTGCGTGGCGCTCCGATCCGCCGTGTCGATTCCTCGGGCACCGCCACCGGTCAGGTCTTCTCGGTCCAGGAAGTTGCCCAGAACCTGCCGGTTCCGCGTAGCATCGAAGCGATCCAGCTGCTCACCCCGCAGGCCACCTCGGGCGATACCGCGTTCGGCGGCATCTCGCTTGCCGGTTCGTCGGTTGCGGAAAACATCTTCTACATCAACGGCATGAACGTGACGAACTTCCGCACGTTCGTCGGCGGCACCACCATTCCGTTCGAGTTCTATGACCAGGTCCAGGTCAAGACCGGCGGCTATTCGGCGGAATTCGGCCGCAACACCGGCGGCGCGGTCATCGCGCTGACCCGTTCGGGTTCGAACACCTTCCACGGTGGCTTCAACGTCTATTACGAGCCGAACGCGCTGCGTAACGACCGTCCGAACACCTATGCTGCCCGCAACGACCAGGACTATCTGGAGCGCGTTGAAGGCAACATCTGGGCTTCGGGTCCGATCATCAAGGACCGCCTGTTCTTCTTCGGCTTCTTCAACCCGCGCTACTCGACTGCGGGCGACACGGCTCGCACCCAAGGCACCAATACCAACGGTTCGCCCAATGGCGTCTATACCGACACGCAGCGCGTGACGCAGAAGTCGAACACCCCGTTCTACGGTGGTAAGCTCGACCTCAACCTGTTTGACGGTCACCGCGTCGAAGCGACCTATTTCAACGACAGCGACACCAACAAGGTCTTCGTTCGCAACCTGTCGAGCGGCGCGCTTAGCCAGGTCAACGAATCGCGCGGCGGTGAGAACTACATCTTCAAGTACACCGGTTCGTTCACCGACTGGCTGACGATCTCGGGCCTCTACGGTCGCTCGAAGTTCAACCAGACCGACGCCGGCCCGCAGGATGCGGATCCCTATGTCGTCGATCGTCGTACCGGCGTCGCTCGCCTGATCTCGGGCAACCCCAACGCGCTGGTCGCCTCGGGCCGCGACGATCGTGAGAACTTCCGCGTTGACGTCGACCTGAACTTCTCGCTGCTGGGTGAGCACAAGCTCCGCTTCGGCTGGGACTACGAGAAGCTGTTCGCAGCCAGCATCAGCGAATACTCGGGCGGCATTGCCTACATCTTCGAGCGTGCTGGCGCATCGGGTGCCCGCAACGGCCTGATCGCCCCGAACACCGACTATGCCCGTGTCCAGACCTACAACGCAGGCGGCAACTTCAAGTCAAACAACACCGCCTACTACATCCAGGACGAATGGGATCTCACCGATCGCCTCAACCTGTCGCTGGGCCTTCGCAACGACAAGTTCGTGAACAAGACCTCGCTCGGCACCAACTTCGTGTCGATCGACAACCAGTGGGCACCGCGCGTCGGCATCAACTTCGACCCCACGGGCGAGAAGAAGGCACGTCTCTCGGCGTTCTACGGCCGTTACTACCTGCCGGTCGCAGCCAACACCAACATCCGTCTGGGTGGCGCAGAACTCTTCCTGCGTGACTTCTACACCCTGCCGACTGGTGCCGGTGGCGTCTACTCGGGCAGCCTGACCAACCCGACCCTTGGCACCAAGGTCGATGGCGTCGTCTTCTCGGACGGCACTGTGTCTCCGCCGGAAACGCTGGTTTCGCAGAACCTCAAGCCGCAGTACATGGATGAGTTCATCGTCGGTGGCGAATACCGCTTCGACAACAAGATGCGCATCGGCGTCAACGTCATCCACCGCAAGCTCGGCACGGTCCTTGAAGACGTCGATCTCGACGGTGACGGTGCTGCCTATGACTCGATCATCGGCAAGTACTGCGCCACGCAAACGCTGGCTTACTGCAACGCCGGATTTGAACCCATCGTCAACGGTGGCGGCTACATCCTGATGAACCCGGGTCGCGATGCGGTCTTCCAGGTTACCGACCAGAACGGCAACCTGCAGCCGATCACCATCCCGGCATCGTTCATCGGCATCCCCAAGGCCAAGCGCAACTACTGGGCTGTCGAGCTGAACTGGGAACGTCCGTTTGACGGCACCTGGGGCCTCAACGCCTCGTACGTGTGGTCGCGTTCTTACGGCAACTACGAAGGCGGCGTGAAGTCGGACACCGGCCAGGACGATACCGGCATCACTTCGGACTTCGACGAACCGGGCTACACCGACGGTGCAACCGGCTTCCTGCCGAACCATCGTGCCCACACCTTCAAGGTGTTCGGTTCGTACAAGCCGACCGACCGCTGGCTGTTCTCGTTCAACGCCCTGCTGCAGTCGCCGCGCAAGTTCGGCTGCATCGGCACGTACCCGAAGGATGACGGTCGTGGCGCCGACTCGACCTCGGCTTCGTGGTACTGCAACGCACAGATCGCTGCCGGCGTGCTTGACGGCACGATCGACCAGCCGATCGGCCGTGGCCGCGCGTTCTCGAGCGACTGGAACAAGCGTCTTGACCTTGGCGTTGCCTACACCATTCCGATGGAATCGATCGGTGGCGGCATCACCCTGCGTGCCGACGTGTTCAACGTGTTCAACTTCAAGAGCAAGCTGGACTTCCAGGAACTGGGCGACCGCAACGACGCATCGATCCGCGAATGGTTCTACGGTCAGCCGCTCGGCTACCAGACCCCGCGCTACGTGCGTTTCGGCGTCTCGGCCAACTTCTGATCCTTCGCCGCAAGGCATCGATCAAAAATCGGGGGCGGTTCTTCGGAACCGCCCCTTTTTTTTGCGCTGAGGATCGCTTCGTTCCGGTCCGCAGACCCAGGACATTGCGCGCGCGTGCTCAGCTCGAGGCAAAATTGCCCAGCGCCCGGCTGGTTTAGAGCTGGACTCCGAGCATAAGAATACGGTCTGCTTTCAAGCCCATCCCATTTGTGACAGGCCGAGTTGGCCAAATCCTTGCAATGCCCCGGAATGGCTACCGTCTCGACCGCTTGAATGTCTGCAATCGGTACTGGACCGAGGGCAGCTCAGCGCTGCCTGAAGCGCCATGCCTTTACACCGCTGGCGTCGGGCATGGTCACCGGTTCAAGCCAGCCCGGAACCTTGCCGGACATGAGGTGGGCAATGAACCCGGCCGGTGCCTTCTCCGCGTAGAAGCGAGCCTCACTGCCACCAGGGCAAATCACCACCATCTTAGCCCCGCGCCGTGCCATGATCTGCCGCGCGGCCTCGTCCGGTCCAAGGAAGGCATCGATCACGTCGCGAATGGCGGCGCTCGCCCGGTGGTGGGCGGTGGCGACGACCGAATGCCCGGACGTGACCAGCACGGTCGGACCGATGTCCAGACCGGTGAGCAACGTGCCTTTCGGGAGAGCCGCAAGAGCGGGCACGGCCCGGGAGAAGTCGCAGCCAAGGGCCACTTCGCCCTGTGCGCGACCATCTGACGCTTGGCCTGCCGGTGCGAGCAGACGCAACCCCTGATCCACCAGTACGCCCGGCAGGAGCAGCGTAATCATGACAACCACCCTGCCCATGCGTCGGACCAGCAGGGAATCCTGCCGCCAGCGGGCAAACTGCTCCGCAAACTGCCACGCTGCAGGCACGGTCGCGAAGAGGCAGGAAGCTCCCGATGCGCGCGCCACCAGCTGGCCGACCAGCGTCGCGCCAAGCAGCAACAGGGCATAGTCGAGCCAGAACAGCCGCGCGCCACGGTCTGCCGCGCGCTTGCCCAGTCGCAGGCACGCAATCAGGCCGAACAGCGGCAACAGGATGATAGTCGCAGCAAAGCCCGGCTCCTGCCGCCACACCGGTAGCCCCTCAAGCACGGAATCAAGCCAGACCTTGCGGACCAGCGGATCAACCGAAGCGAAGGCGTCTCCCGCAAGGCACTGTGGCGCCCACGCCGCAGCAAGGCCGACAGCCCCTGCGCCGATCAGGCCCACGGCAAGCAGGCTCACCAACGGCGGACGGTCGCGAAGCCGCGGCAGGATGATCGCCGTGCCCCCACCCATCCACAACAGCGCCACGACATGGACAGGCGACACTGCATCGCAATGCTGCGCCAGATCGCCAAGGCCACGCGTCGCCAGGAACAGGGCCAGGCTCGCCAGGGACAGGCTCAGCAGATAGCCGATCAGCCACGCGCTCTGGCCGCGCCACAGACGCAAGGTGCAAAGTCCGCCGATGATTACGGCCAGAGGCAGCGATTCCAGCGAGATTGCCAGTGCGAGTGCCAGCGCCGCACCGGCCAGTGCCCCGCCCATCCGGGGCGCGCAGGCAAACAGGCCGTTCAATGCCACCAGCGCAAGCACGAACTGCATGGCATGGTGATCAATCCGCAGCGGCATCATGCGGAACGATGCCGGCACCGCCGCTGCCACCAGAAGGGCGGCGACGATACCGATGCGGGGGCCGAATTGCCGCGCTGCCAGCCGCGCCGCCAGCGCCATTGCCGCCAGAAGGTGCAGCAGCGGCACCACCACGATGGCGACGCTCTCTGCCAGCCCCTGCCCCATCAACGGACGCAACAGCAGGATCATCGCCGCGATCGGGATGTCGACCACGCGGGTCCAGTGCATCGCCACCCCTTCGGGCGGCGCAACGCGGTACTGGTGAAGGTCGAACCAGCCTTGCCCACCCAGCAGGTCGCGCACCTGCTGCAAGCGCAGCGCGTCATCGCCGTCGACGAAAGCCGCTATCGACAGCCTTCCACCGCTGCCGATCAGCGTCACGAGGCTAATCGCAACCCAAGCCAGCAACACGCCCCGCCACGGGAACGCATTGCTGCACTCTCCCGGCAATGGGCCGGAACGGCCACTGTTCACTGGAAGACGACCCGCTTTCTGAGCAGCCACGTCGTCGTGAAGCTTGCCCCCACGGCGATCAGCTTCGAAACGCGCGAATCCAGGCCGATAGCGGTTCCGGCTCCGACGATCAGTGTCGTCAGCGCCAGCCCGACCAGAGCCGAGCCAACGAACAATGCCTTCTGCCGCGTGCGCGCGCCGCGCTCTGCCGCCACCGTATCGGTAAAGACCGTACGGCTCGAAAGCAGCCAGTGCGCGACAATGCCAAGCGAATAGCCGCTCGCCGAAGCAATCACCGGCGCGGTCCCCATCGCCAGCAGGGCAAGGAACGAGCCGATGTCCACGGCCAGCGCGCCGACACTGGCGAGCAAGTAACGCAGAAGCATCACGCGGCGCAGGCGATCGATCATCGGCAGGATCGTCCCGGTCATTTGTGGTGGCACTGTCTGGTTCAGGCGGCCTTGGCCGCAACCTTCTCGGGCACGATCCGCGCTGGAACATCGCGCAGCGACGCCAATGCAGCTGCCTGGTCTTCGCTGGGCGCGACGCGCGCCGGAAGGGCTCCTTGCGCACCCTCATTGCCCGCTTCGTGGTACTCGGCATCCTCGTTCACGCACCAGGTGTCGTATACCCGCGCACCTGCTGCGATATTTTCCACGGTCAGCATCGCTGTCATCATCGCGTGGTCCTGGTTGTTGTAGCGGTGCATGCCGTTGCGGCCGACCATGTGCAGCGTCGGATGGGCTGCTTCGAGTTCAGTGCGCATGGCGGCGACGTTTGCGGCATATCCGTCGTCATAGACCGGATAGGCCTTTTCCTGACGCACGACCACGCCGCCGATCACCTTTTCGGGGCTGACAAGGCCGAGGATCGCCATTTCCTGCTTGGCCAGTTCGATCAGCTCAGCATCCGACGAATCCCACAGCGCGTCGCCCTCGAAACAGAAGTATTCCAGACCGACGCAGGCCACGCTTTCGTCCGGCACCATTTCGGGCGACCACGAACGGAAGTTCTGGATGCGGCCGACCTTCACCTTGCTGTCGTGGATGTAGATCCAGTTGTCGGGGAACAGTTCCTCGGACTGGATCTTGAGCGCCACCGTCAGGAAGTCACGATACTTGAGGCGGCTGGCTTCGAGTGTTGTGGCGGGCAGCGGACGCAGGCGCGCGGCCAGCTCGCGCATCGGCGCCGAACTTATGGCATGGGCTGCCTCGATCACCACATCGCCATCCGGTCCCGTCGCAGAGAGGCGCCACCCGCCCGCGCCATCGGCTGCAAGCTGCTTGAAGGCATGGCCCATCAGCACTTCACCCTTGCCGCTCGCCACGATCCTGTCGCGCGCAGCATCCCACATCATGCCGGGGCCAAGACGCGGATAGCGGAAGGTTTCGAGCAGGGTCTTGGTCTGCATGCCGTCGTTCGGACGCTTGTTCAGGCCAAGGCTGCGCTTCAGCCCGTCGACAACCGCCCCCCACAGCGACAGTCCCTTGATTCGCTGGGCCGCCCAGTCCGCGCTCATCTCGTCGCAGGGCATGCCCCAGACCTTTTCGGTGTAGGTCTTGAAGAAGATCGAATAGAGCTTCTGCCCGAACTGGTTCACGGTCCAGTCCTCGAAGCTCTTCACCTTGCGGTTTGGAAAGGCCTTGGCTTTTGCGAAGCTCGCCATGCACAGCGTCGATCGCACGAGGCCGAGGTTCCACAGCGCCTCGAACGCGCGCAGCGGGTAGGAGTAGAACTTGCCCTCGTAATAGATCCGGCTCATCCGTGGGCGCTGGATGAAATCGTCGGGCAGAATCTCGTTCCACAGATCGACGACCTGCTGGCTTTTCGAAAAGAAGCGGTGCCCGCCAATGTCGAAACGGTAGCCTTTGTGCTCGACCGTCCGGCTTATGCCGCCGACATAGGTCTGGTCCTTTTCGATGATGGCGACGCTGAAACCGCGCTTGGTCAGGAGGTAGCCCGCCGTCAGTCCGGCCGGCCCTGCGCCGATGATCGCAACATCCACCCTGCGGCTGCCAGAACCGTTTGCGAGGCCATCGGCCGCTATCGTCCCGTTAACCATCAAAACCCCCGTCTCAGCGCACTTCGCTTGAGCCAGACGTGAAGGAAAATGGATAAGGGATGGTTAATGGCGGCAAGGCCTGCGGCAAAGAATTGCCGTTTCCGGCCAGCCCCGCTGTCAAACTGAGCTGTCAGATCTTGCGCAACCGTCCGCCGGGGCTGGGCATCGGCAGATCGCTGCCCTGCAGGGGTGCGGCAATCCGCGCGAGTTCGTCCATCTTGAAGGTCTGCTCGAAGAGCAGCCCGTAACGCGGATGGCTGCGCCAGCGCACTTTGGCGTAGATCGGGGGGAGAACTTCCGTTTCCAGCCGGACGAGCTCGTTCATCAGGAGCCACTTGTCGCTCTCGATGCACGCCCCCTGCTGCGAGATGTCCTGGAACGCA
Source organism: Novosphingobium sp. BL-A-41-Hi4B-X5A (assembly GCF_055521705.1). NCBI lineage: Bacteria > Pseudomonadati > Pseudomonadota > Alphaproteobacteria > Sphingomonadales > Sphingomonadaceae > Novosphingobium > Novosphingobium sp. BL-A-41-Hi4B-X5A. The sequence continues at coordinate 2,235,851 of NZ_CM145500.1, read as the reverse complement.
ACGTGGACCGCATCGCCTCCCGAATGGAGGATGGCATCGAGATGGATGCGCAGCCGGACCTGGCGCTTCGGGAAAGTTCCGTGGCTCTCGTCAAGCAGGCGCTCGATCTCGATGTCACCCAGAAAGCGAAAGCCGGCGTATTCGCCCTCGCTCCAGATCTGCTCGATCGGATAGCGATCGCCATTGCTCATTTCGATGGCCAGCGATCCGCAAGGGGGCAGCGGGTTGAACAGGCGGATCTTGAGGCCGCTCGTCGACGCATCACGAATGACGCAGAGGAATTCGCGCTCGCCATCGAGGATCAGCTTGGCGGCACGAATCAGCAAGGTGAAACGCGGCGCGGCGCGTTGGTCCGCTCCGGCTTCCGCGTCCTTAGGCACTTGATCGTCGTCTGCCTGGGCCAAGCCCGATCCCCCGCGCGCGTGAAGCCGCACCGGAGCGCACGCAAACCCCGGTAAGAATCAGTATTAGCACGTAATTCCTACCGCGGAGTTACCAAGCAAATTACGGAATGACTTGGATTTTTACTGCCATGTAAACAACCGCTTTCAATGTGTAGTCTGACTTGTCATCAAATCGCGGCAGATAATTACAATAGCGCCGATTTTTGGTGCGGACGGCGGGACTCGAACCCGCACGATCAAGGATCAAGGGATTTTAAGTCCCCGGCGTCTACCATTCCGCCACGTCCGCAATAGTTGGCAGGACAGGTTCAAGGTGAACCCTGAAAGCCGCAACTTGTGCAAGTCGCGCCTGCCACAGCACAAAGGGCGCGGCAACGTCTGTTGCCGCGCCCTTTGTTGAATTTTCGGCCGGAAGCTCAGTCGGCGTTCAGCCGTTGCCGCATTTCCTTGCCTGCCTTGAAATAGGGCACGCGCTTGCCCGGTACTTCAACGGTTTCGCCGGTTCGCGGGTTGCGGCCCTTCCGGGCATCGCGTTCGCGCGTGGAAAACGCACCAAAACCACGAAGTTCGACACGCCCGCCATCAGCCAGACGCTTGGCAATCTCATCGAAGAAAACGTCGACAACCCGCTCGATTTCTTCGCTGCGCATGCCAGGGCTTTCCTTGGCGAGAGCCTGCAGCAGCTCCGATCTTATCATTCTTTCCCTCCGCCAGGCGACCATGCGGGCGCCCCCCACAGTTATCTACGATCCCTGCGCCCAAACCCCCGTATGCGCGCATTCGGACATCCTGCCACGACCGACCGGTCATGACAATCGTTTCATATTGCTGGGAGTGGCCAAAAATGGACCGTTTCAGGCGATTTCCGCTACGTCGGCCAAGCTGATGCCAAGCAGGCGCATCCGTGCCGCCACTGCAGGCCATTCATCTTGCAGGAAAGATTCACGCTCCCGTCGGCGCAAGGCATCAACCGCGCCGGGTGCGACGAACATGCCAACGCCGCGCTGGACAATCACCAGCCCTTCCTCCTGAAACTGCTGATAGGCCTTGGCCACGGTAAGCGGGTTGGCGCCCTGTTCCGCCGCATAGGCCCGAACCGACGGCAGCATGGCACCCTCGGCATAGCGACCGTCAAGGATTGCCACACAGATTTCGTCACGCAGGCGGAGATAGACCGGACGGCTTGCCTGGCTGATGTTCATGCCCATGGTGACGTAGTGCCATAATACAGCGCATCACACAACGGCTCGTTGCCGCCGCGCTTCGGGCGCACTTCTGCCGCGCACCCACCGCTTCGCCACACTGGTTGCGATTGAAAATAGTTTCTTGCCATCGCCACACGTGGCACTAAGGCGGAAACTTGCCGTGCAGGAGAGGCGCGGCAGTGCAAAAAGCTCACACAGCAACGACGGGATCGCTCGCCGGCATGGCCCAAGACGACACGAACTTCGCACGAACCACGGCAACTGGCGAGTGGTTCGGCCATCCCCAGCAATTGAAGCGCCTGTTCACGACCGAAATGTGGGAACGCTTCGGCTATTACGGCATGAGAGCGATCCTTACGCTCTATCTCGCCAAGCATTTCCTCTTCAACGATACCACCAGTACCGGCATTTACGGCGGCTTCACCGCGCTCGTCTATCTCACCCCGCTCATCGGCGGACTGATTGCAGATCGTTATCTCGGCTCCAAGCGCTCGGTGAAGTTCGGCGCGATCCTGATGGCGGTCGGCTATTTCATGCTCTGCTTCGGCGGCGAGGCGGCCAAGCCCTACGCCACGATCGAAGGCCAGCGCTATGACGTGACCGTCACCGAGACCGCCGGCAGCGAAGTCCGTTCGGTCGAAATGGGTGGTCAGCGCCTCGAGATCGTCGGTAACGACGACAAGTCCGTGTCGCTCAAGTCGGCTGACGGGGCCGAGGTCAGGCGCATTGCGCCGGGCGGGTTCCAGTCCGACGGCGAACGCTCGCAGTTCCACATCGCCATCCTGCTTGTCGGCCTTTCGCTGGTCACGGTCGGCAACGGTTTCTTCAAGCCCAACATCTCCACGATCGTCGGCTCGCTCTATGCCGATGGCGACCGCCGCCGCGATGCCGGGTTCACGATCTTCTACATGGGCATCAACCTCGGTTCGCTGATCTCGCAGTTCTTCTGCCCGATTCTGGCCGAATCCGTGGGCTGGTGGGCTGGGTTTGGTCTGGCTGCCGTCGGCATGACCTTGTCGTGGGTCCTGTTCCAGTTCGATGGCGGCAGGCTCGATGGCTATGGTGAACGTCCCGCCGGGGCCGATCCGCGCAAGGACTGGCTGATCTACGGCGCGGCGCTGGTCTGCGTGCCGCTGTTCTTCTTCCTGTTCACCAACCTCATGGCCTATGTCGCGCCGGAAGCGGGCGAGGGACTGACCGGCTACCTCCTTGGCCTGCCGATCATGGGCAAGCTGATGTTCGGCACCTTCCTTCTTGCCGTTCCCGGCATCCTGATCTGGGCGCTGGCCTCGGGCAGCCGCGTCGAATTCCAGATGATGGTCGCGGCCATGGTGCTGATCGTGTTCAACACCGTGTTCTGGACCCTGTTCGAACAGGCCGGCTCCTCCCTCACGCTGTTTGCCGAGCGCAACACCGTGCTTGAAGTGGGCTGGACCCGCGGTCTTTTCGCGGTCTTCAACGCCTATCCGTTCACCTACTACCTGTTCTTCGCGCTCCTGCTGGGCGGGCTCGGATGGCTGCTCACCTGGTTCTTCGGCAATGGCGAACCTGCGGCAACGAAGCGGAAGATGGGCGCGGGCTTCGCTCTGGTGATGACGGCCGGCTTCATCGGCATGATTTATGCCCGGGCCAAGGGCTTTGCCACCGATGAGGTCTACGTCATGCCCGCAGGCCAGACGCAGATCTTCAATGCCCTATTCATCGTTGCGCTGGCGCCGGTGTTCGGCGCGATGTGGAATGCGATGGCCCGGCACGGCGTCGAACCTTCGATCCCGGTGAAGTTCTCCATCGCCCTGATGGGCGTGGGCGCAGGCTTCCTGCTGCTGGTGTGGGGCGCGCAATTTGCCGACGCCCAGTTCAAGGTCGGACTGGTCTGGCTGGCCGGCCTGTACCTCGTCCACTCGATGGCCGAACTGTGCATTTCGCCGGTGGGCCTTTCGATGATCACCAAGCTGTCCATGGCCCGCATTGTCGGCATGATGATGGGTGTGTGGTTCCTGTCGATCGCAGTGGCGCAGTACGTTGCCGGCATGGTCGCGCAGGTTGCCAGCGTCGAAACGGTTGGCGGCCAGGTCACCAATCTCAAGGTCAGCCTCGATACTTACGTCGGGGTCTTCACGACGATCGGCTGGATTTCGATCGGCATCGGCGCCGTGCTTCTCGTCATCGCGGTGCCGCTGAGGAAGCTGATGCACGGCGTAGCGTGATAATTGCCCTTATGGCGGGAACCAGCCGATCGTGAGATTGTTTCTGAAGGGCTAGGCTTTGGCCAACTTGAGAGTATCATCAGGGTAACGCGGGCGTTGGTCGAAAACGGCAACGGGCATCGCGGAATGGGGGACGGTTCATGGATCATGCGTTGATCCAGCTTATTGCGGCGACAGCAGCCTTCGCTATTTCGCATTTCGTGATGTCAGGGCCCATTCGCTCCCGCCTGCAGTCCATGCTGGGCGGGCAGGGCTTTCTGCTGTTCTATTCGCTGGTATCCCTGTCCGTACTGGCCTGGGCGATCGTCACCTTTGACCGTGTGGAGACGGGAACGCCGCTTTGGGATGGCATGGCCGCTGGTCCATGGGTGGTTGCCAGCCTGCTCACGATAACCGGCACGGCGTTTCTGCTGCCATCGTTCACGCGCAATCCCGCGCTGGCTGGCGCGAATGCTGCTGGCGTCGGCACGTGGATTCCGGCCGGCGTGTTCAGGATCACCCGGCACCCGATGATGTGGGGCATTGCGCTGTGGGCGCTCGGTCACATCGTCGCTTCGCCGACACCTCGTGTCCTGGTCGTCATGTCAGGTCTGATCGTGCTGGCGTTGCTCGGCTCGCACTTTCAGGACAAGCGCAAGGTCGCCCAGAACAAGCGAGAATTCCACCCCTGGCAGCGCCGCACCAGTTTCTGGCCACGGCTGCAGGAACTGGGCGCGCTGCGCCTTGCCTGGGCGATTGCCTTCCTCGTCTGGTTCATCGCCACGTGGCTGCACTACCACTTTTTCGGCATCCCGGCCGGACTGTGGATGTGGATCGGCTGACCAGAGCCTGGCGGAGACGTTAGCGCAGGCTTTCAGGCGCGGGCTTTCAGGCCCGCACTTCGTTCACACCCGCAGAGTTGTGCCGCAAGGCCTTGAGCACGGTATCGACGATTTGCGGCGCGTTGAGGCCCGCCGTGTCGTACTGCTTGTCCGGCGCATCATGGTCCTGGAACACGTCAGGCAGGCGCATGGTGCGGATCTTGAGGCCGCCATCGGTCAGCCCCTCGTCGCTCGCCATCGTCAGCACGTGCGCGCCAAGGCCGCCGATCGCGCCTTCCTCGATCGTCACGACAACCTCGTGCGTGGCCATCAGCTGGCGGATCAGGTCGGTGTCGAGCGGCTTGGCAAAGCGCAGGTCGGCCACTGTCGTCGAAAGCCCCTTGGCCTCCAACTGGTCCGCCGCCTTCAGCGCCTCGGCCAGACGAGTGCCCAGCGAGAGCAGCGCAACCTTGCTGCCAGACCGCACGATGCGGCCCTTGCCGATTTCCAGCAGTTCCGGCTCATCCGGAAGCGCCACGCCAGTGCCATTGCCGCGCGGATAGCGGAACGCGATCGGCCCGCTGTCGTGCTTTACGGCGGTATAGGTCATGTGGACCAGCTCCGCCTCGTCCGCGGCGGCCATCACCACCATGTTGGGCAGGGTGGCCAGATAAGTGATGTCGAACGATCCGGCGTGCGTCGCACCATCGGCACCGACCAGCCCCGCGCGGTCGATGGCAAAGCGCACGGGCAGATTCTGGATCGCCACGTCATGCACCACCTGGTCGAACGCGCGCTGCAGGAAGGTCGAATAGATCGCGCAGAACGGCCGCATGCCCTCTGCCGCGAGGCCCGCCGCAAAGGTCACCGCGTGCTGCTCGGCAATGCCGACGTCAAACGTCCGCGCAGGATGCGCCTTGGCGAACTTGTCCACGCCGGTGCCGCTCGGCATCGCCGCCGTGATCGCGCAGATCGTCGGATCGGTTTCGGCAAGCTTGGCCAGCGTTTCGCCAAACACGTTCTGGTATGCAGGTGCGCCGGGCTTGGCCTTGACCTGCTCACCGGTGACCACGTCGAACTTCTGCACCCCGTGATACTTGTCCGCCGCAGCTTCGGCCGGGGCATAGCCCTTGCCCTTCTGGGTCACGACATGGACGAGGCATGGCCCTTCGGCCGCATCGCGCACGTTCTCCAGCACCGGGATCAGCTGGTCGATGTTGTGCCCGTCAAGCGGGCCGACGTAGTAGAAGCCCAGTTCCTCGAACAGCGTACCGCCCATGGCCATGCCCCGGGCGAACTCGTCGGTCTTGCGGGCGGCGGTGTGCAGCGGCCGCGGCAGCTTGCGCGAAAGCTTGCGCGCGATTTCACGCAAACCCAGGAACTGGCGCGAGGACACCAGCCGCGCGAGATAGGCCGACAGCCCGCCCACCGGCGGCGCGATCGACATGTCGTTGTCGTTGAGGATGACGACGAGCCGGTTGCCCGCCTCGCCGGCGTTGTTCATCGCCTCGTAGGCCATGCCGGCGCTCATCGCGCCGTCGCCGATCACGGCAATGCCCTTGCCGGGACGATCGCTCAGCTTGTTGGCAATGGCAAAGCCCAGCGCCGCCGAGATCGAGGTGCTCGAATGCGCGGTGCCGAACGGATCGTATTCGCTTTCGCTGCGCTTGGTGAAGCCCGAAAGCCCGCCACCCTGCCGCAGCGTACGGATACGGTCACGACGGCCCGTGATGATCTTGTGCGGATAGGCCTGGTGGCCCACGTCCCACACCAGCTTGTCCTGCGGCGTGTTGAACACATAATGGATCGCCACGGTCAGTTCGACCACGCCGAGGCCCGAGCCGAGGTGCCCGCCAGTGGTGCCCACGGCAGAAATCATCTCGGTCCGCAATTCGTCCGAAAGCTGGCGAAGCTGCGAAGGTGCAAGCTTGCGGAGATCGTCTGGTGTCTTGACCGTGTCGAGCAGCGGCGTTGCCGGTTCTGAATTCATCCCTCCGCCCTTACACCGATGCTTTGGCGCTGTCGAACAGGATCATGTTGCCGCAGCCTTCCCCAAGGTTCGTGGCGCGCGCAATCCCAGCAGAAGCGACGAAGCGATCAGCGCTGCCGCCGCCAGCACGAAGGCATAGCCCGGCGCGGCCAGATCGCCGCTCTGCCCGATGTAGCGCGTCAGCAGCACCGGCGTCAGCCCGAAGGTCAGCGCCACCACCGCGCCATAGCCGATGCCGACCAGCCCGGCACGGTGCCGCTTCGGTGTGATCTCGACGAACGCGGCATAGGCAACGGCCGCCGAAACCGTCGCCATCAACAGGAGAAGGGCTGCGGCAAGGGCCAGTTGTCCCAGCGTTCCGCCAGCAATGCCCCAGCGGAACAGTGGCAGCGAAACCGCAGCGGCAAGAACGGCGGTGGCGAAGTTCACCTTCTGCCGCCCGACCCGGTCACCCAACCAGCCGCCGAACAACAGCCCGACGATCTGCGTACCCGCCGCCGCCATCTGCAGGACATACCCATTCGTCACCGGGATTTTCAGGAAGGTCACCGCGTAGACGAACAGAAAATCCCCGGTCGCGCCCGCCAGCAGGAATCCGAACACGCCAAGCAGCGCCGCCGCATAGGCCGCAACATCAAGCTCCGTCACCACGTTCGGCCCCGTCTCGGGCAAGTGCAGCGTCTCGTCCAGCCGCCGTCGCAGGATGAACGCCAGCGGCACGATTCCCGCCCCGATCGCAAAGGCGACGCGCCAGCCATAGGCATCAAGCTGCGCCGGGGTCAGCACGCTCGCCAGCACCAGCCCGACAAGGCCGCTGCCCAGCACGCCGATGCGCATCGCCACCAGTTGCAGCGCCACCAGCATCCCGCGCCGCTCCGGCGGTGAACTCTCGGCCAGGAACGCCGTCGTAGGCCCCACATCGCCGCCCGCCGCAAGGCCCTGCAACAGGCGGAAGATAACCACCAGCACCGGCGACCATATGCCGATGACAGAATAGCTCGGCGTCAACGCCAGCCCGATTGCACTCACGCCCATCAGCGCGAAGGTCGCCAGCATCGTCGGACGACGGCCAACCTTGTCCCCGAGCAGTCCGAACAGGATCGCGCCCAGCGGCCGTGCGCCAAAGCCGGCCCCCGCCGTCATCAGCGTCAGCAGCAGCGCACTCCCCGGCGCACCTGCGGGGAACATCACCCGCGAGACGTTCACCGCGAAAAAGCTGAAACTGAGGAAATCGTAGAATTCCAGCGCATTGCCGGAAATGACTGCCACGAACTGCTTCCGCGTCGGCAAGTGCCGTGGCTCGTGTGCCTGATCGTTCATGCTGCCCTCTCCCCCCGTCAGGCAAATTCAATCCTCGGCAGCGCACTCCGCACAATGGCCGCGGATTTCCACTACCGGTCGCACCTCGGCAAAGCCCGCCGCCTGTGCCGCCAGCCGCAGCGCGCCAGTCAGCTTGTCGTCGTCGTTGTGCACGGCCTTGCCGCACAGGTCGCAGATCAGGAAGATGCAGTCATGCCGGCAGCCGGGATGGCTGTTGGCAACATAGGCATTGGCGCTTTCCACCCGCCGCGCCAGATTGGTGCGCACGAACAGGTCAAGGATGCGATAGACCGAATTGGCCGCCACCCGCTTGCCCCGCCGCGTGCCGACGCTTTCGGCAATGTCATAGGCCGAGCCCGGCTTCTCGCGCGCTGCAAGCGCCTCGAACACGTCGGCGCGCATTTCGGTCCACTGCTCTCCAGAAGCCGTCAGCGCTTCACGCGCGGCCTCGATCAGCTTGTCGCCTGCGAAATCGTGATGATGGTGCCCGGACATCGGACCTAGATAGGCACGACCGCGCGCCTGCGCAAATCTTACCAACCTGCGCTGATCCTGACCCATGAGGACGGTTTCTGGCGGTTCTCGGCAAGGAGCCTCCGAAGTGGCGATGTGGTTCATCGTCACGAGGAGGTGACGCTGTCCGAGGGCCGCCAGAAATCGCCTTGGGTTGCCATATCCCGCCCACTGGACTTCGTCGCGACCTCGCTACGATGAACTACATCGCAGCTTCGCCCGCTCCTCGCCAGCAGACGGGAGATGGCAATCCTCATAGGTCAGGATCAGCGCAGGTTGGTATCAGTTCCGCGTGAAGCCGGCCTTGTAGAGGTCCGGGAATAGCCGCTTGAGGTTGGCCACCTTGGGCGCGTCCCACCGCTTGATATAGCCGTGGTCGGGATTGTTGGCGGCAAAGTCCTGATGATAGCCTTCGGCTGGGTAGAATGCCTTGTACGGCTCGATCGTGGTGACGATCGGCTGCTTCCACAGACCGGACTTCTTCAATTGAGCAAGATAGGCCGCAGCAACCTTGGCTTGTTCCGGATTCATCGGCACCAGCGCATTGCGATACTGCGTGCCGTGGTCGGGGCCCTGGTAGTTCAACTGCGTCGGGTCCGCGCCGACGGCGAAGAACACGCGCAGCAACTGGTCGTAGCGGATCTTCGCAGGGTCATAGGTCACCCGCACCGCTTCGGCATGGCCGGTCCGTCCAGTGCCGACAACGTCATAGATCGCGGTGTTCTTCGCCCCGCCGTGATAGCCGGAGACGACGCTGCTCACACCGTTCAGGTGGCTGAACACCGCCTCAATGCCCCAGAAGCAGCCGCCCGCGAAAACCGCAGTCTTCTTGCCTGCAGGCTCGTTTGCCTGAACCGCTGCGGCCGGCGTCGCCACGGCGCCCTCGGCCTGCGCCGGTTGCTGGCAGGAAGCGGTGAAGATCCCCACCGCCAGTGCTGCGGAAAGGATCGGTCGGCGCATCTTAGCGCGAAGCCTGTTCGCTGGCGTGTTCAAGATCCGGCGTCGCCAGTGCGGTGGTCCCGGCAGAAATGCCCATGACAGCGGCCCCCATCAGGAACCCAAAAGCCAGAGCGCGGAAGAAGTCAGGCTTGAACAGGCCCATTGTCGTCAGCTTTCACAAGTCGTCTTTGCGTCTCGCTGCCCATGGCCCGAGTCGCCTGAATCTTCGGTGACGCCCTGCACAGGGATTCATTCAGGTGATGTGACAATCTGCGAACCGTTCACAACGTGCGACGAAGCGTTAGGCTCGAAGCTGTACCCACACCGGCGCATGGTCACTGGCCTTCTCCCGGCCACGATATTCCTTGTCGACGCCAGCCGCGACCAAACGGTCCGCCAGTTCGGGCGAGAGCAGGGCGTGATCGATGCGAAAGCCGTGGTCGCGCTGCCAGGCTCCGGCCTGATAATCCCAGAACGTCCAGACGCCGCCCTGCGGATTGAAGGTGTCGATCGCGTCGGTCCAGCCATCGTTGAGCAGACGGCGATAGGCGTCGCGCGATTCGGGCTGCATCAGCGCGTCACTGGCCATGGCCTTGACCGAGAAGGTGTCCTTGTCTTCGGGGATCACGTTGTAATCGCCGATCACCACCGCGGGCACATCCTCTGCCGTGATCTCGGCCATGCGCTTGCGCAAGCGCTCCATCCAGCGCAGCTTGTAATCGAACTTCGGACCGGGCTGCGGATTGCCGTTGGGCAGGTAGATGCACACCACGCGAATGCCGAATACATCGGCTTCGAGATAGCGCGAATGCTCGTCCTCGGGCTCGCCCGCCAGCCCGCGCTGCACTTCGACCGGCACTTGCCCATCGGCAAGAATCGCCACGCCGTTGAAGCCCTTCTGGCCATGCCAGATCGCGTGGTAGCCGATCTTCTCGAACTCGGCGGCCGGGAAGCCCTCGTCTTGCGTCTTGATCTCCTGCAGGCAGGCAACCGAGGGCCGCGTCTCCTCAAGCCATTCGAGCAGGCGGGGAAGGCGGGCCTTGATCCCGTTGATATTGAACGATGAAACCTTGATCATATCGCGAAGCTTGCGCCGCAACCGCAACCCGATGCCGCCTGGGGATTGCTCACCCGGAACGCCGCCCCCCCAAGCGATTCGACATACTCCACCACGCTGCCTTCCAGCAGGCCAAGGCTGACCTCGTCGACCACCAGCCGCACGCCATCGGTTTCGGCGATGAGGTCACCGTCCTCCGGCGCATCGGCGAGGCCGAACTTGTACTGGAAGCCCGAACAGCCGCCGCCTTCCACCGAAAGCCGCAGGATTGCGGGCTTGCCCTGCTTTTGCGCGATGGTGGCAACGCGGGCGGCAGCGCTGGGGGCGAGGGTGACCTGGGTATCGCTCATGCGATGCAAGATAGGAGCGCGGCAGCGAAACCTCAACGCCCGAAGCTAGCGATTCCGCTCGTCCTCAAGCCGGTCCTCGATCGATTCATCGTGGCCGGTTCCGCTGGAAAGGAACACCAGCCCCATCAGCGCCGCCATCAGCATGATCGTCAGCCAAACGCCCAGCGCCGAGGCGATGTAGAGGTGGATCGAGACGAAGCCGATCTGCATGTAGAGCACGGTAAGCACCACGCCGACGACCGCAGTGCTGAACAGCGCCATCCAGTTCATGATCTGCCGGTATCGCGCCCAGGCAAATCGTGCGTTTTCAGGATCATCGAGCGGGGAATGTCCGGCCATGGCAAAGTCCTTTGGCGATCGAAGATGGTGCGCGCAACGGCTTTGACAATGGCCACCAAGATGTCATGATCCCTATGGGAGATCAGGCGGCCCGAAAAGACGCCCGAAGGCGCAAGTCGGCCGCATCACGCAGGAGGATGCCATGACGATTGCGCAAGTCATTCAGGGAAGAGGGGAAGTCTGGAGCGTGTCGGCCGACGCGCAGGTATCCGACGCGATCGACATGCTCGCCCACCACCGCATCGGCGCCCTGCCGGTCAGCGATGGGGACAGCGGCGTGGCCGGGATTTTCTCCGAACGCGACATGATCCGCTGCCTGCACAAGCATGGCGAGGCGGCGCTGCACATGAAGGTGCGAGACATGATGACGGCGCCGGTCGTCACCGTTTCGCCCAAGACTTCGGTGATGGAGGCGCTGGCCCTGATGACCCAGCGCCGCTTCCGCCATCTCCCTGTAGTGGAAGGAAATCGCATGGTCGCCTTCGTCTCGATCGGAGACCTGGTGAAGCACCGGCTCGACAAGATCGAGGCCGAAGCGGACGCGATGCGGGTCTATATCCAGCAGGCCTGAAGCCACGATTCAGCGTTTCCAACTCTCGGGGGCAGAAGGGCAACTCCCCCCGAACTCTCCCCCAACTCCCCGCATCCCCCGGGCACTTTCGCGCTGCAAACGGCGATCTCGTATTTCACGTGAAACACTCTAGGCTTCCCTCACACTTGAGGAAATCCATCATGCACCTGACCCGCCGTTCGCTCCTCGCCGGAGCCGCCGCCGCGACTGCCTCGCTGTCGATCTCGATCCGGGCGCAAGTCCTGCCACCGCAAGGCTTCGCCACCCCCTCGGGCACGTTCCCCTTCGGTCCGGAGGTCTATCGCGAGCGCCGGGCGAGGCTGATGGCGACGCTCAAGGACGGCGTGGCGGTGATCCATGGGGCCGAGCGGGACCGGACCAGCGGGCCGGTGAGCCCGCCGTTCCATCAGTCCGGCGATTTCGCCTGGCTGACCGGGATCGTCGACGAACCCGGCGCGGTGCTGGTGCTCGCGCCTGCCGAGCGGACCTACCGCGAATTCCTGCTGCTCCCGTCGCGCGATGTCGAGACCGAGCGCTGGGATGTCGAGCGCCTGCCGCTGGGTTCGCTGATCGAACAGCGCACGGGAATTCAGCGGGTAAGGCGCACTTCGGGGCTGGACGGCCTCGTGACGCAGCTCGCGGCACGCAGCCGGACGCTGCATTTCATGGGGCCGATCACCAGCGCTTCGGCCCCGGTGCCACCGGCGATGGAGCTTTATGGCCGGGTAATGAGCCATGTGCCCGGCTGCACGATGAAGGACCAGAGCGCGCTGCTACCGGCCCTGCGGACGGTCAAGGAACCGCGCGAGCTGGAGCTGATGCGCAAGGCGCTCGCCGCGACGCAAGCGGGGCACTTGGCGGCGATGAAGGCAGTGCGCCCCGGCATGACCGAGCGCCAGCTGACTGCCGTGCTAGAAGACGGCTTCCGGCAGGGCGGGGGTGAGGGGCTATCGTACGATTCGATCGTGGCGACCGGCCGCAATGCCGCCTCGCTGCATTATGCCCACGGCAGTGCGGTGATCGGGGCGCAGGATCTGGTGCTGATCGATGCCGCTGCCTCAGTCGGCACATATGCCTGCGACATCACGCGCACCTTCCCCGCCTCGGGCAGGTTCACCGCGCAGCAGCGCGCGGACTACGAACTAGTCATGGCGGCGCAGGATGCTGCAGCGAAGTTGCTGAAACCGGGGGTGATTCACGAGGACATGACCGAGGCGGTCTATGCCCTGTTCCGCAAGGCCGGACGCATCGACGAGTTCACCCATGGCCTCGGCCATTTCGTCGGCCTCGATGTCCACGACGCCGGCGATTATGCCAAGCCGATCCCGGCGGGCGCAGTCATCACCATCGAACCGGGGCTCTATAACCAGCAGATGAACCAAGGCATCCGCATCGAGGACCTTTACCTCGTTACCCCCACCGGCTGCGAACGCCTGAGCACCGGCATTCCGCGCACCGTGGCCGAGATCGAGGCCTTCATGGCGCGGTAATGCCACCGACCCGGCGCAAGAAATTGGACACTCCCGTGTCCGATTCCGCTTGCGCCCCCTGCCCCGCTTGCCATGATCTGCAACCAATAGGGGAGTTCCTGGGATGGGTGGGCTGCTGGCCCCCGAGAATCTGCCGTTCGCCGTTGCGCTGGCGTTGCTGGCGCTGCTGGTGATCGTGCAAGTTACGGGAATATCGGATTTTCTGGGCGATGCCGACGGGCATGACGCGGACCTTGACGCTGGGTCGGCGCTGGCCAGCGTGACTGGCCTTGGCGCGCTCCCTTTCGTCGTATGGCTCTCGTTCTTCCTTGCAACGTTCGGCCTTGTCGGCCTGTCGATGCAGGAACTGGTGACCTCGTTCTTCGGCGCGCCGTTCGGCCCTGGCGCGGCAACGGCAATGGGGCTGATCGCGGCGTGGCCGGTCAACACCGCAATCACCCGCCTGGTCGGGCGAATCTGGCCGCATGACGAGACGACGGCCGTGCCCGTCGAAGCCCTGGTTGGACGCAAGGGCACGATCCAGATCGGGCGCGCCACGCGTGGCAGCGCGGCGCGCGCGCAAGTGCGCGACATGCACGGGCAGGTCCACCTCGTGATGGTCGAACCACACGAGGACAGCGCCGTTCTGGGCGAGGGCTGCGAGGTGCTGCTCGTCCACCGCGAAGGCGAGACGTTCTACGCCGTGCCGGTCGACGGCCCGCTGCGCCTTGCCGACTGATCCCTTCCAAAGTTTCTTCCTCTTCGGAGACTGACATGAACCAGCTTGTTCCCATCGGCATCTATGCAGGCACCGGCCTTGCGCTTCTGCTGGTGATCGCCTTCACCTTGACCCGGCTTTACCGCCGCGCGACCAAGGAAGTGGGCTTCGTGCGAACCGGCTTTGGCGGGGAAAAGGTGGTGATCAACGGCGGCGCGCTGGTGCTGCCGGTGCTGCACGAGACGATGCCGGTGAACATGAACACCGTGCGCCTTGCCGTGGAGCGCAAGAACACCGATGCGCTGATCACGCTCGACCGGTTGCGGATCGACGTGAAGGCCGAGTTCTACGTGCGCGTGCGCCCCGATGCCGGTGCCATCGCCATGGCCGCGCAGACGCTGGGCATGCGCACGATGCAGCCCGAAGCGCTGAAGGATCTGGTCGAAGGCAAGTTCGTCGACGCGCTGCGCTCGGTCGCGGCGGGCATGACGATGAACCAGTTGCACGAACAGCGCGCCGACTTCGTGCAGAAGGTGCAGCAGGTGTCCTCGAACGACCTGGCCATGAACGGGCTGGAGCTGGAATCGGTCTCGCTGACCGGGCTCGACCAGACCAGCATCGAGCACTTCAATGCCAACAATGCCTTCGACGCCGAGGGTCTGACCAAGCTGACCGAGCAGATCGAACTGCGCAAGAAGGCGCGCAACGACATCGAGCAGGACACGCGCGTGCAGATCGAGATGAAGAACCTCGAGGCCGAGCAGCAGTCGCTGAAGATCAAGCGCGACAACGAATTTGCCCGGCTGGAGCAGGAGCGCGAGATCGAGATGCGCCGCGCCGAACAGGCCGCCGAAGTGGCGCGCGAACAGTCCTTGCGCAATCAGGAAGCGGAAGCCGCGCGGATCGAGGCCAAGAAGCTGGTCGACAGCCAGCAGATCGAGGCTGACCGCGCGGTGCAGCAGGCGCGGATTGCGCAGCAGCAGGCGATCGAGATCGCCCGCCAGGAGCAACAGATCGCGATCCAGAACAAGAGCCGCCAGGAAAGCCAGGCCAAGGCCGAGGCCGACGAGGCCCGCGCCAAGGCGGTTGCCGCCGAGGAACAGGTCGTCACCTCGCGCGAGACCGAAGTAGCCGAGCGCGGCAAGCGCATCGAGCTGATCGAAGCGGCCAAGGCGGCCGAGCGCGACGCCATCCGCGTGAAGGTGGAAGCCGAGGCCGAGAAGGCCGCAGCCGCCAACCGCGCCGAAGCCGCCCGGCTTGAAGCCGAGGGCGAGGCCGAAGCCGAGAAGCTGCGCGCCGAGGCAGCACGGGTGCGCTTCGAAGTGGAAGCGGCAGGCCAGCGCGCGATCAACGAGGCGGCGAACCTGCTCTCGTCCGACCAGATTTCGCTGCAGACCAAGCTGGCGCTGCTGAAAGTCCTGCCCGAACTGGTGCG
Organism: Novosphingobium sp. BL-A-41-Hi4B-X5A; assembly: GCF_055521705.1. NCBI lineage: Bacteria > Pseudomonadati > Pseudomonadota > Alphaproteobacteria > Sphingomonadales > Sphingomonadaceae > Novosphingobium > Novosphingobium sp. BL-A-41-Hi4B-X5A. The sequence goes on along the minus strand of NZ_CM145500.1, from coordinate 2,220,534 downwards.
CGAATCCGCCAAGCCGCTGGAAGCGATCGATTCGATCAAGATCGTGCAGGTCGATGGGCTGACGCGGTCATCGGGCGGGGCGGGTTCCAGTGGGGAAGGGGGCGGGGTGGCTCCGGCCAATGGCAACCTTGCCAGCGATGCACTGACGGCTGCACTCAGCTATCGCGCGCAGGCACCGATCATCGATGGCTTGATGAAGGAACTCGGGCTTGATGGCGGTTCGCTGGAGGGGCTGGTCAAGGCCGCGCCGGTGATCGCCGAAGCGCCAGCGGCTGGGGCCAGCGAGGAACCGGAGATTTGAGAATCCTCCCTGATTTTCCGAAGGACAATCGGGGAGTGGGACCGCCAGCGCTGCTGGGGGTGGAGGGGTGATACTGATTGCCCCTCCGTCAGTCCTGCGGACTGCCACCTCCCCATTTGCACTTCGTGAAAATGGGGAGGAGCTGGATGGTGTCGGCCCATTTGCACTTCGTGAAAACGGGGAGGAGCTGGATGGTGTCGGCCCATTTGCACTTCGTGAAAACGGGGAGGATCTTTAGGATCAACCGAGCCGCTTGGCGACCAAGTCCTGCAGGTTGGCTTCGGGCCTTGCGCCGTAATGCGAGATCACTTCGGCGGCGCAGACGGCGCCCAGCGTAAGGCTTTCGGCAAGCGGCTTGTTCCGGACGTAGCCATAGAGGAAGCCGGCGGCGAAGAGGTCGCCGGCGCCGGTGGTGTCGATGACCTTGGCGATCGGCTCTGCGGGCACGTGGGCGTGTTCGCCGTTGCTGATGGCGTGGGCGCCGTTTTCGCTGCGGGTGACGACGACGGTCGGCACCTTGGCGGCGAGCTGTTCGATACCGGCGTGGAAGTCCTCGATACCGGTGAGTGCGGCGAGTTCGTGTTCGTTGGCAAACAGGATGTCGATCTGGCCGTCAGCGATCAGGGCGCGGAAATCGTCGCCGTGGCGCGAGATAACGAAGGCATCGGAGAGGGTAAAGGCGACCTTGCGACCGGCATTGCGCGCGGCGGCGATGGCGCGGCGCATGGCCTTGCGCGGCTCTTCCGGGTCCCACAGGTAGCCTTCGAGGTAGAGCACGCTGGCCGAGGCGATCTGGGCGTCGTCCAGCGCTTCGGCGGGCAGGAACTGCGAGGCACCGAGGAAGGTGTTCATCGTGCGCTGGCCGCAGGGCGAGACGAAGATCAGGCAGCGCGCCGTCGGCGGCTCTTCAGCGCGGGCGGGGGTCTGGAAATCGATGCCGCCGGCGCGAATATCGTGGGCAAAGACCTCGCCCAGCTGGTCATTGGCAACCTGCCCGATGAAGGCGCACTTGGCACCGAGCGCGGCAAGACCGGCGAGCGTGTTGGCAGCAGAACCGCCGGAGATTTCGCGCGCCGGGCCCATCGCGTCATAGAGCTCCTGGGCGCGGGCGGTGTCGACCAGCGTCATGCCGCCCTTGGCGAGGCCCAGCCGTTCGATGTCCGCATCCTCGCAAGGGGCCATGACATCGACGATGGCGTTGCCGATGGCGATGACGTCGTAAAGCGGTTCGGACATTCAGGCAGGCTCCGTGATTTCGGGAATGGCGCTGGCCTAGCGGCAAGGCTGGATTGCAGCAAGGGCGAGGGGGCAGCAATAGCGGGGGGCAGCAAGCGCGCGAACGCGCCGGGCGGGACGGCTCGCGCGCCAGTCAGCCCAGAGCAACGGTTGACGATGCGCCGACAGCGCGGCATCCCGCACCTGTGACGCATCCCAAGATCCTTGCCGTGCCCGCTCTGGCTCTTCTGCTCGCATCCTGCGGTGGGGGAGCGGTGCCTTCGGGTGGAAAGACTCCGGTTGTGCGGTCCGCTTCGTCAGCTCCGGTGCGGACCACGGTGCCGCGTCCGGCTCCGGTGGGCAAGCCCGTCGCGCAAGTGCAGATGATCCCGGGCCTTGAAGGCGTGATCGGAGCGGACGCAGTGCAATTGGGTCGCGTGTTCGGCACGCCGCGGCTTGATGTCATCGAGGACGATGCCCGCAAGATGCAGTGGTCGGGCACGGCCTGCATTCTCGACGTCTATCTCTATCCACCTGCGAACGGCGGCAAGCCTGCTGCGACTTACGTCGATGCGCGACGCGGGGACGGTCGTGACGTTGACCGCGCAGCTTGTGTGGCCGCGCTCAGGAAGGCGCCGTAACCGCGCAGGACGGGGCTGCGGGAAGCGTCGCCCAAGGCGCAAAGGCTGAGACGCCTTCGCGGGAGACATCGGCCAGCGTGTAGCGATCGAGCACGGCGAGGAAGGCTTCCAGCGCTTCGGCCAGGACACTGCTGAGCGCGCAGTTGTTGCGCAGGGCGCAAGCGGCGCAGTCGGCCAGGCGCATGCCCTTTTCGAGCTGGCGCACCGCTTCGCCGACGGTGATTTCCGCTGCCGGGCGGGCCAGCGTGATGCCGCCGCTGCGGCCGCGCTGCGATTGCGCGAGGCCCGCCTGCACCAGCCCTTGCGCCACCTTGGCAACGTGGTGGTAGCTGAGGCCCTGCTCGGCCGAGAAGGCGGGCAGGCTGACCGCCGAGCCCTTGCGCGCGAGCACGATCAGCAGGCGCAGGCCAAAGTCGGTGTGCTGGGTAAGTTGCATGGCGCAGAGATGATTTTTCCGCTTGCGTGAATCAAGCAAATTAAATACCGGTATTTCCAATACCTGATTGGAGATCCCTGATGCGCACCGCTTCCGAACATGCAAAGACCATCGTCAAGGCCACCGCTCCGGTGATCGAAAAGCACGGAGTGGACATCACCACCGCCATGTACAAGCGCCTGTTCCAGAACGAAGATGTGAAGAACATGTTCGATGCAGCCGCGCAGGAAAGTGGCGAGCAGCCGCGTCGTCTTGCCGCAGCGATCCTTGCCTATTCGAAGAACATCGACAAGCTGGAGAACCTCGGCCCGGCGGTGACGCGGATGGTGCAGCGCCACGTCGAAACCGGCGTGAAAGCCGAGCACTACCCCTATGTTGCCGAGGCGCTGCTGTCGGCGATTCGCGACGTGCTGGGTGCCGAAGTTGCCACCGACGAAGTGCTGGCGGCTTGGGGCGAGGCTTACTGGATGCTCGCCGACATCTTGATTGCCGCCGAAGCCGACGCTTACGCCGCAGCAGCCTGACCCCCCAGATCGAGGGCCGTTGCTGCAACGCGCCCGCCTGCCGTGGATCCCCTCAGAAGCGGCAGGCGGGCTTTGTTGTGTGTGGGCTACTCCGCGGCGAAGCTGATTTCGGCGTGGGCGCGCAGGCGCTCGACCAAGGATTCGCCGAGGATTGCGCCGGGGGTGGCCACCATGCCGGGGGCCTTGGCCGAGAGCAGTGCGATGCCGGTTTCCGCGATCATCCGGCTGGTCGAGCCATAACCGGGATCATACCGCCCCTTCACGCCATAGCGGATGGTCTGGCCATCGGGCATTTCACCGAGGAACAGGACATCGTAGAAACCGGTCTCCCGCTCTTCCTTCGAGGGGCCTTCGCCCGGTTGCGGATCGTCGGGGCGGCCGATCATCGGCGTCTTCGCCATGTGCTCGGCTATGGCCTTGCCCTGATCGCCGGGGCCAGTGAGGACCATCTCGTCGTAGACGAAGTCCGTGCCCCAGGCGTGGCCGAGCAGCGCGTTGGTGCGGTGGACGTTCTTGGTGTTGATCGCCGCCATGATGAACGGCGTTTCCCATGAATCCAGCGCATCGTCGTGCTGCACCTTGTCGCCCGCAGGCTGGGCTGGGCCTTCGAAACCGGGGGTAAGGCAGAAGCTGCTTTGCATCAGCGGGATCAGCGAGGGGTCCTTGCCCAAGGCGGCGAGCGTGGCCTTGAGACTGGCGGCGGTCCCGCCCGAGGCGCCACCCTTCATGCCGCGCACGCGCCCTTTGACGCGGGGGGCGGGGCGGCCAAACCGCGCCACCGCTTCCTTCTGCAGCATCAGCACGCCCAGATCGAACGGGATCGAATCGAAGCCGCTCGAAAAACAGATGCGCGCGCCGGTGCGCTGGGCCGCTTCGCCGTACTTGTCGATCATCTGGCGCATCCAAACCGGTTCGCCGCACAAGTCGGCATAGTCGGTGCCGGCGGCGATGCAGGCGGCAAGCAGCGGTTCGCCATAGAGCTGGTAGGGGCCGACCGTGGTTACGACGACCTTGGCCTGCTCGACCATGGCCTTGAGACTTGCGGGATCGGCGGCATCGGCGACGATCAGCGGGGTGTTCTTGGGCGCCTCGATCAGCGCGCGCACTTCGGCGAGCTTTGCCGCCGAGCGCCCGGCCATGGCCCAGCGCGGGCCTTCCTGCCCGTAATGGCGCGCCAGATATTCCGCGACCAATCGCCCGGTGAACCCCGTCGCCCCGTAGACGACGATGTCATAGGGCCTTTCCGACTTCTCCATCAGCCTCTCCGCCTGTTGTGCTTATGCACGGCAGCTTGGCGAGTTCGGTGACGATTGCAACCGGATTTAAGCGGAAGGTTAAGGCGCTGCTACAGGCGTGGCAGCGTTACGCCGCGCTGGCCCATGTATTTGCCCGCGCGGTCGGCGTAGCTGACTTCGCACGGTTCGTTGCCCTGCAGGAACAGGAACTGGCAGGCGCCTTCGTTGGCGTAGATCTTGGCCGGCAGCGGCGTAGTGTTCGAAAATTCGAGCGTGACGTGCCCCTCCCAGCCCGGCTCCAGCGGCGTGACGTTCACGATGATGCCGCAGCGTGCATACGTGCTCTTGCCGAGGCAGATCACCAGCACGTCGCGCGGCACGCGGAAGTATTCGACGGTACGCGCCAAGGCGAAGGAGTTGGGCGGGATCACGCAGACATCGGTCTCGCGGTCGACAAGGCTGGCGCCGTCGAAGTTCTTGGGGTCCACCACAGCGGAATCGACATTGGTGAAGATCTTGAACTCGGGCGCGACGCGGGCGTCATAGCCGTAGGACGAGAGGCCATAGCTGATGCAGCCATCACGGCGCTGGTTCTCGACGAAAGGCTCGATCATGCCCTCGTTCAGCGCCTTGTCGCGGATCCACTTGTCGGAAAGAATGGCCAATTGGCTCTCCCATGTGAAGCTTGTGCGGGAATGCCCACCCCCGACCCCTCCCGCTTGCGGGAGGGGGGAAAGGCCCCAGAATGTCTAGGCGAGATTGGCGGGGCCGAAGGCGTTGGGCAAGAGCACCGACAGGCGCATTTCCACGGTTTCCTGCGCGCCGACGCAGATCACCAGCGGATCGGTGCCGCCCAGTGCCGCCAGCTCGTTGAGAATCTGGCGGCAGCGGCCACACGGGCTGATGGCCGCCTCGACCGCGCCACCCATGCCGCCAAGCACTGCCACGGCCAGCAGGCCGCCGCGGCGTCCGGCGTGCGAAGCGACGGAGGCGGCCACCGTTTCTGCGCAGAGCGAGAGGCCGTAGCTGGCATTCTCGAAGTTCGCGCCGGTGACGATCGCGCCGTCATCGAACAGCAGCGCCGCGCCGACGTGAAAGCCGGAGTAGGGGGCGTAAGCTGTGTCCATCGCGCGCCGGGCGGCGGCGATCAGGTCCTCGCGGGAAGCGGTCAAAAGGTCAGTCACGCAAAGGTCCTCACGGTTGCACCACCACCCAATGCACGGGCTTTGTGCTGGCATCCAGACGCAGGCGATCGCTTGCCGTCCACATCACCCATGGCCGGCCCGCATAAGTCGGTGCGAGGAAATCCTGCGCCACCCAGATATTGCGATCGATCCGCGCGGCGAGGTGGTACTCCTTCTCGAGACTGCGCGAAACCATCAGGATCACCGGCTTTTCGGCGTGCTTTTCCACCTGGTTGAGGAACGTGGTCAGCTCGCTTTGCATCTGCGCTTCGCCGGGGACCTGCGGGCAGGTGCGCGAATCGATGTCGAGCCGGATGGCGGGCGGCAGCAGGTCCTTGTCGCGCGGGACGATGGTGACGAAATTGGCGGCCTGCGCATCGGCCGGAGCGCACAGGTCATAGACGTGGAGCGCGCCGACCTGCATGCCCCGCTGGCGCGCGGCGATCACGCCATCGGCAAAGGCAGTGTCTCGGGTCGAGGTTCCCTCGCTTGCGGTGAGGTAGGCGAAATCCGCACCTGCAGCGCGCAGCAGGCGCCAGTCGATCGGGCCGTCATCGTCGCTCAGCCAGACGCCTTGCACGGCATAGTCGCGGCGGTCCGGCATCCAGTTGCGGGCCTTCCACCAGGCAAAGCCACCGGCGATCATGGCCACCAGCAGCAGGACGCCAAGAATGCGTCTTCGTGCCGCACCAGGGCGGCCAGTTTTCCGTTTTTTCGGCATATCGAGAGTTGCGCGCCCCGAGTCTCAGATCAGCCCCTGATATGCAGCACGCAGATCAGGGTAAAGAGCCGACGGGCCGTGGGAAAATCCGTATCGATCTTGCCTTCGAGGCGTTCGAGCAGGGTATCGGCAGCATCGTTGTGAATGCCGCGCCGGGCCATGTCGATCGTCTCGATCTCGGACGCGGTGGCCTTGCGAATCGCCTGATAGTAACTGTCGCAGATCGCGAAATATTCGCGGATCGGGCGGCGAAAACGGCCGAGGCCGAGAATGATCGTCTCGAGCGGGGTGCCGGCATCGTCGGCAATGGCAAGCACCAGCCGCCCGTCGTCGACCGAAAGCTTGAGCCGGTAGGGCCCGGTGTGCCCCGCCTCGAACGCGCGCAGCGGCTTGAAGGTGTTTTCCTCGATCAGATCGAAGATCGCGATGCGCCGCTCCTGCTCGATATCGGCGTTGCGCCAGATGATCGTCGCTTCGTCCAGCTCGATATGCGAGATGCGCGGGTCTGCCATCAGGGCTTCATGTGTTGCAGACGCTTAGGCCGCGGGCAAGGGTTTTGACCGCGTGCTCCCCGCTATCCACAGGGTCTGTCCATTGCCGGATCGGGCCGGTTCGGGCACTATGCGCCGATGTCCGCCAGCGAAGCCATCCTCACCCGCGAACCTTCGGAAATCCGCGCGCTCCCCTCCAACGTCGAGGCGGAAGCGGCCTTTCTGGGGGCGGTGCTGATCGACAATCGCATTCTGGAAGAACTGCAGACCCCGCTGAAATCCGAGCATTTCTTTGCGGCCGTCCATGGCCGCGTGTTCGAGCGCATCCAGGCGCTGATCGATCGCAAGGCAGTGGTCACCCCGGTGACGCTCAAGCCCTATTTCGAAAGCGACGAGGGGCTGAAGGAACTGGGCGGCGTCGCCTATCTGGCACGGCTGACGTCTGACGGCCAGGGCCTGCTCAACCCTCGCGAGCTGGCCGAGCAGATCTATGACCTCGCCCTGTTGCGCGAGCTGATCTCGGTCGGGCGCAATCTCGTCGAAGGCGCATTGGACACCAGCGATTCGGTCGCCCCGCTGGAGCAAGTGGAGAAGGCCGAAGCCGCGCTCTATGCCGTGGCCGAAGGCGCGCAGACCGGCAGCGAGGCGCAGAGCTTTGCCCAGGCTACGCGCGCATCGCTGGAAATGATCGAGAAGGCGCTGCTTTCGGGCGGCCATATCTCGGGCAAGACCACGGGCCTGACTTCGGTCAACGAGAAGATCGGTGGCCTGCACGATTCCGACCTTATCATCCTTGCCGGACGCCCCGGCATGGGCAAGACCTCGCTCGTCACCAACATCGCGTTCAACGCCGCCGACCGGCTGCGCCGCGACATGGCTGACGGCATTTCGCTCAAGGATTCGGTGGGGGCAGGGGTCGCCTTCTTCAGCCTGGAAATGAGCGCGGATCAGCTGGCCACGCGTATCCTTGCCGAACAGTCGGGCATCAGTTCCGAAGCGCTGCGCATGGGCCGCATCAGCCGCGAGGATTTCCAGCAACTGTCCTTCGCCAGCCAGCGTCTCGCTGAACTGCCGCTCTATATCGACGATACGCCGGCGCTGACGATCGGCTCGCTTCGCGCCCGGGCGCGCCGATTGAAGCGTCGCCACGACATCGGCCTGATCATCGTCGACTACCTGCAGCTGCTGCAGGGATCGGGCCGCAGCGACAACCGCGTCAACGAAATCTCGGAAATTTCGCGAGGTTTGAAGACGCTGGCCAAGGAACTCTCGGTTCCGGTGATCGCGCTTTCGCAGCTCAGCCGTGCGGTGGAACAGCGCGACGACAAGCGCCCGATGCTTTCGGACCTGCGCGAATCGGGCTCGATCGAGCAGGACGCCGACATGGTCTGGTTCGTGTTCCGCGAGGACTACTACGTCGCTGCCAAGGAGCCGAAGCAGCCGCAGGGCAATGACGACGCCAAGGTGCAGGAAGCCCACGCCGCGTGGCAGGCGGAAATGGAGCGGGTCTATGGCCTGGCCGAACTGATCGTCGCCAAGCAGCGCCACGGTTCGACTGGCAAGGTCCGCCTGCGCTTCGAATCGCGCATCACCCGCTTCAGCGATCTGGCGCCTGATGACCTGCGCGCCGCTTATGCGAGCGATGACGAGTAGTTTTCTTGACTTTTCCACACCTGCAGCCTAGCTGGCGTCCTTTCCGTATCCTTTGATTGATTGGAGTGCCTGATGGCGCGCGTTACCGTCGAAGATTGCGTCGACAAGGTCCCCAACCGTTTCGATCTCGTCCTTCTGGCTGCCGAGCGCGCACGCGCCATCTCGGGCGGCGCCGAACTCACCGTCGATCGTGACCGTGACAAGAACCCGGTCGTCGCCCTGCGCGAGATCGCTGAAGAGACCGTGCGTCCCGCCGTGCTCAAGGAAAACGTGATCCAGTCGCTGCAGCGCGTGCTGCCTGACGACGATGATGAAGTCGATGAAATCGGCTCGCTGTCGCAGTCGGCCGAAGCGCTGCGCATCACGGCTGCGGCGCCGGTGCGCAACACCTCGCTGGGTGCCGATTACGACGGTTGATTTCAGTTTGAAATCAATGGCTTAGATTAGAGCTCGCAGTTCGCGCTGCGGGCTTTTTTCATGTGTTAACGCCTATCAGGTGTTCTCAAGCCGCTCGGCCATGAGCTGCCAGACCTTGTTGATCGCCTTCAGCGGGCGGACCATGACCTTGAAATCGACGATGCGGCCTTCAAGGTCGAAGCGGATCAGATCGATGCCGTTGACCTTGATGCCGTCCATCTCGCATTCGAACTCGAGGCAGGCCTCGGGTCCGTCCACCAGTTCGCGCACATAGCGGAAGGTGCCGTTGCCGAAGACCTGGCCCGCGGCGGTGAGATACATCAGCACCTTCTCGCGGCCCTCTTGCGGGGTGTGGACGACGGGGGAGTGGAACACGGCATCGTCCGCGACGAGCTCGTCGAGCAGCGCGGTATCGCCGCTGACCATGTACCGGTGCCAGGCTGCAAGGCCGAGTTTCATGTGCTTCTCCCGTTGTTCTGGTTCTGGTTAGGGCAGGGGCGCTGCGCCGGCATTGATCCGGCGCAACGCAAGAAATTTAGCCGAGATGCTGCGCAAAGAAATCGCGGGTACGGCGATCGGCGAGGGCGGCACCTTCCTCGTCACGGCGGCTGCCCATCTCGGCGGCAAAGCCGTGGTCGAGGCCCTCATAGTCGTGCAGCGTGACCTTCGGATGCGGATCAAGGCCATCGTGAATCGCCTTCTGCGCTTCCGGGCCGACGAAGTGGTCGGCGGTGGGGATGTGCAGCATCAGCGGATTGGCGATGGCGTGCGATTCGTTCAGCATCTGGTCGATCATCACGCCGTAGTAGCCAACCGAGGCGTCGATATCGGTGCGCGCCGCGGCCATGTAGGCCATGCGACCGCCCAGGCAGAACCCGACGAGGCCAACCTTGTCGATGCCTTCGTAGCCGCGCAGGAAGCGAATCGCCGCCTCGATGTCCTTCACGCCCTTGTCGGCATCGTACTGGCCGAAATAGCCCAGGGCTTCCTGGAACTGCTCTGGCACATCGGCATCGAGTTCGACGCCTGCCGCGAAGCGCCAGAAGATGTCAGGCGCCAGCGCCATGTAGCCCTGATCTGCCCAGGCTTCGCACTTGTGACGAATGCCGGGGTTCACGCCGAAGATCTCGGGGATGACGATGATGGCGGCACGGATCGGGCCATCGGGCGTGGCCAGATAGCCGGGGATATCGCCTTCGCCATCAAGTGCTGCAAACGTGATCTTCTCGCCCATGGTTGTTCATCCTGCGATTCAAAGGAGTTGGTCGAAAGACATGTTGGCCCCGGCGGTGGACTTTGCCAAGCGTGCATGACAATCTCCGCCGACCAGCGGATGCCGGAAAGGGCGCACATGAAAGTCACCGTCGAAGTCGATTGCACGCCCGAAGAAGCCCGCCGTTTCCTCGGCCTGCCCGATGTTTCGAAAGCGAACGACGTCTACATCGAAAGCGTCGCCAAGGCGATGCAGGGGGCGGGCAGCCTCGACCAGTTGCAGAGCTTTGCCAAGCAAGTCGCGCCAATGGGCGAGATCGGACTGAAGCTGTTCCAGAACTTCATGGAGCAGGGCGGTCTTGGCGCAATGACAGGGGCTAGTTCCAAGAAGTCGAAGGACTGACGTTTCACGTGGAACAGTGTAGGGCGAGGCGGTGACCGATACCATCTTCGCCCTTTCCTCCGGCTCGCCACCTGCGGGCATCGCCGTCATCCGCATCAGTGGCCCACAGGCAAGCCCAGCGTTGCGTGCACTCTGCGGCAAGCTGCCTGCGCCACGCCGCGCGAGCTTGGCGACACTCGCTGACCCCGCGGACGGTACGCATCTTGACCGGACGATGGTGCTCTGGCTGCCCGGTCCAGGTACGGCGACCGGTGAGGACAGTGCCGAACTGCATCTCCATGGTGGCCGCGCTGTGGTGGCCGCTGTCGAAGCAGCACTTGAGCGGCTGCCGGGATTGCGCCGGGCACAGGCGGGCGAGTTCACCCGCCGGGCTTTTGCCAATGGCCGCATCGATCTGGCCGAAGCGGAGGGCCTGGCCGACCTGCTGTCGGCGGAGACTGAACTGCAGCGGCGCGTTGCGCTGGCCATGGCCGAGGGTGCGCTTTCGCGCGACGTCGAAGAATGGCGCGCGGAGCTCCTGCGCATCTCGGCGAGGCTCGAGGCCGCGCTCGACTTTTCGGACGAGGACGATGTGGGTGAGGGGGAAGCCGCGCTTCCCGCAGGCTTTGCCGGTGAGTGCATTGCGCTGGCCGAGCGGATCGAAGCATGGCTTTCCCGCCCGCGCGCAGAACCGCTCAAGGAGGGCTTCCGCGTCGTACTTGCCGGGCCTCCCAACGCGGGAAAATCGACGCTGTTCAATGCGCTTGTCGAACAGGAAGCGGCAATCACGGCGGCGGAGCCCGGCACGACCCGCGATGTTCTGACTTTCGCCGCCTCGCTCGATGGCGTGCCGTTCACCTTCGCCGACACGGCAGGACTGCGTGATGAAGGCGCGGGAGAGATCGAGCGGATCGGCATTGCACGGGCGAGGGCGGCCGCAGAGAAGGCAGACCTGATCCTGTGGCTTGGACCTGAAGGAGAGGGGCCGGAGGGGCGGACGCTGTGGGAAATCGCAGCACGAGCGGACGATCCGACCGCGCCACGTAAATCGGACAAGGCGCTGGCGTTGTCGGCCCGGACAGGGGAGGGTCTTGCAGCCTTGCGCTCCGCACTCGTCGACCATGCGCGGCGCTCCCTACCAGCGCCGGGTCAGGCGGCACTGAATCAGCGGCAGCACGACCGGCTGAGCGAGGTCGCGGAAGCCCTGCGCTTTGCGGCGGTGGAGCGTGACGGATTGCTGGCGGCGGAGAACCTTCGCCTTGCCCGGCGCGCACTGGATGCTCTGGTCGGCAGGACCGGGACCGAGGACATGCTCGACGCGCTGTTCGGACGCTTCTGCATCGGCAAGTAGTGTTTCACGTGAAACACCGCACCTGAAACTTTGACGCGAATCCACAAGTCGCGTATCGCGCCAGTCATGCAGCAATTCGACATCATCGTGGTCGGCGGCGGACACGCCGGCGTCGAGGCGGCCGCCGTTGCGGCGCGGATGGGTGCGCGCACCGCTCTGGTCTCGTTCGATCCCGCAACGGTTGGCGCGATGAGCTGCAACCCGGCGATCGGCGGCCTCGGCAAGGGCCACCTCGTGCGCGAGGTCGATGCCTTTGACGGCCTGATCGCGCGCGCAGCAGACGCCGGAGCGATTCACTACCGCATGCTCAACCGGTCGAAGGGTAGCGCAGTGCAGGGGCCACGCGTGCAGGCGGACCGCAAACGCTTCAAGGCGGCGATCCAGCTGATGATCGCCGCACAGCCGAACCTGACGCTGGTTGGTGGAGAGGCGGCGGCCCTCCATCTTGAACAGGGCCGCGTTGCCGGGATCGACCTTGCCGACGGTACACGGCTTGAGGGCAGGGCGGTGGTTCTGTGCACGGGCACTTTCCTCGGCGGGCGCTTGTTCCGCGGCGAGGAGCGCATGGACGGCGGGCGGATCGGCGAGAGTTCGGCGCATCGCCTGGCCCAACAGTTGCGGGCAGCGGACTTGCCAATGGCGCGACTGAAGACGGGGACGCCGCCGCGCATCGATGGTCGGACGATCGACTGGGCACGCCTGCCAGAGCAGCCGAGCGACGCCGACCCGTGGACGATGTCACCGCTGACAAAGACTCGTCCGCTGCCGCAAGTGTTCTGCGCGATCGCGCGGACCAATGAACGGACGCATGAGATCATCCGGGCAGGGCTGGATCGCTCTCCCCTGTTCACCGGTGCCATCGGCGCACAGGGCCCGCGCTATTGCCCGTCGATCGAAGACAAGATCCACCGCTTCGGCGACCGCGATGGGCACCAGGTGTTCCTTGAACCGGAAGGCCTGGATGACCCCACCGTCTACCCCAACGGAGTCTCCACCTCGTTGCCGACCGATGTGCAGGTGGCGATGATCCGTTCAATGGAAGGGCTGGAGCAGGCCGAGATCACCGTGCCGGGCTACGCCGTCGAATATGACCACATCGACCCGCGCGCGCTGCGCCGGAGCCTCGAGGTCAAGGCCATCCCGGGACTTTATTGCGCCGGACAGATCAACGGCACGACCGGGTATGAGGAAGCGGCGGCGCAGGGATTGGTCGCTGGAATGCATGCCGCGGCGGCCGTGCTGGGGCGTGAGGCTCCTGAACTTGATCGTGCCAACAGCTACATGGCGGTGATGGTCGATGACCTGACCTTGCACGGCGTGAGCGAGCCCTACCGGATGCTGACGGCGCGGGCCGAGTATCGCCTCCGCCTGCGCGCCAACAATGCCAGCTCGCGGCTGACGCCGATTGGCCTTGCGGTCGGGTGCATTGGCGATGAGCGGGCCAGGTGGTTCGAGGCGCGGCAGGCGCAGCGGGGACGATTGGAAGAGGCGCTGGCGCTGGCAGCAACTTCGACAGAACTCAGCCGTGCCGGCATGGCGGTAGGCGCGGATGGCGCCCGGCGCTCACTGGCCGAGTGGCTGCGCTTTCCGGAAGTGACGCTCGAAACTTTGCGACCCTGGATCGGCGATGCGATCTTCGATCCACTTCTTGCCGAGGAGGTTGAGGAGGACGCGGCCTACGCGCCATACCTTGCGCGGCAGGATGCCGAACTGCGCGACTTGCGCGCGTCCGACCATGTGCCGTTGGGGGAGGGCTTCCCCTTTGCCGAGGTGCCGGGTCTGTCACGCGAAATGGTCGAGCGTCTGGAGAAGGCCCAGCCAGATACGCTTGCCGCGGCCGGTCGCATTGCCGGAATCACGCCAGCGGCTCTTGCCAGCCTCCTGGTTCACGCCCGGCGGAGGATCGCCGCATGACGATCGTTACCGAGGCCGAGGCGCAGGCGTGGCTGCCCGACGTGCTTGGCGTTGACGCGCCGGGCATGGAGCGTCTGGAGCAACTTGTGGCGCTGCTGCTTGAGGAGAACGAGCGGCAGAACCTCGTCGCGCGAGGAACGCTGCCGCACGTGTGGGTGCGCCACATCGTCGACTCCGCACAGCTGCTGCATGTTTCACGTGAAACACTTCCCGATGGTGAGTGGCTCGATCTCGGCACGGGTGCCGGCTTTCCCGGTCTCGCGATTGCTACCCTGCAGCCGGATCGCCCGGTCACCTTGGTGGATTCCCGGCGTCTTCGCACTGAATGGCTTCAGCGCGCTGCGGATGCGTTGGGGCTTGGCAATGTTCGCGTGGTCCTGTCGCGGGTGGAGGATCTGCCGTCAGGTCCGCGTGCAGTCATCTCTGCTCGTGCTTTCGCGCCTTTGGACAAGCTGGTTACTCTTTCCGCACGCTTTTCCACACCGGACACGGTCTGGCTGTTGCCGAAAGGGGCAGGGGCAGCGCAAGAATTGCAGATGCTCCCCGAATCATGGAATCACATGTTCCACGTGGAACAATCCCTGACGGATGCGAACGCTGGTGTGATTTGCGGCCGACTTCTCGGCGGCAGTCCACCGCGACCCTCGAACGCCAAGGGCAAACGCAAATGATCACGATCGCGGTCGCAAACCAGAAGGGCGGGGTAGGCAAGACCACCACGGCGATCAACATCGCCACCGCGCTCGCGGCAACGGGGTGGAAGACGCTGCTGATCGATCTCGATCCACAGGGCAACTGCTCGACCGGAATCGGCATCTCTGCGGGTGAGCGTGAGCGTTCTTCCTATGACCTGCTGATCGATCAGGCGTCGGTCGCCGAGTGCCTGATGGAGACCCGCATTCCGGGGTTGGACATCGTGCCCGCGACGGTCGACCTCTCCGGTGCGGAAGTGGAACTGGTCAGCGTCGAAGATCGCACCCATCGCCTGCGCAAGGTGCTCAATGGCGACACCGGGCATGACATCTGCCTGATCGATTGCCCGCCGTCGCTCGGCCTGCTGACGCTGAATGCCCTGACTGCGGCGGACACGATCCTGGTGCCCTTGCAGTGCGAGTTCTTCGCGCTCGAAGGCCTGAGCCAGTTGTTGCAGACGGTGGAGCGGGTGCAGGAGCGGTTCAACCCGGACCTCGGCATCCTTGGCATCGTGCTGACCATGTATGACCGGCGCAATCGCCTGACCGATCAGGTCGCCGACGACGTGCGCTCATGCCTGCGCGATCTGGTGTTCGAGAGCGTGATCCCGCGCAACGTACGCCTGTCCGAAGCGCCGAGCCACGGGTTGCCGGCGCTGATCTATGACCATGCCTGCCCCGGTTCGCAGGCCTACATGAAACTGGCGCGCGAGCTGATCGGTCGCCTGCCCGAGAGGAGACAAGCGGCATGAGCGGCGAAGACGCAGTCAAGGCACCAGTGCGCAGGACCGGTCTTGGCCGTGGCCTTGGCGCACTGATGGGCGAAGTGCGACGCGAGGAGCCGATCGCGCGCATCTCGGTTTCGCCGGCTGACGTTGCCGAGAGCCGCGACGGCGGGCTGGCGCTGCTGACCGTCGCCTCGATCGAACCGCACCCGGAGCAGCCGCGCCGTCACTTCGATGAGGATGCGCTGGAGGAACTGGCGCAGTCGATCGCAGCGCGCGGCGTGATCCAGCCGGTGGTCGTGCGGCCGCTGTCGGGCGGACGCTATCAGCTCGTGGCCGGTGAGCGCCGCTGGCGTGCGGCGCAGAAGGCGCAGGTTCACGAAATCCCGGCCATCGTCCGCAAGCTGGACGATCGCGATGTTGCCGCGCTGGCGCTGATCGAAAACCTTCAGCGCGAAGACCTCAACCCGGTGGAAGAGGCGCGGGCGTATCAGCGCCTGGCCGACAGCGAGGGACTGACGCAGAACGACATCGCCAAGTTCGTCGACAAGTCGCGCAGCCATGTCGCCAACATGATGCGCCTGCTCGGGCTGCCCGATGAAGTGCTCGACATGGTGGTGCGCAGCGAACTGTCGATGGGCCATGCCCGCGCGCTGATCAACGCGCCCGATCCGGTCGGTCTGGCGCGCGAAGTGGTGGCCAAGGACCTTTCGGTGCGCGATGTCGAGAAGCTCGCGCGCAAGGCTTCGCGGCCCGAAGGCCAGCGCAGGCAGGCGCGGGCGGGCAAGGATCCGGTGGGCGCGGCCGATCTTGCCGCGATCCAGCAGCACCTCGAGGACTTCCTCGGGCTCAAGGTCGTGATCCAGCCTGACTCCGATCCGACGACCGGAGCCGTGACGATTCGCTACAAGAACCTCGACCAGCTGGACCTGATCTGCCAGCGGCTGACCGGCGGAGAATTCTAAGTAATTGAAATTGCTGATGCATGCTGACGTCACAGCGTCAGCATTGCCTGCACCATCGGACATTAATTGGTCGATTAATTCTCGTTGACCGGGACGGGCTTGTGCGCATAGGCTGCGTGCAAACAACCAGAACCGGAGAGAATGGCCATGTCGCTCGACCTGATCCCGCGCACAGCCTATAATGAAGACCACGAAGCCTTCCGCCAGACCGTCCGCCGCTTCCTGCAGGACGAGGTAGCGCCGCATTCGAACGAATGGGCCGAGGCGGGCATCGTGCCCAAGAGCATCTGGCCAAAGGCTGGCGAGCTCGGCCTGCTGTGCCCGACAGTGCCCGAGGAATACGGCGGGCTCGGCCTCGACTTCGGCTACAACGCCATCGTCGACGAAGAGAGCGCCTATTACGGGCGCGTGGCCACCGGCTTCTCGCTGCAGTCGGACATCGTGGTCAACTACATCGTCTCCTACGGCTCGGAAGAGCAGAAGAAGAAGTGGCTGCCCAAGATGGTTTCGGGCGAGGTGATCACCGCCATCGCCATGACCGAACCCGGCACCGGCTCGGACCTTCAAGGCATGAAGACCACGGCCAAGAAGGACGGCAACCATTACGTGATCAACGGGTCGAAGACCTACATCACCAATGGCCAGAACGCCGACCTGATCCTGGTGTGCTGCAAGACCGACACCGAAGTGCAGCCGGCCTGGAAGGGTGTCTCGATCGTGCTGGTCGAAGCCGACCGCGAAGGTTTCAAACGCGGGCGCAATCTCGACAAGATCGGCCAGGACGAAGCCGATACGTCCGAGCTGTTCTTCGAAGATGTGCGCGTGCCGATCACCAACTGCTTGGGCGAAGAAGGCAAGGGCTTCATCTACCTGATGAGCGAGCTGCCGCAGGAGCGCCTGTCGATTGCCGTCAGCGCGCAGGCTTCGGCGCAGAAGGCGTTTGACGATACGGTCGAATTCACGCGCGAGCGCAAGGCGTTCGGCAAGCCGATCCTCGATTTCCAGAACACCCGCTTCACGCTGGCCGACATCAAGGCGAAGCTGCAGGTGGGCTGGGCGCACCTCGACTGGGCGCTGGCTCGGCACCTGAAGAAGGAACTGACCGCCGAGGAAGGCGCCGCGGCCAAGCTGTGGCACACCGAACTGCAGTGGGAAGTGATGGACAAGTGCCTCCAGCTCCATGGCGGCGCAGGCTACATGAACGAGTATGCGATTGCCCGTGCATGGCGCGGTGCGCGCGTGACGCGCATCTTCGGCGGCACCAACGAGATCATGAAGGAGCTGATCGGGCGCAAGCTCTGATCAAAAAAGCTGATGCAAACGAAAGGGCCCGCTCTCCAGGTCGGAGGGCGGGCCCTTTCTCTGACATTCTGCCGGTTCAGCCGGTGTAGACGCGCTTTTCCTTGACCCGCTTGTCGCGGACCGGACGCCGCGGGATCACGCGTGCGCGCTTTGTCTCGACCCAGGTTTCGGTGACGACGGTCTTTTCAACGCAGGGCTTCTGCGGGGGCAGCATGACCGGGACCATCACATAGCCATAGGGCGCGTAGCCGGGATAATAGCCCGGATAGGCTCCGGGGAAGGGCCCACCGGGATAGGGCTGCGGCGGGAGCGAGGCGAAATAATCGTCGCATTCGCGGCGCATGCCCTTGTCCTCGGCCTTGTCGATCACATTGCCAGCCACTGCACCGACGGCAGCACCGGCGACCGTGCCGAGCACGCGGTTGCCCTTGCCGGCGATGCGGTTGCCCGCCACGCCTCCAACGACGCCGCCGAGCAGCGCGCCACCGACGCCCTTGTCACCATAGACCTTGGCGCAACGCTCGTTCATCTCGGCCCAGCGCGGATCTGGCTGCGGATAGGCCTGGGGATAGTAGCCCTGCGGCGGCGGAGGTGGCGGCGGCGCATCCACCAAGGGCTGGGTCATCACCACCGTGGGATAGGGCGCGCCGATCATGGGCGGGTAATAGATGGGACCAGTCGCACCGCCATAATAACCACCGGTGTAGCTGCCCTGCCACCCACCGCTGACGGGACCGGGACGACGGTGTTCACCAGCCAAGGCCGGAGATGACACGGCACCCAGCGCAACGGCTGCGATCAAGAGACGACGAAGCATGCGGTTTGCCCCTGAAAAGGTTCGTTAACCGCAAACTTACCATCATGACCCGCATAAAACCAAGGTTTCAGGCGGGCGAGAGTCCCGTCTGTCCCGAATCGGGGCAGGAATCAGATACGGGTCGCGATTGCTGCCGCCAGCGCCTCGATCCCGCGCGCATCGTCCTCGTCGAAACGGTCGGGCGAGGGGCTGTCGAGATCGATCACCGCGATTACCGCGCCATCGCGAATCACCGGCACGACCAGTTCGGAACGGCTTGCCGCGTCGCACGCGATATGGCCCGGAAAGGCGTGCACATCGGGCACGAGCTGGGTCGTGGCGGTCGCCGCCGCCGTGCCGCATACGCCCGAGCCGAGCGCGATACGGATGCAGGCTGGCTTGCCGACGAAGGGGCCGAGCACGAGCTCCCCGCCGACCATGCGATAGAAGCCTGCCCAGTTCAGATCCGGCAGATATTGCCAGATCAGCGCGGCAAGGTTGGCCATGTTGGCGATGCCGTCGGGCTCGCCATGGGTGAGGGCCTTGGCGGCCTCGAGGAGATCGGCGTGGAGTTCGGCGCGGCTCTGGCCGTCGGTGGGTGCGAATGTGAACATGGCAGGGCATCTAGCGCAACCGGACCGAAAAGTCGCGCCGCGCAACTTCGCACAGGTGTGCCATTGCCCTGAGACACGGTCAGGCCTAGATTCCAGGGCATGAAGCTTCTCAAGAAACTGCTGATCGCGCTGCTCGTGATCGTCGCCATCGTTGCCGCCTGGGTTGCCTGGTCGATCCACGGGTCCTCGGCCGAGTACACGCTCAACGAAACCTCGGGCCCGAAACCCAAGCTGGCGCGGCCTGAGGGCCAGACGATCCCGACGATCAAGACGGCCGACCCGATTGGCTGGAAGGATGGCGAGGCGCCGGTCGCAGCCCAGGGCCTGCAGGTCACCCGCTTTGCCGACAAGCTCGATCACCCCCGCACCGTGGTGACCCTGCCCAACGGCGATGTTCTGGTTGCCGAGACCAATTCGCCACCGCGCAAGGTCGAAGGCATCACCGGCGCGGTGATGGGCTATCTGTTCAGGAAGGTCGGCGCGGGCGGCCCTTCGCCCAACAAGATCGTGCTGCTGCGCGATGGCGATGGCGATGGCAAGGCCGAGCAGCGCTTCGTGATGGAAAACCCGGCGCTGGATTCGCCGTTCGGCATGGCTTTCCGCGAAGGACGCCTGCTGGTGGCGAATCACAATGCGGTGCTCTCGTTCCCTTATGAACTGGGCCAGACCACGCTGACGGGCAGCCCCGAAAAGCTGATGGACCTGCCCGGCGGCGGCAACCACTGGGCGCGCAACCTGCTGCTTTCGCCGGATGGTTCGAAGCTTTACGTCACGGTTGGCTCCGCCTCGAACATCGCCGAGGGTGGCATCGATGCCGAATATCGCCGCGCTTCGATCCACCAGTACGATTTCGCCAAGAAGAAGTCGTTCGAGTATGCAGGCGGCCTGCGCAACCCGAACGGTCTGGACTTCAATCCTTACAGCGAAGAGCTGTGGACCGTGGTCAACGAGCGCGACATGCTCGGGTCTGACCTCGTGCCCGATTACCTCACCAACGTGCCGTTCGGCGCGAACTATGGCTGGCCGTGGGTCTACTGGAAGAACAACATCGACCAGCGCGTGACGGCGCCGATGCCGGAATACATGCTCGATTACGTGCGCAAGCCGGAATACGGCCTTGGCGCGCATGTGGCGCCGCTCGGCCTTGCCTTTGCCAAGGGCGGCAACCTGATGGGCGACAAGTTCCAGCAGGGCGCGTTCATCGCGCGCCATGGTTCATGGAACCGCCGTCCGCTGTCGGGCTATGACGTCGTTTTCGTGAAGTTCGACACGCGCGGCAACGTCCTGCCCAATCCGCCGGTGCCGGTGTTGACCGGCTTCCTTGCCGACGAAAACACCGCGCACGGACGCCCGACCTGGGTCGCCTTTGCCAAGGATGGCGCGCTGCTGGTCAGCGACGATACCGGCGGCGTGATCTGGCG
Organism: Novosphingobium sp. BL-A-41-Hi4B-X5A; assembly: GCF_055521705.1. Taxonomy (NCBI): domain Bacteria; kingdom Pseudomonadati; phylum Pseudomonadota; class Alphaproteobacteria; order Sphingomonadales; family Sphingomonadaceae; genus Novosphingobium; species Novosphingobium sp. BL-A-41-Hi4B-X5A. Next base: position 2,200,342 of record NZ_CM145500.1, on the reverse strand, counting down.
CGTGGTTGCGCCGGGGGCAAAACCGGCAGCCGCGATCACGCCACTCCCGACGCGCACGGCACCGCCCCAGCCCAAGGGCACCGGCAAGTTCATCATGAAGCCGAACGCAGATTCGGACCTTATGAAGCCGCAGCAGTAAGCGCTTTTGCCCACCCCTTAACCCTCCTGCCTGCGGGAGGGGCGTAAGATCGCGCTTATGCCCTCCCACACGCGGGAGGGCTGCGAGACTTGGCGGGCTGGAGGCGAGGTCAGTCGCCGCGGGGTGGACAGATCAGAGCGACCGGCCAGCCCGTCCTGCCAGTTCGTTGACGTACTGCCACGCCACGCGGCCGGAGCGCCCGCCGCGGCGTTTTGACCATTCCAGCGCATCGCCTTCCTCATAGGCCAGGCCGAAGTGCGCCGCGTAGCCGGCGATGATCCCGAGGTAATCGTCCTGCGTGCAGTTGTGGAAGCCAAGGCTCAGGCCGAAGCGGTCGGCAAGGGCGAGACGATCGTCCACCACGTCGCGTGGGTTGATTGGATCGTCCTGCTCGGAAAGATGGCGCTCCACGATCGCGCGACGGTTAGACGTTACCGCGAGGCGCACGTTTGCCGGGCGTGCTTCGACGCCGCCTTCCAGCCACGAGCGCAACTTGCGCGCGCCGTCGCCGTCGCCCGCGTCGAAACCAAGATCGTCGAGGAAGACGAGGAAGCGACGGTCGATCTTGCGCAGGATCGCGAAAAGATCAGCCAGGCCAGCGTCAGGGCTGGCCTGCACCAGTGCGATGGAACCGGGCAGCGCGGTCTGCGCCGCCAGCGTTGCCGCCCGCAGCAGAGCCGACTTGCCCATACCGCGCGCGCCCCACAGCAGCATGTCATGCGCCGCAGCACCGCGCGAAAGCCGCGCGACATTTTCGACCACGGCTGCCTTCTGCTTGTCGATCCCCTGCATCAGACCCAGCGCGGGCGCTTCCAACGGATCGATCCCGCGCGCCGCCTTGCCGTCCCAGACATAGGCGGGGAAGGCGAGCCAATCGGCACTGGCCTCGCGCGGCGGGGCAAGGCGCTCCAGCGCCTCGGCGATGCGGTTGAGCAGGGCGTCGGTCATGGCCAGGCGATTATCGGGCCGGCGGTTATCCGGCAAGCGCCTCGCTGTCGAGATCGTAGAGCAGCGCTGCGCCCGCCATCGCCGAGGAGCCGAGGCCGCGCGCCTCGGGCACGATCACGCGGTTGAAGAACTTGGTCACGGCGATCTTGCTGTGCAGGTCCGACGCGCGCGATTGGCGGGCCAACTGCCACCCGGCAACGGCAACCGCGCACATCGTGGTGAAGGGCACGGAGCCTGCCAGCTTGTCGTCAAGCGAGGCGGTCGTGCTCATCCACTGGCCGATCGCAGCGGCATCCTTGGCCAGAGCCGCGACTTCGGGGACGTCTTCCATCTCAGACGCGATTTCGGCCATCAGTGCCTGCAGCACACCGCCGTTGTCGTAACCGAGTTTGCGCGTGACGAGGTCTGCCGCCTGGATGCCGTTGGTGCCTTCATAGATCGGGGCGATGCGGGAATCGCGCAGGTGCTGGGCGGCGCCGGTTTCCTCGATGAAGCCCATGCCGCCGTGGACCTGAATGCCGAGGCTGGCGACTTCGCAGCCGATATCGGTGCCCCACGCCTTGAGCATCGGCACCAGCAGTTCGGCGCGCTTCTGCGCCGCGTCATTGCCGAGTGCGCCGCGATCGACCTGGCCTGCCGTGTAGTAGAGCAGGGCGCGGCTGCCTTCGGTCAGGGCGCGCATGCGCATCAGCATACGGCGCACGTCGGGATGCTCGATGATCGCGACCGGGGCCTTGTCGGCCGCACCGGCGCGGGCCGACTGCACGCGGTCTCGCGCATAGGCCCGCGCCTGCTGGAACGCGCGCTCGGCGATCTGGACGCCCTGGCTGCCAACATTGATGCGGGCCGAGTTCATCATCGTGAACATCGCGCGCAGGCCACCATTCTCATGGCCGACCATCTCGCCGATACATTCGCCCTCGTCGCCATAACTCATCACGCAGGTGGGCGAGGCGTGGATGCCGAGCTTGTGCTCGATCGAGACGCAGCGCACGTCGTTGCGGGCGCCGATAGAACCATCCTGTTCCACGTGAAACTTCGGAACGATGAACAGCGAAATGCCGCGCGAACCCTCCGGCGCACCGGGGGTGCGGGCAAGAACGAGATGGACGACGTTGTCAGCCGCGTCATGCTCGCCGAACGTGATGTAGATCTTGGTGCCGACGATGCGCCACTTGCCGGCGTGCGGCCCTTCGGTGATCGGCGTGGCGGTGGTGCGCAGGGCACCCACGTCGGAACCGGCCTGTGGTTCGGTCAGGTTCATCGTGCCCGACCATTCGCCGCTGATCAGCTTGGGCAGGTACATCGCCTTCTGCGCTTCGCTGCCGTGATGCTCCAGCGCCTCGATCGCGCCGACTGTGAGCATCGGCAGCAGGGTGAAGCCCATGTTGGCCGCGCCCAGCGTTTCGAGCGTTGCCGTGGCCAGCGTAAACGGCAGGCCTTGCCCGCCGAACTCGGTCGACCCGGCAATCGAGTTCCAGCCCTGCTCGACGAAGGCCTTGTAGGCATCGACATAGCCGGGCGGGAGAGTGACCTCGCCATCGCGCCACTTCGCGCCGATCTGGTCGCCCGCGCGATGAAGGGGTGCCCATTCACCCGCGGCGAACGCGCCAATGCCCTCGACGATCGCCTCGACCAGATCGGGCGTGGCGGCGGCAAAGCGTTCGCTCTGGGCCAGTTCGTCGATCCCGGCGCTCACGCGGATGGCGAGCAGCTGGTCGGCGGTGGGCGGCGTGAAACTCATCGTCCTCTCCTGTCTCGCGCAATCTCAGGCGCAGGGCATGTGCGCTTGGCGCGGGGCCTGGCTCTCCCTATAGCGAGCCTGATGGAGCCGACAAAGCCTTCCAAAGTGCATCTGTCCGACGCCCGGGGACTGGAGCTTGCCGCGCAGGTGATAACGCGCGGCGGAACTGTCGCCGTGCCGACCGAGACGGTCTATGGCCTGGCCGCCCGCGCCGACGACGATGCGGCGGTGGCCGGGATCTATCGGGCCAAGGGTCGGCCCGATTTCAACCCGCTGATCGTGCACGTGCCCGACGTTACGGCAGCCGAAGCTCTGGCCCGGTTCGACGAGCGCGCGAGAAACCTGGCAAAAGCCTTCTGGCCCGGCGCGCTGACCATGGTCCTGCCCCTGCGCGAGGGCGCAGGATTAGCCCCCGCAGTCAGTGCCGGATTGCCGACAGTAGCCCTGCGCTGCCCGGCACATCCGGTGATGCAGGCCCTGTTGAAAACCTGTGGATTACCGCTCGCTGCGCCGTCGGCGAATCGCTCGGGCGGAGTGAGCCCGACCAGTGCAGCCCATGTCGCAGCCTCGCTGGGTGACCGCGTCGATCTGATCCTCGATGGCGGGGAAACGCGGCAGGGAATCGAATCCACCATCGTCGGCCTGCGCGCGGATGGGTCATGGACCGTGTTGCGGCCAGGCCCGATCACCGAGCCCGAAATTGCCGGCGTTCTGGGCGGACAAAGCGCCGCCATGACGTCAGCAAGAATCGAGGCTCCCGGGCAGTTGGCGAGCCACTACGCCCCGGGCAAGCCGGTGCGACTGAACGCTGCGGAGGCGGGGGCAGGGGAGTTCCTGATCGGTTTCGGCGACATCGCCGGAGACGTGACGCTGTCTGCTTCGGGCGATCTGGCGGAGGCAGCGGCGCGGCTCTACGCCTGCCTGCATCACGGCTCGGCAGCGCCGCAGCCGCTTATCGCCGTGGCGCCGATCCCCGACCATGGCATCGGCGTGGCGATCAACGACCGCTTGCGCCGCGCTGCTGCCTAGTTGCGAGCTTCGTAAGGCACGCTGGCGCGCATCGCGTCCATCTCGGCATAGATGCTGCGGGCATCCTCGCATGCGTCATCGTCGCCTCGGCTGCAATCTTGGCGAGCCTTGTCATATTCGCGTGACAGCTTGCCGTAACGCTCTTCGCGGCGGCGGATTTCGCGGCCGCGCTTCTGATCCCGCTCGGACTCGCTGACGGTCATGCGATCGTAGACGCCGGCGGTGGTGTCGATCGCCTTTGCGCCCACCCGCACCGGTGCCGTCGCCAGATCGAACGCGCTTTTGGCGACGCAGCCTGACAGCGCGAACGCGAGAATGGAAAGTGCTATGAGGCGACGGCGCATGGACTTCTCCCTCAAGGGAAAAATCCCACCCTACTAGATACTTGGCAAGCAGGACCTGCACCGGTTTGGTCCTTGCCGCGCCGATCCGGTGCAGGTCCTGCAGAAGATCACTGCTCGTCGGCTTCAGCAGTCGCCTCCACCGGGGCCGCGTCCGCGTCATCGCTGTTCGGCGTGACACCGTTCTCGCAGACCAGCTTGCCCGAGCCCATGGCGCTGACCTTGCAGGTGGCGCGGCCGAACACGCGCACTTCGCCCGAACCCATGATGTTGGCGTTGACGTGGCCGTTGGAGGCGAAGCGGGCGTTGCCCGAACCGGCGACGTCGACCTTGACCTCGTCGACCGTCAGCCCGTCCATTTCGGCATCGCCGCTGCCGGCCACGGTCATCTTCAGTTCCCTCGCCTTGCCAGCGGCGCGCAGCTTGCCCGAACCGACCACGTCGATGCCGAGCTTCTGCGCGTCGATCGCGCGCGCCTCGACCACGCCCGATCCGGCGACGGTGATCTTGGCATCATCGCCGCCGAGCTGGTCGGTGGTCAGGTTGCCGGAGCCGGCGAGCACGACCTCGTTCAACGCCGGAAGCGTGACGTTGACGGTCGCCGCGCGGGTTGACTGACCAAGCTTCCAATCCTCGCGCGTGATGCCAAGCTGGCCTTCCGACAGGGCAAAACGCAGCTTGTCGGCGCCTTCGCCCTCGACCGTGATCGCCAGCTTGTCGCCCCGGGTGATACGGACATTGTCCGGACCCAAAAGTGCAATTCCGGTCGGCGCAGCGCCGCTCATGTCGAGATCGGCAAGCGGAACGCCCTTCTTACCATTGAACGAGATGTTGCCGCCGTCACACCCGCTGAGTGCAGTGGCGAGACCCATGACAGCAACGCCAGCCAAAGTCCGTAAAAGGGGCGCGCGAACGAAATTCCTGAACATGACGAAGTCACTCCTGCCGCCATTCCTAACTGTATTGCCGATATAACACGGTGATACGATATCGGCCAAGTCGTTGGTGGAGCCAAGGCAGGAGTTGGTCGTTCGAGACAAAGGCCCGCGACGATCAACCCGTCGACGAGATCGACAGATCGGTGAACAGAAATTCCCCGGTCGAGCAAATGACCCGCACGACTGGCGAATTGATCGCTGTGGCAAATGTCCTTTTGCTTCCGGCAAAGTTGATCGAGACCGAGGTGCCGGTCAACCGCAGCGAGAACGGCAGGGCCTCACCCACCGGCAGCACATTGATCGGTTCGCTTTCGACTTCCTTGCCGCCGGCAAACTCGTCCCACTGCAGAAGCTGGATAGCCAGCTTGGGGTCCTTGATCGACTTGTCGACCAGCTTGGCCGGCATCGCGGTGATCTTGATGCCGGCAATATCCACCGGCGCTTCACCGGGATTGCCTGCAGACTGTGCAAATCCGATCCGCACCAAGGGCGCGTACTTCTTGAACTCCGCGAGATCCCGGACCTGCACCTTCCCGGTGACCGTAACCGATCCATCAGGGACCGGCAGCAACAGCTCCGAGAAATGGTCGCCCCGGGTATCGCAGTCATACGAGATAGCCGAGGCTTTCGCCTGTACGGGAAGGGCCGTCAGCAGAAAAACGGGCAAAAGGGCAAGTGCAGCAGATTTCACAAAGTAATCCCCCAAGTCAGGCCAAAGAGCGCTCCGATCGCCGGGATGGTCCTTCAGGACAATGTGAAAAGCCAGAGACAATGCTTCCATCGCAACGAAAAAGGCCCCCGGTTTCCCGGAGGCCTGTTTCATGCACCAGTGCGTGAAACGGATCAGGCCGTTTCGTAGTACTTCGGCGCGTGTTCGTTGAGGATCGCGAGGATCTTCTTGAGCGCGGCAGGCTCGTCAGTCTTTTCCATCGCCGCGAGTTCGCGGGCGAGGCGCGAGGAGGCTGCTTCGAAGATCTGGCGCTCCGAGTAGGACTGTTCCGGCTGATCATCGGCACGGAACAGGTCGCGCGTCACTTCGGCGATCGACACGAGGTCGCCCGAGTTGATCTTCGCTTCGTATTCCTGGGCGCGGCGCGACCACATGGTGCGCTTGACCTTGGGCTTGCCCTTGAGCGTATCGAGCGCTTCGCGCAGCGTCTTGTCGGACGACAGCTTGCGCATGCCGATCGCTTCAACCTTGTTGACCGGAACGCGCAGAGTCATGCGTTCCTTTTCGAAGCGCAGCACGTAGAGCTGCAGCTTCATGCCGGCAATTTCTTCGTCCTGAAGTTCGACCACCCGGCCGACACCATGCTTCGGATAAACGACGTAGTCCCCAACATCGAAGGCGAGAGCCTTACCTGCCATTGGTAATCCTTTCGACGCGGGCAGGACTGGCAAACGGAGGTTAGCGAAGCCTTGGGGGAAATAGGCATGAGTCCGCCGGATCGACGGTCATGCGAGGCTTGCGATCCGGTTGCTGTTCTTGTCCTGCCGTTTTTCGTGGTGAAAAGACGCCGGACAGGCATGAACCCACCGGCGCTTGGGGCATGATATAACACTTCGGCAACAAAATTACCACCCCTGAACGCACTGCAGCGCAGCGGAAATCGTTTGCTGCCTCCGTTGCGGAGCCAACAAACGCCTTACGCTGCGCCGGCAGAGGGATGGAAGGGCAAGGGCGACTTCAGCCGCCGACCCCTGCAACCTGCTGGAATCAGTCGCCTTCGCCGGGTTCGGCAGAGAAGTACTTGTCGAACTTGCCTTCTTCGCCCTTGTGCTCGTCGGCGTCTTCGGGCGCATCCTTCTTGGCGGTGATGTTCGGCCATTCCGCCGAATACTTGGCGTTCAGTTCAAGCCACTGCTCAAGCCCGGATTCGGTATCGGGCAGAATCGCTTCTGCCGGGCATTCCGGTTCGCACACGCCGCAGTCGATGCACTCGCTGGGGTTGATCACCAGCATGTTCTCGCCCTCGTAGAAGCAGTCAACGGGGCACACTTCGACGCAGTCCATGAACTTGCAACGGATACAGGCGTCGGTGACGACGTAGGTCATGGCGATTTGATCCCTCAGGTCTTCGTTTGAGGCCGTGCTAGAGGCCTTTGGGCCGCCCCGTCAAGCGGGCGCTTGACCGGGTGACGATTGGTCAGGAATTTCGACCACGCGATAGCACGATTGCGCTTCGGTTGCCGGACCGCGCCGGGCGGGGATGGCGAGAACTTCGATCACCGTCACCCGGCTGCGCATCGGCAGGACCAGCACGTCGCCTTGCTTGATACCGGCACTGCATCGCTCGATCCGGCGGCCGTTGAGGCGGATGTGGCCGGCGGAAACCCAGTCCTGGGCAAGGCCGCGACTGCCGGCGAAACGGGTGAACCAGAGGAACTTGTCGATCCGCAAGCAGGCTCTCTCCTTGTCCTATCGCGCCACCAGTTCGGCAAGCGCGGCGAATGCGCCGGTGGGTGGCGGCTTGGGTCTTTCCGGGTCGGCTGCAGGTTCGCGGCGCGATGGCCGCCAGTCCCACAACGGCGGATGCGGTGGGCCGTATGCCTTTTCGGGCAGGCTCCGGCCCATGTGCACGCGAAAGCCACCGGCGCGCAGCAGCGCTGCATAGGCGGCGGTAGAAAGGCTCATCGATCGCGCCACCGCAGGATCGAGGAACACGCGTTTCGCCTTCGTCCCCATGCGCGTGGCGTGCGCGGCGTGGAGCAGCTTTTCGGCCAGATCGACGCGCAAGGCCTCGTTGCCGAGGCGGCGGTATCCGGCAGGAGGGATTCTGGTATGGACCACGGGCTGCATCGTCTCGGGCGGCAGGGGCGCGGGCTTGCCCCAGATGCGCGCCAGACGGTGCCACGCCTGCATCGCGCCCGGCCGCAAGGCGTTGGGCAGGAACAGATCAAGCGCACCAATGCGGACGCCCAGCTTCTTCAGGCGCTGGCGCTGGCCCGCGTCGAGCCGGTCCAGTCCCGAGCCCTCCCGCACCAGCACCCCACCCGCTTCGACCAGGTGAAGCAGCAACGCGCGCAGCTCAGGTCCCGAAGCGGGATCGCGGCTCGCATCGTCGAGCGCGAGCAGGGGCTTGAGATGGCGCTGATGTTGCGCCTGCAGCCATGCCTCCAGCGCCGCGACCACCTCAGCCTTGTCGTCGGGAGCAAGCCGGTCCAGCGCGACATCAGGCTTGAGCCGAGGGGCCAGCATCGCCCGCCCGCGCTCGAGCTTGGCAACCACCGTGTCCTGCCAGACCAGCGCAGTGTCCTCGAACGCGATGTCGTTCGATTCACGCGCCGCTTCAGCCAGAGCCTTGGCACGATGGCGCAGCAGGCCCGGCAGGTGGCGCTCGGCCGCAGCCAGAAGAAGGCGACGATCCTCGGCGCGGGCGAGGGGATCGACGACGAAGCGGAAGCCTTCGAGGTGGCCGATCGGCTCGTCATCGACGAGCACCGCGCCTTCGTCCGCGAGGCGTACCGGCAGCAGCGAGGCGTCAGCGCCGGCCTTGCGCATCAGCACCGCGGTGCGGCGGTTGACGAAGCGTTCGGTCAGCCGCGCGTGCAGCGCATCGGACAGTCGCGCCTCGACCGCGCGGGCACGGGCCGACATTTCTTCCTTGGCCAGCACCCAGTCCGGCCGCTGCGCGATATAGGCCCACGAACGGATCGCCGAGACGCGCGCCTGCAGGGTGTCGATGTCCCCGGAAGGATTGTCCAACTGGGCAATCGCCTGCGCCACGTAGTCTGCGCCAAGGTAGCCGTGGCGCAAGTCCTGCCACAGGCGGGCGACAAAGCGGCTGTGCGTTTCCTCGCCCTGCGAGCGGAAGTCGGGCAGGCGGCAGACCTCCCAGAAGCGTTCGACCGCACGCTTGCCACGCACGCTGGCAACAGTTTCGGGATCTTCGGCGAGGCGCTTGAGCACGGCGAGGTCGATGGCCTGGGGCGGCGTCACCAGTTCGGGGCGCGGGGGAATGCTTTCGAGGTCCTCGATCAGCGCGGCCAGATTGTCGAACCGCGGCTCCGCCTCGCGCCAGAACAGGCGGGTGAGGGGCGGGAAGCGGTGTTCCTCGATCGCGTAGATTTCCTCGTCGGTGAACTCGGGATTGGTGCCACCCGCGCCCGCTAACGTACCGAAAGTGCCATCGCGCTGGTGACGCCCGGCGCGCCCGGCAATCTGCGCCATTTCTGCGGTGGTCAGCCGTCGCTGGCGGTGACCGTCAAACTTGGAGAGGCCGGCGAAGGCCACATGGTGCACGTCGAGGTTGAGGCCCATGCCCACCGCATCGGTCGCCACGAGGTAGTCGACCTCGCCGGCCTGATACATCGCTACCTGGGCATTGCGGGTCTGCGGGCTCAATGCACCCATGACCACTGCCGCGCCGCCCCTGAAGCGCCGCAGCATCTCGGCCATGACGTAGACCTGCTCGGCGCTGAACGCGACGATCGCGCTGCGCGGCGGAATGCGCGAGAGCTTCTTGGCGCCGACATGGCTCAGCGTCGAAAAGCGCGGGCGGGTGACCACTTCGGCCTCGGGCACCAGCGCCTTGATCATCGGCTCCAATGTCGAGGAGCCGAGCAGCATCGTCTCCTCGCGCCCGCGCGTGTGCAGCAGGCGGTCGGTGAAGACGTGACCGCGCTCGGGATCCGCGGAAAGCTGGGCCTCGTCGAGCGCGACAAAGGCAAGATCGGGGCGCGAGGGCATGGCCTCGACCGTGCAGAGGTGCCAGCGCGCGCCCTTGGGCTCGATCTTCTCCTCGCCGGTGATCAGCGCGACATTGTCCGCGCCCTTGATCGCGCAGACCCGGTCATAGACCTCGCGCGCCAGCAGCCGCAGCGGAAAGCCAATTGCGCCCGAGGAATGCGCGCAGAGCCGCTCGATCGCGAGGTGGGTCTTGCCGGTGTTGGTCGGCCCGAGCACCGCCTTGACCACGCCGGTATGCGCAGGTCTCCGAGGCTGGGCAGGAATGCGCGGGGCCATGTGTCTGAATGTGGCGGGCATGATGCCCATAAACAAGAAAGGGCGGGGAATTTATCCCCGCCCTCGATTCTCGCGCGCTTAGGGCGCTTGCCGATTCCCGGAGTTACTGGTTCATCGTCGCGAAGAAGTCTTCGTTGGTCTTCGAATCCTTCATCTTGTCGAGCAGGAATTCCATCGCATCGACGGTGCCCATCTGCATGAGGATGCGGCGCAGGACCCACATCTTCGAAAGCTGGTCCTTCGGCACGAGCAGCTCTTCCTTGCGGGTGCCGCTCTTGCCCACGTCAAGGGCCGGGAAGATGCGCTTGTCGGCAACCTTGCGGTCCAGCACGATTTCGCTGTTGCCGGTGCCCTTGAACTCTTCGAAGATCACTTCGTCCATGCGGCTGCCGGTATCGATCAGGGCCGTCGCAATGATCGAAAGCGAGCCACCTTCCTCGATGTTGCGCGCCGCGCCGAAGAAGCGCTTGGGGCGCTGCAGGGCATTGGCGTCGACACCGCCGGTCAGCACCTTGCCCGATGACGGCACCACGGTGTTGTAGGCGCGGCCAAGGCGCGTGATCGAATCCAGCAGGATGACGACGTCACGCTTGTGCTCGACCAGGCGCTTGGCCTTCTCGATCACCATTTCGGCAACCTGCACGTGGCGCGTCGCTGGCTCGTCGAAGGTCGAGGAGATGACCTCGCCCTTCACGCTGCGCTGCATGTCGGTGACTTCTTCCGGACGCTCGTCGACCAGCAGGACGATCAGGAAGACTTCCGGATGGTTGTCGGTGATCGCCTTGGCCATGTTCTGCAGCAGCACGGTCTTGCCGGTGCGCGGCGGCGCGACGATCAGCGCGCGCTGGCCCTTGCCCTGCGGGCTGACCAGATCGATCACGCGGGCCGACTTGTCCTTGACCGTCGGGTCGAGCGTGTCGAGCTTCAAGCGCTCGTTCGGGTAGAGCGGGGTGAGGTTGTCGAAGTTGACGCGGTGGCGCACGGCCTCCGGCTCGTCGAAGTTGACCTTGATCAGGCGGGTGATCGCGAAATAGCGCTCGCCATCCTTGGGCGCGCGGACTTCGCCTTCCACGGTATCGCCGGTGCGCAGGCCCCACTTGCGGACCTGGTTGGGTGAAACGTAGATGTCGTCCGGCCCGGCGAGGTAATTCGCCTCGGGGCTGCGCAGGAAGCCGAAGCCGTCGGGCAGGACTTCGATGGTGCCGATACCGAGGATTTCCTCGCCGTCTTCCGCCATTTCCTTGAGGATGGCGAACATCAGGTCCTGGCGGCGCATGGTGCTGGCGCCTTCGACCTCGAGCTCTTCGGCCATCTGGACCAGCTCGGCGGGGGTCTTCTGCTTGAGTTCCTTCAGGTGCATTTCGTGTTTTTCCAAAGGGTTGGATAGATGGCCGGAAACCTCTGAAGGGCTTGGAGAAAGCGAGAGGGCGGCTGCATCGATCGGCAGCACATCTGCATTCCGGTTCGCCGCAGATATGCCTGCGCCAGCCGATAGTCAATTGTGGATAGGGGCAGGGGGGTGGTATCCTCCCGGCATCAAACCGGAAAACCGGTCTTTCGAGAGGAACGGCACATGATCAGACTGCCCCGCCGCAACGAAGCTTTCCCCCGCCCGCAGGCGCACAATGCCCCGGCCAACGCCTGGGGCTCGCAATGGAAGTACCTGCCGCGCTCGCCTTTGCGATTGGTGCGCAATGCGATGCGAGATGGATTGCGGACCTTGCGCGGCTAAACAAGGATTTCACACGCGAAGACGCAAAGGCGCGAAGATGTTGCGCTTCGGCGAAGGCGAGTGAACAATCGCGGCAATTGATTGACGCACATCGCCTGCGGCAATCGCAACCTCTTTGCGTCTTCGCGTCTTTGCGTGAAACCGGAATCAGAACGGCTTCACGATCACCATGATCACGATCACTGCAGCGGCAATGCCGGGGATCTCGTTGAGCATGCGCAGTTTCTTGCCGGACAGTTTGCGAACGCCTTGGGCGAGGGCTTGCGCATAGCTCGCCAGCCAGAAGTGATAGGCCGTCAGCACGAGCACGAAGGCCAGCTTGAGGTGGAACCAGCCTTGCGCGAACGCGCCGATGTCCATGGCCAGGAGCAGGCCGAGCACCCACACCACCACCAGCGCCGGCCACATGATGATCTTCATAAGCTTGCGCTCGCGATCCACCCAGATCGCATTCTCGGGCGAACCTTCCGGCGCTTCCTGGTGATAGACGAAGAAGCGCGGCAGCATGAACAGGCCGGCCATCCAGAAGATCACGAAGATGACATGGCCCGCCTTGAGCCAGAGATAGAGCATCGCCAATACCTGCTGCATCTGTTGCGGCTCCGCCTGCCAGTGCGCCCCTGCTGAGGGCTATTTCGGCGCGGAAACCATGGTTTGCAAGTGCCCGAAAAGGTTCAGTCGCGCGACCAGCCCCGCACGATCTTGAGCAGCGCCTCGACGTTTTCGATCGGGGTGTGCTGGCCGATGCCGTGGCCAAGGTTGAACACGTGCGGGCGGTCGGCGAAGGCTTCGAGCACGCGGTGAGTCTGCTTTTCCAGTTCCGGCCCACCCGCAAGCAACAGCAGCGGATCGAGATTGCCCTGCACCGGCATGCCCGCCGGCATCTCGCGCGCGGCCCACAGCGGGTCGATGGTCTCGTCCACGCCGACGGCATTGACGCCGGTCTCGCGGGCATAGGCGGCAAGCTTTTCGCCTGCGCCCTTGGGGAAGCCGATCACCGGCACGTGCGGATAGCGGCACTGCATTTCCGCCGCGATCTTCGCATTGGGCGCGATCACCCAGCGCTCGAACTCGGCAGGCGCAAGGCTGCCCGACCATGAATCGAACAGCTGCAAGCCTTCGGCGCCGGCTTCGACCTGACCCGAAAGGTACTCGATCGTCACTTGCGTGATCGCATCGATGATTGCCTGGAACTGGCCGGCATCGCGATAGGCCAGCGCACGGGTGTCGTGGTGATCGCGGCTGCCTTCGCCGGCGACCATGTACGTCGCCACTGTCCACGGTGACCCGGCAAAGCCCAGCAGTGTCGTCTCAGGGCCGATCTGCGCCTTCACCTTGGCCACCGTCTCGTAGATTGGCGACAGGCGCTCAGGCACCGCGACAAGGCTGTCCAGCGCCACGTCGAGCAGGCGCGGCGAAAGATCCGGGCCTTCGCCAACGAGGAACCTGAGGTCCTGCCCCATCGCATAGGGCACGATCAGGATGTCCGAGAACAGGATCGCGCCATCGAAGCCGAAGCGGCGGATCGGCTGCACGGTCACTTCGGCCGCGGCGTCGGTATCATAGACAAGCGCGAGGAAACCGCCCTTTTCGGCGCGCAACTCGCGGTATTCGGGCAGGTAGCGCCCCGCCTGGCGCATCAGCCAGATCGGCCGACGGGAAAGATTCTCACCCTGAAGTGTCCTGAGCAACGGGCCGGGCATTTCGATCCAATCCACTAAAATAGATTCTTAGAATCAGGTTGAAGGTGTTTGTTGGCCCTGTGGAAACCGGGGATTGCCTGTCACTGCCCGATTTGTGAGTCCGCTTCCACACTTTTTGCTGTTCGCGACTCTGGACAGCATATGAGTCAACGCGAAGTTCTCACCGCTCTCCACAGGCTGGGGAAAACGCTGTCCACTTGTCCACAAATGGCCCTGAACAGGACTCGGATCGAGAGTGAATCTCACGCTGAAACTTGTCCCTGACTCTGTACCGTGGTTTATCGGTGCTGTTTCCACAGAGTCATCCCGACCCCGTCCGGACCCCCTGCCGGACACCCTTTGAAAGTCCGCAAATGCAGCGTCTGCACCTGCACCTCCTGTCGGATTCCACCGGCGAAACACTGGAAATGATCGCCAAGGCGGCGCTTGCGCAGTTCGATGGCGCCGACGTGGTCCGGCATTTCTGGCCGATGGTACGCTCGATGCAGCATCTCGACCGCATCATGGGCGAAATTGCCGCAAATCCGGGGCTCGTGCTGTTCACGCTGGTCAATACCGAAACCCGCGCCCGGCTGGAGCAGCGTTGCGCTGCGTTGGGCTTGCCGATGGTCCCGGCACTCGATGCCGTGACCGACGCGCTCGAGCAGCAGCTCGGGGTTCAGGCCAAGGCCCGGCCGGGCCGCCAGCACATGATGGACGAGGCCTATTTCGCGCGCGTCGATGCGATCCAGTTCACCATCGCCCATGATGACGGAGTGAACTGGGAAAATTGGGAAGAGGCCGACATCGTGCTGGCCGGCGTTTCGCGCAGTTCGAAGACGCCGACCTCGATCTACCTTGCCAACCGCGGCTACAAGGTCGCCAACATCCCGATCGTGGTGGAAAGCCCGCCGCCGTCGATGCTGTTTTCCTTGCGCCGCCCGATGGTGGTTGGCCTCACCACCAGCCCGGAACGCCTGATCGCGGTGCGTCGCAATCGGCTGCTGTCCTTGAATCAGGCGCCCGAGACTGCCTATGTCGACAACGAACAGGTGACGCGCGAAGTGCAATACGCGCGGCGCATGTTTGCCGACAATGGCTGGCCGGTGATCGACGTCTCGCGCCGCTCGATCGAGGAAACCGCTGCCGCCGTGATCAATCTCTACAACGAACGCGGCGCTGTGGGCGGCAGCGGCGATGGAGCAAAACCGATATGACACTGGTACTGGCGAGCCAGAGCTTCTCGCGCCGGATGATGCTCGAGGCGGCAGGCGTGCCGTTCGAGACGCGTTCGTCCGACGTCGATGAAGGTGCGATCAAGCGCGAGCTGATCGGTGTTACCGGTTGCCAGATCGCCAGCGTGCTTGCCGAAGCCAAGGCCTTTGCCGTGTCGCTCGCCATGCCCGGACGGCTGGTGCTCGGCGGGGATTCGATGGTCGAGGTCTGCGGCCGCCAGTTCGACAAGCCGACGAGCCGCGAGAACGCTGCCGAGCATCTCGAATTCTTCTCCGGCAAGGACATGAACCTCCATTCCGCCGCCGTTCTGATGCGCGATGGCAAGGTGGTGTGGAAAACCTGCGAGACCGCTAACTTAAGGGTTCGCACGCTTTCTCCCCAGTTTATCCAGAGCTATCTCGACAGGGAATGGCCGGAGGTTTCCGGCTGCGTCGGCGCGTTCCGCATCGAGGCGCTGGGCGTGCAACTGTTTGAAACGATCGAAGGCAGCCACTTCACTGTGCTGGGGATGCCGCTATTGGCGCTGCTCGGTGCATTGCGCGAACAGGGTGAGTTGCCGTCTTGAGTCTTCCTTATGCCGAAGTGATCGGCGATCCGATCGCTCAGTCCAAGTCTCCGGTGATCCACGGCTTCTGGCTGGAAAAGCTCGGCCTTTCGGGGCGCTATGATCGCGCCCATGTGAAGGCCGAAGAGCTCGCCGACTATCTCGCCGCGCGCCGCACCGATCCCGACTGGCGCGGCTGCAATGTCACCATGCCGCACAAGCAGGCGGTGATTCCGCTGCTCGACCGGCTCGATCCGCTGGCCGAGAGCATCGGCGCCGTGAACACCGTGGTGCCAGAAGACGGAGCGCTGGTTGGCTACAATACCGACGCGCCCGGCTTCCTCGAACCCCTGCGCGAGGAACTGGCCAAGACCCACTACTTCCGCATGGCCCGCGTTCTCGGCACGGGCGGCGCGGCACGGGCGATCATCGCCGCGCTGGCGGACGAGCACATGGTCGTGGTGCTGGCCGGCCGCAACGTCGACAAGGCCCGCGCCATGCTCGATGAACTCGACCCGCAGGGCGAACACCACGTCGCCCCGCTCGAACATTTCGCCGACGCCACCGACTTCGCCTTCGACAATCGCGAAGGCTGCTTCGATCTCGTGGTCAATGCCTCCTCGCTCGGCATGACGGGGCAAGCGCCGCTCGCCTTCGACATGAGCCACGCCCCGCCCGGCTCGGTGTTCTACGATATCGTCACCAGTCCGCTCGAAACCGAATTCCTGAAAGCCGCGAAGGCCGCCGGATTCCGCACGGTCGATGGCCTGTCGATGCTGATCGGACAGGCCGATCATGCCTTCCGCCGCTTCTTTGGCGCCGTTCCACCACGCGGAGAGGCGGACGCCGAACTTCGTGCGAGAATCCTGGGATGAGCCGCCCTTACATCCTCGGCCTCACCGGTTCGATCGGCATGGGCAAGTCCGCCGTGGCGCTGATGCTGCGCGAACTGGGCGTGCCGGTGTTCGATGCCGATGCCGCCGTCCACCATCTCCAGGGCCCGGGCGGAGAGCTGCTCCCGGCCATCGAGCAAGCCTTCCCCGGCACCACCGGACCCGAAGGCGTCAAGCGGCAGGAGCTGGGCGCGCAGGTCTTCGGCGATCCGGAAGCGTTGAAGCGGCTGGAGGCCATCGTCCACCCCGCGGTCGCGCGGCTGCGCCACGCCTTCATGGTCGAGCACATGGGCGAGCCGCTCGTCGTCTTCGACATTCCGCTGCTGTTCGAAAAGGGCCATGGGGCCGATCTCGACGCGGTCATGGTCGTCTCCGCCCCCGCCGAGGTGCAGCGGCAGCGCGTGCTCGCCCGCCCCGGCATGACGCCCGAAAAGTTCGCCCACATCCTCTCGCTGCAAGTGCCCGACGCCGAGAAGCGCGCGCGCGCCACCCACGTGATCGATACCGGCGTCACCCTTGCCGAGACCGAGGCGCAAGTCGCCGCGCTGGTTGCGGCCATCCGGGAAAAAAACCCCCGCCAGTAACCTTCGCAACCCCTTGTCAGCCCGCCACGAGGGGTCCACATATTCTTCAATGCGTGAGATCGTTTTCGATACCGAGACGACCGGACTGGACCCGAAAAGCGGGGATCGGCTGGTCGAGATCGGCTGTGTCGAAATGGTCAACCGGGTGCCTACTGGCCAGGTTTTCCATTGTTATTTCAATCCCGAACGCGACATGCCGGCCGAGGCCGAGGCCGTCCACGGCCTGTCATCCACGTTCCTGTCCGACAAGCCCAGGTTTGCCGCCGAGGCTGACGCGCTGCTCGACTTCCTCGGCGACTCGCCGCTGGTCGCCCACAACGCCGGATTCGATTTCGGCTTCATCAACAACGAGCTGGAAATGTGCGGGCGCGAACCCGTCAGCCGTGATCGCATGGTCGATACGGTAGCGATCGCCCGGCGCAAGCACCCCGGTGCCAAGCTCAGCCTCGATGCCTTGTGCACCCGCTACGGCATAGACCGCAGCCACCGCACCAAGCACGGGGCGCTACTGGACGCGGAACTGCTCGCCCAGCTCTATGTAGAGCTGATGGGCGGGCGGCAGATCGGCCTCGAACTGGCGGCAGATGCCGCTGGCGCAGCCGGTCTTGTTGTGGTGGAGGAGTCGATCACCGTCACCTCCAGCCTGACCCGCACCTTCCGTTCCCCGCGCCCGCATGCCGCGAGCGCCGAGGAGCTTGCCCGTCATGCCGAATTCATGGCGGGCTTTGCCGAGCCGATCTGGTCGCGCTGAAACCAACCCGCAGTGCGGATGGTTCAGCAAGACCGGGCGTCTCGCCCGAGTGACAGGAGAAGTGACTTATGGATATTCGCGTTTCGGGACACCAGGTCGAAACCGGCGCTGCACTGCAGACCCATGCCGAGGAGCGCCTTGGCGCCATCGTCGACAAGCACTTTTCCCGAGCGCTTTCCTCGAACGTCACCTTGGGCAAGGCCCCGCACGGGGGCTTCCGATGTGATATCGTCACGCATGTGACGCAGGGCCTGATCCTCAAGGGCAGCGCCGTGGCGCAGGACGCCCACGTCGCGCTCGACCAGTCGGCCGAGAAGATCGAGAAGCAGCTGCGCCGCTATCGCCGCCGCATCAAGGACCGCCACGAAGGCGCCGATCACGCCCGCAAGGCCGAGGAAGCTGCGTTCGAACCGCAGGAAGCGGCCTATACCGTCTTCGTCCACGACGAGGTGAGCGAGGATGAACCGGCCGACGCACCGCTGGTCATCGCCGAAACCCGTGTCGACGTGCCCACCGCCAGCGTCTCGGACGCGGTGATGATGCTCGACTTGCGCAATACCAATGCGCTGCTGTTCAAGAACGCCGGCACCGGCATGCACAACATGGTCTATCGCCGCGGTGACGGTTCGATCGGCTGGGTCGAACCGAAGTAGATCGGGCCAGGATAATGAAGGAGGGGGGTGTTCCGGCGCCCCCTTCGCATTCGGTCGGAGCATCGCTGCACAAACCGATTGCGCTTGCCTTCCCCCGCATTCGGGAGCATGGCGCGCCCCAATTCACCGTGCCTTTGCACTCATGTGATACGTTTTTTCGTATGTCGGCTCTGTTCCAACTCGATCCACAAGCTGTCCGCGTCATCCGCGCCGATTCCAAGCAGCAGATCCTTGCCGATCTCGCCGCCTGCTTCGCGTCGGTCTACGCGCTTGACGCCGAAGTGGTCATCGACGGGATCGAGGAGCGCGAAAAGCTTGGCAGCACGGGCTTTGGCCGGGGCGTTGCCATTCCCCACGCCCGTATCGACGGTCTGGAACGGCCGGTTGCGGTGTTCTTCCGACTAGAGAATCCGGTCGAATTCGCCGCCGCCGATGGCATGCCGGTCGATTGCGTGTTCGGCCTGCTCTCGCCCTCGCAGGCGGGTGCCACACATCTTCAGGCCCTCGCGGCGATCTCGCGCCTGATGCGCGACGAACGCATGCACGAGCGTCTGGTCTCAGCCACTGATGCCGATGCGATCTACGGGCTGCTCGTCAACGTCATCGATCGCGATGCCGCCTGAGCACGGCGCCGACAGCGCAAGCCTGCACTGGCGCGCGCTGGAAGGCCTTTACGCTTCGGCGCCGGTCAACAGCCTGTTCGAATCGCGGCTGGAAATCATCGGTGAAGGCCTGTCCCGCATCCATTTCGATGTCTCGCCATCCTGCTTCCACGCTGCAGGTGCCGCCCATGGCACGATCTATTTCAAGATGCTCGACGACGCGGCGTTCTACGCGGCGAACACGTTGGTTACCGACCGTTTCCTGCTGACCACTTCGTTCAACCTGTTCTTCAGCCGCCCGATCAAGGGCGGGCGCGTCACTGCGGAAGGGCATTGGGTCTCGGGACGCCGTCGCGTGCTTGTGGCCGAAGCCCGCCTGATCGACGAGGACGGCGAGGAAGTGGGCCGTGGCACCGGTACGTTCCAGCGTTCGCGCATCCCTCTGTCCAGTCTCGATGGCTACAACGCCGGCCTGCGCGCCGCGCTCGCCTGATCGGCCAACTTGTGGACTCGCGGCTCCCGGCACATCTCGAAGTCCAGGGAATCGTCCGTGCCGTGCAGGCCGACGGCGGCTTCGGCATGGTGCTGCACAAGGGCGAACGCGACGGCGGAACCATCCTGATTGTTATCTTGGAAAATCAGTCGCTTGGCGTGCTTTACGAGCGCATGCCAGACCTTGATGGACGCCGCCAATGGCGCGTTTCCAAGGTGCAAGTAACTGACAATAAACAGGAATTTGAAGACTATCTGAGCCGCAGAATGCAACAGGATCCCGACGTGTGGATAGTCGAACTGACCGTCGCGGATCGCGAACGGTTCGTCCGGGACAACCTTTCTGCTGGCTGAACGCGGGTTGACTCTTCTGCAGCGCACAATAAAGGCCCCATACCGATTTTTGCGCAGGCGGTGACGGACGGCAGCAAGGCCCGACGCACTGGCACGCAGACGGGGGGCAACCGACATGGCCCTTCGGCAGTTGACCGGCACGCGGCATCACTCGCGCTCACCGGTCTTTTGTCGCGCCATGGCAGGAAGCTCACCGCCCATTGACGACAAAGTATGAGCACGAAGTTCAAATACGCAGCCAGCTTGAGCATTGCTGCGACTTTTATCACAACGCTTCTCAGCACAGGCGGATCCCACGCCGCCGCGCAGTCCACCAATGTAGTGGGCATAACAACTCCGATCGCAGTCACTGCGACGTTCATCTCCCAGCCCGTGGTTCAGCCCACTCCGATCCAGGCCGTTGCCACCGCAACGCCGGAAGCTGCCATCGAAGCTGAAGCCGCCGACGCGGCATCGCTTACCGAGCTGGTCGAGGAAACCCAGATTCCCGCTGCGCTTTCGAACGAGCTAGAGTGCCTTGCCGGCGCCGTCTACTTCGAAGCCAAGAGCGAAACCCTTGCCGGACAGCTTGCCGTCGGTCGCGTCATCGTCGCCCGCGCCAATTCCGGTCGCTTCCCCTCGTCGTACTGCGGCGTGGTCTACCAGCCCTCGCAGTTCTCGTTTGTTCGCGGCCACGGCATGCCGGCGATCAACCGCGACAGCCGCGCCTGGCAGACCGCCGTGCGCATCGCCAAGATCGCCGATGAAGGCCTGTGGAAGAGCCCGGTAGAAGGCGCAATGTTCTTCCACGCTGCCCACGTCTCGCCGCGCTGGGGCAAGACCCGCATTGCGCGCGTCGACAGCCACATCTTCTACCGCTGAAGATCGGCGCTGATTTCAGCTGCCTTGGACGGCAATGAAAAGGGCCGGTCCCCGCTGCGGGGCCGGCCCTTTTGCTATGTTCCTGACAGCCAACGTTGGTGTGATGCCCACCCCGCTGCGACTAAACTCGCCTGCGGCTCGCCAAGTCTCGCTCCCCTCCCGCAGGCGGGAGGGGTTGGGGGTGGGTTTGCAACGCAATCAATGCCGGAAGTGGCGCATTCCGGTGAAGACCATGGCGAGGCCGGCCTCGTCGGCAGCCTTGATCACGTCTTCGTCGCGGATCGAGCCGCCGGGCTGGATCACGCAGGTCGCGCCTGCTTCCACTGCCGCCATCAGGCCATCGGCAAACGGGAAGAACGCGTCCGAAGCCACGGCTGAGCCGACCGTGCGCACATCGGCAAAGCCGTGTGTCTCGGCCGCTTCCTTGGCCTTGGCAGCAGCAATGCGCGAGCTGTCGCGGCGGTTCATCTGGCCTGCGCCGATGCCGGCCGTCACGCCATCCTTGGCATAGACGATGGCGTTGGACTTGACGTGCTTGGCCACGGTCCAGGCGAACAGGGCGTCTTCCAGTTCCTGCTCGGTCGGCGCGCGCTTGGTCACGACCTTGAGGTCGGCCTTTTCGATCTTGCCGGCATCGCGATCCTGCACCAGCAGCCCGCCGGCAATCGGCACGGTCGTCAGGCCCTTGCGGTTGGCATCGGGCAGGCTGTCGATCAGCAGCAGGCGCAGGTTCTTCTTGCGGGCAAAGGCTTCCTTGGCCGCATCGTCCGCGCCGGGTGCGACGACGACTTCGGTGAAGATCTCGCAGATCGCGTTGGCGGTCGGCCCGTCGAGCGGCACATTGGTCGCCACGATACCGCCGAATGCCGAAACGGAATCGCACTCCAGCGCGTCCTTCCACGCATCGAGCAGGGTGTCCGCCGTGGCGACGCCGCAGGGGTTGGCGTGCTTGACGATGACCACCGTCGGCTTGGCGCCGGCGAACTCCGCCACCAGTTCCAGCGCGGCATTGGCGTCGTTGTAATTGTTGTAGGACAGCTCCTTGCCCTGCACCTGCGTCGCCTGCGGCAGGCCGGTGACGGCGGGGTTGCGCGGCACGTAAAGCGCCGCATCCTGGTGCGGGTTCTCGCCATAGCGCAACGTCGTCACGCGCGTGTGCGCGGCGGCGAGGACGGGCGGGAAGTGTTCGCCCTGATCGACCGTGGCAAACCATTGCGAGATCGCCGAGTCATAAGCGGCCGTCGCGGCATAGGCCTTGCCTGCCATCTTGCGGCGGAAGGCCAGCGTCGTTGCACCGCCGGTCTGCTCCAGCTCGCCCAGGAACGTTGCGTAATCGGCAGCGTCGGTCAGGATCGTCACATAGTCGTGGTTCTTGGCGGCAGAGCGCACCATCGAAGGCCCGCCGATATCGATGTTCTCGATCACCTCGTCACGCTCGGCACCCTTGGCCACGGTCGCCTCGAACGGATAGAGGTTGACCACGACAAGATCGATCGCGCCGATCTGGTGCTCGGCCATCGCGGCCGCATGTTCGGGATTGTCGCGCACGGCCAGCAAGCCGCCATGGATCGTGGGGTGCAGCGTCTTGACGCGGCCGTCCATCATTTCGGGAAAGCCGGTGTGCTCCGAAACGTCCTTCACGTTCAGGCCGGCATCGCGCAGCGCCTTGGCCGTGCCGCCGGTCGAAAGCAGTTCGACACCGCGCGCCGCCAGCGCCTTGCCAAGATCCACAAGACCGGACTTGTCGGACACCGAAAGCAGCGCCCGCTTGATCGTAACCTCGCTCACGTGGGAATTCCTATCTATCGCATCTTCTTCAGCAGCCAGGAGAAGCTCTCGCCGCTGCGGGGAACCTTGGCCGTCACGACCAATTGCCGCGTGCCGATAGGCCTTCCGAGCCCGTCTGCCCAGAGGGATTCCTCGATTCCGACCGCATCGCGGCCAGAGCGGAACTGCCACAGGCTGCCATCGGGCAGCGACAGCGTCACGCCCTTGCCATCGGCGCTGGCCGCCAGTTCGATATGCGGGCCGAGATGGAAGCGCAGGGCAACGCCGATCATCCCGCGCTTGCCCTTGCGCCCTGAGGGCACCAGCAGGTCCTCGCCGCGCAGCTCGGTGCCGTCATCGCGCAGGATCAGGATGCGGCGATGGGTCAGGCCATAGCGGCTGACATAACCATTGTGGCTCGCCTCGATCCGCGTCGCCCCCGGCCCTGCGCCTTCGGCCGAAAGCGTGCGGCGATCGACCTCGACCTCGGACACGCCCGATCCCAGCTTGCCGTTGATGAGCACGGCGGTGGAGTTGAAATCGTCGATCGTCAGCGTCGAATGGGCAGCCGTGGCGCGCAGGCCCTGTTCGAGCCGAAGCGGGATCATGCCGCCGGCAAAGGCCGCGCCGCCGCAATTGACGATCAGCCGCTCACCTGCGTGGCTCAGTTCGAAGGCCAGCGTGGAAGCGCAGCCATCGCGCGTATGCCGCGCCACTGGCGGCGGTCCGGCATCGAACTGCAGCACCGCCTTGCCCGCCGTGGCGCGCTGGTAGCCCCACTGCCGCGCATCGCGCAAAGGCCGCGTGCGGACACCGCTGGCGCGCACCAGTTCCTCGATCCGCTCGGCCGGGATCGCTCCCGCGCCCTGCCAGTTGCCGAGGCCGCCATCGCCATGGAGCAGCGCCAGCAGGGGCGGCACCAGCAGCGTCAGCATCGTCTGGATCTGCGGCAGCGGTTCGGCCCTGATCGCCTCGTAGCAGGCGCGCAGGTCCACCAGCAGCTCTATCGCCTCGATCTGGCAGAGCGGGCTGCGCGACAGCACGCCGCCATCGTCACCCACCAGCTCGCCCAGCGCCTTGACCAGCCCGGCTTCGCCATAAAGGCGGCGCGCCTTGCCGTCGGCCATGAGCAGGCCGACCGCGACCAGCGCACACCAGCCCGCCACTTCGGAAAGCCGGTCGTCGGCCTTGGTCACGCGGCGGTCCAGCCAGCGCGCCGTGTCCTCGATCGTGTGCAGCACGCGCGTCCGGAACGCGCGGTCTTGGCCTGAAAGGATCAGCGGCGCGTGGACCATCCAGTTAAGCAGGCGATGGCCGACATTGCCCACGTCCCATGCCGGCGTCGGGTCCGGCTTGGGATTGGCGGCGAGCCAGGTCTGGAGAATGCGCTCGGCCACTTGCGCGCATTGCGCCCGGGTGCCGCCGGATTCGAGATCGCGCAGCCAGCGAAAGCCATGCACCATTCGCTCGAACGATGGCGACAGGCGGGGCCCCGAAAAGGCCGTGTCGGCGATCGGCGACTTGTAGCCGTGGACCAGGAAATGCCCCGCGCGCAGGGCCTTGCCCGCAGCCGCATCGCCCGGCAGCGGCGGCGTGACGGTCGCCGTCAACCGCGTGCGGGCGCGCTTGCGGAACGGGTGTATCGCGCTGGCCGGAAGGCCAAGGCTGTAGGCGAAGCGCACCAGCCTGTCGCCTGCACCGATCGCTGGCGGCGCAAAGTCGGCCAGGGCAAGCGCACGCCCCGGCTCGATCACCGCCGGGTCCGGACGGTCATCGTCAAGCGCAACGTAGCGACTGCTTGCCTCGGGCGTCGGATCGGCCAGCGGTTCCTCCTTCGTCGCATCGAGCGGAATGGCAGGCGTGGGGGCGGAACGGCCAGCCTCCGCCGGGCGACTTCCAACTTCGGGGAAGCCGCCGGTCTTCATCTCAGGCCTGCCCCGCGCCGATGGCCTTCAGCCCGGCAATGTTGGCCGCATATTGCGAAGGCCCGCCCTTGAACGTGGCGGTGCCGGCGACCAGCACGTCGGCCCCGGCGTCGACGCAGGAACGGATCGTGCGGGTATCGACCCCGCCATCGACCTCGAGGTGGATGTCACGGCCCGACTTGTCGATCATCTTCCGCACCGCCTCGATCTTGCGAAGCTGGCTGGAAATGAAGCTCTGCCCGCCAAAGCCGGGATTGACGCTCATGATCAGGACCAGATCGACATCATCGATAAGGTAATCGAGCATCTTCGCCGGGGTTCCGGGATTGAGCGATACGCCGGCCTTCTTGCCGAGGCCCTTGATTGCCTGAACCGTGCGATGAATGTGCGGCCCGGCCTCGGGATGAACCGTGATGATGTCCGCACCGGCATCGGCAAAGGCCTGGAGGTAGGAATCGACCGGCGAGATCATCAGGTGCACGTCGAACGGCTTGGTGGTGTGCGGGCGCAGCGCCTTTACGACCATCGGCCCGATCGTGATGTTGGGCACGAAGTGACCGTCCATCACGTCGACGTGGATCCAGTCTGCCCCGGCTGCATCGATCGCGCGCACTTCCTCGCCCAGCTTGGCGAAGTCTGCGGAAAGGATCGACGGCGAAATCAGCGGGGTCATCTGGTCATCTTCCTGCGGCGGGTGGCAGGCAGATTGGTAAACGCTCATGCGCTCAGGCATAGCCACCCCATGCCATGCGCTTACCTTTGGCGAATCGGCGGAACAAGCACTATCGGCCTCATTATCCACACGGAATGTCCCGCTTTGGAGGCGGTTCTTGGGATGAACGGCAGGCGAGGCGAGAATTCAGCCGCTATTCACGGCACGAATCTTACTTAACGAACCAGCCAACCGCCGTTATTGGAAGCGGCGGGGAAGAAAAGAGGCGCTGCGTGGGCTTCCGTTGGAAGCGCGTGGATCAAGCGGTTGCCGCAGGAAACATCGAAATCGGGGCTTTTTGACATGACCAAGCCGGGACGGCTGCGCGCTGCAGCCGCTTTGACTGCCACTGCACTCGCCGCCACTCTGATGGGCGGAAGCACTGCTGCCAGTGCGGCTGGCCCGAACTGTGCCGGGCCGGTGAGCGACACCTGGATAAACGTCACCATTGACGGCGTGCGCAACGGCAACGGCCTGATGGCCGTGACGCTCTATGCTGACGAGCCGCGCAAGTTCCTCGTCAAGAAGGGCTCGATGTACGTTGGCCGTGTCGATGCCACGGCACCGGAAACGCGCATGTGCCTTTATGTGCCCAAGCCCGGCGTCTATGCCCTGGCCGTCTATCATGACGAGGATGCAAGCCGGAACATCAAGCGCAGCGGCGTTCTTGGCCTGCCCGAGGAAGGCTTCGGCTTTTCCAACAACCCGCCGACGATCGCGAGCATTCCCTCGTTCCGCTCGGTGCGCCTGAACATCTCAAAGACCGGCCTCGCGACCCGCATCCACCTCAAGTATCCTTGATGGGATAAACCTGCCTCCTCCCCTCCCGCAGGCGGGAGGGGCTGGGGGTGGGTCTTTCAATTTGTCACGCAAAGGCGCGAAGATGCTGCGCCAGAAGCGGAAACTGCATGTATTGCAGCTGGGTCATGCGAAAGATCGATCGAGCCGCGTAGTCGACGGCGCGACAACTTCGCGCCTTTTCGGCTTCGCGTGATAATCAAAAAAACCGGCTCACTCGCCCGCCGGCACGCCGATATCCGCGAAGGTGCGCGCGAGGTGCCACGGCGCCAGCTCTTCCGCCAGCGCATGGGCGCGCGGATCGTCCACGTCCATCCACCAGGCATCCTCGATGTCCATCGTGCCCGCACGGCCCGCATCGGCAAGGCGCTGCATCCCGTCCGAAAGGCTGCCGGGCTTGCCTTCGGCAATCGCTTCGTGGATTGCCTTGGCCAGATCCGGCGTGGCCAGAAACGCGCCGCAATCGACCGCGTCATAGGGCGCGATGGTCTTGCCGATGGCGGTGATCATGCCATCGTCGTCCATCTTCACCCACGTCGCGTCTTCGGGATCGACCAGCGGGTTGTCGATGCGACGGTCAACCGCCAGCGTCACGGCGCAGTCCGGCCGGTGTTCGTGGATCAGCCGCTCCAGAATGTCGGCATCGAACATGTGGTCGGCCATCATCAGCAGATAGTTGCCGTCGCAGCGCGTGGCACCGGCCATCACCGAATGGCCGTTGGGCGTCGACCAGTTGGTCAGCCGCACCGGTACGATCTCGATCCCTGCGCGCATCGAAAGATCGGCCAGAAAACCTTCGAGCAGTTCGGCCTGATGGCCGGTCACCACGACGACGCGCTTGACACCGGCCTGCATGGCCTGCCGCACGCCGATTTCGATCAGCGGCACGCCCGCAACCGGCGTCAGCGGCTTCGACGGTGATAGTTCGGCAAGGCGGCTGCCGAAACCGGCAGCGATGATCAGCGCATCCATGGTCGCCTCGGGTAGAGGTTTCGGCGGCAAATGAAAAGGCCGACCAGACGAAACGTCGGGCCGGCCTTTCAATCCGTCAGCGAAGCTGTCGCTTATTCAGCGGCGAGCTTCTCCACCGAAGCGTACTCGTCAACCATCTGGGCGGCGACGTCGTCGTTGAACTGCTGCGGCGGGTGCTTGCAGAAGTAGGCCGACGGGCCGATCAGCGCACCACCTTCGCCACGGTCCAGCGCGACCTTGCAGCAACGGATCGCGTCCATCACGCAAGCGGCCGAGTTCGGGCTGTCTTCAACCGACAGGCGCAGTTCCAGGTTCATCGGAACGTTGCCCCACTGCTGGCCTTCCATGCGGATGAAGCACAGCTTGTTGTCCTTCTGCCACGGAACATAGTCCGAAGGACCGACGTGGATGTTCTCGTCCTCGAGACGCGTGGCGAGCATTGCCTGCACGGCCTCGGTCTTCGATTCCTTCTTGCTGCCCAGACGCTGGCGGTCGAGCATGTTCATGAAGTCGGTGTTGCCACCGGTGTTGAGCTGGTAGGTGCGCTCGACGTTGACGCCGCGGGCAGCGAACAGGCTCGACAGCACGCGGTGAACGATCGTTGCACCGACCTGCGCCTTGATGTCGTCGCCGACGATCGGGATGCGCTTTTCGCGGAACTTCGCTTCCCATTCCGGGGTCGAAGCGATGAACACGGGCATGCAGTTGACGACGGCAACGCCGGCTTCAAGCGCGCATTCCATGTAGAACTCGGTGGCTTCCTGCGAACCGACGGGGAGGAAGTTGAGCAGCACTTCGGCGCCCGAGTCCTTCAGGGCCTTGACGATGTCGGCCTGGGTGGCTTCGGGCTCGTCAGCGACGATGAAGCCCTTTTCGCCAACCGAGGTCATGTGCGCGGCAACGCCGTCCGACACGCGACCCATGATCACCTTGCCGCCAGTGGTCGGCACGTTGGGCTGGAACACGGTGGTGTTGTTCGGAGCAGCGAAGATGGCTTCGGCAATGTCCTTGCCGACCTTGCGCGCGTCGACGTCGATGCCGAGCACGAAGTCCACGTCACCGGCGCCATAGCCGCCAATGCGGTCGTGGATGAGGCCCTGCGACGAGTTGTTGCTGCGATAGTAGGCTACACCCTGCACCAGCGAGCTAGCGCAGTTGCCCACGCCGATCATGGCGACCTTGATTGGCTTCATGAAAAACGATCCCTTCAGACAGGCGCCCTGCGGCGGCTGTAATCAAACTGCCTCAAAATACCGAAATGCCATCGAATGCAAGCCGAATCCTCAGTCCGTCAAGACGAAGCGGAGAACCGCCGGTCATGGCAGACCTTGCAATCCCCACTCCCTGCTCGCAATCGCGCCGCCTGCGCTGCACCAAAGTATGGGCGCGCAAACCACAGCAATCTCCGATGGGACCGCGCCCTTAACCGAAAAAAGCTGCCAGCGATAGCCCGTTTCGCCAGATGCCCTTCACAAGCTGGTAACAGCGTCGGCAACCGTTGCAATATGGTCACCAAGCTTGGCCAGGCTGGTCAGGGTCCGGGTGCCCGGAACCGCCCGTTCGAAGTCTTCGGGGCCGAAGGCATCGGTCAGTAGGGCACGAAAACGCACCCCTGCGGCGGCCGCGATGTGGGCGTCGTTCGGTGAATCTCCGGTGAACAGAAACGCGGACCGGTCGATTCCGAAGCGTGCCTCGATTGCCGTGAAGTGCGGCTCGCCCTTGGCAAAGCCGGCATCGGCTGCCGACGGCGCGCGGTATCCCAGGGCGCAGTCGACCGGCCAATCGCGGGCCAGGCGCTCGACATAGTGTTCAAGATTGTTCGAGGAGATGACCACGAGCAGGCCGGAATCACGCCACCGTTGCAGCAGCGCGGCGGTGTCTGCGGCAATGGCAATCCCGGTGAGGTAGCCGTCCTTCCAATCCTCGAATCGTTGTGCGACCGGGTCGGTGTCCTGCCCGGGGTAAAGCTGGCGCAACTGCTTTTCGAACGGCAGGCCCGAAGTTGCGAAATAGGAGCGGCGGGCCTCGGCAAAGGGCGTGCCGAAGGATTCTTCCATCAATTGCGCCGCACGGTCAGCGTAGTCCTCCATCGTCGGCACCAGCGTACCGTCGAGATCGAAGACCAGAACGCGGACGTCAGGCTCCTGAATCACGCAGTCAGGCTTTCGCGCGCGACCGCCAGATCCTCGGGCGTGTCGACCTCGAACCACTTGAGCCCCGAAAGCCAGCGCACCTGCGGCGCGGTCGCCACATCCTGCGCCAGTTCGTGCAGCACCATCTCGACCGAGGCGGTGGCCAGGTCCTTGGTCTCACGCACCCGCTCGAACGCGGCCCAATATGCGTCGCGCGCTGCCTCGCGCACAAAGGTCGTGCCGATATAGGCGCCGTCGTACTTGGGCAGGGTCTTGGAAATGGCCTGCAGCGCGCCGTCCTTCTCGATGACCTTCATCTCGTCGGGCAGGACCGGCCGTTCACGCTCGCAGGCGACAGCCACTGTCGCGCCGCCGGCTGCGGTGGTGAAGTGACGGGTGTACATGTCGGACGGAAAGAGGTGGTCGGCGTTGGTCAGCACGAAGGGCGCATCCCCGATCAGCGCCCGCGCCGCACCCAGCGAGGTCAGGTTCCCGGCCTCCAGCTGCGTATTGCGCACGGTCCGCACCGGGGCGTTCCCCCACTCGGCCGCGATGTGATCCTCGATCAGCTGCGCGCGATAGCCGGT
Source organism: Novosphingobium sp. BL-A-41-Hi4B-X5A (assembly GCF_055521705.1). NCBI lineage: Bacteria > Pseudomonadati > Pseudomonadota > Alphaproteobacteria > Sphingomonadales > Sphingomonadaceae > Novosphingobium > Novosphingobium sp. BL-A-41-Hi4B-X5A. The sequence continues at coordinate 2,170,960 of NZ_CM145500.1, read as the reverse complement.
CACCACGATGACGTCGTCAGCCACCGCCAGCAGGGCTTCGATCGCGAAATCGAGACAGGTGCGCGAGGCGACCGCCATCAGCGGCTTGGGCAGGGAGTCGGTCGCATCGCCGAGCCGACTGCCACGGCCCGCAGCAAGGATAACACCTTTCATGGTTTCTCACGGTTCCTTGTTGCGGTCGTTGCTTGCGCTAATTTGGGGGAACGCAGCGCGTCGCGCAAGGGGTGGGGCTGATTGATGCCGCGTTGCAGCACCAAAGGGTGCCCCAGTTGCAACAGGGTTGCGCCCGAGTTGAAGGGGAGTTGCGGGGGAGTTGCCCCAGAGTTGAGGGGGAGTTGGGGGAGAGTTGGAAACGCCGGCTCAGAGCTGGCGCATGTGTGGCGGCAGCAGCAGGCCCTCGCTGTCGGCGGCGATCAGCGGCGCGCACCAGGCCACTGCGCCAAGCCAGATGCACAGCCCGCCAAGCAGCATTCCCGGCAGCACCCAGGCAAGACCGAGCAGGCAGAACACGCAGGCGACAAGCACATAGACGTCGCGCTTGAACAGGCGCTCCAGCGTCAGCGTGACGCTCTGCAGGACGGGGCGCCCCTCCAGCCTGCGTTCCAGCGCGGCGCGCAGAACGTCGAAGCTGCCGCGCTTGGGGCCGATGCGCACAAGGATGCTCATGGCAACGATGCCGCAGACCAGCAGCACCACGCAGGCCAGCGCAATCCAGCCATATTCCGGGCCATAAGTGCGGATCACCCCGGTCATCAGGCCGATCACGAAGCCGAGGTTGGCCACCATGTCGCATGCGGTATCGAGCAGCGCGCCGCGCCGGCTCATCGCCCATGAAACGCGGGCAATGTCGCCATCGACGCAATCGGTGACGGAGACCGCCTGGAACAGGAAACCGCCCAGCGCCAGCCATTCGACGCCGCCCTGTCCCAGAATGACCGCCATCACCATCGCCAGCGCGAGGGTGAACCAGGTGATGGGATCGGGACCAAGGCCGAGCTTCATCGCCAGCGCCGACATGCGGAACGAGATCGGCCGGTTGATCCAGCGACCAACCGGTCCCTCGGTGGGCTTCAGTGTTGCGCGCAGCAGTGCCAGGACGGTGGCCTGGTCGGTCTCGCCGCGAATCAGGCGTGGATCGCCCCGGACCAGGACCAGCGCCGGATCCTCGCGCAGGGCTTCGAGCGCGGCCTTGGTGGGCTGCGCATCGGCTGGCAGCAGCGCGGTGCCGGGAGGCAGCGGCGTCGAGGCAGCGACGCAGGTGACTTGCGGCAAGGGGCGTGCGCGCATCGCAAAGCTGCGCTGCCAGTCCTCGGGAACCGGGGAATCGGCGAGAATCACGATTTCGCTGGCGCCGGTGAGATCGGCAAGAATCACCGCTCGCGCCACGCCGCTGATGCCACCGATGCGGCGGCGCAGGTAGGGACTTGCCGGAATCGCGACGGAAAACGGGGTATTCAAGCGTGCGTGCCTCATCCAGAGCCATCAGGCCCTTTCCACGGCCTATAGACACGGCTACCTGATGCGCCAAGCCAGCATCGTCGGGATGCATGCTGGCTGGCCAAGGCATTCAAGGGGTCGCAAGGGTGAACGCGGGAAATCGGACCGGGGCGATCGTACGCCCCAAGCGTCCGCGGGAATTGCAGGATGGACTGAACTACCATCTCTACCATCCGCTGGCATGGCGGCTGGCGCGGCTTCTTGCGCATACGCCGCTCACGCCGAACATGGTCTCGGTCTTCGGTGGCCTGCTCGTCGTGGCGGCGGGCGTGGTCTATTTCAACATGGATTCGACCGGCGGCACATGGGCATTGGGCTGGCCGATGGGGGCAATGCTGGGCATGGCCCTGCACATGAGCTGGCACGTGGTCGATGGCGCCGACGGCGATCTGGCGCGGATCACCGGCAGGACCAGCCCGATCGGCGAGATGGTCGACGGCATCTGCGATTATGCCAGCCACATCGTGCTCTACGTGCTGCTCGCCTTCGTGCTGACGCGGCAGATCGGGTCGGGGCAGGCCTGGGCATGGACCTTGGCGGCTGGCGCCAGCCATATCGTGCAGTCCAACCATGTCGAGGTGCAGCGCCGGTTCTACCAGTACTGGACCTATGCCGTGCCCTGGCTCAACAACGCCAAGGACAACAACGCGGGCCTGTTCGGGGAAAAGACGCTGTTTTCCCGCCTGTTCGAACCGATCGCGCGCGGATACCTGTTCCTCGCCGCCGGGATGACGCCGCATGCCCGACAGATCGATGAAGCAGTGCGCCAGGCGCTGGCGGCGGACGACAAGGCGCGGCTCGAGGCTATCCGTGCCGAAGTGGCGCGCGAGCAGAAGCCGCTGCTTGATTTCCTAAAGCTGCTCGGGCCAAATCCGCGCGCCATCGTGCTGGGGCTGGGGATGATCGCCGGCAGCCCGGTCTATTACTTCTTCTATCAGGTGGTGGTGCTCAACCTGCTGCTGCTGATCTCGGTGCAGTTGCACAACCGCGCGGCCACGCGCACTGCGTCGAGGGTCTGATCAGCTGACGCGGTAGCGGTTGAGCGAAAGCACGCCCGGCTGCGCCTTGCGCCAGATCATCACGAAGCCGGCATAGAACAGCAGCGCGATCAGCGGCGAGACCGCCTTGGTCACCACCGGATGTGCGCCCATCAGCGCCGTGCCCTTGGCAAGACCGCCGAGCCACATGCCGAGCAGGACAGCGGTTCCTGCAGCTAGCACCGGGATCGCGGCATGGAACGGATGCGGGCGCACGCCGAGGCCCGAAAGCCAGTGCCGCCGCATGAAGGACGCCACCAGCGCCGCCAGCAGCATGGCCAGCGCCGCGCCGAGAATGCCGTATGCCGGCGTCAGCAGCGGGATGGCGAATCCCGCGATCACGATCAGGATCAGGTTGACCTGCAGGGCAAGCGCAGGTCGGCGGTAGTAGAGGATCAGCTCCGACACCCCGAATGCGCCATTGACCGTTTCGGCCAGCACCATCGCCAGCAGCGCGGCATAGCCGCCGGCATAATGCGCCCCGAACAGGTCGAGCAGGGCTTCGCCGGTTGCCGCCATCAGCAGGACGACGCCGAGCTGGATGGTCAGGATCACGCGCGTTGCCGCTGCCGTGGCCTTGCCGGTGGCGATGTCGCCATCGGTCATCATGGTGCGCGCTGTGAGCGGGGTAAGGATGCCGTCGAAAGCCTGGCGAACCTGCAGGATCGGCGTGCGCAGCTGGCGCAGCACGCCATAGACGCCCACCGCAGCATCGCCGAGCAGGAAGCCGACGAGATAGAGATCGATGCGCTGGGCCAGCGTGGTCAGGAAGTCGCTGCCGCTGGCCGGCGCCAGGGCGCGGGCGCGGCGGAGCAGTTCGGCCGGGTGCGGACGCCAGCGCCGCAGGCCAAGCGGACCGAGGCAATGCCGCGCGCTCCATACAGAGAACAGGGCCAGCGCGATTGATCCGGCCCAGTAGCCGATGATCATGCCGGTCTGTTCAAAGCCCAGGTACCAGGCGCCGAAGGCCACTGCGCTCAGCACATAAGGTTCGACAAGGCCACGCGCGATGACCTCGTAGCGCATCTTGTGGGTCCAGCGGGTGGCGGCGAGCGCGACATCGCCGGTGATCTGGCCGAGCACGGCCGGCGCGATCAGGGCAAGCGCGAGTCGCAGGCTTTCGGACACTAGGCCATCCGGCAGCGCCTGTGCGCCAAGAACCAGCAGCATCGAGACTGCGATTCCGGCAATCGCGGCCAGCAGCAGCGCATCGAGCAGGACATGGGTGGCGCTTCGCGGGGCAGTGTCTGGCGTCGTTTCTTCCAGCCAGGGGAAGATCATGCGCTTCAGCCCGAGGCTGGCGATCGGCACGGCCAGTTCGACCATGGCGCTGGCCATTGTGAACACGCCGTAGTTGGCCGCGCCATAGAGCCGCGCGCCGACATAGAGGAACGAGGCGCGCGCGGCGAAGCGGATCACGAAGCTCAGGGCGTTCGATCCCGCGCCGCGCGCGATTACTGTCTGTGAGCCCCGGTCTGCTGTCATTGCGCCCGCGCGCTTGGCGGCAAATGCGCGCAGGCGCAAGGGTGCCGGGCTGTGCGGAGGGCGGTCAGGCCGGGTCGCGCTTCATGGCAACGAAGCACAGCAGCACCACCCCTGCCGAAAGCACCTCCATCACGCCCCATGCCAGCCATTGCGAATGATTGTAGAGCCAGACGCCAATGGCCGGGGCTGCGATATAGGCCGCGCCATTCACCGAAGCGACGATACCGGCGGACTGGCCCTGTTCGGCTGGCGAAACGGCAAGACTGGCGCCCGAGGTGAAGCCGGGGCGGAACAGGCCGAAACCCATCGAGGCGATGGCAAAGCCGACGGCAATGGTGTGCAGGTCACGGCCCATGGCGACTGGTATGATGCCTGCAGCGGCCAGGCTCATTCCCCACAGCGTCGAGGTTCTGGGTCCGAGTCCAAGCATCGGGATCAGCCCCCATTGCGCCAGCAAGGTCGCCACTGCGCCGCACATCAGCACGAGGCCGACCGGCCCTGCGCCCGCATCGGGATCGCCGCGCAGGCCAAGCCGGTCGAGCAGCAGGAAGCCGATCACGCCAAGGACCATCGCCTGCGCGTGCCCCCCGATCAGCCCTGCTGCCAGCCACGGACGCAGGCGGCGGTCGGTCCAGCGCAGACGGTCGCTTCCCTGGTGCCGGGGTTCCGCTTCGGGCAGTTCGTCGGGACTGCCATCGGGATGATCCTCGACCATGCGCGGATTGGACGAGGCGCTGAAAGGCGCCGACATCACCTCGCCGCGGGCGGCAAAGCGGGGATCATCATCGGGCAACTGCGTGCGCAGCAGGACCAGCACGATCACGCCGAACAGGGCGAACATCGCGAAGGGGCCAACCAGTCCCAGGCCGGGCAGGATCAGCAGCGGAGCAAGCGCGGGGCCGAGGACCGTGCCCAGACCAAAGCTCGATGCGACCAGCGACAGCGCCTTGGTCCGGTCGGCGCGGCCAGTGCGGCTGGCAACGTAGGCTTGCACGGCGGGCGGGGCTGCGGAACCGAAGCCGCCATAGAGCGAGCGGGCAACGGCAAAGAGGATCATCGTCAACCCTGCGCTGAACCAACCATCGAGGCCGAAGTGGAGGATCGCTCCGCACAGGGCGAATGAGGAGATGAAGCCGACGACTCCCAGTGCCATCATCGCCTTGCGCCCGCGACGGTCGGACCGGCGCGCCCAGAAGGGGGCCATGATCACCCACAGCAGCGCCGACCATGAATAGGCGAGGCTCACCCAGACGTCGGCAATGCCAAGCCGCGTGCCGATCGAGGGCATGACCGATTGCATCGCGGTATTGCCCGCCGCCGTGACCAGCATGACCGCAAACAGCAGGGCCATGCGCTCTTTCGGCAGGCGGATGGCGCCTTCGCTCATGCCTTCGCCCCCAGGGCAGGGATCGGAATTGTCCACGGCTGGTTCATCCATTGCTGACTAGGCCGGGCGAACGGTGCTTGCAATGGCAGGCCAAATTTGCGACCCGCTTCAGCCAAGCTTGACCGGCAGAGGACCATTTCCTGCAATGACTTCGACCCAGGTGGCGCGTGAGCCTCTTCTTCAGCGGGCAAAACGCAAGGTGGTACGCTTGGCTGGGCCGGCCGGGATCTTCTTCAAGGGCTTTCTCAAGCACCCCGCCATGGTTGGCGCAATCGTCCCGTCGTCGAACCGCACGATCGAGCGCGTGCTCTCGGTGGTCGATTGGGAAGAATGCCGCCTGTTCGTGGAATACGGCCCGGGTGTCGGGACGTTCTGCCGCCCGGTGCTCGAAAAGCTGCGCCGCGATGGCCGCCTGATCGTGATCGACACCAACCCCGATTTCATCGCCTATCTGCAGAAGACGATCGGCGACAGCCGCTTCATCGCCGTTCACGGTTCAGCCGCCGACGTGGAGGACATCGTCAAGGCGCATGGCTTTGACCACGCCGACTATGTGCTTTCGGGCCTGCCGTTCTCGAACCTGCCCGAAGGCGTCGGCCCGGCGATCATGGGGGCAACGCATCGCGTGCTGCGCCCCGGTGGCGCGTTCCTGGTTTATCAGTACACCGCCCGCGCGCGCGATCTGATGGGCCAGTTCTTCCGCCGCATCGACAAGGGGTTCGAGCCGGTCAACATCCCGCCCTGCGTGATCAGCTGGGGCTGGAAGGAATAAGCGCTCAATCGAAGATCGAGCGGGTTTCCGAGGGCTGCCGTCCGCCAAGCTGGCGGTAGACCGCCGCCAGCACCGCAATGAAATAGATCAGCGCGCCCGAGGTTATGGCGCTTGATACCGCAGCCGTCAGCACGCGCTGCAACTCGCCCCCGGTCGTCAGCACCAGGACGACGCCGACCAGCATCATGGCCAGGCCATAGACCACCGCGAAGAGCAGGCCGAGAAGCACGAGGAAGGCCAGCAGGCGTCCCGAATTGCCCTGGGTCAGCGTCCACGAGCGGCGCAGCGCCTGGATCGGATTGCGCTCGCCCTCGATGGCAAGGACGGGCGCGACAAGCGCCATGCGCAGGCTGCACCAGACCATGGCCACGAACGCGGCAAGGATGACGACTGCGCCGATGGCCTGAACGCCGGTCAGCGCGGCCGCGCTCACCAGCACGAGGAACGCCATGCCAAGCGCGCCGCCGACGATGATCTGCGCCAGCACGTAAGGCCCCAGGGCGCGGAAACCGCGCGCGATGGCCTGGGCCACTGTCGGTCGTTCGGGATCGGTCATGACGATCAGCACGGTGACCGTCCCGGCCATCTGCAGCAGCGTGACGATGATCAGCAAGGGCAGCGACGACGTCCAGGCATCGGCCATGATCTCCATCATCCGGCCCGGCGGCGTGCCCGGGGCCATCTGCGGTTCGGGCACGAAGATCGAGAAAGCAAGTCCGGGCAGCAGGAAGAACACGCCGGCGATGGCCATCAAGACATCGCGGTTGGTCGCAACAAGGCGCGTGGCGGTCTTCCAGGCAAGGCTGCTGTCGAGTTTGCTGTCAGGGCGGGGCGTCATGGCGGGGTCAATAGCAGCGTCGGACGATCACGTCGAACGTCAGTTTTGCGTGTCCAGCCTCTTGTCACCCGTCCAGCGCTGGGCCATTTCGCAGGCCATGGCCCGAAATGAGACTATCGAAATCCGGCGTGAAAGCGCGCAAGTGCCCTATCGCGCGGCGCTGGACGAAATGGCCCTGCGCAATGCCGCGATTGCCGAAGGGACCGCGCAGGAACTGATCTGGCTGCTCGAACATCCGCCGGTCTATACCGCCGGGACCAGTGCCGCGCCCGACGAACTGCTCGATCCGCGTTTCGAGGTGGTCGAGGCCGGGCGGGGCGGGCGCTACACCTATCACGGGCCGGGGCAGCGCGTCGGCTATGTCCTGCTCGACCTGCGCAAGCGGGCGCGGGACGTGCGCGGTTTTGTCCATGCGCTCGAAGGCTGGGTGATCGAGACACTGGCCGACTTCGGCGTCGAATCGTGGCGGGCCGAAGGGCGCGTCGGCATCTGGACTCACGGAGCGGACGGGCGCGAGGCCAAGATCGGCGCGATCGGCGTGCGCATCCGCCGCTGGGTGACGATGCACGGCTTTTCGGTCAATCTCTCGCCCGATCTCTCGCACTTTGGCGGGATCGTGCCCTGCGGGATAGAGGAATTCGGCGTGACCAGTCTTGCCGCGCTGGGCAAGGAGGTTACACCGGAAGCGTGGGACGAGGCGCTGCTCTCGCACCTCGACCGTTTTCTCGAACGTCTGGATACGCCGTGCCCGCCATCAGCCGCCTGATTGTCCTCCCGCTCGCTCTTGGGCTCGCACTTGGTGGTTGCGGCAAGAAAGCCGACGACAAGGCGGCGGCGGCAGCCGGTGCGGAGGTTCTGCCCGGAACGATCTCGGACGACATGATCGACCTCGATACGTCCACGGCATCACCGCCGTTGGCACCGGCCCGCACCGAGAAGAAGAAGGCAGCAGCGCCCTCGGCAAGCGAAGCCGCTGCAGAAGCACCGGTGGCTGGCGATGATCCCGCGGCCGGGGTGGCAGCCGGCTCAGCCGATCCCGAGTAACTGCCGCGCCATCCTCAGGTGCGGCTGATCGACCATGCGGCCGTTGTATTGCAACGTGCCGGCGTGGGGATTGGCGGAAAACAGGGCCACGATCGCGTGCGCCTCGGCCAGTTCCTCCTCGGTGGGGGCAAAGGCCGCGTTGATGATCGGCACCTGTGATGGGTGAATCGCCAGCATGCCGGTGAAACCATCAGCCTTGGCCGCTTCGGCGGCGCGGCGCGTGCCGTCTTCGTCACGGAAATCGTCGTAAAGCGTGTCGACTGCCCACACGCCCTTGGCATGGGACACCAGCAGGCACTGCGCGCGTATGAAACGGAAGGCATCCGTCCACGCGCCCGCGGCATCGCGCTTGCGGCTGGCGCCAAGCACGGCGGACAGGTCCTCCGCGCCCCAGGTCAGGCCCGCAAGGCGCGGCATGGGCTCGTCGACGTAAGACGGGATGGTAAGGGCGGAGCGCGCGGTTTCGCTGACCAACGGCAGGATTTTCGTGGCGCCGTTGGGCAGGCGATTGCGCTGTTCCAGTTCGTAGATCTCGGCCGCCACCATGCGAATCTGGTCGGGGCCTTCGCACTTGGGCAGCATCACGCCATCGGGCGCGCCGGCCATGACCACGGCGAGGTCCTCGCGCCACAGGCCGGTCTCGATTGCGTTGATGCGCACCCAGCGCGCCAGCGGGCGGTTTTCCGTCACGTGCTGGCGATGGATCGCCAGCCAGTCGCGTGCGAGGATGCGGGCCTGTGGCTTTGCCGCCGGAGCGACCGCATCCTCGAGATCCACGATCACCGCATGCGCGCCGGTGGTCATGGCCTTGCCCAGCTTCTTGTCACTGTCACCGGGAACGAAAAGCCATGATCTTGGCGGCATGCGGCATTGCTCCATTGTCAGTCGGCGGCGGCGGTTTCCTCCGCCAGCGTCGGATAGTCGGTATAGCCGACCTCGCCCGGGAAATACCACGTCTGTGGCACCCCCTTGTTCGGATTGATGTGCGCTCCGACACGGATGCGCTCGACCAGATCGGGGTTCGAGATGAACGGACGGCCGAAGCTGATTGCATCGGCGCGGCCCGAGGCGACGTCGGCTGCAGCCTGTTCGGGCGTGTAGTCGCTGTTGAGCACGAGCGGGCCGGTATAGATCGAGCGGATCAGCGCGTCCTGCTGCGGCACGTCGGTCTGCCCGAAGGTTCCATCGGGCCCCGGCTGGCGAAGTTCGAGGAAGCCGATGTCGAGGTCCTGCAGTACCCGCGCCGCTTCGCCGAACGTGGCGGCGGGATCGCTGTCATCCGTGCCTTGCGAATCGCCGTTGGGTGACAGGCGGACCGAGACGAGGTCCTTGCCCCATACCGCGATCAGGCGTTCGACCACTTCGCGCAGGATGCGTGACCGGTTCTGCGGCGAACCGCCGTAGTCGTCATCGCGCAGGTTGGTGCCATCGCGCAGGAACTGGTCGATCAGATAGCCATTGGCGGCATGAAGCTGCACGCCATCAAAGCCGGCGTTCTTGGCGTTTTCCGCAGCCAGGCCGTAATCATCGACAAGGCGTGGCATCTCGTCGAGGCGCAGGGGCCGCGCCGTGGCGAAGTCCTGCTTGCCTTCCGGCGTGTGCGCCTGCCCCGGCGCGCGGGTGGCCGAAGCCGAGACCGGCGGTTCGCCACCGAGGAAGTACGGGTGAACAATCCGGCCCATGTGCCACAGCTGCATCACGATGCGACCGCCCGCCTGGTGTACGGCTTCGGTCACCGGCTTCCACGCTTCGGTCTGTTCTGCCGACCAGATGCCCGGTGCGCTTGGCCAGCCAAGGCCTTCGCGGCTGATGCCGGTGGCTTCGGAGATGATCAGCCCGGCGCTGGCGCGTTGCCGGTAGTATTCAGCCATGACCGGCGTAGGCACGCCTTCGCTAGTGGCGCGGCCACGGGTGAGCGGCGCCATGATGACGCGGTTCGGTGCTTCGATCGCGCCGAGGCGCAGGGGCTGGAACAGCGGTTCGTGCATGCTAGAGGACCTTTCCGAAGATAACGGGGAAACGCCAGATTTCGCCCTAAGTTTCTCTTTGCAACTGGATTAGGCTGCGCCCATGACGAATTCAAGTGACGCAGACCTGTCATTTCGCCCCACACCGAAGCATTTCCTTGCACTGCTGACAGGAAACATTGCGCTGGCGCTGGGGCCATGGTTCGTGCGCATTGCCGATAGCGGGCCGGTCTCGGCGGGGTTCTGGCGGCTGGCACTGGCGCTGCCGTTGCTCGCCCTGTTTGCATGGCGCAGCAAAGAACCGTTGCGCGGCCACCCGGCCAAGGACTGGTGGTTCATTGCTGCTGCGGGCGTGGTCTTCGCGCTCGATCTTGCCAGCTGGCACGTCGGGATCGAGCGGACCAAGCTCGGCAACGCTACGATGTTCGGGAATTCCGGCAGCGTGATCCTGATGGTGTGGGGACTGGTGACGATGCACCGCCGCCCGCACTTGCGCGAGTTTGCCGCTGTGGCGACGGCGCTGGGCGGAGCGGGGCTGCTGCTGGGCCGCTCGATGGAGATCGATGCGCGCACCCTGGCAGGAGACCTGTTCTGCATCCTCGCCGGGCTGTTCTACGTGGTCTACATCCTGCTGGTGCAGAAGGTGCGCGAGCGACTGCGCCCGTGGAGCCTGCTGTTCTGGTCAAGCCTTGCCGGTTGCCCGGTCATGCTCGGCACGGCACTGGCGATGGGCGAGCCGGTACTGGCGCACAACTGGTGGCCGCTGATCGGGCTGATGCTGGCGAGCCAGATCGTCGGCCAAGGCTTGCTAGTCTATTCGCTCGGCCACTTTCCGCCGCTGGTGATCGGCCTCGTCCTGCTCACGCAACCGGCCGTGTCGGTCCTCGTCGGCTGGCTCTCGTTCGGCGAAGTCCTCGCCCTGCCCGACGCCATCGGCATGGCGCTGGTCGGCGCCGCGCTGGTACTGGCGCGGCTAGGCGAGGGAAGGAGCGCCTAGCTCAGCTGCCGAACGGCCGCGCGCCCAGGTCGCCGAGGCCCACGGTGCCGCTGGCCATGTCGAGCATGCGGTCGAGGCTCTTCTTGGCAGCGAGGCGCAAGGTTTCGTCCATCTCGATGCGCGGCTGCAGGTCGCGCAGGGCGAGGTAGAGCTTTTCCATCGTGTTCAGCGCCATGTACGGGCAGATGTTGCAGTTGCAGTTGCCGTCTGCGCCCGGGGCACCGATGAAGGTCTTGTCGGGGACGGCCAGTTCCATCTGGTGGATGATGTGCGGCTCGGTCGCCACGATCAGCGTATCGCCGGGCATGGTCTTGGCAAATTGCAGGATGCCGCTGGTCGAGCCGACGTAGTCGCAATGGTCGATGATGTGCGGCGGGCATTCAGGGTGGCCCGCCACCGGAGCGCCGGGGTGCTGCGCCTTGAGCTTCAGCAGCTCGGTCTCGCTGAAGGCCTCGTGCACGATGCACACGCCCGGCCAGAGCAGCATGTCACGGCCGAACTTGCGGTTGAGATAGCCGCCGAGGTGACGGTCCGGCCCGAAGATGATCTTCTGCTCGCGCGGGATCTGGGCGAGGATCGTCTCGGCGCTGGAACTCGTGACGATCACGTCCGACAGGGCCTTCACCTCGGTCGAGCAGTTGATGTAGGTCAGCGCGATGTGATCGGGGTGGGCTTCGCGGAACGCCTTGAACTTGTCGGGCGGGCACGAATCCTCGAGGCTGCAGCCGGCGTCCATGTCGGGCAGGACCACGATCTTGTCAGGGGACAGGATCTTGGCGGTATCGGCCATGAACTTGACGCCGCAGAACGCGATGACGTCGGCATCGGTTTCAGCGGCCTTGCGCGAAAGCTCGAGGCTGTCGCCCACGAAATCGGCAATGTCCTGAATTTCCGGGCGCTGGTAATAGTGCCCGAGGATCACCGCGTTGCGCTCCTTGCGCAGACGGTCGATCTCGGCGCGCAGATCGAGGCCGGAAAGGTTCAGGGGCTGGGCAGTCATCGTGTCACATCCTCCCGCCCGCTTGGGCGCGCGGGCGAGAGGCGGACTTAGGGACCTCAACCCGCCGCGGCAATACCTTCTGCCAGCGAAACGAACGGCGGGAACACGGCAAGGCCCATGACCACGCCGAACAGGACCACCACGGCCAGTGCGCTGAAGCGGGTGGCGGGATGCACCGATCCGGTCTCGCGCAGGTCATGCATGGCGATCAGGCCCACGGCAAAGAGCTGGAAGGCGCCCTCGACAATTGGCGTCAGCGTCGGCCCGAGGATCGGCGCGGGCACGAGCCGTCCGATGGCAGGTTCGAGGATCAGGATCATCGCGCCCATCATCAGGCGGCGGTGCCACTGGGTTTCGCGGCGCATGGCGATCGCGGCGATGACCATCGCGGCGAACAGCGCGGTGCCGATGTGCGTCAGCGCCAGGAAATAGGCATTGCTGAAGAATGGCGGCACGCGATGCAGTTCGATCGCCATGCGGCCGGTGAACATGCCAAGCCCGGCGATGAACAGGACGAGCGCCAGCGACACCCAGCCGAGCTTGCGGTGCAGCGCGATGTTGCCGGTGAGCGCCAGCTGGTTCTGCAGCACGAACATGCCGAGCCATGACAGCATCGCCACGCCGTGGAGATGGACCCAGACCGGTGCGGTGGACGGCGTGGCCATCCCGCGCAGGGCCCACTGGCCGAACGCGAAGACGACGAACACCGCCATGCCGATGGCCATGCGGGTGAAAAAGCGCTGATCGCGCGAGTACGGATAAACGGTATTGATTGCGGCGGTTGCCATGAGGTGTCTCCACCAGTCCCGAGGCGCCCGCTAGGCGATTCGGTCCGATCTGGCGGTGACGTCAGTCACACTTGCAACCATTTCGCCAGGGCTGTCGCCCTTTACTTGTCGAACGTGACCTCGACCTTGGCCTTGCCGTAACCCGCCACCTGCAGGGGGATCGACAGATTTTGGGCGATGGCTTCCCGGGCGGCCTGCCGGGCAAGGTTCATCAGCACGGGATTGGCCGCCTGCTGCACCGCCTGCGCTTCGGCAAGCCGTGTGTTGTCGCGGGTCAGCTTGTCCTGGGCATCGCGGCTGATCCAGATGCCGTCGCGCAAATACTGCGCCCGCGCCTCATCGAGATTGGGACGGCTGACGGTGAGCGGCGGCAGGCGGACTGCAAGGGTCTGTCCTTCCGCATTCCACGTCAGGCGGTCACGGCCAACTTGCGCCAGGTTGATCGTGTAGTCGATCCGCGCCGGGATTACTGCGACCTGTTTGGAATTGACGAGGCCGAACAGGCGGGAATCGTTGCTCGATACGACAGGGGCAAGCTCGGCGCTGAACACTGTCAGCTTGTCCTGTTTTTCGAACGCGACGAGACTGGTGGAGAGTGGATCGCCAAGATCCTCGGGCTGCCACCATTGCCAGGCGAAGAAGGCTGCCGCTGCCAGCGCGACAAGGAACAGGCCCCAAGGCAGCAAGGAGGCGCGCGCCAGCGAAGGCGCTGCCGGTTTGGTCGTAGGGCGGGTGGTCAGGCCTGGATCATCCATGTCTCATCCTCAACCCTCACCCGTCCCTGACGTTCCAGATCGAGCAGGTGGGCAAGCACCGAGCGACCTGCTGCACCGTGGAGCCGCGGATCGAGGCCCTTGTACATGGCGCTGACGAACTCGGGAATGGCGTGCGGTCCGCCGTCTTCCAGCAATCGCAGGATCTGGCGTTCGCGCTGGCGGCGATGGCCGAGCATGCCGCGCACGAGCTGGCGCGGGTTGTCGATCTGCGGCCCGTGCGCGGGATAGAGCACGCGATCGGCGCGATCGTGGAGCTTCTGCAGGCTCGCCATGTATGCCGCCATGTCGCCATCCGGCGGTGAGACAACCGAGGTGGACCATCCCATCACGTGATCGCCGGTGAACAGCGCACCGCTTTCCACCACGCTGTAGCACAGGTGGTTGGAGGTATGGCCGGGCGTGGCGACCGCTTCGAGCGTCCAGCCATCGCCCGAAACGCGCTCGCCATCTGCGAGAACGCGGTCGGGCATGTATTCGGCATCGAAAGCGGCATCGGCGCGCGGTCCGTCGTCCTCCATGGTCAGCGGCGCGCAGCCGATGATCGGGGCGCCGGTGGCTTCGGCAAGGGGGCGCGAGGCGGGGCTATGATCGCGATGGGTGTGGGTGCAGACAATCGCGACGATCCTGGCATCGCCCACTGCGGCGAGGATGGCGTCGAGATGGCCTTGGCTTTCCGAGCCGACGACATGGTCCATGCCGTAAGGGCCGGGATCGATCACCGCCACGTCCTTGCCAGCTCCGACCAGATAGGTCTGCGTGCCGGTGAAGGTGTAGGGCGAGGGGTTGGGGGCGAGCACGCGGCGCACCAGCGGTTCGAGTTGCTCGGCGCGGCCGACGGGCCATTCGCTGCGGTCGGGGATCGGGGGCATCTGGGCCATGGGCGGGGTATGGGGACTGCAACGCCCGGGCGCAACCGCGCAAGTCATGTCGGATTGCAGTGGATGCCGCTACCGTGCCGGCAGATCAGGCGGCGCTTGAATGATCCTCGACAGCACGGGCAAGGCGGTCGCGCAAGCGTTGCACGGCACTGCCATTGGCGATGGCCTCGGATCGCCACGCCTGTTCCAGCCGCTGGATGCGCTGGTAAAGCCGCTGGCTGTCGTGAACCAGCGCCTGCACGTCCTGCGGCAGGTTGGCGACGACTTCGCGATCGCTGTCGGGAAAATTCGCGATCAGGCGGCCATGGCGGCGCAGTTGCAGCTCCGAAAGCTCGCCTGCGAAGTGGGCGCGATGATTGAGCAGCCAGGCGAGGCAGTGCATCACGCGTGTCGTCGTGCGCAGCGCTTCACAGCTTACCTGCACGCGCCGCAGATCCTCGTCATCGGCGACGATCTGGTTGGTCTCCTGGCGCAGCCGTTCGAATCGTGTGCGCACCTGATCGGCAAGACCGAGCGCCTCGGCATGGAGAGCGTCTACGATACGCGGATTCAGGCTCGGCAACAAAGGCATGAAATGCGCATAGCCCGACCGTCTTTGTTTCGCCAACATGACATCGAACCAAATCTGTCCCGTTTCGTGAACGTTTCTTAACGGGACACTCGCGCATTGCCGAGCGCGTGATTCAACTATCTGATTTCAGGCGATGATGTCGGGAATAAGGTAATCCTCGATCATCGCGATCTGGTCTTTCAGCAGCAATTTGCGCTTCTTGAGACGGGCGATCTGCAACTGGTCGCGCGCACCGTTGAGCGAGAGCGCGTCGATCGCCGCGTCGAGGTCACGGTGTTCGATACGCAGCGCAGCAAGCCGCTTGCGCATTTCCTCTTCGGTCACGTTCCGCCCAACTCCTTCGACCCGGTGAACCGGTCGTAATCTGCGACTTACGGCATAACCCGTAAAGTGCAACGCTCCGGCGCGGTTTGGCTTGCAAGATACGGCCAATGTGGGAGCATGACAACGCGCCGCCTGTTCGAGTCGTGAAGAACCGGCCGAAAGGTTGCGCCGCCCCGCACGGGGATGGCCTCGTGCGGTTTTCTGAAGGGGGCTTTCCCTTAAGGAGGAAAAAGCATGGAATCGACGCACATCAGCGCACTCCAGACAAAGCACGCCGGACTTGAAAAGCAGATCCAATCGGAAATGTCCCGGCCTCTCCCTGATGAAACGCTGGTGGCTCAGCTCAAGAGAAAGAAGCTGAAGATCAAGGAAGAGCTATCGCGCTTCCACTGATCCTTGCGCGCCTCAAGGCAACACACGGAGCCGCCCGATCGGGCGGCTCTTTTTGCATCGGCAACTCGCCATTCTCTACCTGCATAGCTATCCGCAGCATAATCGCCTCGGTATCGGATTGTGCGCAACATTCCCAAACCGCGCGCACTAGGCTAATCCATGTCCATGCTCAGTGCCGTGACCTCTGCCCGACAAATCCTGACTTCGCTGCACGAGGTCATGGCCTCGCGCGCGGGTGCCCAGGCCAAGCTGAACCAGATCGTCGAAGTCATCGGCGAAAATCTCGATTCAGAGGTGTGCTCGATCTACCTCCTGCGCGAGGGGATGCTCGAGCTCTTCGCCACGCGCGGCCTCAACCAGGCGGCGGTCCATGTCACCCGGCTGGCCGTGGGCGAGGGTCTGGTCGGCACCATCGCGGGCAATGTCGAGACGCTGAACCTTGCCGAGGCAGCGGCGCATCCCGACTTCGCGTTCCGTCCAGAAACGGGCGAGGAAAAGTTCCACTCCTTTGCCGGTGTTCCGATCGTGCGGCGCGAACGCGCGGTGGGCGTGGTTGCGGTTCAGCACGTCGAACCGCGCCGCTACGAAGAGGTTGAGATCGAGGCGCTGCAGACGGTGGCGATGGTTCTTTCCGAACTCATCGCCAATGCAGAGCTGATCGACGACGAGGAAACGCTGGGGGTGCCGGCCCACCTTACCGGGCCGGACCGCATCAAGGGGCTGACCCTGGTGAAGGGCCTCGCCAGTGGCGTTGCCGTCTATCACCAGCCCCGCGTCACGATCGAGCATGTCGTCGCAGAGGACACCGAGGCCGAGCGCCAGCGCGTCTATCTGGCGTTCGACAAGATGCGCGAACAGATCGACCGCATGGCCAGCCAGGCGGAATTCGGCGTAGGCGGAGAGCATGAGGAGGTGCTCGAGACCTACCGCATGTTCGCCTATGACGAAGGTTGGTCGCGCCGGATCAACGAGGCGATCGATTCCGGGCTCACGGCAGAAGCGGCGATCGAGCGCGTGCAGCAGCGCACCCGCATGCGCATGCGCCAGATCGACGACCCGCTTCTGGCCGACCGCATGCACGATCTCGAGGATCTGTCGAATCGCCTGCTGCGGATCGTCTCGGGTCAGCTGGGCACCGCCGCCAGCATGGGCCTCAAGGGCGATGCCATCCTGATCGCACGCAATCTCGGCCCGGCCGAACTGCTCGAATACGATCGGCGGCGCCTCAAGGGCGTCATTCTCGAGGAAGGCTCGCTCACCGCGCATGTCGTCATCGTGGCGCGGGCCATGGGCATACCGGTGGTCGGCCGCATGCGGGCGCTGCGCGGCAAGGTGCGCGATGGCGATCACCTCCTGCTCGATGGCGATCAGGGCGTGGTCGACGTCCGCCCCGCACCCACGCTGATAGAAGCGTTCGAGGCGCGCTTTGCCAGAAACCGCGAACGGCAGGCCCATTACGCCACGATGCGCGAGGTCGAGCCTTTCACTCGCGACGGCACGCGCATCGCCGTGCTGATGAATGCGGGGCTGCGCGACGATACGCCAATGCTCAACCTCACTGGCGCGGATGGCATCGGCCTGTTCCGCACCGAGTTCCAGTTCCTCGTTTCGGCGACGCTGCCCTCGCGTGAGCGCCAGACCCGGCTCTATCGTGATGTGATGGACTCGGCCGGCGATCGTCCGGTGGTGTTCCGCACGGTCGATATCGGCGGTGACAAGGTGCTGCCCTACCTGCGCCATAATGACGGTGAGGCCGAGGAAAACCCTGCCATGGGCTGGCGCGCGCTGCGCGTGGCGCTGGAACGCGATGGCTTGCTGAAGGTGCAGGCCCGCGCCCTGCTCGAAGCCGCGGGCGGGCGGACGCTCAACGTCATGTTCCCGATGGTCACCGAACCGTGGGAGTTCGATGCCGCCAAGGCCGTATTCGATGGCCAGCTGGCCTTCCTGCGCAAGCAGAAGAAGATCCTGCCCGAGGCGATCCGCTATGGCGCGATGCTCGAAGTCCCGGCGCTGGCCGAGTGTCTCGACCTGCTGGCTCCGAAGCTGTCGTTCCTGTCGATCGGCACCAACGACCTGACGCAATTCCTGTTCGCCGCCGACCGTGCCAATCCCAAGCTTGCCGAACGTTACGACTGGCTCAGCCCGGCCATCCTGCGCTTCCTGCGCCGCGTGGTGAACACGGTTGCGCCGTTCGGCACCGACGTGACAGTCTGTGGCGAGATGGGCGGACGCAGGCTGGAGGCGCTCGCCCTGCTCGGCCTTGGCATCACGCGTCTTTCGATTACGCCTGCGGCGGTCGGGCCCGTCAAGGAACTTGTCCGCAAGGTCGATGTGAACGAGATTCGCGCGGCAATGGCCGGCTGGCTGTCCGAACCCCCGCAAGACCTTCGCGCTGCGATTGCCGAATGGGCCGCCGCACGCGGGATCGAGTGCGACTGAGGGTGGCTCAGGGGCGTTTCGTCGTCGAAATCCGCCAATCTTCGTCGAAAGCCGTTGACAATCGCAGGGGCGACGCGAACCCTGTTAACGGGTTGCAAAGCATACGCGGAAGACGGGAGTAACGCCTTGGCTGAAGCCGGCGGTCTGCAGGACATTACCAATATCGACACCACGCCCATGCCCGCCGGGCAGCCGGGCCCGCAAAGCGTGGGCGAAATGCTGCGCGCGGCGCGTGAGGCCGCAGGGCTGGACATCAAGCAGCTTTCACAAGCCACGCGGGTAACGACGCGGCATCTGCAGGCGCTTGAGGTGGGCGATTATGCCGCCTTCCCCGGACGGCCCTACACGCTTGGCTTTGCCAAGAGCTACGCCAGAGCCGTCGGCCTCGATGACAAGGCCGTTTCCGAGGCCGTGCGGGCCGAGCTTGACCGGCAGGCGCCGCCACCGCCGCCGCGCGTGATCAACCAGTTCGAGGTGGGCGATCCTGAAAAGACGCCTTCGCGGCTGACTGCGTGGCTTGCCACAGGGCTGGTCATCGCCATTGCGCTGGCGGGGCTGGTGTTCTGGCGCAGCTATTACCTGCCGTCTGCCGAACTCCCGCCGCTGGTCGGGCCGGAAGAGGCGAGCCCGGCGCCGAGCCAGGTCGCCGCCGCTGCACCGGCTCCTGCACCGACCGGCCCGGTCGTGTTCACGGCCACCGAAGATCGCATTTGGGTGAAGTTCTACGACGGCACCGGCAAGCAGATCCTCCAGAAGGAACTGGCCAAGGGCGAAAGCTTCACCGTGCCGGCCGACGCGCCCGAGCCCAAGCTGTGGACCGGGCGTCCCGATGCGCTTGCGATCACGGTGGGCGGGCAACCGGTTCCGCGCATCGCCGAGAAGGAAGGCATCGTTAAGGACGTGGCGGTCAGCGCAGCGGCCTTGCTGGCGCGCGGTACTGCGGCGGCCACGCCAGCTCCTGCGGCGACGCCTTCTGCGGCGGCCCCGGCCGCACGACCTGCCCCGCCCCGCCGTGTGCAACAGTCCGCTGCGGCAAGTGAGCCGACAACGGCTCCGGCTCCGGCCGCAGCCCCGGCAGAGGGTACGCGGCCACCTGCTGCCCAGCGCTGAGGCGACGGGCCGAGGCGGATAACCTGCTGGCCGGTCTCGACTTGGTGCAGGCTATCGGGCAAACTTGCGGCGTTGATTGAGGGTGCGCGGGGGATCGTGCGCCGCTGAACGGGAACGACCATGACCATGACTTTCCGGCGTGCTGCGCCGCTTGGAGCCCTCCTTCTGGGGCTGACCGCCCCGATCGCTGCGCCGCTGCTGGCCCAATCCACTGCGCAGAAGACCACAGCCGCGCCGGTCGACCCGGAAATGCGCCTGCGCCGGATGGAGGCGGAAATCCGCGCGATGCAGCGCAAGGTCTTCCCCGACGGCGCCGGCAAGACATTCGTTCCTGAAATCACCGCAGGCCCGACGAACACCACACCGGTTGGCGCGCCCGCCTCGTCCGCGGTGACCGACATTCTTGCGAGGATGGATGCAGTCGAGGCGCAGATGGCGCGGCTGACCGCGCAGGTCGAAGAGGGGCAGAACCGCTCGGCCAAGATCGAGGAGCGGCTGGCCAGGCTTGAGGCCGCTGCCGCGCCGCCGCCCGAGGAACCGGCGGCGACGCCAGCGCCTGCCGCGACGACGACGCCCGCTCCTGCGACAGTGACGCCGAAGCCCACGACGCCAGCCGCTGCCAAGCCTGCTGCAACCAAGCCGGCCGAGACCAAGCCTGCAACGCCTGCCGCAAAGCCGGTATCGCCTTCGGCCGCGCGCGTGGCAGCTGTGCAGGCGATCGAGAAGCCGGCGACGGGTGATGCCGCGCTGGATGAATACAACTATGGCTTCCGCCTGTGGGAAGCCAAGTTCTATCCCGAAGCGCAGCAGCAACTGCAGATCTATGTCGATCGCTATCCCAAGCACAACATGATCAGCTTCGGCCGCAACCTGCTGGGTCGGGCCTGGCTCGATGATGGCAAGCCCGGCACCGCGGCGCAGTTCTTCCTGCAGAATTACCTTGCCGACAAGAAGGGCGCGCGTGCGCCTGACAGCCTGCTCTATCTCGGGATCGCCATGGTGCGCCTCAAGGATACCGAAAAGGCATGCGGCGCCTTCACGGAACTGGCCTCGACCTATCCCGATGAAGTCGCCGGTCGTCTCAAGGGCCAATACGATGGCGCCCGCGCCTCGGTGAAGTGCAAGTAATGGACTCGGGAATAGCCTGACCGCTGCTGCTGCGCGCTTTGCCGCGCAGTGGGCGGCGGTTGCCCCGCATGAGCCCGTCGGCCTTGCCGTATCGGGCGGACCGGACAGCCTCGCCATGCTGCTGCTGTTCCACGAAGTTGCGCCGCGCAACTTTCAGGTGGCCACGGTCGATCATGGCTTGCGGGCGGAATCGGCCGATGAAGCGGCAATGGTCGCTGCAATCTGCGCTGAGCGCGGCATTGCGCATCGGACTCTGGCGCTCTCGCTTGAAAAAGGCAGCGCCGTGCAGGAGCGGGCGCGGGCTGCGCGCTACGCGACGCTGGCGCAGTGGGCGCGCGACCAGGGTCTGGCGGCTATCGTCACCGCCCACCACGCCGACGATCAGGCCGAGACGATGGTCATGCGCCTCAACCGTGGTGTCGGCTTGCGGGGGTTGGCAGCGATGCGCCCCGTTGCACAAGTGCCGGGCGCTCCGGGCCTTACGCTGCTACGGCCCTTGCTGTCATGGCGGCGGGCTGAATTGCAGGCGGTTGTCAACTTGACCGGCCTTGCCGCGGCCGACGATCCTTCGAACCGCGATCCGGGTTACGAGCGGGTGCGCATGCGTGACGCTCTGACGTCAACCGATGCGTTTGCAATCATGGGTTTCGCCCGGAGCGCCCGGCACCTTGCCGAAGCCGATGCTGCGCTGGATTGGGTTGTCGGCCAGCTGTGGGAAAGCGTGACAACGGCGGGCGAAGGTTTCACGTGGAACCCGCCGCCAGGCCTGCCCGACGCCATCGCCTTGCGCCTGCTCGAGCGCGTGCTCGCCAGATTGGGCGGAGGGACGCCGCGAGGCGCAGAACTGGTCCGCTGGCTTGAAACCCTGCGCCAGGGCGGCGTTGCGACGCTTGGCGGGGTAAAGGGGGATGCCCGGAGCGGCGGCTGGCGCTTCACCCTGGCGCCGCCACATTGCGCTTGACGGCATGCCCTATCGGCACAGGTCGCTGAAAAACCACATTCGCGCTATATTGCCAGTTACCCGATATTGAGAATCGGGGTGGCAATCCTACATTGCCTCCATACCCGCCCGCGTCCCCGGGCGATTGCGGAAAGACAGCGATGAACGACGACCAGCCTCAGGGAAATCCATGGATCAAGAGTCTCCTTGTCTGGGGCATGATCTTCCTTGCGCTCCTGCTGGTGGTTTCGATGTTCGGATCACGGGTCGATACCAACGCGACAACGATCCCCTACTCGGCCTTCCGTTCGCAAGTCAGCGATGGTGCGGTCCGCTCGGTCGAGATCGCGCCGGAGCGCATCACCGGCACGCTCAAGAATGGCAGCCAGTTCGCAACCGTGCCCGTGCCCGGCGATTCCGATCTGCCGAAGCTGTTGCAGGACAACGGCGTGCAGTATGCCGGCAAGGCGGCCGAACAGCCGAACATGCTGATGTACATCCTGTTCAACTCGCTGCCGTTCCTGCTCATTCTCGGCGTTGCCTTCTTCGCGCTGCGCCAGATGCAGAAGGGCGGCGGATCGGGCGCGATGGGCTTTGGCAAGTCGAAGGCCAAGCTGCTGACCGAACGCTCGGGCCGCGTCACCTTCGATGATGTCGCCGGCATTGATGAAGCACGCGAGGAGCTTGAGGAAATCGTCGAGTTCCTGCGCGATCCTTCGCGCTTTTCCAAGCTCGGCGGCCAGATTCCCAAGGGCGCGCTGCTGGTCGGTTCGCCCGGCACCGGCAAGACCCTGCTGGCCCGCGCCATTGCGGGTGAAGCGGGCGTGCCGTTCTTCACCATTTCGGGTTCTGATTTCGTCGAGATGTTCGTCGGCGTCGGCGCAAGCCGCGTGCGCGACATGTTCGAACAGGCCAAGAAGAACGCGCCGTGCATCGTCTTCATCGACGAAATCGACGCGGTCGGCCGTCACCGCGGCCACGGCCTCGGCAATTCGAACGACGAGCGCGAGCAGACGCTGAACCAGCTGCTGGTCGAAATGGACGGCTTCGAGGCCAACGAAGGCATCATCATCATCGCGGCGACCAACCGCCCCGACGTGCTTGATCCCGCGCTGCTGCGTCCCGGTCGTTTCGATCGCCAGGTGGTCGTGCCGATCCCCGACATCGAAGGCCGCGAGAAGATCCTTTCGGTCCACATGAAGAAGGTGCCGCTCGCGCCCGACGTCAATCCGCGCACGATTGCGCGCGGCACTCCCGGCTTCTCGGGTGCTGACCTTGCCAACCTCGTCAACGAGGCCGCCCTGCTCGCCGCGCGCCGCAACAAGCGCCTTGTTGCGATGCAGGAATTCGAGGACGCCAAGGACAAGGTCATGATGGGCGCAGAACGCCGCTCGATGGTCATGACCGACGACGAGAAGAAAATGACCGCCTATCACGAGGCGGGCCACGCCATCGTCTCCGTCAAGGAACCGGCATCCGATCCGATCCACAAGGCCACGATCATCCCGCGCGGTCGCGCGCTGGGCATGGTCATGCGCCTGCCCGAGCGTGACAGCTATTCCTACCACCGCGACAAGATGCACGCGAACCTCTCGGTCGCGATGGGTGGCCGTGTGGCGGAAGAGCTGATCTTCGGACACGACAAGGTGTCGTCCGGCGCATCCTCGGACATCCAGTACGCCACGTCGCTGGCGCGTTCGATGGTCACCAAGTGGGGCATGTCGGACAAGCTCGGTCCGTTGCAGTACGAAGACCAGCAGGAAGGCTACCTTGGCATGGGTGGTTCGGCCCGCCTCTTCGCCTCGGACGAAACCAACAAGCTGATCGACAGCGAGATTCGCCTGCTCGTCGACGGTGCGCACGAACGCGCGACCGACATCCTCAAGACCAACGAGGACAAACTCCACCTCCTCGCCCAGGCATTGCTTGAATACGAGACGCTGACCGGCGACGAGATCAAGGAACTGCTCGACAGCGGCAAGCTGGACCGCCCGCAGAACCCCGGCGGCACGGCACGGCCAGTCGCAGCCCAGGGCTCGGCAGTGCCGCGCGCGGGCAAGAAGTTCGGCTCGACCAATCCGCAGCCGGCCTGATTTTCAAGTCTGATCGAAAAGAAAGGGCCGGGGCGAAACCTCCGGCCCTTTTGCTTAACCGCCTGCTTCCACGAGGATGAGCATCGCGAACAGGATCAGTGCCGTAAGGGCGAACATGGACAGGAACCACGTCCGCAGCCATGCACCGAACCACGACAGGCCGTAAGTTCCTCTCAACTGCACCAGCATGTGGAACGGCGGCACCAGACCGAGAAGTCCGAGTGAAGGCACGCCAAGCTTGGCGCCGAGCATCGCGACGATTGCCAGCAGCGTCATGAAGCAGAGCGAATAGGTGACGAACACGGTGTGATCATAAAGTCCGAAGCGGCGGCTGAAGGGAAACAGCAGCCAAAGGAACGGTACCGAGATCGGGATCAGTGCCCAGCTCAACTTGTAGCTGTAAGTCTGCACCTTGTAGAGCGCGAGCTTGGGGTTCTCCTTCCACACTTTCACCGCCTCGTAGACGAACGGGACTTTCTCGAGCCCCTCGATATCCGTGTCGGGCTGGATCATGTTGATGTTCACATTGCTGGACCTGAGCGTTGCCAGCCCATCGAGACTGGATTGCGCAACTTCGATCTTCCGCTTCAGTCGCGCGATGTCATCCGCATCGGTCTCGGTCCTGAGTTTCGCCTGAAGCGCACTCAGCTCTGCTTTCTGCTGAGCCTCTGCCTGCTCGATCGAAGTGGTCGCCGATTTTCCGAGGTCGCCGGCGTTCATGGAATTGATCGTGGTGAACAGCAGGAACACGCAGAACAGGAATAGCGCGATGGGTGAGACATAGCTCGCCCGCCGCCCGTCGATGTATTCGCGGGTAAGCTGGCCGGGCTTGGTCACCAGCATCGGCAGCGTCCGCCAGATCTTGCCTTCGAAGTGGAACACGCCGTGGAGCAGGTCGTGGAAGAATGCGCCGATTGTCTTGTGCACATGCGCGGCTTGCCCGCAGGCATGGCAATGGCTGCCGACCAGCGGCGTGGCGCAATTCAGGCAGGCCGATTCGTGGGTGTGGCCGTCGGCCCGATACTCCCCCGCCGTCGGCTCAACCGTGCGTGCCGCTGCAAAGGCACCCGCCATGTCGCCCAGAGTCTCCGTGCCGCTCAAAATCTTGTTCCCCCTGTAACCAGTTGCAGCATAACGAGCATGTCCGGTTCTCGCCACACCCTTGGAGACAGAGCGGCAAAATGGCTGATTTCACGGAACATTAACCTTGAACGTGCAGTCCGGAGCCCAAGAGGGTAAGCAGGACACGTGTTCACACCGCGGGATCAACTGATAGCACTCGCCGGAGCGGGAGGGGGAAGCGGCTTCGGCCAGCGCACCACGCCGCCCCGCGCCCCCGTGACGCCGCCCCGCTGGGAGCTGTTGCTCAGGAACACCGAGCTGTTCTTTTCGCGCCACTGGCCGCGCCTGACTGCGCCGGTGGAGCGCGCTTTCGCCAGGTTCGATCTCGTGCCCGACCTTGCCGAAGACCTCGGCAGCGCCCGCTGGTTCCGGGGCTTTGGCACCATGCTCGGCCTCGGCGCGGCTGCCGTGCTGATGTGGCCGAGTTTTGCCCCGTTGCAGGCCGCGCCGCTGACCATGCTGGACGATGCCGCGCAGGACGAGTTCCGCGTGATGGGCATTCGCCCGCTCGCCTTCGGTGCGGACAACGGCCGCCGCATGAACGCCACGTCAGCCGTCATCCCGCTCGCTGCCGCGCCCGAACGGCCCAGCATCGACCTGACGGCAACCCTTGGCGCCGGCGACAGCTTCCCGCGCATGCTGCAGCGCGCCGGCCTTGCCAGTACCGATATCGTGCGCGTGCTCGATCTGGTCGGCGGCCAGGTGAAGCCCGGCGCGATTGCGGAAGGCACGCGCTTTTCCATTCGCCTTGGCGCGCGCACCAGCCCAGCGCAGCCGCGCCCGCTCGAGCAGTTGTCGTTCCGCCCGCGCTTCGATCTCGCGCTCGACATCCGGCGCAGCGGCGGCGGACTGGCGCTGGCCAGCAACGCCATTGCCGTCGACACATCGCCGCAACGCATTCGCGGGATCGTCGGGGCGAGCCTCTATCGCTCCGCCCGCGCCGCCGGGGCACCGCCGTCTGCGGTGCAGGACTACTTGCGCACCATCGACGAGCACATGGCGTTCGAGGAAATCGCGCCGGGTGACGAGTTCGACCTGGTCTATGCCAATCGCCGCGCCGGCACGGGCGAGCAGCAGGCGGGCGACCTGCTCTATGCCGGCGTGGTCCGCGCCGGAAAGCCGGTGCTGCAACTCCTGCGCTGGGGCAACGACGGGGCGTTCTATTCGCCCCAAGGTATGGCCGAAGGCGCGCAGGAGACCATCGGCTTCCTCGGCGCGCCGGTAAACGGTCGCATCACTTCGGGCTATGGGGCGCGTCGCCACCCGATCCTCGGCTATGTGCGCATGCACGCGGGGATCGATTTCGCCGCAGGCTGGGGCGCGCCGATCTATGCCGCAACCGATGGCCGCGTAAGTATTGCCGGGTGGCATGGCGGGCACGGCAACTACGTTCGCCTCGATCACGGCGGCGGCATCGGGACCGGCTATGGCCACATGAGCCGCATCGCTGTTTCGGCAGGCATGACCGTGCGGCGGGGCCAGGTGATCGGCTATGTCGGTTCCACCGGCCTTTCCACCGGGCCGCACCTCCATTACGAGATGTATCGCGGCGGGCAGACGGTGAACCCGATGTCGATGACCTCGATCGTCCAGCGCGCAGCCGTCGATCCGGCGCAACTTGCCGCCTTCCGCAGCAAGCTGGCGCAGATCACCGCGATCCCGGCAAACCGTTCCCGGTGATTGCAGCGGGGCGAGCCAGCGGCTAGGCCTTCGTGCCATGACGACTTATCCGATGACTCGCCTGCGCCGCACCCGTGCCACCGCATGGAGCCGCGCCATGCACCGCGAAGTGCTGGTTACGCCTGCCGACCTGATCTGGCCGCTGTTCGTGACCGAGGGGGAGGGCGTCGAGGATCCGATCCTGTCGCTCCCGGGCGTATCGCGCTGGTCGGTTGACGGGATCGTCGCGCGGGCAAAGGAAGCGGTGGCGCTGGGCATTCCCTGCCTTGCGCTGTTTCCCAACACCCAGCCCGATCGCCGCAGCGAAGATGGCAAGGAAGCGCTCAACCCGGACAACCTGATGTGCCGGGCGATCAAGGCCATCAAGCAGGCCTGCGGTGACGATATCGGCGTGCTGACCGACGTTGCGCTCGATCCCTACACCAGCCACGGGCAGGACGGGCTGATCGACGCTGATGGCTATGTCCTCAACGACCAGACCGTGGAGATGCTCGTCGGGCAGAGCCTCAACCAGGCCGCCGCCGGGGCCGACATCATTGCGCCCTCGGACATGATGGACGGCCGCATCGGCGCGATCCGCGAGGCGCTGGAAGGCGCTGGACATATCAACGTGCAGATCATGTCCTACGCCGCCAAGTATGCCTCGGCATTCTACGGTCCGTTCCGCGATGCGGTCGGCTCGCGCGGGTTGCTCAAGGGCAACAAGAAGACCTACCAGATGGACCCCGGCAACGCCGAGGAAGCCCTGCGCGAGGTGGAGATGGACCTTGCCGAAGGGGCTGACAGCGTGATGGTCAAGCCGGGCCTGCCCTATCTCGACATCGCAGCCCGCGTGAAGGAAACTTTCGGCGTGCCGGTCTTCGCCTATCAGGTGAGCGGCGAATACGCGATGATCGAAGCCGCGGTGGCGGCAGGTGCGGCCGACCGCGACGCCATGGTTCTGGAAACGCTGGTCTCCTTCAAGCGCGCGGGCTGTTCCGGAGTACTGACCTACCACGCCGCCCACGCCGCACGCCTGATGGGCGCCTGAAGGACTTGGCCATGTACCCCGACGTCTCGATCATCCCGCTGAACGGCAAGGCCCCGCGCATCCACGAGAGCGCCTTCATTGCGCCGGGGTGCCGCATCATCGGCGATGTCGAGATCGGGCCGGACGTGTCCATCTGGTACAATTGCGTCCTGCGCGGCGACGTCAACTTCATCCGCATCGGCGCACGGACCAACATCCAGGATGGCAGCGTCATCCACGTCGACAGTCCCGCGCCGAACAAGCCCGATGGCTTTCCGACGATCATCGGCGAGGACGTGCTGGTCGGTCACCTCGCCATGGTCCACGGTTGCGTGATCGAGGATCGCGGCTTCGTCGGCCTTGGCGCTATCGTGATGAGCGATGCCCACATCGAAAGCGACGGCATGCTGGCGGCAGGCGCGATGCTGACCGGCGGCAAGCGCGTGCTGTCGCGTCAGTTGTGGGGCGGCCGTCCCGCCAGGTACATGCGCGATCTCGATGATGCGGCCATCGCCGACATGCAGCGCGGCGTGCAGCACTATGTCCGCAACGGGCAGGCGCACAAGCTGGCTGTCGGGGCGGCCGTCCTTGGCGCGGCCGAAGGCTGAGCTGCCGCCGCCGGAGGCCTTGCGCGCGCTGGTCGATGCCGAAGGGCGGTTGGCGGTGCGGGTGACGCCGGGCGCGCGCAGCGAGGGCATCGAGATCGAACAGGGGCGCATCGCCGTCAGGGTCCGCGCCAAGCCCGAGGATGGCAAGGCGACGGCAGCGGTGGGGGAGCTACTGGCAAGGGCGCTTGGCGTTGCGCCGTCCAGGGTGGAAATGTTGCGCGGCGCAACTTCCCGGGAGAAGCTGTTCAGGATTCCGCCAGCCTGACTTTCCCCGGCCTAGCTCTCCGAAGGCACCCTGAAAGCAACGACCACCATTGCCACGCTCCAGGCGCTGGCGATCCACAGGCATCCCATCGGCAGGCGATCCTGCAGAAAGGCGCCCAGCACGGCACCGGCGAGCAGGCCGAGCCACAGCTGCGCCCATGACGTCCATCGGCCATCGCCTTTGCCCATGATGCGGCGGGCCAGGCCAATGCCGAGCTTGACCAGCGCACCGGTCATGTAGGTCAGGCCGACAGTCACTTCGCCATCGCGCTGGAAAGTGTTGTTGAGCGCACCCATCGCCAGGACCAGCGCCGCCATCATCAGCGTTACGGTCCCGGCGGCGCGGGCCATTGCCCCGATCAACAGCAGCGCTGTGACCAGCGCCAGCACGGCGGGCTTGCGCAATGATCCCGCACGCTCGGAAACGAGCGCGCCTGCCGTCACACCCGCGATGAAGCCACCGATCAACAGAGCGGGAACGATCGCGTCATGCGGGGAAGTGCCAAGCGCAACGCCAAGCCGCGTCGTGTTACCCGACATGAACGAGACGAAATAGGCCTGCGCAGAGAGAAACCCGACCGCGTCCACGAACCCGGCCATGGCGGCAAGAGCCATGGCGAATGTCCGGCGCTGGCGGTCGTTAAGGATCACGCTGTGCCTTCTAGCGCGTGTTTGCGCCGAAGGGAATCAACGGGGGAATCAGTCGCGCGCCATGCCTCGGGCCATCTGGCCGAGGACTTCGCTGAGCCCGGCGGCAATTTCGCGGTCCTGCGGGGCGACATCGGCGATCGCCCGCGCCATGCAGTCGGCCCATTGCGTGGCCGTCTCGCGCGTGATCGGGAAGGGCTTGTGCATCGACATCATGCACTTGCCGGGGTGTGCGTCGAACCAGTCGCGCGGACCGCCGCTCCAGCCGGCCAGAAAGCCCGGCAAGGATTCGCGCATTGGTGCAAGGTCGGGCGCATGCATGGCGCGCAGCTCTGCAAAGGCCGGATCGATTTCCATCAGGTCGTAGAAGCGATCGGTGATGCGGCGCAGCGTTTCAATTCCGCCAAGGCGGTCATAGGGACTGGTTGCGGGGGCTTGGGTCGCCAAGGGAATGCTCCGGAACAGGGATCTGGAGCCTTGCTTGTGCGTCAAACAAGTGCCGAAAACATTGACCGCAATCAACCGCTTGAGCAACCGCTCGGCGCTTCAGTTGCGGTGAGGGAGCGCCTTGGCCGCAAGGCTTGCCGCCATTCCGCCAAGGACTGCCCCGATCGCCCAGTTGGTCGCCACCGCATCCCACTGCCGATAACGCGTCCATTCGCCGCCGGTGCGCAGCGATGTCCAGGCGAGTCGTCCGAGCGCATAGGCCGGAGCGGCGAGCAATACGTTTGCCATTGTGTTCTCTCCCAGACGTTTTTCTGGAAACGGCAGGCAGGTGACTAGGTTCCGCAAGCTCAGTCGGCGATCAGGCCTTTCAGCGTCTCGAGCCGGTCCGCTTCATGCGCCGGCTTGTCTGCGCGGATGCGGCTGATCCGCGGGAAGCGCATGGCGACGCCCGACTTGTGCCGTTTGCTGGCATGAACCGAATCGAAGGCAACTTCGAAAACCAGCGACTTGTCGGTCTCCCGCACCGGGCCAAACTTGCCGACAGTGTGCTGCCGCACGTAGCGGTCGAGCCATTTCAGCTCCTCGTCGGTGAAGCCGAAGTAGGCCTTGCCGACGGGGAGCAGTTCCGCCCCCTCGTCCGGGTCGCCGTTCCAGCAGCCGAACGTGTAGTCCGAATAGAACGACGAGCGCTTGCCGCTCCCCCGCTGCGCGTACATCAGCACGCAATCGATCAGCAGCGGATCGCGCTTCCACTTGTACCACAGGCCGGTTCGCCGTCCCGCCACGTAGGGACTGTCGCGCCGCTTGAGCATGACTCCCTCGATCGCTTCGTCGCGCGCCCGGGCGCGGATCTCGGCAAGTTCGTCGAAGTCCCGGGCCTCGATCACCTGCGAGATGTCGAACCGGTTCTGATCGAGCTTGGGCACCAGAACTTCAAGCCGGGCACGGCGCTGCTCCCACGCCCATTCGCGCAAGTCTTCGCCGTCCTCGATCAGCAGGTCGTAAAGGCGCACGAAGGCGGGATAGTCGCTGAGCATCGCCTTCGACACGGTCTTGCGCCCAAGGCGTTGCTGCAGGGCGTTGAAGCTGGCCGCCCCGCCACTTTCGCCGCCCTGATGCGCCCCGCGTACCAGCAACTCGCCATCAAGCACGCAGGGCGTGGTCAGTGCGGTTGTCACTTCAGGGAAGGTGCCGGAGATGTCGTCGCCACTGCGCGAATAGACGCGCGTCTCGCCCGCCACATGGACGATCTGCACGCGAATGCCGTCCCATTTCCACTCGGCCGCGAACTCCGAGAGGTCGAGGCTTTCCGCTTCGAGCGGGTGGGCCAGCATGAACGGCCGGAACAGCGGCAGCAGGTCGGTGCGCGGCGGCGCCGCACCGTTCGCCGCCCAATCGAACAGCGGCAAGTAGGGCGGCGCCTGTCCGTGCCAGTACTCTTCCACATCCTCGACACTGACCTCGAAAGCCTGCGCGAACGCGACCTTGGCCAGCCGCGCTGAAATCCCGATGCGCATCGCACCCGTGGCAAGTTTCAGCAGGGCATAGCGACCATTGACGTCAAGACGGTCAAGCAGATCGGTGAGAATTCCGGGCGCCGTTGCGCGCGTGGTGGCGTGGAGTGTCTCGACGACTTCGGCAACCGATGGCGGCGGCAGCTGATCGCCGATTGGCTCCGGCCAGAGCAGGCTGGCCGTCTCGGCGGTGTCGCCAACGTAATCGCGGCTCAACGTCCACAGCACCGGGTCGACCCGCTCGGCCATCAGCGCGCGGATCAGGCTTGCCTTCACCGCCGGAAAATCCAGCCCGTCGGTCAGCGCAGCCAGCGCCCAGCCCCGGTCAGGATCGGGCGTCTCGCGCATGTAATCGGCCAGCAACGCCAGCTTGGCATTGCGCGATGGCGTGAGCACGAGCGCGTCGAGCAGGGCGGCAAAGCGCTCCATCAATCATCCTCGTCCTCATACCCCACCAGCGCCAGGGCCCGCGCCTTGCGCTGCGTCAGTTCGCACCAGCGCAGCAGCGCTTCCTCGCGGCCATGGGTGATCCAGGTCTCGGCCGGGTTCACCTGCGCGATGGTCTGGGTCAGTTCGTCCCAGTCGGCGTGGTCGGAGATGATCAGCGGGAGTTCGACATTACGTTGCCGCGCCCGCTGCCGCACACGCATCCAGCCCGACGCCATGGCGGTGACTGGGTCGGGCAGGCGGCGGCTCCAGCGGTCGTTGAGCGCCGATGGCGGACAGATCACGATACTGTTGGCTAGCGCCGCCTTGGGCACACCGGCCACGGCCTTGAGATCGCCCAGGTCGACGCCGTGGTCCTGGTACAGCCGGCACATCCGCTCCATCGCGCCGTGCAGCCAGATCGTCTCGTGAAACCCTGCAGCCCGCAGTTCTGCGATCACCCGCTGCGCCTTGCCCAAGGCATAGGCGCCAACGAGCACGCAGCGCCCCTGATCGTTCTCACGGGCACTGAGCAGCTTGGCCATTTCCTCGGCAATCGGCGGGTGGCGGAACACCGGCAGTCCGAACGTGGCCTCGGTGATGAACACGTCGCATGGCGTCACTTCAAATGGCGGGCAGGTGGGATCGGCCCGACGCTTGTAGTCCCCGGTCACGATCACCCGCTCGCCTGCATGCTCCAGCAGGATCTGTGCAGAGCCGAGGACGTGGCCCGCGGGCACGAACGTCGCCCGCACACCTCCCGGCAGGCTGATGGTTTCGCCATAGCCGACGGGCGCCGCCCGGACTTCATTCTGCGCCTCCACCCCATACCGCAATTGCATGATCGCCAGCGTTTCAGGTGTGGCGACGGTTCGGCCGTGGCCTCCCCGGGCGTGATCGGCATGCCCATGGGTGACCAGCGCGGTCTCGACCGGGCGCGCGGGATCGATCCACACGTCGGCCGGCGCAACGTGGATGCCCATCGGCTCTGCCCTGATCCACGAAAATGACGCTGCCATGGTGGAACAATGGCGGGCTCACAGGTTTCGTTCCAGATGAACTATCGCCACAGCATTCCGCGCGCGGGACAGGCAAGGTTCAGGTCACCGGGTTAGCTTTCGCCCGCCCACAAACAGACGATCCGGGAGACAAGCCATGCTCCGCAAAAGCACATTGCTCCTCGCGCCTATATGCGCCGCCCTGCTGCTGGCCGGGTGCGACGGCAAGGAGAAGGAGACCGGCCCGGATGTTTCGCCAACCGCCTCGATCCCGGCGATTGCTGCGCCCGAACCAGCCGTTACGTCAGTGCCCCTCGCTGCCAATCCGCTCACTGACTTCGACCGGCTCGACGCCGCGCGCGATGGCGCGATCTCCAGCGCGGAATATGCACAAGGGGCGCAGACCCTGTTCGAGATGATGGACCTGAAGCAGAACGGCAATCTCGATGCGGACCAGCTCCGCGCGGGCGCTGCAATGCTGGCCGAGATCGACGGGCTGACACCGCAGGTGCTGCTGAACGTTGCCGATGCCGATGGCGACGGAAAACTGACCCTGTCCGAATGGATGGCCTTCAACAATGCCCGCTTCTCGATGATCGACCGGAATGGCGATGGCATGGTCAGCCGCGCCGAATGGGACGCCCCTCATCCCGCGCCGCCGCAGGCGCCGTAGAGTGACGACCCTGAGAACAACGAGAAGGGGCGGCACCTCGCGATGCCGCCCCTTTGTTCATTTTCACCAGTGAAGCTTACTCGGCTTCGTCGGCGCTCGGCTCTTCGGTTGCCGTGCTTCCGGCCTTGCCCTTGCGGGCCTTCTTCTTGACCAGCTTGGGCGCAGCCGGCGTCAGTTCGAAGGACAGCGCGTCCTCCTTAAGGCTGACGTGGACTTCGCCGCCATTGGCCAGCTTGCCGAACAGCAGTTCCTCGGCGAGCGGCTTCTTGACCTTCTCCTGAATCAGGCGGGCCATCGGGCGGGCGCCGTAAAGCTTGTCATAGCCCTTCTTGGCCAGCCAGCTGCGCGCATCGGCATCGAACTGGATGTGGACGTTCTGTTCGGCCAGCTGCAGTTCGAGCTGCAGCACGAACTTGTCGACCACGCGGCTGACAACCTCGGGCGGCAGGTAACCGAACGGCACGATCGCATCGAGACGGTTACGGAATTCGGGCGTGAACATCTTCTTCACAGCCTCGTCACCCGCGTCGGCCTTCGACACGTCGCCAAAGCCGATGCCCTGGCGCGCCATGTCCGAAGCGCCCGCATTGGTGGTCATGATCAGGACCACGTTGCGGAAGTCCACCGTCTTGCCGTGGTGGTCGGTCAGTCGGCCGTTGTCCATGACCTGCAGCAGGATGTTGAACAGGTCTGGGTGCGCCTTCTCGATCTCGTCGAGCAGCAGGACGCAGTGCGGTTGCTGGTCGATGGCATCGGTCAGGAGACCGCCCTGATCGAACCCGACGTAGCCCGGAGGGGCACCGATCAGGCGGCTGACCGAATGGCGCTCCATGTATTCGGACATGTCGAAGCGCTGCAGCGGGATGCCCATGATCTGGGCAAGGCTGCGGGCAACTTCGGTCTTGCCGACGCCGGTAGGACCGCTGAACAGGAACGAACCGATCGGCTTGTCTGCATCGCGCAGGCCCGCACGGCTCAGCTTCATTGCCGAGGACAGGACCTCGATGGCCTTGTCCTGGCCGAACACCAGACGCTTCAGATCGCGCTCGAGATGTTCGAGCACCTTCTTGTCGTCGGAGCTGACCGACTTGGGCGGGATGCGCGCCATCGTTGCGATGACCTGCTCGATCTCGCGCGCGGTGATCGTCTTCTTGCGCTTGTTCGGCGGCACCAGCATCTGCATCGCGCCCACTTCGTCGATCACGTCGATCGCCTTGTCGGGCAGCTTGCGGTCATTGATGTAGCGCGCCGAAAGCTCGACCGCGGTCTTGATCGCATCGGGCGTGTACTTGACCTTGTGGTGTTCCTCGAACGCGGTGCGCAGGCCACGCAGGATCTTGATCGTGTCCTCGATGGTCGGCTCGTTAACGTCGATCTTCTGGAACCGGCGCAGCAGGGCGCGGTCCTTTTCGAAGTGGTTGCGGAACTCCTTGTAGGTGGTCGAGCCGATGCAGCGGATCGTCCCGCCCGAAAGCGCGGGCTTCAGCAGGTTCGAGGCATCCATCGCGCCGCCGCTGGTCGCGCCGGCACCGATCACGGTGTGGATCTCGTCGATGAACAGCACCGCGTGCGGCATCTTCTCGAGCTCCGAGACGACCTGCTTGAGGCGCTCCTCGAAGTCGCCGCGATAGCGCGTACCGGCCAGCAGCGAGCCCATGTCGAGCGAGTAGATCACCGCTTCGGACAGCACTTCGGGCACTTCGCCTTCGACGATCTTGCGGGCAAGGCCCTCGGCAATCGCGGTCTTGCCCACGCCCGGATCGCCCACATAGAGCGGGTTGTTCTTGGAACGGCGGCACAGGATCTGGATGGTGCGGTCCACTTCGGGGCCACGTCCGATCAGCGGATCGACCTTGCCGTTCAGCGCCTTCTCGTTGAGGTTGACGCAGAACTGGTCGAGCGCGGTTTCCTTCTTCTGGCCCTTGGCGTCAGCCTTCTCTTCCTGCTGCTTGGGAGCCTCCTCCTCTGCGCCCTTGGGCGTGCGGCCTTCGACTTGGCGACCGCCCTTGCCGATGCCGTGGCTGATGAAGCTGACCGCGTCGAGGCGGCTCATGTCCTGCTGCTGCAGGAAGTAGACGGCGTATGAATCACGCTCGGAGAACAGCGCTACCAGCACGTTCGCTCCTGTCACGGTGTCCTTGCCCGAGGACTGCACGTGAAGGATGGCGCGCTGGATCACCCGCTGGAACCCGGCGGTCGGCTGCGGATCGGCCTTCTCCTGGGTCTTGAGCGACTGGTATTCCTGATCGAGGTACTGGCGCACCACATCGCCGAGATCGCCGAGGTCCACGCCGCAAGCCTGCATGACCTGCGCCGCGTCCGGATCATCGATCAGGGCCAGCAGGAGATGCTCGAGAGTCGCGTACTCGTGGCTGCGCTCGGACGCGTTGGCGAGCGCGGTGTGCAGCGTTTTCTCGAGACTCTGGGCGAAACTGGGCATGTTGCGGCTACTTTCTGGCTTGCGCCGGTGGGTTCTCCGACATGGAGAGTGCACACGCGTTATTAACCCGGGCTAAACCACGTGTGAGGGTGAGAACAGATGCCTGAAAGACACCCGTATATCGTGAGATATGGTAACGCCCTTCGGCAAAGGGAAGGGCGCGCGAATTCATCCTGCCTCGCCTGATGGTGGAGGCGTTCGGAACAGCGCTTCGGCCGCAGCGCGATGGGCGCTCGCCTTGTCGCGGTGGGCGACAGTGCGCATGATCTCGAGTTCGAGCAGGCGAATGCGCTCGTTCAGTTCGTCGTGCGAATAGGGGTCGAGCATTTCGGTTGCCAGCTGGCTGGCCAAGTCCCCTTTCGGGCGAGGGCGCTCGTCAATGTCCATTCCGGGTAGTTTGGGCATTGCAATGCCTTGCTGTCAACGCCTTGCATGGCTAGCCAAGGGCAAATTGGTATTCGATAACGACAAGGGCGGTGGATGAGCGGCATTCCTGCAACAATGACGGCAATCGGCTGGGACGCACCCGGCGGGCCCGAGGTCCTGCGGCCTGAAACGGTCCCGGTCCCGCAGCCTGGCCCCGGACAAGTGCTGCTCAAGGTGGCCTTTGCGGGCGTGAATCGCCCCGATGTCATCCAGCGCCAGGGCTTCTATCCCCCGCCGCCCGATGCCTCGCCCCTGCCAGGCCTCGAAGTGTCAGGTCAGGTCGTCGCGATGGGCGAAGGGGTGACCTGGCCTTTCACCGGCACCATGGTCTGCGCGCTGGTCGCGGGCGGGGGCTATGCCGAATACTGCATCGCCGAAGCGGCGCAGTGCCTGCAGGTGCCAACCGGCCTTTCCATGGCAGAGGCTGCGGCGATTCCGGAAACGCTGTTCACCGTGTGGCACAACGTGTTCGAACGCGGCATGGCAGCGCCGGGCGAAACGATCCTCGTCCATGGCGGCACCAGCGGTATCGGCTCGATGGCGGTCCTGCTCGGCAAGCTGTTCGGCGTGACGGTGATCGTCACCGCCGGCGGGTCGGAGAAGTGCGCCCAGGCGCTCGAGATCGGCGCGGCCCATGCGATCGACTACAAGGCCGCTGACTTCGTGGAAGAGGTCAAGCGCATCACCGCAGGCCGCGGTGTGGACATGGTTCTCGATATGGTCGCCGGTGATTACGTGGCGCGCAATCTCAAGTGCCTCGCCGATGATGGCCGCCACGTCACGATCGCGGTGCAAGGCGGGGTCAAGGCGGAACTCAACATGGCCGAAGTCATGCGCCGCCGCCTCACGCTCACCGGCTCGACGCTGCGCCCGCGGTCAAAGGCCTTCAAGGCGGCGCTCGCCTCCGAAATCCGCGAGACGGTCTGGCCGCTCGTCGCCACCGGAGAATTGCGCCCGATCATGGACCGGACCTTTGCCTTGGCTGAAGCATCCGCCGCGCACGCCCGCATGGAAGAGGGCAGCCACATCGGCAAGATCGTGCTGGCGATCTGACGCACCTCGCGACTTCTTCCCCTCCCGCAGGCGGGAGGGGTCAGGGGTGGGCCTTGGCGACAGCCAACAAAAAGGCCGCCCTTTCCCAAGGGCGGCCCTTCTCAATTCAGCAATCAGCCGAAAGCTCAGCTGTCCGAAATACCTTCAGCGCGGCGGGCTGCCAGCCATGCGGCCGCTTCAGCTTCCTGCGCCGCTTCCGAAGCTGCCTTGGCCGAGGCCTGACGCTCTGCGCGCAGCTCCTCGATCAGCGCTTCACGGTCGGTGCCAAGGCGCAGCGCGGCTTCGCCGTTGTCCTCGATGCCGGCCTTCTTGGCAGCCTTGGCCACCAGCGAATCGAGTTCGCGCTGCGAGCACAGGCCCAGCGTCACCGGGTCCTTGGGGTTGATGTTGCCGATGTTCCAGTGGCTGCGATCGCGGATCGCGGCGATGGTGGTGCGCGTCGTGCCGATCAGCTTGCCGATCTGCGCGTCCGAAACTTCCGGATGGTTGCGCAGGATCCAGGCGATGCCGTCCGGCTTGTCCTGGCGCTTCGAAACCGGCGTATAGCGCGGGCCCTTGGTGCGGCTGACCGAGATCGGCGCACGCTGCATCTTGAGCTTGTATTCCGGGTTTGCCTGGCCCTTGTCGATCTCGGCCTGGTTCAATTCGCCCGAGTGGATCGGATCGCGCCCGGTGTACTTCTGCCCGGCGAGGTCATCGGCCATGGCCTGCACTTCAAGGATGTGAAGGCCGCAGAACTCGGCGATCTGCTCGAAGGTCAGGGCGGTGTTGTCGACGAGCCAGGACGCAGTGGCGTGCGGCATCAGCGGATACGTGGGCTGGTTGCTCACGGACAATCTCCCGAAAAAAGCGGTCCCGCAAAAAGCGGATACAATAAGGGCCGCCCCTCGCGGAGCGGCCTTGAACCTCGCCGATGTAAGCCGGGAATGGCGAATCGGCAAGAAAAGAGTTGCGGCACCGGCCCGCTCCGCTGCCCGCTCGCCCTTTGCGGCAGGATTTGGGTGGCCGGGCGGGGGAGCGGGCCGGTGCCGCTAGCCCCTGACGGATGACAGGGGCGCACCAGACAGAGAACCCTCAGCTGACCAGAGTCAGCGACGGCTCCTCGCCCGCATGGACGTGATGGGCGAAGCGCCCATCGACTTGCGCGCCCTGCTCAATCGTCAGCGCGTCGTAGTTCACATCGCCGTGGATGCGCGCGGTCTTGAGGATCACCAGCTCGCCCGCCTCGATAGATCCGTGCACAGTGCCCGAAAGCCGCGCACTCTTGGCCTTGATCGCGCCGGTGACGGTGCTCTTCTCGCCCTGCACCAATGCGGCGCAAGTGATGTCGCCTTCGACGCTGCCATCGATGTGGAGATCGGCCGTCGCCGAAAGATCGCCCTTCACGGCGAGATCGGCACCAAGCACGGAGAAAGTCGCGGCCATTGCTGAATTACTTCCCCCCAAGATTGTTGACGCGGTGCGCGGCGTTTCCGGCGCGGATTTCCTGAACATGCCTGTTTGCCTCAAGGAAGGGGCGCGGATTGACCGGACGGTCATTGATCCGCACTTCGAAATGGAGGTGGGGCCCGGTCGAGCGCCCGGTGTTACCGATCTTGCCGATCTCGCTGCCGGCGTCGACCTTCTGGCCGATCCGCGCGGCTGTGCGCGACATGTGGGCGTAGCGCGTCATCAGCCCGTTGCCGTGGCTGACTTCGACAACATTGCCGTAACCCTGGCGCTGGCCGACGAAGCTGACCGTGCCTGCCGCCGCCGAATAGATCGGCGCGCCGACGGGGCCGCGGAAATCGAGCCCGGCATGAAACGCCGGACCACCGGTGAACGGGTCCGAACGGTAACCGAAGCCGCTCGAAATGTACTCGAGGCTCGCAGGCAGGGTGTTCGGGATACGCCGCAGCCCCTTTTCCAGCGCGGCCATCCGCTCGAGGCTGGCACCAAGGCGGGCAAAGCGAGGATCCACGCTGTCATCGTTGCCGGTGAACAGGCGGATCAGCGGGCCGCCCTGGCCTTCGCGCGAAGCAGCGCGCAGCATCGCCGGGTTGAGCCCGACGCGCCGGATCGCCGTCTCCGCCTGCGCCGAACGCGCATCGGCAAAGCGGGTGAGGCGTTCGATGAAGGCCAGCTGGCGCGCTTCCACTTCGGCAAGGCGCCGCGCTTCAGGCAATTCCATCGAGATCTTGCGCACGGTTTTCTGCGCTTCGCCGCTGCTGTCGGATACGGTGCCTTGCGGCAGGTCCTTGGGCAGCTCGCCGATCGTGCCTTCGATCGCCTTCTCGATGAAGTCCTGGCGACGATCGAGGTCGTCCGCCACGCCTTCCAGCCCGCCGCGATACTTCGCCACCCGGCTCTCGGCCGAAGCGACTGCCGCCTCACGCTCGAGCAGTGCGGCGTGATCGCGCGCGGCGGTGAATTGCGAGAACAATGTCGCCGCCATGACCACCAGCCAGAGCAGCACCGCCGCAGCAACGCCACCGGCCACGGTCATCTGCAGGCGCGAGGAAATGCGGATGAAGCGGACCTGACCCTGCGAGCGCATGAAGAACTCGCGCTCCGGAAACCAGCTGCGCACACGGGCGACAGCGCTGGCCACAGCTGGCGCAGCCGCAAAGCGGGCAGGCTTTATCGATGGCACAGGCAGGCGACCCCCGTCGTATATCTGCGTGGTTTTGGTTAATTCAGATCCCGTCGCGGCGCGGACTAGACGTCGGGTTCCCGGCTGGCGAATCCGAATCGGGAAAGACGCGCTGAATCGTGTGAGTCCCCCGATGAATCGTTTGCAGCGGTGTAAGCAGGCGCACAATTCGCGCTCTCGAAGATTTCGACTCGACGGTTCGTGCTCCCATCCGGATGACACGCGACAATCGCGGTGCTAGTGCGCAGCCCATGTCCAGTCAGCCCGCACAGCAGCCCGAATCCGTGACCGATCTGGTCGAAGGTCTCGCCCGCGCCGCCCGCACGGCGCAGCGCCAGCTGGCGCGGATGGATTCGCCAGCCAAGGAGCGCGCGCTCAAACTTGCCGCTGCAGCCCTGCGCACTGCCGAGGCCGAAATCCTCGCCGCCAATGCGCAGGACATGGCCAATGGCGAGGCGAACGGCCTCACCGGCGCCATGCTCGATCGCCTCAAGCTGACGCCGGAGCGGCTTGCCGGGATCGCCGATGCGGTCGAACAGGTGGCCAGCCTTGCCGATCCCGTCGGCGAAGTCATTTCGGAGGCCGCGCGCCCCAACGGCATGGTGTTGCAGCGCCTGCGCATTCCCGTCGGCGTGATCGGCATCATCTACGAAAGCCGCCCCAACGTGACCGCCGATGCCGCTGCGCTCTGCGTCCGCTCCGGCAACGCCACGATCCTGCGCGGCGGCTCCGAGGCCGTCCACTCCAACCGCGCGATCCACAAGGCGCTGGTCGCTGGCCTCGTCGAAGGTGGCGTGCCCGCTGAAGCCGTCCAGCTCATGCCCACGCAGGACCGCGCCGCCGTTGGTGCCATGCTCGCCGCCGCTGGCCTGATCGACATGATCGTGCCGCGCGGCGGCAAGAGCCTCGTCGCACGCGTCCAGGCCGATGCCCGCGTGCCGGTTCTCGCCCACCTCGATGGCATCAATCACACTTTCGTCCACGCCGCTGCCGATCCCTCCATGGCCAAGGCGATCGTGCTCAACGCCAAGATGCGCCGCACCGGCATCTGCGGGGCGATGGAAACGCTGCTGATCGATGCGACCTATCCCGATCCGCACGGCCTGGTCGAACCGCTGCTCGATGCAGGTTGCGAGCTGCGCGGCGATGCCCGCGCCCGCGCCATCGATCCGCGCATCGTGCCTGTCGCCGCGAACGACTGGGACACCGAATATCTCGACGCCATCCTCTCGGTCGCCGTGGTCGATGGCCTCGATGAAGCACTGGCGCACGTCTCCGCCCATGCCTCGGGCCATACCGACGCCATCGTCACCGAGGATCAGGCCGTGGCAGACCGCTTCCTCACCG
Organism: Novosphingobium sp. BL-A-41-Hi4B-X5A; assembly: GCF_055521705.1. NCBI lineage: Bacteria > Pseudomonadati > Pseudomonadota > Alphaproteobacteria > Sphingomonadales > Sphingomonadaceae > Novosphingobium > Novosphingobium sp. BL-A-41-Hi4B-X5A. The sequence continues at coordinate 2,130,209 of NZ_CM145500.1, read as the reverse complement.
AAGTCGACAGTGCGATCGTCATGCACAACGCCTCCAGCCAGTTCGCCGATGGTGGCGAATTCGGCCTTGGCGCGGAAATCGGCATCGCCACCGGGCGCCTCCATGCACGCGGCCCGGTCGCGCTCGAAGGCCTCACCACCTACAAGTGGCTGGTCCGCGGTTCGGGGCAAGTGAGACCCTGAGGAATCCCGCTGCACCCCTGACCGGCCTGTTCGGCGGCAGCTTCAACCCCGCGCACGGCGGCCACCGCCGCGTCACGCTCTTCGCAATTCAAGCGCTGGGGCTGGACGAGGTGTGGTGGCTGGTCTCGCCCGGCAACGTGCTCAAAACGGTGCAGGGCATGGCTCCGCTCGAAGCGCGGCTGGCCTCTGCCCGCGGGCAGAGCCGCAACGCTCCGATCCGCGCCACCGCGATCGAGCGTGAACTCGGCACGCGCTTCACTGTCGACACCCTGCGCGCGATCAAGCGGCGCTATCCAAGACGCCGCTTCATCTGGCTGATGGGGGCTGACAACCTTGCCCAGTTCCACAAGTGGAAACACTGGCAGCAGATCGCCCGCGAGATGCCGATTGCGGTGATCGCGCGTCCGGGTTATGATTCGGCTGCCTTGGCAAGCCCTGCCATGGCCTGGCTGCGCCGCTGGCGCCAGCGGCCCGGACAGTTTGTTTCCGGCGCAATGCGGAGCGCTCCGGCGCTGACCATTCTTCGCTTCGATCCTGACCATCGGTCCGCCAGCGCGATTCGCGCCCATGACCCCGATTGGTCCCGCCGCTATGCACCAGCGGCCCAGCGCGATGCCGTCACGCATCGCCTGATCCCCCGGGGCCTTATCCGGCGAGGAAAACCCTGACCGCGCAATACCTTGATCCATGTTCCGCCATGGTGCGGAGCATAGAAACTCTTGCGCGTTCCAACCGTTATCACTTGACTCTTGAGCCACGGAGGCCATTTCGCGCATCATGACCAGCGTACAACCGCTGTCGGCCAATGCCGGCACCGCACCCAAGACTCCTTACACCCCCGCCGCGCTGCACGATCTCGTGCTGCAGTCGCTTGACGACGATCAGGCGCAGGAGGTCGTGTCCATCCCGCTTGAGGGCAAGAGCTCCGTTGCCGATTACATGGTGATCGCCTCGGGCCGCTCGACCCGTCAGGTCGCCGCAATGGCGCAGAAGCTGGCCGAGCGCATCAAGCACGGCGGCTTCGGTCACGTGCGGATCGAAGGGCTTCCCGCGGCAGACTGGGTGCTGATCGATGCGGGCGACGTGGTCGTCCACCTGTTCCGCCCGGAAGTGCGCACGTTCTACAACCTCGAACGCATGTGGGCCTTCGGAGACGCTGGCGCGGCGTGAGGTCGTGAAGTGCGCCCTTGGCATCCGCCAAGGGCTTGTGCCGCTGCATTTTCGCCAGGGGATTCTCTTGCGGTGTAAATCCCGCTAGACCCCGCCCATGCTGCTCCATGTCATCGCCCGCGGAAAGATCGGCCGTTCGCCCGAGGCCGAGCTGGTCGAGCGTTATGCCAAGCGCATTTCGTGGGGCTGGAAGATGACCGAGCTGCCCGACCGGGGCGGCTCCATCCCCCCCCCGTCGCAGACGCCCGCCCGCACTGTCGCGCTTGATGAACGCGGCAAGCAGCTGACCTCAAGCGAGTTCGCGGCAATCCTTGGCCGGTGGCGCGATGATGGCGTACGCGAATGCCGCTTCCTGATCGGCGCGGCGGACGGTCATGATGACCCTTTGCGCGATTCCGCCGACCTGCTCATTGCCTTTGGCAAGGCCACCTGGCCGCACATGATGGCGCGCGCCATGCTCGCCGAACAGCTCTGGCGCGCGACCAGCATTCTCGCTGGCCATCCCTATCACCGCGAAGGATAGTGGCGGCATGACGTCACGCCTTGCCTTTGCCTTCATATGCCTGTCGCTGGCTGGCGTGTTGGGCTGGCAGGTAACGGCGCAGCAGGCCACGCCCTATGCCGATGCCGGTGAGGCCCGCGAGGTGCTGCGCCGTGCGGGGCAGGCACTGGCCCAATCGCGCAGCCGCGCCGAACACCTCGAACAGGCCGCGCGCAAGGTTACCGCCGAGGCGGACCGCACGGCGCGCGAAGCCGCCGCTGTCGCTGCCCGCATCCAGCAGTCCGAGGCAGAGATCCAGCTGGCGCAGGCGAAGATCGTGCTGATCGATCGCCAGCGCGAAACCTTGCGCAGTCGCATGGCCGAGCGGCAGGAGCCGGTCGTGCGGCTGACAGCGGCATTGCAGATGATGGCCCGTCGCCCGCTCGCTTTCAGTCTCGTCCGCGCCGATTCAGTGCGCGATACCATCCACCTGCGCGCAGTGATGGAAACCATGCTCCCCGAAGTGCAGCGGCGCACTGCCTCCCTGCGCGCCGAAATCGTGCGCGGTCGCAAGCTGCAGGATGAAGCGCGTCTCGCCGCGCAGCAATTGCGCGAAGGCGAAAAGTCCCTCGGCGCCCGCCGCACCGAACTTGCCGCCCTTGAGAGCCGCCAGAGGCTGGCATCGCGCGCGGCGCAGGGCGTTGCCGCGCAGGAATCCGATCGTGCCCTGGCCCTGGCCGAGCAGACCCGCGACCTGTCCGGCCTGATGGGCAAGCTCGAAGCCGACGGTGCCTTGCGCCAGCAACTTGCCGCACTCCCCGGCCCGGTGCTGCCGCCGACCCGCCCTGGCGAGGTGCTCAAGGTGCTGGACGCGCCGCCGCCGCCCCTCGCTACATCCACGCCGAAGCTCGCCTGGATCATGCCGGTCGCGGGCCGTCTCGTCTCGGGCTTCGGCGCGCAGTCGCCTACGGGCCTGACAACGGGCGTTTCGCTCGCGCCTGCGGGAGGCGCGCAAGTCGTCTCCCCCGCCGATGGCCGCGTCGCCTTTGCCGGGCCCTATCGCGGCTATGGCACCATCGTCATCGTCGAACATTCCGGCGGCTGGACCACGCTCGTCACCAATCTCGGCCGCGTTGCCGCGCGGGTGGGTGACAAGGTCGTGCAAGGCTCGCCACTGGGAATCGCCGGGCCGGGCCGTCCGGTCCTCACGGTCGAGTTGCGCCGCGATGGCACCCCGGTAAACCCGCTCGACGTGCGCGGCTGACGACGCTGGTCGGACGCCATCTGCAGTTTGTCGACGAAGCGGGCTCGCCCTGTCCCAAAACCTCATCTGGTGTTAATTCAGAGCCGGTTATAGAACCGCTGCAATGATTGCCTCTTCGCGAAAGGCCCCCGGGCACATGAAGTTCGCCCCCCTGCTGCGCGCCACTGCGCTCGTTACCGCCGTAGCGCTGATTCCGGTTGCGACCACCGGCCTTGCCGCCGTCGATGCCAAGTCCGGCCCCGAGTTTGGCAAGCTCATGGCCGTCTACGAACGGATCAAGTCCAGCTATGTCGAGCCGGTCGACGACGACAAGCTGCTCAAGGGCGCGATCGACGGCATGCTCGCCACGCTCGATCCGCACAGCGCCTATCTCGACGCCCGCGATTTCGAGAACCTGCGCACGCAGACCGAAGGCTCCTATGGCGGGCTGGGCCTGTCGGTCACCATGGACGACGGCGCGGTCAAGGTCATCGCGCCGACCAAGGGCAGCCCGGCAGACCTCGCCGGCATCAAGGCGGGCGACTTCATCACCCACCTCGATGGCAAGCTGATCTACGGTGGCTCGCTTGACGAGGCGGTCGATCAGATGCGTGGCGTCCCCGGCACGCAGATAAAGCTCAGCGTCTTCCGCCCCGGCCGCGACGAACCGTTCGATGTCACCATCACGCGCAAGATCATCGAATTGAAGCCCGTCGAGCTCGAAATGAAGGGCAATGTCGCCGTCATTTCGGTCTCCAGCTTCAGCGCCGACGTCGGCGCTTCGGTCCAGCGCGCGTGGAACGATGCCAAGGCGAAGTCCGGCGGCAAGGTCACCGGCCTCGTGCTCGACCTGCGCGGCAACCCCGGCGGCTTGCTTGACGAAGCCGTTGCCCTGTCGGACCTGTTCCTCGACAAGGGCACGATCGTCTCGCAGCGCGGCCGCTATGCCCGCGATACTGAGGTCTACCCGGCAGAGATCGACACCAAGGGCGATATCGCCAAGGGCATTCCGATGATCGTGCTGATCGACGAAGGTTCGGCCTCGGCGTCGGAGATCGTGGCGGGTGCCCTGCAGGACCAGCACCGCGCCGTGGTCATGGGCCAGCGCAGCTTCGGCAAGGGCAGCGTGCAGACGCTGATCCCTCTGACCCGCGATACCGCGGTCAAGCTCACCACCGCGCGCTATTACACGCCTTCGGGCCGCAGCGTGCAGGAAGGCGGCATCGATCCCGATATCACCGTGCCGCAGATCTCCGACCCCGACCTGCGCAAGCGCCAGCTGCGCTCCTACCGCGAGAGCGACCTGCGCGGCCACCTGATCAACGAGATCAAGCTCGAGGACAAGGACCTCGAGAAGGACAAGATCGAGGACCCGCGCTTCAAGATGACGCCGGAAGAATTGAAGGCGAAGGACATCAAGGATTTCCAGCTGTACTACGCCGTGCAGACCCTGAACCGGACCCAGCCGCGCGCCGCGCTTGCAGCGAAGATGAAGCGCTAATAAGGCGCTGCCCATGACTTCGCAGCAGTCCCGCAACGCCGCCTATGCGCTTGCCCTGATCGTCCCCGCCGCGCTGATGGGCGGGGCGCTGATCTCGCAATACGTGTTCGGGCTTTATCCCTGCCAGATGTGCTGGTGGCAGCGCTATCCGCATATCGCCGCGATCGTGTTGGCGGTTCTGGCGCTGACGATGAAGGGCAAGGGCTCCGGCGATCTGGCAGTGACGCTCGCCGCCACCGCCATCGGCATTTCCGGCCTGATCGGCGGGTTTCATGCCGGTGTCGAATATGGCTGGTGGGAAGGCGTCACCGCCTGTTCCACGGTCGCGGGTGGCGGCAATCCCTTGGACGCGATCATGAATGCCCCGGTCGTGCGCTGTGACCATGCCCCTTGGGACCTCTTCGGAATCAGCCTCGCCGGGTTCAATTTCCTGATCTCGACAGCAGGCGCGATCCTCGTGTTTGCGCTGCTCGGCAAAGGCCGCAAGGGAGCGTGAGATGACCAAATTCGCCGAAATGCTGCGCGTCGATCAGGCCGGCGAATTCGGCGCGACGCGGATCTACGCAGGCCAGCTTGCCGTGATGGGCAACCGCGCACCGCATTCGGCAGAAATCGCCGCAATGGCCGAGCAGGAAGCCGGACACCGCGAAAAGTTCGACGCCCTGATCGCCAAACGCGGCGTGAGGCCCACCGCACTCCAGCCGGTATGGTCGGCAGCAGGCTTTGCCCTTGGCGCGGCCACCGCCCTGATCGGCCCCGAAGCGGCGATGGCCTGCACCGCCGCGATCGAGACCGAGATTGACCGGCACTACACCGAACAGCTCGATGAACTGGGCGACGAAGACCCCGAACTCGCCGCGATGATCCGCGAATTCCGCGATGATGAGCGCGAGCATCGCGATGCCGCGCTGGCGGCAGGTGCCGAGAAGGCGCCCGCCTACCCAGTGCTGTTCCACGCCATCCGCCTCGGCTGCCGCGCCGCCATTGCACTTTCCAAGCGGATTTGATCCAGCGCAGGGAACTGCACTCCTTCATCTACCATTCACAGGCAGCGCGCCCTATATCGGGGCAAGCCTGACCGGAGACCGATGATGAAGCGCCTGATCCCTGCCGCCCTGCTGCTGTCCAGCGCCTTTGCCGCTCCGGCCCTTGCGCAAGCGGACCAGCCGCTGGTCGATCCCTCGGGCGAGAAGGTCAACCAGCTGATCGTCTATGGCGACGATCCCTGCCCCAAGTCCGAAGGCAGCACGATCACCGTCTGCGCGCGCAAGGAAGAGGAAGAGCGCTTCCGCATTCCCAAGCCGCTGCGCGACAATCCCAATGCCCTTGTCAATCAGGCCTGGAGCCAGAAGGTCCGCGCTTATGAGACGGTCGGCAACTTCGGCACCAATTCCTGCTCGGCCGTGGGCGCTGGCGGCGCCACCGGCTGCCTTTCCCGCCTGATCGATCGTGCCTATGCCGAGAAGAAGAACAGCACCGACGTCCAGTTCGGCAAGCTGATCGAGGAAGAACGCGCCAAGCGTCTCGAGACGATCGATGCCGATGCCGCAGCTGAACAGGCGCGGGTCGAGCAGATCGAGAAGGAATACGAAGCAAGGCTGAAGCGCGAACGGGAGCAAGCCGGGGAACAGGCTCCGGCTACCCCCGCACCCGCGCAGCCCTGAAGATCGACTGTGCGGTCTTCCCTCCCGCAGGCGGGAGGGGTTGGGGGTGGGCACCGGCGATAGCCGGTAAAATCACCCCGCCAACGAAATCACCCCAGCGCGATATCCGGCGCGTCTTCCTGCTTCATGCCGACAGTGTGATACCCGGCATCGACATGATGCGTCTCGCCGGTCACGCCCGATGACAGGTCCGAAAGCAGGTAGAGGCCCGCACCGCCCACGTCCTCGATCGTCACGTTGCGGCGCAGCGGGCTGTTCAGCTCGTTCCACTTGAGGATGTAGCGGAAGTCGCCGATGCCGCTGGCGGCCAGCGTCTTGATCGGTCCTGCCGAAATCGCATTCACGCGCACGCCCGAAGGCCCGCAGTCGTTGGCAAGGTACTTCACGCTGGTTTCCAGCGCCGCCTTGGCCACGCCCATCACGTTGTAGTGCGGCACGACCTTCTCCGCGCCGTAATAGGTCAGCGTCAGGATCGAACCGCCGTTCGGCATCATCTCCATGGCCCGCTTGGTCACCGCCACCAGGCTGTAGGCGGAGATGTTCATGGTCATCAGGAAATTGTCGAGCGTGGTGTCGTAGAACTTTCCGCGCAGCTGGGTCTTGTCCGAATAGCCGATGGCGTGGACGATGAAGTCGATCGTCGGCCACTTGGCTTTCAGCGTCTCGAACGTCTGGTCGAGCGCGGCCATGTCGGACACGTCGCATTCGATCAGGAAATCGCTGCCAAGGCTCGCTGCCAGCGGTCGCACGCGCTTTTCCAGCGCCTCGCCCTGATAGGAAAAGGCCAGTTCAGCGCCATGTTCGTGAAGCAGCTTGGCAATGCCCCAGGCGAGCGACTTGTCGTTGGCGAGGCCCATGATCAGGCCGCGCTTGCCTTGCATAAGTCCGGTCATGCGTCAGTGTTCTCGCTTCTTGTCTCGTTCCCGGCGCTTGTGCGCGATGCGCGTGCGCGATTGTCAGCCTGGCCCAGCATGTCGCGCTCTTCCGGCGTTTCGGCAAGTGCGGCGTTGAGTTCGGCCCCCACAACCATCCCTAAGCCCACAAGCCAGAAAAAGAAAAGGGCGATCATCACCCCGGCAAGACTTCCATAGGTCAGATCGTAGGAAAAGAACGTCCGCAAGGCGGTGGGCAGCAGCGTCGTCACCACGATCCACCAGACCGTCACGAACAGCGCCCCCGGCCACTTCGGATAGCCGCGCCCGCGATAGGCGCCGGGCGTCAGCGAAATGAACAGCAGCCACAGCGCGCCATAAAGAACCGCAGCCGGAATGAAGCGCGACAGGGCAAGGCTGCCAAGCAGATCGGCAAATTGCGGCAGCCACGCCTCGATCACCTCCTGCGCCGCACCGATCACGACCTGGGCGAAAATGGCGAGAAGAATCAGCACAACCGACGCCAGCGTGATTCCGGTCGATGCCAGCCGGTATCGCCAGAAGGCGTGCTCCCAGCGCGTGCCATAGGCGCGGCGCAAGATGTCGCGGATCGTCTCGACCAGACTGCCGACCGTCCACAGGCCGAAGATTCCGCCGATCCACAGCAGCCATCCGGTCCGCGCCTCGATCACGCTTCTGGCAACGGGCTCGATCGTCGTCGCAACGACCGGAGGCAAGGCGATCAGCACTGTATCGATTGCGGCGGCGCGCTGGCTCGCCTCGCCGATGAACGAGAACAGCGCGGCCCCTGTGATGAAGAACGGGAACAGCGCAATCACGATCATGTAGGCAAGATTGCCGGCATGGATCGAGCCGTCGTTGAAGACGCCGACCCAGACGCGCTTGATCACTTCCCAGGCCTTGCTGCCGGGGCCAAGCTTCTCGCGGGCCTCGGCAAGGCCCGAACGCCAGCGCAGTGCTTCGCGCCGCCGGGCTTCGGGCGAAAGATCCGGCATGTCGACAAGTGGGCGGGGCCCCGGCGGGGTCTGGCCGGGGGCGTTCACTTAGACACCAAGCTTGTCACGAAGGTTGCGCATGTCCGCCCAACCCTCGAGACGCGCTTTCAGGTCCCCGTCATCTGCCGGAAGATCGATCTGCAGCGTCACCAGCTGGTCACCGCGCGTGCCGTCCTTGCGGGTAAAGCCCTTGCCCTTGAGGCGCAGCGTGCGCCCGCTCGAACTGCCCGGCGCAACCGTGAGCATGACCGCGCCGTCGACAGTCGGCACCTTCACCTTGGCCCCGTTCAGCGCCTCGGCCAGGCTGATCGGCAGGTCGAGCCGGATGTTGTCGCCGTCGCGCTCGTAGAACGGGTGGCTGCCGATCTCGAGCGTGACGATGGCATCGCCATTGCCGCCGGGGCCGGGCTCGCCCTTGCCGGCCAGCCGCATCTGTTGGCCGCTTTCCAGCCCCGCAGGCAGCTTGAGATCGATCGTCTTGCCGTCAGACAAGGTGATGCGCTGGTTCGCGCGCGTTGCCGCGTCGATGAACGATACCTGCAGGCGGTAGTTCACATTGGCGCCCTTAGGGGGAGGGCCACGGCGCGCGCCGCCTCCCATGCCTCCCATACCACCCATGCCGCCGCGCCCGCCGAACAGCCCCTCGAAGATGTCGCCGATGTCGGGGCCCCCGCCGAAGCCGCCTTCGAAACCGCCATCGTGGCGGAAACCGCCCTGATGCCCGCCGAAGCCGCCGCCGCCACCGAAGCCGCCGCCGAACGGGCCAGTCGGGTTGCCATCGGCGTCGATTTCGCCACGGTCGAACTTGGCCCGCTTGTCCTTGTCGGACAGCAGGTCATAGGCGCGGGTCACTTCGGAAAAGCGCTCCGTTGCCTTGGGGTTGTCCTTGTTGGTGTCCGGGTGCAGTTCCTTGGCCAGCTTGCGATAGGCAGACTTGATGTCCTTCTCGCTTGCGCTGCGGGGAACACCCAGGGTGGAATACGGATCGGCCATGGCTCTCTAGCTAGGGCGCGCGCGGCCTGCCCGCAAGGTTGGCTTTCCTACATCGCAGCAGAAGAGTAGGCCGGTCCCATGCAATTGATCCCGGTCATGGAAAACCGCTCCCGCCAAGCCAGACTGCCCATCGAGGCAGGGAGCCCGGCCGTTCAGAAAACCCCGCCGGAGAGTTTTCTCTGGACTGTGTAAACCCCGTAAACCCCTTTCAGGAAATTCCAGTGCAACCTGAACAGAATTCCGACGCGATCCCCCACGCCGATCCCATCGCGATCTTCGAATCGTGGTTCGCGCAGGCCCAGGCCAACGAGCCCAACGACCCCAATGCGATGGCGCTGGCCACCTCCACACCCGATGGCCGCCCCTCGGTGCGGATGGTGCTGCTCAAGGGCCACGGCCCGGACGGCTTCGTGTTCTACACCAACTTCCACAGCCGCAAGGGCGGGGAACTGGCGGCAAATCCCAACGTCGCGCTGCTGTTCCACTGGAAGTCGCTGCGCCGCCAGATCCGCATCGAAGGCACGATTGCCGAAGTCACGGCCGCGGAGGCCGACGCCTACTTCGCCAGCCGGCATCCCGAATCCCGGCTCGGCTCGGCAGCGTCCGACCAGTCGCGCCCGCTCCCCGACCGGCAGGTCTACCTCGACCGGGTCGATGCGCTGCGGCAGCAGTACCCCGATGGCAATGTGCCGCGCCCGGCGCACTGGTCCGGTTACCGCGTGACCCCTTCGGCAATCGAGTTCTGGCAGGATCGCGACTACCGCCTCCACGAACGCCGCCGCTTCGTTGGCGACGGCGCAGGCGGCTGGACCAGCACCCTGCTTTACCCTTAAGGGCCTGAAACATGGACATGACCCGCACCGACACCCACGCCGACCTCAATCGCAAGGCGGCGCTTGCCAGCATTTCGGTGGCGGTGCTGCTGGTCGGCATGAAAGCGTGGGCGGTCCTGTCCACCGGGTCGACCGCCATGCTCGGCTCGCTCGCGGATACCGCGCTCGACCTCGTGGCAAGCCTTGCGACCTTGCTCGGCGTGTGGGTCGCCTCGCAGCCCGATGACCACAACCACCGCTTCGGGCACGGCAAGGCCGAGGCGCTGGCGGCGATGTTCCAGGTCGTGCTGATCTCGATCTCGGCCATCGGCCTTGCCTTCCGCGCGGTCGGCCAGTTCCTCGGGCAGGCGCAAGTGGCCGAGGCCGAATCGGGTGTCGTCGTCTCGACCATCGCGCTCGGCGCCACGCTGGCACTGCTGGCCTACCAGCGCCACGTCATCCGGCAGACCGGCAGCCTGGCCATCAGCACCGACAACGTCCACTACAAGTCCGACCTGTTCCTCAACCTCGCGGTCATCGCCGCACTGGTGCTCGACACTTACGTGGGCATCAAGGGCGCGGATGCGGTGTTCGCGTTCGGCATCGCGCTGTGGCTGGCCTGGGGCGCGTGGGGCGCATCGCAGGAAGCCGTCGATCAGCTGATGGACCACGAATGGCCGCTCGAAAAGCGCGAGCGCTTTCTCGAAGTCGTCGCGGCGCATCCGGAACTCAAGGGCCTGCATGACTTGCGCACCCGCACCAGCGGCAACCGCGATTTCGTCCAGTTCCACGTCTGGGTCGACGGACGCATGACCGTGACCGAGGCGCATCGTGTTATGGACGAGATCGAGGACAAACTGATGGCGGAGTTCCCCGGCGTCGAGATCCTCATCCACCCCGATCCCGAAGGGCTGGTCGACGAGGACATGATGGGCGCGGAGAACCTGCTCAGCCCAGGTCCCGACGGTACCAGCCCGGCCATCCTCGCCCAGGGTGCGCCCAATACTTGAGGACAGCCGCGTGACCGATTCGAAAGTCCCCTACTTCCACGTCGATGCCTTCACCGCCCGCGCGCTGGGTGGCAATCAGGCGGCGGTGATGATGCTCGAGGCCTGGCCGGACGACGCGACGCTGCAGGCGATCGGTGCCGAGAACATGTTCGCGGAGACCGCGTTTCTGGTGCCCGATCACACCGGCGCGGCCGATTTCGAACTGCGCTGGTTTACCCCTGCGGTCGAAGTCGCGATGTGCGGACACGCCACGCTGGCATCTGGGCACGTGGTGCTGGCGCAGGACCCGATGCGCGGCCGCGTCACTTTCTCGACGCGCAAGGCCGGCGTGCTCGAAGTTGCGCGCGATGGCGATCGCTATGGGCTTTCGCTCCCGGCCGTGCCCACCGTTCCGGGCACCTTCGATGAGGCCGTGCCCCTGCTCGGGCCGGGGCAGCCGAGCGAGGTCTGGCAGACCGAAGGCTACAACATCTTCCATTACGCCACGCCCGACGAAGTCCTTGCACTCGCTCCCGATTTCAAGGCGCTCCTCCGGTTCGGCGACGTCCAGTTCATCGCGACCGCGCCGGGCGCGGGGCATCCCTCCGGCGCGGATATCGTCAGCCGCGTGTTCGTGCCGGGCGGCGGGATTGACGAGGACGCGGCCACCGGGTCGGCCCACGCGGCGCTGACGCCATATTGGGTCGCCAAGCTCGGCCGCATGACGTTCTCTGCGTATCAGGCCTCGGCACGCGGCGCGGACTTCGTCTGCCGGCTGGAAGGTGATCGCGTGCTGCTGGGCGGGGATTGCGTGACGGTTGTGGAAGGCCTCTTCCGCCTCCCGTAAGCCAATGGCCTAACGGTAGAGCGCCACCAAGTCTGCCAGGCCGTCGACCAGCGGGGCCAGCTTGTCGTCCTGCGTCTTGCCGAGGCGGACCACGGTGAGGCCCCGGCTCGGGCTGACCATCACGTACTGGCCGAGATGACCGATGCAGGCGAACAGGTCCTTCGGGCCGCGTTCGGGAAACAGCGAGGAATCGCCGTTCGTCGGGGTTCGGTTGAGCCAGATCTGCGCGCCGTACTGCGCTTCGCGCGGGGAGGGCGTGACCATGAACTCGATCCACTGCCGCGGGATGATCTGCGCGCCCTTGACCGAGCCCTTGTTGCGCAGGAACTCGCCGAACTTCGCCCAGTCACGCGCGGTGCCGTGGATCAGCGAACCGCCGATCAGCGTGCCCGAGGCGTCGAACTCGGGCAGCATCGATTTCATGCCGGCCGGTTCGAACAAGCGGGTACGCAGGTAGTCGGCCACGGCCTGGCGGCGATTCTCGGGGTTCGGCGCAGGCGAGAGCACGCGCGCCGCGAGATCGGCAAGGATCACACTGGTCGCCGAGGAGTACTCGAACTTGCGGCCCGGCTCTGCTTCAAGCGGCTGGTCCTCGGCATAGCGCGCCATGTCGTCACGCCCGTCAAGGAACAGCATGCGCACTTCATCGGATTCGTAGACCGGATCGATCGCCTCGGAATGGCGCAGGCCCGAGCGCATCTGCAGCAGCTGGCGCAGCGTGATCTCGCCGCGCGGGTCGCCGGGGCGCTGCCACGCCGGAACCGGCGCGGTCTCGTCGAGCCGCAGGCGCCCGTCGGACACCAGCATCCCGATCATCACGCCAGTGACCGACTTGGCCATCGACCAGCTGACGAAGCGGGTGTTCTCGTGATAGCCCTCGGCATAACGCTCAGCGACGATACGACCGTTCTTCATCACGATGACGGCGCGCGTCTCGCCCATCTCGGGAGCGAACAGGGCATCGACGGCGCGGGCGAGCTTCTCACGGCTGGTGCCCGGCTCCTTGACCACTGCCTTCAGTGCCTCTTCCGAGACGGGCGGCGGCCCATCGGCCTCATTCGTCCCCCGCGAACAGGCAGCCACGGCTGGCAGCAGCGCGAGGGTCAGGATAAGGGAGAGCGAGCGGCGGGCCATCGGGCCAGTCCTTTCGACCAGAATCGGCAGTCATGGCAACCGGCAACCACAGTTCCCCCACAGCTCCGTCACTGACGATCGCGCCCAAGCGCAGCTGGCGCTGGCGCGCGCTGCTGATTGCACTGGCTCTGCTGCTTGCGGTGCTTGCGACGTTCTGGCCGGCAATTCACGGCTATGCGACGACAGGAGCCAGCTATGGCGCGCGCGTCGCGTGTTCGTGCCGCTTTGTCGGCGGACGCGAACTGTCGGATTGCCGCAAGGACTTCGAGCCGGGGATGGAACTGGTGTCCCTGAGCGAGGACGCCGAGGCCAAGAGCGTGACAGCGCGCTTCGCCCTCGTGTTCAGCCAGACCGCAACCTATCGCAAGGGGCCGGGCTGCATGCTCGAGCCCTGGAAGAAATAGGGCGCAAGAACTGAAGGTTCAGGCGTCCCAACGCTTGGTCGAATCGATCCAGCCGCCGCCGATCACCCGCTCGCCCGCATAGAGCACTGCGGCCTGCCCCGGGGCGACGCCGTATTCGGGCTGCAGGAAGCGAATCGTTGCAGTGGCGCCTTCGCCGAACGGGCCATCGAGTTCGACGGGGACGGGCTTGGCCAGCGAGCGCACCTTTGCCGTCAGCGGGCCTGCCGGGAGCGGGCCGATGCGGTTGGTTTCCGTGATCGTCGCGCGGCTGACGGCCAGCATCGGGCGCGGTCCCACCAGCACGCGGCGCTGCGGTGCGTCGAGGCCGATCACGTAGAGCGGTTCGGGCTGCCCGCCGATCTCGAGGCCGCGTCGCTGGCCGACGGTATAGTGAATGATGCCGCGATGGTGCCCGAGCACTTCGCCAGTGGCGGCATGGACGATCTCGCCCGGCGCATCGCCCTCGGGGCGTACCGAACGGACGATTCTGGCGTAGTCGCCATCGGGCACGAAGCAGATGTCCTGGCTGTCGGGCTTGGCGGCGACGACGAGGCCCATGTCCTCGGCAATGCGCCGCGTCTCGGTCTTGGGCAATCCGCCTAGAGGAAAGCGCAGGAAATCGAGCTGGGCCTCGGTCGTGCCATAGAGAAAGTAGGACTGGTCGCGCGCGGGATCGAACGCGCGGTGGAGTTCGGGGCCGTCAGCACCGACCACGCGGCGCACGTAGTGGCCGGTGGCAAGGCAATCTGCGCCAAGTTCGCGCGCCATTGCCAGCAGATCGGTAAACTTCGGCCCCATGTTGCAGCGGACGCAGGGAATCGGAGTCCGACCGTTGAGATAATCGTCGGCAAAGCGTTCGACCACTTCCTCGCGGAAGCTCGATTCGTGATCGAAGACATAGTGCGCGATACCCAGGCGGTCTGCCACGGCGCGCGCATCGCGGATGTCATCACCGGCGCAGCAGGCACCCTTGCGTCCGGTTGCCGCGCCATAATCGTAAAGTTGCAGGGTTACGCCGATCACTTCGGCCCCGCTTGCTGCAGCGATTCCCGCGACGACCGAGCTGTCGACGCCGCCCGACATGGCGACAACGATGCGCCGCGCCTTGAGCGGTTGCGGCAGGTCGAAAAGATCGGGAAGTGTTGCCGTATCGAGCATGGTGCGCGCCATAGTCGGTTTGGCGCCGCAGCGCAAAGCGTGCCGCACGGCGCGGCATTGGACTGCCACAAAATAAACAACAGCTAAACGGGCCCTTTACCGGACCTTAGCCATCTCGCGCCTAGAAGCACGGCGATGGATATGAGTTTGAACGATCACGCGGCGTTTTTCGGCGGCGACACGGCTTTGGCGGCCGGGACCGGATTGCGTCCGCTGTCGTGGCACGGGCTGTGCGCCCGCATTGCCGCAACGCAGGATTTGCGTCGATCGCTGGGTGCCGACGGAGAGCACGGCGATGCCGAACGCGGTGGCAGCTTTCACCGGCTCACTGCTGCATTCATTGCGTCGAACGTGCAGGGCAATCCGGCGCATGAACGAGTCGTTAACCCAACCTCTTCAGCGAATAGCAAAGCCGATTTGGGCACATTCGCCGCCGATATGACCGTGACGCGGCAGGGCCGCGCCGAAGCACGAGATTGACATGATCGAGAACCAGAAAATCCGTCCGGCACAAGTCATCGGCCCGCTCGGGGAGCCCCTGACGATCGATAGTCTGCCGCCTGCCAACACCACGCGCTGGGTCGTTCGTCGCAAGGCGGAAGTCGTCGCGGCCGTGAACGGCGGGCTCCTGACTATCGACGAGGTCTGCGAGCGCTACAACCTCACGCTCGAGGAGTTTGCATCGTGGCAGCGCGCGGTCGACCGCTCGGGCATGCAGGGCCTGCGCGTGACCCGTATCCAGCATTATCGCGATCTCTACGAGCGACAGCTCAAGTATTGATCGCAAGCACCAGCTCCATCCGCGGCGGCCGCTTCCTTCGGGAGGCGGCCGTTGTTCTTTTGGGCATCTGTTCCGTTGTTTGCCTGCACTGCAAAGGTCGCCGACCGGTTACAAAAAGTTACAGGTGCAAGAAAGACACGGTGTCCATTTCGGCATAAGTCCTTCGTCGAGACGGAATTGCGCCTCGTCGGAAGGGTAGCTATTGCAGTGCAATGACCTGCCATACGGCGGTGCCGCATGCTTGCGGCAAGTGCGTTATGAATGTAACACACCTACTCGAATTCCAAGGGGCCTGCCCTCGCCCCGCTACGGGACGAAGGCATTGACGAACATGAACTACGAAACGACGATCAACGCCGACAACGCAGCCTCGCCCATGTTTGACGGAGAGGGTGACGGTCAGCGGTCGTCCCGACGGCTCTGGATCATCGGCGCGGTTGTTGTGGCGGTCCTGGCCGGGGTGTGGTTCCTGATGCACCGGGGCGATGGCAATGCCGCCGCTGATGCGCAGGAATCGCAGGCGCAGGTCGTGACCGTCGTGGTGCCCGGCACCACCACCATCGCCGGAACCATCACGGCCAGCGGCACGATTGCCGCGCGGCGCGAGATGCCGGTCGGGGTCGCCGGAGAAGGCGGGCAGATCGTCCAGGTGCTGGTGGATGCGGGCGACTGGGTCCGTGCAGGCCAGGTCCTTGCCGTGATCGACCGGTCGGTCCAGGGCCAGCAGATCGCGAGCCAGGCCGCAAACGTCGAAGTGGCCGCCGCCGATGCCCGCCTCGCGCAGGCCAACCTCGATCGTGCGCTGAAGCTGGTGGAGCGCGGCTTCATCTCGAAGGCGGACATCGACCGGCTCACTGCCACCCGCGACGCAGCCAATGCGCGGGTGCGCGTGGCACGGGCGAGCCTTGGCGAACTCGGAGCCCGCGCCGCGCGCCTGAACATCGTCGCGCCGGCGGCGGGCCTTGTGCTGACACGCGCGGCCGAACCGGGCCAGATCGTCACTCCGGGTTCGGGTGTCCTGTTCTCCATGGCGCGTGATGGGCAGATGGAAATGCAGGCGCGCCTGTCGGAGTCCGATCTTGCGCGTCTTTCCGTCGGGGCGAGCGCGGACGTCACGCCAGTTGGCACAGACCGCAAGTTCTCGGGCCAGGTCTGGCAGCTCTCGCCGACGATCGACCAGACCAGTCGCGAAGGGATCGCGCGCATTGCCCTTGCCTACGACAAGGTCCTGCGCCCCGGCGGTTTTGCCACCGCAACGCTGGTGTCGGGCACGACCAATGCCCCGCTTCTCCCGGAATCGGCCATCCTCAGCGACGACAAGGGCTCATACGTCTTCGTGATCGACAAGGACGACAAGGCGGTCCGCCGCGCGGTCAAGACCGGTCAGGTCAGTGCCAAAGGCATCGCCGTGGTCGAAGGCCTTTCGGGCAGCGAACGGATCGTGCTGCGGGCCGGCGGCTTCCTCAATCCGGGGGACAAGGTCCGGCCGGTCGTTCAGAAATAAGGGCTGGCGATGAACTTCCAGAACATCTCGGCCTGGTGCATCCGCAACCCGGTCGTACCCATCGTCCTGTTCCTCGGGCTTACGCTCGCGGGCCTCGTCTCGTTCATGCAGATGAAGGTCCAGGACAATCCGGACATCGAATTCCCGGTCGTCATCGTCCAGATCAGCCAGCCCGGCGCTGCGCCGACGGAAATCGAGAACCAGATCACGCAGCGTGTCGAATCCGCCGTGCGGTCGATCGCCGGTGTCGACACGCTGACTTCTACCGCCTCTGAAGGCAGCAGCCAGACGCAGGTCCAGTTCAAGATCGGCCAGGACATCAACGCCGCGGTCAACGAGGTCAAGAACAAGGTCGACCAGATCCGTTCCGACCTGCCCGAGGGAATCCTCGAGCCGCAGGTCTTCAAGGTCGAGACATCGTCCAACCCGATCGCCTATTTTGCCGTCGCGGCCGACGACATGACCATCGAGCAGCTTTCGTGGTTCATTGACGACACGATCGCCAAGCGCCTGCTGACCGTGCCCGGCATGGCCGAAGTCAGCCGTTCGGGCGGGGTCAATCGCGAGATCGCCGTCACGCTCGATCCGATGAAGATGACGAGCCTCGGTGTGACGGCAAGCCAGGTCAACGCGGCGCTGCGCCAGGTCAACATCAACGCGGCCGGCGGCAAGACCGAAGTGGCCGGTTCGCGCCAGTCTGTTCGCGTCCTTGGCAATGCGAAGAGCGCGTATGAACTGTCCCAGACCGAGATCAATCTCAGCGGCAATCGTACGGTGCGTCTGTCCGACGTTGCCGATGTCAGCGATTCCTACAGCGAACTGACCTCGATCGCGAAGTTCAACGGCAAGCCTGTCGTCACCTTCTCGTTCTCGCGTGCCCGCGCCGAATCCGACGTGTCGGTCTATGACGGCGCGCTCAAGGAAATGGAGAAGATCAAGCAGGAGCAGGGCGGCAAGATCCACTTCGAGCTCCTGTTCACCTCGGTCATCCAGACCAAGGATCAGTATCGTTCCTCGATGAACGCGATGGTCGAGGGCGCTGTGCTGGCGGTGGTCGTGGTGTTCCTGTTCCTGCGGGACTGGCGCGCGACGATCGTCTCGGCGCTGGCCATTCCCCTGTCCTCGATTCCCACGTTCTGGGTGCTGGACCTGATGGGCTTCACGCTCAACCAGATGTCGCTGCTGGCCCTGGGGCTTGTCGCGGGCGTGCTGGTCGATGACGCGATCGTCGAGATCGAGAATATCGTCAGACACATGCGAATGGGCAAGACCGCCTATCAGGCGGCAATCGACGCGGCCGACGAGATCGGTCTCGCCGTTGTGGCGACGACCTTCTCGATTGTCGCCGTGTTCTTCCCCGTGGCGCTGATGCCCGGCGTATCCGGCCAGTTCTTCAAGAACTTCGGCCTGACCGTGGTCATCTCGGTCCTGTTCTCGCTGCTGGTCGCTCGCATGATCACGCCGATGATCGCGGCCTATTTCCTGCAGGCGCATGGCGAGGCCGAGCACGGCACCGGGCCGTGGATGGACAAGTACATGAAGGTGCTGGGCTGGTCGCTCGACACTTCGAAGGCGAGGGCCTACCGCGCCGAGCATCCGCGCCGCCGCTTCCGCGCGCGCCTGCGCGACCACCGGTTGTGGATGATGGGCATCGGGGCCGGTGCCTTCGTGCTGACCATCGTCATGTTCATGTCGATCCCCGCACAGTTCTTCCCCGACGCCGACAGCGATTCGAGCACGGTAACCATCGAGATGGTCCCCGGCACGACCCTGCAGCAGACCGAGCGCAAGGTGGGCGAGGTCGTCGCCCTGCTCGCCAAGCAGCCCGAGGTGGAATCGCAGCTGGCCTCGGTGCGCGAGGGACGCGGTAACATCTACGTCAACCTCCGGCCCGACCGTGAGCGGACGAGCCTGGTCTTCGAACGCGAACTGACCCCGCAACTGCAGTCGATCTCCGACATCCGGGCGAACTTCCAGGCCCAGGGGCCGAGCGGTCCGGGTGGTGGTTCGGGCCGACCGATCAGCATCATGCTGGCCGGGTCGGATCCCGAATTGCTGCAGAAGACTGCACAGACGCTGGTCGATCAGATGAGCACGCTGCCGCTTGTCGTGGCGCCGCGCATCAGCGCCGATCTGCGTCGGCCTGAAGTGATCATCAAGCCAAGGCTCGATCTTGCGGCAAGCCTCGGCGTGACGACGCAGACCCTGAGCCAGGTGATCCGCATCGCGACGCAGGGCGAAATCGACCAGAACAGCGCGAAGTTTTCGCTGTCCGATCGCCAGGTGCCAATCCGCGTGAAGCTGCCCGAAGCCTCGCGCCGCGACTTGTCGACGCTGGAAAATCTGCCGGTGCCGACTGCATCCGGTGGCTCGGTTCCGCTATCGCGCGTGGCCGAGATCGATTTCGGTTCGGGGCCAACGCAGATCCAGCGCTACAACCAGAGCCGCCGCGTCTTCGTTGGTGCGGACTTGCCGCCGGGCGTGGTCAAGGGCGATGCCATGAACGCCATCGCGAAGCTGCCGGTGATGAAGAACCTGCCGCAGGGCGTTTCCAACACGGCGGCGGGCGAAGACAAGTTCCAGGCCGAGCTGATGTACAACTTCGTCATCGCCGTCGCCTCGGGCATCCTGCTGGTGTTCTCGGTGCTGGTGCTGCTCTACCACCGCTTCATCTCGCCGCTGGTCAACATGGGCTCGTTGTTCCTGGCGCCGCTGGGCGGATTGCTGGCGATCTGGCTGATGGGGCAGGCCCTTTCTCTGCCCGTGTTCATCGGCATTCTCATGCTGTTCGGCATCGTGGCGAAGAACTCGATCCTGCTGATCGACTTCGCGATCGAGGAGATGGCGACTGGCCAGGAAAAGCTTGCTGCCATTACCGAGGCTGGGCACAAGCGCGCACAGCCGATCATCATGACCACCGTGGCCATGGTTGCGGGCATGATCCCGACTGCGGTCTCGGTCGGCGGCGATGGCGGATGGCGTGCGCCGATGGGCATCGTGGTGATCGGCGGGCTTACCCTGTCCACGGCCCTGACGCTGCTGATCGTGCCGGCAGGCTTCAGCCTCGCCGATGGCCTCGAAAAGCGTCTGGGTCCATGGCTTGCCCGCAAGGTACTCGGCCATGAACCTGCGCCGCAGCCGGCCCACGCCGCCAAGCCGGTCATACCCGCAACGCGGAACGAACCGCAGCACGAGGCATTTCCGGCGGAGTGACCGCCGAATTGCCACAGCCAGTCGAAGCCGCGCCTTCGATCTCCAGCGGACCCGTCCGCATCGGAAGAGGGCGCGTGATGCCGGTGGTGGCTGACCGTGCGCGCCGCATGCGCATCGTCGCCACCTGTCTGCTGGTGGCGATGGCGCTGATCTATATTGCAACGCGCCGGTATGAAGGGCTGCACCCGGCGATCGGCTTCATCCGGGCCTTTGCCGAGGCGGCGATGGTCGGCGGTCTGGCAGACTGGTTTGCGGTAACTGCACTGTTCCGGCATCCGCTGGGCCTACCGATTCCGCACACCGCGATCATTCCGGAAAACAAGGACCGCATCGCCGATACGATGGCGTCGTTCCTGCAAGCCAATTTCCTCACCCCCCAGGTGGTGGCGCGCCGCATGGGAGCGGTCAACGCCGCCGCCGCCGCCGGTGCTTTTCTTTCAGACCCGCGAACCGGGGAAAGCCGCCTGCGCGATGGCGCGGCAGGGCTGCTGGCCGACGTGCTGGAATCGCTCGATCCGGATGAACTGGGCGGTCTTGCCAAAGGCGCGTTGCGGACGCAGCTCGAGAAGCTGGAGCTGGCGCCGCTGTTGGGACAGTTGCTGGGGGCGGCCATCGCCGATGGTCGGCACATGCCGGTGATCGAAAGCCTGATCCGCAAGGCTGCCGAAACGATCGAGGCAAACGAGCAGCTCATCCAGTCGACCATCCACGAGCGCGCCAATACGATCCTGCGCTGGACCGGGCTGGACGAGAAGCTGGCGAACGCAATCTTGGATGGCCTCTACAAGCTTCTCGCCGAGACTCTGGTCGTCCCCGACCATCCCTTGCGTCGCAAGATCGAGGAAGGGCTGGCAACGCTTGCCGACGATCTGGTGAACGATGCCGAGATGCGCGCGAAGGTCGAACGGATGAAGCGTGAGGTGCTGGCCAATCCTGCGTTCGGGCGGTGGCTGGACGGGCTGTGGGAACGCGGCCGGATGCGCCTCCTGCAGCTTGTCCGCAATCCGCGTGGGGCGCTTGGCGGCCAGCTGGGAGCCAGCCTTGCCGAGCTTGGCAATGCGTTGCAACGCGACGTGCGACTGCAGAAGATGGTCAATCGTTTTGCCCGGCGGACGCTGGTTGGCGTGTCGACGCGTTACGGCGCGCAAATCGTGCGACTGGTGTCCGAAACCGTCAAGAGGTGGGACGCCCGCACGGTGACCGACCGCATCGAAGGTGCTGTCGGCCGGGACCTGCAGTTCATCCGCATCAACGGTACCCTCGTCGGTGGGCTGGTCGGCCTCGTGCTCCATGCGATGGACGCGATGTTGTGAACGTGCTGCCGCAGCTGGAGACGGATCGCCTGATCCTCAGAGTGCCGCAGCGCGACGATTACCTGCTCCTGCGTGATCTTGTGGCCGATCCGGAAGTTCACCGCTTCCTCGGGCCACGGCCGGAAGACCCGACTACCGACATGTTCTCGCGCGCCTTGCGCGGTGCAGGCTCATGGCAGTTGTACGGCTACGGCATGTTTCTCGTGCACGAGAAGGGCAGCAATGCCTTCGTCGGGCAGATGGGCCTGTTCCATTCGCTGCGCGGCTTCGGCAAGGGGCTTGATGACGTGGTCGAGGCAGGATGGATCGTGGCGCGTCCGTTCTGGGGCCGTGGCTATGCAAGAGAAGGCATGGCGGCGGCGCTGGACTGGTTCGACCGCACTCACGACCCGCGCCGCATCGCTTGCATGATCGAGCCTGAAAACCATTCGTCCGTGCGACTGGCCGAGCATCTTGGCTTCGTTCGTTATGACAAACATACCTTCGAGGACGAAGCGGCTGTCGACCTCTACGAGCGGATCATAGAGAGCTGACTGCGGGAAACGACACTCCAGAGGGATGGGCTAGACTGCCGGCGAGCAGGCGCGCGGCCTGTCGCTGGAGTTCCTCGATCGGGAAGGGCTTGGTCAGGACCGCAGTTCGATCCTCCAGACGGGCATCGTTCTGCAGCACTACGCTGTCGGCGTAACCTGTCACGAACAGCACGCCGAGATCCGGCAAGCGGCGGCGAGCCTCGTCGGCAACCTGTCGGCCGTTGAGCCCACCTGGCAGGCCCACGTCGGTGACAAGCAGGTCGATGTCGGGGTGCCGATCAAGCATGGCAAGCGCCGCTGCGCCATCGGCAGCTTCGATGCAGCGCATGCCGATCATGGCCAGCGCGTCGAGCATCATCATGCGCACGGTAGGTTCGTCATCCACGACCAGCACGGTGGCATCGGGCGGCGTATCGAGGTCACGGCTGTCTGCGTGCTCCACGACATCCTCGAGCGCGGCATCGTGCCTTGGCAGGTAGATCCGCACTTGCGTGCCCGCTCCCTGTGTCGAACGGATGCGGAAAATACCGTTGCTCTGTCGTGCAAACCCGTAGACCATCGACAGGCCCAGCCCCGTGCCCTTGCCCGTGGGCTTGGTCGTGAAAAATGGTTCGAAAACGCGGTCGACATCCTCGGCCGCAATGCCCACGCCGGAATCGCTCACGGTGATCGTCATGTAGTCTCCGGGCGCCAGACTACGGCTTCGCGCATCGTTGTCCGCCAGCGCGACGTTGAGCGTGGAGATCACGAGGTTGCCGCCGTCCGGCATGGCGTCGCGGGCATTGATGCACAGATTGAGCAGGGCGTTCTCAAGCTGGTTGGCGTCTACCAGCGCGAGCCAGAGTGCAGGATCGAGATCAGTCTGCACGGTGATCTGCGGCCCCATGGTGCGCCGGACGAGTTCGATGAAGTCCTCGATCAGGCGATTGGCATGCGTTGCGCGCGGAGAGAGGGTCTGGCGACGGGAAAAGGCAAGCAACCTGTGGGTCAGTGCTGCAGCGCGTTGTGCGGCGCCAAGCCCTGCTTCGACATAGCGTGGCACCTCGTCACTGCGGCCTTGGTTCACGCGTCGGCCTACCAGCTCGAACGCGCCGGTTATACCTGCCAGGAGGTTGTTGAAGTCGTGCGCCAGGCCACCGGTCAACTGGCCCACCGCTTCCATTTTCTGCGCCTGGCGCAAGGCGTTCTCGGCCTGCTCACGCTGCGCGAGCGCATCGGCAATCCGCTGTTCGAGCGTTTCGTTGAGCTGGTGCAAGGCGCCTTCGGCCCGGACCCTCTCGGTCACGTCCTTGAACAGCACCGCGACCAGTCGATCCTCGAACGCGCCGATGCGGAACGAGGACACCTCGAGATGGCGTCCTGTCGCTACGAGTTCATTGCGGAACCGGATCGGCTCGCCGGTATGCAGCACCTTGCCGTAGAAGGCGATCCAGTCATCGGCCTCGTCCGGCACCATGTCGCGCAAGTGCTGCCCGACCACGTTCGGAATTCCGGTGTGCCGTTCGTAGGCCGAGTTCGCGAGGACGTGAACGTAGTCGCTGAGCGGACCATGGGGCCCATCGAGGAACCTTATGACGCAAAACCCGTCGTCCATGTTCTCGAACAGGATGCGATAGATCTCGTGGCCGACAACTGGAGCGGGAGGAGTGTGATCCGTCCTGGCGATGCCGTCCTTCACGGGCGCATCAATTCAGTCAGGCAGGATCGGGCGCAGTCCATCGTTCCCCAAACGCGGCTCGTCGCAGCTTGTTCCCGCTTTTTGCGCACCATGAACGAAAAAGGCCGGGAAGATCGCTCCTCCCGGCCCAATTCGTGTCAGCGTGAGCTGCGTGGACTTAGAAGTCCATGCCGCCCATGCCGCCCATGCCACCGCCCATCGGCGGCATCGCGGGCTTGTCGTCCGGCTTCTCGCTGATCGCCGCTTCGGTGGTGATCAGCAGGCCCGAGACCGATGCAGCGTCCTGCAGGGCAGTGCGAACGACCTTGGTCGGGTCGATCACGCCGGCAGCCTTGAGGTTCTCATAGGTGTCGGTCGCAGCGTTGAAGCCCTGGTTCTCGTCGTTCTCGCGCAGCAGGTTGCCAGCGACGACCGCGCCGTCATGGCCTGCGTTCGCAGCGATCTGACGGATCGGGGCCTGGATCGCGCGGCGCACGATGTCGATGCCCTTGGTCTGGTCGTCGTTGGCGCCCTTGAGGCCGTCGAGAGCCTTGGTCGCATAGAGCAGGGCCGTGCCGCCGCCCGAAACGATGCCTTCCTCAACCGCAGCGCGGGTGGCGTGGAGAGCGTCGTCGACGCGGTCCTTGCGCTCCTTCACTTCGACTTCGGTAGCACCGCCGACCTTGATCACGGCAACGCCGCCAGCAAGCTTGGCCAGACGCTCCTGCAGCTTCTCGCGGTCGTAGTCAGAAGTGGTGACTTCGATCTGCGCACGGATCTGCTCGACGCGGGCCTTGA
Organism: Novosphingobium sp. BL-A-41-Hi4B-X5A; assembly: GCF_055521705.1. Classification (NCBI taxonomy): domain Bacteria; kingdom Pseudomonadati; phylum Pseudomonadota; class Alphaproteobacteria; order Sphingomonadales; family Sphingomonadaceae; genus Novosphingobium; species Novosphingobium sp. BL-A-41-Hi4B-X5A. The sequence goes on along the minus strand of NZ_CM145500.1, from coordinate 2,105,944 downwards.
TCTCTTCGGCGGAACCGGCGCCGTCGACGATCGTGGTGTTGTCCTTGTCGATGGTGACCTTCTTGGCCTGGCCGAGCATGGCGAGCGTGACGCTCTCCAGCTTGATGCCGAGGTCTTCGGAGATCATTTCGCCGGCGGTCAGCGTGGCGATGTCGCCCAGCATGGCCTTGCGACGGTCACCGAAGCCCGGAGCCTTGACGGCAGCGATCTTGAGGCCACCGCGCAGCTTGTTGACGACGAGGGTCGCTAGCGCTTCGCCTTCGATGTCTTCGGCGATGATGAGGAGCGGACGGCCCGACTGCACAACCGCTTCGAGGATCGGCAGCATCGCCTGGAGCGACGAGAGCTTCTTCTCGTGGATCAGGATGTACGGGTTCTCGAGTTCGACCGTCATCTTTTCCGGGTTGGTGATGAAGTAGGGCGAGAGGTAGCCGCGGTCGAACTGCATGCCTTCAACGACATCGAGTTCGAATTCGAGGCCCTTGGCCTCTTCCACGGTGATCACGCCTTCCTTGCCGACCTTTTCCATCGCTTCGGCGATCTTCTGGCCGACTTCGGTGTCGCCGTTGGCCGAGATGATGCCGACCTGGGCGATTTCCGACGAGCCGGCAACCGGGGTCGAGCGCGACTTGAGGTTTTCGACGACCTTGCCGACGGCGATGTCAATGCCGCGCTTCAGATCCATCGGGTTCATGCCGGCGGCAACCGCGGTCATGCCTTCGCGAACGATCGCCTGGGCGAGCACGGTCGCGGTGGTGGTGCCGTCACCGGCTGCGTCGTTGGCCTTCGAGGCCACTTCGCGCAGCATCTGGGCGCCCATGTTCTCGAACTTGTCCTTGAGTTCGATTTCCTTGGCGACCGAAACACCGTCCTTGGTGATGCGGGGTGCGCCGAAGCTCTTGTCGATCACGACGTTGCGGCCCTTGGGGCCCAGCGTGACCTTTACCGCGTCGGCGAGGATGTCGACGCCGCGCAGAATGCGTTCACGAGCGTCGCGCGAAAAGCGTACGTCCTTGGCAGCCATTTCTCGTTCCTTTGAATATCTTGAGTTGGTTCAGGAAATCCGGGGTTCGGCTCAGCCGATCACGCCCAGGATGTCCGATTCCTTCATGATCAGCAGGTCTTCGCCCGAAACCTTGACTTCGGTGCCGGACCACTTGCCGAACAGGACGCGGTCGCCGACCTTGACGTCGAGCGGGGTAATCGTGCCGTTTTCGGCGCGGGCGCCGGTGCCGGTGGCGACGATCTCGCCCTCAGCGGGCTTTTCCTTGGCGCTGTCGGGGATGATGATCCCGCCGGCAGTCTTTTCCTCGGCTTCGACGCGGCGTACGAGCACGCGATCGTGCAGCGGACGGAAAGTCATGGGTTGCTCCCTCTTCCAAGTTAAAAATGAGGCTTGGCACTCTCAAGGCGAGAGTGCCAGCGGGCGGCATATGGGTGCCGGTAGAAGGGGCGTCAATGGGTGTGGCGCAGATTCTTTTCATGCAGATGAATGAATCGACGAAACGCGTCGTCAGGCAGGCAGGAGCCCCAGCCTCGCCCGGTTGCGCCACCGCCAGTGCATCAGCCCGGCGACGAAAATGAGCCCGACCAGCAGGCCGAACCATACGCCGAGTCCGCCATTTCCGGTGAACAGGCCAAGGGTGAGTGCCGTGCCGACGCCCGGAACCCAATAGCCGAAAATCGCGATCAGCATCGGTACCCGGGTATCCTGCAGGCCGCGCAACTGGCTCGCCCCCACGGCCTGTGCGCCGTCGAACAGCTGAAATGCAGCCGCCACCATCATGTACTGCAGGGCAAGCCCGACAACGCGCGCGTTCTCGGGTGCTGCCGGATCGATGTAGAGCCTGAGCAACTGCAGCGGGAACAGCAGCATGATCCCCGCCGAAACCGCCATGAAGCCGATGCCGAGCTGGGTTGCGACCTTTCCGGCCAGCGCAATCGCGGCATTGTCTCGCGCGCCATATGCGAGGCCGACGCGGATCGTGGCGGCTTGCCCCACGCCAAAGGGCACCTGAAAGGCGATCGCCGCGAACTGCAGGGCCAGCGTATGGGCGGCAAGTTCGATCTCGCCGATCCTGCCCATCAGGAAGGCGGCGCCGTTGAACATGCCGGCCTCGGCGATGATCGTGCCGCAGATGGGCAGGCCGATCTTGAGGACGTCGCCCAGGCGCTGCCACTCTGGCCGCCACCACCGGCCAAGCAGCCGGTAGCGGTGCAGCCGCCGGTCGAAGCGGATGACCAGCATGAACGCCAGGAGCATCGCAACGCTCGTCATCACGCTCGAAATGGCCGAGCCGAGCAGCCCCAGTTCCGGTGCGCCGAGATGGCCGAACACGAAGACCCAGTTGCCCAGCGCATTGATGGCGACGGCCATGCCGGTAATCGCCGTACCGATGCCGGGGCGCCCGAGCGTTGCCACCACCGTGCGCAGCAGAGCGGCAAGCACAGCCGGGATCGCGGCCCACATCAGGACTTCAAGAAAAGGAACTGCACGGGCGATCACGCCGGGGTCCTGCCCGGTCACGCGCATCAGCGGCCCGCCGAGCAGGCATACGCCAATGGCGACGAACGCTGCGAGCAGACCGGCCCACGCTGCCATGCGAACGGTGCGCCGCACCTCGCGGACCGCGTGGCGCCGACGCCCGAGTTCAGCCGCGATCAAGGGCGAGGCCGCGCCGACCAGGCCGGACAGGCTCCAGATCAGCAGCCCGAACAGCGAGACCGATAGTGAGGAGGCGGCCAGCGCCTCGGGACCAAGACGCGCGACGAACACGACGTCAACGGCGAATACCGCCATCTGCAGCAGGTTCGCCCCGACAAGCGGCGCGGCCAGGCGCAGCATCGCGCGCAGCTCGTCAATCCATTTGTGGGGCGGTTGTTCGAACATCGGACGCGGGGTGTAGGCGGGCCGGCGCGGGAAGGAAAGCGCTTCGATGGCGAGTCGCAAAGCGGCCGGATGGCGCCTCTGCATGGCCTGCGCCGGGCAGTGATGCGGATTGTCTCTGATGGACAAGTTTCTGATAAACAGCAGATTCCCGTCATCGCGTGTCACAAATCATGTCCGCCACGCGGCAATGGTTGACCCGTCGCGTCCCGGGTGACAGCGTTTCGGCGATGCAAGGGTTCGGCCATCTGGCAAGCCGGCGGCGCGTGGGGCGCAGTCCGGAGATGCGATCGGCAGGTGGCGTAGGCCGCCTGCGCGCGTTCATCGAGGCGCACCCGCCCCACGGGCCCAATCTGTCCCGATTGGCGGTTCGCGCCGCGACGCTGCTGCTGCTGCTGGCGGCGGTGCAGGCAATCGCCAGCCTCGCCTTCTACGATGTGATCGACAAGGAAACCCTGCGCGAGGACCACGCGCGGCGTGTGGCGGAACTGCTGGTGGTCAGCAATCGCCTGCACGAACTCCACCCCGAGGCGGTCGGCTCGACGATGAGCACCAGTCACCTTGAGGTGGCCCTGGGCAACACGCCCCATCCGATACCCGACCGGGACGACGAAGCCGTGGCCCAGATCCGCAGCTATATCCTGCGTTGGGAGCCGATGCTGGCAGACCAGCAACTGATGCTCGGGCTTGAGCCATCGCGTCTGGGCTACGGCAACCTGGTTGGCGCGATGCGCTTGTCCGATGGCCACTGGCTGAACTTCCGCTCGCGCGACGTGACCTCGGGCTGGCCGATCGCGCTGCGCGCCACGGTCCTTACGCTTGTTACTGCGGTCGTCAGCTTTGCCCTGTCGCTGTGGTCGCTGCGCATCATCACCCGCCCCTTGCGGGAGCTGACCGACGCCGCCGATGCGATCGGCAAGGGGCAAGTCGTGCCGGTGCGTGAAAGCGGGCCGGACGATCTGCGCAGCCTCGCCCGCTCGATGAACGCCATGCAGGAGCGCATCGCGGCGATGCTCGAGGATCAGGCGCGCTCGTTCGAGGCCATCAGCCACGACATGCGCACGCCGCTGTCGCGCGTGACCATCGCCGCCGATCTGATCGACGATGCCGAAATCGCCGGCCTTGTCCGCGACGCCACGGCCGAGATGGAAGCGATGCTGATGTCGCTCCAGCGCTATCTCCGCGCCCAGCACCTCGCGCCCGAACCGGCCATGATGGACCTTGGGCTGGCAGTGACGGATCTTGTCCTTGGCAGCTTTGCCGGAAATGCCACGGTCGAGGTGACTCCGGGGGCGATGATCTGCTCGTGGCGCGAGCCTTTGCTGATGGCGCTTCACCCGCTGATCGAGAACGCCGTGCATTATGGCGGCAAGGCCAAGGTCTGCGTCGAACCGGATGCGGATGGACGCTGGCACGTGCTGATCGCCGACCAGGGGCCGGGCATCTCCGAGGACCAGTTCGAGCGCATCCTCGCGCCGTTCTACCGGATCGATGACGCCCGCGCGCGCGACACTGCCGGCTTTGGCCTCGGTATTCCCACCGCTGACCGGCTGCTGCAGCGCTTCGGTGGGAAGCTGTCCTTTGCCAGAAGCGAAAGCGGCGGGTTGCTGGTGATCGTGAGAGTGCCCGTGGCCACCGATCCAGCCTGACATCAGGCCGGCGCTGGTGACTCCATATCTGCCAGGCGAAGCAGGTTCTGCCGCCGTCGCGGCGGAACGTCGTTGCTCGTTGCCCGCAACTCGTGCAGCCGCGCTTCGGCCTTGCGCAAGGCGTCGGCGACCTTCTCGTCGGCCAGCGCGCCGATGCATTCATAGTCTTCGACAATGCTGCGCACTGCCTGCGTCGTGCGCTTGAGCGCGCTCTGGTATGCCTCGCAGTTGAGGCCGCGATGCAGTGCCACGGCAGCAGCGCCAATGAAGCTGAGCGGCGAGACGAAGCCTGACAGGTGGTCGCCCAAGGCGATGGATCCGGCCGCTACCGGCAGGACGATGCTGATGACCTGAAGGGGCCAGCTTCCTGCGCGGACCCAGAACAACTGGCGGCGCAGGCTCAGGTCTTCCTGCTCGAGCTGTTCCACCCTCAACGCGGCGAAGCGCCGATACCGCGCAATATCTGCTGACATATGATCCCCCCGGAAATGCCGGGAAGGATGTCGCAGCACTACGGTTTGTTCAAACGAAAAAGGCGGAGCCGAAGCCCCGCCTTTCCGTGTATCTTTTCCGAAAGTTCGGAAGAAGAAGATTACTTGACTTCGACGGTGCCGCCGGCTTCTTCGATCTTCTTCTTGATGTCTTCGGCTTCAGCCTTCGACACGCCTTCCTTGATCGCCTTCGGAGCGCCTTCGACCAGCGCCTTGGCTTCGGTCAGGCCCAGGTTGGTGATCGCGCGGACTTCCTTGATGACCTGGATCTTCTTGCCACCGTCGCCGGTCAGGATGACGTCGAATTCGGTCTTCTCTTCAGCGGCTTCAGCAGCAGCGCCGGCAGGAGCCGCAGCAACGGCAACAGCAGCAGCGGCGGAAACGCCCCATGCTTCTTCGAGAGCCTTGGCGAGGTCAGCGGCTTCGAGGACGGTCAGCTTCGAAAGTTCTTCAACGAGCTTGGCGATATCGGCCATGGTATTTCACTCCTGATCTTGTGGTGCCCGTGCGCCCGCATGGCGCGGCCGGGCGGATTCCGAACAATCTTATGCGGCTTCCTTGGCGTAGGCGCCGAAGACGCGGGCCAGCTTGGCTGCCGGAGCAGTCGTGAGCTGGGCGATCTTCGTGGCCGGAGCCTGGATGAGGCCGATAAGCGTGCCGCGCAGTTCGTCGAGGCTGGGCATGGAGGCGAGTGCCTTGACCCCGGCTTCGTTGAGAACCTGCGAACCCATTGCACCACCGACGATTTCGATCTTGTCGGTGGTCTTGGCGAACTCGACGACTGCCTTGGCGGCAGCAACCGGATCGACAGAGGCGGCGATTGCGGTCGGACCGGTGAAGAATTCACCCAGACCTTCGTAATCGGTGCCTGCGACGGCAAGCTTGGCAAGACTGTTCTTCGCAACCTTGTAGGTCGCGCCCGCTTCGCGGATCTTCGTGCGCAGGGCGGTGGACTGGGCCACCGTCATGCCGAGGTTGCGGGTGATGACCACCGCGCCGGCCTCGCCGAAGACGCCGTTAAGGAAGGCGACCGAATCGGCTTTCTGCGAACGATCCATGCCATACTCCTTCACATGTGACTGAACCGGGATGCCCGGACAGTCGGCTACGTTTGTCGATGGCCCGAAGACCACCGGCGAGTCCGTGACAAGGGAAGGAGATGCGCCGTAAAAGACGCGAGGGGCGCCACGATCCTGCTGGAGCGAGGGGCCTTGAAACTCTTTTCCCCGTCTAGGCTGGAGATTAAGTGCAGGCAGATCCCGCACACCAACTGTCTCGGACGGATGATCGGCAAAACCAAAAGAGGCCCACCGGTCGGGCGGGCCTCTGGCGGATTCGGGTCTCGAAGTCAAGCTTTACACGGGTTCGGCCTCGTCCGGTTCGTAGCCGAGGACGTCGCCGGGCTGGCAATCGAGCTCCCGGCAGATCGCTTCGAGCGTCGAGAAGCGGATCGCCTTGGCCTTGCCGGTCTTGAGGATCGAGACGTTGGCGAGCGTAAGGTCGATGCGTTCGGCCAGTTCCGTCAGCGTCATGCGGCGGGCGTGGAGCAGGTCGTCAAGTTTCACGTTGATCGGCATCACACGGTCCCTTCCAGATCTTCGCGCATCTTCGCGCCGGTGCGGAACACCCGGGCGAGGATGAACAGGACGAGGGCAAGCAGCAGGCCGTTGGTCGAGAAATCGGCATCGACACTTATCGACGCTGCATCCGCGCTGGCCTTTTCAAGCATCACCCCGACGATCCCGAGGGGTATGGAAAGCAGCTGGATGATGACCGACAGCCAGGCCATCGCGCGCAGCCGCTCGGCGTTGTCGGGGGTGAACGGATCGCCGTCCTCGACCGTTATGACGATGGCGCGGAGCTTGTCGACGAAACGATGCATCGAGGCCAGCATCGCGGCAAGCAGCGGGAACATCAGCAGGATCAGCCAATAGGTCGATTCTGCGGCACCGGCCTTCGCGAGCTTTTCGGCAACCATCCCATGCAGGCCCACCGTCGCGGCGAATCCTATTCCCAGGCCCACCATGCCGATGACAATGACGACGAGCATGAATGTGAGCAAAGCCTTGGCCAATCCGAGCAGTGGGTCGGTACGGAGCGTGGACATCGTGTTTCCCTCCTGTTGAATGAGCGGTCAGGCGGCGAGTGGAAGCTGATAGGTCGCCATGACCGGACCATCGACGAGCGCGAGCGGAGCCGCGCCTGCATCCACCGTCGGCAGCCACAGCGTGGCGGCCAGCAGCAGCGAGAGGATCGCGGCGGCGGTCTGGGGAAGGTGGCGGGACATTGATCGTTCTCCGATATGGTCGATATCGAAAATCAATAAGGGCGATTCGCCTTATCGTCAATCAATAATATCGAAAAACGATATTCCCCTTATCGTTTTGCTTAGGGTAACGCTTTCCCGACGCAAAAAGGCCCCGTCCACCGGACGAGGCCTCGTTTGTCGGTGATGGGTTGGCGACGGGTTCAGGCCTGCGCGTAGTCCGTGCGAACCTCGGGCAGGACCTGCTCGCCACGTGTTGTCGTGGGCACGTCGCTGCGGGCGGCCATCGATTGCACCATGATCCGCGCGCGGCGGCGACGGGCCTTGCGTGACAGGAACGGGTTGGCATCGTCGGGCGGAGACGCAACGATGCGCTCGATCAGGGCTTCGCGTTCGCTGGCGGTGCGCGTGTTGGCAGCCGACATGGCGTATGTCGGGGCCGAGGGTCGCTCAGGCGGCATCGGCGGCGCGATGCGGCGCTCGGGCTGCGGCCTCAGGCTCGGACGGGTGGTGACCGGCGGCACGAAATCCACGTCTTCTTCATAGACGCGACGGCGGCGGCTGACGGCAAGGCCCACGCCACCGAGCACGAGCAGGGTTGCTGCGGCGCCAATCGGCAGGGCCCAGTCCGGTGCTGCACTTTCAGTGGCGACGTTTGCTGCAACGGGGGCGGCTGCTGCCGGCTCTTCAACAGGCGCAGGTGCAACGGCCGGGACGGGCGCGATTGCCGGCACCGGCGTAGTCTCCGCTGCGGCCGCTGTCGAACGTGCAGGCGCCGACTCACGCACGGGTGCTCGCGGCGCCGGTCGCGCTGCCGGTCGGGGCTGCGCCGTCGGCGTCGCCACCGGCGTCGTTGCGGCCGTGGTCGCGGGCGCTGCAACCGGCTCCGGCGTCGTGGTCGGGATCACGATGGTCGGTGTGACGGGTGCGGGAGTCACGACGGGTGCCGCTGCCACTGGCGCATCAGTTACAGGGATCGTAACCTCCTGCGCATGAGCAGTTCCGGCAGAAAGCAGCAGCATGGCTGAAATCGCCATGGTGCTGCGGGGCGATATGGCGTTGATCTTGGTCATGACGAGAAAACGCGACGACCTGTGCAATAGGTTCCAAATTGGCGACGAAGCGAGCGCTTATTGCCAGTGAGCCGTCGTCACTTTGGCGCGCCGCAACAATGTTTCACAGTTTCTGAACCGGTGTTCATCATTGCGCTGAATTACTTGAAGATGCCGCACGTCGGCGCGCCGCCTGCCCAATGCGCCCTTTGACTTGTCCTGCGGCATTGCCTATATGCCGCCCCTGTCCAGCGCTTCGAGCAAGGCCGTCCCATGCGCAGGGGGTGGCTCGGGAAGGAAGTGCAGGGCAATCCATCTGACGCAAAAGGCTGCGGGCCATGGCTTCCGTTGAACGGATCGCCGTGCGCTGTGCGGCCTTTCGCTGTTTGGTGGCGCCATCCTTGCGCGTGGCAGAATTTCCGCCGGTTTTCCGGCCATTTGTTGAGAAGAGGCTCGCAACCTTTATGGTTTCCAAGACAGCCAGTCGTCCCGGCGTGAAGAAGCGCATCCGCAAGATCTTCGGGGACATCCACGAAGTCGTGCAGATGCCGAACCTGATCGAGGTCCAGCGCGAATCGTATGAGCAGTTCCTCCGCTCCGATCCGTCGGTGGGCTACGTTTCGGGTCTCGAAAAGACGCTGCGTTCGGTTTTCCCGATCCAGGATTTCGCCGGCACCGCCAGCCTCGATATCAAGGAGCGTGACGGCTACGTCCTCGAAGCGCCGAAGTACGACGTGAACGAATGCCGCCAGCGCGGCATCACCTATGCTGCGCCGATGAAGGTGACGCTCAAGCTCGCGACCTTCGAGGTCGATGCCGAGACCGAGACCAAGTCGCTCATCGATATCAAGGAGCAGGACGTCTACATGGGCGACATCCCGCTCATGACCGAGAACGGGACGTTTTTCATCAACGGCACCGAGCGCGTGATCGTGTCGCAGATGCACCGTTCGCCGGGCGTGCTGTTCGACCATGACCGCGGCAAGACCCACTCCTCGGGCAAGTACCTCTTCGCTGCCCGCGTGATCCCCTATCGCGGTTCGTGGCTCGACTTCGAATTCGACGCCAAGGACATCGTCAACGTCCGTATCGACCGCAAGCGCAAGCTGCCGGTCACCGCGCTGCTACACGCGCTCGGCCTCGATGACGAACAGATCCTCCACCACTTCTACGACACCGTCCAGTGGGCGCGTGCCGAAGGTGGCTGGAAGGTGCCCTTCGTGCTCGAACAGTGGCGCGGTGCGAAGCCGATGTTCGACATCGTCGACGGCAAGTCGGGCGAAGTGATCTTCCCGGCAGGCCAGAAGATCAGCCCACGCGCTGCCAACAAGGCCGCGAAGGACGGTCTTGAAGAACTGCTGATCCCGACCGAGGAAATCTTCGGCCGCTACGCCGCGCGTGACCTCATCGACGAAGCGACCGGTCGCATCTGGATCGAAGCCGGTGACGAAGTCAGCCCGGAAAACCTCGACCTGCTCGACAAGGCCGGCATCGACACGCTCGAGCTGCTCGACATCGACCACGTCTCGACCGGTCCCTGGATCCGCAACACGCTCAAGGCCGACAAGGCTCCAGATCGTGACCACGCCCTGGCCGATATCTACCGCGTCATGCGTCCTGGCGAACCGCCGACGCGCGAAACCGCCGAAGCGCTGTTCGACGGCCTGTTCTTCGATGCCGACCGCTACGACCTCTCGGCCGTGGGTCGCGTCAAGCTCAACATGCGCCTCGGGCTCGAGTGCGACGACAGCGTCACCACCCTGCGCACCGACGATATCCTCGCCGTGGTCAAGGAACTGGTGAACCTCAAGGACGGCAAGGGCGAAGTCGACGACATCGACAACCTCGGCAACCGTCGCGTGCGTTCGGTGGGCGAACTGCTGGAAAACCAGTACCGCGTCGGCCTGCTGCGCATGGAGCGCGCGGTGAAGGAGCGCATGTCGTCGGTTGACGTGTCGACGGTCATGCCGAACGACCTGATCAACGCCAAGCCGGCCGTTGCTGCCGTGCGCGAGTTCTTCGGTTCGTCGCAGCTCTCGCAGTTCATGGACCAGACCAACCCGCTCTCGGAAGTCACCCACAAGCGCCGCGTTTCGGCACTTGGGCCGGGCGGTCTGACCCGCGAGCGCGCCGGCTTCGAAGTCCGCGACGTTCACCCGACGCACTATGGCCGCATCTGCCCGATCGAAACGCCGGAAGGCCCGAACATCGGTCTGATCAACTCGCTGTCGACCTTCGCGCGCGTCAACAAGTACGGCTTCATCGAAACCCCGTACCGCAAGGTTATCGACGGCAAGGTGACCAAGGACGTCATCTACCTCTCGGCGATGGAAGAGCAGAAGCACACCGTGGCGCAGGCTTCGGCCGAGCTGACGGCTGACGGTTCGTTCGTCGAGGAACTCGTCTCGGCTCGCCAGAACGGCGAATTCGTGATGAGCCCGCGTGATCAGATCACGCTGATGGACGTCAGCCCCAAGCAGCTCGTCTCGGTTGCCGCCTCGCTCATTCCGTTCCTGGAAAACGACGACGCCAACCGCGCGCTCATGGGCTCGAACATGCAGCGCCAGGCCGTGCCGCTGATCAAGGCCGATGCGCCTTACGTTGGCACCGGCATGGAAGAGACCGTTGCCCGCGATTCGGGCGCCGCGATCTCGGCCCTGCGTTCCGGCGTGGTTGACCAGGTCGACGCTACCCGTATCGTGATCCGCGCCTCGGGCGATATCGAACCCGGCCAGTCCGGCGTCGACATCTACCGCCTGCAGAAGTTCGAACGCTCGAACCAGTCGACCTGCATCAACCAGCGTCCGCTGGTGAAGGTGGGCGATCTGATCGAGAAGGGCGACATCATCGCCGACGGTCCGTCGACCGAGTTCGGTGAGCTGGCGCTGGGCCGCAACGTGCTCGTCGCGTTCATGCCCTGGAACGGCTACAACTACGAAGACTCGATCCTGATCAGCGAGCGTATCGTCAAGGAAGACGTCTTCACCTCGATCCACATCGAGGAATTCGAAGTCATGGCCCGCGACACCAAGCTCGGGCCCGAGGACATCACCCGCGACATCCCGAACGTCGGCGAGGAAGCCCTGCGCAACCTCGACGAGGCGGGCATCGTCTACATCGGTGCCGAAGTTCACCCCGGTGACATCCTCGTCGGCAAGATCACCCCGAAGGGTGAATCGCCGATGACTCCGGAAGAGAAGCTGCTCCGCGCGATCTTCGGTGAAAAGGCCAGCGACGTGCGCGACACCTCGCTCCGCCTGCCGCCGGGCGTTGCCGGTACGATCGTCGACGTGCGCGTCTTCAACCGTCACGGCATCGAGATCGACGACCGTACCCGCGCCATCCAGAACGAGGAAATCGAACGCCTCGCCAAGGACCGCGAGGACGAGCGCGCGATCCTCAACCGCGCCACCTTCAACCGCCTGCGGGAAATGCTGCTCGGCCAGGTTTCGGCTGCGGCGCCCAAGGGCATCAAGAAGGGCGAAACGATCGACGAGCAGGTTCTCGCCGATGTCGAGCGTCACGAATGGTGGAAGTTCGCCGTTGCCGACGATGCGCGCCAGCAGCAGCTGGAAGCGGTCAAGGCGCAGTACGATACCGCAGTGAAGGCGATCCAGGAGAAGTTCGAGGACCGCAAGGAAAAGCTCGAGCGTGGTGACGAACTCGCCCCCGGCGTGCTCAAGATGGTCAAGGTCTTCGTCGCGGTGAAGCGCAAGCTGCAGCCGGGCGACAAGATGGCCGGCCGTCACGGCAACAAGGGCATCATCTCCCGCATCCTGCCGCAGGAAGACATGCCGTTCCTCGAGGACGGTACGCCGGTCGACTTCGTGCTCAACCCGCTGGGCGTGCCTTCGCGCATGAACGTCGGGCAGATCTTCGAAACGCACCTTGGCTGGGCCGCTCGCGGTCTTGGCAAGCGCATCGGCGCGGCTCTCGACGCATGGCGCGAGGCCAACCCGAACCCCGAAGCCGGCCAGCCGCCGGAAGCGGTGCGCGAGCTGCTCAAGGAGATCTACGGCGACAACTACACCGGCGATATCGACGCCCGTGACGACGCCCAGATCATCGAGTTCGCCCAGGCTGTTCGCAACGGCGTGCCGATGGGCTCGCCGGTGTTCGACGGCGCGGTCGAAAAGGACGTGACCGACATGCTGCGTCTGGCCGGGCTGGATGAATCCGGTCAGGTCACGCTTTATGACGGCCGCACCGGCGATGCCTTCGACCGCAAGGTGACGGTGGGCATGAAGTACGTGCTCAAGCTGCACCACCTTGTCGACGATAAGATTCACGCACGTTCGATCGGGCCGTACTCGCTCGTCACCCAGCAGCCGCTGGGCGGCAAGGCGCAGTTCGGTGGCCAGCGCTTCGGCGAAATGGAGGTCTGGGCTCTCCAGGCCTACGGCGCGGCCTACACGCTGCAGGAAATGCTCACGGTGAAGTCGGACGACGTGGTCGGCCGCACCAAGGTCTACGAAGCGATCGTCAAGGGCGACGACACCTTCGAGGCCGGCATTCCCGAAAGCTTCAACGTGCTCGTCAAGGAAATGCGCTCGCTGGGCCTCAACGTCGAACTGTCGTCGCTCGACGACACCGATGACGACGGCCTCGCCGAGGCGGCGGAGTAAGGAATACGGGCGGCGGTCCTGCCGCCGCCCAGCCCTTCGCACCGAAATTCACGTCCAACGCCTCAGCCTGAGGCAAGGGAACGGCACCACATGAACGACCTGACCAAATTCACCAACCAGCTCGCCAAGCCCGAGACCTTCGACCAGATCCAGATCGGTCTGGCGTCGCCCGAGCGCATTCGCAGCTGGTCCTTCGGCGAGATCAAGAAGCCGGAAACCATCAACTACCGCACGTTCAAGCCCGAGCGTGACGGCCTGTTCTGCGCGCGCATCTTCGGCCCCGTGAAGGACTACGAGTGCCTGTGCGGCAAGTACAAGCGCATGAAGTACAAGGGCGTCGTCTGCGAAAAGTGCGGCGTCGAAGTCACCGTCACCAAGGTGCGCCGCGAGCGCATGGGCCACATCGAACTGGCCGCGCCGGTCGCGCACATCTGGTTCCTCAAGTCGTTGCCCTCGCGCATCGGCCTGCTGCTCGACATGCAGCTCAAGATCCTTGAGCGCATTCTCTACTTCGAAAGCTACGTGGTCACCGAGCCGGGCCTGACCCCGCTCGAGAAGTACCAGACGCTGACCGAGGACGAACTGCTCGACGCGCAGGACGAGTACGGCGAAGACGCCTTCTCGGCCGGCATCGGCGCCGAGGCCGTCAAGCACATGCTGATGAACCTCGATCTCGAGCAGGAGCGCGACGATCTGTTGGAAGAGCTGCGGACGACCAAGTCCGAGCTCAAGCCCAAGAAGATCATCAAGCGCCTCAAGGTCGTGGAATCGTTCATCGATTCGGGCAACCGCCCCGAATGGATGATCCTCGATGTCGTGCCGGTCATCCCGCCCGAACTGCGCCCGCTGGTGCCGCTGGACGGTGGCCGCTTCGCGACTTCGGACCTCAACGACCTCTACCGTCGCGTCATCAACCGCAACAACCGCCTCAAGCGCCTGATCGAGCTGCGCGCGCCGGACATCATCGTCCGCAACGAAAAGCGCATGCTGCAGGAAGCCGTTGACGCGCTGTTCGACAACGGCCGCCGTGGCCGCGTCATCACCGGTGCCAACAAGCGTCCGCTGAAGTCGCTTTCCGACATGCTCAAGGGCAAGCAGGGCCGCTTCCGCCAGAACCTGCTCGGCAAGCGCGTCGACTATTCGGGCCGTTCGGTCATCGTGACCGGGCCGGAACTCAAGCTGCACCAGTGCGGGTTGCCCAAGAAGATGGCGCTCGAACTGTTCAAGCCGTTCATCTACGCGCGTCTTGATGCCAAGGGTCTGTCGATGACCCTGAAGCAGGCCAAGAAGTGGGTCGAGAAGGAACGCAAGGAAGTCTGGGACATCCTTGACGAGGTGATCCGCGAACACCCGGTCATGCTGAACCGTGCGCCCACGCTGCACCGTCTCGGCATCCAGGCGTTCGAACCAGTCCTGATCGAAGGCAAGGCGATCCAGCTGCACCCGCTCGTCTGCTCGGCCTTCAACGCCGACTTCGACGGTGACCAGATGGCCGTCCACGTGCCGCTCTCGCTGGAAGCCCAGCTTGAAGCGCGCGTGCTGATGATGTCGACCAACAACATCCTCTCGCCCGCCAACGGCAAGCCGATCATCGTGCCTTCGCAGGACATGGTGCTGGGCATCTACTATCTGTCGATGGACCGCGCCGGCGAGCCGGGCGAAGGCATGATGCTGGCCGACATGGCCGAAGTGCACCAGGCGCTGGAGGCGAAGGCCGTCACGCTGCACTCGAAGATCATCGCCCGCGTCCCGCAGACCGACGAGAACGGCAAGCAGTACCTCAAGCGTTTCGAAACGACGCCGGGCCGCATGCTGATCGGCGAATGCCTGCCCAAGAGCCACAAGGTTCCGTTCGAGATCGTCAACCGCCTTCTCACCAAGAAGGAAATCGGCGACGTGATCGACCAGGTCTATCGCCACACCGGCCAGAAGGACACGGTGCTGTTCGCCGACGCCATCATGGCGCTGGGCTTCCGCAACGCGTTCAAGGCAGGCATCTCGTTCGGCAAGGATGACATGATCATCCCCGACAGCAAGGATGCGCTGGTTGCAGAGACCAAGGAACTGGTTGCTGACTACGAGCAGCAGTACCAGGACGGCCTCATCACCCAGCAGGAAAAGTACAACAAGGTGATCGACGCCTGGAGCCGTTGCGGCGACCAGGTGGCCAACGCCATGATGGAAGAGCTGAAGAGCTCGCCTGTGGACGAGGCGACCGGCCGTCAGAAGCCGATCAACGCGATCTACATGATGTCGCACTCGGGCGCTCGTGGCTCCCCGGCGCAGATGAAGCAGCTTGCCGGCATGCGCGGCCTGATGGCCAAGCCTTCGGGCGAGATCATCGAGACCCCGATCATCTCGAACTTCAAGGAAGGTCTGACCGTTCTTGAATACTTCAACTCGACCCACGGTGCTCGTAAGGGCCTGGCGGACACCGCGCTGAAGACCGCGAACTCGGGTTACCTGACCCGTCGTCTGGTCGACGTGTCGCAGGACTGCGTCGTGATCGAGGAAGACTGCGGCACCGAACGTGCGCTGGAAATGCGCGCGATCGTCCAGGGCGGTTCGACCATTGCCTCGCTGGGTGAGCGCATCCTCGGCCGTACCCTTGCCGAAGACCTGATCGAGGCGAAGTCGGGCGAAGTGATCGCGCAGAAGGGCGAACTGCTCGACGAAGCCGCGATTGCCCGCATCGAGGCCGCTGGCGTGCAGTCTGCCAAGATCCGCTCGCCGCTGGTCTGCGAAGCCCAGCAGGGCGTCTGCGGCACGTGCTATGGCCGTGACCTTGCCCGCGGTACGCCGGTCAATATCGGTGAAGCTGTCGGCGTCATCGCCGCGCAGTCGATCGGTGAGCCGGGCACCCAGCTGACCATGCGTACCTTCCACATCGGTGGCGCGGCGCAGGTCAACGAGCAGTCGCACCTCGAAGCGATCTCGGATGGTACCGTGGTCTACCGCGACATCCCGACGATTACCGACAAGCGCGGCCGTCGTCTGTCGCTGGCCCGCAACGGCGAAATCGTGGTCATGGACACCGAGGGCCGTGAGCGCGCGATCCACCGCGTGCCTTACGGTACCCACCTGCTGCACGAGAACGGCGCCATCATCTCGCAGGGCGATCGCCTGGCCGAGTGGGACCCGTTCACCCTGCCGGTGATCACCGAAAAGCCGGGCATCGTGCGCTATCAGGACCTTGTCGACGGCAAGACCCTGACCGAGCAGACCGACGAAGCCACCGGCATGTCGAGCCGCGTCGTCACCGAGAACCGTGCCGCCGGCCGGGGCAAGAAGGAGGACCTGCGTCCTCGACTGACCCTGCTCGACGACGATTCGGGTGAAGCTGCACGCTACCTGATGGCACCGGGCACCACGCTCTCGGTCGAAGACGGCCAGCGCGTCGAAGCGGGCGACATCCTCGCCCGTGCTTCGCGCGAAGCCGCCAAGACCCGCGACATCACCGGCGGTCTGCCGCGCGTTGCCGAACTGTTCGAGGCCCGCAAGCCGAAGGACAACTCGATCATCGCCAAGATCGCCGGCCGCATCGAGTTCGTGCGTGACTACAAGGCCAAGCGCAAGATCGCGATCATCCCCGAGGAGGGTGAACCGGTCGAGTACCTCGTGCCGAAGAGCCGCGTGATCGACGTGCAGGAAGGTGACTACGTCAAGAAGGGCGACAACCTGATCTCGGGCTCGCCCGATCCGCACGACATTCTGGAAGTGATGGGCGTCGAGGCTCTGGCCGAATACCTCGTGGCAGAAATCCAGGAAGTCTACCGCTTGCAGGGCGTGAAGATCAACGACAAGCACATCGAGGTGATCGTTCGCCAGATGCTGCAGAAGGTCGAGATCACCAACGGTGGCGACACCACCCTGCTGCCGGGCGAACAGGTCGACCTCGAGGAGATGCTCGAAACCAACGCCAAGCTGGAAGAAGGCCAGGTGCCCGCCGAAGGCAAGCCGGTGCTGCTCGGCATCACCAAGGCCTCGCTGCAGACGCGTTCGTTCATCTCGGCCGCGTCGTTCCAGGAAACCACCCGCGTGCTCACGCAGGCAGCCGTGGAAGGCAAGAAGGACTCGCTGATCGGTCTCAAGGAGAACGTGATCGTCGGTCGTCTCATCCCCGCCGGTACCGGTGCGGGCATGAACCGCCTGCGCGTCGCCGCCTCCTCGCGCGATGCCGCGTTGCGTGCGTCCTACCGCAAGCTCCAGGAATCGCTGATCGCTCCGGCGACGGCAGCCGAGGAGCATGCGGCCGAACTGGCGCAGGGCCCGGAAGCCGCGATCGGTGACGATCCGCTGGCAGCAGTCGAGGGCGAGACCCACGGCACTGACGCCGATGCCGGCGATTACCTGATCGAGGGCGACGAGGCGTAACGCTTCGCCGACCTGTCGGAACAGTCGAAGAGGCCCCGCCGGAGCGATCCGGCGGGGCTTTTTTATTTACGGTTGCAAGTTCAGTGGGACATCTACGGTAGTAAAGGCCGCTATATCGCTGAAACTGCAACATAACCGCGATGGTCCATGCAATGTCCACCAAACCAAAGGGACATTGGCATGATCAGCGAGCAGACTTCGCGCGGGGCGAAACTTGTTGTCGCCCTGATACTGGCAGCGATCGTTATCGTTGGCATTGCAGTAAGCTACATCCGCTTCGGCGGGCCTCTCCACAAGGAGAACCTGCTGCAGGACGAACTTCTTGCAGACGTCCTGCCGCCGCCGGCGTTCGTCGTCGAACCCTATCTCCACGCCACCTGGACGCTGAGCGATCCCGGCCATGCTGCGCGCGCGCGTGCGGAACTGGCGGAAGAGCGCACGCTGTTCGAACAGCGCAAGGCCTATTGGCAGACCGCCCCGATCCCTGAGGAACTGCGCGACGAGGTCTCGGCGACGATCGGCACCGCCGATGCCTTCTGGGCGGCGATCGACAAGCGCTTCCTGCCGGCGCTCGCTGCGGGCGATCTGGAGACGGTGACCCGCGTCCACCACGACGAACTGGCGTCCGCCTACCAGAAGCAGCATGACGCAGTGGAGCGACTGGTCGAGCATTCCACGGCCTACCGGACCTCGCTGATGGATCACGCCAACCGGCTCGTGATGGTGCTGATTGTCGCCTTTGCAGGCATCGCGCTGGCGGTGTTTGCGATCGTCCTGCAGGCCGCGCGGATGATCCGCCAGCGCGTGGTGGCCCCGCTTGTCGAGACTGCCGACACCATGCAGCGCATGGCCGAAGGCGATTATCGCGTCGAAGCTACAGGGGCCGAGCGTAATGACGAGATCGGCGTGATGGCGCGCGCCATTGCCGTCTTCCGGGAGAATGGCATGGCCCGGGCCAAGGCCCAGGAGGAGCAGCAGGCGGTTGTCGCGGCGCTGTCGGCGGGGCTCGACTGCATGGCGCGCCAGAACCTCGAGCACCGCATCGAGCAGCGCTTCCCCGGCGATTACGAGGAATTGCGGACGAACTACAACATCGCGGTGGATGCACTGGCATCGGCGATGCGCACCGTCAGGGTCGGCGCGGCCAGCGTGATGAGCTCGATTGCCGAGATCCGCGATGCCAGTGACGATCTGGCGCGACGGAACGAGCAGCAGGCATCGAGCCTCGCCCAGACCGCGTCGGCCATGCACCGCGTGACCGGCAGCGTGCGGGAAACCGCGTCGGGGGCGAAGGACGTCAATGTCGCGATCAACTCTGCCCATGGCGAGGCCAGCAGCGGCGGCGAAGTGGTGCAGCAGGCCATTACCGCAATGGCCGCGATCGAAGCCTCGGCGCAGGAGATCAGCAAGATCATCTCGGTCATCGATGGCATAGCCTTCCAGACCAACCTGCTGGCCCTGAATGCGGGCGTCGAGGCGGCGCGCGCGGGCGAATCCGGCAAGGGCTTTGCCGTTGTCGCAACCGAAGTCCGGGCCTTGGCCCAGCGCTCTGCCGAGGCGGCCCAGAACATCAAGACCCTGATCGAGAACAGCACGAGCCAGGTGGAGGAAGGTGTCCGCCTGGTCGGGGAGACGGGCACACGCCTGACCGGGATTGTCGATCAGATCGCCGCGGTCGATGCGCTGGTCGCGCAGATTGCGCAGTCCGCGGCGCGGCAGGCGGAAAGTCTCGAACAGGTCAACGTGGAAGTGGCCGCCATGGACCGGATGACGCAGGCGAACGCGGCGATGGTCGAGCAATCCTCTGCCGCCACCCGCAGCTTGTCCTCAGAGGCTGAACGACTCACCGATCTGGTTGCGACCTTCCGGACGCGCGACATCGAAAACAGGCCGGTGGAGGCGCCCAACCCGCACATCTTGCGGCGCACTTCAGCGTTGCAAGAGCACCTGCCGCCCCCGAGGATCCTGCGCTTCGGGACCTGAAAATGCAAAAAGGCCGGACGCCCATGGCATCCGGCCTCATGGTCAGTTGCTGGTTCGCGGTCAGCGGCCCTTGCGGTGCTCGCCCTTGACCCAGCGCACGGTGCCGGACGAGGCGCGCATCACCACGCTTTCGGTGGTCATCACGCCGCTCTTGTGGACCTTGACGCCTGCGAGCAGCGAGCCATCGGTGACGCCGGTTGCGGCAAAGATGCAGTCGCCCTTGGCCAGCTCGACCAGATCGTACTGCTTGTTCAGATCTTCGATGCCCCACTTGCGGGCGCGGGCCTTTTCGTCTTCGTTGCGGAACAGCAGGCGGCCCTTGAACTGCCCGCCGACGCAGCGCAGCGCGGCTGCGGCAAGCACGCCTTCGGGGGCGCCGCCGGTGCCCATGTACATGTCGACGCCGGTTTCCTCGTTGGTCACGGCAATAACGCCTGCCACGTCGCCATCGGGGATGAGCTTGATGCCACAGCCCAGCGCGCGCAGTTCCTCGATCAGTGCGGAGTGACGCGGGCGATCAAGCACGCAGACGTTGATGTCGCCCGGTGCCACGCCCTTGGCCGCAGCCACGGCCTTGACGTTCTCGGTCGGCGACTTGTCGAGGTCGATGATGCCATCGGGATAGCCTGGGCCACAGGCGAGCTTGTCCATGTACACGTCTGGCGCGTTGAGCAGGCCGCCTTCTTCGGCCACGGCCAAGACGGCCAGAGCGTTCGGGCCATCCTTGGCGGTGATGGTCGTGCCTTCGAGCGGGTCCAGGGCGATGTCGATCTTCGGGCCCTTGCCCGGTGCCGCGCCGACCTTCTCGCCGATGTAGAGCATCGGCGCCTCGTCGCGCTCGCCCTCGCCGATCACCACGGTGCCGTCCATGTAGAGTTCGTTGAAGGCGGCGCGCATCGCCTCGACAGCGGCGGCGTCGGCGGCTTTCTCGTCACCGCGACCGATCAGCCGCGATGCGCCGATGGCGGCGGCTTCGGTCACGCGGACCATCTCGAGCACGAGCACGCGGTCGAGAACCTGGGAGGCGGCGGGATTGTTGGTCTTATCGGTCACGATGGCTCCAGCTTGGTCGGGTGGTGACGAACAGGGACGTACTTCGAAATCTGGTTCAGCCCGTGTGCAGCATATCACCGGCAGACCCGGCTCGACGCGGCACGCAAGCTGTGCAAACGTATGCGCAATCATCGCTATGTCGCGCAAAGGGCATTGCGTGGCAAAGATGACGCTGGTGTGACCTTGGCACTAGACGCGAGGTAAGGGTCTTGTCGAGACAGAGAGTGGCAGTTCTGGCAGGCCTTGCGCTTCTTTTTGGCGCCTTGCCCGCGTCTGCGCAGGATCAAACGCCTGCGGCGGCTCCGGCGAAGCAGGGACCGGTCGTGCCTGGTGCCGCCACCAGCGATGCAGACGTTGCGCGCAACCTGCTGACCACCTCACAGACCCAGCGCTGCCGACCGATGCAGCGATCTGACGGCACGATCGTGGTCTGCGGCGGCAAGGAAGCCAGCGACCGTGAGCGCGTGCCGCTGCGTGACGAGACCGATGGCGCGAAGTCGACCGACGATGGCTTGCCCCGCGCGCCGAACGTCTCGGGCCTGCGCGATTGCAGCCGCGGATGCATCGGCCTCGGCGGGAAGCCCACCGAGATATACATGTTCGATATCAAGGCGCTGCCGCCACCGCCGCCCGGATCGGACGCGGACCGTATCGCCAAGGGTGAGATCCCGGCGCCCTGAGAGCGCCGGAACACTCACTCACCCAGAATGTGCAGCACCAGCGGCGGCTCGGCCAGCACCGGCGAGCCGTCGAGCAGGCGCAACGCTTCGGTGATGGCGCTTTCCGGCCCTTCGTGCGTGACCATCGAGACCATGACCGGCGCATTGTCGGCCCCGCCTTTCTGGATCAGGCTTTCGATCGAGACGCCGGCATCGCGCATCGCCGCGGTGATCTCGGCCAGAACACCGGGGCGATCCGCGACGTTGAAGCGGATATAGGCCTTGCCGGTGCGATGGCCGACCTCTGCGGGCGCTGCATGATCCAGCTCCGCCACGGGGATCGAGAACGGCGCACCGATATCGCCACGGGCAATGTCGATAAGGTCGGCCACGACCGCGCTGGCCGTGGGACCGTCACCGGCACCGGCGCCCTGGAACAGCAGGCGGCCGACGAAGTTGCCCTCTGCGACGACCGCATTCGTCGCGCCATCGACATGGGCAAGCGGGTGATCACGGTGGACGAGATGCGGATGGACCCGCTGGAACAGGCGGCGATTGCCGGCAGCGTCGATCTCGGTCTCGGCCATGCCGATCAGGCGGATATAGTAGCCGAGTGCATCGGCCTGCGCGATATCGGCCGCCAGCACGCGGCGAATGCCGGTCGCTGCGACCGGGGCGAAGTCTACCGCGGTGCCGAAGGCGATCGAGGAGAGGATCGAGAGCTTGTGTGCCGCGTCGATCCCGTCGATGTCGAACGTCGGGTCGGCCTCGGCATAGCCCTTTGCCTGCGCTTCGGCGAGCACGTCGGCAAAGTCGCGGCCCGTATCCTCCATGGTCGAGAGGATGTAATTGCAGGTGCCGTTGAGGATGCCATAGACCCGCGCGATCTCGTTGGCGGCAACGCCTTCCTTCAAGCCCTTGATGACCGGGATGCCGCCCGCCACTGCCGCTTCGAACTTGAGCGCGACCTTGGCGGCTTCCGCCTTGGTGGCAAGTTCCACGCCGTGGTGCGCGATCATCGCCTTGTTGGCAGTGACCAGTGCCTTGCCCGCCTCGAACGTGGTGCGGGCCAAGGCGAGCGCCGGGCCATCCGCCCCGCCAACCAGCTCGACCACGACGTCGACATCGGGCCGTTCGCCGAGGATGACCATGTCGTCCTCCCACGCATAGCGCGAGACATCGAAGCCGCGGTCCTTCTGGCGATTGCGTGCGCTGACGGTGGTAATGACGATGGGGCGGCCCGCACGCCTTGCGATGAGGTCCGCATTGGCCTCGATCAACCGGATTACCCCGCCGCCGACCGTGCCCAGCCCGGCCAGCGCGATGCGCAAAGGTTCGCTCATGTCATTCCCGTCCGCTGAAACTTGCAGATTCTGCGCGGCGGGCCTTAGGAGACATGAGCGAGGCGGGCAACCTCGCGTTTGCTCAGCGCTCCACTGCGGGGCGGCTGCGGCTGCACTCGCCGAGCTGGGCGACGACGAAGGCGTAATCTTCCGCTGCCGCGCGGACGTGCGCGGCGCTGCCGGACAGGCTTGCACCCGGCGGCATCTGCGCGGGCAGGCTGCAGGCGAGGCGATACCACGTCAGCGTGTCACGCGCGGGGGGGCGGGCGGCCTGATCGACGATCTCGGACAGGCTGACTCCCCAAGTCCGCTCCATGCCCGGGCGACGGACGACCGAGAGCGACACGGGCGCGTTGTTCTGGGTCTGCAGGAACACCTGCGTCTCGCCTTCGCCGACGAGATTGCCGGGGACATGCAGGACTTCGCGGACGCCCTTGATCCGCGGCGGCGCGTCGGGCGAGAGCATCTCGGTGAGGATCGCGCGGGTCCGCATCTCGGTTTCGCCTGACCACGGCAGCTGCGCGCCGGCATCGACAAGGCTGATTTCTCCGGGACGGCCGGGCACGGTCCGCGCAAACAGCAGCATGACGGCCTTGGAAAGCTTCGGGACCTTGCCCCGTGCATCGAGCGGAACATCGGCAAGATAGCGCACGGTCTCGCCCATGGCGGGGCCGGTCAGCACGGTCTGGGTCCGGGCTTCGATCAGGACGCGCGCCATGCCCGGCGCCACGCCGGGGGCCTGTTCGGGCTTGAGGCGCGATGCCTTGCGCACCTGGACGCGCAGCACCGTTTCGGCAGCGTCGGCCAGCGAGGCAAGGTCGGCGTATGTCAAAGAGGGAGTGGCGCTTGCCGTGACAGCGCCGTCAACAGGCCGAATCGCTGGCTGCGCAGCCATCGCCGACGAGCCTGCGAATCCTGAAAAGAGCATTGCGCAGGCAACGGCAGGGAGCACAGCATTCGATACAAACCTAGGCATGATTGGGTCTCCGGCGGAATCCGCGCTTCGTTTCTGGCTGATTTCAGGCAGTGCAACCATGAATCACGAGTTAACGGATAAAGCATTTGCGCGCCTTTGGCTTCGCCGTTAAAGATGCGCCCGTTCGGGCAATCCAAAACAAGCAGCCCGACGCTTGCCGCCGCCAAACCCCCTGGTTTGATGTCGGCGGACCGGGTTGCCGGCAGGGTGGATTGAAATTTGCTGGATTGGCCTTCGGGCAGGACGGTGATCCTGCGCGCGGGCACCACCTTGGTCAGGGCCGTCAAGCGCGTGCTCCGGGCCCGGGTGGGCGATCAGGAGTATTGGAGCTGAATGGCATACGCTGACCAACAGATGAGCGGTAACAAGATCACCGCGCTCATCGTCGTTGCGATTCTTCATGTCGCCGTTGGCTACGCGCTCGTTACGGGCCTGGCTCAAGAGGCGTTCAAGAAGGTCAAAGAGGTGACCTCGGCGGTCAACATCGAGGAAGAGAAGCCGCCGGAGGAGCCGCCGCCGCCGCCGCCTCCGAAGGAGAATACGCCGCCGCCGCCGATCGTCGCGCCTCCGCCGCCGATCAGCTTCAACGCGCCGGCGCCCCAGGTCCAGACGGTCAATGAAGCACCGCCGATTCCGGCTCCGCCGGCACCGGTTGCGCTTCCCGCGCCGCCTGCAGCTCCGCCCCCGCCGCGTTTCCAGCCCAAGGGCGCTGCGCCCAAGGGCAACCCCGGCAACTGGGCGACGTCGAACGACTACCCCTCGCGTGCGCTTCGCGAAGAGCGTGAAGGCACCACGGGTTTCCGTGTCACGGTCGGTACCGACGGCAAGGTGACGGACTGCCAGATCACCAGATCTTCCGGCAGCCCGGATCTTGACGAGGCGACCTGCGCCAACGTCCGCCGCCGCGCGCGTTTCACGCCCGCGACCGACGGTGAAGGCCAGCCGACCACGGGCTCGTATTCGAACTCGATCCGCTGGGTCATCCCGAAGGATTGATCCGGTAGCGGAACTGACACGAGAGCCTGGTCCAACCGGCACTCACGCACTTTGATTTGAATTGAAGAGGAAGACTCGCAATGTTCATCTACGCTCTTGCTGCCGCCGCTGGCGCCGCAGCGCCGCAGAAGTCCTTCGGCATCAAGGAAGCCCTGTTCCCGAATGGTCAGCCGAACTGGATCGGCATCGCCACCCTCGTGATCCTCGCGATCATGTCGTTCGGCTCGTTCTACATCCTGTTCACCAAGCTCATGGAGCAGAACAAGATCATCGGCCAGTACAAGAACATCGGCACGTTCTGGCGCGCTCCTTCGCTGCGTGAAGGCGCTGCGAAGCTCGAGAAGAACTCGGCATGGCGCCAGATCGTCGACGACGGCATCGCCGCCGAAGACCAGCACGGCAAGATGACCGACGCCATGGAAGCCCATGACTGGCTGCACGGTTCGCTCGCCCGTTCGGAAGCGTTCGTGAACGCTCGCCTCGCCGGCGGCCTTCCGTTCCTCGCCACCGTCGGTGCGACCGCTCCGTTCATCGGTCTGTTCGGTACCGTGGTCGGCATCTACAACGCGCTGATCAACATCGGTCTTGCCGGTTCGGCCTCGATCGACAAGGTCGCAGGTCCGGTCGGTGAAGCTCTGATCATGACCGCGCTGGGTCTGCTCGTCGCCGTTCCGGCCGTGCTTGCCTACAACTGGCTGCAGGCTCGCAACAAGAAGATCGCCGAGCTGCTTTCGGGCTTCTCGACCGACATCCTGGCGAACATCAACTCGAAGGGCGCTGTGAAGCCTGCTCTTCCGGCTGCTCCGGCCACCCCGGCCGCTCCGGTCAAGAAGTAAGCAAAGAACCGGGCCGGAGGTTCACCCTTCGGCCCCTTTCCGGAAACGCGAGTCCACAGGCCGGAGCCAGTTCTCCGGATCGCTCCGGCCCCACTCGCGGCTCAAAACGGATAGGATGTAACCCATGGCAATGTCTGTAGGCGGCGCTGGCGGAGAAGAACGCCCGATGTCGGACATCAACACCACGCCGCTCGTGGACGTGATGTTGGTGCTGCTGATCATCTTCCTCATCGCGGTGCCCGTCGCGATCCAGTCGATCGAAAAGCTCAAGGTCCCCATTCTTGTCAGCGAGGAATCGCAGGACAAGGTCGAAAACCTGATGCTTTCGGTCGTCTCGACGGACGCCGCAGGCCGTAGCCCGAAGGAGCCCGGATATGAGGGTTCTTCGCGCACCGGCCAGTGCCGCGTCTATTTCAACAACATCACCCCGGTGGACAACCAGGAGCTGTACCAGCAGGCTTTCAATCGCCTCGATGCGATCGTGAAGCGTGAAGGCGGTGCCGCCAACATGGACCCCGAGAAGATCCCCGAAGTGCATATCCGAGGCGACGTGAACGTGCCGTGGAAGTGCATCGCTGGTGCGATCTACAACGTCCAGTCCGCTGGCTATCCGAAAGTCGGCTTCATCTCGACGCCGGTCGATCCGGGCTAAACCCGGACCCTCGACAGGCCCAGAGAGCGAACAGGAGTACCAACCATGGCAATGAGTGGCGGCAAGGATGATGGCTCGCCGATGATGGAAATGAACACGACGCCGTTGATCGACGTCATGCTCGTTCTCCTCATCATGTTCATCATCACCATCCCCGTGGCCACCCACGCGGTGAACATCGACCTCCCGCAGCCGACGACGGTTCCTAACAACGTCACGATCGATCCGATCAAGAACAAGCTGGTGCTGACCGCGACCAACCAGATTCTCTGGAATGGTGCTTCGGTAAGCGAAGGTCAGCTGGTCTCGATCATCGCTTCGACGAAGGGAATTGATCCCGAGCCGGAACTGCAGTTCCAGCCCGAGGAATTCGCCAGCTACGAAATCGCGAACCGGCTGATGAAGATCATCACCGACGCGAAGGTCACGAAGTTCGGCTTCGTCGGCAACGAAAACTTCGCCACCTTCGAAAAGGGCCCGAACTAAGGGTCCTGCCGAAGCGGCTGAAGACAAGAGGGAGCGGTGCAAACCGCTCCCTTTTTCGTTGTGCAGGACGCGCCCTTTGTAGGTGCCGGGGCACTCACAGCCCGTGGCGGAAGTACGCGCGCGGACCAATGGCAAGGGCGCCAAGCACGTGATCTGGTTTGCAAGCGTTTGATCGCTGCCGTTTCACGCAGAGACGCGGAGAAGAAAGGGGAGACGCGGGGAAGAGAAGAAAGTTGGAGGCGGCTGCGCCGCAGGCGCCTTCCCAAAGACTCTGCGTCTCCCTTTCTTCCTCTGCGTCTCTGCGTGAGCTATTCCACGCTTTGATACAGAAGATCATCCGCTGGCGAATGCGGACGGTAACGCCGGGGGGAGGCTTGCAGATCGCGCGACCGGTGCGGTGCCGTTGTGGCACGCAGCGGGGAGGGCGCGGGACCGGTTGCGAGTGGCCGGGGGGCGGTTCCGGACCCCTTGTCGGCTCAGCCTGAGGGCGGACATGTGTGAGAGGACGAAGCTTTGGCAGCGGCTCGCGGGCTGCCTTGGCTTCTGGCAAGCGGCTGCGTGAAAAGAACCTGTCGTTTGCGCAGACACTGTCACGCAAGTCAGGCGGGTTCCGCATCCGCAGCGTCGCTCAGGGTTCGGCGCCGTGCTATCAGCCCTGGGGTGTCCTGTCTGTCCTTGGGTAACGACGAAGGTTTGCCCGGTGGGTCTTGGGCTTTACGCCCCTCGTTGAACCCACGCGCACCTGCCGCACCGATCGCGCCGGAAGCCTTTGCCACAGCATCGGCTTCCGAAGGGAGAGGAGCGGGTTGGCCTTGTGCCCTCTCCTGACCTGTGGGCGGGGCGTATAACCTATATGGTTCGTTTTGTCAAGGTGGCTTGAGTTGGTTCACGCCGAGACGCGGAGAAGAAGAGGGAGACGCGGAGGGAAAGGGAAAAAGGGGTTTCGCGCAGAGACGCGGGGGGAGCGGAGCGCGCAGAGCAGAAGAAAGGTCTGGAGGCGGCTTCGCCGCAGGCCTTAATTGCCATGCCTTCCCTTCTTCCCTTCTTCGCGTCCCCTTTTCTTCTCTGCGCCTCTGCGTGAAGCAGAAAAAAAAGCCCAGGCCCGTGTCGAGCCCGGGGCGACGGTGGTGTTTGGGATGTGGGTCGGGGCCGCGCGGGCGAGATGCGTTCAACCCAAAGCAGCCGCCCACTCCGCTTCCTTGAACCCGACCAGCAAGCCGCCCGGATGCTCGACGATCGGGCGCTTGATGACCGAGGTGTTCTCGGCCAGCACGGCTGGGGCGCCTTCGCCAGCGAGTGCGGCCTTCTGTGCATCGTCCAGCTTGCGGTAGGTCGTCCCGGCCTTGTTGACGACCTTGTCGAGTCCCGCCTTTGCAATCCAGTCTGCAATTCGCGCGGGGTCGGCACCCTGCTTCTTGTAGTCGTGGAAGGTGAAGGCGATGCCCTGCGCGTCGAGCCAGGTGCGGGACTTCTTGACCGTGTCGCAATTGGGAATGCCGTAGACCGTAACGCTCATCATGCCTGCCTGTCGAAGTGATGCACGCGCGTCGGCGTGCCTGCAAAAAGGGTGTAGCTCTCGTAGTACTCGGCGCGGCCCCTTGCCTGCATTTCGGCGTGGTGGGCGACGCGGCGCCATGCCAGTGCCGCAGCTTCGTCTTCCCATTCCGACAGGGCAATGACCTCGCCGTCGTCGGCGGTGTAGCTCTTGAAGCCGAGGTAACCGGGTTGCTGCGCGGCGAGGTCTTCCATCGCCTGGGCATCGGCCGAGTAGGCGGCGGCGTCGATATCGGCGCGCTTGCGGTTGCGGAAGACGACAAGGAACATGGGGTGTGCGATAGCGCGATGGCGTGCGCGCCGAAAGGTGGACTTTTCCGCGCATCTGCGACAAAGCGCCATCCCATGAGCCTCAACAGCTTCGGTCACCTCTTCCGTTTCACCACCTGGGGCGAGAGCCACGGGCCCGCGATTGGCGCGGTGGTCGACGGTTGCCCTCCCGGCCTTGCCATCAGCGAGGCGCAGATCCAGCCGTTTCTCGACGCGCGCCGCCCCGGCCAGTCGCGCTTCACCACGCAGCGGCAGGAGCCCGATCAGGTGCGTATCCTTTCGGGGGTGTTCGAAGGCCGCACGACGGGCACGCCGATCAGCCTGATGATCGAGAACGTCGACCAGCGTTCGAAGGACTACGGCGACGTGGCCAAGGCCTATCGCCCCGGTCATGCCGACTATGCCTATGACGCCAAGTACGGCTTCCGCGACTATCGCGGCGGGGGGCGGTCGTCCGCGCGCGAGACGGCTTCGCGCGTGGCCGCTGGCGCGGTGGCGCGTCTGGTGATTCCCGAAGTGCAAATCCTCGCCTGGGTCAGCGAGATTGGTGGCGACAAGATCGACATGGACCACTTCGACGCCACTGAAATCGGCCGCAACCCGTTCTTCTGCCCGGATTCGTGGGCGGCGGCGCGCTGGGAGAAGCTGGTCGACGATGCACGCAAGTCCGGCTCGTCGCTGGGCGCGGTGGTGGAGTGCGTGGCGACGGGCGTACCGGCGGGTTGGGGCGCGCCGCTCTATGCCAAGCTCGATGCCGAACTGGCGCATGCGATGATGGGCATCAACGCGGTGAAGGGCGTGGAGATCGGTGACGGTTTCGAGGCGGCCCGCAACACCGGCGAAGGCAATGCCGATCCGATGCGGCCGGGCGATGGGACGCCGGAGTTTCTTGCCAATCATGCTGGCGGCATCGCTGGCGGCATTTCCACCGGCCAACCGGTGACAGTGCGCGTGGCGTTCAAGCCGACATCATCGATCCTCACGCCGATGCCGACGATTACGCGCGAGGGCGAAGCGACCGAGCTGATGACAAAGGGCCGTCACGATCCGTGCGTCGGAATCCGTGGCGTGCCGGTGGTCGAGGCGATGATGGCGCTGGTTCTGGCGGACCAGAAGCTGCTCCACCGGGGGCAAGTCGGCTGAAAGCAGCTGCTGGCGGTTGAGCCGGGCCTGAAACGTCGTTAGTCTCCTCTGCAACAAAATTGCGGGAGCATGTTTCTTGGCCAAGCGCCTTACCCTCTACATCGTGATCGGCATGGTGCTCGGCATTCTCGTCGGGTACGTTCTCAACACCAGCTATCCGCAGGGTGATGCGACGCTGGCGCAGATCGCCGACACGCTGAAGCTGCTGCCCGATATCTTCCTGCACCTGATCAAGATGATCATCGCGCCGCTGATCCTGGCGACGCTGGTGACCGGCATCGCCGGAATGGGCGACAGCGCGGCGCTGGGCCGCATCGGCGGGCGGGCGCTGGCATGGTTCATCACCGCCAGCCTGATCTCGATCGGCCTCGGCCTGCTGCTGGTCAACCTGTTCAAGCCGGGCGTGGGGCTGGAGTTCACCGCCGCTGGGCCGGTGGGCGATCTGGCAACGGCGGACTTCACGCTGCGCCACTTCGTGCTGGAAATCTTCCCGACCAGCGCGCTGGACGCGATGGCCAAGAACAACGTCCTGCAGATTCTCGTCTTCTCGATCTTCGCAGGCGTGGCACTTTCGGCCATCGGCGAGACCGGGGCGCCGATCGTGCGCGGGTGCGAGGCGCTTGCCCACCTGATGCTGCAGATCACCGACTACGTGATGCGCATGGCGCCGCTGGCGGTGTTTGGGGCGCTGGCTGCGGTGATCGCCACGAAGGGCCTGGGCATTGTCGTGACCTATGGCGTGTTCGTGTCCGAATTCTACTTCGGCCTGGCGCTGTTGTGGATCATCCTGCTGACGCTGGGCGGCATTTTCCTCAAGGGGCGGATCTTCCTTCTCGCGCGCTACATCCGCGAGCCGCTGCTGCTCGCGTTCTCGACCGCGAGTTCGGAATCCGCGCTGCCCAAGCTGTTCGAACAGCTCGACCGCTTTGGCGTGCCGCGCCGCATTTCGGGCTTCGTGCTGCCGCTGGGCTACAGCTTCAACCTCGATGGTTCGATGATGTACACCAGCTTTGCGACAATGTTCATCGCGCAGGCCTATGGCATCGAGCTGTCGGTGGGGCAGCAGATCGCCATGCTGCTGACGCTGATGGTCACCTCGAAGGGCATCGCCGGGGTGCCACGCGCCAGCCTCGTCGTCATCGCCGCGACGCTGACGCAGTTCGGCCTGCCGCTCGAGGGCATCGCGCTGCTGCTCGGCGTCGATACCTTCCTCGACATGGGTCGGACGGCGACGAACGTGGTGGGCAATGCGGTGGCGACGTCGGTCATCACCAAGTGGGAAGGCATGCTGCAGCCGCCGCTGGACCCCGATGCCGAGCCGCCGCACGCGCCTGCGCATACCGTGGCGGACGGGCGGGCGGGGCTGAACCTCGATCCGGCGAATTACGAGAAGTAGAGCCTACTTTTCCAGTTCGACCGGGGTGAACTCGCCCAGGCCGCAGGCGCCCCGGTTGATCGGACCGGGGCCGCCGTTGTTGACCAGTACCGTGATGATATCGACGTTGCACAACTGGGTGAGCGAGGTCGAATAGGAGAACGCGCGTTCGAAGCCGAGGGTGAAGCAGCGGTTGGGCAGGGTGTTGCGATACCACTGGCCGCCGCTGGTGCGGAAATCGATGGTCCAGTCATCGCGGACCTGGCTTTCGCGGATGGTCTGGAGCGGAAGGCAATTGACCGGCTTGCCGACGACTTTCGCCTTGGGAATGTCGGCGCGATGGCCGTTATTGCCCTGTTTGGCATCGGCGGTGCAGCCCGCCACCGCCAGCGTAAGGCCTGCGATCAGAAATGGAGTAACGCGCTTCATGCCTTGCTCTCCTTCCTTGTCCTGCGACTCAAGGGGGTCTTTGCCTGCTTCGCTTGCGGCGGCTTGGTCCCTTTCTCCAGAACCTTGCCCTTGAAGCTGCAAAGATCAACCACCCCACAGTGCCAGCATTCGGGCGTCCGCGCCTTGCACACATAGCGTCCATGGAGGATCAGCCAGTGATGCGCGCCGACGCGAAACGGCTGGGGAACGTGTCTCTCCAGCCCCTTCTCAACGGCGAGCGGCGTCTTTCCCTTCGCAAGGCCGGTGCGGTTGCCGACGCGGAAGATATGCGTGTCGACGGCAAAGGTTTCCGCTCCGAACGCGCAGTTCATCACCACGTTGGCCGTCTTGCGGCCAACGCCGGGCAGTTCGGTCAGGAGATCGCGGTCTGCCGGAACCTCGCCGCCGTATTTCTCGACCAGGATTTCGGCCATGGCCATGACGTTCTTCGCCTTGGAATTGAACAGGCCGATGGTCTTGATGTGCTCCTTGAGGCCCTCCTCGCCAAGGTCGAGCATGTCCTGCGGCGTCTTGACGTTGGCGAAGAGCTTGCGCGTCGCCTTGTTGACGCCGACGTCGGTCGCCTGCGCGGAAAGCGTCACCGCGACCAGCAGCTGGTAGACGTTGCCGTATTCCAGCTCCGTTTCGGGCGAGGGGTTGGCCTCGGCGAGGCGGCGGAAGAATTCGAAGATGTCCGCCCTCTTCATGTCAGAGCCCCAGAACCCCTCACAAGCCAAGCACCTCGGGCATGGTGTAGCGTCCCGGCGCCTTGCCGATGATCCACTCGGCCGCGCGGATCGCGCCCTTGGCGAAGATGCCGCGGTTTTCGGCGAGGTGAGAGAAGGTCAGGCGTTCGTTGTCGGCCAGGAAGTGGACCGAGTGGTCGCCCGCGACGGAGCCGCCGCGCAGCGCCGCAAAGCCTATCGTGCCCGCCTTGCGCGCGCCGGTGATGCCATCGCGGCCGCGCACCGCTTCATCGGCCAGACGCACGCCGCGCCCCTTGGCCGCCGCTTCGCCCAGCAGCAGGGCCGTGCCCGAAGGCGCATCGACCTTCATGCGGTGGTGGGTCTCGACGATCTCGATGTCCCAGTCCTCGCCAAGGCGCGAGGCAGCTTCCTGCACGAGATGGGCAAGGAGCGTGACGCCCAGCGAGGTGTTGCCGGTCTGCAGCACGGGGATGCTGACGGCGGCGGAATCGATCAGCCAGTGGTGGCGTTCTTCCAGCCCCGTGGTGCCGATCACGATGGGCCTGCCCGCGTGAATCGCTGCGTCGAGGTTGAACTCCAGCGCGCCGGGGGTGGAGAAATCGACCAGCACGTCGCTCGCCTGGGCGAGGGCGAGGGGATCGCCGCCCTTGTCGACGCCGCCGGCAAATTCGTGCCCGGCTGCGGCGACTGCTGCCTGCAGCGCATTGCCCATTCGTCCAGCGCTGCCGATGATTCCGATTCTGGTCATTGCCTATCCTTCAAGTCGCGTGCTTCATGGTCGCGATGAGCAAGCCACGCAATATCGTCATTCTCACCGGAGCGGGAATTTCTGCAGAGTCCGGGATCGACACCTTCCGTGGCGGAGGTGGCCTTTGGGAGCAGCACCGGGTGGAGGACGTCGCCACGCCCGAGGCTTTCGCGCGCGATCCCGAGCTTGTCCTGCGCTTCTACGACATGCGCCGCGAGGCGATCCAGACCAAGCAGCCCAATGCCGCGCACCATGCTCTTGCCCGGCTTGATCGGGAATGGCCCAAGAAGGCGGGCGGCGAAGTGCTGATCGTGACGCAGAACGTCGATGATCTGCACGAGCGGGGCGGGGCGCTGAACGTGCTGCACATGCATGGGGAGCATCTGAACGCCTGGTGCACCGCCTGCGACGAGCGCCACCGCTGGACCGAAGCACTGATCCACCGACCGCCCTGTCCGGCTTGCGGCATGCGCGCCCTGCGCCCGGACGTGGTGTGGTTCGGCGAAGTGCCTTACCGGATGGAGGAGATCTACCAGGCGGTTGCCGGGGCCGACCTGTTCGTTTCGATCGGCACGTCGGGCGCGGTCTATCCGGCGGC
This sequence comes from Novosphingobium sp. BL-A-41-Hi4B-X5A, assembly GCF_055521705.1. Classification (NCBI taxonomy): domain Bacteria; kingdom Pseudomonadati; phylum Pseudomonadota; class Alphaproteobacteria; order Sphingomonadales; family Sphingomonadaceae; genus Novosphingobium; species Novosphingobium sp. BL-A-41-Hi4B-X5A. The sequence continues at coordinate 2,072,792 of NZ_CM145500.1, read as the reverse complement.
GGGGCTTGTCCGCACCGCGCGGGATCTTGGCATGCAGACACTGGAACTCAATCTGGAGCGCAGCCAAGGCTCGGCGTGGTTTCACGAAACGCGGCTTGGCGCAGCGACCGAAATCGTTCCGGCATGGGTGGAGGAACTTTTGCTGAGTTAAAGTGTTGCTGGCGTGAAAAGGATGATGTCGCCCCTGTAAAGGCCCTGCGAATCATGTTACCTACATCAATGTGAGCAACGTGATCCCCCATCTCGTCCCCATTGCGGTAAAACCCGATGACATCGACTTCATGGGGCACGTCAACAATGCCTCGTACCTGACGTGGGTGCAGGATGCGGTGATCGACCATTGGCGCGCGCTGGCCCCGGCCGAGGCCGTTGCCGCGCACCTCTGGGTCGCACTGAAGCACGAGATCACCTACCGCCGCCCAACCTTCCTCGACGACCCCGTGATTGCCCACGTGATCCTCGAGAAAGTGCAGGGCGCGCGCGCGTTCTATGAAACGATCATCAAGCGCGGCGAGGAAGTGCTGGCCGAGGTCAAGTCCAGCTGGTGCTGCCTTGACGCCGAAACGCTCCGCCCGGCGCGGCTGGCGCGCGAGCTGGTCGAGAAGTTCCTGCCTTCGGAGAAATAGACCTCAGCGCAGCTTGGCGATGGACAGGCCGTCGTTCTTGGCGCGCGCCTTTACCGATTCCTCGCTGCGGGTGAGCGCCTTGGCGATGGCTTTCAGGGCCATGCCTTTCTTCGCCAGCGTGTGCAGCTTGCTGATTTCGTCGGCGGTCCAGGCCTGCTTGTGGCGTTCAAAGCGTTCGGCCATGGGTCAATCCTTCCGCGTCACTGTGGCGATGTAGTTGAGTGCGAGGTCGTCCGAGAGGTGCAGGCCCTTCGATACGCTCCAGGCGATGCCCATCGGGTTGCCCATTTTCAGGCCTGCCGCATCGAGCAGGTCGTGCAGTTCTACCGGCGTGATGAAATCGTCCCAGTGGTGCGTGCCCTTCGGGACCATGCCGATGGCCTCGGCGCCTTCGACCAGCAGCAGGCGCGAACGCGTGGTGCGGTTGGGGGTGGAGAGGATCATCAGCCCGCCGGGGGCGAGCGCCGCTTCCAGCGCTGTAATGAACGCGGCCTTGTCAGCGACGTGTTCGATCACTTCCATCGAGGTGACGAGGTCGTAGCCCGTCAGGCCAAGCTGACCGACATCGCCGCAGCGGTAGTCTATGGGCAGGCCCGATCCGTCGGCGTGGAGGCGGGCGGCGGCGATGTTTTCTGCCGCTGCGTCGACGCCGGTCACTTCCGCGCCTAGCCGGGCGAGCGGTTCGCAGAGCAGGCCTGCGCCGCAGCCGACATCGAGCGCCTTGCGACCCGCCAAGGGCCTGGCGCCGCGCGAATCGCTGGCGAAGTGCGCATCGATGGCATCGCGGATGAAGCCCAGCCGCACCGGGTTGAGCTTGTGCAGCATGGCGGAGGAACCCTTGGGATTCCACCAGTCTGCCGCCAGCTTGCCGAAATGCGCCGCTTCATCAGGGCGAATGGTATTCGCAGAGGTTGCATTGCTCATAAGCCGTCCCTAAAGCGCGCGCGCTGCAAGGTCCACCGGCCTTGCGGGCAAGATTCTTACGCGCAAGACTTCAGGAGCATGCCCTTGGCCCGCATCGTGATGAAATTCGGCGGCACGTCGATGGCCGGAACCGAGCGCATCCGCCGCGTGGCGCGCATCGTGCAGCGCCAGCAGGCCGCGGGGCATGAGGTTGCGGTGGTCGTTTCGGCCATGGCGGGGGAAACCGACCGCCTCGTGAACTTCTGCCGCGAGGCGAACCCGCTTTACGATCCCGCCGAATACGACGTCGTCGTGGCGAGCGGCGAGCAGGTGACTTCGGGCCTGCTGGCGATGCATCTGCAGGCGCTGGGCTGCAAGGCGCGCTCGTGGCTCGGCTGGCAGTTGCCGATCCACACCGACGATGCCCACGCCAAGGCGCGCATCGAAGGCATCGATTCGGAAGCCGTGCTGGCCTCGATGGCCTCGGGCGAGATCGCGGTGATTCCGGGATTCCAGGGCGTCAGCGATGCCGGGCGCATCACTACGCTGGGCCGTGGCGGATCGGATACCTCGGCGGTCGCCGTTGCGGCGGCGGTCAAGGCCGATCGCTGCGACATCTACACCGACGTCGACGGGGTCTACACCACCGACCCGCGCATCGTGGCCAAGGCGCGCAAGCTGAAGAATGTCACCTACGAGGAAATGCTCGAACTGGCCTCGGTCGGCTCGAAGGTGCTGCAGACCCGTTCGGTCAGCCTTGCCATGAAGGAAGGCGTGCGCGTGCAGGTGCTGTCCTCGTTCATCGATGACGATGCGCCTGCTGCTGACACGATTCCGGGAACGATGATTGTCTCTGACGAAGAGCTTGAAGGATTGGATATGGAACGCCAGCTGATCACCGGCATCGCTGCCGACAAGAACGAAGCCAAGATCACCCTGACGCGCATTTCCGACCGTCCGGGCGCGGTTGCCGCGATCTTCGGTCCGCTGGCCGCCGCCAATATCAACGTCGACATGATCATCCAGAACATCGCCAAGGACAAGGGCGAGACCGACGTGACCTTCACGGTCCCGCTGGCCGACCTCGCCCGCGCCCAGGCTCTGCTGGAAGAGCGCAAGGACACGATCGGCTACTACCGCATGCTGGCCAACAGCAAGGTGGCGAAGATCAGCGTCGTCGGCGTCGGCATGCGCAGCCATGCAGGCGTGGCCGCCACGATGTTCCGCGCGCTCGCCGATCGCGGCATCAATATCCAGGCAATCACCACCAGCGAGATCAAGGTCTCGGTGCTGATCGACGAGGACGAGACCGAACTGGCCGTGCGCGTGCTGCACACCGCTTACGAGATGGACGCCGAGTAAGCTTCGGCTGGCGCCGAATGCCCACCCCCAGCCCCTCCCGCCTGCGGGAGGGGGGATTATCTCTGCCCTGTCATTCCCCTCCCGCAGGCGGGAGGGGGCAGGGGTGGGCCCACAAGACTACCTAATCAGCAGGCCCCAGCCCGACAGCAGCTGTTCGGCCTGCTCTCTCGAGATCACGGCACCGCGGAACACCCGCGCATCTTCCAATTCGATCCCGCCGAGATCGCACCCGCGCAGATCGGCTCCGGCGAATTGCGCGCCATCGAGATTGGCCTCACGCAAGGAACATCCTTCCAGCACCGCGCCACGGAAGTCGGCCTTGGCGAGGTCTGCCTGCGCCATGTCGAGACGCACCAGCTTCTCCTTGCGGAATGACAGGCCGGGCAGGCGCGCGCCGACCAGCAGCACTTCCTCGAACGTGAAGCCCATGCCTTTGGCGAGGTGCAGGTCGGCCCCTGTCATGCGGGTGGAGATGAACCTTGCCGAGCCGATGTTGGCGCGGCGGAGCGAGGCGTTGTTGAGATCGCAGCCCGTGACTTGCGCTTCCTCGAGGTCTGCGCCGGTCAGGTTGGCGAAGGGGGCCTTGGTCGAGCGCCAGACGGTGCGGGCGAGCCTTGCGCCTGAAATGTCGGCGTGGCGCATCGAGCAGCGCTCGAACGTCCAGCCCGAAAGGTCGAGCTTGGAAAGGTTTGCTTCATCGAGATCGCATTGGATCAGGTGGTGGGCGCCCTTGCCGATGAGGCTGGCGATGTCGGCGCGGCCCATGGTTTGGCCGGAGAGGGTATCGGTCATCCCCGGCGCTTAGGCGAAAGTTGCGTCGCCACAAAACGAAACCCCGCCCTCCGGCCCGATCCGGAGCCGAAAGGCGGGGTGCGACCCGGGCCAGTCTGGAGATTGCGACGACCGGTCCTCGGGGCTCGGTGGGTGAGGGGGAACCCACTTGATGCATTCCTTCTACGCCTGTCGCGGCAATCGGTGAAACGTGTTAATTCGTGCAGAGTGATCGCCTTGGCCGATCATGCGGCAAAGTCCGGCCTTGTTGCCGCCCCAAACCCGCCCTAAAGCGCGCGCCGGACTTTCGGACGGGATTCTCCACGCAATGACTGCCACACCCAAGACAACTGCCCTCATGCGCCGTGGCACCGAATTCCTCGGGACCGAGCACGCCATCCTGTGCGGGGCGATGAGCTGGGTGTCGGAGCGCAATCTCGTCTCGGCGATCAGCAACGCCGGCGGCTTTGGCGTGATCGCCTGCGGGGCGATGACGCCGGAACTGCTCGACACCGAAATCGCCGCGACCAAGGCGCTGACGCAGAAGCCGTTCGGCGTGAATCTGATTACCATGCACCCGGCGCTGTTCGACCTGATCGCGGTCTGCGCCAAGCACAAGGTCGGCCATGTCGTGCTGGCTGGTGGCATTCCGCCCAAGGGCAGCGTCGAGGCGATCAAGGCGTTCGGGGCCAAGGTGCTGGTCTTCGCGCCGACGCTGGCGCTGGCCAAGAAGCTGCTGCGTTCCGGCGCCGATGCACTGGTGATCGAGGGTTCGGAAGCGGGCGGCCATATCGGCCCTGTTTCCACTTCGGTGCTCGCGCAGGAATTCCTGCCTGCGCTGGCCGAGGAGCATGTGGTGTTCGTGGCCGGTGGCATCGGGCGGGGCGAGATGATCGCGAGCTACCTCGAGATGGGCGCGAGCGGCGTGCAGCTTGGCACCCGCTTTGCCTGCGCCACCGAATCGATCGCGCACCCGGCGTTCAAGGCGGCGTTCTTCCGTGGCAATGCGCGCGATGCGGTGGCCTCGGTCCAGGTCGATCCGCGCCTGCCGGTGATCCCGGTGCGTGCGCTCAAGAACAAGGGCACCGAGGAGTTTACCGCCAAGCAGGTGGAAGTTGCCAAGCTGCTCGACGAGGGGAAGCTCGACATGGCCGCAGCCCAGCTCGAGATCGAGCATTTCTGGGCAGGCGCGCTGCGCCGCGCGGTGATCGACGGCGATGTCGAGCGCGGCTCGGTCATGGCCGGGCAGTCGGTCGGCATGGTGACCAAGGAAGAGCCAGTGGCCGAGATCATCGCGCAACTCATGGCCGAAAGCGAGGCAGCGCTCTCGCGGCGCTGATCGCATGGCTGCAGGGGGATCAGCAGGGCATCGCGCGTCCTTCGGCGTCGTCTTTGCGATCGTGCTGATCGACATGCTCGGCTTCGGCGTGGTGACGCCGGTGCTGCCGGGCCTGATCATGGACCTGACGCATGTCGATATCGGCACGGCGGCAGGGTACGCGGGCTGGCTCGGGGCGGGCTATGCGGCGATGCAGTTCGTGTTCGCGCCGGTGCTGGGCAATCTATCGGACCGCTATGGGCGGCGCCCCGTGCTGCTGGCGGCGGTGCTGATGCTGGGGCTGGATTACCTGCTGCAGGCGATGGCGCCGAACTTCGGCTGGCTGATTGCGGGACGGCTGATCGCCGGGGTGACCGGCGCCAGCTTCTCCCCCGCCTATGCCTATATCGCTGACGTGACCCCGCCTGAAAAACGCGCGGCTAACTTCGGCCTGATGGGGCTGGCCTTCGGGATCGGCTTTGTCGTGGGGCCAGCAATGGGCGGGCTGCTCGGCTCGATTGACCCGCGTCTGCCGTTCTACACTGCCGCTGGCCTCGCCCTCGCCAATGCCGTGTTCGGGTTCTTCTTCCTCAAGGAATCGCTGCTGCCGGAAAACCGGCGTCCGTTCGACTGGCGGCGGGCGAATGCCATGGCCTCGCTGCGGGCGCTGAAGGGGCAGAGCCCGACTGTGCTGTGGTTCGTAGCAGCGCTCGGCACCTGGCAGCTGGCGCATATCGTCTATCCGGCGGCGTGGTCCTATTTCGCCATTGCCGCCTATGGCTTCACCGTAGGCCAAGTCGGCGTGGCGCTCGCACTGGTGGGGTTCAGCAGCGCGCTGGTTCAGGGACTGGGGCTGCGGCTGTTCCTGCCGGTTCTGGGCGAGAAGCGGGCGGTCGTGCTCGGTGTGGCGGGCCTGTGCGTTTCGGCGGTGCTCTACACCCTCGCGCGGGAGCCATGGCAGGTCTACGTGGCGATTGCCGTGGGCGCCCTGCAGGGCTTTGTGCAGTCACCGATCTCGGCGTTCAACAGCCGCGCGGTCGATGCGCGCAGCCAGGGCGAGTTGCAGGGGGCGGTGCAGTCGATCGGCTCGATCGCCGCGATCATCGGACCGCCGATGTATACCCAGACGCTCGAGAAGTTCAGCGGTCCGAATGCGATCTATCACTTGCCGGGAATGCCGATCCTGCTGGCGGCGGCGATCTCGCTGGTGACGCTGGCGCTGTTCCTCAAGGGCGCGGCCTTGCTCGAAGGCAAGGCTCAGCTTTCCAGCTCGACGTCCCAGTAGAGCCAGTCGCGCCAGGTTTCGTGGAGGTAGCCCGGCGGGAAGGCGCGGCCGCGTTCCTGCAATTGCCAGGTTGTCGGGCGGATCGCGCGGTTCATCAGGCGCATGTGGGCCTGTTCCGGGGTGCGGCCGCCCTTTTTCAGATTGCAGGGTGAGCACGCCGCCGCGACATTCTCCCACGACGTCCGCCCGCCCAAGCGACGCGGCACGATGTGGTCGAAGGTCAGCAAGTCCGGGCTGCCGCAGTACTGGCACTGGAAGCGATCGCGCAGGAACAGGTTGAAGCGGGTGAAGGCGGGATATTCGCTGGGCCGCACATATTGGCGCAGCGCGATGACGGAGGGCAGCTTCATGCCGAAGCTGGCGCTGTGCACTTCACGGTCATAGGTTTCGATGATGTCGACGCGTTCAAGGAACACCGCCTTGATCGCGGTCTGCCACGGCCACAAGCTTAGCGGGTAGTAGGACAGCGGCGTGTAATCGGCGTTGAGGACCAGCGCGGGGCAGTTCGCCAAATGCCGGTCATTGTGCAAAACGTCATTGAAGGCGGTATCACCGCTGTGGGGCCGAGCCGAAGCCGCCCGATCGATCAGCGCCTTATGGAGCACGTCCAGATCGCTTCCCTGCAGGCAAAGGCATTTGCGCCTCCGCAGGGGCAGTCATGGCCGAGCCTCGTGACCGCAGTGTTACGCATGGCCACAAGAGACACCTGCGCGACTCACGCGTCAAGAGGCTGATTGGCACCCTTTCCACAGCCGGTTGCGAAGGTGCGGCGATCAGGTCTTTCGGCGGGGCTTTCGGCGGGGCTTTCGGTTGTGCAAAACGGGCCGGATTCGCTTGGGTTTTTGCCCTTTCGTGCCTATGTGCAGACTATGTCGAGCAGCAACGAAAACACACCCAACGCCAACGCCTATGGCGCCGACTCCATCAAGGTCCTGAAAGGCCTCGATGCGGTGCGAAAGCGCCCCGGCATGTACATCGGCGATACCGACGATGGCTCGGGCCTGCACCACATGGTGTTCGAGGTTTCGGACAACGCGATCGACGAGGCGCTGGCCGGGCATTGCGATCTGGTGCTGATCGAACTGAACCCCGATGGCTCGGTCTCGGTGGAAGACAACGGGCGCGGTATCCCGACCGACATTCACGCAGAGGAAGGCGTCTCGGCGGCCGAAGTGATCATGACCCAGCTCCACGCGGGGGGCAAGTTCGAGAACACCTCGGACGACAACGCCTACAAGGTTTCGGGCGGTCTCCACGGCGTCGGCGTCTCGGTGGTGAACGCCCTGTCGGAATGGCTGGAGCTGACGATCTGGCGCGACGGCAAGGAGCACTGGATGCGCTTTGCCAATGGCGACGCCGAAGGTCCGCTGGTGGTCAAGGGGCCGGCTCCGGAAGGCAAGAAGGGCACGCGCGTGACCTTCTCGGCCAGCCACGAGACGTTCAAGAATGTGCTCGAATTCGATTTCGACAAGCTCGAGCACCGCTATCGCGAACTCGCCTTCCTCAATTCGGGCGTGCGCATTCTGCTGCGCGACAAGCGTCACGAGGAAGTGAAGGAGCACGATCTCTATTACGAAGGCGGCATCGCGGCCTTCGTGAAGTACCTCGACCGCAACAAGCAGCCGCTGATGCCCGAGCCGGTGGCGATCTCGGCCAACCGTGACGGCATCGGCATCGACGTCGCGCTGGAATGGAACGACAGCTACTACGAGAACGTGCTGTGCTTCACCAACAATATCCCGCAGCGCGATGGCGGCACGCACCTTGCGGCGTTCCGCGCGGCGCTGACGCGCACGCTCAACGGCTATGCCGAGCGGTCCGGCCTGCTCAAGAAGGAGAAGGTCAGCCTTACCGGTGATGACATGCGCGAAGGCCTTACCGCCATCGTCTCGGTCAAACTGCCTGACCCGAAGTTCTCCTCGCAGACCAAGGACAAGCTGGTTTCCTCGGAAGTGCGCCAGCCGCTCGAAAGCCTGATGGCCGACAAGATGGTGGAATGGCTGGAGGAAAACCCCGGCCACGCCAAGGCCATCGTCCAGAAGGTGATCGACGCCGCCGCCGCACGCGAAGCGGCCAAGCGCGCCCGCGAACTGACCCGCCGCAAGGGCGCGATGGACATCGCCTCGCTGCCCGGCAAGCTGGCCGATTGCCAGGAACGCGATCCCGCCAAGTGCGAACTGTTCCTGGTCGAGGGCGACTCGGCAGGCGGCTCGGCCAAGCAGGGGCGTGACCGCAAGACGCAGGCGATCCTGCCCTTGAAGGGCAAGATCCTCAACGTGGAACGCGCGCGCTTCGACCGTATCATCGGTTCCAAGGAAGTCGGCACGCTGATTCAGGCGATGGGCACCGGCCTGCGTGACGAGTTCAACCTTGAAAAGCTGCGCTATCACAAGATCGTGATCATGACCGACGCCGACGTTGACGGCGCGCATATCCGTACGCTGCTGCTGACGTTCTTCCACCGCCAGATGCCCGAGATCATCAAGGCCGGGCACCTCTTCATCGCCCAGCCTCCGCTCTACAAGGTCGCCAAGGGCCGCAGCGAAGTCTACCTGAAGGACAACGCGGCGATGGACCGCTATCTGGTCGAGGCCGGGCTTTCGGGCCGCGTGCTCGAAACCGCAGGCGGTGCGCGCAGTGGGCCGGACCTTGAAGCGCTGGTCGAACATGCCCTGCGCATGCGCAACCTGATGGCTTTCGTGCCGCGCCGCTACAGCCCTTCGATCATCGAGGCGCTGGCCCTGTCCGGCGCGCTCGAGCCCGAGATGTCGGTCGAGCAGCGCGATGCGGCGCTTGCCCGCGCGGCGGACTGGCTCAACCGCGGCGACACCGAGGCGCGCTGGAGCGTGGTGGTGTCGGAGGAGGGCGGCTATCACGTCCAGCGCCTGTGGCGCGGCGTGACCGACCATCACATGATCGAGGCCGGCTTCCTCGTCAGCGCGGAGGCGCGCAAGCTGGCCAAGCTGGCAGCAGAGAACGCTGAGGTCTACGCAGGGATGGCGCGGCTGGTGCGGGCTACCGCCGCCGAGGCAGAGCCTGCTCCGGTCATGGCCGAAGGTGACGACGAAGCGCCTGCCGCTCCCGCAGCCAAGGTCAAGGACGCGATCACACGGCCGTCCGAACTGCTCGATGCGGTGTTTGCCGGTGGCCGCAAGGGCCTGTCGATCCAGCGCTACAAGGGTCTTGGCGAGATGAACGCCGAGCAGCTGTGGGAAACCACGCTCGATCCCGACAACCGCTCGCTGCTGCAGGTCAAGGTCGAGGACGCCGACGTGACGGACGAGATCTTTACCCGACTGATGGGCGATGTCGTCGAACCGCGCCGTGACTTCATTCAGGAAAATGCCCTCAACGTCGCGAATTTGGACGTTTGATCGTGGCGTTCACCGACGACATTCCGTGGGACCAGCCCGCCACGATGATCGACCTAGAGGGGCGCGCGCCGATCATCGGCACGATACGTGACTGCGCCCTGCACTACGGCCTCTACAAGCCCCATGCCCGCGACAACGCGCGCGTGTTGCTGACCAAGCCGATCCATCGCGAGGGCCGGGCGACGCGGACGTGGCTGCTTGATCCTTCGGAGATCGCCGAACTGGCTGACCGGCTGGCGCGCGAGACGAATTGATTTGAAGCGGGACCCCGGGTCGAGCCCGGGGTGACGGTTGAATTTCAAGCTAATTTTTCCTCGTCACCCGGGCTTGCCCCGGGGACCCGCTTGTTATCGGCGCATCAATCCGCGCGCATCGCCGCCGCCGCAAGGCTCTCGGCCTCGACCAGAAGTTCGTCATCCGCCGCGCCCGCGGGCGTGGTTTCGCGGCCGATCATCACCAGGACCGGCACTGCGAGCGGGCTGACTCGGTCGAGTTCGACGTGGACCAGTTGCCCCTGTGCGCGGTCGAGCAGGTCGCCCAGTCGTCCCACATCGGTCATCCGCGCGCGGGCATCGGCCCAGGCGGCCTGAATCAGCAGGTGGTCGGGCTCGTACTTGCGCAGCACGTCGTAGATCAGGTCGGTCGAGAAGGTCACCTGCTTGCCCGACTTGCGCTTGCCCGGATGCTGCCGCTCCACCAGGCCGGAGATCACCGCCACTTCGCGGAAAGCGCGGCGCAGGAGGTGCGATTCCTGCACCCATTCGACGAATTCGTGCGCAAGGATGTCGGGTGAGAGCAATGGCGCCGGGTCCAGCACGGGCTTGGCCCCCCACACCGCCAGCGAATAGTCGTTGGCGACGAACCCGAGCGGCGCCAGCCCAAGCTCATTCATGCGCCGGGTGATCAGCATGCCGAGCGACTGGTTCGCGTTCCAGCCCTCGAAGGTATAGTAGACCGTGTAATGCTTGTTCTGGTGGGGGAAGCTTTCGGCCAGCAGCATGCCGGGGCCGGGCAATCGGCTGCGCCAGTCCTGCATTTCCAGCCATTCGCGCACGTCGTCAGGAAAGCGCGACCAGCCGGCGCGGTCGACCATCAGGCCCCGCACGCGGTCAGACAGGTGCGTGGTCAGCGGCAGGCGCGCGCCCATGTAGCTGGGAATCTGGCCCGGCTTCTTCGCGGCACGCACGATCAGTTCGAGATCGCGCACGCCTTCGACCTCAAGGTCCATGCCGGCAAAACGGATCGTATCGCCGGGGGAGAGGGTGGCGCCGAAGCTCTCCTCGACCTTGCCCAGCGATCGGCCATTGCGAAAGCGCACGTCGAGCATTTCGGCATCGACGATGATCCCCGCGTTGAGCCGGTGCCGCGCCGCATGTTCGGGGTGAGTCAGCCGCCAGGTCCCCTGCCTGTCGCGCACGATGCGCTTGAAGCGGTCGTAGGCGCGCAGGGCGTAGCCGCCGGTCGCCACGAACTCGAGCACGCGCTGCCACTGCTCCTCGTCGACCCAGCGGTAGGGATGGGCCGATTGCACTTCGGCATGGAGCGCCTTCTCGTCGAACGGCCCCGCACAGGCGCAGGCCATGACATGCTGCGCCAATACGTCGAGCCCGCCGGGACGAAAGTCCTCGCCATCGCGCCGCCCTTCGTGGACCGCTTCCTGCGCGGCGAAGGCTTCAAGAAATTCAAAGCGGTTGCCGGGCGCGAGGAGGGCGCGGCTGGGGCAATCGAGCCGGTGGTTCGCGCGGCCGATGCGCTGGAGCAGGCGCGAGGAGCCCTTGGGCGCGCCCATCTGCACGACCAGATCGACATCGCCCCAGTCCACGCCGAGATCGAGGCTGGCGGTGCAGACCAGCGCGCGCAATTCGCCCCGCGCCATCGCCCCTTCGACCTTGCGCCGCGCTTCCTTGGACAGCGAGCCGTGGTGGATGCCGATGGGCAGGTGATCGTCGTTGATGTCCCACAGCAGCTGGAAGATGTATTCGGCCAGAAACCGCGTGTTGGTGAAGATCAGCGTGGTCTGGTTGCGTTTGATCTCTTCGTAAAGCTGCGGCACGGCCCAGGCTGCGGCGTGCCCGCCCCAAGGCACGCGTTCGTCTTCGGGGTTCATGATCGAAAGTTCGGGCTTGGCCCCCGCCTCGCCCTCGACCAGCCGCACGGAAGATGCATCGCCATCGGGGGCGAGCCATGCGCAGAAGTCCTGCGGATCGGCCACCGTCGCCGAAAGCGCTGCGCGCCGCATCTCGGGCGCTATGGCCTGCAGCCGCGCCAGCGACAGCGCCAGAAGATCGCCGCGCTTGCCGGTGGCAAAGGCGTGGACCTCGTCGACGATCACGCGCTTCAGCCCTGCAAACATCGTCGCCGCTTCCGGATAGCTCAGCAGCAGGGACAGCGATTCGGGGGTCGTCAGCAGCACGTGCGGCGGCTTGGCGCGCTGCCGCGCCTTGCGGTCCGACGGCGTATCCCCGCTGCGGGTTTCCACCCGGATCGGCAGGCCGATGTCCTCGATGGGGGTGAGCAAGTTGCGCTGCACGTCATGCGCCAGCGCTTTCAGCGGCGAGACATAGAGCGTGTGCAGGCCGTCGCCCGGTGGATCATCGCCTGCGAAATCCTGCAGTGTGGGCAGGAACCCCGCCAGCGTCTTGCCCGCGCCGGTATCGGCCACCAGCAGCGCATGATCGCCTGCGCGCGCCGCGTCTAGCATCTCGCTCTGATGCCGCCGCACCCGCCAGCCGCGGCTTTCGAACCAGTCTGTTATCGAGGGAGCGAGTGTCATCGCACCTTTAGATAGGCACCGCCTCACAGAACCGAAAGGATCGCCTCTCGCTCCTTCGGCGCCTTCCAGCCGAGCGCCGCGTCGATCAGGCCGATGGTCACCGCGCATTGGTCCGCGTCGGAGCCCTTGCCGCCCATGGCCTGCCGCACGCGCTTGTCGGGAATGCCGGTCTCGGTGATCACCTTGCCGATCAGTTCGCCGGGCACGCTCGCCGTCCCCGGAGCGATGCGCTGCGGTGGACCAAGCTGGCGGGCGTCGAGCATCTTCACCGCCAAGGCGCGTTCGCGTTCCAGCACCGTGGGCGGCACCACGACGGCTGGAGGCATCCGCCGGTTGCGCAGGAATGCCATGCAGGCGTCCGCCCCGGTTTTGCGCGCCGCGCGCAGCAAGTCGGCGCGAATGCGCTGCACGTCGATCAGCAAGCTCCCTTTTTCGATCAGCGCGGTCGCATACATCCGCTCGCGCACCAGATCCTGCACTTTCGAGGCGTAGGCCGCATCGCTGCTGCCATCGGCCCGGGCAATGGTGCGGTTGGCGCTGAACAGCGCGGCGAGATCGGGCTGAAGCGATTGCAGCCCGTCGAAGGTGATCTCCGGCCCGAACACGGTTGAAACCGCGCGGCTGATGATTTCCTTCTCCTGCGCGCTCTGGCTGATCGAAATTTCGGGCACCGACGGGGGTTCGGTCGAACTGTCGTTGCTGCTGAATACGACGCGCAGGATCTGTATGCCGAAGATCACCGCCAGGACGATCAGCCGTCCGCTGCTGAACCAGCCCTGGCCGACATCGCTGCTCGCCTTCTTCTCCCACAGCGCCACGCGCCACGGATCAAAGTAGTGCTCCACTTCGGGAAAGTTCTTGCGCACCCCATCGAGCAATTGATCGACTTGGGCGCGCTTGACGAACCAGCCCTTGCGGCTGCCTTGCTGCGCCGGTGTGGTCAATTCGTTCCACGCCTTGTGCAGCGGGTGCTTGGGGTCCTGCACCTTTTCGCGGAAACGCAGGCCGCGCAGGCGGGCGTTGAGGAAGGCAATGGCGGGTCGTTCCGAAACCTGTCCGCGCTCGCTTTCCCAACCGAACAGCGCTGCAGCGGGTTCCAGCAGTGGCGCCGAGCGCGGCCAGCTGCGGGCAAGGATGCCGGCCAGCCAGTTGTCGATTTCGTCGAACGCGGTCACGCTGACGCTTTCGGCATTGCGCAGCACCGCCTTGAGGTGGCCGAGCGCCATGGCCTCTTCCCAGCCTTCGAGCGGGGGGAGCGTTTCCTCGTCGTCGTCGACCGTATCAGGCAGCAGCAGTCGATAGAGCGCCTGTTCGTGCGCCCATGCCGGCATGACCGCGTCCGAGGTCGGCTCGAGCCCCAGCAGGACGGGGCGTTCGAACGGGTCGCGCTTGACCGCAATGGCTTGCTCGGCCGGGGCCTGCGCGGCGACGAACCCTGGCGTGACGTCAAGCTTCGGGGCCGCCTCGCCCAACTTGCGCGTCAGGCTGGGATCGACCTCGCCCTGCACTGCAGGGGCCGCGTAAGCCCACCTTGATTGTTCGGCTTCGGGAGCGGCCTCTTCAATCTGTTCGAGAGGTGTCACGCCGGCGAAGGGATCGAATTCTTCCTCCTGCGCTGGCGGTGCCGCCTGCATCTTGGCCCAGCGGAGCGCTGCATCGCGCGCCTCGCGCAGCCGGGCATAGCCGGCGACGTCCTTGTCGACGTCCATCGCCTTCAGCTTCTCGGCATAGGCGCGCCGGATCGCCGACACGTCCGGCGTCTTTGCGATCCCGAGGACCTTCCAGGCCTGAGTTGGTGTCATGGGATTGCGGTCAAAGCGGCGGGTTGGCTTCGAGCATGTCGAGCAGCTCGGCCAGGGCGACCGAGGCGTCGGCAATGCGGCGCGGGTCCTGGCTGTCGAGCGCGGCGACGAATATGCGCGTGCGGTCGCCGATCACGGCGCGGACGTCGCCGAGGAATTCCTCGTAGCAGCGCTCGGCCCGCGCCAGCAGCGCCTGGTTGCCCGCTTCCTCGCGCGGGTGGTGCTTCAGCGCGGCCAGCGCCTGGCGCCGGGCATCGAGGTCCTTGGCGGCCTTGCGGTCTTCCTCGTCGATGATCAGCAAGTTGTGCCTGGATCCGGTCAGCGGCACTTCCACGTCGACCTCGAGCAGGCCCGAGCTGTCGTAGGAGAAGCGCACGTCGATCGAGACTTCGCCCGCAGGCCGCGGCGGGACCGGCACCTTGATCTGGCCGAGGTGGACATTGCCTGAAACCTCGCGCGCCTCGCCCTGGTAGATCTTCACCTCGATCTGCTTCTGGTTGTCGCCCATCGTGCTGTACAGCCCCGAGCGGCTGACCGGGACCGGGGTGTTGCGTTCGATGATCGGCGAGAACAGGCCCTGCTGGAGCGTCCCGCGCGCTGAATGCTCGGCCGTTTCGATGCCCAGCGTGAACGGGCAAACGTCGGTGATGCGGATCTCCTCAAGCCCGCCGTCGCGCGCGATCAGCCCGCCCTGAATGGCCGCGCCGAGCGCGACGGCATGGTCTGGATGGACCGAGGAATTGGGGAAGCGCCCGAACAGGCGCGTGATGGCCTTGCGCACCACCGGCATGCGCGTGGCCCCGCCGACAAGCACGACCTCGCTCAAGGATGCGGCATCGATCTGGCTGTCGCGCAGCGCCCGCACGACCGGGTCGCGCAACCGGCGGATCAGGCCTTCGGCCTGCGCTTCGAATTCGCTGGTGGTGATTGTCGTGGATAGCCGCTGGTCCGCGACTGTGACGGCAAATTCGGCTTCCTGTCCCTCGCTCAAGGTGCGCTTGGCGCGTTCGGCGGCCTGCAGCAGCAGGGCCTGCGCGCGCGGCTCGTCCAGCTTGGCCAGCAATCCATCGGGATCGAGCCGTCCGCGCACCGCGGTCGCCAGGGCTGTGTTGAAATCGTCGCCGCCCAGCCGGTTGTCGCCTGCCGAGGCGCGCACTTCGACGATGCCTTCGAACATCTCGACGATCGACACGTCGAAGGTGCCGCCGCCAAGGTCGAACACCAGAAACGGCTCGCGCTCGGCCTTGTCCTGCAGCCCGAAGGCGAGCGCGGCGGCGGTCGGCTCGTTGATCAGGCGGCGCACGGTGAGGCCCGCCAGTTCACCGGCGCGGCGGGTCGCCTTGCGCTGGCGGTCATTGAAGTAGGCCGGCACGGTGATGACGGCTTCGGTCGGGCGAGTGCCGGTGTGGGCGGCCACATCGTCGCGCAGAGCCATGAGCACGAGCGCGGACAGGTCCTCGGCAGAGAACTCCTTCTTGCCCAGCCGCACCTTGCGGTCGGTGCCCATGAAGCGCTTGAAGCTGGTCGCGGTGGCACCATCCTTCAGGCCCATCCGCTCCAGCGCGGCGGCGCCGACCAGCGTCGTGCCATCGGGCAGGACCGAGACTGCAGAAGGGGTGAGCAGCGCCCCGAGAGCATTGGGCACGAGCTTTGCCTCGCCGCCATTCTCGCCTGCCTGCCACATGGCCACCGCACTGTTGGTGGTTCCCAGATCGATCCCGATGAGCATTCGTCTTCCTGCAGATATCAAGCGGCGTGATGCGACAGGCCCCGCGCGCTTGGCAAGCGCAAAGCGCGATCCTTGGCAGTCACGATGGGGTGGACGGTGAATGCGCCGGAACGAGGGGGCAGGGCGGGCGCCCGGCCGTTCTGGTTACGTGACAACGCCTTGAAAGGAGAAAGGCCATGGGCCAACGCATGGATTGGAATTCGCGCGACCGCTGGCAGGACGAAGAGCGACGCCAGTCGCGCGACTATTCCGGCGAGTTCGCCCCGGAATTCGATCGCGATCGCTATGACCGCAGCAACCGCAGCCGAGACCAGTGGGGCCGCTCCGGCTCGACCGGGGCGTCAACGCCGCTGGGCGATCCGCCGACCGGATGGATGGATCAGGACATGCGCGGCGATCGGCGTACCCACGACTGGGAAGTGGGCGACCGGCACTATACCGGCCAGGGCCGTGCCCCGCAGGGCCGCTCGCGCTGGCGTGATACCGCCACGGGCAATGCCGCAAACACGGGCGACTATTTCACCTCGGAAGACTATGGCGAAGGCCGTCGCGCCTGGGGCGGTCCTGCCGGATACGGCGCCTATGGCACCGGCTCTGCCGGGGGGTACCCGTCGTCCTACGGCTACAGCGGTCGCGGCGGTTACGGCGACCACGATCCCCGCGGCTTTTTCGACCGTGCTGTCGATGAAGTGCGTGGCTGGTTCGGTGGCGATGACGGCCGCGATGACGGCCGGCGCGAAAGCCATCGCGGGAAGGGCCCGGGCGACTACACGCGCTCGGACGAACGCATCCGCGAGGACGCCAACGATCGCCTGACCGATGACCACCACATCGATGCGCGCCAGATCACGGTCATGGTCACCGAAGGCGAAGTCACGCTTGCCGGCACAGTGGGCAGCCGCGCCGAAAAGCGCCGCGCGGAAGACGTCGTCGAGGACATCGGCGGGGTGAAGCATGTGCAGAACAACCTGCGCGTGAAGACCGGCAGCGGCCTTGAAGGCCAGGGCGGCACGCTCGGCTGGGGCAACGGCGACCGTTCGGTTACGCCGGACGCCTGATCCCCACCGCAGCAAGGCGGGCGTCGACTTCGGCCATGAGCCGGTCGAGCCCGCCTTGGTCTGCCGACTCGGCGCGGACCACCAGAACGTCCTCGGTGTTGGAAGACCGCAGCAACCACCAGCCATCGGTTGTATCGACGCGAACGCCGTCCGTGTCGTTCACGGCAGCTCCATCCGCACGAAGACCATGCAGCACCTCGGCGACAGCTGCTGCCTTGCGTTCGCGCGGTACGGCAAAGCGCAATTCGGGCGTCGCCACCATTTCGGGCATGCCATCGCGCATCTGCGTTACCGACTTGCCGAGCGTGACGGTTGCCGCGATCAGCCGGACGGCGGCATAGAGTGCGTCGTCAAAACCGAAGTAACGGTCGGCAAAGAACATGTGACCGCTCATTTCCCCGGCCAGCGGGGCAAGTGTCTCCTTCATTTTGGACTTGATCGGCGAATGCCCGGTTTTCCACATCAGCGGCGTTCCGCCGAGTTCCGCAATCCGCGCAAACAGCGTTGAGCTGGCCTTCACATCGGCGATAATCGTGGATTTCGGGCGCTCTCGCAGCACTTCCTCGGCATAGATCGCCAGAAGCTGGTCGGCCCAGAGCACGCGGCCGCGGCCGTCGACCGCGCCGATCCGGTCCCCATCCCCGTCGAATGCTAGTCCGAAGTCGAGGCTTCCCGCCGCGACAGCGCGGCGAAGATCGGTGAGATTGGCTTCCACAGTCGGATCAGGATGATGGTTGGGAAAATGGCCGTCCACGCTCGTATGAAGAAGGACATGCCGTCCGGGCAGTCGGGCGGTCAAGGCCTCGATCAGGGGGCCGGCAGCGCCGTTGCCCGCGTCCCAGCCAATGGCGAGGCCATGCAGCACATCCAGGCCGATGCCATCCAGCGCGCCGATCAGGCAATCGACGTAAGCGGCGGAAACGTCGGCGTCCTCGATGCGTCCGTTTCCGGAAGTCCACGCGCCTTCCTCGGCGATCCGCCCGAGATCGACTATGTCGCTGCCGAAGAACGCCGCCCCTTCAAGTACCATCTTGAAGCCATTGTGATTGGCGGGATTGTGGCTGCCGGTTACCTGAACGCCGCCCTGCACCTCTGGGGCTAACCCGCCCGAACCGGGCGTTGCCGCGAAATAGAGCATCGGGCTCGGTCCCAGCCCGATCCGGACCACGTCAACGCCGCTTGCAGTCAGCCCTTCGACCAGCGCATGTTCCAGCACCGGCGTGCTGATGCGCCCGTCGCAGCCCACCGCCACCCGGCTGCCGCCGCGCGATCGCACCACCGAGCCAAAGCTGCGGCCGACGGCGCGGGCATCGTCCGCGCTCAAGGTTTCGCCAAAGACGCCGCGAATATCGTATTCGCGCAGGATCGAAGGGTGGAAGCGGTGCGCCGTCATCCCGTTGCTGGCCTCGCCGACCCGATCAGGTCCCGCGCCGGTCGGCCAGCCGCGCCAGCAGCAGATCGCGCGCGGCATTGGCTTCATGCACGGCTTCGTTGCTGCCGCCGCGATCGGGGTGGACCTTCTGGAGCAGCCGCCGGTGCGCCTCGATCACTTCGTCATAACCCGCCTGCGGCCCGATGCCGAGAAGGTTGCGCGCCCGCGCCTCGTTGGCGGCGCGCGGGTCTCCTTGCAGAAGCTCCCACGGCCAGCGCCCTGCCAGAAGCTTGCACGCAAGGCTGGCCAGGATCGCAAGCGTGAGCAGCTTGATCATCAGGCAGCGCTTTCCAGCTTGGTCTCAGGTGCGGCCTTGCCCGGCATCGGCAGGTTGAGGCCCGAAACCAGCGTGCGCAGTTCCTGCCGCGCGACGAGGTGGCTGGTGCCGAGCTCGCCAAGATGGCCCTTGTCGAGCAGGGTCAGTCCGCTCGGGAACAGTTCGCGATAGATCACGCGCTCCGAAAGGCCGCTGGCCACGCGGAAGCCGACGCGCTTGGACAGTTCGGTCAGCGCCTGGTCGATACGGCGCTGGTTGCGCGCTTCGGTATAGCCGGTGCGGTTGCGCACCACGACCCAGTCCATTTCCCGGCGCGCATCCTTGATCGTGGCCATCGCCCGCTTCTTGCGCGCTTCCCAGATCAGTTCGGCATAGAACGACAGGCGGCGCACCTTGAAGGTTTCTGCGTCCACCTGGCCGATCAGATCGAAGTCGACGAAGCTGTCGTTGAGCGGGGTGACCAGCGAATCCGCGCGCGTAGCCACGTGGCGGGCCAGCACATCGTCGCGGCCGGGGGTGTCGAAGATGATGAAGTCGTGGTCCTGCGAAAGCCGCTCGGTCAGCGCGTCGAGCTCCTCGATGCTGTCCCCGCCATAGACCTCGAAAGTCGCGGTCGGCAGCGTGATCTCGCGCCGGCGCATCGTCTCGGCGCGGTTCTCGAAATAGCGGTGCATCGTGCGCTGGCGCGCATCGAGGTCGACCGTCGCCACGCGCGCGCCCTGGTAGGCGAGGGCCACGGCGACGTGGACCGCAGTTGTCGACTTGCCGGTGCCGCCCTTTTCGTTGGCGAAGACGATGCGATGCGGGCCAAGGGACGAGGCGCTGGACAAGGCTGGTAACTCACGTGGTTGATACGCTGCACGGGCTTGCGAGAGGCGTCCGCCGCCCGTATCGCCCGTGGCATCTGACTTAGTGGAGTGGCTGCCAAGGTGCAAACGATCAACCGGCTGGAAGACCTGCGCAATGCGGTCGACGCGCTCAAAATCGGGGGAAAAACCGTGGCGTTCGTCCCTACCATGGGCGCGTTGCACGAAGGCCATCTCACCCTGGTGCGCGAAGCCAAGGCACGCGCAAGCCACGTCGTCGCCTCGATTTTCGTCAATCCGCGCCAGTTCGGCCCGAACGAGGACCTCGATGCCTACCCGCGCCGGCTCGCCGCCGATGCCGCGCTGCTCGAAGCCGAAGGCGTCGCCGTGCTGTGGGCGCCCACGGTCGATCAGATGTACCCGCAAGGCTATGCCACCAACATCTCGGTTTCGGGCGTGAGCGAGGTTGCCTGCGGCGCCGCGCGGCCCGGCCATTTCGATGGCGTCGCCACCGTGGTGTGCAAGCTGTTCAACCAGGTCCGCCCGGACTTTGCGCTGTTCGGGGAAAAGGACTGGCAGCAGCTGGCGGTGATCCGCCGCATGGCGCGCGACCTCGATCTGACCCAGCCCCACGTCTCGAACATCATCGGCGTCGAAACCGTGCGCGAGCCAAGCGGCCTCGCCCTGAGCAGCCGCAACCAGTACCTGACCGAACAGGAGCGTGAACAGGCCGCAGGGCTATCTGCTGCCATGCGCCGCGCCATCGCGGCGATCGAGGGCGGCGCGCCGGTGCCGCAGGCGCTCGCCGCGCTGAACGCCGAAGTGCTCGCCGCCGGGTTCACGTCAATCGACTACGCAGACTTGCGCGATGCGGCGACGCTCGAGGCGATCGACAGCTATGCCGGGCAAAGCGCCCGCCTGCTCGTTGCCGCCCGCATCGGCGCGGCGCGCCTTATCGACAACATGGGAGTGGGCCAGCAATGACCTTGGCAATGACGCCGATTACACCGACCGCCTCGTTCAAGGACAACCTCGCCCTGCTGCCCGCCATCGACGGCATCGCGCGCCTCGATCTGATCGACGCGGCGGGAACGGTCGTGGCGACGATTCCCAACGAAGCAGGCAAGCAAGGCTCGCTCAAGGTCTACAACTACCTGCAACTCTGCTTCGGCAAGCTCGATGCTGCGGCATCTGCCCATGCCCTTGAGGTCTTCGCCGAACACACGCCCGACGCCCGGGCTCGCCCCGGCGCGCATCCCAACATCGACCGGCTGATCGACGTGATCGAAAAGGGGACTGCGCTGCAGATCAGGGCTGTCCCCTGAACTTGCAGCCGACAGGTCGTCAGAATTCCGACCAGTCGTTCTCCGGTTCAAGTTTCAGGGCAGCATTGCCGGTACTGCGGTAGGGGGATGCCGCAAGCGGGGCGGCGTGCAACGAGGGGGCCGGCGCTGCGGGGCGGATCGCGGCGACATTGTCCTGCCCCCCGGCGAACCGCTGCACCACCTCGGTCAGCTCGGCAGCCTCGCGCGACAGCGAACGGGCCGCAGCCGTCGACTCTTCGACCATCGCCGCATTCTGCTGCGTCACCCGGTCGACGTCTGCGACGGTCTGGTTCACGGTGTCCAGACTGTTCGCCTGCTCGCGGGCCGTGGCCGCGATCTGCGAGACCAGGTCGTTGATCTCGCTCACGCGATTGACGATGCCGACCAGAACCGATCCGGTCTGGCTGACAAGGCTCACGCCCGAAGTCACCTGTTCGCCGGATTTCGAGATCAGCGCGCGGATCTCCTGCGCCGCATCGGCCGACCGTTGCGCCAATGCACGGACTTCCGTGGCGACCACGGCAAAGCCTTTGCCGGCATCGCCCGCGCGGGCCGCCTCGACACCGGCGTTGAGCGCCAGCAAGTTGGTCTGGAAGGCGATGCCATCGATCAGGCCGACGATCTGGGCGATCTGGTCTGCGGAAACCGCGATGGCCGACATCGCTTCGACGGCCTTATCGACGACGCTTCCGGCGTCGATCGCCTCGCCCTGCGCCTGCGCGATCGCGTCCCGCGCTTCGTGGGCCGACTGCGCCATGGCGTTCACGCCCTGAGTGACCAGGTTGAGCGATGCCGATGTCTGCTCGATGCTGGCCGCTTGCTGTTCGTTGCGACGGGCGAGGTCGTTCGATGCCGCGTTGATTTCATCCGAGCCGCTCATCACGCTGAGGGCGGCTTGATGAACGCTGCCGATGGCCTTGGCAAGTGCGTCCACGGCCCGATTGAAATCGCTGCGCAAGTCGTCGTAGCCCCCCGGAAGCGGGTCACGAATCTGGCAGTCGAGCCGGTTGTCGGCCAGCGTGCTCAGCGATGACTTGAGCGTTCTGACGACAGTTTCCTGTGTCGCCCGGGCCTTGCGGATCTCGATGGCGTTCTCGCTGAACGTGGCCATGGCCTTGGTCATCCGGCCCACGCAGTCGCGGTAATCGGTGTACCAGATCGCGCTTTCGGTATCGCCTGCGGCCAGGGCTTCCATGCGCACGACGGTGTTCACATAGGGGGCGCATATGCGCTCCCGTGCGATCTCCGTCGTCACCATGATCGCCACTAGTGATGCCAGGCCCAGGCCGAGGCACGCCCAGACCGGCGCCATGTCGAAGGCGGCGAGCGCAGTGCCGGTCAGTCCGACAACCGACAGCAGGGTATATGCGACCAGCAGGGCGCGAAATTTCAGGCGGATCGGCGCCTTTTGTTCAAACCACTCAAGCATTGCGACACCGACTCCCGCCTGAAGGGATCAGCAGCGCGACAAGAACGGATGCGACAATCCCTGACCTGACCGCATCTAGCGGCCGATCGCCAAACAATGCCCAAAAGTGCATACGAGCGTTTACTCAGGACAGTGCCTGAGAAGTGTTCGTTCAATGAACCGGCGGATCGTTTGCCGGTATGGCGGCGACCGGCGCCACCGGTTCGCCCTGGGTCCGGGGCGGGAGCGCATTTTCGGGCACGTCGTCGATCAGCATGTCGCGGGTGGGCACGTGTTCGAGGTTGCGCACGCGGACAGTGATATTGTCGCCATCCAGCGTCAGTTCGTTGAAGCTGGGTGGGGTGGAGCGGACGCGCTGGCTGAGCGTGCCCGCGCCGATCATCCGCACCGGGCCGTTGGCGGTGGGGTGGATCAGGTCAAACGCATCGTGGACGTGGCCTGACAGCACGGCGAGGACGTTGCGCCGGGCCAGTTCGGCCAGCGCATGGTTACCGCCACGGGTCAGCGCCTTGCCACGCGTGCCCGCCTCGACCAGCGGGTGATGGCAGGCAACGATCGCGCGGGTGCCCGCTGGCAGGGCGTCGATCGCGGCAAGGGTCTGTGCCAGCGCGGCCCTGCCGACAGTGCCTTTAGACCAGTTCAGGCGGAGCTGCGCGCGTGCGGTTGTCTTCAGCGGCACGATCTTCGCGCCGGGGATGGGCAGCTCCCGCTCCAGCACGCCTTCGATCGAGCGGAAGCGGCGGTAGGGATCGACGAAGCGTTCGATCAGGTTGAAGTAGGGCAGGTCGTGGTTGCCCACTTCGACCGTGACCGGCACGTCCAAAGCCTTGATCCAGTGGCAGGCGGCGGTGAATTCGCGGTGCCGGGCCCGCATCGTCAGATCGCCGGTGATGGCCACGGCATCGGGCTTCTCGCGCGCGATGCATTGCGCCACCCAATCGAGGGCGCGCCGGTCTTCGAGGCCGAAATGGATATCGCTGATGTGAAACAGGCGGGTCATGGCGCTGGGGTGATCGTCGCTGGGCCCGCTGCGGTCAAGCGCCGGGTGTGTTGCCAGGCGCGATAGTCGAGAGGAAGTCGATCGCGAATTCCTCGCAGGCAACCTCTTCGCGCATGCTGCCTTCGCGCCGTTCGCCGTCGATCATCATGGCGATCGGGCCGTCGCTTTCCAGCGTTGCCAACGAACATTGGCCGAGTTCGTCATGCGGGCCCTGCCGGAAATCGCGCTTCACCAGCATGGCAAAGCCTTGCGCGGCGAACTCGCCCCAGTCGGAGAAGTCGTATCCGTCCACTTCCATGCTGTCCCCTTCGAGCGGGGCCATGCGCACGGCGCGGTAGCCTTCGGGCCGCGCGGCGCTTGCGGGTGCGGCGAGGCGAACGCCCGGTCCTTCGCGGGTTTCGCGCAGGGCCGTTGTGAAAGTCTCGGCAATGGTGGGCAGGTCGAGATCGCGCACGCTTTCGCGCACGTCGGCCCACATCGCGCCGGGGCCGGCCAGCAGTTCGATCAGGGCGACGCCTTGCGAAGTGCGCAGCGCCTGTCGCCGCACGCGTCGCGCCGTGCCGAGCTTGCCGGTCACTTCCTCTGCGGGAACGTCGCCGTGGAGAGATTTTGAGAGCAGGTTCTGCGTGCCGCCGGGAAGGACGAGCAGGCCACCGCCCCAGCCTTCGAGCGCGGAAGCGGCGGCATTGATCGTGCCGTCGCCGGTGAAGACGGCAAGCGTCGCGATTCCCTCTGCTTCAAGCTGCGCGCGCGTCGGCAGGTCCTCGTCGGGAAAGCGGATGACCCGCGTCGGCGCGCACCCGGCGGCCGAGAGCGAGGCGACGAGATCGTCGACCGCTGCATCGCTGTTGCTGCCGCTTGCGGCGTTCGTCACGAGCCAGAGAGGAGAGAGCGTCATCACCGGCAGAACCGGTAACAGGCGCGGCGGTTCCGCAGCGGCTGCTCTAAACGCGGTCTGTCAGGATCAGCCAGGCCGAGAAGCTGTTGAGCATGGAATAGATGACGTAGGCGATCGGGCCGCTGACCACGCCTTCGGCGGCAAACAGCAGCGCCCCCAGCAGCAGCAGGAATTCCAGCATCAGCGTGAAGCGGCCG
Source organism: Novosphingobium sp. BL-A-41-Hi4B-X5A (assembly GCF_055521705.1). Taxonomy (NCBI): domain Bacteria; kingdom Pseudomonadati; phylum Pseudomonadota; class Alphaproteobacteria; order Sphingomonadales; family Sphingomonadaceae; genus Novosphingobium; species Novosphingobium sp. BL-A-41-Hi4B-X5A. The sequence goes on along the minus strand of NZ_CM145500.1, from coordinate 2,048,427 downwards.
CCAAGGGCGTGAACCATCCACGGCAGCCGGGCCAGCAGGGGGTGCCCGCTATCCAGCATGGCGCGGTGCAGCGCGAAGTTGCCGATGCCCAGAAGGAAAGTGATCAGAATCGCCATGGACTGGACGAGACCTTTAGGGAATCGCCGCAGGATTGTCACACCTGCAGTTCGTGGAGTGGACATTGCGTTTCGTCGGACGGGCTAAACACTTGTCGTTCGTAACGGAAAGCTGGTCGAGACGCGCAAGATTTCATCGACGACCGGGCGTAGCGAAAATGCATGCGGTGCACCGGAAGAGCCGGACCAGCCGCTGAAACGCCCCCCAAGGCCGGTCCCCCGCCGGCACCCGTGTCGAAGGAAGTTGCCATGTTTGCCAAGACCCTGTTCTCCGCCGGCCTCCTCGGCCTCGCCCTTTCCGCCAGCCAGCCTGCCTTCGCCGGCACGCGCCTCGTTGGCTACTCCGATCTCGATCTTACCACCAAGCAGGGCGAGGCCCAGCTCAACGCCCGCCTTCGTCATGCCGCCAAGGACATCTGTGGCCTGAACAAGGCGGACCTGCCGACCAGCGAATGGGAAGCGGCACGCGATTGTTTTGCCCGATCGATGGCCGATGCCCGCCGCGCCAAGGCCGAAGTGAAGGCCACTGCGCTGGCCGCCAAGAATTCCAAGACTGATCTTGCTGTCCGCTGATCCCGGCAGCTTGCAAACCCGGCGGATCCAGTCCCCCACCGGGTCAAACTCAAGGGACCGTCGCTAGTCCGGCGGTCCTTTTTTCTCTTGGCCTTTTTTCTCTTGGCCCTTTTTCCTGAAGTCCCTCTTTTCTGAAGACCCTTCAGCCAACCTCGCGAAATGCGGCAGGCTTTGGCTCGGCTTCGATCTCGCCCCGATCGCGCCAGGTCAGGTCGTCAGGAGTGAGCTTGCGGCCATCGTGCGAAAGAATGCCGATTGCCGCAATCGGCCTGCCGTCGCGATTGTCGCACAGGACCGGATTGGCGGGCACGCCAAGTTCCCACTTCTCGCCCCACTGGCGCAGGGCCAGCATTGCGGGGAGGAGGTCCAGACCCTTCGGCGTCAGGCGGTATTCGATGCGACGGCGATCATCGGCGCAGTGTTCGCGCTTGAGTATGCCGGCCTCGACCAGCCTTGACAGGCGGTTCGACAGGATGTTCCGGGCGATGCCCAGCGCTTCGAGGAAATCCTCGAAGTGGCGCACCCCGTTGAAGGCGGCGCGCAGGATCATGAACGACCAGCGTTCCCCCATCGCTTCGAGGGCAAGGGGAAGGCCGCACTGGGCAATTTCACCCAAGGGTTCGCGCAGTTTGTCCATATCGTCTTCTGCATAACCCATCTGCGGCACCTGTTTAAGTTTCTAGTTGCAACCTGAAACCTATATTGATAGGTAGCGATTCGCAACGGAAATAGCATCCTCTCCAGAACCCCGCAATTTCCGACGCCCTTAACAAGGTAATTCAGGGGAAGAACGATGATCTCAGCAAATTCCAGCAGCGCCATGCGCCAGCTCCTCCCGGCAGTCCTTGCACTGGTCGGCACCACCTTCAGCTTTGCGGTCACCGCCAACACGGCCCGCGCCAACACCGGCGGCGCGTTCTATTCGGCCACGCTGACCCGTCCGATGGACGGCATGCAGAAGGTCATCCAGAAGGGCGTGCTGTGGAAGTGCGAAGGCGCCGAATGCTCCGCCCCGCGCGACACCTCGCGCCCGGTGATCGTCTGCGCCCGCCTCGCCCAGAAGGTCGGCCCCGTCGCCCGCTTCGCCACCCCGCAGGGTGACTTGGCGGCCGAGGACCTCGCCCGCTGCAACGAGGCCGCGGCCGGATAAGTCCAGTACCAGTCTCCAGCGCGCACTCCCTCTTGATACCCTGCCGAGTGCGCAATCCCTGACCGTGAAGGTCACATGGGCCGTGAACAGCACGTCTGTTCGCGGCCCCTTTTTTCGCTATGCTCATGCCATGCCTTTGCCCCTCAGAGTTACCGCCCTGCTCGCCAGAGTTGCCCTTCTGCCCCTGACAGTTGGATTTGTGCCGGCACAGGCCGGGGCACAGGCCTTGGCCGCGCCGCAGCTCACCGCCCAAGGCCGCGACGATCTGCGCTGTGCGGCTGCCTTTGCCATTGTTGCACTCGAACAATCGGGGGGGGATGCGCTGGAAGGCTGGCCGCCGCTGGCGTTGCGCGGCAAGACCTTCTTCGCTGACACGGGCGAACGCGCAATGAAGGAAGGTGCCCTGACCCGTGAGCAGGTGCGCGACCTGATCGCCGTGCAGGTTCAGGCGCTGCAGACTGCGCCCGATCCCGACAAGGCGCTGTCGGCGCTCGCGAAGCCTTGCCTTGCCCGGCTTGACGCCACCGTGCCGCCGCTGGTCGCGCCGACGCTGAAGCAATGCGCCGCGATCCTCGGCCTCGCCTACAGTGAGGTCCATGCCCGCGAAGGGATGAGCACTTCGGCGCAGGACCTCAAGACGCTGGAATCCGTGCTTTCATCGCGCGAGCGCGAGGCGATCATCGCCGCCGGTGGCAGTGGCGACGATGCAGACCGCACGCTGGCCGAAGCGCGCGAGGCGATGGCGGCCGAGGCAGGTGACGGCAAGGGCGGGGTCGACAAGTACGACATCGCGCGCTGCTATGAATTCGCCAAGCCGCAGGAAAAATCGCACTATTGAGCGGGGCGGCGGGGCTTCCCATATTGGCGGCAAAGGAGATCCCCCGATGCCTGACAAGATGAACCTGACCGACGCCGAATGGCGCGAGCGTCTTTCGCCCGAGCAGTACCAGATCCTGCGCCAGGGCGGCACCGAGCGTGCGTTCACCGGGGCTTACGAGAAGAACAAGGCACCCGGCGAGTACCATTGTGCCGGCTGCGGCGCGCCGCTGTTCACGTCCGACACCAAGTACGACAGCGGTTCGGGCTGGCCGAGCTTCTATGCCCCGGTCGAAGCCGAGGCGGTCGAGGAGATCGTCGATCGCTCGCACGGCATGGTCCGCACCGAGGTGCGCTGCGCCAGCTGCGACGGGCACCTTGGCCACGTGTTTCCCGATGGTCCGAACCCCACCGGCCTGCGCTATTGCATGAACAGCGCCTCGCTCGACTTCACCCCGAAGGACTGAGTTGAACCGACGGCATTGGCCGTTCGCCGATTTTGCGGTTAACCCTGCGTTACAACTGCCCTATGCAAAGGGCCGCAGATTTGCGTGGACGGCCTGCGCCGATGCCGGAACGAGGCCGAGAATGAGGGAAGCGGTACAAGACTGATGGCCAGACGGGACATTCCCCGCCGCCCCGAGGGCGGCAGGTCGGAGCCGCAACCCAAGAGCAGATCGATGCTGGGCCGATGGGCCCGGCGGCTTCTTGCGTGGGGTGCCGGATTTGCGCTGCTCGGCACGATCGGGCTGGTGGTGGCGGTTGCCGTCACGGTGCGCTCGCTGCCCGGCTATGGCGAACTGAAATCGAGCCAGACCGGCCAGATGATCGTGGTGCGTGCCGCCGACGGGTCCGAGATCGTGACCCTGGGGCCGAGCTACGGCAAATGGATCCCCTACGAGCGCATCCCGCAGGACATGAAGGATGCGATGATCTCGGTCGAGGACCGGCGCTATCGCAGCCATTGGGGCGTGGACCCGATCGGCATCGTCCGCTCGCTGATGGTGCGCGTGGAAAGCGGCACGTGGCGGCAGGGCGGATCGACGATCACGCAGCAGCTTGCCCGCAACATCTTCCTCAACAACACCAAGACCTTCGGCCGCAAGGCGCGCGAATGGGTGCTGGCGCTGGCGCTCGAACAGAAGTTCTCGAAGGACCAGATCCTCGAGCTCTACCTCAACAAGGTGTACTTCGGCGGCGGTGCCTATGGCATTGACAGCGCGGCCCGGAAATTCTTCGGCCATTCGGGCGAGGAAATCACGCTGCCCGAGGCGGCGATCATTGCCGGACTGGTCAAGGCCCCGTCACGCTATTCGCCCACGGCCGATGCCGATGCCGCCGTGGGCCGCGCCGGCGTGGTTCTGCAGACGATGCAGAGCGCGGGCGTGCTGACCGCGCAGGAAGCGCAGAGCGTGGACCTCAAGGCCGTGAAGATGGTCTCGGACAGCGCAGGCCAGAACTCCGCGCGCTATTTCACCGACTGGGCGCTGCCGCAGCTCGACCTGATCCTGCCCGAGAACGACAAGCCGATCGAAGTGTGGACCACGCTCGATCCGATCGCGCAGAAGGCGGCGACCAGTGCCGTGGCGGGATTTGCACCGAAGGGCGCACAGGGCGCACTGGTCTCGCTTGATCGCGACGGCGCGGTCCTCGCCATGGTCGGCGGCACGGACTATGTGAGCTCGAACTACAACCGTGCGGTCAATGCGGTTCGCCAGCCCGGTTCGGCGTGGAAGCTGTTCGTCTACCTTTCGGCACTCGAGGCCGGTTACACGCCGGATGACCGCGTGGTCGACGAGCCGGTGACGATCGATGGCTGGACGCCGCGCAACGATGGCAACCGCTATGCCGGCGAGATCGACCTGCGCACCGCCTTTGCCTATTCCAAGAACACGGTTGCGGCGCAGCTTGGCAATGAAGTGGGCTTTGGCACCGTGGCCAACATGGCGCGCCGCTTTGGCATCACCACGCCGATCAACACCCTGCCTTCGATGGTGCTGGGATCGTCCGAAGCGCGCGTGATCGACATGGTGCGCGCGTTCGCCTCGGTTCAGGCCAAGGGCATGTCGGTAACGCCCTACGGCATCCGCAAGGTGACGACGACCGACGGCGAAGTGCTCTACACCCACCGCACGGAAACCGCGCAGCAGCTCGTCCCGCCCTATGTCGCTGCCGCGATGACCGACCTGATGCAGACCGCAGTCAACATCGGCACGGGCCGCGCTGCGCAGATCGGCAGGCCGGTTGCCGGCAAGACCGGCACGACCTCGTCGAACAAGGACGGCTGGTTCCTCGGCTTTTCGAGCGGGATCACCACCGGGGTGTGGATGGGCCGCGATGATGCCAAGGCCGTTCCCGGCCTGCAGGGCGGCGCCGCACCGGCGCGGGCCTTCGCCGCCTACATGAAGGTCGCGACGCGCAAGCGCCCGGTCGAACAGTTCGACACCGAGCTCAAGCTGCCGGAATGGCAACTCGAACCCGATGATGAGGCGATGCAGGGCAACCCTGACGACTACTTCTATGTCGACGAGCAGGGCAACCTGGTCGACCCGTCGCGCCGGCGTGGCGACGAGAGTGCGATTGACCCCAATGCACCGCCCGAGGGGGTGCCGCCGGAGGTGCCGCAGGCAGCGAACGACGATTTCCTCAACCGCGCCACCGGCCGCCGCGATGGCAACGACCCGGCAGCGGCAGGCGCGCGCCCGCGTCCGACCAATACTCCGCGCCCGGTTCAGGTGCCCTGAGCTATTCGGGCCTGAACCTTTCCGGGCTTGGCGCGTTTGCCTGATTGAGAAGGAAGGCCGCGAGCCTTCCGCCAATCAGGAGACGAGTAATGAGCCTGCTGCAATGGGCCGTCGCAGGAGCGGCGGGATATGCGATCTGGCGCGTGGCGCAAAAGAACCGCGACGAACAGGCACCGGCCGCTTTCGCGCAGGGCGAAGAGGCTGGCAGGAATTTCGCCAAGGTGCGCAGTGCCGGGACCGAGGGCATGCGATCGGACCCCAAGCGCTGGGACAAGGTCGACCAGGCCTCGGACGAGAGCTTTCCGGCGAGCGATCCGCCGGCAACGTATTGATCGGTAATTCGTGTTCTCACAGGTAACGGCCGGGCATAACCCCGGCCGTTGCTGCGTGAGCGGAGCCTTACTTGACCACGTCTGCCTCGTGCCACACCACGGCCTGCGCCACCTTGATGCAGTCCATGCCGCCGTCATAGGTCATCGACGGCGAGCCATAGAGACGCCACCCTTGCGCCAAGGCCTCGGACACACGCTCGCAAAAGGCGCGGTCGTCCTTGCCGGTGAGCAGGCGGTATACGGGGCGGTCTTCGGGCGTGTTGTACATGCGGGTCCTCAGCAATCTACCTGCCAACAGAACAGCGCGCCGTCCTCCTCGTCAAGCCGCTCGCCGGTCCTGGCAAAGCCGCCCCGCTCCAGCACGCGCTGCGAGGCGATGTTGTCAGTGCGCGTTTCTGCGTAAAGCGCTTTGACGCGATCGTCCGATTGCGCCCAACCGACCAAGGCCGCCACTGCTGCCGAAGCGTGGCCGCGCCCTTGCGAGCCCGGCGCCACGCCGTAACCGATCTGCAGCCGTCCCTCGTCGAGCACGGACGTGACGGACATCAGGCCGACGAGTTCGGCACCTGCCACAATCAGCCACGCCGAGGGTGTGAACAGCGCGCTGACAGCCTCGGCCAGCCCAGCCAGCATCGCGAGCACTTCCGGTTCGGCCACCGGCGTGTCCGGCAAGGCAACCTCCGGCTCTGGCGGCTGCCCGTCAAGCAGAAGCGCGAAATGCGTCTGCGTAGCCGGGACGAGCCGCACGTTCACTGTCCGACGGTCACAGGATGTACTTCGACAGGTCCGCATTGCCGGCAAGGTTTGCGAGCTTTTCGGCGACGTAGGCCTCGTCCACCGTCACCGTCTCGCCGGTGCGGTCTTCGGCATCGAAGCTTACTTCCTCAAGCAGCTTTTCCATCACCGTCTGCAGGCGGCGGGCGCCGATGTTCTCGACGCTTTCGTTCACCTGCGCCGCGGTGCGGGCAATGGCGCGGATGGATTCGGGCGTGAAATCGAGCGTGACGTTCTCCGTGGCGATCAGCGCGCGGTACTGTTCGACGAGATTGGCGCGCGTTTCCGAAAGAATGCGCACGAAATCGTCCTCGGACAGTGCCTTGAGCTCGACACGAATCGGCAGGCGGCCCTGCAGTTCGGGCAGCATGTCGCTGGGCTTGGCGACGTGGAACGCGCCCGAGGCAATGAACAGCACGTGGTCCGTCTTCATCGGGCCATACTTGGTGGCAACCGTCGTGCCCTCGATCAGCGGCAGCAGGTCGCGCTGGACGCCTTCGCGGCTGACCGAACCGCCGCGCACGTCCGACACCGCGATCTTGTCGATCTCGTCGAGGAAGACGATGCCGTTGGTTTCGGCATTGCGGATCGCCTCGCGCGCGACGTCGTCCTGGTCCATGCGCTTTTCGGCTTCTTCATCGACCAGCTTGTCCCACGCATCGGCCACGCGCATCTTGCGGCGCTTGAGGTTCTGCTTGCCGAACGCCTTGCCCATCATGTCCGACAGGTTGATCATGCCGATGCCGCCGGGCATTCCGGGGATCTCCATCGGCGCGGATGGTGCGTCCTCGACCTCGATCTCGACTTCGACGTCGTTCATCGAGCCATCGGCCAGCCTTGCCTTGAAGCTTTCGCGCGTGGCTTCGCTGGCGCCATCGCCGACCAGCGCCTTGAGCAGGCGGTCCATCGCCGCCTTGCTGGCCGCATCGCGCACGGCCTCGCGGCGGCGCTCCTTTTCGAGCCGGATCGCCTCTTCGACCAGATCGCGGGCAATCTGTTCCACGTCGCGGCCGACATAGCCGACCTCGGTGAACTTGGTCGCCTCGACCTTCACGAACGGGGCATCGGCCAGCTTGGCGAGGCGGCGGCTGATCTCGGTCTTGCCGCAGCCCGTCGGACCGATCATCAGGATGTTCTTCGGCGAAACCTCGTCGCGCAGGTCTGCCGACAGGCGCTGGCGGCGCCAGCGATTGCGCAGGGCCACGGCAACCGCCTTCTTGGCATCGGTCTGGCCGACGATGTGTTCGTCCAGCGCGCGGACAATGGCTTTGGGGGTAAGGGAATCGAGCATCAGATTTCCTCGACCGTCACGCGGTCGTTGGTGAAGACGCAGACTTCGGCGGCGACCTGCATGGCGCGGCGGGCGATCTTTTCGGCGTCGTCTTCGTAGTCGGTCAGGGCGCGCGCGGCGGCGAGGGCATAGTTGCCGCCCGAGCCGATCGCGGCAATTCCCGCTTCGGGTTCGAGCACGTCGCCATTGCCGGTGAGGATCAGCATGGTCTCGGCATCGGCGACGATCATCAGCGCTTCGAGATTGCGCAGGTACTTGTCGGTCCGCCAGTCCTTGGCGAGTTCGACCGCGGCGCGCATGAGCTGGCCGCGATGCTGTTCGAGCTTGCGCTCGAGCCGTTCGAACAGGGTGAAGGCATCGGCAGTAGCCCCTGCGAAGCCAGCAATAACCTTGCCGTCTCCGATCCGGCGGACCTTGCGGGCGTTCGGCTTCATCACCGTGTTGCCCATGGAAACCTGGCCGTCACCCGCAATGACGGTGCGGCCGTTCTTCTTCACCCCGATGATGGTGGTGCCGTGCCACTGGATAAGGCCGTGGCTCGCCCTGCTGTCGTCCATCGCCGCGATATGAGGAGCGCGGCGGCGAATTCAAGCGCCGGAGCCTCAGCTGCCGTTGGGACCGGTGCCGGTGGGCGCACCGCCGCCCGCGCCGCCGGGGATGGCGCCAACCGCGCCGATGTTGCCGAACAGGTCCTGGAAGAAGCTGCGGTCACGCCCGAGGGTCGGCGTCTTGTCGCTTTCAGGCGAAAGGCGGACGACCTTCTCCATGCCCTGGCGGGCCAGCGTGCTGACATTGCCGCGCGCGTCGAAATCGACGACGATGACGCTCTGGTCCGAGGTTTGCGGACGGGTGAACGGGCGCTGCCGGGTGTTCTGGGCAACGTAGTACCAGGTCTGGCGGCCAAACTGGCTGGTGAAGGTCGGGCGGCCCAGCGTGCGTTCGACGGAGAGCTTGTTGTCGACGCCGGGCTGGACCGAAGCGACCAGCGCTTCGTCGATGATATAGCCGCGATGGTCCTTGATGCTGGCGCAGCCGGACGCGGCTACGCCGAGGGCGAGCACCGCCGCACCCTGCACCATCAGCCGCATGTTCCGCATTCGCAAACTCCGCTCTTCACTTATCGCCGTCATGCCCGTTTGCATCGGGAATGCACAGCCTATATCGCCGAGACCAATTGGGCGACCCTTAGGGTCCAATCTGGAATACCGCAATGCCGCCCGCAAGCAGCCTGCTGGACGGCCGAGATTTAATCGCCCCTGAACGGGCGGAACGCCAAGGAATGCCGAGATGTCGCTTCTTACCAAGCTGTTCGGACGCAAGCAGGACGATCGCGCCGTGGCGCGGCCCTTGTGGCACCGCACGGTGGAGATCGCGCGCGAGAAGGAGTGGTACCGGGATTGTGGCGTGGCCGACACGGTGGGCGGGCGATTCGACATGATCACGCTGATCCTGTCGGTCGTGCTGATCCGCATGGAGCGCGACGCGGAACTCGTCGAGCCTTCGGTGCGGCTGACCGAACTGTTCGTTGAGGACATGGACGGCCAGCTGCGCGAAAGTGGCGTGGGCGACGTGATCGTGGGCAAGCGGGTGGGCCAGCTGATGAGCGTGCTGGGCGGGCGCCTGGGTGCCTATCGCGAGGCGCTGGCATCGCGGGACGAGGCGCTGATGGCCGAGGCGATCAGTCGCAACGTGACCCTGCACGACGGCATCGATCCGCTGCTGCTGACGCGGCGCGTGCGCGCTTTCGCCGCCGGGCTGGACCTCGTGCCGGCATTCCGCGTTCTCGATGCGGAGATCGGAAAATGACCATGAATCCGGAGTTTTCGCGCATCATCGACATCCGACAGGTGAACGATGAACCCATCGTGCTTGAGCCGACCGAGGCGGAGCGCAAGCGTCTTGCTGCGCGTTTCCAACTCTCGGAGGTGAAAGCCATGGAAGCGACCATCTCGTTGCGGCAGGAGGGCAACTCCGTGGAGGCCAAGGGCCATCTCGACGCCTCCATCATGCAGGCCTGCGCCATCTCGGGCGAGGATTTCCCGGTGACGATCAGCGAACCCATCGCGCTGCGCTTCGTCCCCCCCGGCGCGGCCCACGATCCCGACGAGGAAATCGAGATCACCGCCGACGATTGCGACGAGATCGAATTCGAGGGGACAAGCTTCGATCTGGGCGAGGCCGTGGCGCAGAGCCTGGCGCTGGCGATCGATCCGTTTGCCGAAGGGCCGGATGCCGACAGGGCGCGCGCCGAGCACAATCTCGGCGGCGACGTTGCCAGCGGTCCGTTCGCTGCGCTTGCGGCGCTCAAGAAGGACTGATCGGTTGGCTGGACCCCCGGGGCGCGGTCGGGACCTGACGAGCGGGCCGATCCTCAAGACGCTGGTGCTGTTCTCGGCACCGACGCTGGCATCCAACATCCTGCAATCCCTCAACGGCTCGATCAATTCGGTCTGGGTGGGGCGCATGCTGGGCGAGGGCGCGCTGGCGGCAACGGCCAACGCCAACGTGGTGATGTTCCTTGTCTTTGCTGCAGCGTTCGGCTTCGGCATGGCGGCTACGGTCAAGATCGGGCAGGCTTTCGGCGCGCGCGACGTGCTGGCGGCGCGGCGGACGTTCGGCTCGGCGGTGGGCTTCTGCGTGCTGCTTTCGCTGCTGGTGGGCACGCTGGGCTGGGTCTTCGCGCCCGAACTGCTGACGGCGATGGCCGCGCCGGGTGAGACTTATGCCTATGCGCTGACTTACCTGCGGGTGATCTTCATCGCCATGCCGGCCTCGATGATCACGGTGATGCTGGGCATGGGCCTGCGCGGCGGAGGCGATGCGGCAACGCCGCTGAAGTTCATGGTGCTGTCGTCGGTGCTCGACGTCTGCCTCAACCCGCTGCTGATCGGGGGTTTCGGGCCGATCCCGGCCATGGGCATCGCCGGAGCCGCGCTGGCGACGGCGATTGCCTCGTTCGTGTCGATGGCGGGCATCGTCGCCTACGTTTACGTCAAGGACCTGCCGCTGCGGCTGAAGGGGCCAGAGCTGAAATGGCTGTGGCCGCGCCGGGACGAGCTGGGCTATATCCTGACCAAGGGCCTGCCGATGGGCGCGCAGATGCTGGTGATTTCGGCTGCAGGCATCATCGTGATCGGGCTGGTCAATCGCGAGGGGCTGCTGGTCAGCGCGGCCTATGGCGCCGCCCTGCAGCTGTGGACCTACCTGCAGATGCCGGCGATGGCAATTTCCGCCGCGGTCAGCGCGATGGCCGCGCAGGCGATCGGCGCGGGCCTCGACGAGCGGCTCCACCGCATCTCGCGGGCGGGCGTCATGCTGAACCTGACGATTACCGGTGCGCTGTGTGCGCTGATCCTGCTGTTCGACCGACCCGCGCTGGAACTGTTCCTTGGCGCGGCCAGCCCGGCGGTGGACGAGGCGCGCCATATCCAGTTCCTGGCCAGCTGGAGCTATATCCTGTTCGGGATCACGATGGTGCTGTTCGGCACGATGCGTGCGGGCGGGGTGGTGTGGACCCCGCTGATCATCCTGTCGATCGCCATGTATCCTGTGCGGCTGGGCTTCTATTACGCCTTCTACCCGAGCCTTGGCGCGGACGCCCTGTGGCTGGCATTCCCGGTCAGTTCAGCGGTTGCAGTGGCGCTTTCCGTCTACGCCTATCGCCAGCCACAGTGGCGAGATCGCGCTCGCGCCGTGCCTGACGAGGAGTGCGAGGAGGAAACCCACGCCGACGCGGACCCTGCCGGACGCATGGCACCGAGCATCTAGGCGGCGTGGACAAATTCCACAACGCCACGGTTGCCCTGTAAAAGGCCTTGGCGAGGCGCGAGGGCGCAGGAAGAGTGGGTCTCTTTCAAGGCCGAGCAACGCGGCCAAGGCCTTTTACAGGGCAACCCCTGCGGGGCTGGACCAAAAACCGCCATTTCGGCATCGGCTCGTCGCACAATATTCCCGATATTGCGCTTCCTCGCCTCCTTGAACTGGCGGTTTTTGCCTCCAGCCGTGGCGCTGTGGAATTTGTCCACGCCGCCTAGGGTTCCGACCCCAGGTCTCGTCAGCGGCTTTGTGCGCGCCAGCGCTGGACCGTGCGTTCGACCGCGCGGTCTTCGCCGCCGGTCTTGCTCCACAGTTCGTAGAACGAGGGGTCATTCGAGGCAGGGCGCTTGATCGCCTCGAGCTCGTCGAACGAGACGCGCATGGGGATAGAGACGCCTTCGCCCGAGATGATGCATTCGCGGTTGCGCAGCGCCGGGATGGTATCGACGAAACCGCGTGCGCCTTCGGGCATGGCCGCCTTGACGAAGGCCTGGTCACGCTCGTTGTTGAGGCGCATGGCGATGATCGTGCCGCACTGCGACAGCACGCCTTCGGCAAGGTCTGACGGGCGCTGGGTAATCAGGCCCAGCGAGACGCCGTACTTGCGGCCTTCCTTGGCGATGCGCGAGAGGATGCGGCCCACCGAAGAGCCGTCCGAGTTCTTCTCGCTCGGCACGTAGCGGTGGGCCTCTTCGCAGACCAGCAGCACGGGCCGTGTCTCTTCGTCGCGCGCCCAGATCGCGTAGTCGAACACGAGGCGGCTCAACACGGCGACGACGGTGGACGTGATTTCGGAAGGAACGCCCGAAACGTCGATGATCGAGATCGGCTTGCCATTGGCGGGCATGCGGAAGATCTTCGAGATGAACTCGGCCATGGTGTCGCCCACCAGCATGCCAGAGAACATGAACTGGTAGCGCGGGTCGCTGCGGATTTCCTCGATCTTGGTCTTGAGACGCATGTAGGGAATCGAGTTGGTCCCCTTGTCGAGGCGGCCCATCTCGTTCTGCAGGATGATCATCAGGTCCGACAGCAGATAGGGAATCGGCGAATCGACCGTGATCTTGCCGATCTGTTCCGCGAGGCGGTTCTTCATGCGCGCGGCAAGCAGGCACTTGGCGAGGATATCCTCGTCAATCTGGCGATCGGTGCCCGAGGACGTGACGAGGATCTCGCAGTGTTCCTCGAAGTTCATCAGCCAGTAGGGCATCTGCAGGTTCGATACGTCGAGCAGCTGGCCGGTGACGCGGAATGCGCTGGAATATTCGCCGTGCGGGTCGATCATCACGATGTGGCCCGAGGGCGCCATCTCGCAGATGCGGTGGAGGATCAGTGCGGCGGCGGTGGACTTGCCGGTGCCGGTCGAGCCGAGCAGGGCAAAGTGCTTGCCGAGCAGCGCATCGACATAGAGCCCGGCGCGAATGTCGCGCGTGGGAAACACGGTGCCGATCGAGATGTTGGTGCGGCCATCGCTGGCATAGATCTGGCGCAGGTCATTGCTGGTGGCGGGATAGACCAGTGCGCCAGGGACAGGATAGCGGGTGACACCGCGACGGAAGCCGTAGATCTTGCCGGTCAGGCGCTCTTCCTCGCCTTCGCCGAGGAAGTCGATCTGGGCGACCACGCCACCATCGACGGAGGTATCCTGCCGCTGCGTGCGCACGCTGGCGAGCAGCCAGGAGTTGCCGACGCGGATCTTGATCTGGCTTCCGACCTTGCCGGACAACGAGACCGAGGGATCGAGATCAGACGAGCACTGCTCGAGGCGGGCGAGATCAAGGGCGATGGCCGAGCTGGAACCGGCTACGTCGCGCACGAAGCCGATAGGCTGACGCGCGTTTTCCGATCCGAGAGCGTGCTGGGGTGCCGCAAAGATGGCCGATGCCGATTCGGCCTCTTCCAGGTTGGCGGCAGGCGCCATGAATCCCTGCATCCCCATTTCGGACATTTGCACAAAACCCTTTGGCCATTGTCGGCTGTTGGCCTGAGACTATCCGTTTCGGGTTAAGATCGGCTAAACCAACGAAAGGCAGTAGCCGTGTCAGCTGCGGGCAAAGAGCCTTCCGGCGATCCAGCCCATGGCAACCGAGACAATGACCGCAAACAGGCCATAGAGCCATCCGTTGCGATCGGCCGCGACAGCGACGAAGCGTTCGAATCCTTCCTTCTTCACCTCGATCCGGGTGATCGCCGATGCCACGACCTTGCCCCCACGAATGGCGAAGGTTTCGGCGGTATAGGTGCCGGTCTGGACGCTGGAGGGCAGGCTGATCCGGGCCTGGTAGAGCACTTGCCCGCTGATCTTCACGCTGCCCTGATCCTCACGGTAGAGGCCCTGCCGCCGCATCAGATCGACCAGCCCCTCGGAGAAGCGCTGCTGTTCGCGCGGTTCGATCACGCCAATCGGCGAAAGCTGCAGCCACTTGAGACCGAGCTCGTAGATCGCCGCGGTCTTGTCATCCACGATCTTCGCGATCGGGCGGGAGGAGGCGACGGCGAAGTAGCTGGGCGCCGAGCGGAATTCGAGCGAATCGGCATTGATCCACATGCCCGCGATCTTCTGCTTTTCGCGCAGGACGATGGACTGCACCGGGCCTTCGAGCACCACGACGATATCGTAGTCCTGCGCGGCGCGGCTGCCTTCGGGGCTGAGGATCGCGCCGAACAGGAGCAGGTCGGCCCCGGTAAAGCCCTGGCGGACCTGGATCTCGTGCTGCGAGATTTCGGGCACCAAGATCGGATCGCGCGCACCCAGCAGGAGCAGGCATGCGGCGAGAGCGGCGCTGCGAGGCGGCACGCGGCCCCTCACAGCGGAACCACCGTGTAGATCTCGTCCGGGCGATAGCCGAGCCCGAGTGCCATGCGCAGAGCGACGGCAAGGACGATCACCGCAAGGATGAGGCGGAGCTGTTCGGGCTTTACCTTCTGGGCAAAGTGGGTGCCGATTTGGGCACCGGTGACCGAACCGACCAGCAGCAGTCCGGCCAGCACGATGTCGACCGCGCGCGTGGTCAGCGCGTGCATCATCGTGGTGACCATGGTGACGAACAGGATCTGGAACAGCGAGGTGCCGACCACCACGTTCACGCCCATGCCGAGGATGTACAGCATCGCCGGCACGAGGATGAAGCCGCCGCCGATACCCATGAGCATGGTGAGAATGCCGGTGGCGACGCCCAGCAACAGCGGTGCCAATGGCGAGATATAGAGGCCGGAGCGGTAGAAGCGCCACCGCAGTGGCAGGCTGGCGACGAGAGGATGGTGGCGGCGCTTGCGGGCGGGCAGCGGCTGGCCGGTTTTCTGCGCGCGCAGGGTGGTGATGCTTTCGTGCGCCATCAACCCGCCGATGCCGCCAAGCATCAGCACGTAGAGGATGTTGATGACCGTATCGATCTGGCCGAGCGCCTGCAGCAGGCGGAACAGCAGTGAGCCAAGCCCGGTGCCGATCACGCCGCCTGCCACCAGCACCGCGCCGATATGATAATCGATGCCGCCGCGCCGCGCCTGGGCAAAGGCGCCGGAAACGCTGGCGCCGGTTACCTGGCTGGCAGCCGAGGCTGCGGCAACGGTGGGGGGTACGCCGTAGAAGATCAGCAGTGGCGTGGTCAAAAACCCGCCGCCGACGCCAAACATGCCCGAAAGCAGCCCGGTCAGCGCGCCGAGGCCGACGATGACCAGCCCGTTGACCGACAGGTTCGCGATGGGGAGATAGACGTCCATTGCCGGGTCAACGCTAGGCCGGGCGGTGCGTGCCAGCAACCCCGCGAAACCGGTTTGCGGCCAAAAAACTGTGGCTCAGAAAGCGGAGGTAACCGTCATGGTCGGACCGCTGCCGGGCCGGGCGTTTCCGGCGATGCGCAAGCGCCAGTCGAGCGCGACGCGGGTCGGTCCGAACAGGCGTCCACCTTCGAGCCTGAACGCGACGCGGGGGCCCACATCGAGCCGCACTGCACCTTCCTGCCCGCCTGACCACATGCCGACCCCGGCGCGCAGATCGCCATTGCGCGAGACGACGCCCCGGACAGGATGATCGAGCAGCGCCTGCGCATCGAAGAAGGCGGTGGCGGCCTTGCCCCCGGCGTACCCTGCCTGCCCGTAAGCCTCGAGCCGGAAGCCGCGGGGCAGGCGCTGCCATGGCAGTTCGGTGATGAGAGTGGCGACGGGGCGCACTTGCATCGGCGAGCGGCTGGTATCCTGCAAGCGCGCTTCGACGAGGGCGCGGACAGGGAAACGGCGGACCGGGCGGATGCCGAGGCCGAGCGCGACTTCCTTGTCCTTGCCGGGGGCATTTATGGCAAGCGAGGTGCGCAGATAGCCGTAGGAATCCTGCGGCTCGCCCTTGCCGAAACGGTAGCGGACGATGGCTCCCGCCTGGCTGGCACCATAGGACGCGGCACCGGGGGCTTGCGCCGCCGAACCGCTGCCCGCGCGCATCAGCAACCAGTTCTCGCCGCTCCAGCGCGGATCGTCCTTGGCGACGAGAGGCTCGTAGAACTCCTGCGGATCGGCGCTTTGGCTGGGGGTGGAGGCGATGGGAGGGATCAGGGCGGCGTTGCGGGGCGGCAACGGTGCCAGTGGAGGCAGAAGAAATGGAACAGGCGCAGGGGCTGGGATTGGTGGCCATGGTGTTGATGTGGCAGCCGGTGGGGCGGAAGTTCGCTGCGGGGCAAGGCTCGAGATGTGCGGATGGGGGCGGCGAAGGGGCAAGGGGAGTATCTGACGGGCGAGCGAGGGCTGGTGGCGCAAGGGCGGCACGCTTGCCGGGGGAGCGGGCGGTCCGTTCCGGGGGTAATCCTGCAGTGTCAGGGCGCGTCCGGTGATCCAGCCGACAAGCACGAGGGCGAGCGCAAGCAGGGGCTGGCCCCGCCGCCTCGCCGCAGGACCTGCGCTCATGCCGCAACCGGCAAAGGCCGCTGCTGCGCTTCCTCGTCAAGCTTGGGGGCTTGGGCGACGTGGACGTGGTGGACCGTGTGCTCCCAGCGCAGGACGCCGCCTGCCAGCACCCGGACGTAGGCAGTGACGGCGCGACGCGCGGCGAGCATGGCGATGACGTTGCCCACCGGAAACCGGAACACGGCGCGCAAGGCTTCCGCCCGGCCATACTCGCGGCCAGTGAACAGCGCGCGCATGACCAGACGCCAGATCAGGCTGGCGAGATTGAATGCCAACAGGCCTTTGAGCAGCGGGCCGTCGTCTACCGGGACAGCGAGCCCCGACGATTTGGCGATCAGGACCACCGGCCACAACATGATAAGCAGGTAGGCGGCGGCAAGGACGAGCGCGACCAGCGGCCCGCGACGATCGCGCAGGCGCATCCAGATGTCGCCCGGCGCGCACTTCCAGCCCAGCCGGTCCCAGCCCTGGAAGGCGATGCCGTGGACCCAGCGCGTCTTCTGCCGCACCGATGCGACGAGGTTTGCCGGAAAGAACTCGCGCGTGGCGACGAGCGCGCCCGAACTGTCGCGCACGCGCAGGAAGACAGACCGCCCGCCGGTCTGATGGACGAGCAGGCCGCATTCGTAATCTTCGGTCAGGCATTCGGCAGCGAAGGGCTCGGCACTGGAGCGGGCGACGAGGATGCGGTCAATCGCGCGGCGCGAAAAGGCGCAGCCCACGCCTGCCGAGGGGAGGGCGGCGCCGATGTGGTGCCGGACCACCATGTCGCGCGCATGGGCCTCGGCAAATTCGTCGCAGTAATGGCCGGCGATCCAGGGGCTTGCGCACTGCGGTTCGGGGCGGACCGGGAGTTGCACGAAATCCGCATGGTCGAGCGCGCGGTCCATCAGCGTGAGAGCGGCGGGATGGACCATATCCTCGGCATCGTGGAGGATGAGCGCGCGCACGCGCAGGTCACTGCGCCGCTCGTCCTCGCAGATTGCACGATAGATGCGATTGAGGCAGTCGGCCTTCGTCGTCGGGCCGTCACGATCATGGATGACGACCCGCAGGCGAGGGTCGGGCGCGAGCGAGACGAGTACGGAAATGGTGGCCAGGTCATTGCGATAGCAGCCGACGTAGAGGCGCAGATTGCTTTGCGGCCAGCTTTGCAGGGTATGGCGCACCATCGGCCCGATCACCCGCGATTCCAGCCATGCGGGAACCAGAACGACAGCCAGACCATTGAGTTCGGCATTGCAGGGGTGCGAGAGGCGCGGGGTGCGCAGCTTGCCGCTCAGTCGCAGGCGAAGCCAGGCGAGGTCAACGGCCAGTTCGTCGATCGCGAAGAGCGCAAACCAGATTGCGGCAAACAGCAGCAATTCGTGCTCGACAACCGCGAGCCATTGCAACGCGGGATAGGTCGGCCATGGTGACAAGAGCTTGCCCCTGTTTGACGTGCCAGACCCCCGTCGGCACAAGGGGAATGCTAGGCCCAAGGTCTGAGTTTCGTGAACATGGGATGATTCGAAAATGGCAGGAAATTCAGGGCTCAGGGGCGCTCTGCACAAGTTGACGCACAACGAAGCAGCACCGGGCATCGTCCTGATGGTCTGTGCAGCGATTGCCCTTGTCCTTGCCAATTCCCCCTTCGCCGACCCATGGCACGAGCTGTTCCACCACACGCTGCCATGGACGCCCGTGCCCAAGCTCGACACGTTGCATCTGTGGATCAACGATGGGCTGATGGCGGTGTTCTTCTTCGTCGTCGGGCTGGAGATCAAGCGCGAGATTCTTGACGGCGAACTCTCAAGCCCGAGCCGCCGCCGCCTGCCGGTCATCGCGGCTGTCGCCGGGATGGCAGTGCCGGCGCTGATCTACATGGGCATAGCCGGGAGTGATCCGGCGCTCCATCGTGGCTGGGCGATCCCTTCGGCCACCGACATCGCCTTTGCCATCGGTGTGCTGGCGCTGGCGGGCAAGGGCCTGCCATCGTCCTTGCGCCTGTTCCTGCTGACCGTGGCGATCGTCGACGATCTTGGCGCGGTTCTGGTCATCGCGTTCTTCTACACGACCGGGCTGGATCTCATGTGGCTGGGCATTGCCGCCGCCATTTTCCTGACACTGGTGGTGGTGAACCGTGCCGGGGTCAGCTCGCTGATCCCCTATATCCTCGGGGCTGTGGCGCTGTGGTATGCCGTGCTGCATTCCGGCGTCCATGCGACCATTGCCGGAGTGCTCGCCGCGTTGACCGTGCCGCTGGCGCTCAACCGGGAGCATGACAGCCCCCTCCTGCGGCTCGAACATGCATTGGTTGCGCCCAACGGCTTCCTGATCGTGCCGCTGTTCGGCCTTGCCAATGCCGGCGTTGCGCTGGGTTCGATCGACGGGGGGCCACTGGCCCTGCCAATCGCGATTGCCGCGGGCCTGCTGATCGGCAAGCAGGTGGGTATCCTTGGCAGCATCGTGGCGGCGGAAAAGCTGGGTATCGCCAAGCGTCCGGCCGGGGCCAGCATCCGCCAGTTGTGGGGTCTGTCCCTGCTGTGCGGGATTGGCTTCACGATGAGCCTGTTCATCGCCAGCCTTGCTTTCCCGCAAAGCCCGCTGCTGGTCGAAGAGGCGAAGCTGGGGATTCTGGGCGGATCGATAATCTCCGCACTGGCCGGGCTGTTCCTGCTGAAAGGGAGCGCAAAGGGACAGATGTGATTGATGCCGTCGATCAATGTTGCCGTATTATTGCATGAAACCTTTCAGTCGGTCTGGCGTATAAGAGGCTCAATCCACCCGGACACGAAAGGGGAATGTCATGCCCGGCGACAATGCAAAGAAGGCCCTGATCGACAGCATGAACGGTCTGCTGGCCGATTATTTCACGCTCTATCTGAAGACCAAGAATTATCATTGGCACGTGGCTGGCCCGCAGTTCCGCGAACTTCACCTGCTGTTCGACGAGCAGGCCGCCGAACTTTTCGCGCTGACCGACGTGATTGCCGAGCGCGTGCGCAAGAATGGCGGCGATACGCTGACCGGCATCGGCGCGATTGCGGGCAAGGCTTCGATCAAGGACGACGATCGCAGCAAGGTGGACGCCATGGACATGGTCAAGGCCCTGCGCGACGATAACGTGGCGCTGATCAAGGCCATCCGCGCGGTCAAGGAAGCCGCCACCGAAGCCGGTGACAACGCCACCGAAGGCATGGCCGACGACTGGACCGATCAGGCCGAACAGCGCGCCTGGTTCCTGACGCAGACGCTCGCGTAAGGTTCAGCGCACAGCTTTCAGAAAGTTCCGCCCGTCACGATGCCGACACCGTCGGGACGGGTATCGAACCCTGAGGACTTGAGCGCTTCGGCAGTTTCCTGGGGCAGGCCTGCAAGCGCAAGGTCTGCCTGCCAGCGCCCGTCGGCGCCGAGTTTAAGCGTCAGGCGTTCCATGCCCTGCGCACCGCGCATCGGTACGACCAACGCGCCGTTTTCGCAGCGGGCCAGGCCCGAGACAACCAGCGCATCGGGCAGGAGCGGGCCAAGCGAGGCCAGGGTCAGGCTGAGCGTGCCTTGCGCCTCGGCGCACTTGCCATCGACCATGACCGCCGAGAAATCGCCAAACCCGAGCGACGTTACCGGCAGTCCGCCGAGGCCATCGGGCAGAAGCACCGAGCCGTTTGCGCCAATCAGGCGCGAGGGGCCGATCTGCGCGGAAAAGCCTTCGCGCGAAATGGCGAACTGCGGGCGGCCAATCAGCAGCGGCAGCGGCTGGAGGCTGGCATCGACAGTGCCAAGCGGCAGGGGCCCGGCGTTGAGATCGGCAATCCGCCCGCTCCAGACACTGCCTTCGACGCTGCGCGCGGTGATCGTTTCGGGCAGGGCCATGCCCAGCACCAGCCGCAGCGGGAGCAGGACGAGCAGGGCAACCACGAACAGCATGCCGAGCGCCAGCCAGCCACGACGGCCCATGGCGGCGCCACGGATGAAGATCCAGCGCCCGATCACGATGCCGCCTTTCGCACGGTAACGTTGATCGAAACCGTGCCGTCGGGCGCAGGCGTCAGGGTTATCTGTTCCACAGCAAGTCCCTGACCGCCGAGCGCATCGAGCCAGGCGAGCGCGGCAGACGGGCGCGCGGTCGGGATGACCAGAACGGCCATGTCGGACCCGCGCCGTTCGTTCGACTGCACCACGAAACCGGCTTCCTGCGCGCTTGCTCCGGCGATCTGTTCGACCGGACCGGCCAGCGCGGCGGTGCGGTCAGCGGGCGCGCGCTTGAGCGCGGCGATCCCGGCCGTGATCCTGCCAGCCCGCTCGGTCGCCTCGCGATGGCGGGTGGCGGCTGCGTCGAGCGCGTTGCCGACCGGCAGGACGATGCCATAGACCAGCAAGATCACTGCGGCGAGCGCGCCGCCGATGCTGACCAGAACGCGTTCGCGCCGGGTGAGGCCGATATACCAGGTGGAGACTTGCCGCATCACGGTGCCCTCACCGTTATGGCGGCGACGGTGGCGCCGGTCGGGTCAGGGGCAAGGGCAGGCGGCACGGTAACCTTCCAGCCGTTGTTCTGCAGCGTGATCAGCACGGCGTTGACATCCTCTGCGCGCGGCGCGGCAGCAGTGAAGCGCAAGGTGCCATCGGCGCCGTAGCCAAGATCACGCAACTTCACGCCGGGCACGGGGCGCATGGCATCAAGCACGGCAGCAACGGGCGCGGCAAAGCTGGCACCGCCTTCGCCGCGCTTGGCCAGTTCTGCGGCGAGCAGGCGTTCGGCCGTGGCGAGATCGGTCGCGGCAGGAAAGCGCTTCTGCGCAAGGTCGAGGGCGCGGGCTTCCTCGGCGCTGCTGTCGAGATTCCACTTCACGATCCACACCACCATCAGCAGCAGGGCAAGCAGTGCGGCCACTGCGGCCATGCGGGCCAGGCCGAGCCAGTTGGCGGTGCGGAACACCGAGACGCGGCGCGGAGCATAGGCGCCTTGCCGCAGGTTCAGCGGCGGGGCGGCGTGAACCTGGGCGAGTCGCTCGGCCAGGGCATCCTCGTCGAGCGCAGTCTGGTCCAGACCCTCGCCCAGCGCTTCGACCAGTGCCTCTTCTGCCGCAAATGCGGCTGCCGGGGTCCGCGCGAGCAACTGTTCGCCCAGAGCGCCAAGGACCAGAGCGCCGTCCTGCCGGGGGAGAATGAGGGCCGCCGGAACGATAGCCTGCGGATCGATCCCGGCCGTTGCCAAGAGGGCCAGCCAATGGTCCATCTCCGAAGCGGACAGGCGGCTGGAGAGCAGGCGTCCATCCACAGCGGCGACTGCGACGTGGCGCTCTGCGGCAAGGCCGCCTTCCGCCAGCGCGAGACGTTCGGCCGCAAGCGCCTGTGCCACCGGCATCGCCGGCAGGGGCTTGTCCACGACGGGGGCAAGGGCGCTGGGTACAAGCACGGTGACCGAGGAGTGGACCGGCAGGTCGGCCGAGTATTCTTCAGGCCCCACGCCAGCTTCGCAGACCCGGCGCCAGCGCCAGGGATCGCCCGGCCCGGGCGGCAGGATCAGGATCAATCCGTCAGCAGAAGGGGAGCCGGTGGTGGCCATCTGCGCTGCGTCAGTTCTGTCCGGCGTAGATGTCGGCGTTGAGATCGCTGCCGCCCGGCTGGCCATCGGCGCCAAGGGAGAAGATCTCGAACGGCCTGCCGTCGCGGCCCGGGGTCTGGTACTGGTAGGGGTGGCCCCAGGGATCGGTCGGCACCTCCTTCACATAGCCGCCGGAGCGATAGTTCTGCGGCTGGGCAAGGTTGGCGGGCGGGGATTTGAGGGCGTTCAGACCCTCGGCCAGACCGGGATAGCTGGCCATGTCGAGGCGGTACATTTCCATGCCCTGTTCGAGCGTGGCAATGTCGCTGCGCGCCTTGACCACCATCGCCTTGTCCTGGCTGGGCAGGACGTTGATGAGCACCACGGTGGCGAGCAGGCCGATGATGAAGATGACGACCATCAGTTCGACAAGGCTGAAGCCGTTGCGGCGGCGCTCATCAGCGGTCTCGGGGGTCGGCTCGGGCGTAACTTCGGTCATGGTCATCACAGTCCGGTGAGGTTCTGGAGCTGCAGGATCGGCAGCAGGATGGCGAGGATGATGAGCGCGACAGCCGTGCCCATTACCACGATGATCGCGGGTTCGAGCAGGGCCATGGCGGCGGCGGTGAACGCCTCGAACTCGCGCTCGAGATAGTCGGCGGCGCGTTCGAGCATGGTGCCGAGCTGGCCCGCTGCCTCCCCGCTGGCGGCAAGGTAGACCAGCAGCGGCGGGAAGGTGCCCGCCTCGCGCAGGGCGGTGGAGAGCGAGCCGCCAGCGCGGACCTTCTCGCTGATCTGGGCGAGAGATTGCGCCTGCACTGCGTTCGAGACAGTGCGCGTTGACAGGCGCAGGCCATCGACCAGCGGCAGGCGTGCCTCGATCATCGTGGCCAGCGTGCGGGCAAGGCTGGCGGCGTGGACATCACGGATCAGCTTGCCGATGAAGGGCAGGCGCAGCAGCGCGGCATCGAAGCGCAGCTTGAATGCGGGCTGGCGCAAGGCGCGGACGAAGCCGACGACTGCCATCGCGATCAGGGCAAGCAGCGCCCACCACCAAGTGCTGAGAAACTGCGAGATGCCGATGACCACGCGGGTCAGCACCGGCAGCTGGCGGCTGGCGTTGTCGAACTGTTCGACCACGCGGGGGACGACCGAGATCATCAGGCCGGTGACGACCGCTATGGCGACAAACGACAGCACGATGGGGTAGGCCAGCGCGGCGATGATCTTGCCGCGCACCTGCGCCTGCCGCTCCAGCATGTCGGCCAGCCGGTCGGCGATGGCAGGGAGGCTGCCGGAGTTCTCGCCAGCTGCGATCATCGCGCGGTAGATGGGCGGAAAGCTCGGCTCTTCGCGGCGCATGGCCTCGGCCAGCGGCAGGCCCTCGACGATCCCGGCGTGGACGCTTGAAAGGATCGCCTGCGCCTTGGGCTTTTCGGTCTGCCGGGCAATTGTGCGCAAGGTTTCCTCGAGCGGGCTGACGACCATCAGCGAGGAGAGCTGGCGGGTGAACAGGGCGAGCTGCTTGGCCGAAAGCTTCGTGGCGAACAGCCCAAGGCCGGAGGTGCTGGTGGCGGCACGACGGGCGGACGCAGCGGCATCGGCCTGCACGCTGACCACGAACCATTCGCGCGCGACGAGTTTTTCCCGCGCCGACGCTTCACTGGCCGCTTCGATCGCGCCGCGGCGTTCGTCCCCCTTGGGATCGATGGCGTGATAGGCAAAACGCGCCATCAGCCGTCCCGCCGCATGATTCGCGCCGCTTCCTCAGGCGACGTGGTGCCATCCTTGACCATGCGCCGCACGGCCTTGGCCAAGGTTGGCGAATCGGCAAAGGCATGGCGCGCGATGGCCGCTTCGTCGGCATTGTCGTGGATCATCTGGCGGACGGTGTCGTCCACCCGCAGTGCCTCGAACACGCCGACGCGGCCCTGATAGCCGGTCTGGCTGCATTCACCGCAGCCCTTGGCGGAACAGACCGTCCGTCCCGGCTTCATGCCCAGCACCTCGGCCATGCCGGGATCGAGCGCGCGCTCCTCGCGGCAATGTGGGCAGAGGCGGCGGACCAGGCGCTGGGCAATCACCGCGCGCAAGGTGGAGGCGAGCAGAAATGGCTCCACGCCCATGTCGCGCATGCGGGTGACGGCACCGGCGGCATCGTTGGTGTGGACCGTCGACAGCACGAGGTGGCCGGTGAGAGAGGCCTGCACGGCGATGTCGGCAGTTTCACGGTCACGGATTTCACCGACCATGACCACGTCAGGGTCCTGGCGCAGGATCGCGCGCAGACCGGCGGCGAACGTGAGGCCGACCTTGGAATTGACCTGCGTCTGGCCCACGCCATCCACAGCGTATTCCACAGGGTCTTCCACAGTCAGGATATTGCGCTGGCCATCGTTCAGCCCGCGCAGAGCTGCATAGAGCGTGGTCGTCTTGCCCGACCCCGTCGGCCCGGTGACGAGAACGATGCCGTTGGGTTCGGCAAGGGCGCGGCGCAGCGTGTCCTCGGCCCTGGCATCAAGGCCAAGGTGGACGAGATCGAGCCCGGCGTTCTCCTTGTCGAGCAGGCGCATCACCACACGCTCGCCCGCACGGTTGGGCAGGGTGGAGACGCGCACGTCGACCAGCTTGCCGCCAAGGCTGAGCGAGATGCGTCCGTCCTGCGGAACGCGGCGTTCGGCAATGTCGAGCCGCGCCATGACCTTGATGCGGCTGACCAGCACCGGGGCGACATGCGGGGGCATGCGCAGCTTCTCGGTCAGCACACCATCGACGCGCATGCGCACGACGAGCGCGGTTTCATAGGGTTCGATATGGATGTCGGACACGCCCTGGCGCAGGCTTTCGGCGATCAGGCCATTGATCAGGCGGATCGCGGGGGCATCGTCGGCGCTGTCGAGCAGGTCCTCGGCAGTGGGCAGGCCAAGCGCGAGCGGATCGAGCCCGTCACCCGCGATGCCCATGTCGCCCGCCACGGCGGCGGCTGCGCCATCCATGGCGTAGGCATCGGCGAGCAGCTTCTCGAATTCCGGCGGCGATACGCGCCGGACGCGGAGTGGCAAGCCGAAGCTGCCGCGAATCTCGAGCAGGCTGAGCGGGTCCGCGCCATCGCGCAGCGCGACGGTGACATGTTCGGCGTGGACGGCCTCGATCAGTGCGCCGTGATCGCGGGCAAAGGCATAGGGGACCGCTGGCACCGGCGCAGGCGCGACGATGGTCACCGCCTCGACCAGCGGCTCCCCGGTGTCTGCGATGGCGCTCACGCTTTCCATGCTTCAGTTCTGTGCGCTGCTCGGCGGAAGTTCGGTCTGATCAAGCGGTACCGGCGTGGCGCGCGGGCGAATGAGCGTGTCACCCGGAGCGACCACCGCAACTTGCGCAGACGGTGCGGCCGGCAGCGTTGCGCCCATGTAGTCGACGATCAGTTCGTCGATGGTCGGCTCCTGCTTGGCGTTGAAATCGATCTGCGCCTGACGGACCACGCCATAGCGGCGCGCGGCCAGTGCGGCGCGGTCGGCGGCGTTGCGCAGGATCGTCGGGCGGATGAAGACCATGAGGTTGGTCTTGACCCTGCTGCGCCCGCGCGACTTGAACAGTTCGCCCACCACCGGGATGTCGCCAAGCAGCGGCACCTTCTGCAGCGTGCGCTGTTCGTTGTCGTCGAGCAAGCCGCCCAATGCGACGATTTCGCGGTCGCCCACGGTCACGGTCGTCTTGATCTCGCGCTTGTTGATGATCAGCTCGTCCGACTTGCTGGAAACGGTGCCTGCGATCGAGCTGACTTCCTGGCGCAGGTCGAGGCGGACCATGTTCCCGGCGTTGATCTGGGGCGTCACATCAAGCTCGATGCCGACATTCTGGCGCTGCACAGTGCGGAAGGTGTCGCTGAAATTGCCGCTCGACAGCGCCTCGCCCGTCGTGATCGGCACGTCCTGGCCGAACAGGATCGAGGCGGGGACATTGTTGTTGGTGGTGATGTGCGGGGTCGACAGGATGTTCGAGTTCTTGTCGGTCTGCACCGCATTGATCAGCGCGCCGAGGTAGGTGTCCTTCGACAGCTCTGTCAGGAAGCCGGTGTATGCGCCGCTGGCCGAGAGTGCCTTGGTGGCCGCGTTCTGACGCAGCAGGTCTCCCGCCGTGCTGTTGGTCGTGGTGGTGACAGTGGCGCCGTTGACCACGGTGGTCGTCTGGTTGAGGTTGTCGGCCAGCAGCCCGCCCGCGATATCGATGATGTTGGGCGAGGAGTTGGAGAAGTTGGTGACGGCAAAGGGCTTGTCCTTGCCGCCGAACAGCAGCTGGACGCCGAGTTCCTTCGCCACGTTGTTCGAAATCTCGACGATGATCGCTTCGACCAGCACCTGCTCCTGCGGCACGTCGAGCTGGCGGATCACTTCGCCGATGCGGCGCTGGTCATCGGCTGGCGCGGCGATGATGATCGCGTTGGCGCCGGGATAGCGCGTGATCGTGGCCGTGCCGCGTCCATTGGCAAGCTTGATCGGACCATTGCCGAGCCCGCCCGCGGTGGCGCCGATCGGGCTGGTCTGGCTGCCGCCGGTGGCAGCTGCCTGCCCGGTCGAGCCTTGCGTGCCTGCGTTCGACGTCTGGCTGCCGCCGACGCCGCCGAGCGAAACGGGCGCAGCGCTGGCCGAAGCCACTTCGCCACCTCCCTGACCGCCCAGCAGGCGTTCGAGCACCGGCACCAGCGCTGCCGAATCCGCATAGTCCAGCCAGACGACCTTGATCTCGCCCCCGGTCGCAGCTTTCGCGTCAAGCTGGCGGGCCATTGCCGCAAGCTTTGCCAGCGTGGCCGGTTCGCCGCGCATCAGCACGGCGTTCGAGCTGTCCACCGCGACGACCGTGGCCAGCGCGCGGGCACCTTCGCCGCCGGCCGGGACCAGCTGGCTCAATGCCGTGGCGATCTCGCGCGCGCCGGCATGGTCGAGGATCACGGTCTGCGTGGCGGCGTTGTCGCGGTCGATATCGGCCAGCAGCGCGCGGATGCGGCGCATGTTGTCGGCATAATCGACGACCACCAGCGAATTTCCCGCCTTGTTGGCGGTGATCGCGCCTTCCTTGCTGATCAGCGGGCGCAGGGTCTCCACCGCTTGCGCAGCGTCGATGGCGCGCAGGCGGATGACTTCGGTGACCATCTGGCTGAGCGCGGCACCACGGCTGCCGATGCGCGAGGGGTTGCTGGCCGCGCCCTCGGCGGGCTGGATGCGGAACGCGCCATTGCCGGTCGGCACGGCGACGAGACCATTGGCGCGCAGGGTGGAGAGGAACACCTCGAAGTATTCCGAGCGGCTGAGCGGACGGTCGGAAACGACGCTGATCTTGGCCTGCACCCGGCTGTCGACGATGAAGGTGCGGCCTGTCACATCGGCGGCATCGGCGACGAAAGCACGGATGTCCGCTTCGCGCACGTTGAGGGTGTATTGCGCCAGCGCGGCCTGCGGCACGGCAAGGGCGAGCACTGCGGCTCCGAGGAGCATCTTGGGGCTAAGGAGCTTGCGCAAGGTCATGGGGCCAATGTGATAGCAAGAGGAAGCTGGCGATCCCCGCGACGGACGGTGACCGCGACTGAAGTGCCGGCGCGGATGGCACCGGAAAGCGCAGCGGCTTCGGCCGCGCTGGTGATCGGCTTGCCATCGACAGCGGTGATGACATCGCCGGGCTGGAAGCCTGCGGCCCGGAAAGCCGCCCCGTCACCCGACGAGAGGACTTCGACACCGACGACCTTTCCGCTTTCGGCGCGCGGCCCGAAGTTGACCCCGCTGCGCAAGGCGGCAACGCTGACCCCGCCGCCGGGTGCGGCTGCCGCCGGTGCTGCCACCGGGTTTGCCGCGACAACGCCCTGTGCGCTGGGCGCCGGGCCGGACTGGTCGAGATAGAGCAGTTCCTTTGCGCCATTGCGCGCCAGTTCGACGTGATCGAATGCGACTGCCGCCAGCGTGACGCCGGGCTGCACTTCGGCGCCAACGCGATAGACCTGTTGCAGGCCGTCTCCTCCGGCAATGATCGCCGTGCCGCCGCCACCGGGCGTCGCGCGCGTGGCGAACAGGGTCAGCGCGAGCGAGGTTACCGCGCCCGACTGCTCTGCCTGTGCCGAAGCGGCGGGCGTGCGGTTGAACGGATCGACCGTGGCGAACAGTGCTGCGCGGGCCGTGGGCGACATGATGCGAACGCCGCGTGGCGCCCAATCGCCCAGCGGCGAGACCGGGGTTACGATCGCCCAGAACAGCGCTGCGGCAAGCCCCGCGATGAGGCTGGCGAGCATCCACCACAGTATGTCATGCAGGGGCGGCAAGGCGGGTCGCAACCCGGCGATGACCAGCCTCCTTTGCCCGAATCCCACGCCAGCGTTCCCCTTCCGAAGCAGCAGGAATAACCGCAAGGCTGCGATTCACAAATGCTTCCGGTTACTTGGTCCGACAGATGCCAAGCAGTGCAATGCTACGGGAGTGTGACAAAGGCTTGGCAAACTCGCCAGTTTGGAAAAGGCGTCGCTGCTCCGGCGCGCTGCGCTCTCTATTCGGATTCGCGCTCTCGTGCGTTGAGCTTGCTCCACAGGTTTTCCGTGCCTGCCTCGATCGCCTTGTTCACGTATTGCGAGGCGACCAGCCAGCCCTTGAACGGGCGGAGCGTGGCAAGGCAACCGATGGCCAGGATCGGCACGGACGTGAGCACGTGCACCCACCACGGCGGCGCGTAGGCAACTTCAAGCCAGACCGCAAAGAACGTGAGCGGGAAGGCGGTGATGCACAGCGCGAAGAAGGCCGGGCCGTCATCGGCATTGGCGAACTGGTAGTCGAGCCCGCATTCCGGGCAGGTCTTCTGCAGCTTCAGCCAGCCCTCGAACATCGGCCCCTTGCCGCACTTCGGGCACAGTCCCTTCCAGCCACACCGCAGGATCCAGTCAAACTTGGGATTGTCGGTGAAGATGGCCATGAACAAATGCCTGTCGTTGTGCGAACGAGGTCCCCCTTAGGCGGCGTGGACAAATTCCACAACGCCACGGTTGCCCTGTAAAAGGCCTTGGCGAGGCGCGAGGGCGCAGGAAGAGTGGGCCTCTTTCAAGGCCGAGCAACGCTGCCAAGGCCTTTTACAGGGCAACCCCTGCGGGGCTGGACCAAAAACCGCCATTTCGGCGTCGGCTCGTCGCACAATATTCCCGATATTGCGCTTCCTCGCCTCCTTGAACTGGCGGTTTTTGCCTCCAGCCGTGGCGCTGTGGAATTTGTCCACGCCGCCTAGGCCCCCCCGGCGCAAACGCAAAGCACAACCTTGCTATCAGTTTGCCGGGTTGTGCTTGTCGAGGAAGGCTTCCATCTGGCCCAGGAAGCTGAGGCGGTCCTCCTCGCGGCTGAAGTGGTGGTCGCCTTCGGGCTGGATGTAGAATTCGACCGGCTTGCCTGCCTTCTTGAGCTTTTCGACATAGTCCTTCGACTGCGCGAGCGGCACCCTCAGGTCCTTCTTGCCGTGGATCACGAGGATCGGGATGCCGGTCCGCTCGGCATTGTTGATGGGCGACACGGCGCGAAGATCGGGTGCGCGGCTTTTCCAATAGTCGAGGTTGCCCAGGCCGCCGACGAACTGGCTGTCGAACTTGAGGATCGCAGGCAGGTCGGAGACGCCGGCAAAGCTGATGGCGCAACGATAGAGGTCAGGATTTCGTTCTGCCGCGCGCATGGCAACATAGCCGCCATAGGAGCCGCCTGCGATGCAGACGCGCTTGCCATCGGCCAGACCTGTCGTCACCGCCCAGGCGCGGGCATCGTCGACGTCGTCCTGCATCTTGAGGCCCCATTCGCCGTCGCCAGCGGCAGTATAGGCAGCGCCGAAACCGGTCGAGCCGCGATAGTTCGGCTGGAGGACGGCATAGCCGCGGTCGGCGAGGAACTGGGTCCAGAAGTCCCAGTGTTCATAATCGCGGGCGCGCGGGCCACCGTGCGGCAGGACGATCAGCGGCAGGTTCTTCGAGGTTCCGCCCGAAGGAAGGGTAAGAACCGCGTTGAGCTTCATCCCGTCGCGTGCGGTGTAGCTGATGGTCTTGACCGCGGCGAGGGGCTTGTTGCCGATGGCAGGGTTCTCCATCCCCAGCATGGCCAGCTTTCCTGTGCCGAGCGACAGGGTGTAATAGCTCCCCGGCGCCGAAGGACTGCTCTCGCGGATGACGAATGTCTGCTCGTCGGCACTTTGCGAAACGATCTGCACCTGCTTGCCCGCAAAGGCCTGTTCAAGCCCCGCCTGGACCTGCTGCATCTTGGGATCGAACCACACTGTGCGGCGGCGCGTGTCGGTATAGCGGACGCCGCGAATTTGCGTTTCCGTCGGATCGGCGATCAGCGAATCCAGATCATGCTCGGGCGCTTCGTAGAGCATGGCACCGGTCTGCATCGTGGCCAGGTCGAGCATGTAGAGCGCCGTGCGCCCGTTCTTGTCGCTGAAGGCCGCGGCCTTGCCCGGTTCGGCAAGGAACAGCACCGGCACGGGCAGGTCGTTCTTGCCTTCGCCGGTCCTTGCCACCACCCGGAAGCCGTCCTGCGCACGATCGCGATAGAGCAGGCGGTGATCGCGGCCACCATTTTCATCGCCTATGCCGACGCGGACAGCGCCGCTGCCATCGGCATACCAGGACATCACGCCTTCCTTCGGCCAGACGACCTTGTCGAACTTGTTCGTCGCCACGTCGACCAGCGAGACTTCCGGCCAGAAATCGGGGTCGCTTGCATAGACGGACTTCTGCGATGCCAGAAGGATGCGCGTGGAACCGTCGTTGGCCTGCCAGATCACGTCGCCGGCGTGCTGGCCGACTTCCTTCTGCTGGACATAGTGCATCTTCGATCCATCGGCCCGGAACGCCACGATCCGGGTAACGTAGAACCCGGTGTCCAGCGCAACATTGCCGACGTTGGCGATAAGCCAGTCGTTGTTGACCCAGCGATACCAGTTGAGATCGCCCTTGTCGGCATCGATGACGGTGCTTTCGCCTGAACGATCGGTGTTGAAGATGACGATCTTCTGCGCGCCATTCTGCGCGGCCCGCGCAATAATCTGCTTGCCGTTGGGAGAAAGCTCCGGCCCGGCAATTGCAGGCAGTCGGGCAAAATCAGCAATCGGCCGCTCGGCTGCGGCTGGCGAGGAAACACAAAGCGCCGCTGCCAGCGCCAGACCCGAAGCAGTAACGCCGCTCAAATACCCCATGCCCCACCTGTAACAAATCGTGATTGCCGAGGAGTGGTCAGGTCGCTTGCATATTGCAAGTGCGATTTGCCGTTGTGCGGGAAAGACTTGCCCTGCTGCGAATGCATGTCATGATGTTGCAATGATGCGCGCCCTATCCCTGTTTCGCGCCCGTTTTCTTGACGTCCTCGCGTCGATCTACATCTACAACGAACATCGCGGATATACTTCGCTTGACCGTGTGCTGGATGCGGTGCGGGCGCGATGTCCGGATGATGTCGGCTTCATCGCCGCAATCGAGAAGCATCGCGCGGACGAGCGCAAGCACTATGTGATGTTTCGGCGCTGGTTCGAACTGCGCGGGACGATGCCGCTCGCCGTCGATTCCACCTGCGGCCACATCGATCGCTTCATCCACAAGGTGTTCGGTTGCTCGATCGACGAACTGGACACGCAGGGTGTGATCGCCAGTCCCGAGGCGTTCGAGAAGCTGTGCCGGGTCATCATGCTGACTGAACAGCGCGGCATGCGGCAGGTCGAGATCCTGCTCCACAACAGCCACGTGCGCTCGGACAAGGCATTGAAGCGCATCTTCGAGGTGGTCGAAAAGGACGAGCCTGATCACTGGATGCCCTATGCCGCCTGGCTCGATGCGCAGGGGCGGGAAAAGGCGAAATGGCAGGAGCGCTGGGCCGATTACTGGATTCACAAATCGCTGATGCTGGTGAAACTGCCCAGCCTGTTCCTGCGTCGCTCGACGCCGCGGATGGTCGCTTGGCCTGATGCCGGGGAACGTTAGACAGGGCACCGCTCCCGCGCTAATCTTGCAGCGGGGAGAAGTGGATGGACGGGGCAATCGAGGACCGCAGGCCCAGCCTGCTATCGCGGATCGTGCGCAAGGCACTGGTCACGTTCTATCGCATGCGCGGCTGGAAGGCGCACGGCACCCCGCCTGCGGACGGGCGATGCGTGATCATCGCTGCGCCGCACACGTCGAACTGGGATTTTCTCTATTTCATCGGCCTGACCGAAGATCTTGGCCTGAAGCCGCACTTCATGGCCAAGGACAGCCTGTTCCGCTGGCCGCTGGGCGGTTTCATGCGCGACATGGGCGGCGTTTCGATCGACCGGTCGGCGCGCAAGAACGTGGTCGATGCGATGGTTGCCGAATTCGCGCGGCGGGACCGCTTCATGCTGACGATCGCGCCCGAAGGCACGCGCAGCGCAGTCGGCCAGTGGCGCAGCGGGTTCTATCATATCGCGCTGAAGGCCAAGGTGCCGATGGTTGTCGGCATGATGGACTACGGCACCAGGACCGGCGGCCTCGGCCCGGCCATCTGGCCATCTGGCGATTATGAAGCCGACATGCGCAAGATCTTCGAAGTCTACCGCAAGGTCACGCCGAAGCACCCCGGCCGCGGGCTGACCGAACCGCCGGAGAACCTCGATGCCTGATACGCTCGTCCCCGCCCTGCTGATCAATGTCGCGATCCTCGTGATCGGCATGGGCCTGCTGTGGCGGGTGGCAGTACGGATCGGCGATGTCAGCTTCATCGACGCGGTGTGGGGTGGCGGCATGGGCGTGCTGGCGCTGGCCTCTTGGCTGCATGTCGGCGGCGGCCCGGGCGCGCGGGCGAGCCTGATTGCGGCCATGGCGGTGATCTGGGCGGCGCGGCTGGCATGGCACCTCTACACCCGCTGGCGCGGCCATGGCGAAGACCCGCGCTATGCGAAAATGCTGGGCAAGGCCAAGGCGAAGGGAGAGTTCGCTTCGGCCGCGCTGAAGTTCGTCTTCGCCCCGCAGGCGCTGCTGCTGTTCATCACCTGCCTGCCTGCGCAACTCGGCATCCTCGCCAGCGGAGCGCCCGCACCGCTTGGCGCGCTGGCCTTGGCCGGAGCCGCGCTGTGGCTGGTCGGCATCGTGTTCGAGGCGGTGGGCGATGCACAGCTGAACGCCTTCCGCGCCGATCCCGCCAACAAGGGCCGCGTGCTCCAGACCGGACTGTGGCGCTACACCCGCCACCCCAACTACTTCGGCGACGCCTGCGTCTGGTGGGGCATCTGGCTCGCCGCCGCCGACGCCGGACTGTGGGTCGCGCTGGCGAGCGTGATCGGGCCGGTGTTCCTGACGTTCACGCTGACCAAATGGTCGGGCAAGCCGCTGCTCGAAAAGGGCATGGAAGAACGCCGGCCGGGGTATAGGGAGTATGTCGAGCGGACTTCGGGGTTTGTGCCTTGGTGGCCGAAGCGGGGGTGACTGAGTGACCGGCAAGCCACGATGGCTGAAAAGTCTGTTCGAGCGGCGGCTCTTCTGGCTCGCTCTCGGAGCGCTCCTTCCTGCCTTGGCAATGGTGGCGGTCACTGCATACGAGAGACTCGGCAATCGGCGGGGCGAGGTGCTCGTGATCTCGGCAAGCGGCATCAGCGAAGGCATGAAAACAAGGTTGTTCGCGGCGGTGGGTGAGTGCCTTGGCAAGTTTGATGTCGAGTACTCGCCAGACAACTACGAAGTCCATATTCCGGCCCGCGATCTGTCAGCCGACGACTATGAGTGCCTGCTGAGGCGAACTCCGGAAATCGGCGATCTTGTAGAGGAGAAGGACTACTACTTCCCGATTCCTGGCAAAGCCTGGCAAGGTGTATCGTTCGCCATTCGGCACCGCTAACTCACGCCCGCTCCCACAACCCCCTTACCGGCGCAGGCCGGGGTCCGTTGCGGTGAGCTTTGCCCTTCCTGATCGAGGCAGCGCCGAGTTGACAGGTCGTGGGCCCCGGCCTGCGCCGGGGTGACTGGGTGGGTTGGGGGCGGCGCTACTTCACCACCCCAGCCCGCACCTCCTGCGGCACGGCGCGCACCGGCACCGCCTTGATCCAGCTTTCCAGCGCATCGATGTCGGTCGGCCCGGTCACCGTGTCGGGCTTGCCGACAAAGCCTGAGAAGCCATCGCCGCCGAGGCCGAGGAACCCGTTTACTGTCACGCGGTACGTCTTCGCCATGTCGAGCGGCTGGCCGTCCAGCGTGATTGTAACGATGCGATCCCCTGCAGGCCGCGCCGAGTCATAGCGGAACGCGAAGCCCACAGAGGGCGCCAGCGCCTGCTTGGGACCGGTGTCGTCCAGCCCTTCTTCCAGCACCGCCTTGATCTCAGCGCCCGTCATGCTTTCGGTGACCACGTTGTTGCCGAAGGGCTGGCACAGGTAGATGTCGCCGAAAGTCAGCGTGCCGTCCGCCGCCGGGACCAGCGGGGCGCGGATGCCGAAGGGGTTCATGAAGGCGATCTGCGCGCCCTTGTCGCGCGTCGCGCCGAGTTGCGCATCGGCGATGAGGTTGCCCAAGGGGCCGCCCGCGCCACCTTCCGCGCCTTCGTTCTTGGGTGCTGCGCGGTCGATCTTGCCGATCGGGCGCTGGGTATATTCCTTCGATGCCTCGACGTACTTCGCCACATAGGCGGCGATATCGGCGCGCGGCTGGAACTGCGGGAACAGGGGCGTGTTGCCGAGCGGCCCGCGTGTGGAGGTATAGGGCACCGACTGCACAATCACGTTCTCGGCCCGCTTCGAGACTACCCGCCCCGCCACCGGATCGATCTGCAGCGTGATGTCGGTCACCAGTTCGCCATAGACGCCCGCGCTGGTCAGCAGGAACGGCTTGGCCGGGTTGAGCTCGCCATAGTCGCAGACATAGGACCAATGCGTGTGGCCCGAAACGACCACGTCCACGCGCGTGTCCAGCCGGTCGAGGATCGGGCGGATGTCTCCGGCAAAGTCATTGCACCCCTGCGGATCGGGATCGCCCTTTGTCCGCCCACCTTCGTGGATCAGCACGACGATAGCGTCCGCCCCTTGCGCCTTCAGTGCAGGGACAGCGGCGTTGATGGTGTCTGCCTCGTCCTCGAAGGTCAGCCCCTGGATGCCGGTCGGGTTGACCAGATTGGGCGTGCCTTTCAGCGTCAGCCCGATCACGCCAACGGTCACCGCACGCTTGCCTGAGCCGAAGGTCTTGAGGCCCGTCGCCGGGAACAGCGTCGAGCCATCGGCGCGCTTCGTGCTTGCCGCGAGGTACTTGAACGTCGCCCCGGTGAACTTTTCGAGCGCACAAGGCTCCTTCGCGGTGAACTTCTCGCAACCGCCGTTCTGCTTGCGCAACAACTCCTGCTGGCCGTTGTCGAACTCGTGGTTGCCAACCGCGTTGAAGTCCACGCCGATGCGGTTCATCACGCCGATGGCCGGTTCATCGAGATAGAGCGACGACGCCAGCTGCGAGGCAGAGATCATGTCCCCGGCCGAAACCGTCATCGACTGTGGGTGCTTCGCGCGGATCGAATCGATCGCAGACGCCAGCCACGCCGCGCCGCCGGCCGGCACCGGCGTGACGCCGCCATTGCCATCGCTGACATTC
Organism: Novosphingobium sp. BL-A-41-Hi4B-X5A; assembly: GCF_055521705.1. Taxonomy (NCBI): domain Bacteria; kingdom Pseudomonadati; phylum Pseudomonadota; class Alphaproteobacteria; order Sphingomonadales; family Sphingomonadaceae; genus Novosphingobium; species Novosphingobium sp. BL-A-41-Hi4B-X5A. Next base: position 2,012,813 of record NZ_CM145500.1, on the reverse strand, counting down.
ACTGCCTGGCGCGGCGGTTCGAGACTGCCGTGAAAGTCGTTGATCCCGACGATGCCGACCTCGACCGGCCCCGAGGCTCCGCCACCGGCCATCGGCGCGGCACAGGCGCCGAGAAGTCCGGACAGGGCCAAGGGCAGGAAAAAACGCGCGGGCTGATGCATCGGGAAAGCGACCTTATCGTAACGGGTGCAACCGGTTGAGGGCGGCCTAGCCCATCGGTGTTGCGCTTTGAAGGCCGTTTATGCGGAGCCCGGCAAAAGAGCCTTCGTATGCGCGCCCATTGTCTAGGCCGCTGCGCCTCCCTACAATGCGCAAGAGGCCCAAGACTCAGGACGCACAGGGAAACATGGCTCAATCCGCAGCAGAGCAAGACGCCATGCGCGCCCGGCTTGTCGAACTGGCGCAAGCCATGGTCGAGGAGCGCGGCGGGGCCGGGCTGAACCTGTCGGAGCTGGCCGCCCGCGCCGGTATCAGCCAGGCCAATCTTTCACGCTACTTCGAGGGTCGCGATGACCTGATGGAGGCGATTGCCGACCACTGGTTCAAGCCGATGGTCGACATCATGGAAGACGTGCTGGCAAGCGACCTGCCCCCCCGCCGGAAGATGTACGAATTCTTCGCCCGCCGCTTCATCGTGATGCGCAAGAAATGGGAGGCCGACCCGGCCAAGCTGCAGACCTATATCGAGGTCGGCAACGAGAACTTCGAACAGATCCGCAGCTACATCGACCTTGCCGATCATTACCTCGGCGAAATCATCGGCGAGGCGATGAGCGACGGGCACTTTGCCGGGCTGGAAGTCGATGAGACGATCAGCCTCGTCAACCAGATGTGCGCGCCCTATTGCGCGCTGAACACCATGACGATGTTCATGGAACGCCTGAACGAGGACAAGCTGGCGCGCATCGTCGATGCCGTGTTCGACGGGCTTTCGGCCCAGGATCGCGGTGCAAAGGCGCTGACAGGCCTCCGCGCCGCCTGAAGCCTTCGGTCATGCGCGGCCGATCAGCGCGCCCGGTCACCCAGAAGGACCTGCCGCATATCGCCATTGTGCCGCACATGCAGGATCAGCAATGTTGCCATCAGCACGATGCCGCCTCCCACGAAGGCAAGCAGGGCGTGGGCGATTGCCATGGCCGACCAGTTGCCGCGCCAGCCGCACCACAGTGCCGACAGGGCAAGCATCGTGGTGAAATCGGCATTGAACTGGCCAGGCCATCCCGCGGCGGCAATGTCAGCAAAGAAGATCGGAAACAGCCCCGCGCCGTGGTTTGCCATGACGACTGCGGTGAAGATCGCCAGCGCCAGCCACGCCACGATGAGATAGGTTCTGAACACCATTGCATGCTCCCCCAGTCGTTGCAGGGGCCATGCTGTAGCTTGGTTCAGGCCCTGCACCAACTGCTGCGCCGGCCCTTCCAGTGTTCGGCCAGGCCTTCGGCTTCCAGAATCGCGCCAAGGCTGCGCCCGTTGCGCGTGACGACCCGCAGCGCGCGGCCATAGCGGTCGGTATCGCGCCCTTGCACTTCAAGGTTGAACGGCCCGGCATTCAGCAGTTCGACCAGCCGGCGTGTCGCCTGCAGGCCAAGCCTGGCTTCCGCAGCGCATGACGGCTGCGAGGTTTCCGGCGTGTTGATATCGGCGATGCGGATCTTGGTGCCCTCCAGCCAGAAGGTATCGCCGTCGACCACGCAAGTGACGCGCGGACCGGGCGAGCAGATCTCGAACCGGTGCAGCCGGGCATCGGCGGGCGCGGCAGGAGAGGGCGATGAAGCGGCGAGCGCCAGTGAGGCGAAGGCAGCGGCGAGAAGCAGGGAGGCGTGGGACATTGTCCGGATCTGGCCCAACCGCCAAGCGTGCGCGTCTCCGTATCTTTCCGATCAGGAAAGGGACTCAGCGTCGGCTCTCAGGTCTTTGGCTCAGGATTTTCTCTCAGTGGTAACCACTGGATAACCGGCCTGTGCCAAGCTCGTTCCATGTTCGGACCGCGCCTCACGACCATTTTTGCCAGCCGCTGGAGGGCGCTGTGGTGGGCGGCTTCGATCCTGTTGCTGACGTGGTCACTGGTGCCTGCGCCCAGCGAGCGCGAGCCGCACGAGCCGGCGAAGTCGACGCACGTCGATCCCTGGGCCAAGGACCCGGAATAGCCGCTATTTGCCGGTGAAGAGGAACGCCACCGCGGCCATGATGCAGACAAATGCGGCGAAGTGCCGCCAGTGCAGCGGCTCTTTCAGAAACACCACCATGAACACGCCGAAGACGATCAGCGCAATCGCCTCTTGCGTGATCTTGAGCTGACCGGCGCTCCACCCGTTGAGCGCGCCGATGCGATTGGCCGGCACGGCTAGGCAGTATTCCAGCAAGGCAATGCCCCAGCTGATCAGGATCACCAGCAACAGCGGGCGCTGCGCCACGGCTGCCGGGCCGCCCTGAATGTGCCAGTACCAGGCAATGGTCATGAACAGGTTGGACAGGACGAGCAGGGCAATCGTGGTCATGGGTCTGGGCGTTTCCATGGAGAGGGTGGCGATCGGCCCGGTGTGCGAAAGTTGTGCGAATCTTAACGCTTCACTGCGTAATCACGCCTGGTCATTCGCCGGAGTTAGCCGATGTCCGATGCCCGATCGACATATCGCTTTGCCGTGCTGCTGCTGGGCGGTAGCGTGCTGGTCGTCGGTGCCCTGATCGCCAACGGCATGAACAGCGGGGCCAATGTGTCCTCGGAGCCCGAGGGCGCCGCAGCCGAAGCTGCCGCAGCGCTCCCCGAACAGTCCGCATTCGAAAAGTGGGCCGCGGAAGGCGATGCCTCCGATGGAAAAGGGCGGCTGATCGGCGAGATCGAACGGGACGGAAAGATGGTCGAACTTCGCCAGCTTCCCGAAGGTGTCTCGGTTGACCAGATGAAGGCCGACCAGGTCAACCCGGACGCGCCTGCCGACGCCATGGAGGCAGGGCAGGACCAACTCGTGCCCTGACCGGGCCATCAGGCTCCGCGTGGAGTGTCGTCGTCTTCGGGGACGCCATCGCCGTAGATTCCGGCTTCATCATCGTCGTTGCGCTCACCGCGATAGGCACTCATGTCGATCTGGCCCGAACTGACCATCTGCTTCATGTGATCGACGAGGTCGGGCATGTCGGCATCGTCGAGACCGGACCCGCCGACCTTGTCGCCCAGATCCTGTTCGCCCAGCACGCTGGTGGCGCGGGCCAGTGCCTCGTCGGCAACGGTCTGCGCCTGCGTATCGCCGTCTTCCTGCTCGGTGTTCACGGCTTCGGGCGCGGGTGTCTTGTCGTCGATCATGGGCGTAGCTCCTTTGCCGGAGACTACGCCCTGATCGTGCAGCCGTTCCTGCGTGTCAGCGGGTCGGGACCGGCACTTCGCCGGAATAGTCGTAGAACCCGCGCCCGCTCTTGCGGCCGAGCCAGCCGGCCTCGACGTACTTCTGCAGCAGCGGGGCCGGGCGGTACTTCGGGTCACCGGTGGAGGCAAGGTAGATCTTCATGATCTCGAGCAGCGTGTCGAGCCCGATGAAATCGGCCAGTTCGAGCGGGCCCATCGGGTGGTTGAGGCCGAGCTTCACGCCCTTGTCGATGTCGACGATCGAACCCGTGCCGCTGCCGAGCACGAAAGCGGCCTCGTTGATGAAGGGCACGAAGATGCGGTTGACGATGAAGCCGGGCTCATCCTGCGAGAGCACGATTTCCTTGCCGATGTTCGCCACGTAATCGCGCACGGCTTCAATCGTCGAAACCGAAGTGGCAAGGCCGGGAATGACCTCGACCAGCTTCATCAGCGGCACCGGATTGAAGAAGTGGATGCCGATGAAGCGTTCCGGATCGGGCGACGACACGGCCATGCGCGTGATCGGGATCGACGAGGTGTTCGATGCCATGATCGCATGGGGAGCAAGATGCTTGCCGGCGGAGTCGAAGATCTTGTGCTTGATGTCCTCGCGCTCGGTCGCCGCTTCGATCACCAGATCGGCTTCGGCAAAGGCAGCATGATCAGAGAAGGTGTGCAGGTTGGCAACCGTAGCGGCGGCAAGCGCGGCATCAACCTTGCCCTTCTCGACCAGCTTGGAAAGGCCCTTGGCGATCTTGTCCTTGGCCTTGTCCGCCAGATCGATCGACACGTCGCCGAGCAGGACCTTCAGCCCCGCCTGCGCCGAAACCTGGGCGATGCCTGAACCCATCTGGCCCGCACCGATCACTGCAACCGTCTTGATCATGTGGATGTCCCGCTCCGAAAAGATGCGGGATGGCGGTTAGCGAGCGCAAACACTTGAGTCCACCTGCTCCTAGCGCGAGGCGCGTTTCGGTTCAGCGCGAGGCGCCGGGCACCCAAAGCGGATCGCTGCCCGCGTTGGTCGCGCGGGCCAGCACGAACAGGTAATCCGAAAGCCGGTTGAGATAGGCCAGTGCCTGCGGGTTCACCGGCTCGGCATCGGCCAGCGCCACTGCGCTGCGCTCCGCCCGGCGCACTGTGGCGCGGGCGATGTGGATGCGCGCCGCAGCCTCGGAACCGCCCGGCAGGATGAAGCTGGTCAGCGGCGGCAGGCCTTCGTTCAAGGTGTCGATAGCCGTCTCCAGCCAAGCGACCTGGCTCTCGACCACGCGCAGGACCATCTCCGAAGGGGTAAAGTCATCGCCGGGGGTGGCAAGATCAGCCCCGAGATCGAACAGGTCATTCTGGATGCGCTGCAGGTTGCGCGCCGAGGTTTCCGACGCGACGACTGCGGCAAGGCCAATCAGGCTGTTGGCCTCGTCCACCTCGCCAATGGCCTGCATGCGGGCATCGTACTTGGCCCGGCGCGAACCATCGACGAGGCCCGTCGTGCCGTCATCGCCGGTGCGCGTGTAGATCTTGTTGAGCTTGACCATGTTGGAAAGAACCGCGCCTCAGCGCGAGAACGCGAGCAGGATCGCAACGGCCAGCACGGCAAGGCCCTGGAACTTGATGCGGTTGAACATCATCTTGTTCTGCAACAACTGGTTCGCCGTCGCCCCGGAAACGGGATCGCGGTTCAGGTCTTCCTTGGTGCTGTTCAGGAAAGCGATGATCCCGCGCACGAGCGAGACGACCGTCAGCGCGACGAAGATGATGATCAGCGGGATCAGGACGTAGTTCATGGGCACTGATCTATGGCGTCGGACAGCGAAATACCAGTGTCAAATAGGGTAGCGCGCACCTCTGCGGCGACTGCGCGCCCGTCTTCGCCCGCTCGCCTGCGGTCGGACAGCGCGGGTGCATCGCGGCGCTTGGCCAGCTTGCGCCCGTCGGCCTCCACCAGCACGGGATGATGATGCCACACCGGCACCGGCAGCCCGAGCAGATGCTGGAGCAGGCGGTGGATGTGCGTGGCGCGAAACAGGTCCATGCCGCGTGTCACATGTGTCACGCCATCGGTGGCATCATCAAGCGTTGCGGCAAGGTGGTAGCTGGCCGGCGCATCCTTGCGCCACAGGATCACGTCGCCGAACATCTCGGGCGTGGCGATCTGCGTGCCGTGACGCTCGTCGGTCCATTCGAGTTCACCCGCCAGCAGTGTCGCCTGCTCCATGTCCAGCCGCCAAGCTACTTGCGGGCCAGGCGTGGGCCCCCGGCGCAGGCAGGTGCCGGGATAGAGCGGACCATCGGGCCCATGGGCCACGGCGGCGGCGGCAACTTCGGCGCGGGTGCAGGTACACGGGTAAAGAATGCCCATCGCGCGCAGCTCGTTGGCAGCGGTGCGATAATCTCCAACTCTCGAGGACTGGGGGGCAACTTCCCGGTAACTCAGCCGCAACCAGTCGAGGTCCTGGCGGAACTCGGCGGCAAGTTCCGGGCGTGAGCGGGCACCGTCGATGTCTTCGATGCGCAAAAGGAACTCACCCCCGTCGCGCATGGCCCGGTCGTGGGCGACGATTGCGGAAAACGCATGCCCTAGATGGAGCGGTCCGTTGGGACTGGGGGCAAAGCGGGTGATTGTCATCCCCGGAGCCTAGCGCGGCGATCGATCTGTCGGAAGAGTGGCACAAGGTGCGCCAGATAAACAAAACGGCTGCCCCGCCGGGGCAGCCGCTTTTGTCGTTTATCGCATTTCCTTGCCTGCTCAAGCGAGCGTGGCAGTCCACATCAGGCTGCTGAGGCCAGCAGCGAGGATGATCGGGAATGCAAAAGCCGTAATGGCGCGCATGGTGTTCCTCCTGTTGAGATCACCTTGCAGGACATCCTCCCAGTTCGTGTTCATCCGGCAGGGTGGGCTGGAAGCATCGGAACTGAGGGTGCAAATACGCCGATATGCGTATGCTGCAAGTGCGAACAGGGCACTTGCAGTTGCATGTAACGCAACTGTCACATTTTTCCGCGCATCTGGACAGAAAAGGCCCTTCACACTATCGGCCACGCATGAGCATCCAGCCTTCAGAATCGATCCTGATCGTCGACTTCGGCAGCCAGGTAACGCAGCTTATCGCCCGTCGCGTGCGCGAGGCCGGGGTCTATTCCGAGATCGCGCCGTTCACGCAGGCCGAGGCCGCGTTCCACCGTATGAAGCCCAAGGGCATCATCCTGTCGGGATCGCCCGCCAGCGTGCCCGCCGATGGCTCTCCGCGCGCGCCGCAAGTGCTGTTCGACTCCGGCCTGCCGATCCTTGGCATCTGCTATGGCCAGCAAGTCATGAGCCACCAGCTGGGCGGCAAGGTGGAACCGGGCGATTCGGGCGAATTCGGCCGCGCGTTCCTGACCGTGACCGAACCCTGCGTGCTGTTCGACGGCCTGTGGAAGGAAGGCGAACGCCACCAGGTGTGGATGAGCCATGGCGACAAGGTCACCCAGTTCGCCCCGGGCTTCCGCATCGTTGCCGTGTCGGACGGCGCGCCGTTTGCCGTCATCGCCAATGACGAGAAGAAGTACTACGGCACCCAGTTCCACCCCGAAGTGGTCCACACCCCCGACGGCGGCAAGCTGATCGCCAACTTCGTGCGCCACGTCTGCGGCTGCACCGGCGACTGGACCATGGCCGAGTTCCGCAAGACCAAGATCGCCGAAATCCGCGAGCAGGTGGGCGACAGCCGCGTGATCTGCGGCCTGTCGGGCGGTGTCGATTCGGCAGTGGCCGCCGTGCTGATCCATGAAGCCATCGGCGACCAGCTGACCTGCGTGTTCGTCGACCACGGGTTGATGCGCATGGGCGAGGCGGAGCAGGTCGTCAGCCTGTTCCGCAACCACTACAACATCCCGCTGGTCCACAAGGACGTCTCGGCCCTGTTCCTCGGCGGTCTTGCTGGAGTGACGGACCCGGAAGCCAAGCGAAAGTTCATCGGCAAGACCTTCATCGACGTGTTCGAGGCTGAGGCCAAGCAGGTCGGCGGCGCCGACTTCCTGGCGCAGGGCACGCTCTACCCGGACGTGATCGAATCGGTCAGCTTCACCGGCGGCCCCTCGGTCACGATCAAGAGCCACCACAACGTCGGCGGCCTGCCCGAGCGCATGAACATGAAGCTGGTCGAGCCGCTTCGCGAGCTGTTCAAGGACGAAGTTCGCGCGCTGGGCCGTGAACTTGGCCTGCCCGAGATCTTCGTGGGCCGTCACCCCTTCCCCGGCCCCGGCCTTGCCATCCGCATCCCGGGCGAAGTGACGCGTGAGCGTTGCGACATTCTGCGCAAGGCCGACGCGATCTACCTCGAGGAAATCCGCAACGCCGGGCTCTATGACGCGATCTGGCAGGCGTTTGCCGTGCTGCTCCCGGTCAAGACCGTGGGCGTGATGGGCGATTTTCGCACCTACGACAGCGTCTGCGCCCTGCGCGCGGTGACAAGCACCGACGGCATGACCGCCGACATCTACCCGTTCGACGCCGGTTTCCTGTCCCGCGTGGCGACCCGCATCGTCAACGAGGTCAAGGGCATCAACCGCGTGGTCTATGACTACACGTCGAAGCCGCCCGGTACGATCGAGTGGGAGTAAGCATCCGCGCAGCCACTGTGGCGGACCGTGAAGCCACGGTCGCGCTGTGGGAGGCTGCCGGACTGACACGCCCCTGGAACGATCCGCGCGGCGATTTCGACCTTGCCCTGGCCACACCGACGTCGACGATCCTGCTGGCTGAAATTGCGGCAGCATTGGGAGGCAGCGTGATGGTCGGCTTCGACGGCCATCGCGGCTGGGTCTATTACCTCGCCACCGCGCCGGGCCGCCGCGGGCAAGGCATCGGTCGCGCACTCATGACTGCGGCCGAAAACTTGCTCAAGGCGCTTGGCAGTCCCAAGATCCAGTTGATGGTACGCGGTGACAACGCTTCGGCACGCGGGTTCTACAATTCGCTCGGCTATGAACTGCAGGACGTCGTAACCATGGGCAAGCGCTTCTAACCCACCTTGACCAACCCCCTTGGCCAAGGCATCCTCTGCCTATGACCATCCACGTCAACATCGGTGAAGCCAAGACCCGCTTGTCAGAGCTTCTTGCCGCTGCGGCACGGGGCGAAGAAGTTGTGGTGAACAAGGCGGGTGTGCCCTTTGCTACCTTGGTGCCCACGCCCGAAGCGCTCGAACTTGCGCGTGAGGCTCGCGCGGCGAAACGGCTTGCGGCCTTTGGCTGCCTCGCCGACAAGTACAAGGGCCAGCCCGCGTCTGCCTTCGACATTCCGCCGCCGATGACAGGCCCGGAGTTTGACGAACGCACCAAGCGCAAGTTCGGCTGAGCCGACGCGTGAAGCTGCTGATAGACACGCACATCCTTGTGTGGATGGTGCTGGGTGACCAGCGCCTGACTGCAGAGCAGCACAATGCGCTGGCAAACCCGGACAACGACATCGTCCTGAGCGCGGTCAACGCCTACGAACTGGCGCACCTGCAGCATCTGCGGCGCATTCCTCTGGACGAGCCGGTCGACCAATTGCAGGAGCTGGTGGGCTTCGAACTTGCAGACCTGCCCGCGTCTGCCTGGACGAAGGTCAAGGACCTGCCCGACCTGCACCGCGATCCGCTTGATCGCTTGCTGGTTGCCCATGCGCTGGTGTCAGGCATGACGCTCGTCTCCGCAGATCGGTGCATCCGCCAGTACCCGGTCGTGGTGATCTGAGCCAGCCACCGCCACCCTTCCCGCAAATGCCCCATTAACCGCTTACGCATCCCGCATCCCCGCGATAAGGGTGGGGCATGATGCTTCCCCGGATTGCCAACCAGCGCGCCATCATCGACCGTCGGCAGCTTGCCGATGCCATCGCGGCGGCGTTCGCCGAGAAGGGCGAGAAATCGCGGCAGGTGGTGGTGGACCTGTTGCGCACCGCGCTGGAAGACGGCCGCGCCGAGATTGCGCGCCGGCTGGAAGCCAAGCCCTCGTCAGGCACCGAGAGCGCGCAGGCGCAGGCCTTCCTTGTCGATCAACTGGTCCGCATCATCTACGACCATGTCGTCGGGCGCATCTATCGCGCGAGCAATCGCTCGATGGGCGAGCGTATCGCGGTGATCGCGGTGGGCGGCTACGGGCGCGGCGAGATGGCGCCGCATTCGGACGTCGACATCGCGTTCGTTACCCCGATCAAGCCGACATCGTGGTGCGAGCAGGTGATCGAGGCGCTGCTCTATTTCCTGTGGGACCTTGGCCTCAAGGTCGGCCATTCCAGCCGTTCGCTTGATGAAGTCGTGCGCATGGCCAAGAGCGACCTGACCATCCGCACCGCGCTGCTCGAAGGGCGCTATGTCTGGGGCGATCGCGACCTGTTCGACAGTGCTTCGGCCCGGTTCTGGGCGGAAGTCGTCAACGGCACCGAAAAGCAGTTCGTCGCCGAGAAACTGCAGGAGCGGAACGACCGCCACAAGCGGCTGGGCGACAGCCGCTACGTCGTCGAACCCAATGTGAAGGAGGGCAAGGGCGGCCTGCGCGATCTGCACACGCTCTACTGGATCGGCAAGTACATCCACAAGGTGCGCGACCCTTCCGAACTGGTCGATGTCGGCCTGCTGACCGCGGAGGAATACCGCGCCTTCCGCCGCGCCGAGAACTTCTTCTGGGCGGTGCGATGCCATCTGCACACCATCACCAGGCGTGCGGAAGACCGGCTGACCTTCGACCTGCAGCGCGAAGTCGCCATGCGCATGAATTTCGCCGACCGTCCCGGCAAGAGCGCGGTCGAGCGGTTCATGCAGTACTTCTTCCTCCAGGCAAAGCAGGTCGGCTCGCTTACGGGCGTGTTCCTTGCGCAGCTTGACGGGCAGTTTGCCAAGGAGAAGCGCGGCTTCCTCGCGGCCTTGCGCGGGCGGCGGAAAAAGAAGGTCGGGCCGTTCGTGATCGATGCGGGCAAGCTCGCCGCGCCATCGGACACCACCTTTCAGGACGACCCTGTCCGCCTGCTCGAACTGTTCTCGTGCGCGGCGGCCGAACAGGTCGAGATCCACCCCGAGACGATGCGCATTGCCCGGCGCGATTCAGGGCTGATCGACGCTGCCCTGCGCAAGGACCCTCGTGCCAATGCGCTGTTCATGGACACGCTGACCAGCCGCAACGATCCCGAGACCGTGCTGCGCTGGATGAACGAGGCCGGCGTGTTCGGCCGCTTCGTGCCCGATTTCGGCCGCGTCGTCGCGCAGATGCAGTTCGACATGTATCACCACTACACGGTGGACGAACATACCATCCGCGCGATCGGCCTGCTGGCGCGCATCGAGAAGGGCGAGGTCAAGGACGATCACCCGCTGGCCAGCGAAGTGGTCAGCAAGGTTGCCTCGCGCCGCGTGCTCTATGTCGCAACGCTGCTGCACGATATCGCCAAGGGCCGGCAGGGTGACCATTCGGTACTCGGCGCGGAAGTGGCGATGAAGCTGTGCCCGCGTCTGGGCCTGTCCGCTGCCGAGACCGAGGCCGTGGCGTGGCTGGTGCGCTGGCACCTGTTGATGAGCGCCACCGCCTTCAAGCGCGACCTTGCCGACTACAAGACCATCGCCGATTTCGTGAACACGGTGCAGAGCCAGGAGCGCTTGCGCCTGCTGCTGATCCTGACCGTGGTCGACATTCGCGCGGTGGGTCCGGGCGTGTGGAATTCGTGGAAGCGGCAGCTGCTGGGCGATCTGTTCGTCTCGGCCGAGGAAATGCTGCGCCTTGGCCACAAGACCCATGGCCGGGCCGAGCGCATTGCCGCCAAGAAGAAGGCCGTCGCCACGATCCTGCGCGAGCGCGACGCGCTGATCGGCACGGTCGGCAAGCAATTGGGCGATGCCTACTGGATTGCCGAGCCCGAGGACATCATCGCGCTCAACCTCCAGCAGATGGACACCGCGCTGGGCGAGCCGCTTTCGGTCGAGGCGCACTGGTATCCGGCACGCGGGGCGACACTGGTCACCGTGCTGGCGGCGGACCACCCCGGCCTGTTCTATCGCATCGCTGGGGGCATCCATCTTGCCGGCGGCAACATCATCGACGCGCGCATCCACACCGCCCGCAACGGCACGGCGGTCGACAACTTCCTGGTGCAGGACCCGCTCGGCCGTCCGCTCAACGAGGCAAGCCAGATCGCGCGCCTCAAGAACGCGATTGCCGATGCCCTGGCCAACCGGGTGAAGCTGGTGCCGCAGCTGGCGGCTCGCCCGCTGGCCCGCCCGCGTGCCGATGCGTTCGACGTGCGCCCGATCGTCATCTTCGACAACAAGGCCTCGAACCGCTTCACCGTGATCGAGGTGGGCGCGCGCGATCGTCCGGCGCTGCTCAACCAGTTGGCGCGTGCGCTGTTCGAGGCGCGGCTGGTGGTCCATTCGGCGCACATCGCCACCTATGGCGAGCGCGCTGTGGACACGTTCTACGTGACCGACGTGCTGGGCGAGAAGATCGACAGCGAGAGCCGGATGAAGACCGTCGAGAAGCGCCTGCTCGAAGCGGCGGAGGACCGGAAGGTCAAGGCGGCGGCGTGAGGATCTGAGGCGATGACCGCACTCGCAATCGCCAGGTCCCGTCCCTATGTCATCAGGGATGAGTGAAGCCGAATATCTTTCCGGGCGCCTGCTGCTGGCCATGCCGGGCATGGGCGATGCCCGATTCGATCATGCCGTGGTGGCGATGTGCGTGCACGACGAGCACGGCGCGCTGGGCATCGGCATCGGCCATGTGCGCGACGGGATCACGTTGCATGGGCTGCTGGAAGACGTCGGCATCGATCCCGGTATCGCGCCGGACGTGCCCATCCTCAACGGCGGGCCGGTAGAAACGGCGCGCGGTTTCGTGCTGCATTCTAATGACTGGGGCGGCGAGGGCAGCGTGACGGTCAATTCGCTGTGCGACCTGTCCGCATCGATGGACGTGCTGCGTGCAATTGCCGAAGGGCGCGGGCCGAGCCGCTATCTGGTGGCCTTGGGTTACGCTGGTTGGGGGGCCGGGCAGCTGGAGGGCGAGATGCGGCATCATGGCTGGTACGCGGCGCAGGGGCGCCCGGAGATCCTGTTCGAAACGCCGACCGGGCGGCGCTGGCAACAGGCATGGAAGCGCGAGGGTATCGATCCTTCGCATCTTGTCGCGCAGACCGGCAGGGCCTGAGCCCTGGAGTTACAGAAAGAGCCGCCCCATCGCTGGAGCGGCTCTTTGCTCATGGGTCGAGACTCCGATCAGCGGACGCGAATGGGCACGTATTGTGCTGGTGCGCCGCGGCGCTGGATGCGCAGAAGCACGGCTTCGCGGCCTTCGGTCTTAGCCTGGCGAACGATGCGTTCGAGATCCGCAATCGAGGCTACGTTGACGTAGTTTGCCGAGAGCACGATGTCGCCCCGCTGCAGGCCCTTGGCCCCGGCATCGGACGAAGCATCGACAGCGGTGATCACCACGCCCTTGGCATCTTCACCCGCGCCGAGCTGACGCGCGATCTGCGGGGTGAGCGGAATGGCTGCGATTCCGAGCGAGGATTGCAGGACGCTTCCACTCTGCTGCTGCTGCTTGCCGCCGAAGCCGCCATCTTCCTGCGCGTCGGGGTCGAAGCTCTGCTGGGCGAGCTCTTCCTCGGTCGGGCGCTTGCCGACCACGGTCTGGATCGTCAGGCGCTGGCCGTTGCGGAGCAGTTCGATCGGGATGCGCTTGCCCGGTGTGGTGTTGGCAACGATGAACGACAGGGTCTGGTCAGGCGTGACGTCCTTGCCATCGACCTTCACCACCACGTCACCGGCCTGCATGCCAGCCTTGGCCGCGGCCTGTCCGGGTTCGACGGCCTGGATGAATTCGCCACGGTTCTTCGGGAGCCCGAGCGAAGCGGCGAGGTCTTCCGAGAGCGGCTGGATGCGCACGCCGAGGTAGCCGCGATCGATCGCCTGGCCGGCGCGCAGCTTGTCGACAATGGGGGCGGCAATCTCTGCCGGAATGGCAAAGCCGATGCCGACCGAACCGCCGGTGGGCGAGAAGATCGCGTTGTTGATGCCGATCACGTTGCCGGCCATGTCGAACATTGGGCCGCCCGAGTTGCCGCGGTTGATCGAGGCGTCGGTCTGCAGGTAGCGGTCATAGGCAGAGCCGGAGCCGGTGTTGCGATAGACCGCCGAGATGATGCCTTGCGTGACCGTGCCGCCGAGGCCGAAGGGGTTGCCGATGGCGATGACCCAGTCACCCACGCGCGCCTTGCGCGAATCGCCGAACTTCACGAACGGGAAGGGGGTGGGGCGGCTGATCTTGAGCACGGCGAGGTCTGATGCCGCGTCCTTGCCGATCAGCTTGGCCGGGTATTCCGTGCCGTCGGGCGTGGTCACGGTGATCGATTCGACTTCGCCCTGCCCGTCGGCGGTGATCACGTGGTTGTTGGTGACCACGTAGCCATCGGCCGAGATGATGAAGCCCGAGCCCAGCGACTGCGCCTCGCGCGTTTGCGGTCCATTGCCCTGGCCGCCGCCGAACAGATCGCCAAACGGCGTTCCGGCGAAGGGATTGTTGTTCTGCACCTTCACGCGCTGGCGGGTGGAGATGTTGACCACCGCTGGCTGCAGCTGCTGCGTAAGGTCGGCGAAGCTGGAGGGCGCACCGGCGCGGGGGACGACGCTGCGCATCTCCGACTGGTCGTTCTGGGCGACCTGCGCGCCTGCCGGGAAGCCTGTCACCAGGGTCAGTGCGCTGCCTGCAAGCAGCAGCGCCGAAGTCACACCATAAGCGTATCGCACGTGGCCTGGTCCTCTTTGTCTATCTTGCGCCGGGGGCGGCGCGGCTGACTTGTGCCAAAGCCGATTCACGCGCCCTGCGATGAACGGACTTTGAATGACGATGTTCCGTACCGTTCAGCTTGGGGGTTACTTGCCCTTGAACTGCTTGAGGTACTCGTTGTCGGGCGAAAGCACGATCGAGGTGCTCGATCCCTTCTGCGCAAAGGTTGCATCGTAGCTCTGCATTGCACGGTAGAAATCGTAGAATGCCGGGTCCTTGTTGAAGGCTTCGGCATAGGTCTTGGCAGCGGTTGCCTCGGCGGTAGCGCGGATGATCTGCGCCTGCTTCTGGCCCTGCGCGCGGATCGTGGCGGCTTCCTGCTGGCGCGCGGTGGCCATGCGGGTGAAGGCCGATTCGAGTGGCGTGCCTTCAGGAAGGTCTGCCCGCTTGATCCGCACGTCGATTACCTGCGCGCCATATTCACGCGCCTCGCGGTCGAGCCCCTCACGGATCTGTTCCATTGCGCGGCCACGGTCTGCCGTCAGCAGCGAGCCGAACGTGCGCTTGCCGAGTTCCTGACGCAGCGCCGAGTTGAGGATCGGCTGGAGCTGTTCGGCGACCCGCTCGGTCGTCCCGGCCGTCTGCACCATGCGCACCGGATCGATGATCCGGAAGCGGGCGAAGGCATCGACTTCAAGGCGGCGCTGGTCGGCCGAAAGGACCTGCTGGCGCTCCATGTCGAGATCGAGGATCCGCTTGTCGACATTGACCACCTTTTCCATGAACGGAATGCGCAGGACGATGCCCGCACCGGTCTGGCCGAAATCGGTCTTGGGTTCGAACCGGTTGACGACACGGTTGGGCTGGCCGAGGCGGATGATCACTGCCTGGGTCTTTTCATCGACCACGGTGAGGCAGCTGGCCGCGGCAAGCAGGGCAACGCCCGCGGCAATGACCACGGCCTTGCGTTCGGCCCAGAAGGTCTGGATCGCGTTCATCTTACTGGCCCCCTTCCTGCGGCTTTTGCGTGCGCTTCATTTCCGGCAGCGGCAGGTAGGCCTGGGTGTTGGGCGATTCGAGGATCACCTTGTCGGTCTGGCTGAGCACACGTTCCATGGTTTCATAGTACATGCGGCGGCGGGTCACTTCCGGGGCGAGCTTGTACTGCTCGTAGACCTTGTCGAACGCGGTGGCTTCGCCACCGGCGCGGGCGGTGAGCTGCTGCGCCCAGGCCTGCGCCCGGTTGATTTCGCTCTGCGCATCCTGCTGGGCGGCGAGCACTTCCTTGAAGGCATCGACGACCTTGGCCGGCGGATCGGTCTTCTTGATGTCGACGCCCTGGATGACGACGCCCGAGCGATAGGCATCGAGTACGCGCTGCATGCGTTCGCGCACGTTCTGTTCGATCTGGGCGCGGCCCGAGCCCATCACGTCGTTGAGGTTTACCTCGGCGATGGACTGGCGCATCGCGGCTTCGGCCACTTCGCGCACGGTCTGATCAGGGTCGGCGAGCTGGAACATGTAGAGCTTGAGGTCCTTGATGTTCCAGCGGACGAGGTAGGTGAGGTCGACCAGGTTCTGGTCGGCGGTGAGCATCAGCTTCTCGCCATCGCCCTCGGGGATCGATTCGCGGCGGATCGAGGTCACGTCCTCGACCTTGACCGTCTGGATCGGCCAGGGGAGCGTGACAGCGGTGCCGCTGTCCAAGGTGCGCGAATAGGAGCCGAAGGTGGTGACCACGCCCTTTTCCTGCGGGGCGATGAGGTGGACCATCGAGGTGCCGAGCCATGCCAGGACGACGAGGCCGATCACGACCGGCGCCCATGACTTGCCATCGGGGCGCTGGGGCAGGCGCGGGATGTTGGGACCACGGCCACCACCGCCGCCATTGCCGCCGCCCTTGCGGTTGCGGAAGATGTCCTCGATGTTCGGGCCACGCCGTCCGCTATCCTTGGGGCCATCGCCTGATTGCGGCGGGAGCCACGGGTTTCGAGGGCCTTCGGCACCTGGCGCTGCTGGCGGTGGTGTCGTTTCAGGAGCGTCACCGGAGGATGTCGGCGCGTCGTTGCCGCCGCCCGAACCCCAGGGGCTTTTCTTGCCTGTCATGAAAAGGCCCGTCTCCCGGCCAAAGCGTGCGATCATTCCGCCCAAGTCTGTCATCCCTTGGTTATAGGAACCCTTGATGCGAAAAACAGTGTCCATTCCCGAAAATTCATCTGCTAGGGCCGAACGGACAGCTCCGGGATGGAGCGGAACACGGGAAATGGCGTGAGCATCGACGAACAGGCACTGCGCAATGCGCTTGGGGAAGTGGCAGGGGACCGCCTGCAGACGGTGAAAGTGGCGGGCGAGACGGCAACCGTCATGCTCGAAGTCGGCGGGCTGGAGCGGCTCGATCGCGACAAGCTGGAGATGGCCGTGCGAGATGCGGCCCGGAAGGCCGGAGTGGCGGATCTGCGCCTCGGCATGACCGCCGAGCGCAAGTCGCGCGTGATCATCGCGGTGGGATCGGGCAAGGGCGGCGTCGGCAAATCGACGCTGTCGGCCAATCTGGCGGTCGCCATGCACCGGCTGGGACGCAAGGTCGGTCTGGTCGATGCCGACATCTATGGCCCGTCGCAGCCGCGCCTGCTGCTCACGGAAGGTCGCAAGCCGGAGGCCGAGGACAGCAAGATCCATCCGATCCAATCGCCTTATGGGGTGCCGATGCTGTCGATGGGGCATCTGGTGCAGCCGGGGCAGGCGATTGCGTGGCGGGGCCCCATGGCCGGCAATGCGCTGGGCCAGCTGATCGATGCGCATTGGGGCGATACGGAGATCATCGTCGTCGACCTGCCGCCGGGGACCGGCGACGTGCAACTGACCATGCTTTCGAAGCACAAGCCGGCGGGCGCGGTGATCGTCTCCACGCCGCAGGACCTGGCGTTGATGGATGCGACCCGCGCCATCGGCCTGTTCGAACAGGGCAAGGTGCCGGTGATCGGCATGGTCGAAAACATGGCGGGCTATATCTGCCCGCATTGCGGCGAGGAGAGCGATCCGTTCGGCGTTGGCGGGGCAGAAGCGGCCGCGAAGACGATGGGTCTGCCGTTCCTTGGCCGCGTGCCATTGGACATGGCGATCCGGCGCGAGAGCGATGCGGGCAACCCGCCTGCAGCAGGCGACAGCCCGCAGGCCGAGGCGTTCCTTTCGATCGCGCGGGGCGTGCTCGCCTGGCTTGACGGGAAGCGCTGACCCGGATGCGCCTGACGCGGCGAGGGATGCTGGTGGGAGCGGGGGTGGGCGGCGCGCTGCTCATTGCTTTCCCGCTGATCCCGCGGCGCCATCCGGTGCCGCTCGCGGCGGGCAAGGGCGAGCATGTCGTCGATGCTTTCCTCAAGGTGGGCCGCGTCAAGGGTGGGAAGGACTGCATCCTGACGGTTGCCGTCCCGTTCTGCGAGATGGGGCAGGGCATCACCACGCTGGTGGCGCAGATCATCGCTGACGAGGCTGGCGCGGACTGGCGCAAGGTGGCGGTGGAGGCTGCGCCGATCAGCCCGGCCTATGCCGATCCGGTCCTTTCAGCCAAGTGGGCGCCGCTGTGGATGCCGGCCTTTGCCTCGGTGGGAGAGGACGCGGACGGGATGCTGGCGCGGCTTCATGCCGAACGCGGCCCGCTCATGGTGACGGCGGATGGTACGGCGCTGGCGGCCTTCGAGACGCCCTTGCGTGAGGCGGGGGCGGCGCTGCGGGCGATGATGGCGCAGGCGGCGGCGGACAAGTGGGGCGTGGGCTGGGAGGAGTGCGAGACGAAGGACAGCTTCGTCACCCACGGCAAGCAGCGCCTGTCGTTTGCCGAACTGCTCGATGCAGCGGTGGACTATGATCCGCCCGCGGTGCCGGTGCTGCGTGCCGAGCCACCGCGTGAGAAGCCCGGACAGTTTCCGGAAGGATCGCCGCCCAGCCATCCCCGGCTCGATCTGCCCGCCAAGGTCGATGGCAGCTTCACCTTTGCCGGCGACGTTCGCTTGCCCGGCATGGTCTACGCCGCGATCGCGCATGGGCCGCAAGGGGCGAGCGTGCTGTCGAGCTATGACAAGCAGGCGGCGGCCACGGTGCGGGGTCTGGTGGGCGTGGTCCACGCCAAGCGCTGGCTGGCGGCGGTTGCGACCGACTGGTTCAGCGCCGACAAGGCGGTGCGGGCCATGGAGCCGCGCTTCAAGGCCGATGGGCCGGTGGCCGATGCCGAGAAGGTGCTGGTTGCGCTCGACAAGGCGCTGACCAAGGGAGAGCCGCAGCGCATTCTGGCCGAGGGCGATCCCGATGCGCTGCTGGCCAGGCCTTCACTGACCGCGCGCTACGATGTCGAACCGGCGTTCCACGCGCCGCTGGAGACCGCCAGCGCCACGGCGCGGATGCGGCACGGATTGCTTGAGCTGTGGATCGCGACGCAGGCCCCGGAACGGGCGCGGCGGGCGGCGGCGCGCGCGGCGGGGCTCTCGCGCCGGGACGTGATCGTCTATCCGATGCACGCCGGCGGCAGTTTCGATGCGCGGCTCGACGTGCGCATCGCGGCGGAAGTGGCGGCGATCTGCAAGGTCATCGGCAAACCGGTGCAACTGACGTACTCGCGCTGGCAGGAAGCATTGGCGGGCATTGCGCGCACGCCGGTTTCGGCGCAGCTGGGCGGAGCGTTGAGTCCGGACAAGACGCGAGTGCTGGGCTGGCGGGCGCGGCTGGCGGTGCCAGCGACAGCTATCGAATCGGGGGCAAGGTTGCTCGATGGCTGGGGGGTGAGCCAAGCGCTCGAGCTGCAGGATCGGGTCGATCCGATGGCGTGCGAAGGGGCGATGCCGCTCTATCGGATTCCGGAAAAGGCCGTGGAGCATGTGCCGCTCGCGCTGCGGCAGCCGACCGCACGGTTTCGTGGGCAGGCGCATGGCTATACCGCGTTCTTCACCGAGAGCTTCGTTGACGAGCTGGCCCATGCGGCGGGCAAGGAGCCGCTGTCGTTCCGTGTCGGCATGCTCGAGGGTGAGCCACGGCTGGTGGCTTGCCTGCAGGGCGCCGGACGCCTCGCGCAATGGGGTGGCGGGATCGAGGCTTCGGGGCAGGGCATTGCCTGCCATCAGATGGAACTGCCGACCGGCGGCGGCGCGGGTGCCAAGGGCCTGATCGCGGTCGTCGCCACGGCGCGCAGCGAGGCGGGCGTGGTGCGGGTGGATCGCCTGAGCGCCTATGTCGACATCGGACGCATCGTGAACATGAGCCTTGCCCGCCAGCAGATCGAGGGCGGGCTGATGTTCGGCCTGGCCCACGCGGTGGGCGGGGCGAGCGGCTATGCCAAGGGGCGGCCTTCGGCAGGCAGACTCTCGCAACTGGGGCTACCCCTGCTTGCCGATTGCCCCAAGGTTGATATTGCCTTTGCCGACAGCAACGAAGACCCGTTCGACCCCGGCGAGCTGGGCATGGTCGCGGTGGCCCCTGCCATCGCCAATGCCCTGTTCTCCGCCACGGGCGTGCGCTTCCGCCGCCTGCCGCTGATTTCCGAAGGCCTGTGAGCCTCTTCCCAAGGATTGCAATGGAACGTCCTGCCGATCACCCCAATGTGCTTACCGGCAAGGTCGGCGTGCTTGTCGTCAACCTCGGCACGCCCGACGCGCCCGATGTCGATTCGGTCAAGCGCTACCTCAAGGAGTTCCTGTCCGATCCGCGCGTGGTGGAAATCCCCAGGCTGATCTGGCAGCCGATCCTGCGCGGCATCATCCTCAACACCCGGCCGAAGAAGTCGGCCCACGCCTATTCGCAGGTGTGGAGCGAGGATGGATCGCCGTTGGCGGCGATCACCAAGGCGCAGGCCCGCGCCTTGCAGGAGCGGCTGGGCGACGCGGCGATCGTGCGCCATGCGATGCGCTACCAGTCGCCCTCGATGGCCAAGGAACTCGATGCGCTGATGGCGGCGGGGTGCGAGCGCATTCTGGTGGCCCCGCTCTATCCGCACTATTCGGGCGCAACGACGGCTTCGGCGCTTGATGCCGTTGCGGACTGGATCAAGGCACGTCGCCGCCTGCCAGCGCTGCGCACGCTGCCGCCCTATCACGACGATCCGGCCTATATCGGCGCGCTTCACGCCGACATGACGCGGCAGATGGCCACGCTGGATTTTGTGCCTGAACTGCTGCTGCTGAGCTATCACGGCATGCCGGAGCGGACGCTTTACTTGGGCGATCCCTACCACTGCCACTGCCAGAAGACCTCGCGCCTGCTGGCCGAACGCTTTGCGCAGAGCCATCCCGGCCTGCGGTTGGTGACGACGTTCCAATCGCGCTTCGGCCGGGCCAAGTGGCTCGAGCCTGCAACCGATGCAGTTCTTGCCGTCGAGGCCGAGAAGGGCACGAAGCGCGTGGTGATCGCAGCGCCGGGCTTTTCGGCGGACTGCCTGGAGACTCTCGAGGAGCTGGCGATCCGCGGCAAGGAGGATTTCGAGGCGGCAGGCGGCACCCACTTCGCTGCACTCGAATGTCTCAACGCCGGGCAAACGGGCATGGACCTGCTGGAGACCATGACTCGGCGCGAACTGGCGGGCTGGATCGAATAAGGCTCTTGGCCACTGCTGACAGGCGTGTTAATTGACCGGTTAAACCAGAACGCCGGGAGACACCATGGCCAGCATCGCACCCGAGGCTGCTGCTAACCTGCATACCGAACGCGCCAATCCGCACTGGGTGCGGCTGGGCGGCGATCACAAGCTTGACCATATTCCCGGCGAAGACGGCTGGCCGGTCTTGGGCACCACGCTGATGCAGCTGGCCGATCCGCTGGGCTTCCAGAAGCGCATGGTCGATACTTACGGCCCGGTGTTCCGCACGCGCAGCTTCGGCCGACGCGGGATCAACCTGATCGGTGCGGATGCCAACGAACTGGTGCTGTTCGATCGCGACAAGCTGTTTTCGAACGAGCAGGGCTGGGGGCCGGTGCTGAACCTGCTGTTCCCGCGCGGGCTGATGCTGATGGACTTCGAGGCGCACCGGGTGGACCGCCGGGCCCTGTCGATCGCGTTCAAGCCCGAGCCGATGCGGGCCTATTGCGGGGTGCTGAATGCCGGAATTGCCTCTGCGCTGGAGCAGTGGGGCGGTGCGATGCGCTTTTACGACGCGATCAAGGCGCTGACGCTGGATACGGCAGCGTCAAGCTTCCTGGGCCTGCCGCTGGGGCCGGAGGCGGACCGGCTGAACAAGGCCTTCGTCGACATGGTGCAGGCCTCGGTCGGCGTGGTGCGCAAGCCGCTGCCGTTCACCAAGATGGGCAAGGGCGTGGCCGGACGGCGGCTGATGGTCGAATACTTCGGGCGTCTGGTGCGTGAGCGGCGGGCCAATCCGGGGCAGGACATGTTCAGCGAGTTCGCGCTCGCGACTCGAGACGATGGCTCGTTGCTGCCCGAGGACGTGGTGGTCGATCACATGATCTTCCTGATGATGGCGGCGCACGACACGATTACTTCTTCGGCAACGGTGCTGTTCTGGCAGCTCGCCAAGAACCCCGGCTGGCAGGACCGCCTGCGGGCCGAGGCGCGCGCGCTGGCCGGCGGGGACGGCCTGCCGCTTGCCTATGAAGACCTCGGGCGGATGGAGCTTACGGAGATGGCATTCAAGGAAGCGCTGCGCTTCATGCCACCGGTGCCGAACATGCCGCGCCGGGCGCTGCGGGACTTCCGATTTGGTGGCTATGACATTCCGGCCGGCACGCCGATCGGGATCAGTCCGGCGGCGGTACATGCCGATCCGGCGCACTGGGAGCAGCCCGAGATCTTCGATCCGATGCGCTTCACTGCGGACAAGGTGGCAGCGCGGCACAAGTATGCCTGGGTGCCGTTCGGCGGCGGTGCGCACATGTGCCTTGGGCTGCATTTCGCCTATATGCAGGTCAAGCTTCTGGCCAATCACATCCTCACCCGATTCGAGGTGCGGATGGCTGCCGGTGCCGCGCCGCAATGGCAGGCCTGGCCGATCCCGAAGCCGCGTGATGGCCTGAGGGTGGAGTTGCGCCGAATCTGTTGACGATTCGGGCGTCCACAGTTAAGGGGCGCGCTTTCCGGCGGGACTTCCCGCCACTGGATGAGATTCACGCGGTCGCTCCTGGCGCCCGCCAAGGCACGAGAAACAGGAAGACCATGGCCAACACGCCGCAAGCCCGCAAGCGTATCCGTCGCAATGAACGTCGCGCCGAAATCAACGGCAACCGCCTTTCCCGCATCCGTACCTTCGTGAAGAAGGTCGAGACCGCACTGGCCGGCGGCGACAAGACGGCTGCTGCGGCGGCGCTGAAGGAAGCCCAGCCCGAGCTGGCTCGTGGCGTTGCCCGGGGCGTGCTCCACAAGAACACCGTTGCGCGCAAGATGTCGCGCCTGTCGAAGCGCGTCGCCGCGCTCTGACTTTGGTAGGATGATTCGCTGCTCGAAGCGGCGGATATTCTTCCAGAACGGCACAAATAAAGAACATGGTCGGCGATGATTTCGCCGGCCATTTTCATTTGTGTTGCCTACTGATCTGCAGTCTTCCGCATTGTTACATTGTGCAGTCGCAACAAGTCACGGAATCTACGCGATTCGCATGACCACGTGCGACTGCATAAGTAAAAAGCCTTAGTTTTCAGGCATTTGATGCATCTCTGCGGGTTAGGGCGAGTCAAGGGCATTTATTTCAGTTTTTTTGCTCTGTGCCCGCTTGCGCGAAGGGGGCGAACCCCAATAGACAATGCGGACCGGGGGCGGGAATCACTGCCACTTGGTGTCACTTGAAATTTTATCGAACAGGGTCTGCTGCGCCTTGTGCGGCAGAGCAGGGGCATTTTGTGCCTGCGTGCCGGGGATGCGCGCGGGCCAATTCAGTCGAGGCAGCGAAGCGTGAAAGTAGACGATTTCGCAGGGGGAAGCGCGGTCAGCGCCATGGCGACCACTGCCAAGGGCGAAGGCGAGCGTAGCATGACGGGCAAGAAGGGACGTGACAGCACAATGATCGAGGACCAGGAAGCGCTGGATCTGGCAGCAGACTGGGCCGACATCAGCCAGGGTCTGAAGAAGGACCTTGGGCCGCAACTCCATGCACAGTGGATCAAGCCGATCCAGCTCGGCTCATTCTGCAAGGAAACCGGCACGCTCGACCTGTTCCTGCCGACCGAATTCTCGGCGAACTGGGTGGCCGATCGGTTCGCCGATCGCCTCAGCCTTGCCTGGAAGATCGCGCGTTCGGAAGTGCGTCAGGTGCGCATCACCGTCCACCCGCGCCGCCGGTCGATGCCCGAGCTGCGCGTCGGTGGCGAAGCGCCAATCGCCCCGCGCGCTCCGGTTCATGCCGCACCGGCGATGCTCGATTCGGCGCTGTCCGGCCTCGACCCTTCACTGACTTTTGCCGAGTTCGTTTCGGGTTCGGCCAATGTGCTGGCAGTCAACGCCGCGCAGCGCATGGCCGCATTGGAAACCCCGCAGTTCTCGCCGCTCTACCTCAAGGGCTCGACCGGGCAGGGCAAGACGCACCTGCTCCACGCGATCGGCCACGCCTTTGCCGCCAACAAGCCCGGCGCGCGCATCTTCTACTGCTCGGCAGAGCGGTTCATGATCGAATTCGTCCAGGCCATGCGCTCGAACGAGATGATCGAGTTCAAGGCCCGCCTGCGCGGCTTTGACATGCTGCTGGTGGACGACATCCAGTTCATCATCGGCAAGGCCAGCACGCAGGAGGAATTCCTCCACACGATCGACGCGCTGATGAGCGCGGGCAAGCGCCTTGTCGTCGCCGCAGACCGCGCTCCTCAGGCGCTGGACGGCGTCGAGCAGCGCCTGCTGTCGCGCCTGTCGATGGGCCTTGTCGCCGACATCCAGCCGGCAGACATCGAGCTGCGCCGCAAGATTCTCGAGCATCGCCTTGGCCGCTTCGGCAACACGCAAGTGCCGGCCGATGTGATCGAGTTCCTTGCCCGCACGATCAACCGCAACGTGCGCGAGCTTGTCGGCGGCCTCAACAAGCTGATCGCCTATGCCCAGCTGACCGGGCAGCCGGTGTCGCTGCAGCTGGCCGAAGAGCAACTGACCGACATTCTGTCGGCCAACCGCCGTCGCATCACCATCGACGAGATCCAGCGCACCGTCTGCCAGTTCTACCGCGTCGACCGCACCGAAATGGCGTCGAAGCGCCGCGCCCGCGCCGTGGTGCGTCCGCGCCAGGTTGCGATGTATCTTGCCAAGGTGCTGACGCCGCGCTCCTACCCCGAGATCGGCCGCAAGTTCGGCGGGCGCGATCACTCGACGGTGATTCACGCCGTGCGCCTGATCGAGGAACTACGCACCCGCGATGCTGACATGGACGGCGACGTGCGCACGCTGCTGCGTCAGCTGGAGGACTGACTGGGTTCACGCAGAGGCGCGGAGAAGAAATCGAGACGCGGAGAGACTTTGTCTTTGCGGCAAAGCCGCGCGAGAATCTCTCCCCCGGCCTCTGACGTGATATTCGATGGACAAAGGGGCCTGTCGGCCCCGCCTAACCACTCTGCGCCTCCACTTCTTCTCTGCGTCTCTGCGTGAACTCTCTTTCTCTTCCGCCCCGCAGCCCCTAACTGCGTCGCATGACGCCAGACCGCCTAGACCGTTTCGCCCGCCACATCGTCCTGCCCGAAGTCGGCGCGATGGGGCAGGCGAAACTGGCGCAGAGCCACGTCGTGCTGATCGGCATGGGCGGCATCGGCTCGCCTGCCTTGCAGTATCTCGCAGGTGCTGGAGTGGGTCGGCTCACGCTGGTCGATGACGACGTTGTCGAGGCGAGCAACCTGCAGCGGCAGACTGTCTATGCCCAGGCCGACATCGGCGAGGCCAAGGCCGAAGCTGCCGCAGCGTGGGTGCGCGCTTTCGATCCTGTGCTGGAAGTTTCGGCGCACGTCCTGCGCATCAACCGCGACAACGCTGCGAGCCTGATCGCCGGGGCGGATGTCGTGCTCGATGGCTGCGACAACTTCGCCACGCGGCTTGCCGTCTCGGATGCCTGTGTCAAGGCGGGCGTGCCTCTGACCAGTGCGGCGCTGGGGCGGTTCCAGGGGCAGGTGGCGAACTTTGCCGGGCACCGTGAAGATCATGCGTGTTATCGCTGCTTCGTGGGCGATGCTTTCGATGCCGAGGATTGCGACACTTGCGCGGACCTTGGCGTGCTCGGGGCGATGGTCGGGATGGTCGGTGCCTTTGGCGCAATGGCAGCGATGCGGGTGCTGCTGGAAGGCGTTTCGACGCTGGGGGATCCGCAGTGGGGTCAGTTGCACGTTCTGGACGGCCTCAAGCCGTCGCTGCGCACGATGCGCATTGCGCGGGACCCGGAGTGCCGGGGGTGTAGTTCTCGCCTCTCAGGTAGCGCTGGGGCCCACCCCTAACCCCTCCCGCCTGCGGGAGGGGGACCAGCGAGCGTAAACCGTACTGCTACTCCCCTCCCGCAGGCGGGAGGGGTCGGGGGTGGGCATTGGTCCGCAGTGACCTCGCAAAAGAAAAGGGCGCGGGGACCGAAGTCCTCGCGCCCTTTCTGTCTGGCCTGAAGCTGCCTCTTACGAAGCGAGCTTGCGCAGCACGTAGTGCAGGATGCCACCGTTCATGAAGTATTCGACTTCGTTGGCGGTATCGATGCGGCACAGCGCGGTGAAGGTCAGCTTGGTGCCGTCCTTGCGCGTGACTTCCACTTCCACGTCCTGACGCGGCTGCAGGTTGGCAACACCCTTGATCGTGAAGGTGTCGTCGCCAGACAGCGCCAGCGAGGTGCGGTTCTGGCCTTCCTTGAACTGCAGCGGCAGCACGCCCATGCCGACGAGGTTCGAGCGGTGGATACGCTCGAAGCTTTCGACGATCACAGCGCGAACGCCGAGGAGGTTGGTGCCCTTGGCCGCCCAGTCGCGGCTGGAGCCAGTGCCGTATTCCTTGCCGGCGATGACCACGGTCGGCACGCCATCGGCCTTGTGCTTCATGGCCACGTCGTAGACCGAGCCGACCTCGTCGCCGTAGCGCGAGAAGCCGCCTTCGACGCCGGGGACCATCTCGTTCTTGATGCGGATGTTGGCGAAGGTGCCGCGCATCATCACTTCGTGGTGGCCACGGCGCGCGCCGTAGGAGTTGAAGTCCGCCTTCGAGACCTGGTGCTCCATCAGCCACTGGCCGGCGGGGCTGTCAGCCTTGATCGAACCGGCCGGCGAGATGTGGTCGGTGGTGATCGAATCGCCGAGGATCAGCAGCGGCTTGGCTTCGATGATGTCGCTGACCGGAGCCGGCGTCATCGACATGCCTTCGAAGTACGGCGGGTTGGCGACATAGGTCGACCCGGCGCGCCACGAGTAGGTTTCCGAACCGGTGACGTTGATCGCCTGCCAGTGCGCGTCGCCCTTGTAGACGTCGGCATAGCGGGCCTGGAACATGGCGCGGTCCATGCAGCCAGCCATGGTGGTGGCAACCTCACTGTTCGAGGGCCAGATGTCCTTGAGGTAGACGTCCTGGCCGTTGTTGCCCTTGCCGATCGGGGTGGTGGTGAAGTCTTCGACCACGGTGCCCTTCAGCGCGTAGGCAACGACCAGCGGCGGGGAGGCGAGGAAGTTCGCACGCACGTCCGGTGAGACGCGGCCTTCGAAGTTGCGGTTGCCCGAGATCACGGCAGCGGCGACGAGGCCATTGTCGTTGATCGCCTTGCTGATCGGTTCGGCGAGCGGACCCGAGTTGCCGATGCAGGTGGTGCAGCCATAGCCGACGAGGTTGAAGCCAACCGCATCGAGGTGCTCCTGCAGGCCAGCCTTGTTGAGGTAGTCGGTGACGACCTGCGAACCCGGGGCGAGCGAGGTCTTGACCCAGGGCTTGGGCTTGAGGCCGAGTTCGTTGGCCTTCTTGGCGACGAGGCCAGCGGCCACCAGCACGCCCGGGTTCGAGGTGTTGGTGCACGAGGTGATCGCGGCAATGGTCACGTCACCGTCGCCGATGTCGAAGTCCTTGCCTTCGACGGGCACGCGGGCCGGGGTCTTCTTGTAGGTGTTCGCCATGTCCGCATTGAACACGTCATCGACTTCGGGAAGCGAGACGCGGTCCTGCGGGCGCTTCGGGCCGGCGAGCGAGGGCACGACGGTGCCGAGGTCAAGCTCCAGCGTCGAGGAGAAGATCGGCTCGACCGCCGGGTCGATCCAGAAGCCCTGCTCCTTGGCATAGGCCTCGACGAGCGCGATCTGTGCTTCTTCACGGCCGGTCAGGCGCATGTAGTCGAGGGTCTTCTCGTCGATGCCGAAGAAGCCGCAGGTGGCGCCATATTCCGGAGCCATGTTGGCGAGCGTTGCACGGTCAGCGAGGCTGAGCGCGGCAAGACCGGGGCCGTAGTATTCGACGAAGCGGCCGACCACGCCATGCTTGCGCAGCATGTTGGTGCAGGTCAGCACGAGGTCGGTGGCGGTGACGCCTTCCTTGAGTTCGCCCGTGAACTTGAAGCCGACGACTTCGGGGATGAGCATCGAGACCGGCTGGCCGAGCATTGCCGCTTCGGCTTCGATGCCGCCAACGCCCCAGCCCAGCACACCAAGGCCGTTGACCATGGTGGTGTGGCTGTCGGTGCCGACGCAGGTGTCGGGGTAGGCAACCGTGACGCCGTTCTGGTCGGTCGAGGTCCACACGGCCTGGGCGATGTTCTCGAGGTTGACCTGGTGGCAGATGCCGGTGCCGGGGGGCACGGCGTAGAAGTTGTTGAGACTCTTCGAACCCCACTTGAGGAAATCGTAGCGCTCCATGTTGCGCTGGTATTCGATCTCCATGTTCTCTTCGAAGGCCTTGGGGTGGCCAAACTCGTCAACCATGACCGAGTGATCGATCACGAGGTTTACCGGGACCAGCGGGTTGATCTTGCTGGTGTCGCCGCCGAGCGTGGCGATGGCGTCGCGCATCGCGGCGAGGTCGACCACGCAGGGCACGCCGGTGAAGTCCTGCAGCAGCACGCGCGCGGGGCGGTACTGGATTTCGTTGTTGGATTCGGTGGGGCTCTTCTGCCAGTCGACGATCGCCTTGACGTCGTCAGACGAGACGGTGAAGCCGCCGTCCTCGAAGCGCAGGAGGTTTTCGAGAAGGACCTTCATCGAGAAGGGCAGGCGCGAGATGTCGCCGAACTTCTCGGAAGCCTTCTTGAGCGAGTAATAGGCGTAGTCCTTGCCGCCCACGTTCATCGTGCTGCGGGTGCCGAGCGTATCCTGTCCGACCTGGGTCATGGCTTTGCGTCTTCCCTCCTGTCGCGGCCGTTGCTGTACGGTGCCACGCGGGGAATCGCTCTTGGACCAAAGGCCCGTGGCGGCGCGGCAAGTTACGGCCTGAAAGCGAGAGGGCGATGCGCGCAAAGCGCGGGCGCGTCAAGGGCGGGAGGGGCGCAATTTGTGCAGGTGCAGAGCGATTCGTCGTGGTAGAACGCTTATTGATTTGCAATTGCAAAAACGATCCGCATTGCGAGGGGTTCACTTCTGAGCGATCACGTCCGGCGAGGCCTTTCTGGTGGCATAGAGGCAACCTGCGACGATCAGCGTCACTCCGGCCAGCATGGGTACCGTCACCGGCTCGGCGAAGGCGATCCATCCGACGATCGCTGCCCAGATGAACGCGGTATATTCCAACGGCACCAGCACCTGCGCTTCCGCACGGCCATAAGCCCAGCTCAACAGCATGATCGAGGCAGCAGACAGGATCGCCGACACAACAAGCAGCCACCAGACCGCGCCGGTCGGGAATGGCGCAAACCACCACGCGCCAATGCCGAGAAATCCGAACTGGACGAGGGCCTGGAAGAAGGCCACCTCCTCGGGCTTGGCGAGGAGCGCCTGCTGACGCTGCAGGACAAGGTTCCAAGCGTAGAGCACTGCCGAGACCAGCGTGGCGACGAGGCCCTTGACCGCTTCGGCATCGGCGGGACCATCGAACTTGCCGCCAGCAATGACGACAACGCCTGCAAGCGCCAGCACCGAGCCGCCGATGGCTGCCGGTCTGACCGTTTCTCCGAGCATTATCGCTGCGAGATAGAGCGCGATCAGTGGCGCAATGAAGGACAGGGCAATGCCCTCGGCAAGCGGAAGCCTGACGATCCCATAGAAGAACAGCGTCGCCATCACCGAGGCGACCGAACCGCGCAGGAGGTGCACCTTGAGGGCCGGCCAGGCGGGCCATCCCTGCCCGCGCCAAAGCCACAAAGGGAACATCAGTGCTGATCCGGCAAGGCCGCGCCAGCACATCGCAGCGTAGGCACCGATCGCCAGCGACGCGGCCTTCATCACGCCGTCCATCACCGAGAACAACGCCAGCCCAAGCATCGAGGCAAGAACCGGGAGCAAGAGCGGGCGATGATCGTTCATCGGCAGGCCATAGGCAAACTGGTTGCGGTTTGAAACGATGTTCTGGCCAACCGGCGCGATTCAGGCTCCAGTCAGGCGCAATCTTCGATAGTGCCATGCTTGATAGTCTGGTGGGCTTGGGGCAGGACACTGGCAATGGTGCGGCCGCCCGGGACGACGTAATTGAACAGGGAAGTGCGGAACGTGAAGCTTGCGAAATTCGGAATCGGTACCTCGGGCAAGTTTGGCGTGGCTCTGGTGGCGCTGACGTTCGCGGCCCAGCCGCTCGTTGCGCAGACAGCCCCGACTTCCGGGCCGATCGACCTTACCAAGCAAGCCAAGCCCCCGGTGGTGGCACCAACCGTGGCGGCTCCGGTCGCGCCCGTGGCTCCGTCTGCACCGGTTGCCGCGCCGAAGTGGACGCAGTCCGATGCGCAGGCGCTGCTGGCAACCATCAAGGGCGTCGGTGCCGAAGGCTTGTTCCCGAAGGATTATCAGCCGGAAGTCCTGTCAGCCGCTATCGTAAAGGGCGAGGGCCAGGAACTGGATGAGACCGCGACCAAGCTGTTCACCTGGCTGGCAGAGGATTTGCGCGACGGGCGCACGCCGATGACAGCGCGGGTGCAGTGGTTCGCGGTGGACCCCGATCAGGATACCAACCCGACTTCGCTGATCCTCGCCGAAGCTCTCGAGAAGCATGACGTGAAGGGCGCGCTCATGGCGCTACTGCCGACCGTGCCGGACTACGCTGCGCTCAAGGCCGCGTTGCCCAAGGCGCAGACCCAGAAGCAGGCCGCGCTGATTCGGGCCAACATGGACCGCTGGCGCTGGCTCGCCCGCGATCTCGGCTCGCAGTACCTCTTGACCAACGTGCCCGAGCAGATGCTGCGGCTGACCGTCAAGAACAAGATCATCAGCACCTACAAGGTCATCGTCGGCAAGCCCGGCAAGACCGCGACTCCGCAGCTGGCCGAGACGGTCGAGGGCGTGATCTTCAACCCGACGTGGACCGTGCCGCAGTCGATTGTCGTCGGCGAAGGGCTGGGCGCACGTCTGGTCGGCAACCCGAAGCAAGCCGAGCGCGAAGGTTACAAGGTCACCAAGGCGGCTGATGGCACGATCTATGTCGTCCAGCAGCCGGGCGACAACAATTCGCTTGGGCGCATGAAGCTCGACATGCCGAACGAGCATGCCATCTTCCTGCACGACACGCCCAACCGCAACCTCTTCAATCTCACCGCTCGTGCGCTGAGCCATGGTTGCGTGCGCGTAGAGCGGGCGACGGAGCTGGCGATGACGATGGCAATCCTTGGCGCAAGCATGACGCCTGACGATGCCGTCGCCGCGCATACCTCGAAGGTCTACACCAAGGTGCCGATGACCAAGACCTTCCCGGTCTATCTCACCTATTTCACGGTGGCGCGCGACGTGACCGGGATGCTGCGCTCATTCCCGGACATCTATAACCGCGATGCGCCGGTGCTGGCGAGCTTCGCCCAGCCGCGCCAGCAGCACACCACGCAGCGCAAGAGCAACGAGGAAGTCATCAAGCTGGACAATCCTCTTTGATGCTCTTGTTGTGAGGACGAGGCTCAGCATCTGTCGGCGCAAGCAGCGGTTCTGCACCAAGCAGGATGCCGATGCGGCGGCGGCGGCGAGCGGGCTCGTTCTGCATCCGTACAAGTGCGAAAGGTGTTTTGGCTGGCACCTGACGAGCAGGACGAAGGGACGGCGCGTCCCTCGCCCTCAAACCGGTGTTCAGCCGAGGCCCAACCTGTCGGCGTAGAGCAGGCGTCCGCCGGAAAGGTGCCACAGGGCTTCGTTGAAGTCCGATTCGCTCATGGCAAAGCAGCCGTCAGAGCGACCGAGCTTACCCCATTTTTCCAGCATTGAGGGATTGGCGTACCACGCGGAATGCAACACGATCGCGCGGTCAAGCACGTTGGAGTTGTCCGGTTCCAGCCCGCCCAGGCGGATCGAGGTTCCGTACTTGCCCTTGTACCATTCCCAAGTGACGTAAGCGCCGCGCGAGGTGGCGAGGCTGCCGACCTCGTTGGAAAAGGTCTTCAGGAAGCCATCGTGTTCAGGGTCCGAACCGCGGCCGTGCGCGACGAGGAAAGACCTGACCTCGCCGCGTTCGAGATTGGCGAAGTGGAAGCGGGGCAAGGACGAGGGCATCGCGAAGTCGGCAATGCCGACGATGTCGGTGCGCCACAGCGACGCGCGGTGCTTTTCCACTTGCTCGGCGGCAATGCGCAGGACTTCGCGGTGCTGCTGGTTGGGGTAGTAGGTTGCTGCCGCCACGCGCGGCGGGAACACGGCAGCGACGGCGCTTGCCGCAGCGCCTGCCAGTACCGTTCGCCTGTCGACTTTGTCTGTCATGTCCGGTCCCGTACCACGCTTTCGCCTTATCAAGCGTGAACGGCGGGCATTCTATGCATTTGCGACCGGATTTCCAGCACCTGCGCCAAGCTGCGCCGCAAACTGGCTTCCCAGCTGGCTCAGGGCCTTGCCGTCGACGCGCATGACCGTCCATTCGTCCATGAACTTCGCGCCGAGCGACTTGTAGAAACCGATCGCAGGCTCGTTCCAATCGAGCACTGACCATTCCAAGCGCGCGCAGTCCCGCTCCACCGCCAGCGCGGCGAGGTGTGACAGCAGCGCCTTGCCGAGGCCGGAGCCGCGGGCTTCGGGCTGCACGAACAGGTCTTCGAGGTAGATCCCCGGCTTGCCCTCGAAAGTCGAAAAATTGTGAAAGAACAGGGCAAACCCCTGTGGCTTGCCGTCGAGTTCGCCGATGACGACTTCAGCATAGGGGCGCGGTCCGAAGAGCTTGGCTGCCAGTACCGCCTCGTCGAAACGGACCTCGTGCGCCAGCTTTTCGTATTCGGCGAGAGCGCGGATGAGTGCGGCGATCAGGGGTGTGTCGGCAGGGGTGGCGGGGCGGATGGAGATGGTCATGGCCTTCGCCTAGCGCTTCGCAAGGAACCTTGCCAGCCTCGCCGGATTACGAAAGACATGAACGCCATGATCCGCACCACGCTTGCCTCTGCCCCCGTGCTTCTGGCACTTGCTGGCTGTTCGACTGATGGCGCGAGGCCGGAGAGTTCGCCGCCTACGCCGGAGACTTCTGCTCCGTCATCTTCCGAACCTGTTACCCGGATACTCGACCGAACGGTGGCGGATCAGTTGCGGCGCAATGCCGGCGTGACCTTGCAGTGGATCGACTGGAATACGCGCGGCACGGCCAATGCGCGGGACGAAAATGGGGTGATCCGGTTGACCGCCAGTCAGGCTGCATCCAGTGGTCCCGGCCGCCTCTGGCTGGATGGCCAAGTGACCGAGATCGGCGCGGATTACTTCGTCTTTTCAGGCACGATCCGCATCACTGACACACCGGATGCTGGCCGAAAGTGCGAGGCAACACGAGAAGACTGGCGCTTTGCCGTTACACAGAATCGCCCCTACTGGCGCCTGCGCACCTTTGAATGGTGCGACGGGCTCACCGACTACATCGATATCTACAAGCCCACGGCAGGACGCTGACAGGTTACTCCGCTGCCTCGGTGACGTTGCCGGCGTCGGTCGTCGCCGCTTCGATCTCGGCGGCCTTCTTCTCGACCAGCGAGACGATATGGTCGAGCATCTCCTCGGACTGCACGGTGTGGTCGGTCACGCCCGAGAGGTAGACCATGTGCTTGCCGTTGCCGCCACCGGTGAGGCCGATGTCGGTCTCGCGTGCCTCGCCCGGGCCATTGACGACGCAGCCCAGCACCGACAGCGAGATCGGCGTCTTGATGTGGGAAAGACGGCTTTCAAGCGCCTCCACAGTGCGGATCACGTCAAAGCCCTGACGCGCGCACGAAGGGCAGGAGACCACGCGGACACCGCGCGTGCGCAGGCCGAGGCTCTTGAGAATCTCGAAGCCGACGCGGACTTCCTCTTCCGGTTCGGCCGAAAGCGAGACGCGCAAGGTATCGCCGATGCCGGCCCAGAGCAGGTTGCCGATGCCGATCGAGGACTTGACGGTGCCGCCGATCAGACCGCCGGCCTCGGTGATGCCAAGGTGCAGTGGGCAATCGACCGCTTCGGCAAGGCCCATGTAGGCGGCGACCGCGAGGAACACGTCGGAGGCCTTTACCGCCACCTTGTATTCGTGGAAGTCGTGGTCCTGCAGCAGCTTGATATGATCGAGCGCGCTTTCGACGAGGGCCTCGGGACAAGGCTCGCCATACTTCTCGAGCAGGTCCTTCTCGAGGCTTCCGGCGTTGACGCCGATGCGGATCGCGCAGCCATTGGCCTTGGCCGCGCGGACCACTTCGGCCACGCGCTCGGACGAGCCGATGTTGCCCGGGTTGATGCGCAGGCAAGCCGCGCCGGCATCGGCGGCTTCCAGCGCGCGCTTGTAATGGAAGTGGATGTCGGCAACGACCGGGATGCGCGCCGCCCTGGTGATCTGGCGAAGCGCCGCGGTGCTTTCGACGTCGGGGCAGGAAACGCGGATGATATCGGCACCCGCATCCTCGCAGCGGCGGATCTGGTTGATCGTCGCCACAGCGTCGGACGTCAGCGTATTGGTCATCGTCTGAACGGTGATCGGGGCATCACCGCCAACGGGGACGCTGCCGACCATGATCTGGCGGCTCTTGCGACGCGCGATATCGCGCCATGGACGGATCGAGGACATGCGCCCTCTATAGGGACTAAGGCGCCGGTTCGGAAGGCGTCTAAAGTGGGCCTGCAAACATGAATTCGGGATCGCAGTGCTCACCCACCCAGAATTCGATGTCTGCCACCTTGTCGAGTCCATAGCGCCGGTAGAAGCGCTGCGCATCGGGGTTGTGGGCATAGACCGAAAGCTGCATCTCGTCTGCGGCCCACGCCCGCGCTTCGGCCAGTGCCCAGTCCATCAGTCGCGCGCCGTGGCCGCGCCCGATCAGGTCGGGATCGGTATAGAGCTGCTTGAGCTCCATCGGCGAGCTCGCCTGAGTCTTTTGGGGGAGCGAACTTTTCCGCACGATCTTGCAGAAGCTGGCCAGCACGCCCTCTTCCTCGATCACGGCGATCTTCATCTCCGGATCCGCGAGTTGCGTCAAAACGGTCGCTTCTGAGTGGGATTCCTCAAGAAAGCGGGAAAGGTTCTCGGTGCTGTAAAGGTTGCCGAACTTGGCGATGAAGGCGCGGCGGCCAAGGTCGGCAAGGGCGGGAGCATCGGCAGAGGTGGCGAGGCGGAGCGTCATGCTCCGCCTTTAGCGCTTCAGCCCTGCCAATTCAAAGCGGTCAGCTGGCCTTTTCGGCCTTCACCTTGGTGTAGGGCACGAACTTGCCGAGACCGACCGATCCGCGCCAGAAGCCGACATTGCGATCGACCATGCGCACGATATCGACACTGCACAGCTGCGCTCCGAACGGTGTCGTGACCATGATGTCGTTGTCGGACAGCGAGCTTGCGCCAGAATCGGGACGGTTCACCCAGATGGTGCTGCCAGTGTCGTAGACGATGGCTGTCTTGTCATAAATGCGCGTATTGACGACGCGCGGCAGATACAGGCAGTCCTGCGGCTTGCCCGCCACGCGCCCTTCAAGCGTCTTGGCGAGTTCCTGTTCCGGGGTGAGACGCGGCTTGGCGTCGGCAGCGGCTCCGGCAAGAAGCAGCGATCCGGCGGCCAGTGCCGCAGCGAATTTGCTGGCGGTCTTGATCATCTGGCACTTCCCTTTCGATTCGGTCCCTGACCGTTAGCGCGAAACGGCTTAACCCGCGCTGACCACATAACGCCGCAGCGCCAGCAATCCTTCGATCAGGCCGTGCCGCCCACGGTGAGGCCTTCGACCAGCAAGGTTGGCTGCCCGACGCCTGCCGGAACGCTCTGCCCGCCCTTGCCGCAGACGCCGACGCCTTCATCGAGCGCAAGATCGTTGCCGATGCCAGTCACCTTGGTGAGGCAGGTCGGCCCATCGCCGATCAGCGTAGCGCCCTTGATCGGCGCGCCGAGCTTGCCGTTCTCGATGCGGTAGGCCTCGGTGCAGGAGAACACGAACTTGCCGCTGGTGATATCGACCTGCCCGCCACCGAAGGACTTGGCGAAGATGCCGTTCTTCACGCGGGAGAGCAGTTCGGCGGGATCATCGTTGCCGCCGCGCATGAAGGTGTTGGTCATGCGCGGCATCGGCGCATGGGCGAAGCTTTCGCGCCGGCCGTTGCCGGTGGGGGCCACGCCCATCAGACGGGCATTGAGGCGGTCCTGGATATAGCCCTTGAGGATGCCGTCCTCGATCAGGATGTTCTCCTGCGTCGGCGTGCCCTCGTCATCGATCGAAAGCGAACCGCGACGGCCCTGCCCATTGACGCCGAGCAGCGTGCCGTCGTCGATCACGGTGACGCCGGGCGCGGCCACGCGCTCACCGATCCGACCGGAGAAGGCGCTCGTGCCCTTGCGGTTGAAATCGCCTTCGAGACCATGGCCGACCGCTTCGTGCAGCAGCACGCCCGGCCAGCCTGGGCCGAGCAGTATGGTCATTTCGCCGGCAGGCGCGGCCACCGATTCGAGATTGACCAGCGCCTGGTTCAGCGCCTCGTCGATCGCACGGTTCCACGTATCGGGCGAGAACAGGTCGTCGTAGAGGCGGCGTCCACCTATGCCGAAGGATCCGGTCTCGCGTCGCCCGTTCTGCTCGGCCACGATCGAGACGTTGAGGCGGACGAGTGGCCGCACGTCGTGGGCGACAAAGCCGTCGGCACGGACGATTTCGACTACCGACCACGAACCGGAAAGTGACGCTGAAACCTGCGCGACGCGGGGATCGCGCGCGCGCGCGGCGGCATCGATGGTTTCGAGCAGCTTGACCTTGGCTTCGAACGGCACGGCATCGAGCGGCGAGGCTTCGGTATAGAGGTGGCGGTTGTTGTTGCGCGGTGGCGGGGCAGCCTGGCCCTTGGCCGGATCGAGCAGTTTCAGCGTTTCGCCTGCGCGGGCGATAGCGGCGGCGGAAATCTCGTTGGCGTGGGCGAAGCCGGTCATTTCGCCGGAGACGCCGCGCAAACCGAAGCCGGCATCGCGCGAATAGTCCGCCGTCTTCAGGCGGCCATCATCGAAACCAAAGCTCTCGCTGGCGATGAACTGGAGATAGAGTTCGCCGTCATCGCAGGATTTCAGCGCATTGGCGGTGAGGTTTTGCGCCTCCTCGGGCGAAAGGTGGCCAGAGCGATAGAGCAGCGAGCGGGTGTCGAGATCGGTCATGTTGACCGATATAGGCGCTCAAGGCACAAAGGCCATAGAGCGAAGAGGCTTAAGCGGCCGCAGCGTTGTCCGCTGGGCCGTCCTTCAGCACGAAGCGCCTGTCGCAATATCCGCATTCGACATAGCCCTTCTCGTCAATTTCGAGCCAGACGCGCGGATGGCCAAGGGCAGCGCCGCCACGGATGTCGGACGCGCCGTCGCACTTTACGCGATGATGATCGGTGTAGACGGTTTCGGGTGCCTGAATCATGCGCTGCGGCTAGCAAATCGGCGGGCTTCAGACAATTGCGTTTTCGCTGGCACTGGTGCAGGCAGCGGCCATGGCAAGCACCGACGAAAATCCTCCCGCAATCCGAATTCGCGATCTGGTCAAGCGCTATGCGCCGACGGGCAAGGCGCCGGGCAAGCTGGCACTCGATGGCGTCAGCTTCGATGTGCCGCAAGGGCAGATTTTCGGTCTCCTCGGGCCAAACGGTGCGGGCAAGTCGACACTGATCAACACGCTGGCCGGGCTGGTCATGAAGACCTCGGGCAGCGTCGAGATCTGGGGACATGACATCGATCACGATGTGCGCAATGCCAAGGCTTCGATCGGGATCGTGCCGCAGGAAATCGTGTTTGACCCGTTCTTCACGCCGGCCGAAGTGCTCGACAACCAGGCCGGCCTCTATGGCGTGCCGAAGACGATGCGGCGCACGATGGAGCTGCTGCGCGCGGTGCATCTCGCCGACAAGGCCGATGCCTATGCCCGCTCGCTGTCAGGCGGCATGAAGCGTCGCCTGCTGATCGCCAAGGCAATGGTGCACGCGCCGCCGGTGCTGGTGCTTGATGAGCCTACAGCAGGCGTCGACGTCGAACTCCGGCGGCAGCTGTGGGAACTGGTCGGCGAGCTCAATCGCGATGGCGTGACAGTTGTGCTGACAACCCATTATCTCGAGGAAGCCGAAGAGCTTTGCGATCGCATTGCGATCATCAATCACGGCAAGCTGATCGCCAACAAGCCGACGCGCGAGCTTGTTGACATGGCGCGGGAAAAGATTGTCCTGCTTACGCTGGATCGTGAGCTCGATGTTGCGCCGCAACATCCCGCGTTCCTCAAGAGCCACCTGTCTGGCGAGCGTCAGGTCGAGATCAGTTACGACAAGGATCGCACGACCGCCGGCGAAGTCATGTCTCTTGTGCAGGGGCAGGGGTATGCGATCGTCGACGTTTCGACGCGGGAAGCGGATCTGGAGGACGTGTTCGTCAGCTTGACCAGCATGCCAAAAGAAACTGCCTGATGCGCTGAAGCGCCGGGGCTAGGTTGCTGCGCCATTCTTGACGGCGCGCCAACCACCGCGCTCCAGTCGGCGGATCGGTGCATTGCAGTTCCGGCAAGTGCCGACGAACGTCCGGCCGTTCCATTCCACGGCAGAGCGTTTGGGGCGATGGCGATTGAGCATGCAAAGGAGCCTGGTCTCAAGCATGAGCGGTCAATCTGTGTGAGGGTTTTACGCATGAATACCTATCATGCTGCACCTGCGAAGCAAGTGGCCAAGGTGGTTAATGGTATTAAAAGCTGGTTACACTTGGCCGGATCCAGCGCTAGGCGCACTTTCGCATGGTGACATGAACCGTTACGGCAAGGCCAAAGGCAAGATTGGGAGTTATCCGCTTGAGCGGCAACGCAGCAGCAAACGACGGTGTGCCAGGCCAGACCATTCACGATGTGCTGGTGGTCGGTTCAGGTGCGGCAGGATTGACGGCCGCCCTGGTCCTCGCCGAGACTTGCCGCGTGCTGGTGCTGGCGAAAGGTCCACTGGACGGCGGATCAACGAACTGGGCGCAGGGCGGCATCGCAGCGGTTCTCGATGAAGGCGATACCTTCGAGGATCACATTCGCGACACGATGATCGCAGGGGCCGGTCTCAACCGTCGCGAGACGGTCGAGTTCGTCGTGGAGAATGCGCCTGCCGCTATCCGGCGCCTTGTGGAACTCGGTGTGCCTTTCAACGCGGCACAAGGCGCCTTGCACCTGACCCGCGAGGGAGGACACTCCCATCGCCGCATCGTCCATGTGGATGACGCCACTGGCGCCGCCGTGCAGAAGGCCTTGCTCGATGCCGCGCGGGCGCATGCAAACATCACGCTGCTGCCGGGGCGGACCTGCATCGACCTGATAACCGGGCGGCACGAAGCCGCCCGTTATTCAGGCTCCGGCAGGGTTTGGGGCGTCTATGCGCTTGATGAAGCCAGCGGCAAGGTCGAGGCGCACACGGCCAGCGCGACGATCCTGGCCACTGGCGGAGCGGGCCGCGTCTACCAGTTCAGCACGGCTCCACGCGGAGCCACCGGCGATGGCATCGCCATGGCGTGGCGCGCGGGGGCACGCGTTTCCAACATGGAAATGATGCAGTTTCATCCCACTTGCCTCTACAACCTCGAGGTCAAGAACTTCCTCATAACCGAGGCGGTGCGTGGCGAGGGCGGGCGCCTGATCAACCCGCGTACCGGCAAGCGCTTCATGGAGTTCTATGACGCCGAACGGCTCGAGCTTGCGCCCCGCGATGTCGTGGCCCGCGCGATCGATGCCGAGATCAAGAAATTCGGCCTCGATTATGTCCACCTCGATATCAGCCACATGCCGGCCGATTTCGTCCGCGAACACTTTCCCAATATCTACGACAAGTTGATGGGCTTGGGCATCGACATGACCACCAGTCCCATCCCGGTCGTGCCGGCGCAGCACTACACTTGCGGCGGTATTCTCATCGACCTTGCAGGACGGACGGATCTCCCCGGCCTCTACGCTGCGGGCGAGTGTACGGAAAGCGGCCTGCACGGCGCAAATCGCCTCGCGTCGAACTCGCTGCTCGAATGCTTTGTGTTCGGCGATGCCGCTGCGCGCGATATCCTGCGCCAGAGGGACAGCTTTGCCGCGCCGCCCGAAGTGCGCGCATGGGATGAAAGCCGGGTCACCGACTCTGACGAGGAAGTGGTGATCAAGCAGAACTGGACCGAGATCCGCCGGTTCATGTGGAACTATGTCGGCATCGTGCGGACCAACAAGCGGCTCGAACGCGCGGCTCATCGCATCCAGATGCTGAGTGGTGAGGTCAACGACTACTACGGCCACTTCCGCGTGACGACTGACCTGATCGAGTTGCGCAACCTGTTGCAAAGCGCGGAACTTATCGTCCGCTCGGCCCGGGCAAGGCATGAAAGCCGGGGCCTGCACTACACCCTGGATTATCCCCAGACGGACGCCGTTGCGCGCGATACCGTGCTGGTGCCCTAGGCGGCTTCGGCTTCGACGAATTCCGGGTAGAATACCGGTTCGCGCAGCGACCAGCCGTGCGCCGTTGCGGCGGCTTCGCTGATCGATTGCAGCAGAGCGCGACGGCGGTCCGGTCGAATGACCGGCAAGGCTGCCGCTCCGCAGAACGCCCCCGGCAGCCAGGGACGGGCAGCGGCGCCAAGCAGTCGCTCATAGAGGAAGCGATAGGCCGAGAAGCCGGTGATCCTGTCTTGCGCCAGGTCGAAGGCCGTCAACCGCACTAGCGGGCCCATGAAAGGCTCGAGCGCATCGATCCCGTCGACATGAGGGAGCATCTGGTGCAGCAGCGGCAACTCGCGATAGAGATCCGCCTGCTCCTGGATCGAAGCGGCCTCGTCAGCGGTGCGGCCCCAGCGGCGAACGGTTTCCTGACGACCGCGCGCGACGTCGAGGCTGCGGCGGATATAGCGCTGTTCAGCAGCGGTGAAGCTGGCAAACTCTCTCATCTCGGCAATGGTTATGCCACTTGCGCCCAAGTTCGCCATGAAGACCTGCCCTCCAGCCACGGAGTCGCACTCGACCCGTCCGAGTCTTATTGCACATCATGGTTAATGCGCAGTGATCTTCAGGCAGTGGCGGGCCCTCACATCAATTGAGAAAGCCCGCGACGCCTCAGGAAAAGGCCTTGTACGCGCCGTAGAGGCTGGTGAGGGTGAGGACGGTGCCAACCATGATCAGCATCGTCTTGGCCGGAATGTGCTTGGCCGCCCAGGCGCCGAACGGTGCCGCTGCAAGACCTCCGATGAGGAACCCGAGCGTCGCGCCAGCAACATCGGCCACGCCGAGGTGCCAGATGAACGCCGCAGACACGGTCAGCGTCAGGAAGAATTCGACGGTATTGACCGTACCGACCACCTTGCGCGGATCGGCGCCCTGGATCAGCAGGTTGGATGTTACGACGGGACCCCATCCGCCACCGCCCGCAGCATCGAGAAAGCCACCGACGAGCCCGAGCGGCGCGACCCATCCGGCTTCCTTGATCTTGGGCGGATAGAGAATGCCCCGCACCAGCAGGTAGATGCCGATCGCCGAAAGGTAGAGGAGCACCCACGGCTTCACCAGCGATGCATCGATCGATGACAGGACATAGGCCCCGAGTATGCCACCCGCCATCCCGGGCAGGAGCAGGCGGAAGAACAGCTTCTTGTCCACGTTCCCGTGCAGGAGGTGGCTGATGCCCGAGGTGGCAGTGGTGAAGCATTCGACAATGTGCACGCGCTGAGAAGCCAGGGCGGGGGGAATGCCAAGCACGCCGACCATCAGCGTGTTCGAAATCACGCCGAACGCCATGCCTAGCGCGCCGTCGACCATTTGCGCGGCGAAGCCAACGGCAATGAATGGCAGCAACGCGGCAAAGTCGATGCCTGCGATAAAGTCCATGCGATTCGGTCCCCCTGTCCTGCCGTTGTCGGCCGGGAGGATCCGCTACTCCGGATTAATCTCTACCAAAATGCAAGAAATTATACTCTACCGTAAAGGGAGAGTTTTTTGCGACGAAGCGTTAGCTGCGTTTCCGGTAGCGGAAATACCACACCTCATGGCCGTACACCGTCCGCGCCTTGTGCTCATAACGGGTTTCTGGCCAGCCGCCGGGGCGGACCTGAAAGTCCTTTGCTTCGCGCGCCAGCCATTCGAACTGATGCTTGTGACGGCGCATCACCATCAGGGCATGGCGCAGGTAGACCGCATGGTCCGTGCCGAAGCGGAATTCGCCGCCGGGCTTGAGCTTTGTTGCAAACATGTCGACCGGGCCGTCATTCATCATCCGGCGCTTGGCGTGGCGCGCCTTCGGCCAGGGATCGGGGTGCAGCAGGTAAAGGAACGAGAGTGATCCGTCCGGAATGCGGCGAAGCACTTCCAGGGCATCGCCATGATGAATGCGCACATTCGGAATGGGCGGATGCGCGCCATTGTCGCCAGACACGTGGGTGAGGGCCTGTGCCACGCCGTTCAAGAAGGGCTCTGCCCCGATGAAACCGTGGTCGGGCAGCATGTCGGCGCGGAACGCCATGTGCTCGCCCCCGCCAAAGCCGATTTCGAAGTGCAAGGGGCGCGGTTCGCCGAACAAAGCTTCGGCAGTGATCGGCCCTTCGGCAGGCATCGCGATCTGCGGCAGCAGTTCGTCGACCAGCGCCTGCTGGCCCTGCCGCAAGGGCTTGCCCTTGGCGCGGCCATAGAGGCGGTTGATCGTCGTCGGATCGCCGGGTTTGTAGGCTGTCATGGCGGCGGCGTTTGGCAGGGCGGCCCGCAGGGGTCAATATCATCGGCTTCCTGCGTCCAAGTACAAGAAAATTGGATGGACGGTGCGCGCCTGCTGTGGTGAGCAAAGGCCATGTCCGCCACCGATCATGGCTGCCCTGCGATCGCCGAACTGACCGACAAGGAGTTGGAAGTGCTCCGCCTGCTCACCGCAGGGCACACGATAAAGTCGATTGCGACGGCACTTGGCCGCAGCGAGGCCTCGATCAACGAACGCTTGCGCGATGCCCGGCGCAAGACCGGGATCGGCAGCAGTCGCGAACTGGCGCGGCTGGTGGCGGGACAGGAAAATTGGTCCAGAAAAACTGATCTATCCGTATCCGGCGTCCCGGAAGACGCTGATGAACAGCCCGCAGATGCGGTGCGTCTCTGGCCGAAAGGAAAGATCGCCATGCTCACTCTCATACCCCTTGCCGCCGGTCTCATGCTGGCTTCCCCCGGCTCGCAACAAGCCGCACAGGCACCGGCTGCATATTCGTCCGCTGCCGCTGCCTCGCCGCTCGTCGGCAAGTGGTCGCTCGACACCGCGCGCATTCCCGCCAACGAGCGGCCCCGCAGCGTCACGATCGCGTTTGATGTCTCGCCCGATCAGCAATGGACCACGCGGGTCGAAATCGTCTCGCCCGACGGCAGCCAGATGACTGCAAGCTCAACCGCGAAGCTCGATGGCGTGGCGGTACCGATCTCTGGCAACATCCCGATCTACGATGTCGCGACGCTGCGTCAGCCGGCGCCGAACACGCTGGTCATGACACTGGGCAAGAATGGCAGGCAGGTCGCCACACGGGTCTACACCATTGCCAAGGATGGCAAGTCGATGACCGAGACGATTGTCTGGGCTGACAAGAGCATGCCCGAGATGGAAACGACGTACTTCAACCGCGTCGGCTGACGGCCGGTCCCTGGGCCTCAGTCGCGGCTGAGCGCCCCGGGCTTGTGCGCCGCGCGCTTGCCCCCCTTGGTTTCGACCAGAAACTCCGGATTGTCCTTCGAGGCGGCGACCTTGTGGCCTTTGATGGAGGTGGGCTTTTCCAGCTTGCGCACCACCTTGCCATGGGCTTTGCCGCCGTGGCTCTTCCACGAAACCTTGTCGCCTGCTTTCAGTGCCTTCGCCATGTCATGCTCCTCCTTTTTGCATTTCGCATAACGGAGCGGGTGAGGCGCGCGGCGGTTCCGCTGCTTGCCCGCAAGTGCAGGCATTGAATGCAAAACGGCCCGCCGTTTTCGGCGGACCGTCTCAGGGATGGCTAAGGCAGGCGCGCGGTCAGGCTGCTTCGATGGCGCTCATGTCGTCAGGATCGCGCAGCACGTAGCCGCGGCCCCACACGGTTTCGATGTAGTTCTCGCCACCGCAGGCATGGGCCAGCTTCTTGCGCAGCTTGCAGATGAACACGTCGATGATCTTGAGTTCGGGTTCGTCCATACCGCCATAAAGGTGGTTGAGGAACATTTCCTTGGTCAGCGTAGTGCCCTTGCGCAGCGAAAGCAGCTCGAGCATCGCGTATTCCTTGCCGGTCAGGTGCACGCGGGCACCATCGACCTCGACCGTCTTGGCATCGAGGTTGACCGAGAGCTTGCCGGTGCGGATGACCGACTGCGAATGACCCTTGGAGCGACGCACCACCGCATGGATGCGGGCGATCAGCTCTTCGCGGTGGAAGGGCTTGGTCACGTAGTCGTCGGCGCCGAAGCCGAACGAGCGGACCTTGCTGTCCATCTCCGAAATGCCCGAAAGGATCAGCACCGGCGTCTGCACCTTGGCGACGCGGAGCTTCTTGAGCACGTCATAGCCGTGCATGTCCGGCAGGTTGAGGTCGAGCAGGATGATGTCGTAATCATACAGCTTGCCCAGATCGAGGCCTTCTTCGCCAA
The DNA here is from genome assembly GCF_055521705.1 of Novosphingobium sp. BL-A-41-Hi4B-X5A. Taxonomy (NCBI): domain Bacteria; kingdom Pseudomonadati; phylum Pseudomonadota; class Alphaproteobacteria; order Sphingomonadales; family Sphingomonadaceae; genus Novosphingobium; species Novosphingobium sp. BL-A-41-Hi4B-X5A. Next base: position 1,968,709 of record NZ_CM145500.1, on the reverse strand, counting down.
GATCGGTAGAGTAGACGTTGAAGCCCTCGGTCGTGAGCATGAGCTCGATCGCCTTGGCCGTTGTAGGTTCGTCCTCGATCAGCAGTACGCGCATTGAACCGCCCCTTGATTGCCATGTCCCCGTGGCAATTAACCCGCTCTAAATCCGGGTTGCCCGCCATTAACCATAGGAGGAATGAACATGAAAGGTTAATTTGTTGTAAAGCGACGAAGCGGTTTCGCGCGGGTTAACCGCCAAGTCGCGGAAAAGTGATTCAATTCGGCGCAGGACTGACTCGTTCTGGCACGCAAAAGCCCGGATTTCGCGGTGTCCCGGAATGAATCACTGGTCCGGGAAGTGATGTTGCAAGGTTAATGCTGCTGGCTTGCTCGCACCGAATCGAACCGTTTGCAGGTGCGAATCAGGCGCCGGCTACACCAAGGCTTGACGCAGCTTCGCGCAATTTCCGTGCACTGGCACTGTCGTTGCGGAAGGCGGCAAGCCCCTTCTGCAAAGCCTCTGCCGCCTTGCGCGGTTCGCCCAGTTGCATGCGGCTGCGCAGCAGCATGATCCAGCGATCGACATCGCCTGGGTTGGCCTGAAGTTTGGCCTCCAGCCCATCGACCATGCCGCGAATCATTGCTTCCTGCTGACCCTTGGGCATGCCCTCGGCGGCTTTCATCTGCTCGCTGGTGGGGCCGGGAATGCCCGCAGCGGCCTTGTGCGGGCCATCGGTAATCACGCCATTGGCGGGTGCGGCAAACTTTGCTTCGGCCAGGCGCTTCTCGACATCGATCTTGTGCTTCTCGCCGACATTGCGGATCACCTCGCGGATGTCCTCGGCATAGGGAGCGTCGGCAGGCGTATCCTCGAGCAGGTCAAACCAGGCGTTGATGGCCTGCCGGTGCCGACCGGACAGGTCCATCGCTACTGCTTGGAAATAGCGGGCACGGGCGTCCTTGGGATCAAGCTTGATCGCCTTGTCGAACGCGGCCTTGGCGTCACGGGGCATCCGACCCTCTTCCTTGCTGGCAAGCACAAGTGCCTCGCCAAGGAACGACCAGGTTTCGGCATGGTCAGGATCGAGCTTTGTCGCCTTCTTCAGCGCGGTGGCAGCTTCGGCATAGCGCTCGGTCTGGAAATAGGACCAGCCCAGCATGCGCCAGCCTTCGGCATCGTCCGGTTTCTCCGCCAGCTTCGCCTCGAGCTTGGCGATCACGTCCTCGACCGAAGGCTGCTGGCTCGGCTCGGCGGGCGGCGGCACCGCCGGAGGCGGCGGCGTATCCGGGCCGCGGAGCATGGCAACACCGCCAGCGCCCAGCGCGATCAGTCCTGCAGCGATCAGGGCATAGCGGCCCATGCGCGACGTCCCTTGGGCCGGATCACGCGGTGCAGGCTCGCGCGGGTCACTGGCGGGCTGGGGGTCGGTCATCGCTCACTCCTGTCGGGCACCATCCTTGGCGTCCGAGTCATGAGGCGCATATCGTGCCGGGAGGGTTGCTTGCAAGCGTCACCGGCGCACAGGCCGCGTCTCGTGCCGGATGCGCAAATTGCGGGTGGCAATGCGCGGCGCATCGGCTAATGTCGTCCGACAGGGGTCGCAAATCGGTTTTTTGAACAGGCAGGTGCGGGAACAGCGCCGTCCGTTCGCGATGCGGGGGACGCATACCGGTGGGCGAGGTTTTCAAGGTTGCGATCATCGGCTCGGGCCCGGCGGGCATGAGTGCTGCCGGCCGTGCGGCGCAGCTCGGCATGAGCCACGTGCTGCTTGAAAAGACCGATCACCTTTCGGACACGATCTACAAGTACCAGAAGGGCAAGCATGTGATGGCCACGCCGTCGCAGCTGATCCTGCGGTCCGATCAGGAATTCGATGCGGGCAAGAAGGAAGACATCCTCGACAAGTGGAACCGCCGCACCGCCGAACTCGGCGTGAACGTGAAGTACAATGCCGAGGTGAAGTCCATCAAGGGAACCGGTGCGCCGATCCCCGGCTCGGTCCAGAAGATCGTGACGAGAGCGCGAGACGGATCGACCACCACGACCGAACTCCAGCGCTTCGCGCCGCCCTATGCCATCGAACTGACCAACGGCGAGACGGTCATGGCCGAGACCGTGGTCCTCGCCATCGGCACGCAGGGCAATCCGAACCTGATGCGCTGCCCGGGTGGCGATCTGCCGCATGTGACCTACCAGCTCGACGATCCTTACGCCGTGCTCGACCAGCACATCGTCGTGGTCGGCACCGGCGACGCCGGGATCGAGAACGCGCGCGGTCTGGTGGAAGATCCGGCGCAGGGCAATGTCGTCACCGTGCTCAACCGCAGCCCGAAATCGACAAACGTCCGCGAAAGCTTCGCCACCGCCAAGGAGCCCAACGCCAAGGCCCTGGTCGAGGACGATGCGGCCGGCAAGCTGACGATCCGCTACGAGACCGAGACCAAGTCGATCGAGCCCGGCTGGATCACCCTGTCCACCCGCGATGGCGAGGAGCGCATCCGTTGCGACCGCATCATCGCCCGCATCGGCTCGGCCCCGCCGCGCGCCTTCGTCGAAGGCTGTGGGATCGAGTTCGCCAGCGCCGACCGCCTCGCCTTTCCGACGCTGTCGCCGCAGTTCGAATCGACTGCGCCCGGCATTTTCGTGATCGGCGCGCTGGCAGGCTACCCCCTGATCAAGCACTGCATGAACCAGGGCTACGACGTCGTCGAGTTCATCAACGGCAACACCGGCCTGAAACCCGCCGACGAGCCCCTGCTCGAGGCCAAGTTCGCAGGGCTGCCGGGCAACCGCTCGGTAAACGACTGGCTGGAATTCCTGCGGACCAACGTTTCCATCCTTGATGGCATGACCACGCTGCAGCTGCGCGAATTCATGCTCGATTCGGCTGCGCGCGCCTATGCCAAGGGCGAGACGATCTTCGAGAAGAACGACCCCGGGTCCTCGCTTTTCGCCATCGCCTCGGGCTCGGTCCACGTGCGCCTCGATGCCAATGACCCGTCGAAGGTCGTGGCGATCCCGGCAGGCACGATCTTTGGCGAAGTGGGCCTGATTTCCGGCCGCAAGCGTGGCGCCACGATCGTGGCGGCCGAAGACACCATCTGTGTCGAGATCAGCCGCAACGCGGCGCTCAAGCTGCAGAGCCAGGTGCCGACTGCCAAGCGCGCGATCGAGCGCATCTCGACCGAACGCCAGATCCTGCAGATGTTCGGCTCGGGCCTGACCAGCGCCGACATTGCCGAAGTGGTCGAAACCTCGAAGATCATGGCCGTCCGCGCGGGCGATGCGATCATCAAGGAAGGCGACGAGGACAAGGACATCTATGTCATCCGCGTCGGCTCGATGGTGGTGGAGAAGGAAGTCGGCGGCAAACCGGTGTTCCTTTCATACCTGCCGGCAGGTTCTTACGTCGGCGAAATGGCGCTGATCGATGGTGGACGGCGCACGGCCACTGTCCGCGCCGCGATCAAGAGTGAAGTCATCAGAATCGATGGCGAGGCATTTGGCCGCGTGCTGGCTGCCAAGCCCGCCCTGCTCGATCGCGCGCGCAAGGACATGGAGGTCCGCCGCAAGACCAATGCCTTCATCGAATCGAAGAAGGACAGCTTCTCGGGCGTGGTCGATCTCTATTCGGAGCAGGCCAAGTTCCTCGTGTCTCAGGGCCTGGGCGAGGCGACCGACGTCCTGCTGATCGACGAACGCCTCTGCGTCGGCTGCGACAACTGCGAGAAGGCCTGCGCTGACAGCCATGACGGCCTCTCGCGGCTGGACCGCGAGGCTGGCAAGAGCTTCGCGCACCTCCACGTGCCGACATCGTGCCGCCACTGCGAGCACCCGCACTGCATGGCCGATTGCCCGCCAAATGCGATTCATCGCGGCCCCGATGGCGAAGTTTTCATCAACGATACCTGCATCGGCTGCGGCAACTGCCAGCGCAACTGCCCCTATGGCGTGATCCGCATGGACAAGGTGCCGCCGAAGAAGCCGTCGCTGCTGTCATGGCTGTTCTTCGGGTCCGGGCCGGGGCCGGGCGAGCCGCCCTACAAGTGGTCGAAGAAGAACACGAAGTACACCGGCGACCCGGCGGTCGACGAGCTGCTCGACCGCAAGAAGGCGATCAAGTGCGACATGTGTGCCGGGATCGAAGGCGGCCCCAGCTGCGTCCGTGCCTGCCCGACCGGCGCTGCCATCCGCGTATCGCCCGACGAGTTTCTGACCGTCGCGCGGCTCGAGAACGAGGGGGTCTGAGCCGATGGCATCCGTTGCACCACGCAAGCGTACCGGCGCTACCCGCCAGCGCACTTCCACGCATGAAGGGTTCCTGACCCACCGGAACCTGTTCTGGGGCAAGCTTTCGGCCGTGCTGGCGATTGCGCTGATCGCGCTTTACATCTTCGTGCCGCTGCCGGGCACGCACTTCGGTTCGAGCTGGCTGGGCTACACGCTCGGCACGATCGGTGCGCTGCTGATCCTGTGGCTGACCATGCTCGGCATGCGCAAGCGCGCGATCACGCCGGGCCGCTGGAGCCTGAAGGGCTGGACTTCGGCGCATGTCTACCTCGGCCTGTGCCTGACCGTGATCGGTACGTTGCATTCAGGTTTCCACCTTGGCTGGAACGTGCATACGCTGGCCTGGGCGCTGATGCTGATCGTCATAGGTTCGGGGATCTTCGGCATCTGGGTTTATGCCACGATGCCGCAGGCGCTGTCAGCCAACCGCTATGATGAAGAAGGTGCGATCACCGAAAAGCAGATGATCGAAGCGCTGCGTTCGCTTGATCGCCAGATCCACGATGCTGCGCAGCCGCTCGACCCTGAAACGGCGACGCTGGTGGGTAAGAGCCTCGATGAAGATCCCTTCGCTGGCAGCTTCTGGAACCGCATAACCGGCAAATACCCCCGATGCGCGACGCGGAGCACGGCAGCGGAACTGCGCCGACTGCGGGCCTATCGCCCGCGCATTGCCAATGATCCGCTCGACAAGGTCGATGCCCTGCTCACGCGCAAGGAGGCGATGCTGGGCAGAATGCGACGGCACTTGAAGCTCAAATCATGGTTGCAGGCATGGCTCTATGTTCACGTGCCCGTGACATTTGCGCTGATCGCGGCGCTTTCCGCCCATATCGTCAGCGTCTTCTTCTACTGGTGAGCAAGAGATGAGCTTCCTAGTCCGCCAGATCGCGCTCAAGTCCAGTGGCGAGGAGATCGTCCGGCCGTCCACGGTCGAAGGCGATGTCTTGACCATCGGGCGTGATGCCGCATGCGATATTCACCTGCCCGACCTCGCCGTCGACCCGCGCCATGCGCAAGTCACGCGCGCTGCGGACGGCAGCCTCGTCATCGCCTCGATTGGCGCGCAGCCGTTCGAGGTCAACGGCCGCAGCACGACGCAAAGCCCGCTCGATCCGGTGGCGGGAGCAGAGCTGACTTTCGGCGGACATCGCATCTCGGTTGCGGTCGATGCCGAAAGCGGCGCCGCAACCTTCACTGTCCGCCGTGTCGAGGCCGTATCGGATTCGGCCGAGGACAAGGACATCACCACCGTCTACACGCTCAAGGGCCTGCTGCCCGGCAAGCGCATGTCGGCGTGGACCTTTGCCATACTGGTGCTGGTCTCGTTCCTCGCCTTCCCGATCTACAGCTACATGACCTACAAGCCGCTGGCGATGCAGGAGAAGGCGCGCCGGCCCGATGGCTTCCATGCCGACCAGACCTGGTCCTCGGGGCCGTTGAGCCTTGCCCACAAGAATCTGGGTGGCGATTGCCAGGCCTGCCACACGCAGGCTTTTGTCGCGGTGACCGATAACGCCTGCCTGACGTGCCACACCAAGGACGCGCACGATCACATCGCGGACAAGGGGCGGCTGCTCAAGGCGCGCGGCGAGCCGACCGGCATGGCCGCACTCCAGCGTGCGGTGGCCAGTGCTTTCAATCGCCCGGCGGGCAGGTGTGTCGATTGTCACACCGAGCATGAGGGGGCGGGTGCTATGCCAGCCACCCAGCAGAAATTCTGCGCGGACTGCCACAACGGTATGAAGGGTCGCTTGCCAGACACGAAGATCGCCGATGCCGCCGATTTCGGAACGGCCCATCCCCAGTTCAAGCCGATGATCATCAGCGGCATGAACGGCAAGAAGCCCCTGTTCCAGCGCGCCAGCTGGACGCCGGGGTTGACCGAGAACAACGGCCTCAAGTTCACCCATGGCCAGCATCTGTCCAAGACCAACGGCATTGCCCAGATGGTCCGCCGCATGCCCGGGCGCTTTGCCGCCGGCGATGCCCTGCAGTGCAAGGATTGCCACAAGGCCGATGCCACCGGCACTCGCTTCAAACCGGTAGTGATGGAAGATTCCTGCCAGTCCTGCCATTCGCTGAGCTTCGACCAGGTCGGTGGCACCTTCCGCACCTTGCGCCATGGCGAGCCTGAACTGGTGGTTGCCGATCTGCGCGCATTCTATCGTGGCGGCGCTCCGGCGCGTCCGGCCAACCTGTCGGGCCTCGCTCGCCGCGTGCCGGGTGACGCCGCATTGCGTTCCACTGCGGCCGACTATGCCCGCGCGGTCAGGTTCTACCCGACGCGCGCCGAACAGGCGGTGGCGCAAGTCTTCTCAAATGGCGGAATGTGCTACGATTGCCATACCGTGGGCCGGGGTGGATCGATGGCCAGCGCGGGATTCACCGTGCAGCCGGTCGCACAGAACGATCGCTATTACCACAAGGGCTGGTTCGATCATAAGCCGCACAACAAGAGCGATTGCGCCGATTGCCACGTCAATGCCGCCACTTCGAACAAGGCGAGCGACCTGCTGGTGCCCGGCATTGACGGCAAGGGCGGGTGCCGTTCCTGCCATGTCGGCGGTGAGGGGGCAAAGCTTGCATCCGTATCCGTGAAAGACCCGGTCGATTCCTCCTGCGCGATGTGCCACTCCTACCACATGGACGCGGGCGCTCCCTGGGCGCCCAAGAAGGACCGGAAGAAGGACGTGGCGCAAACCGTGGCCGTGGCTGAAAGGCCCCGTTTCCCGGTCAAGCTGCGATAAAGCGCCGGGACGGGGGGACGATGCTGATCGCGCAGGTCACCGATATTCACCTCGGGTTCGAACCTGATTCGCCCGGTGAATTCAACCGGCAGCGGCTTGACCGCGTGCTGGGGGAACTGGCTGCGATGCAGCCGCGCCCGGATTTGCTGCTGGCGACCGGTGACCTGATCGACCGCGGTGACAGGGCCAGCTACGAGCGCCTGCGCGAGGCTTTCTCAGGCCTGCCGTTCCCGGTGCACTATGCGCTCGGCAACCATGACGAACGTGCCACTTTCCGCGAGGTTTTTCCCGAGATCGCCTTCGACGGGGGCTTTCTGCAGTATGTCGTCGAAACCGGCCCGCTGCGCCTGATCGTACTCGATACGCTCGAGGAAGGTCGCCACGGCGGCGCCTTCTGCGAGGCTCGTGCCGATTGGCTCAGGGCGCGGCTCGACGAAGCGCCGGATGTGCGCACGCTGATCGTCCAGCACCATCCTCCGGTAGAGGTCGGCATTCCGTGGATGAACACCGATCCGGCCGAACCATGGGTCGAACGGCTGGCTGCATGCTTGCGCGGCAGAAGCAACATCGTCGGCGTGGTCTGTGGCCATATCCATCGCGCCATCAGCACAGCGTGGGAAGGCACGGTTGTCGCCACCTGCCCGTCGACGGCGCCGCAAGTCGCGCTGGATCTGCGGCCGATCGACCCGGACTGCCCTGACGAGCGGAACCTGATCATTGCCGACCCGCCGGGTTACGCGCTGCACTGGTTCAACGGCCGTGAACTCGTGACGCACTGGGACACGGCAGAGGACCATCAGGTTCTTGCAAGGTACGACGCCAACCTGCAGGGCATGATCCAGCACATGCTGGCCGAGCGGCCCGGCGCTTGAGCGCCTAAAGTGCTCTAGCGGACCGCCGCCAGCGCCTTCTGGCGCCGCCGCTGCACCGAACTGCCGAGCCCGATTGCCTCGCGATACTTCGCCACCGTGCGCCGGGCGAGGTCGAAGCCCTTGGCTTTCAAGAGATCGACAAGGGCATCGTCCGAAAGGATCGCCTTGGGATCCTCGGCATCGATCAGCTGCCGGATCGCGGCCTTGACCGCTTCGGCAGAAGCGCCTTCGCCGTCCGACGAGCCCACGCCGGATGTGAAGAAATACTTCAGCTCGAACGTGCCCCGCTCGCAATGCAGGTACTTGTTCGAGGTGACCCGGCTGACGGTCGATTCATGCATCGAGATCGCTTCGGCCACGGTCTTGAGCGTGAGTGGGCGCAAGTGCGCCACGCCGTGCCGGAAGAAGCCGTCCTGTTGCTTCACCAGTTCCGATGCCACCTTGAGGATCGTCTTCTGCCGCTGGTCGAGCGCCTTCAGCAGCCAGTTGGCATCGGCCAGCTTGTCGCCCAGCCAGGCCTTGGCGTCCTTGCTGATACAGGCCCCGCGCATTTCGACATAGTAGCTGCGGTTGACGACCAGGCGCGGCAGGGTTGCCTGGTTGAGCGCGATGTTCCACCCGTCCCTTGTGGCGCGTACCAGGATGTCGGGCACGACAGCTTCTGCAGTACCACCACCAAAGCGCAGGCCGGGACGCGGATCGTAGCTGCGCAACTCGGCCAGCATGTCGGCGAAATCTTCGTCATCGACCTGGCACAGCCGCTTGAGCCGCGCGATTTCCCCGCGCGCGACGAGGTCCAAGTTGTCTATCAGCCGGGCCATGCAGGGATCGTAGCGATCGGCCTCCTTCGCCTGCAGCGCGATGCATTCGGCAAGATTACGCGCGCCGACGCCGGTGGGGTCGAGCGTCTGGACCAGCGCCAATGCGCGTTCGACGACGACAAGCGATAGCCCGAGTGCGTCGGCAATCTCGCCGAGTGGAATGCCGATATAGCCTGCCTCGTCCAGCTGATCGATCAGCCAGCGGGCGACGAACAGCATCTGCGGGTCCGAAGTGCTTGCGCCGATCTGGGCATGGAGATGCTCGGCCAGCGTCTGCTCGAAGCGGCCATGCTCGTCGATATCCGGGCCTTCGCCGCCTGCGGCAAGGTCGCGCGAGGCGGAAAGCTCGAATGCGCCCGCATCGCCGGTATCACGGTCGCGGTCCAGCGCGGAGACATCGATGTCGAGCGGTCGATCTTCCTCCACCCGACCTTCGGAAACCAGCTGGTCGACCGGCGAGGATTCGAGATGTGTCCGCCGCAGTTCCTCGGGCAGGACCTCCATGGGCTCGGGCTGAGAAGCTTCACCGATTTCCAGCAGAGGATTGGCTTCGAGCGCCTCGCCGATGAAGGTTTCCACCTCGAGGTTCGACAACGCCAGCAGCTTGATCGCCTGCTGGAGTTGCGGCGTCATCACCAGCGACTGGGTCTGCCGGATGTCCAACCGAGGCCCGAGAGCCATCCTTCAGACTCCCCCCGAGTCCAGCATCAGTTGCCGCCCTGCCTCACAGGGTGAAGCCTTCGCCAAGATAGAGCCTGCGGACGTTGGCATCGGCAACCAGCGCTTCGGGGCTGCCGGCAAACAGGACTTGCCCGCCATAGATGATGCAGGCGCGATCGACGATATCGAGTGTTTCGCGCACGTTGTGGTCGGTGATCAGCACGCCGATGCCGCGCCCTTTGAGGTCCTTCACCAGATGGCGGATGTCGCTGATCGAAAGCGGGTCGATCCCGGCAAAGGGCTCGTCGAGCAGGATGATCGACGGGCGCGCCGCCAGAGCGCGGGCAATCTCGCAGCGCCTGCGTTCGCCGCCCGAAAGCGCCATGGCCGGGCTGGAGCGCAGCCGCGTCAGGCCGAATTCGTCGAGCAGGCGTTCAAGCTCGGCTTCGCGCGTAGCCTTGTCCGGCTCGATCAGTTCGAGCACGGTCGAAATGTTCTGCTCGACCGTCATGCCGCGGAAGATCGAGGTTTCCTGCGGCAGATACCCGAGGCCGAGGATCGAGCGCCGGTACATCGGCAGCTTTGTGATATCGACGCCATCAAGCAGGATGCGGCCCGAATCGGGGCGTACCAGGCCCATGATCGAGTAGAAGCACGTCGTCTTTCCCGCGCCGTTCGGCCCCAGCAGGCCCAGCACCTCGCCTTTGCCGACGGATAGGGAGATGTCGGTGAGAACCGCACGCTTGTCATAGGACTTGGCAATCGACACGACTTCGAGCCCGCCCTGCGGGATCGGCGGGGCAGCATTTGCAGGGGCGGCAGTCTTTTCGATCACGGTCATCGCTTCAGCTCTGCAGTTTCAGGCGCTTGGCCCTTCCAATAACGCCACATCGCGACGCGGCAAACCCCGCGCCGCGGATTTGGCAGGATTTATGCATGGCCCTGCTTTGCCAAACGTGAATGAGCGACTTGTCCTTGGGCGAAACACTCCGAATTGGAATTGATCTTGCAGGTTCGCGTGCCGCATGATCTACTGCTTTCGGAGCAGGGTAGCACAAGGATCGGAGCCATGAACAAGGCCCTCCATTCGCAGGCGGCAAAGTCCGCAGCGATCGACTGGCGCAAGAAGATGAGCAACAACGTCGCCTACGGGCTGCTGGTCTACACGGCGTTGCAGATCTTCGTGACCATGCACGAGCTTCAGGACCAGAGCGCCTCGATCCTCCCGGTCTTCGTGCTGGTCGTGCTGGTTGCGGCCATCATTCCGCTATTCCGTCATTTTGAGCGTCGCTGGGAACATCTGAGCGACGAACAGGCCCATGACATGGCGTTTGCCACCGCTTTCAAGCGGGACCAGGTCAAGGTCTGTTCATGCTGTCACCCGCCGAAGCCCAGGAGCGCTGCGAAGCGCTGATCGCGCGCGCGCGCCGTGCGGGGGCCGATGCAGGCGATGCAGTCTATCTCGGCAACGCCTCGGAATCGGTCTCGGTGCGGCTTGGTGCGCTCGAGGACGTCGAGCGGTCCGAATCCGAGAACATCGGCCTGCGCGTCTTTGTCGGGGGGGCATCTGCTTCGATCGGCTCGACCGATCTTGGCGACACTGCGCTCGATGAGCTCGCCAGCCGCGCCGTTGCCATGGCCCGGCTCGCCCCGGCCGACAAGTTCGCAGGGCTCGCCCCCGAAGAGCTGCTGCTTCAGGGCCTTGCGCCCGACCTCGATCTTGATGACGGGACCGAGCGCAGCCCGGCAGACCTTCGCCGTCTGGCGGAGGAAGCCGAGGAAGCCGCCCGTGCCATCCCCGGCGTGACCAACAGCGAGGGCGGCGGGGCCAGCGCTGGGCGAGGGCTGTTCGCGCTCGCCACCAGCCACGGCTTCTCCGGTGCCTACGCTGCATCCAGCCACAGCATCTCGGCAAGCGTCGTCGCGGGCGAGGGCGGCAACATGCAGCGCGATTACTCCTGGCGCAGCACCCGCCATGCCGCTGACCTCAAAGGCCCTGCCGAGATCGGCCGCGAAGCGGGCGAGCGGGCCGTACGTCGCCTGAACCCGGGACGGGTCAAATCCGGCCCGATGCCGGTCGTGTTCGACCCGCGCGTCGCCAATACTCTGGTCGGCCACCTGCTGGGAGCGATGAGCGGGGCCTCGATTGCCCGTCGCGCCAGCTTCCTGCTCGATCGCGACGGCCAGAAGCTGTTCGACAGTGCAATCACCATCTCCGACAATCCGCTGGCGCTACGCGGCATGCGCTCGCGCCCGTTTGACGGAGAAGGGCTGCCAACCGCGCCGCGCAAGCTGATCGATGCCGGGCAGTTGACCGGCTGGCTCATGGATTCGGCCGCCGCACGCCAGCTGGGGGCAATGCCGACCGGCCATGCCTCGCGTGGATCTTCGGGTGCGCCACACGTGACGTCCAGCAATGTCGTGCTCGAAGCCGGCACCATTACGCCTGCCCAGCTGATGGCCGACATCGCCGATGGCGTCTATGTCACCGAACTGATCGGGCAGGGCGTCAACGGCGTGACCGGCGACTACAGCCGCGGGGCTTCCGGCTTCCGCATCGTGAACGGTGAGCTGGCCGGACCGATTGCGGAATTCACCGTGGCGGGAAGCCTCATCGACATGTTCGCGGCATTGACTGCAGCGAACGATCTCGACGTCTATCGCGGTATCGATACGCCCACCCTGCGGGTCGACGGCATGAGCGTTGCGGGCGATTGAAACGAAAGAGGGCGCAAGGTCCGCCGACCCCGCGCCCTCATTCATTCGCAGAGGCGAAAGTTCAGCCCTTGGCCGACTTTGCGCGTTCGATCGCTTCGATCGTGATGCGCCTGGCGTCGTCAGCGCCGCCCCAGGTGCCTACGCGCACCCACTTGTCCTTTTCCAGGTCCTTGTAGTGGGTGAAGAAGTGTTCGATCTGCTGCATCACGATTTCCGGCAGATCGTCGCGTTCCTTCACGTCCGAATAGTACGGGAAGGTCGAATCGACCGGCACGCAGACCAGCTTCTCGTCTCCGCCGTGTTCGTCCTCAAGGTTGAGCACGGCGATGGGACGGGCGCGGACGACCGAGCCTGCAAGAAAGGGCGAGCGCGCGATCACCAGCGCGTCGAGCGGGTCACCGTCGGGTGAGAGGGTGTGCGGCACGAAGCCGTAGTTGGCGGGGTAGCGCATCGGCGTGTGCAGGATGCGGTCAACGAACAGCGCGCCCGATGCCTTGTCGAATTCGTACTTGACCGGCTCGCCGCCGACCGGAACCTCGATGATGACGTTGAGGCTTTCCGGCGGATTGTCACCGGTGGGAATCATGTCGATGCGCATCTTTGGCCCTGTTCGTTGGGTGGAGAGGATGCGCCGCCCCTAGCGAAGCCGCTTTTGCACCGCAACAAGACTTATGGAGTAACGCTTAGCCGAGGGCGTTTATCGTGAACGCAATCACGCCGATGTTGAACACGAACGCCGCGAAGGAATGCAGCGTGGCGATTCGGCGCACCGTCTTGCTGGTGATCTCGGTGTCCGATGTCTGGAAGGTCATGCCCAGCGTGAAGCTGAAGTAGGCAAAGTCCAGATAGTCGGGCGTTTTCGTGCCCGGAAAGTCGATCCCGCCGGCAACCTTGCCATCGCGGCTGGTGTAGAACAGGTGTGCGTAGTGCAGGGCATAGACCGAGTTGGCGAACAGCCAGGTCAGCAGCAGCGTGCCGACCAGTTTGACCATCGCCACCCTGTCGCCGCCCGAGGCACCGGGCAGCTCGCCGGAAATTGCGGCAAGGACGACCATGGTCACGATCGTGGTGATCGCCAGCACCAGCACGCGATTGGCGTCGTTCGCGGCTGCATGGGCGCGCATTTGCGTCACGTCGCTGTCCCGCAACAGCGGTAGCAGGGAAAGCAGGAAGACAGCCGCTGCCAGGTCGAAGCTCAATGCTGCGGCATCGGCGGTCCGGTTTGCGCCAGGGATTTGCCAGTAGCCGAAGAAAGCGGCCAGTAGCAGCACGAGAAACAGGACGAAGCGCGGCGGCGCCAGCCGGTTCCCCAGCGTGACGCCGCCACGTTTCACAGGCTTACTTCTTCTTCGCCACAGCCGCGCCCGGACGCTTCGGCGTCAGCAGCAGATCGAGCCCGGTCGGCGCCTTGCCCGGGGCAACCCGCTCGAGCCACGGGTAACGCAGGCCGTCCTTGTAATCGAGCTTGATGGTCTCGAACCGGCTGCCGCGCTTGACCAGCAGTTCCAGTGGCGCGCCCTTTTCGCCCTTGGCCGCGGTGATCGCCTTCTTCATGTCATCGGCGCTGTAGGCCGTGCCATTGATCGCCATGATCTGCGTGCCCGTGACGATGCCGGCGTTGAAGGCCGGGCTGTCCCAGCGGGTGCCGGTGACCTTGCCTTCCTTGTCGAGCGAGATGCCGACCGAGTTGGCAAGGCTCAGGCCCTTGCCGAAGTCCATCGCGGCCTTCATGTAGGGATTGGGCTCTTCCTTCCAGACCAGCTTGTAGCCGCCCTTTTCGATCCCGTTCAGCGGCGCGGGCTGGCCCGGCTGGTTGATGCGGGTGTCGATCAGCTTGGCCCAGTCATAGGGGTAGAGCGCGTTGAGCTTGGTCACGATCTCGTCCACCTCGAACGGGATCTGGCCATAGTCGCCCGGGTTCATGCCGAAGAAGGCCTTGGCGAAATCGTCGATCGACTTCTTGCCGCCGGTGCCTTCACGCAGGATCTGGTCGATCTCGAGCCAGACCAGCGCGCCTTCGGTGTAGTAGTCCTCGTTGCGGGCGAGCGAGGAATAGGGCTTCGGCTTGCGCGAGGCGAAGACCGGATCGAAGCCTGTATCCTCGACCGAGCGCCAGTCGCGGCCCGGTTGCTGCGTGAAGCCACCCGCCCATGCCGCCAGCATGCCCAGCACGGTGTCCTTGCCCTGCATGCCCGAACGCGCGGCGAGGACTGCGCCCCAGAACTGGTCCTGGCCTTCGTAGGTCCACAGCAGGTCGCCCTGCATCGGCTGGCGATAATCGGGCGTCCACAGGCGCGCCGGACGGCGGAACTTGCCCGACCATGAGTGCGCATATTCATGCGGAAGCAGGTTGCGGTCCCACTCCTGCTTGTCCCACTGGGTAAAGGCCTCCGGCTCAAGCTGGTTCTCGCTCGAACGATGATGCTCAAGGCCGATTCCCCCGATCTTGTCCGACAGGGCGAGCAGGAAATCGTAGTGATCGAAGTGGTTGGCGCCGAACGCCAGCTTCGCTTCTTGCACCAGCGCGCTGTGGGCGGCGATATGCTCGGGCTTGGCTTCGAGCTGTTCCGCCTTGTCGGCGACGACGTTGAGCGTGACGTTCTGCCCAAGGTCCCACTTCCTGAAATACTTGCCGGCGAAGATCGGCGAATCGACCAGCGTTTCGTAGTCGGTCTCGGCCCAGGTCACGCGGTTGCCGGCCATGCTCATGCCGTCGAGCGCAGTGGCGGGCGTCCAGCCCTGCGGCAGCGTGACGGTCGGCTTCACGCGGATGCGGCGGACGTAGTGGCCCGCAGGATAGAGGCTCATCTTTTCCCACTGCAGGTTGAGCATTTCCGGCGTCATCGTGATGCGCCCTTCGGCGCTCTGCAGCGGCGAGGTGTGGATCAGCTTGGCGACGACTTCCTTTGCGCCTGCGGGCAGCATCACGTGGAAGGCATAGACCTCGACCCGGTCACGCTTCCATTCCACCGGCTTGCCATCGACGAAGAACTGCACGCCGACGAGTTCGGAAAGCGGCCCGCGCGGTCCATGGTTGCCGGGCAGCCACTGCGGGTAGAGCAGGATCAGTTCCTTGGCACCCGAGGCGACCGGGATCGTCTGCGTCACCTTGTAATCGCCGCGCGCCACGTCGGTCGCGTCGATATCGAGCGTCATGACGCCTGGATAGGCGATGTCCTGCGCGTCCGGCACGGTCTGCTGGATCGGCACCGCCATCGGCGCGGAGTTGGCGGCAAGCGCCTGAGTTGACACGGAAAGGGCGAGGAGGAGCGGGGCGACCGCGAGCTTTGTCTTCATGGCACACGTTCATGGCCCGAAGAAGTCGCATCCGCAACCATTACGCAGCGCCTTTTTCGCAGGCCTTCCCGTTTTGCCGCTTTCGGGCTAATCGCGCGCCCATGAGCACGCAGACACCGCAGCCTATTCGTGGCACCCAGGACATCTTCGGCCCCGATGCCGAGGCTTTTGCCTTCGTCGTCGAGACGTTCGAGCGCGTGCGCAAGCTCTACCGCTTCCGCCGCGTGGAAATGCCGGTATTTGAAAAGACGGCGGTTTTCAGCCGGTCCTTGGGCGAGACGACCGACGTCGTGTCGAAGGAAATGTACTCTTTCGAGGATCGCGGCGGGGAATCGCTGACGCTGCGGCCCGAATTCACCGCCGGAATCGCGCGCGCCTTCATCACCGATGGCTGGCAGCAGTATGCGCCGCTCAAGGTTGCGACGCATGGGCCGCTGTTCCGCTATGAGCGGCCGCAAAAGGGCCGCTACCGCCAGTTCCACCAGATCGACGCCGAGATCATCGGCGCGGGCGAGCCGCAGGCGGATGTCGAACTGCTTGTAATGGCTGACCAATTGCTGAAGGAGCTCGGCATCGCGGACGGCGTGACGCTACAGCTCAACACGCTGGGCGATGCCGAAAGCCGCGAGAAGTGGCGTTCCCAACTCGTGGCATACTTCATGGGGGCAAAGGACCAACTCTCCGAGGACTCTCAGGAGCGGCTGGCCAAGAATCCGCTGCGGATTCTCGACAGCAAGGACCCCCGCGACAAGGTCTTCACCGCCGACGCGCCCAAGATCGACGACTACCTTTCGAGCGAAGCGCAGGATTTCTTCGCGAAGGTCACCTCGGGCCTTGACGCGGCCGGTGTCAGCTGGACCCGCGCGCCGACTCTGGTGCGCGGGTTGGACTATTACCGCCACACCGCGTTCGAGTTCGTGACCGACCGGCTGGGCGCGCAGGGCACCGTGCTCGGCGGCGGCCGCTATGATGGCTTGATGGAGGCGCTGGGCGGCGCGGCAACACCGGCGGTGGGCTGGGCAGCCGGGATCGAGCGCCTGGCGATGCTGGTGGGCGAGAAGG
This sequence comes from Novosphingobium sp. BL-A-41-Hi4B-X5A, assembly GCF_055521705.1. Classification (NCBI taxonomy): domain Bacteria; kingdom Pseudomonadati; phylum Pseudomonadota; class Alphaproteobacteria; order Sphingomonadales; family Sphingomonadaceae; genus Novosphingobium; species Novosphingobium sp. BL-A-41-Hi4B-X5A. Next base: position 1,952,259 of record NZ_CM145500.1, on the reverse strand, counting down.
GCGAGGCCAAGGCCGACGTCATTGTCGTGGTCGAGGACGACGCGCTGCTGACCGGCGGGATCGCGCAGGTTTCGCGCTTGCGCCGGGAAGGTGTCTCGGCCGAACTCGTGGCGTCGGGCTCGGCGCGCAAGCGGTTCGACAAGGCGGTGAAGATGGGAGCGAAGGCGATCCTGGCACTGGCCATGCGTGACGGCCGGCCTGCAGCGCGCGTTCGCGCCGAAGACAGCGCGTCCGATATTCTGCGTCAGTTGCTTGACGCGCAGGCTGCTGAGTTCTGATGTACCACACGTTTTCCGTCACCCCGGGCTTGACCCGGGGTCCCGCTGTCCCTTTTGCGGCGGTTGACCAAATAGCGGGATCCCGGGTCAAGCCCGGGATGACGAAGTGAGGGTGGGCGCATGAGCGTTTCCGAAGCCCGCCTTGCCCAGATCGCCAATCGCTTTGCCGAGCTTGAGGCGCGGCTGGCTTCGGGTACGCTGGAGGGGGCGGAGTTCATTGCCGCCAGCCGGGACTATGCCGAGCTGGAACCGGTCGCCCGCGTCGCCCGCGAGATTGCGGACATGCGCGCCGAACTGGTCAGCCTTGCCACGCTGGACGATCCCGACATGCGCGAACTGGCGGACGAGGAACTGCGGCGGATCAATGCCGAACTTCCGGAGGCCGAGCACCGCCTCGCCGTGGCCATGCTGCCGCAGGATGCTGCGGACAGCCGCCCCGCGATGCTCGAAATCCGCGCCGGCACCGGGGGCGACGAGGCGGCGCTGTTCGCGGCGGACCTGTACCGCATGTACGAGCGCTATGCCGCCGAGCAGGGCTGGCGGGTCGAGGTCGTGTCGGTCAACGCAAACGACCTGGGCGGGTACAAGGAAGTGGTCGCCAACGTCACCGGCAGCGGCGTCTTCGCCAAGCTCAAGTTCGAAAGCGGCGTCCACCGCGTGCAGCGCGTGCCGGTTACGGAGAGCGGCGGGCGCATCCACACTTCCGCGGCGACGGTTGCCGTGCTGCCCGAGCCCGACGAAGTTGATGTGCGGATCGAGGACAAGGACCTCAAGATCGACGTCTACCGGGCCAGCGGCGCGGGCGGGCAGCATGTGAATACGACCGATTCCGCCGTGCGCATTACCCACCTGCCGACCGGCACGGTCGTCACCTGCCAGGACGGGCGCAGCCAGCACAAGAACAAGGACAAGGCGATGCAGGTGCTGCGCGCCCGCCTGTTCGAGGCGCAGCGCGATGCCGCCCAGGGCGAAGAGGCCGAAGCGCGCAAGGCCATGGTTGGATCGGGCGACCGCTCCGAGCGCATCCGCACCTACAATTTTCCGCAAGGCCGGGTGACAGACCACCGCATCAACCTGACGCTGCACCGTCTGCCCGAAATTCTCGAAGGACCGGGCCTTGCCGAACTGATCGACGCGCTGATCGCCGAGGACCAGTCAAAGCGGCTGGCGGCGCTGGATGGGTAGCAGCGCCAAGTGAAGGTTGCCGAGGCCCTGCGCGCTGCCGCCGACCAGCTTTCCGCCACGTCGGACACCGCGCGGCTCGATGCCGAAGTGCTGATGGCGCATGCGCTGGGGTGCTCGCGGACGGACCTGTTGCTGCGGCACATGGCGGGCGCCGTGCCCGATGGCTTCGCTGCTCTGGTCGAGCGACGAATGTGGCATGAACCGGTTGCCTATATTACCGGCAGCGCCGAATTCTATGGGCTGGAACTGGCGGTCAGTCCGGCGGTGCTGATCCCGCGCGGCGATACCGAAACGCTGGTGGAGGCGGCGCGCGAAGCCTTTTCCGGCACGGCGCCACCTGTGCGGATTCTCGATCTCGGGACGGGCTCGGGAGCGCTGCTGCTGGCGGCGCTGTCGCTATGGCCGCAGGCTGAAGGCATCGCGATCGAGCGCTCTCCCGAAGCCCTGGCCGTGGCCAAGGCCAATGCCGAACGCCATGCGCCGTCTGCGCGCGTTCTGGAGGGCGACTGGACGCAGACGGATTGGGCGCAAGGGCTGGGAAAGTTCGACCTGGTCCTTTCGAACCCGCCTTATGTCGAGGACGAGGCAGAACTCGATGCGTCGGTTCGCCAGCACGAACCCGCCTCTGCGCTGTTTTCTGGCCCTGACGGACTGGACGATTACCGGATTCTGGTGCCGCAGCTTCCGGAGTTGCTGACCGAGCGGGGCATCGCCATCGTCGAGATCGGCTGGACGCAGGCCGACGCCGTTTCAGGCATTGCGCGCGCTGCCGGAATGTCCGCGCGGGTCCATTGCGATCTGGCGGGGCGAAAAAGGGCGGTCGAAATGGCGGTTTCTGCCAATATTCCTCTTGGCAAGGGACCTGCGGGTCACTAATTGTGTTTTTAGGCAGGGGACGGACGAAGGCTTCCCGTCCCGGCCAAATCCACCATTTGCAGGGAATATCGGCCAAAGGGGTCGGGACGAAAGCAGATGCTGGGAACCCCGATTCGCATGACGCGAACCGGTGGCGGAGGGTTGCGCGGCATTACGGGTTGCTCAAGCTTTACGAGAGGCCGCCCCATTTAAGGAAGTGCCTGAGTTGAATAACAATCGTGGTAACAACCGCCGTCGCGGCCGGGGCAACAACGGTCGCCCCCAGAACGGTGGTCAGCAGCTCAACCGGATCGACAGCCGCGCGCGGGGCAATGCGCCCCAGATGCTGGAGAAGTATCGCAAGCTCGCGCAGGACGCCCATCTGAATGGCGACCGCGTGCAGGCCGAATACTACCTGCAGTTTGCCGACCACTATTTCCGCGTGATCGCCGACACCCGCGTCCGCCAGGAAGAGCAGCGTGCCCGCCAGAACGGCGGTGAGCGCTGGCAGGAGCAGGACGCCGAGGAAGGTGCGGACGAATTCAGCGTCGAGGGTGATTTCCCCGCGTTCGACCGCCCGGTCTCGACCCGGCGCGAGCGTGAGGACCGCGAAGACCGCCAGGATCGCGGCGAACGCCAGGACCGGGGTGAACGCCAGGATCGCGGTGACCGTTATGAAGGTCGCCGTGATCGCGAGGATCGCCAACGTGACGACCGCCCGCGTGACGACCGCCAACGTGACGAACGCCCGCGTGATGATCGGCAGCGCGAAGACCGGCAGCGCGATGATCGTGGTTCCGAAGAGCGTGGCACCCGTCGTGAGGGCACGCGCCGGTTCGAGCGCAATCGCAGCCGCGATGCCGAAGCTGAAGCGGCACCTGCCGAGGCTCTGCCCGGCGAGGGTGTTCCCGCCATCGAAGGCGAGCCGATTGCCGACGCCAACGACAATCCGTTCGTGACGCGCGCTACACGTGGGCTTCGCCCGCGCACCGAGCGTCGTCCGCGCGGCGCCAAGGCTGCGGCTGACGAAGCACCGGCGACGCTGGATGCCTCGTTCCTGCCGCCGTCGATCAGCGCCAAGGTCGAGGCCGAGCCTGCTCCTGCTGCAGCACCGGCGGCAGAGGTGGTTGTCGAAGAAGTTGCTGCTCCTGCACCCAAGAAGCGCGGCCGCCCGCGCAAGACTCCGGTCGCCGAAGCGACCGAGCCTGCAGAGGGCTGATTGGTGATGCCGGGACGGGCCGCTTGCGGTCTCTCCCGGCGCACCCCATAGCAGGGAGGCATGACAGCTTCCCGCTTTTCCTCTCGCCTTCCTTCGCGTGACAGCCTGCTGACCATTGCCGCTGGTGGCCTCGCTGCCTGCGGCTTTCAGCCTTTGGGCCTGTGGCCGCTGACGCTGGCCGCCTTTGCGTTCCTGATCCATCGCCTGCACGTGGTGAAGACCTGGCGGCAGGCGCTGCTCACCGGATGGCTGTTCGGCGTCGGGCACTTCACTGTCGGCAATGGCTGGATTGCAACGGCTTTCACCTATCAGGCGGAAATGCCGACCTGGCTTGGCTGGATCGCGGTGGTCCTGCTCGCGCTCTATCTCGCGGTATTTCCGGCCTTGGCGACATGGGGCGGCTGGTGGCTGGCGCACACGCGGCGGGCCATGCTCCTGCCAGCCTTTGCCGCGGCGTGGATCGTGTCCGAATGGCTGCGCTCGTGGATGTTCACAGGGTTTGCGTGGAATCCGCTGGCGATGGTGACGCTGGGCGGTTTCGATCGTCCCGGCCTGGCGCTGGCGGCACAGTGGACCGGGACATATGCGCTTTCGGGCCTCGTCGTGCTGCTGGCGGGGTGGTGGCTGTTCGCCCTGCGCGCGTGGCGGCAGGGGCAGAAATGGGCAGCAGGGGCCTATGCCCTCGGGCCGGCGCTGTTGATGGTTCTGCCTTTGCATGGCGAGCGGCTGGAAGGGACATTGCCGTTCACGCTGGTCCAGCCGGACGTGCGGCAGGACCTGCTCAACGATCCCGCCAATTTCGAGAACCAGTTCCAGAAGACGGCGGCGCTGTCGCTGGCCCGCAAGCCCGGCGAGAACCGCTTGTTGCTCTGGCCGGAGAGCGGCGTGCCCGACTTCCTGCGCGAGGGCTATGCGCAGTTCTGGTACGACGAGACGACCTATGCCGGTGATCCACTGCTGGCGCGCGAACGGCTCGGTCGGGTCGCCGGCAAAGGGGGCTTGCTGCTGACCGGAACGACCGACCTTGCCATGGAGGGGCGCAAGGTCGCGGGTGCCTGGAATGTGGTGACCGCGGTGGATTCGGCCGGAGCGATCCGAGGGTCCTATGCCAAGGCGCACCTGGTTCCCTATGGCGAGTACCTGCCGATGCGCTCTGTCCTCGAACCTATCGGCCTTTCACGGCTGGTGGCGGGCAGCCTCGACTTCTTTGCAGGGCCGGGGGCGCGCACGCTCGATCTTGGCGCTTACGGCAAGGCCGGGGTGCAGATCTGCTATGAGATCATCTTTTCCGGGCAGGTGGTGGATCGCGGGCATCGGCCGGATTACCTGTTCAATCCGTCCAATGACGGCTGGTTCGGCGCCTGGGGGCCACCGCAGCATCTGGCGCAGGCGCGGATGCGGGCAATCGAAGAGGGCTTGCCGGTCTTGAGAGCCACGACGACGGGCATCTCGGCGGTGGTGGATGCCGATGGCGTTGTCCGGCAGTTCGTGCCGCAGCATCGCGCCGGGCGCCTCGACGGCAAGGTGCCGCCGCCCCACGCGCCGACGCTGTTCGCGCGCACCGGGAACATTCTCGGCCTTTTGTGGGCAGTAGCGCTTCTTTTCGTTGCGCTTGTTGCAAGCGCCACGCGGAAACGCTAAGCGGTCTGGGACATAAAGCTTTCTTTATATTGCTTGCCTAACAGCACAGGCCCTTTTCGCATAGGACTCTCGATGCGCACCGATTACCTGTTCACTTCCGAATCCGTATCCGAAGGCCATCCGGACAAGGTTTCCGATCAGATCAGCGACGCGATCGTCGACTTGTTCCTGTCGAAGGACCCCGAAGCGCGCATCGCCTGCGAAACCCTGACGACCACGCAGCTTGTCGTGCTTGCCGGTGAAATCCGCTGCAAGGGCGTGTACGAGAACGGTGAATGGGCACCGGGCGCGCAGGACGAGATCGAGCGGACCGTGCGCGAGACGGTGAAGCGCATCGGTTATGCGCAGGACGGCTTCCATTGGGAGAAGTTCGAGCTCATCAACCGCCTGCACGGCCAGTCGGCCCACATCGCGCAGGGCGTCGATGCTGGCGAGAACAAGGACGAAGGCGCCGGTGACCAGGGCATCATGTTCGGCTATGCCACCGACGAGACGCCCGGCCTGATGCCCGCCACGCTCTACTACAGCCACAAGATTCTCGAGCGCATGGCCGCCGATCGCCACTCGGGCGCTGCGCCGTTCCTCGAACCCGATGCCAAGAGCCAGGTCACGTTGCGCTATGAAGGTTCGCTGCCGGTTGCGGCCACGGCGATCGTCGTCTCGACCCAGCACAAGGCGGGTTACGACGAGAACGACCCGGCCAAGCAGGCCGAGCTCGCAGCCTATGTGAAAGGCGTGATTGCCGACGTGATCCCGCCTGTGCTGCTGCGCGAGACCGAATACTTCATCAACCCGACCGGCAGCTTCGAGATCGGCGGTCCCGACGGCGACGCTGGCCTGACCGGCCGCAAGATCATCGTCGACACCTATGGCGGTGCGGCTCCCCACGGCGGCGGCGCGTTCTCGGGCAAGGACCCGACCAAGGTTGATCGTTCGGCCGCCTACATCACCCGCTACCTTGCCAAGAACGTGGTCGCAGCAGGGCTCGCCACGCGCTGCACGATCCAGATCGCCTATGCCATCGGCGTGTCGAAGCCGCTGTCGCTCTATGTCGACACGCATGACACCGGCACCGTCGGCGACGACAAGATCGAGCAGGCGATCCTGGGCATTGCCAAGCTTGGCGGCCTGACCCCGCGTTCGATCCGCACGCACCTGGGCCTCAACAAGCCGATCTACCAGCCGACCGCGGCCTATGGTCACTTCGGGCGCAAGGCCGAGGGCGACTTCTTCCCGTGGGAGCGCACCGACCTCGTCCACGATCTCAAGGCGGCGCTGGCCTGAATTGCTGGTCGGGGGAGCCGATGACGACTCCCCCGCCTGTCAGAACCGGCCCTTCCTCGGCCCGAGATAGCCGAACAGGAAGGCGCCAACCTTCCGCATCTGGATCTCTTCCGCACCTTCGGTGATGCGGTAGCGGCGGTGATGCCGGAAGATGTGTTCGAACGGCTTGTGGCGCGAATAGCCGATGCCGCCGTGGACCTGCATGGCACGGTCGGCAGCTTCGCAGACCAGCCGGTTCGCCCAGTAATTGCACATCGAGACCTTGTCCGACAGTTCACGCTCGATGCGCTTGTGGCCGCCATCTTCGGCCTCGAGGCGGTCCATTTCCCATGCCGTCTTGCGGATCAGCAGGCGCAGCATCTCGCACTGCGTGGCAAGTTCCACCAGTGGGAACTGGATGGCCTGATTGCGGGCAAGTTCCTCGCCGAAGGGCTTGCGTTCGCGCGCATAGCGCACCGATTCCTCGACGCAGAACGTCGCGGCGCCAAGCGATGATGCCGCCTGGCGGATGCGGTTCTGGTGAACGAAGCTCTGCGCAATGGCGAGCCCGCCGCCGATGGGGCCGAGGATCGCGCTGTCCGGCACCCAGACGTTGGTGAACGACACGCGCGGGTGGTCGGTCGGCATGTTGAAGGTCCACAGGTACTCCTCGATCACGAGGCCTTCGGTGGGGTTGGGCACGAGAAAGCAGGTGATGCCGCGCGCATCGCCGTGCTCGCCGCTGGTGCGGGCGAAAGTGGCGCAGTGGGTGGCGACATGCATGCCCGTGGTCCACATCTTCTCGCCATCGATGCGCCAGCCCGGCACCCCATCGCGCGTTTCCGGCACGGCGCGGGTTTCCATGTGCGTGGCGTCGGAGCCATGGTTGGGCTCGGTGAGGCCGAAGGCGGTGCGGCGGGTGCGGGCAAAGCCGCCATTGATGAACTCTTGCTGCTGTTCGGGCGTGCCGAAGTGTTCGAACATGTTCACGAATGGGAAGTTGCCGACGATTGAGTGTTCGTTCTGCAGGTCGTTGTGCAGCCCCAGACCCTTGGCGGCGAAGTGGTCGCGGATCACTGCCATCCACAGGTTCTTGCCGTCCTTGCCGCCGTACTTCTTCGGCGCGGAGAACCGCCAATGCCCGGCTGCATCGGCACGGCGGGTGGCCTCCACCAGCAGTTCTTCCCATTCATGTCGCGGCAGACCGCCGTTTTCGAAATCGGTGCGGGCCCATTCGCGGCGGTGATCGAAGAAGCGGATGTTGTCGTCTGCCTGTTCGAGCGGCTTGATCTCGGCATCGATGAAGGCGTCGAGTTCGGCGATATAGGCGACGAGGTCCTGGGGTAGGTCGAAGTCCATCAGGCTTGGCTCCAGAGGGCGCGGGCGGGCGCGAGCGCGGGGTACTTGGGCATGTCGGCGGAAAGGGTGGAAAGGGTGCGAGAACGGAGCGTGGCAAGAAGTCCTGCCGTTGCGAGCGACTGGCGCCCGGCGAGAATGTCCTCGGCAAGGCGCTTGTCCGCGGGGTCGGCACGCCCGGCCAGTTCGCGGCGGACGATGCCGAGGGCATTCTGGGCGACGGCCAGTTCCCAGCGTTCGCGCCCCTCGAGCTTGCCCTTGACCGTGGCGGCGAGCCATTCGGAAACGGCGGTCAGGACTTCCGTCGCTGTTGGCTCGCCCCGGCTTTCGGGTGCCGGCAGCGGCGCGGCGGGGAAGAGGCGCTCGCGTTCTGCCTCAGGGGCTTCGCTTTCGAGCAGCAAGAGCAGGTCTAGCTCCTGTTCCGCGCAGCGGCGGGCGACGACGACCCGTTCCAGCGATCGATCTGTGCCGGATCGCCATGATTGCCCCATCGACAGGCAGCCAAGTGCCCACCACACTGTCCGATAGACCAGCCAGAAGCGGAAGCGGGCCGGATCGAACGGCTCACCGCCGGCGTCCTCGTAAGCGCGGGCCAGCGTGGCCACATCGGTCAGGCCGAAACCTTGCTTGTCGAGCCTGCCGAACCGCCACACCGTCATGCAGCCGTAGGCCAGGTCCTCATGCCCATCGCCGATGTGGGCCAGTTCCCAGTCGAGCACGCCGGACAGGCGGCCTGCGTCAACCATGAGGTTGCCGATGCGGAAATCGCCATGGACGACGACCGGTAATGTCGGCGGGGGCAGGTTGCTGCGAAGCCAGGCGAGGCCCAGCGCAATGACCGGACGGTCGCCACCAGCATCTTCGAACTGACGGACGAGCCCCTCCACGCCTTCGGCAGGGTCCAGCACCGGAAGGAAAGGCAGGTCTTCGGGCGAAAGCGCGTGAATGCCTGCCATGGCCGCTGCAAGATCAGAAGCAAGTTCCGGTGGAGACGAAAGCGCATGCTCGGGGTCGGCCGTGCCCGGAAGGCAGCGCATGATGAAGCCGATGCCAAGGCCGTCCGCGCTTGTGAGTTCGGCAACGACTTCCGGCGCTTTGACACCGGAGGCATGGGCCTGCCTGATCAGTTCGGCTTCGCCATCCATCCCCAGCGAACGCGCCGCGATCCATTCTGCAGAGGGCGCCCGGCGCAATACGAACCGGTCATCCCCGCAGGCAAACGCCCAGGATTCCATGTTCGCACCGCCGGAAAGGCGCTGCAGGCCGGAAATATCGCCAGCATGGCCAGCCCTTGCCATGACCGCTTCGAGCAGCGTTTCCATTGCCTCTCCACTTCCGGCTTTGCCTGCCGGTTGGAGGCACTATCCTTAACCGATCGGTTAAAGTCCAGCGCGAATCAATGCGTGCAATTGGTTCCCGCATGATGCGCCCATCCGCACGAGGGATGCGCCGAGATGGTCCGAAAGGCACTTTGCCTTAGAATCACAACGCGATACTTATGTTAAAGACGGATAAACCGGGGTCGGGGTACAACAAGGCATGAAGTTCCGCACCGCACGAATCATCGCCGCATTGATGGTGGCAGCCCCTGCGCTGGTTGCCACGGTGCCCGCGGTGCAGAGCCGCGCCACGGTTTCGCTGCAGGATCAGCGCGATCAGGCGATCCAGCAGCAGGTCGCCGCGATAGCTGCAGAAGGGCGTGGACGCATTGGCGTTGCCGCGATGGACCTTGACGGTGGCGGCCAGATTTTCGTCAACGCCGACATGCCGTTCCCGATGGCCAGCACTGCAAAGATCGCGGTTGCGGCAACCTTCCTCGATCTGGTGGAGAAGGGGGCGGCACGGCTCGACCAGCAGTTCCCGATGATGATGCCGGTGCGCGAAACCGGAGCACGCAGTGCCGAAGCGCCACTCCGCTCAGGCCAGATCATGACCGCGCAGAGCCTGATGGAGCTTTCCATCACGCGCAGCCATAACGAAGCTACCGACGGCTTGATCCAGGCGGTGGGCGGTTATGACAAGGTCAATCGCTGGCTCACGTCCAAGGGTATTACCGGTCAGCGACTTGACCATACGATGGCAACCCTCGTTCGCGATGACGGCAAGGTCGACGCCGCGCGGGTGATCGATGTGCGCACGTCCAGCACGCCGCGCGCCATGCTGGCGCTGCTTGCCGCCATCGATCGCGGCGACGCCCTGAGCCCGGAAAGCCGTGCCGTGCTGCTCGATACAATGACGCGCACGAGCACGGGCAAGAACCGGATTCGTGCAGGCTTGCCAGTGGGGACGCTTGTTGCCCACAAGACCGGCACGCTGTTTGGAGTGACGGACGATGTCGGCATCGTGCGCCTGCCTGATGGCAGGCACCTTGCGGTGGTGTTCTTCGTGACCGGCCCGGAAGGCCATACGGCTCACGCCGGCCTGATCGCGCGGATGATGCGCACGATCTATGACGGCTACAGCACGCCGATGGCCAAAAGCACGCAGGACCTCGTACGCCGCCGCTGAGGCCGAACGACCTTGCCACACACGCAAACGGGGGGCGGCAAGGTGATCTTGCCGCCCCCGTTTTATTGCGCGTCACCTGCTGGCGCGCGGCAAAGAGAAAGGGGCGCGGTCCGAAGACCACGCCCCTTCTATCTCATGTAACCTGCCCTTGCGGGCGCGGATTACATCGAAGCAGCTTCGCTCGCTTCAGCCGAAGCGTCGGCAGCAGGAGCCGAAGCGTCAGCAGCGACTTCCGAAGCAGCTTCCGAAGCAGCAGCGGTTTCGGTGGCTTCAGCAGCCGGCTTTTCCGAGCAGCCAGCGAGAGCGAAGGCGGTGCCGGCGACAGCGGCGAGGATGAGCTTGCGCATGCGTTACAATCCCTGGATTGAAGTGACCAGCGCCGGGCAAGCAGCCCGCCGCAAAGCCTACTCAAGCGGTAGACTTCGCGACCCAATTAATCGGCAATTCATCGCGTTGCAAGCACAAGACGTATGCATTGTGTCACAGTTTAGCCCGGGTTTGGGCCGAACCGCCTTTTTTTTGCCCGATTTCCGTGCGTTGAGCCGAGGCCTGCTTGCGCTGGATTGAGTGTCGCCAACCCTGTCGCAAGGCGATGACGCAGGCATCGCGCCCTGCTAACACTCCCCGATGAACGAAAAGCAGCATCTCTATCTGGTCGACGGTTCGGCCTATATCTTTCGCGCCTATCACCGCCTGCCGCCGCTGACGAATCCGCAAGGGACGCCGGTCGGCGCGGTCTATGGTTACACCACGATGCTGTGGAAACTGGCCGAGGACCTGCACAAGGCCGATGGACCGACGCACCTGGCCGTCATTCTCGACAAGGCCGGCACCTCGTTCCGCAACGACCTTTATGACCAGTACAAGGCCAATCGCCCGCCGCCGCCGGAAGACCTCGTCCCGCAGTTCCCCCTGATCCGCGACGCCACCCGCGCGTTCAGCTTGGCATGCATAGAGGAAGACGCGCTCGAGGCGGACGACCTGATCGCTTCCTATGCCCGTGCGGCGACATTGCGCGGTTGGGACGTGACGATCGTTTCATCCGACAAGGATCTGATGCAGCTGGTGGGCAAGTGCGCCACGGGTGGGGGCTGCATCGACATGCTGGACACGATGAAGAACCAGCGCATCGACATTCCCGAGGTGGTCGAGAAGTTCGGCGTGCCGCCCGAGAAAGTCGGCGATGTGCTGGCGCTGATGGGCGATTCGGTCGACAACGTGCCGGGCATTCGCGGCATCGGTCCGAAGACTGCCACCAAGCTGATCCAGGAGTACGGCGATCTCGAATCGGCGCTGGCCGCCGCGCCTGCAATGAAGGCCAGCAAGCTGCGCGAGAGCCTGATCGAGCAGGCTGAGATGGCCCGCCTTTCACGCGTGCTGGTGCAACTCAAGGAAGATTGCCCGCTGCCGATCCCGATCGAGGACTTTGCCCTGGGCCAGATCCCGCGCGATCCGCTGGCGGCGTTTCTGGAGGAACACGGCTTCACCAGCCTGCTGCGCCGTCTCGACGATGGCAAGGGCAGCCCCGGTCCGAAGACGCAGCTCAACCCTGCCAAGCCCGAGAACAAGGCCGCCCCGGCGGCACCTGCGGGCAACCGGCAGTCGCTCCCGTCATGGCCTGCGGTTGATCTTGGCGCCTATGCCTGCATCCAGTCGATGGGCGAGCTGCAGCAGTGGATCGCGCGGGCGTTCGAAGCGCGCGTGGTGGCGATCGATACCGAAACCAGCGCGCTCGATGCGATGCGTGCCAGCCTGGTCGGTGTAAGCCTTGCGCTGGGGCCGAACGACGCTTGCTACATCCCGCTCGGCCATGGCGGGGCGGACATGTTCGCCGAAAAACCGGTGCAGATTGATCGTGCCGAGGCGATCGCAGCCTTGAAGCCGCTGCTGGAAAGCGATGCGGTGCTGAAGATCGGCCAGAACATCAAGTATGACCTCAACATCCTGGCGCGCCACGGCGTCCACGTTGCGCCGATCGACGATACCATGGTGATGAGCTTCTGCCTCGATGCCGGGCGCAGCGAAACAGGCCTTGCCGGTCACGGCATGGACGAACTGGCCGAGCGGCACCTGCTGCACACGACGATGAAGTTCAAGGACCTGTGCGGCACCGGCAAGAAGGCCATCTCCTTCGCCGAAGTGCCGCTGGCCGACGCCACCCGCTACGCCGCAGAGGACGCCGACGTCACCTGGCGTCTGCATCGCCTGTTCCAGCCACGGCTGGTCGATGAGGCGGGGATGCGCATCTACCAGAAGGTCGATCGCCCGCTGGTGCCGGTCGTCGCGATGATGGAGCGCAATGGCATCAAGGTGGATCGTGAGCGGTTGTCCGGCCTCTCCACCGAGTTTGCCGCGCAGATCGCCCGCCTCGAAGGCGTGATCTTCGAGAAGTGCGGGCAGAACTTCACCATCGGCAGCCCCAAGCAGCTGGGTGAGATCCTGTTCGACAAGCTCGGCTACAAAGGCGGCAAGAAGGGCAAGACCGGGCAGTACTCCACCGACCAGTCGGTGCTTGAAGGGCTTGCCGCACAAGGCGCGGAAGTGGCGACGCTGGTGCTGGAATGGCGCCAGCTGTCAAAACTGAAGTCGACCTATACCGATGCTTTGCAAGCCGCGATCAATCCCGAGACCGGGCGCGTGCACACCAGCTACAGTCTCGTCGGTGCGCAGACCGGACGCCTCTCGTCGAACGAGCCCAACCTGCAGAACATCCCGATTCGCACCGAGATCGGCCGCCAGATCCGCGATGCCTTCGTGGCAGAGCCCGGCAATGTGCTGCTGGCCGCGGACTACAGCCAGATCGAACTGCGCCTCGCCGCGCACATGGCCGACGTGCCCGCGCTGAAGGAAGCCTTCGCCGCCGGAGAGGACATCCACGCGCGCACCGCGATGGAGATGTTCGGCACGGTCGACCGCGATACGCGCGGGCGCGCCAAGACCATCAACTTCGCGATCCTCTACGGCATCAGCCGCTGGGGCCTTGGCGGACGTCTGGGCGTGAGCGCGGACGAAGCGCAGGCGATGATCGACCGCTACTTCGAACGCTTCCCCGGCATTCAGCGCTACATCCACGAAACGCTCGAAAGCGTGCGCGAGTGCGGTTATTCGCAGACGCTGTTCGGCCGCAAGACATGGTTCCCGCGCATCGGCTCGAAGAATCAGGCCGAACGCCAGGGCAGCGAACGCGCAGCGATCAACGCGCCGATCCAGGGCACCAGCGCCGACATCATCAAGCGGGCGATGGCCCGGATGATGCCTGCGCTGGCCGAAGCAGGCTTGCCCAACGTGAAGATGCTCCTGCAGGTCCACGACGAACTCGTGTTCGAACTGCCGGAAGGCGATGTGGAGAAGGCCAAGCCGGTGATCGAGCGGGTCATGGCGACGGCGGCCGAGCCTGCGGTGAAGCTCAGCGTTCCGCTTGGCGTGGAGATCGGCACTGGCTTGTCATGGGGCGCAGCGCACTGACGGTCAGTTCAGCGCCGCGTATTGCGCCAGATCGGCGGTGCCGAGCGTCAGGACCTGATCGTTCGGCACCGAGTTGGTCAGCGCGTAGAACGCCGAGGCCTTGTCGGGCCCGAGGCCCATCTCGCGGTAGTAGTCGAGATAGGCGCGGTTGACCGGGTCGGATGCGGCGAAATCGTCGGGCTCGTGGCCGTCGTCGTCGATCCACGAATGGACGACGAATTCGGCATCAGGAGCGGCGCTGCGGCTTGCGCCGGCAAGGAACAGCTCGACCGCGCCGGAGCGGACCGAGCCATGTTCGGGCACCAGCGTGGTGATGCCTGCCGCGCGGATCATCCGGCCAAGGCGAAGGTTGGCGTGATCGTCGACCGTGCCGGGGCAGTCAGGCATTTCCAGCATGCGAATGCCGGGGAAGACGCGGAGCATCTTCTGGAAGTCCGCAGGCGAATAGCTGTCGGTTTCGGCTACCAGCGCCGCCCGGCTGCCGTCCAGCACTTCGAACGGTCCGAAACTGGCCACGCCTTTCACGTCGGCGCGGGGCAGTCCGGCAATGCGTTCGGAGCCCGGCTCCTCGACCTCGACGACCGTCGTTTCGGTCCAGGTGACGCCGTTTTCCACCCATGTCCGCGTCGTCACCTCGCGCGCCAGCACCGGCTGGCATGCAAGCATGGCGAATATCGCGGAGAGAAGGGCGCGGCGGAACATGATCAGCCTTTTCCGCGCGCGCGGATTGCCGAATTGCCAAGGGACGCGGTTAAGATCGCTTCACCATGTCCCGCGACCGGCTGCGGATACCTCGAAAATGGCCGCATCCCGCCGCCGCTAAGCCGACGGCCCTGCTAGGCTACGTAGCATTGCGGATGGAGTGGAGGACCGATGGTCGCGCTGGTGTCGACGGTGGCCTATCTCGGGCTCGAGGCGCGCGCGGTGGAAGTGCAGTGCCAGGTGGCGCCCGGTTTGCCTGCGTTCCGGCTGGTCGGCCTGCCTGACAAGGCCGTTGGCGAAAGCCGGGAGCGGGTTTCCTCGGCGCTTTCCGCACTCGGTCTCGCCCTGCCGCCCAAGCGGATCACGGTGAACCTGTCACCAGCCGATCTGCCCAAGGAGGGCTCGCACTACGATCTGCCGATCGCGCTCGCCTTGCTCGCCGCGATGGGCGTGGTCGATCTCGAACAGATCGCTGACTATGTGGCAGTGGGAGAGCTGGCGCTCGATGGCCGCGTACTGCCGTCACCGGGCGTCCTGCTCGCCGCGCTTCACGCCAGCGGCGAGGACAAGGGCCTGATTTGCCCCGCCGCACAAGGGCCTGAGGCGCGCTGGGCCAGCGGGATTGACGTGATTGCCGCGCCGGACCTGATCGGCCTGCTCAATCACCTGAAAGGGCAGCACCGCCTGCCGCAGCCTTCGCAAGGGCTGGCAGAGCCTCCGCGCCGCATGGCTGACTTGAAGCAGGTGAAGGGGCAAGAAACCGCCAAGCGCGCGCTGGAGATCGCCGCTGCCGGTGGGCACAATCTCCTGATGATCGGGCCGCCGGGCGCGGGCAAGTCGCTGATGGCGTCCTGCCTGCCCGGCATCCTGCCGGAGTTGACCCCGTCCGAGGCGCTGGAGGTGTCGATGGTGGCCTCGGTCGCAGGGACGCTGGAGGATGGCCGCATCAGCCGCGCACGGCCATTCCGCAGCCCGCACCACTCGGCATCGATGGCAGCGCTCACGGGCGGTGGGCTCAAGGTGCGGCCGGGAGAGGTCAGCCTCGCACACCTTGGCGTACTGTTCCTTGACGAACTGCCCGAATTTCAGCGCGCCGTGCTCGATTCGCTGCGCCAGCCGCTGGAAACGGGCGAGGTCACCGTTGCCCGCGCCAACGCGCACGTGACCTTCCCGGCGCGCGTGCAACTGATCGCGGCGATGAACCCGTGCCGCTGCGGACATCTGGGCGATCCGGCGCTGGGGTGCAGCCGCGCGCCGCGCTGTGCCGGAGACTACCAGTCCAAGGTGTCAGGCCCGCTGCTCGATCGCATAGACCTGCATGTCGAAGTCGATCCCGTCTCCGCTGCCGATCTGGCGCTCCCGCCTCCGGCGGAAGGTTCCGATCAGGTGGCGGCGCGGGTGGCTCGGGCCAGGGCCGTGCAGGTCGCCCGGCTTGAAGGGACCAGCGCCCGCAGCAACGCCGAGCTGAACGGCGATCTGCTGGACACCCACGCCACACCGGACGAACCCGGGCGCAAGTTGCTCGCACAGGCCGCCGAAGCCATGCGCCTCTCCGCGCGGGGCTATACCCGCATGTTGCGCGTGGCGCGCACGATCGCCGATCTGGCAGGCGCCGACACCGTGGGCCGCATCCATGTTGCCGAGGCGCTCAGCTATCGGCGAATTGCGCCAAGGGCCTGACGCCGCCGCGGCAGGGGCAAGTGATGTTTGGAGTTCCGAAACCAATCCAGCGCTAAAGCTCGAACCAATGGAATCGCGGCTTACGGGACTGGATGGACTGCGCGGCGTTGCTGCGCTGGTGGTGCTGGTCATGCACACGCGCTTTGGACTGCAGGGCGGTCACCTGGCAGTAGACTTCTTTTTCATGCTCTCTGGCTATGTCATGGCCCGGACGTACGAAGTTCGTCTACAGAAGGGTGAGATTGCACCCGGTCGATTTATATTGGGCCGTTTCAAAAGATTCTGGCCTGTCATGGCACTTGGAGCGACGCTAGGTGTGATCGCTATGCTTGCGCACAGCGGTCCTTCGTTGTCCCTCGCAGCTGTCTATCTCGCTGCACTGCTCCTTATACCTTCGGGGCCGGAAACTCCTTACCTGCTCAATCTGCCGGCATGGTCAATTTTCTACGAGCTCGTGGCAAATGCCGTGCACGCGCTGTTTCTGTTCAGAACGCGGATATCCGGACTGTTGATTATCCTTGCAGTTTCAGGCGTCGGGTTGGTGGTGGCAACGCTCTTTACAGGCTTCCCGCGCATACTTGCCGAAACTTCGTCGCAGCAGCAGTTTCTGGTCGTCTTCCGGCTGGGGTTCTCTTACGTGGCCGGTATCCTGATCTTCCGGCAGCTGAGGGATCGACAACCGGTCAAGTTGAGCTTCGTCAAGGGAGCGTGCTTGCTGCCCATGTATGTGATGCTTGTGGCGGTGTACCCATTTCCAGGATGGCAGTTTCCATTTATCTTCCTGATTGGGCCGTTGATGATGATCAGCGGTTTGGACAGGAATGCTCCGGACCGCATTGCAACAGCTTTGGGCAAGATGTCGTTTCCGCTCTATGCCTTGCATTTTCCGATCATGCAGTGGTGTCGGGTTGCCGGTGTCCGCAGTCCGTTTGTCGTAGAACTCGTGGCTATTGCGATTGCAGCACTGTGGCTGGTGCCTTGGCGAGGGTTTGTCCCGACGGTCATCCGCCGCGGCACCGCCAGCAACAGCTAGAGATTCCGCCCGAGGAAGATCAGCAGCATCGCCCCGATCACCGAGGCCAGGCAGCCGGCACGGTTCACGCCTTCGCCGAATGGCCCGCCGCTGCGCCAGCTGGCGAACAGGCCTGCCACAAGCGCGCCGCCTATGCCCAGCAGCACGGTCTTGAGAAACCCTATGTCGACATCGCCGGGATAGAAGAACCGCGCCAGCACGCCGACCACCAGACCGGTGAAGACAATCGAGATCAGATTCAGCACACCTGCACTCCGTTCCTGTGGACACCACATATGGTGCCGGTTGACGGGTTCTTGTCCACAAGTTGGTGACGGGCGGCAAAAATATTTCGACCGGCGTCGTTTCGCCCTTGAAGTGCAGGAAAGTCCACGCGTCGCTGCACTGCACAATGAAGCGCCCGGCGACGAAGCGAATCGCACGTGCGACGAATCGAGTCTGCCTGCGGATGTTTACCCTCTTGTGTCTGAATCCCGTTGAGGCACTATGGGTTGTGGTCGGGCTTAAGGGGGACCTCTAAACCTAGTTTAGAGCGCTTGGGCGTGTTTTGCGCGCAATGGCAACGCTTTGCCTGCGCGCGCGGCATCGGGGCCGTGACCAGGGTATTTCGGAGCCGAGCGCCTGCGGAACAACTCGTTCCACTTTCGTTCCGTCTCCTGTAGGATTGGGCCACTCGCCCGATTCGAGTGTCGATTGATCGCCCGGGCCTTGGCCGTGGGGTGCGAACGGGGGTTGAACGTGGATTTCAGAACTGGAGACGGCTCCGTGGTTGCGCAGGACGAACTGGCGCTGGCAAGCGCTCCGGCTGCGGCCGGTGAAGCAAAGGCGATGGATATGGACGCCAAGGACGCAGGCAGTGAAGCACTTGTCGCAGGCATGGCGGCAACGGTTGCGGCCGCTGCCGTGGCCGCCGCGCCGGTCAGCGATTCCAAGAAGGTCAATCCGCGTCGCTTCACCATCGTGACGGACGACAGCCGCGATGCGCGCCTGACCGATTTCGGCAAGGACACCCTGGACGACCGCTATCTGCTTCCCGGCGAGAAGTATCAGGACCTGTTCGCGCGCGTGGCCGATGCCTATGCCGACGATCAGGAGCACGCCCAGCGCCTCTACGACTACATCTCCAAGCTGTGGTTCATGCCGGCAACGCCGGTTCTCTCGAACGGCGGCACCGGGCGCGGCTTGCCGATCTCGTGCTACCTGAACTCTGTGGATGACAGCCTCGAAGGCATCGTCGCCACCTGGAACGAGAACGTCTGGCTCGCCTCGCGCGGCGGCGGCATCGGCACTTATTGGGGCAAGGTGCGCGGCATCGGCGAGAGCGTCGGCCTCAACGGCAAGACCAGCGGCATCATCCCGTTCGTGCGCGTGATGGATTCGCTGACGCTGGCGATTTCCCAGGGTTCCTTGCGTCGCGGTTCGGCCGCCTGCTATCTCGACGTCTCGCACCCCGAGATCGAGGAGTTCCTCGAGATCCGCAAGCCAAGCGGTGACTTCAACCGCAAGGCGCTCAACCTGCACCACGGCGTGCTGCTGACTGACGAGTTCATGGAAGCCGTGCGCGATGGCGCCGAATTCCACCTGCGCAGCCCGAAGGACGGCTCGGTCCGCAGCACGGTCGATGCGCGTTCGCTGTTCCAGAAGCTGGTCGAAACCCGCCTTGCCACCGGTGAGCCCTACATCGTGTTCAACGATACGGTGAACCGCATGATGCCCAAGCATCACCGGGAACTGGGGCTGAAGGTCTCGACCTCGAACCTCTGCTCGGAAATCACCCTGCCGACCGGTCGCGATCACCTCGGCAACGATCGCACGGCGGTGTGCTGCCTGTCCTCCTTGAACCTTGAGACCTGGGACGAGTGGAACGGCGACAAGCGCTTCATCGAGGACGTGCTGCGCTTCCTCGACAACGTGCTGCAGGACTACATCGACCGCGCCCCGAACGAGATGGCCCGCGCCAAGTACTCGGCCGCGCGCGAACGCTCGGTCGGCATGGGCGTGATGGGCTTCCACTCCTTCCTCCAGCTCAAGGGCATCGCCTTTGAAAGCGCGATGGCCAAGGCGTGGAACCTCAAGATGTTCAAGCACATCGCCGCCAAGGCGGACGAGGCTTCGATCCTGCTCGCGCAGGAACGCGGGGCATGCCCGGATGCCGCCGAAATGGGCGTGATGCAGCGCTTTTCCTGCAAGATGGCAATTGCCCCCACCGCATCGATCTCGATCATCTGCGGCGGTACGTCTGCCTGCATCGAGCCGATCCCGGCCAACATCTACACGCACAAGACCCTGTCCGGCTCGTTCGTGGTCGAGAATCCGTACCTCAAGAAGCTGCTCCAGACGAAGAGCAAGGACTCCACCAACGTCTGGAATTCGATCCTCGAGCAGGGCGGCTCGGTCCAGCACCTCGATTTCCTTTCCCCGGAAGAAAAGGCCGTGTTCAAGACCAGCTTCGAGATCGACCAGCGCTGGCTGCTCGAATTCGCGGCGGACCGCACGCCCTACATCGACCAGGCCCAGTCGCTGAACCTCTACATCCCGGCCGACGTCGACAAGTGGGACCTCATGATGCTCCACTTCCAGGCATGGGAGAAGGGCATCAAGAGCCTCTACTACCTCCGCTCCAAGTCGGTCCAGCGCGCGGGCTTCGCCGGCGGCGTCGAGGCGGACAACACCGCTGAGGCCCCGAAGATCGAACTCTCGGCCGGCCCGACCGACTACGAGGAATGCCTGGCCTGCCAGTGATGGCCGCGCCGGCAATTCCCTTGGCCTGAGCCAACTCGTGCTTTCTCCGGCAGCTCTTGCACGTCATCGGACGTCAGCCTGGCTGCCGGGGAGCGCATCCCCGTTACACCCCGCGACACTTTGCGGCTGGCGCACCTGTGCGACAATCCGCGACAAGACTTGTGCTTGCACGATCCCAGTCAGGCCCGCTAAGGCGGTCATGTCTAATGTTGCGATCAATTCGCATTATCAAAGGGGTTCGTTTCATGCGCAAGTGGCACCGCTGGATCACGGTGTTCTTCGGGGTCTTCATGATCTGGATGGCCTTCACCGGCGTCGCCAGCCACGTGACCGCGCTCTGGCCAGCGGGCGAGCAGGCCGGGCCTCCACCCGTTCCGCAGGGCTTCGTCTGCCCCGAAACCATGATGTGCCGGCCCAAGGCACCTCCGGGCGGCATGAAGTCGCTGGTCGGGTTCTTCCACCATCTCCACTCGGGCGAGGAATTCGGACCTGTAGGCACGGCGATCTCGCTGATGACGGGCTTTGCGCTGCTGTTCTTCAGCATCTCGGGCCTGTGGATGTATTTCTCGATGTGGAAGAATCGCAAGGATCGCATCCTCAAGCCCGGCTGGTTCTGGAAGTAAAGTGCAAGAGGCTTGCCCACCCCGCTGCGACTAGGCTCGCCTGCGGCTCGCCAAGTCTCGCGGCCCTCCCGCTTGCGGGAGGGCTTGGCACGGCGCTCTCATCTCCCCTCCCGCAGGCGGGAGGGGCCGGGGGTGGGCATGCGCGCAAGCGCAACCCACAGAGAAAGAAAAACGCCCCGCCTTTCGGCGGAGCGCTCTCCGGTCGCGTGGCACGACCTGGTCCCGAAGGGGGCGGGACGTTCTTGCGGTCCGGCACCGGGCGATCCGCCGGGACAGGACAGCGGGAAGGCCTCGCTGCCTTTCCGGACTTATTCTTCCTCGAGCATGCCCCAGGCCACGTCGCCGTTGGCCGAGAGGCGCACCTTGTCGCCCTCGATTTCGGCAACGAGCCCGGTGGAAAGGTAATGATGGTGGCCCGAATGGGTTCCACCTTCGAAGCCCGCGCCCGAATCCTTCTTGGTCAACTTGATCCGGTCACCCTCGACGCCATCGACCGTGCCGATGTGCACGCCATCGGCGCCGATCACTTCCATGTGTTCACGGATGCCGGACGAGCCTTCAGAGCTGTTGCCGTAGCCCATCTGCTCGCCGCTGCGCTCTCCGCCGCCCATCTGGCCCTGCTGCTGGCCGAATTGCGACTGCTGGCCGCTCGATCCTTCGTTCCAGCGCTGGCCACCGTCCTGCTGCTCGGCGCCGCCGGGGCTGCGCATGCCGCTGTCGGACGACTGGTTCATCTGCTGCTGCTGCCGTTCGCCAGTGTTGGCACCGGTGACGTTGCGCGAGTCGTTGGGTTCATATTCGCCCATGGCAATTCTCCTGCGAATCCAGAGGTTTTGAAAGGACACCGCGATCCGCGCGTCCATGCCCCATCAACCAAGCCTCGCGCTCGCCGTTCCGCCCTGAAACCGGGCGCCGCGCCAGTCCGATGGCCCCTGTCGCCGGGCCGAGGGTTCCTGCCCCAAAGGGCACGATACTATCGCGTGGAAAACCCCGCCACTATCCCCCGCAAAGGCTCGCTGCGCGCTTTTGCCTGACCGCATCAGACCTTACATTCAAAGAATCAGCACAGGACACCGCCATGCCCCTTCTTGAAGCCCGCCCGACCTACAAGCCCTTCGAATATCCCTGGGCTTACGAATTCTGGAAGCGCCAGCAGCAGATCCACTGGATGCCCGAAGAAGTGCCGCTGGGCGAGGATTGCCGCGATTGGGCGCAGAAGATTTCCGAGCATGAGCGCAACCTGCTGACGCAGATCTTCCGCTTCTTCACCCAGGCCGACGTGGAAGTGCAGAACTGCTACCACGAACAGTACGGCCGCGTGTTCAAGCCGACCGAGATCAAGATGATGCTCGCCGCCTTCTCCAACATGGAGACGGTGCACATCGCCGCCTATTCTCATCTGCTTGACACCATCGGCATGCCCGAAAGCGAATACGGCATGTTCCTCGAGTACGAGGAGCTGAAGGCCAAGCACGATTACCTGCAGACCTTCGGCGTCGACAACGACGAGGACATCGCTCGCACGCTCGCCATGTTCGGCGGCTTCACCGAAGGGCTGCAGCTCTTCGCCTCGTTCGCGATGCTGATGAACTTCCCGCGCTTCAACAAGATGAAGGGCATGGGCCAGATCGTCTCGTGGTCGGTCCGTGATGAATCGCTCCACTGCGAAGGCATCACCCGCCTGTTCCACGCCTTTGTGAAAGAGCGCGGCTGCCTGACCAAGGCGGTGAAGGAAGACATCATCGACTGCTGCCAGAAGACGGTGCGCCTCGAAGACGCCTTCATCGATCTCGCCTTCGAACAAGGCCCGGTCCCGGGCATGAGCGCCAAGGAAATCAAGCGCTACATCCGCTACATCGCCGACTGGCGCCTCGGCCAGCTCGGCCTGCCCGCGATCTACATGATCGAAGACCACCCCCTCCCCTGGCTCGCCCCGCTGCTCAACGGCGTAGAACACGCCAACTTCTTCGAAACCCGCGCCACGGAATACTCGAAGGCGGCAACCCGTGGCGACTGGAACACGGTATGGTCCAGCTTCGACAAGCGCCGCAGCGCCAAGTCGGCGGCGAATGTCGAGCTGCCGGTCGAGGTGGATGTCGATATGTTCGGCGCTGCGGGGATTGCGGCGGAGTGAATTTGGGAGGTTGAAGAAGTAAGACGGGATTGATGCGAGGGGCTAGGCCCCTCGCGCTCCCAAGATGAGGAAAGCAATTGCTGACTGCATTTCTCAATTCGAATGAAGGAATTTCGGCGCTACTTTCAGCGTTAAGCACAATTCTTGCAGTTTGGATCACGAAGGTTTTGCAAAGCCGAGTGAGGCTAGTATTTTTCAGTCCTTCATCCACATTTTTCACCCTAAAGAACGAAAATGGTCAGGCTCCGCTCCAGGTGCAGTCTGGTCAAGTAATGATTCAAAATTCTGGCCGATTGGCTGCCACAAATGTCGAAATTATCGCATCTGGCGGACCTCCTGCGGGATATACTTTAGTTCCCCCAGTCTCACACTCCGCAGAAGTGAATACTCACGGAAACTGGGTTTTAAAGATTGATTTTATCGCTCCAAGGGAAATCGTAACAGTTCAGATTTTAAATGGACCGAAGATAGATTCCGTCAGAAGTGCAGACTGCGTGGCTCAATTTGTTCCTGTTGTGCATCAGAGACAGCTTCCGGCGTGGTTTAATTATTTTGCCACATTCCTAATGGTCGTTGGAGTTATATCGTTATTTTATGCGTTCTGGCGGCTTGTCATCCGACTGGATTAATTCGGACCACTCCCGCCCCCCCCGCTTGCGGGAGGGGTGGAGAAGGAAGGGCTTATCTGTGGCGCGGCGGTGTTCTTGTCCCCCTCCCGCAGGCGGGAGGGGTTAGGGGCGGGCATCCGGCGTCAGCCGGACTGATCCTGAGCGCCGGGCCTCGACGGCCAGGCGAATGGCAGTCACCACGCCCTCGGCGTTCCCATGCACATCGGCGTTGGTGAAGCGCAGCACCTGATAGCCTGCCTTGGCCATCCAGCGATCGCGCGCGGCGTCGTGTTCGGGGCGCAGGTCGTGGCTGTAGCCGTCGAGTTCCACCACGATCATGAGGTCCCGGCAGAGGAAGTCAGCGAACCATGGCCCCACCGGCATCTGGCGGCTGAACTTTGCGCCCAGCGCGCGGCCTGCAAGATGGCGCCACAGTTTACGTTCGGCGGGTGTCGCCTCGCGGCGCAGGGTGCGGGCGCGTTCGGTGTTGCGGGGTTTGAATTCTCGCATCGGCGGCAGGGTGGCGCGGTCGGACTTGCGCGCAATTAGAGATGGCGCGGGAATGGCGGCATTGTTCGCCTGATCGGCGAATGCCCACCCCCGGCCCCTCCCGCTTGCGGGAGGGGGGAAGGAAGGGGTTGTGCGGCGCTCTTGTCCCCCTCCCGCAGGCGGGAGGGGGTGTGGGGGCATCCGGCGTCAGCCGGACCAGAGCCTCACGCTTGCACCGTCCCAGTCACTCAACTACCGCACCCACATGCAACTCGATGACCAGCTTCGCCGTTATTTCGGCACCGATGATCTGACCGCCGTCACCCCCGATGCCTTTGCGGCGGGCATTGAGAAGATGCTGGTGGATTTCGGCCTGGAGAAGGACCGCGCCCGCCGGTTCGGGCTGTGGTCGCTGCTGCACATGCTTGGGTCTGCGCCCGATCTCGACGTGGCGTTCAAGGACGCTGACGACCGCGAGGCGGCGCGCAATTTCATGGACATGGTCGCCAGGGCCTCGGATGGAAGCGGTGCCGGAAACGCTGGCTGAACTGCCGCTGCTGAAGATGGCGCTGGCGTGGCTGGCGCTGGCCAACCTTCACACCTTCACCGCCTTCTGGTTTGACAAGCGTGCCGCGATGCGCGGGCACTGGCGCACGTCTGAAGCAACCTTGCTGATGGGGGCGCTGCTTGGTGGCACGCCCGGCGCGTTCCTGGCGCGGCGGGTCTTCCGGCACAAGACGCGCAAGCAGCCTTTCGTCGGCCGGCTCCGGACCATTGCATTCCTGCAGATCGTGGCCCTTGGCGGCGCGGCGGGATGGTATGCGGGCGGCATGGTTCAGGTTTGAGGCAATCGCCGTTTGACGGCGCTGCGCGAAGCGCGCACTCTCTGCCCGGACGGAGGGTTGAGCCATGCCGGCATTGTTCTGGGGATTTGTCGCAATCGTGATCCTTGTGCTGGGGCTGGCGCTCGTTGCTCTCAAGCCGCAGGCCGATGCGTCCGAGCGGCGCCGGGAATCGGGCGACAGGTCGGGCGGCATGTGGTGGGCAACCGACGCAGGCAGCGGCGATTGCGGCGATGGTGGCTGCGATTAGTCCACGCGAATAGCGCATAGGAAAAGGGGCGGCTTCCCCCCGGACGCCGCCCTTCCCGTAACCCGCAAGGCGGGCTGGATCGTTCGCCGGTTCGCTCAGGCCTTCTTCGGCTTGCCGTAGCGACGGCGGGCAACCAGGCCGGCGGCTGCTGCGCCGAACAGGATCACCATCGAAGGTTCGGGCACTTCCGTGCCGCTGCTGGTCGACGAGGTGGTCGTGGTGCCGCCGTTCGAACTGGAAGAAGACGTCGAGGACGAAGTCGACGACGATGTCGAGGACGACGTCGACGAAGACGTGGAGCTTGAGGTCGAACTCGATGTGGACGACGAGGTCGACGAGCTTGAGGTGACGTTGCCCGAGGAGGTCGAGGTCGACGAACTGGTGCTCACGTTGCCGGACGAGGTGCTGACATTCCCGCTCGAGGTCGAGACGTTGCCGCTGCTGGTGCTGACGTTGCCCGAACTCGTGCTGACCGATCCGCTCGAAGTGCTGACATTGCCGGACGACGTCGAGGTCGAGGTGGAAACGCCGCCGGTCGAGGTCGAGACGCCGCCGGTGGTGGTTGAACTGGTGATGCCGCCCGAGGAGGTCGAGGTCGATCCGCCCGAGGTTGACGATGACGTGGACCCGCCCGAGGTGGAGGTGGAACCGGTGCTGGTGGACGAGACGACGACGCTACCACCACCGCCGCTGCTGCCGCCAAAGAAGCCGCCGAAGAAGCCGCCCCCGAAGCCGCCGATGCCGCCGCCGCCGATCACCACCGGAACGCCGCCGCCGCCGCTGGACCCGGTCGGCTGCGGCGGCATCGGTGGCATGTAGGGCACCGGCACCATTGCCATCTGCGGCGCGGGCTCGCAGGTTCTGGTGGTCGTCGTGGTCACGATGCGGCGGGCGCGGTGGATCTCGCGCTTGGCCGGGCGCTTCGCGATCCGCTTGGCGGGCTTGGTCGTCTTGACCTTCACCGGCTTGACGTGGTGGATCTCGCCCTTCGAAGGCGCTTCAGAAACGTGCACCGCGCCGCCGCCGAGCATCGCCCCGCCTGCTGCAGCCGCCGCCAGTTTTGCCAATGCCATCCGAACCGACATGATCGTTGCTTCCGTTCTCGTTCTCGGCGGAAGGGGCTATCAGAAGCGGGTTAATGCTCTGCTGACCCTTCCTTACCGATCGAAGAACGCAGATGGGGCGCGTGGGGGCAATGCCGTTAACCGTGTTGTTATAGGTGAATCTGCCCGAAAACGGGACCGAAGCGGGTGAACCGTTAACTCTGTGCCAGAATGGGACCGAACCGCCGGCGAGGATGAAGGTTGGAATCCAACTCCATGGCAACTCCCCCCTGACTCTCCTGCAACTCTCGTCAGCGGAGGGCAGACTCGGGCGCTAGTCTGTGAACCCGTAAAAATTATGGGACGAAATGGCTTTAGCGAGGTGCTTGTTCGCTGAGTTCTCCGCCGGAATGTAGCTGGAGAAACAGAGCGGCTTTCTTGGCGAGATCGGCCGATTCTGAACGGATTGCGAGCACAAGCGGCTCCTTGCCGTCGATAGGATCGACATCGACGCGCTCTTTACATTCCGGGCGAAGTGCAACGGTCAGTTCCGTCCAGCCACCGACGGGCACTTCATCATCATTTCCATCTGAATCGAAGTCGCAGTCGTTACCCCAGAGGTGACGTGCGACTGAGATGGATTGTGGCCTCTCACCCGGCGAGATCAGATAGTAATTAACCATGCCGCTCATCCTGTAGCGGAAGATGTCGGACTGCAACTCCCCACCGCAAGTGGCCCCTTTCGTATCGCTCCGATTTCTGATTCAAGCTCACTATGAGCCGATACGACCTAACCGACTTCGAATGGCGCGTGATCGAGCCACTCCTGCCCAACAAGCCCCGAGGCGTGCCGCGCGTCGATGATCGGCGCGTTCTAGACGGCATCTTCTGGGTACTGCGTTCCGGTGCGCCATTGCGCGACCTGCCGGAGCGTTACGGTCCGCGCACGACCTGCTACAACCGCTTCGTCCGATGGCGGAAAGCGGGGGTGTGGGACCGGATGATGGACGCAATCACCGCGGCCCATGACAGCGACATTCAGATGATCGATAGCACCTCCGTTCGCGCCCACCAGCAGGCCGCGACAGCAAAAAGGGGGATCGAGATCATTGTCTCGGTCGTTCCCGAGGCGGCCTCACGACCAAAATCCACGCGGTTGTCGACGCGCAAGGCCTCCCGATCCGGCTGAGCCTGACCGCCGGGCAAAGCCACGACGGCCAAGCCGCTGACGATCTGCTTGACCATGTTGGTAGCGGAACAATCGTGCTCGCGGACAAGGCATACGATGCCGACCGTATCCGGGCGGCTCTCCGCGAGAAGGGCGCGTTCGCCAACATCCCTCCCAAGGCCAACCGGAGGTCGAAACCCTACTTCAGCACATGGCTCTACCGCGAGCGGAACCTGATCGAGCGCTTCTTCTCCAAGCTCAAGCACTTCCGCCGCGTCGCAACGCGCTACGACAAGCTGGCGGAGAACTTCTTGGCCATGGTCCAATTGGCATCAATGCGCCTTTGGCTGCGCGCCTATGAGTCTACGGCCTAGTCTGCCTGATCGAAGAGAGACGGTGTCGAGCCGGTCGGCGGAGTGAGTCCGAGGTGCTGCCATCCTCGATCGTTGAGGCACCGTCCTCGTGCCGTGCGCGCGATCAGCCCAAGCTGGATCAGGTAGGGTTCGATCACTTCCTCGATCGTGTCCCGCGGTTCGGAAAGCCCGGCGGCGAGCGTTTCGACGCCGACCGGGCCGCCCTTGTAGATGTCGGCAATCATCGTCAGGTAGCGGCGGTCCTGCAGGTCGAGGCCGATCTTGTCGACCTCGAGCCGGGTCAGCGCATTGTCGGCGATGGATTGGGTGATCTTTTCCGCCCCTGCCACTTGCGCGAAGTCGCGGACGCGGCGCAGGAGGCGGCCGGCGACGCGGGGGGTGCCGCGCGAGCGGCGGGCGATTTCGGTGGCGCCGCCCTTGTCGATGCCGATGCCCATCAGCGAAGCGCCGCGAGCGACGACGCGCTCCAGTTCCTCGACCGAGTAGAACTGCAGGCGCACCGGGATGCCGAAGCGATCGCGCAGCGGGGTCTGGAGCAGGCCCTGGCGCGTGGTCGCGCCGATCAGGGTGAAGGGGGGCAGGTCGATCCGCACCGAGCGGGCCGAGGGGCCTTCGCCGATCATCAGATCGAGCGCGCGGTCCTCCATCGCCGGATAGAGCACTTCCTCGACCACGGGATTGAGGCGGTGAATCTCGTCGATGAACAGGACGTCGCCGTGTTCGAGATTGGTCAGCAGCGCGGCCAGATCGCCGGCCTTGGCGATCACCGGGCCAGATGTAGCGCGGAAATTGACGCCGAGTTCGCGCGCGATGATCTGGGCGAGCGTGGTCTTGCCGAGGCCCGGCGGGCCGAAGAACAGCACATGATCCATCGCCTCGCGCCGCATCTTGGCGCTTTCGATGAAGACCTGCAGGTTATCCTTGGCAGCGGCCTGCCCGACAAATTCGGCCAGCGTCTTGGGCCGCAGGGCAGCGTCCTGATCCTCGATCTGCGAGGCGGCGGAGAGGAGGGGGTTATCGGTCATTTGTCCTGGCAATTCTGTGCAGCGTAATCCCAAGACCCGCCGGCATCGAGGCAGCTGTCGATAGCAACTTCAGCGGACCCAAAGTGCCAAACGAGTGACAGGCCACCCAAAAGCAAGCCAAGTAGCAACACGCGCTTCACCCCGCCGCCCTTTTCAGCGCCACGCGGACCAGATCGTTGAGCCCGGCATCCTCGCCCAGTTCCTTGACCGCCGCAGTCACCGCGCTGCTTGCCACGGCGGGCTTGAAGCCGAGGTTCTGGAGGGCCGAGACGGCGTCGGCGCTAGCGTTGCCGGGGGGTGGGGTAAACGCTTCGCCGCTGCCCATGCCGACGGGCGAGGTGAAGCCTGCGAGGCCGCCGGCCTTGTCCTTCAGCTCGTTGACGATGCGGCTGGCGAGTTTGGGGCCGACGCCGTTGGCGCGGGCGACCATGGCGGCGTCGCCCTGGGCGCAGGCGCGTTGGAGTTCCTCGACTGCGAGGGCCGATAAAATCGCAAGGGCGACTTTGCTGCCGACGCCCTGAACCGCCGTGAGCAGGCGGAACCAGGCGCGTTCTCCGGCGCTGGTGAAGCCGATCAGGCGCTGGTCTGTCTCGCTCACCTGCATCTCGGTGTGGATGACGACCATGTCGCCCCGGATGCCGAGATGGGTGAGCGTCTTGGCGGAACAATGGACGAGATAGCCGACGCCGTTCACGTCGATCACGGCCCAGTCGGGCCCGGTGTCGTCAAGAATACCGGTGAGCTTGGCGATCATGGTTTGTTCCTATGGCAGGAACTTTTTGCCGTGGCCAGAGGCTAAGCGCGCCGAATGTGTGGAGTGGGGGCGGCTGGTTGCGAGAACTTGCGCTGCTTGCCCACCCCCGGCCCCTCCCGCCTGCGGGAGGGGAGACGTCAATCGTTGGCTTGCTGGTCCTCGGGTACATTGTCCCACGGGCGGTAGTAGAGTTCGGCGCATTCGTGCGCCATCACGCCGCCGGTCAGCGTCAGGTCGTCCTTGTAGGCGTCCGCCACGAAATCGAGCGTCGAGAGGTGGCGGTCTTCAAAGTACATCTCGTGGACGTCGTCGCGGCCCGCACCATAGACGATGCGCGAGATGCCCGCCCAGATCGAGGCCATGGTGCACATGCCGCAGGGCTGGAGCGTGGAATAGAGCGTGGCGCCGGGAAAGCGCATTTCGCCGGAGGACTTGCCCGCCGCGCGGATGGCCATGACTTCGGCGTGGGCGGTGGCGTCGCAGTGTTCGGCGGTGCGGTTCACGCCGTGGGAAAGGAGCTGCCCGTCGCGCACGATGATAGCGGCGATGGGGGTGTTGGCGGGATCGGTGCCCTTGCGGGAGATGGCAAGGTCCCTTGCGCGGGCCATCCAGTCTTCGTCGCTCGGCCTGTCATTCAGTGCGTCCATCCGATCCATACGCCGGATGTGCGCAGTCGTTCCGCCCTAGCGGTGGCTGCCCAGCATGTTGGCATGCGTGATCGCCACCGCCAGCGCGTCGGAAGCGTCCTCGCCGGCAAGCTGCACGCCGGGCAGGAGGATCTTGAGCATGTGCTGGATCTGCTGCTTTTCCGCGCCGCCGGTGCCGACCAGCGCCTTCTTGATGACCTTGGTGGGATATTCGGCCACCGGGATCCCCGCGCGCGCAACGGCGACCATGGCAACGCCGCGCGCCTGACCCAGCTTGAGCGTGGACTGCGGGTTGACGTTGACGAAGACCTCTTCGACCGCGCCGCTGTCGGGCTTGTAGATGTCGATCACGGCGGCGAGCGCGGAATCGAGCTCGACCAGCCGCTCGGCCATGGTTGCCTTGTTGTCGGTGCGAATCTGGCCGTTGGCGACGTGGCTCAACCGGCTGCCCGACTTGGCGACGACGCCCCAGCCGGTGACGGTGAGGCCGGGGTCGATGCCCAATATGATCATGTTACAGTTTCAGTCCGAAGCGCGGGGCCAGTTGCATCATGGCGAGATAGAGCAGGACCGTGAGCAGGCAGCCGGCGGCCAGTGCGATCCAGAACGACACCCCATGGCGCAGCAGCGCCGGGATGACGAGGAACATGGGCAGCGACGGCAGGACGTACCAGAAGGTGGCCTCGGCGTGGATCGCCATGTTCTCCGCATCTGGCCGGGCGTTCCACAGGAACACCATGCCAAGCACCGAGACCAGCGGCAGCGAGGCGACCAACGCGCCCAAGGTGGGCAGGCGCTTGCCGATTTCCGCAATGGCCGCGATCAGCACGCCCGAGAGCAGCGCCTTCGCGGCCAGTTGCCACATGCCGATCAGCCCAGCGTTTCCATGACGTCGTCGGGGATGTCGTAATTGCCCCAGACGGTCTGGACGTCGTCATCGTCCTCGAGCACGTCGATCAGCTTGAGCAGGGTGGCGGCGTTGTCGGCATCGACCGAGGTCTTCATGCTCGGCTTCCATGCCAGCTTGACGCCTTCGGCCTCGCCCAGGGTCTTTTCGAGTTCGCGGGCAACTTCGTGCAGCGATTCGACCGCGACCCAGATCTGGTGGCTGCCGGGGTTCTCGTCACCATCGCCGAGATCGCTCTCGACATCCTCGGCACCGGCTTCGATCGCGGCTTCGAGGACCTTTTCCTCGTCACCCACCTTGCCAGGGTATTCGATCAGGCCGAGGCGTTCGAAGCCGTGGCTGACCGCGCCCGATGCGCCAAGGTTTCCGCCGTTCTTGGAGAAGGCAGTGCGGATATTGGTGGCGGTGCGGTTGCGATTGTCGGTCAGCGCTTCGACGATGATGGCGACGCCGCCGGGGCCGTAGCCTTCGTAGCGCACTTCCTCGTAGTTATCGCCTTCGCCCTTCGATGCCTTGTCGATGGCGCGGGCGATGTTGTCCTTGGGCATCGACTGGGCCTTGGCCGCGTTTACCGCAGCGCGCAGGCGCGGGTTCATGTCCGGATCGGGCATGCCCATCTTGGCGGCCACGGTGATTTCGCGGCTGAGCTTGGAAAACATCGCCGAGCGCTTTTTGTCCTGCGCGCCCTTGCGGTGCATGATGTTCTTGAATTTGGAATGGCCTGCCATGGTCCGTGCTTCTTGCGAGGTTTTGGAATCTGCACCGCCCCTAGCCCACGCAGCGCCTTCCGGCAATCGGTGTGGCGCATTGGCGCAATTGCAGGCATGAGGCAGCGATGATCCGCACCACGCTTGCCGAACTCATCGCCTTCCTGCGCCGCCCTGTGCCGATGGAGGCGTCCGGCCTGAATGACGATGGCGCGCTGTCGCGCTGGGTGGTGCTGGCGGCGTTCCAGATCGGCGTGCTGGGGCTGGTGGTGATGCCGCTGATTGCGCTGTGGCAGAAGGCCTTTGCTCTATCCCCGCCCAATGCCTTCGAGGGACTGGGGCCGCTGGCGCTGTGGGGCGGAGCGGTACTGCTGGCGCCGGTGCTGGAAGAGCTGTTCTTTCGCGGCTGGATGAGCGGAACGCGGCGGGCGCTGGCGCTGATGGGCGTGGTGCTGGTCGGGCTGACGCTGTTCATCGCATTCGGCCGGGGCAAGCCGCTGGCAGGTGGCGGGATCCTGCTGGTCACGATTGTTGCAGCCGGTGTTGTCTGGTGGCGCAAGCGACGCGACAGATCGGTTCCCGCGTGGTTCTCCCGGCACTTCGCCCTGCTGGTCTACGGCACCACCGCGCTGTTCGCCGCGATGCATCTGGCGAACTACGCGAGCGTTACGCTGGCTGCCGTACCGATGGTGCTGCCGCAGTTCTGGTCAGGCCTGATGTTCGCGCACATGCGGGTGAGGCTGGGTCTGCTGGCTTCGATCCTCAACCACATCGCCTCGAACGCGATCGTGCTGGCCGTGGCGCTGAACTGGGGTTAGCCGTTAACGACTGTCCCGCCATTGGGGTGCAGGACCTGGCCCGACATGTAGGATGAATCCTCGCAGGCGAGGAACAGGAAGCTCGGGGCGACTTCGTTGGGCTGGCCGGGGCGCCCCATCGGTGTGTTTTCGCCGAAGTGCTCGAGCTTTTCCTCGGTGGCCCCGCCGCATGGATTGAGCGGCGTCCAGATCGGACCGGGCGCTACGGCGTTGACGCGGATACCGTGGCCGACGAGCTGTTCGGACAGGGCGCGGGTGAAGGCGGTGATGGCGCCCTTGGTGCTCGAATAGTCGAGCAGTTCGGGTTCGCCCTTGTAGCTGGTGATCGAAGTGCAGTTGACGATTGCGGCGCCGGGCTTGAGGTGCTCGCGCGCAGCCTGAACGAGGTAGAACATCGAGAAGATGTTGGTCTGGAAGGTGCGCTGCAGCTGATCGGCGGTGATGTCGCGGATGTCCTTGTCAGGGTGCTGTTCGCCCGCATTGTTGATAAGGACGTCAAGGCGGCCCCAATCGCCGATGACGAGATCGACGAGGGCGTGGGCCACTTCCGGATCGCCGAGGTCGCCGGCAAAGGTCAGCGCTTCGCTGCCTTCGGCCTCGCACAGTTGGCGGGTGCGGGCAGCGTCCTCGCTTTCGTTGAGATAGGCGATGGCGACTTTTGCGCCTTCGCGCGCGAACAAGACTGCGACGGCGCGGCCGATGCCGCTGTCGGCCCCGGTGACGATTGCCACCTTGCCCTTGAGCCGCCCTGAGCCGGGATAGCGCGGCTGCCATTCGGGCTTGGGATCGAGGTTCGCCTCGCTGCCGGGAAGACCGTCCTCGTGGATCGGCGGGCGGACGGTGGCGGTCTGGGTCATTGGGCTATCCTGCTGAAACTACAGGATGCCAATGGCCGGGCAGGGTGGTGGTTCCGCCCCTGCCCGGGAAACGCGATCAGTCGATGCCGAGGGCGTTCTTGTAGGTTTCGAGCACGGCTTCCATCTCGCGGCGGTCGTCGGGCTTCATTTTCCGCAGGCGGACGATCTGGCGCATGATCTTGGCGTCGTAGCCGGTCGCCTTGGCTTCGTTGTAGACATCCTTGATGTCGTCGCCGATGCCCTTCTTTTCCTCTTCCAGGCGCTCGATGCGCTCGATCAGGAGGCGCAGACGATCGTCTGCGGTCTTGGCGTCGTCGAATTCGACCATCGGGAAAGTCTCCGGGTATGCGGGTGAATCAGGTGGCGGGGCTGATAGACGCGCCACCGGATTCGGGCAAAACCGGGCCTGTGGATAGTCCGGGGATTAGTGAGATCCGGCGTTCTTCTTCAGGCTTTCTTCCATCCGGGCGAGCTGCTCCGGCGTCGCTTCGGTCTGATAGCGGGCTTTCCACTCTGTAGCGGGCAGGCCGTGAATCACTTCGCGCGCGGCGGCCTTGTCGCCTTCGAAACCGCCTTCGATGATCCAGTCGGCAAGGCAATTGCGGCAGAAGCCCGAAAGACCCATCAGGTCGATGTTCTGGGCGTCGTGGCGATGCTGGAGGTGCTTGACCAGGCGGCGGAAGGCGGCGGCCGCTACGGAATCGGGCAGGGCATCGATTGCATTCGTATCCACTGTAAACATCCTTGGGTTTTGAAATGGCATGGGCCATAGCGCATCGCGGAAGATTCATAAGGAGTACCAAAGCCGTGGCCAAGCTCGATCCTCGCGGACGGAAAGTGAAGATCCTCGCCACGGTAGGTCCCGCCAGCCGCGAGCCGGAGATGCTGGAGAAGCTCTTCCGCGCTGGGGCCGATGCGTTTCGTGTGAACATGAGCCATGGCGAACACGCCACCCATGCCGAGACGATCGCCAATATCCGCGCGCTCGAGAAGAAGGTGAACCGCCCGATCACGATCCTTTGCGACCTGCAGGGGCCGAAGCTGCGCGTGGGCAAGTTCAAGGAAGGCCGCGCGGTGATCCGCCACTCCGGACACTTCACGCTCGACCGCAATCCCGAGCCGGGCGACGAAACCCGCGTGCAGCTGCCGCACCCTGAACTCTTCGGCATCCTGCAGAAGGGCCAGCGCCTGCTGATCGATGACGGCAAGCTGCGCCTGCGCGTGATCCGGGCCGATCAGAACGAGATTCTCTGCTCTGCCGAGGTTGGTGGGGTCATCTCCGATCGCAAGGGCGTCAACGTGCCGGATGCGGTGGTGCCGGTCCCGGCACTGACCGACAAGGATCGCCGTGACCTTTCATTCGCGGTGGAGCATGGCGCGGACTGGATCGCCCTGTCGTTCGTGCAGCGGCCCGAGGACGTCGCCGAAGCGCGCCGCCTGATGGGGGGCTACGGTTCGCTGATGGCCAAGATCGAGAAGCCCGCCGCCATATCGCGGCTGGAGGAGATCATCGAGCTTTCCGATGGCATCATGGTCGCGCGCGGTGACCTCGGCGTCGAACTGAACCCCGAGGAAGTGCCGCCGCTGCAGAAGCGCATCGTCGAAAGCGCACGCCGCCAGGGCAAGCCGGTGGTCGTCGCCACGCAGATGCTGGAATCGATGATCGAGGCGCCGACGCCGACCCGCGCCGAAGTGTCCGACGTCGCCAACGCGGTCTACGACGGCGCCGACGCGGTCATGCTCTCGGCCGAAACCGCCGCAGGGGCCTGGCCGGAAGAGGCGGTGACGATCATGCACCGCATCGCCGCGCAGGTCGAAGCCGATCCAGGCTATGGCGCGCGCGTCCACTTCATCGAGACCCTGCCCGATCCGACCACCGCGGACGCGCTGGCGCAGGCTGCGGCGAGCATCGCCAACACCCTGCCGATCGCCGGGGTGATCGTTTTCACCGGGTCGGGGTCGACCGCCCGCCGCGTGGCGCGCGAACGGCCCGGCGTGCCCATGCTGGTGCTCACGCCGTCGCAGAAGACCGCGCGCAAGGTCGGCCTGCTGTGGGGCGCACATGCCGTCAGCACAAAGGACATCGGCAGCTTCGAAGAAATGATCGCCAAGGGCAAGCGCATGGCGCTGCGTCATGGCTTCGGCACGGCCGGATCGCGGCTGGTAGCCCTGGCGGGTGTTCCCTTCGGCACTCCGGGCGCCACGAACCTGCTGCACGTCGTCACGCTGACCGGCAACGAACTGGATCAGCACAGCTGACAATGATGTAAATCTGCAACGCTGCGTGTAAGATTTAATTGCTCACTTGAAAACAGGTTGAACGCTGGCGCGCAGCGGGCATTTTCGGCTCCACAAAATATAACGGGAGCTGCGAATGCTGAAGACAAGGAACAGGGTCGTACGTGCATTTTCCGGCGGCTTGAGCGCGATTGCTCTCGTCGCCACGGGCGCGGGTGTCGCCCAGGCGCAAGAGACTGCGCAGGATCAGGAGCAGTCGGCGATCGACGTGCTCAACGCCGACATCATCGTGACGGCCACGAAGAAGAAGGACGTCGAAAACGTCCAGGACGTGCCGGTTGCGATCACCGCTTTCAACGCGCAAAGCCTGCAGGCGCTGCAGGTGCGCGATATCCAGACGCTGACCTACAGCGCGCCCAACGTCTCGCTCGACCAGGTCGGCACCTCGCGCGGAACCGCCAACTTCTCGATCCGCGGGCTTGGCGTGAACAGCTCGATCCCCTCGATCGACCCGACCGTCGGCGTCTTCGTCGATGGCGTCTACATCGGCGTGAACAACGGCCTGGTGTTCGACGTTTTCGATCTCGGCTCGGTCGAAGTGGCGCGCGGACCGCAGGGCATCCTCTATGGTCGCAACACGACCGGCGGCGCGGTGCTGATCAACACCGGCGATCCGACCCCGGATCTGCGCGCCAACTTCCGCGTGTTCTACGAAGGACCGGTCGATTCCGGGCGTGGCTCGGGCAACTTTGCAGCGCAGGCCGTGGTCTCCGGCCCGCTGATCAAGGACGTGCTGAACTTCAAGATCGGCGGTTACGTCAACAACGACGAAGGCTATTTCAAGAACCTGTTCGACGGTAGCGACTTCGGCAAGGCGCAGACTCAGATCGTGCGCGGTGCGCTGGAATTCCTGCCGTCGGAGGCCATCCGCATGGTGGCCAAGGTCGAATACTTCAACAGCGAGGGCGATGGTCCGGCCGGCCAGAACCATGGCCTGTACAAGCGCGACACGTTCGACTTTGCGATCGACAATCCCGGCTTCTACAAGAACCGCACCTGGTTCGCGACGCACAAGACCGAGATCGACGTCGGCGACGGCAAGATCACCAACATCTTCGGCTTCCGCGACTATGACGCCTCGACTGGCGGCGACATCGACGCCAAGCCGGTGTTCGTCTTCCACTCGAACACCCTGTTCAAGCAGCGCCAGTACTCGGACGAAATCCGCTACAACAACCGCTTCGGTGCGCTCGACTTCACGGCCGGCGGCTTCTGGTTCACGCAGGACCTGCGCTACGACGAACTGCGCTTCTTCCCCTCGTTCATCAGCCCGCTGACCCAGATCGGCGGCGGTCGCCAGGACCATGACGTGCTCGGCCTGTTCGCCTCGGGTGACTTCGACGTGACCGATCAGCTGACGCTGACCGCCGGTATCCGCTGGTCCAAGGAAACCAAGGACGTGGCCGTCACTTATATCCGGCCCCGCACCAACTGTTCGGTCGTGGCTGGTACGTGCCCGACATCGGGCCGTAATTCATTGATCCCGAATGAGAACAACGGTTTCACAGACAAGCGCACCTGGGAAAACTGGAGCCCGAAGCTCGGCTTCCAGTACCGCTTCAACAACGATGCGCAGCTCTATGGCAACTGGACCCGCGGTTTCCGTTCGGGCGGCTACAACTTCCGCATCACCAATGCCCGCGCGTTCGAAGCCGTCGCTGCAACGCGCGGCCTGTCGTTTGACGAAGAGCAGGTCGACAGCTTCGAACTGGGCACCAAGTTCCAGACGCCTGACCGCAAGCTGACGCTCAACCTGGCGGCATTCCGCACCGAAGTTGGCAACATGCAGCGCGAGGTCAACGAAGGGTCTGCGGCCGGTGTTGCCCAGTCGATCTTCAACACCGCCGACGCCCGCATCACCGGCATCGAAGGCGAAGGTCGCTTCGCCTTGGGCAAGAACTTCCTGCTCACCGCGAACTTCGGCTACATCGACGCCAAGTACACCAAGGTGCTGTTCGACATTTCGAGCGACGGCGTGGTCAACGACGCCGACAAGGCGCTCGACCTGCCGCGCACGCCGAAGTGGACCTATGGCTTTGGCGTGCTGGGTGATTTCCCGGTGGGCGAGGGCAATGCCATCGTCGCCCGCGCCAACTTCCAGCATCGCGACCGGTTTGCCTATACCGACAACAACTTTGGCTGGATCACGTCGTCCGACAACCTCGACGCCTCGATCAGCTACAAGACCGGTGGGCTGACCTTCACGGTCTATGGCCGCAACCTGCTCGATCAGGTCCAGCATGGTGGTGATACCCAGCTGGGCACCGCCGCGCAGATCCCGGTGTTCGGTGGCCCGCTTTCGACCGGCGTCGACCGGCCGTTTGCCGACAATCCCAAGGCCGGGACGTTCTCGCCGCTGGTGCGCGGCCGCGTGCTGGGCGTGGAACTGAACGCCGACTTCTGAGGGTAACGGCGCTGCGCGGGCTGCGGCTCGCGCAGCGTTCAGTTCTGGCGTGACTTGATCGTGGCCAGCCTTGGCGCTTCGCGGCCGGCGCGCTTTTCGGCAGAGATCACGCAGTTCTTGCCGGCCTTCTTGGCAGCATAGAGCGCAGCGTCGGCAATCGGCACGATGTCGGTTGCCGACGTTGCCGTTTCCGGAATGGTCGCGATGCCGAGCGAGGCCGAGATCGCGCATTCGTGGCTGGCGCTCAGCGATTCGATGCGCTGGCGCAGGATTTCGGCCTTGTCCATCGCGTCTTCCAGCGAGCAGTCGGGCAGGATCGCGACGAGTTCCTCACCGCCATAACGGCAAACGACATCGGTCGGCCTGAGGCAACCCACGATTTGCGCCGCGACATCGCGCAAGACGGCATCGCCCTTGGCGTGACCGTGTTCGTCGTTGAGCTTCTTGAAGTTGTCGAGATCCAGCATGACTACGGTGGTGCTTGCCCCGGTGCGCGAACCGAGCGACACGAAGCGCTCCAGCGCGTCTTCCATGTAACGACGATTATAAAGCCCGGTGAGCGGATCGCGCAGCGACTGGGTGCGCAGTTTCTCGCGCAGGGCAATGTTGGACAGGGCCAGCGACATGGAATCGGCCAAGGCACGGCCAAGGCGCCGGATTTCGAGAATGTCCTCGTAAGCGTCCTGCGTATCCGGATGGGCGATGATCAGCAGGCCGTGCAATTGTCCGCATGCCATCATCGGCATTTCCACTGTGGCGATCTCGGAAGGGTGGTGCGCACAGCACAGGGTTCCCACCGCTGGCGAATTGATATGCGGCTTGCCGCGTTTCAATGCCCAGCAGTTGGAAGGGGAGAGCATTTCGGGCACCCGGTAGCCCTCGGGCATGTCCCAGGCCCGCGCCAGATCCAGGCGATCGCGCGAGTTGTTGAACACGAACAAGGCCGCGCCATAACCGGGCAGCAACCGGCGTGCCGTTGCCATCAGGACTGCGCCCGCGTCCTCATAGGTTTCTGCCGCCTGCAGCATGTCGGTCATTGCGAACAGTTCCTGGATCTGTTCACGCGAATCGCGGGTGACGAGGAAGTTTGCGAGGTTTCGATTGCGCACCGATTCGGCGGCACGCTTCAGGACGATCTGCAACGCAAAGAGTGCGACCATGCAGCAGGCTGCCGCTATGGCGAGAAGGTCGTGGTATTTGTCGGCAACGACCATCGGCAAGACGACCGTGCACAGCACCAGCGCATGAGCGACGAGAGTCGCAACATGCACTTTCTCCAGCGCTTTCCCGTCGTCGGTCAGCTGGCGTTTATCCGATGTTTCGCGATCTGCCACAGGTCAGGCAACCTCCCATTATCGGGATATGCCGGGCAGTGGGGTAAGAACGCGTTTAACCCGCGGGCCGTAAGTCAACGGCTGCAACCGCTACTTGCGGTTTACCATCGTGTCGCCCGGTTCAGCGCGCTCCGAACAGCGCCGAGCCGATGCGGATGTGGGTCGCGCCCAGCTGCACTGCCGTTTCAAAATCATCGCTCATGCCCATCGACAGGCGGTTCAGGCCATTGTCGTCGGCCAGCTTGTCGAGCAGGGCGAAGAAAGGCGCGGCCTCGATCCCGGCAGGCGGCACGCACATCAGGCCGATCACGTCCAGACCGGCTTCGCGGGTCTGCGTCAGCAGAGCGGGCAATTCGGCCACTGCGCAGCCGCCCTTCTGCTCCTCGTTGCCGATGTTGACCTGGACGAAGCAGGGCACCTTGCGGCCAAGCTTGTCTTGCGCCTTGCCCAAGGCGGTGACGAGGCTGGGGCGGTCGACCGAATGGATGCAATCGAACAGGGCAATCGCGTCTTCGGCCTTGTTGGACTGCAACTGGCCGACAAGGTGAAGCTCGACATCGGGATGGGCCGCGCGGATGGCGGGCCACTTGTCCTGCGATTCCTGGACGCGGTTCTCGCCGAAAACGCGCTGGCCTTGCGCGATCAGATCGAGGATCGCCTCGGCGGGCTTGGTCTTGGAGATTGCGATCAGCGTCACCTCATCGGCCTTGCGCCCGGCGATGCGCGCGGCGGTGGCGATGCGCGAACGGACCTGTTCGAGCGGCGATGAAGGGACTGCCTGTTCCATGGCGCGGTGCTATAGCGCCACGATGCAAAAGCGCCAGACCATCGCGAAACAGGTGCCGCGACGCGTGCTGTTGAGCGATGCTCGCAACGATGCCGGGCTGGAGCGCGCGCTGGCGCGGCTGGGACGGGGAGATGCGCTGGTGTTCAGGCACTATCACCTTGTCCGTGCCGCGCGGCGCGCCCGCTTCACGACGCTGGCCCGACTGGCATCGCGCCGCGGCGTCATGGTCATCGGCGCCCGCGTCCCGAGGATGTGGCGTGTCGATGGCGTCTATGGCGCAGCCGGAAAGGTTGCGGGGAGCCCCGGCCTGCGTCTGGTCACGGCCCATTCGCTCCGGGAAATCGCCGCAGCAGCACGCGCCAGGGCCGATGCGATTCTGCTTTCGCCGGTTTACCGCACGCGATCGCATCCGGGTGGCAAGGTGCTTGGGCCGGTTCGCTTCCTGATGCTGGCGAGGTATTCGCCAGTGCCGGTGATCGCGCTGGGCGGGATGACCCGGCAGCGCGCCGCACGGCTGCCGGTCCATGGTTGGGCGGCGATCGACGGGCTGGCCTAAACCCTTCACTCGTCGCAATTCCTGTCGGGATTCTTGACGGTGAGTCCCCTTCGGGCGCATGATGGGCGGGCAAGGGCAGGGATAGGCACAAGTTCATGGCAAGCCGGGCAGCAACCACCGCGCAGGCACGCGGATCGAACGCGCGAGGAGGCCAACGTGGTGCCGATTGGCGCGGTGCCGGCCTGCGGGGTGCAGATTGGCGCGCCGTTCTGCGCCGCTCGCTGCGCCGCAGTCTGGAACTGCTGGGTGGCGGCATCCTGGCCGCGGCGATGGTGTTTCTGGCGCTGGCGCTGTTGAGCTATACGCAGACCGATCCGTCCGGAAGCACGGCTTCGGGCAGCCCGGTCGAGAACTGGATGGGCCTTGCCGGCGCATGGGCATCGGAGCGCGTGCTGCTGTTCTTCGGTCTGCCGGGCGCCCTGCTGCTTCCACTCCTGTGGGTGTTTTCGCGGCGCCTGTGGGATTCGGAAAGCGATCTCATCGATCTTGACGAGGACGAGGACGGGGACGCAGCGCCGCCGCCCAGCTGGTGGCGCCCTACGTTGCTGTTGCTGGTTGCCATGGCGCTGATCGGCACGGCGCTTGCGCTTTGGGGTGGCAGCACGTCGAGCCGCCTGCCTGCCGGGCCGGGCGGGCTTTCGGGCCTGCTTGGCGCAGCGGCGGTGAACGGGCTCGCCGGATTGGTGCCGCAGGTTTCCGCGCTGTGGTTCTCGGTTCCGCTGGGCCTTGCCTCGCTTGCAGGAGGCCTCGCCATCGCCAGCCGGATCTTTGCGTTCGACTGGGCCGGGATGCTCAGCCTGCCGGCGTTCCTGCGTCGTTCGCCGCGTCAGGTTGACCTCGGAGACGTAGAGGACGAAGCCACTGTCCGTCCGCCAAAGAAGGAGCGCCGTGAGAAGGAAGCGCGTGCGGCCGCAGAGGCCATCGACGTCGAGGAAGCGCTGTCGCAGCGCAAACCGACCGAGATCAGCGACCCCACTCGCACGCCTGCGCCAGCGGCTGCTCCGCCCAAGGCACGGCAGGGCGACCTGTTCGACAAGTACGAGCTGCCTTCGATCGACCTGCTGGTCGAAGCCCCCGCAGGCTCGGCGCAGAAGATCGACAAGCTGGCGCTCGAACGCAATGCCCGCCTGCTCGAAAACGTGCTCGACGATTTCAACGTCAAGGGCGAGATCACCGCCGTGCGCACGGGCCCCGTCGTCACGATGTACGAACTGGAACCGGCGCCTGGCATCAAGGCCAGCCGCGTCATTGGCCTCGCTGACGACATCGCCCGCAACATGAGCGCGATTTCGGCGCGCGTCTCGGCCATTCCGGGGCGCACCGTCATGGGCATCGAATTGCCCAACGCGATCCGCGACATGGTGTCTTTCCGCGAACTGATCGCCTGCGAAAAGTTCGCCAGTTCCAAGGCCTTGCTGCCGATCATCCTGGGCAAGGACATTGCCGGTGAACCGATCGTGGCCGACCTTGCGACGATGCCCCACCTGCTCGTTGCCGGTACCACCGGTTCGGGCAAGTCGGTCGGCCTCAACTGCATCCTGCTCTCGCTGCTCTATCGCCTGACGCCCGCGCAGTGCCGCCTGATCCTCGTCGATCCCAAGGTGCTCGAACTCAAGTCCTACGACGACATCCCGCACCTGCTCTCACCCGTGGTGACCGAGCCGGCCAAGGCTGTCCGCGCGCTCAAGTGGGCGGTCGAGGAAATGGAGCGGCGCTATCGCCAGATGTCCTCGATCGGCGTGCGCAACATCTCGGGATTCAACGACAAGGTCCGCGCCTCGCTGGCCAAGGGCAAGCCGCTGGGCCGCCGCATCCAGGTCGGCTTCGATCCCGACACGGGCGAGGAACTGTTCGAGGAACAGCAGCTCGATTACGAAGTGCTGCCGCAGATCGTGGTCATCGTCGACGAGCTGGCCGACCTCATGGTCACGGTCGGCAAGGAAATCGAAGTCCTGATCCAGCGCCTGTCGCAAAAGAGCCGCGCCGCCGGCATCCACCTGATCATGGCCACGCAGCGCCCCTCGGTCGACGTTATCACCGGCGTGATCAAGGCCAACCTGCCGACGCGCATCAGCTTTGCCGTGACCAGCCGCATCGACAGCCGCACCATCCTTGGCGAGCAGGGCGCCGAGCAGTTGCTGGGCAAGGGCGACATGCTCTACAAGCCCAACACCGACCCGATAAAGCGCGTCCACGGCCCGTTCGTTTCGGACGAGGAAGTGGAGAAGGTCGCCGACCACTGGCGTGGTCAGGGCAGTCCCGAATACGTTGATTCGGTTACGGAAGAGCCGGAAGACGGCGGCTTCGGCTTCGACGACATCGACAGCGCCTCGGACAACCCCGAAGACCGCAAGTACCGCCAGGTCTGCCAGCTCGTGTTCGAAAGCCAGAAAGCCTCGGCCAGCTGGATCCAGCGCCAGATGGGCGTGGGGTACAACACCGCGTCGAAGTGGATCGAGCGCATGGAGGCCGATGGCCTCGTCGGCCCCGCCAACCACGTCGGCCGGCGCGAGATTTACCGCGACAAGGATGGCAACGTCCTCTGACCGCATCCCATGCACAAGTTCATGAATATTCCGACATCGGAACTTAACCCCGATTTCGGGGCAATTCTTGTCAGGGATTAACGAGCTTCTAAGTTTGCTCAGGTAGCGCTTCATCCATGTTGGGTGGGTTCAGACGCTGGCTGTGCATGATGCTGGTGGTCTTCGTCGGTCTCTGGTCCGTCGAAGGACAGGCAGAACCCGTGCGCCCCCTGTCTGCCTGCCATGCCGATGCCTCGACCGGCGAAACCTGGCAGACGGTTGCATCAATGCCGTCGCGCTGGCGCTGCGATGACAGCGGATGGTCCTTGGCGGAAGAGGTTCTAATCCGCTTCGATCTCGGCAACGAGGATGGCCGCGTTCTCCCGCAAAGCCTTGTCACGCATACCGGCAACTTCGAACGGGTGGACGTGGGCCTGCTCGGGCAGGACGGCGCGATCCGCTGGTCCTCCTTCTGGCCGGCAGACGTCCACCATCTGGCCGCCGGGCCGTACATGGTGATCCCGGTGGCCGGGGTGACCTCGGAAACGAGGGCCGTTGCCGTCAGGGTGGTGAAGCCCTGGGGCAAGACCATCATGAGCGAGATGCGGCTCGATGCCTATCCCGAAGGGAGCGGCTGGCCCTTGCCCCGGATCATCGTGATGGCGGCGATCTGCGGGATGCTGCTCGTGCCCCTGCTGATCAACACCGCATTCTACTCCGTCCTGCCCGAGCGCTACGTGATCTGGCA
Organism: Novosphingobium sp. BL-A-41-Hi4B-X5A; assembly: GCF_055521705.1. Taxonomy (NCBI): domain Bacteria; kingdom Pseudomonadati; phylum Pseudomonadota; class Alphaproteobacteria; order Sphingomonadales; family Sphingomonadaceae; genus Novosphingobium; species Novosphingobium sp. BL-A-41-Hi4B-X5A. Next base: position 1,908,434 of record NZ_CM145500.1, on the reverse strand, counting down.
TCTGGTGATGGTGGCGGCCATGCTGGTACAGGCTGCATTCGCCACCGGGTTTCTGCATATCTTCGTCGATGTTGGCGCGGTGTGGGAATGGCAGGTTTCGAACATCGCCTTTTCTACCATGGCGAGCGCCGCGCTGCTGTTTGCCGCAAGCTTTATCGAGGCTGACAAGCTGGCGCCGCGCCTGCGATGGCTGGGACAGCGCACGGCGCCCGCGATTGCCATCGGCGGTCTCATCGCCTGCCTGCCCGTCGACGCGATGAGGAGCCTTTCATCGCCTGCAATGCACCTGTTGATGGGTGTGGCGATCATGGTGCTGGCAGCCATGCTGTGGGATGCACATCGGCGTGGCAGCACAGCGGTCCGCCTGCAGATCATAGCCTGGACGCCGATTCTGCTGATCGGGTCCTGGCGCATATCGGCTTTTCTTCTTCCCGGCCTTCATCCCACCGAGGCCATCGAACTTTACCAGCTCGCTCTGGCCTTCGAGGTGCTGGTTACGGCCCTGGGCATCGTGAACCGCTTCGTCGATGTCAGGCAGGAGCGTGACCGTGCCACCGCACGCGCCATCGAACTCGAAGGCGTGGCCGACCGCGATCCGCTGACCGGCCTCAGGAATCGCCGCACGATCGAGAAGCGCTTCGAACAGCTTTTCGACCGTGGCTTCAGGACCATGGCAGTCATCGATCTCGATCACTTCAAGGACGTGAACGATACGCACGGCCATGCGATGGGCGATATCGTATTGCGGTCGGCTGCCGGTGCCTTGCTTGACGATCGGGACACCAAGGCGATCCGGATGGGGGGTGAGGAATTCCTGCTGCTCCTGCGTGGCCAAGATGCCGCAGCCCGTGCCGAGCGTTGCCGCCGTGCCATCGCCACGCGCGTTTCCACCGAAGTGCCCGGCCTTGACCGGATCGTCACGGCGAGCATGGGCCTGGTGGAGCACGACACCACTGGCAATCTCCAGATAGACTTCGTCGCGCTCTATGCGCGCTGCGACCAGCTCCTGTACGAAGCGAAGCGGCTGGGTCGCAATCGCACCATGCGGGAAAAGGTCACCGGCTTCGACGTGGCGAACCGCGCCGTGGCCTGACGGGAGCCGGCAAGGCCCGTTCCGCACCGTGAAATGCAAATTGCCGGTTTGCAGCTTTGCTAATTCACTTGAGCATGCGGCATGGATTTGCGCTATGGGCCGCAGAATTCGAAGACTGCGAAGGACTCCCGCCGTGCAAGATACCCTCATCCGCCAGCGCGAAACGACTGCACCTGCCGGTTCCGTCCGTACCGACTGGACGCGCGAGGAGATCGCCGCGCTGTTCGATCTGCCGTTCACCGAACTGGTGTTCCGCGCCGCAGAGGTCCATCGCCAGCACCATCGCGCGGGCGAAGTGCAGCTGTGCACGCTGCTCTCGATCAAGACCGGCGGATGCCCCGAGGACTGCGGCTATTGCTCGCAGTCGGTGAAGGCCGATAGCGGCGTCGAGGCGACCAAGCTGATGGAAGTGCAGAAGGTGCTGCAGTCCGCCGCGCAGGCCAAGGACAACGGCTCAAAGCGCTTCTGCATGGGCGCGGCATGGCGCAATCCCAAGGAGCGCGACATGCCGGCGATCATCGCGATGATCAAGGGCGTGCGCGAGATGGGCATGGAGACCTGCATGACGCTGGGCATGCTGACGCCGGGCCAGGCCGCGCAGCTCGCCGAAGCGGGGCTCGACTACTACAACCACAACATCGACACCTCGCCCGAACGCTACGAGGAAGTCATCACCACCCGCACCTTTGCCGACCGCCTGCAGACGCTCGACAACGTGCGCAGCGCGGGCATCAACGTCTGCTCGGGCGGCATCGTCGGCATGGGTGAGACTCGCGCCGATCGCGTCGGCTTCGTCCATGCGCTGGCCACGCTCGAACAGCACCCGGAAAGCGTGCCGGTGAATGCGCTGGTGCCGATCAAGGGCACCGTGCTCGGCGACATGCTGGCCGATACACCGCTCGCCAAGATCGACGACATCGAGTTCGTCCGCACCGTCGCCGTTGCGCGCATCACCATGCCCCTTTCGATGGTGCGCCTGTCGGCAGGCCGCGAATCGATGTCGGAAGCGACGCAAGCGCTGTGCTTCATGGCCGGCGCCAATTCGATCTTCACCGGCGACAAGCTGCTCACCGCTGCCAATGCCGGCGACGATGCGGATGCCGCCATGTTCGCCCGCCTCGGTCTGAAGCCGATGGAAGGCGAGGAACCCATGAGAGCGATGAAGGCAGTCGGAGGCTGTTCGGGAGGCTGCGCGGCCTGATGGCTGAAAGCACCACGCGCACCGGCTCGCTCTGGTCGGCGCATACCGCTGATCTTGCCGGCCTTGGCGAAAAGGCCCGCCTGCGTAGCCTTGCACCCCGGCGCGGGATCGACTTTGCGTCGAACGATTACCTTGCGCTGTCCTCCTCGCCCCGGCTCGCGGCGGCAGTGCAGCAAGCCATCGCGCGCGGGGTGCCGCTGGGCTCGGGCGGGTCGAGGCTTTTGCGCGGCAACGATCCGGAGCACGAGCTGCTGGAACAGGAAGCGGCACGTTTCTTCGGCAGCGAATCCGCGCTGTTCTTCTCGGCGGGTTATGCCGCCAATGTCGCGCTGCTCTCCACCCTGCCACAGCGCGGTGACTTGATCGTCTATGACGAACTCGTCCACGCCTCGATGCACGAAGGCCTGCGCCTGACCCGCGCGACCTCGGTCAGTGCCGCGCACAACGATCCGCAAAGCTTCGATGACGCCGCCCGCGATTGGCGCGCCAAGGGCCACACCGGCCGCATCTGGCTTGCGTTCGAGACGCTTTACTCGATGGATGGCGACATGGCCGACGTGGCCGCCATGGCCAAGGTGGCCGAGCGTCACGAGGCGATCATGCTGATCGACGAGGCCCACGCGACTGGCGTGTTCGGGCCGGATGGCCGCGGTATCGCCGCCACGCTCGATGGCCGGCCCGACACTGTGGTGCTGCGCACTTGCGGCAAGGCGATGGGCTGCGAAGGTGCGCTGGTCCTCGGTCCCAAGGTCGTGCGCGATTTCCTCGTCAATCGTGGTCGTCCCTTTATCTTCTCCACCGCGCCTTCGCCGCTTGTCTGCGCTGCCGTGCGCGAAGCGCTGCGGATCTTGGCGGACGAACCGCAACGCCGCGAAGCCCTGCGCGCTCTCGTCGCCCATGCCGAGCGCGTGCTTGCCCCGCACGGTGCGCTGCCTTCGGGATCGCAGATCCTGCCGCTGATCCTGCACGAGGACGCGCGGACCATGGCCGTCGCCTCGACGCTTCAGGCCAAGGGATTTGACGTGCGCGGCATCCGGCCACCGACTGTCCCGCAAGGCACCAGCCGCTTGCGCATCTCGCTGACTCTCAACGCCACCGCCGCAGACGTCGACGCGCTGGGGGCGGCTCTTTCGGAGGCACTGCGATGAGCGCCTTCGTCGTTACCGGAACGGATACCGGCATCGGCAAGACAATCTTCTCTGCAGCGCTCACCGGAGCGTTGCACGCGCACTATTGGAAGCCGGTGCAGGCGGGGCTGGACGATGGCGCGGACCGCGACCACGTCGCGCGGCTGGCCGGTGTTCCTGCTGCCAACGTCCTGCCCGAGGCCTATCGCCTGAACACACCGTGCTCGCCGCATCGCGCGGCAGAGATTGACGGCGTGGTGATCGACCTGGCGCAATTGTCCCTGCCGCACGTGCGCCCGCTCGTGGTCGAGGGGGCGGGCGGGGCGCTCGTTCCCGTGACCCGCAATACGACATACGCTGATGTCTTTGCGTGGTGGAACCTGCCGGTCATCGTAGTGGCGCGCACCGCGCTCGGCACGATCAACCATTCGCTGCTGACGTTCGAGGCGCTGCGCTCGCGCGGCGTGCCGATTCACGGCGTGGCGTTCGTGGGCGAGGCGAACGAGGACAGCGAGGCCACGATCTGCGCGATGGGCGAGGTGAAGAGGCTCGGTCGATTGCCGATGCTGGACCACCTCGATGCGGCAAGTCTTGCCAGCGCGTTTGCGCAAGGCTTCTGCGTCCAGGATTTCCGCTAGTTTCCGCCCTCACCACTCCCCCGTCCAGGCAGCAGTGATGAGGGCGAAACTGGTCACTCCTCGAAGATCGCCACGGCGCGGACCCAACCGGCCGAAGCGCCCCTGATCTTGTGGGGGAAGCAGCTGACCATGAAGCCGTCCGGCGGCAGCACCTCAAGATTGTGCAGCTTTTCAAGGTGGCAATAGCCGATGTCGCGCCCGGCCTTGTGGCCTTCCCAGATCAGCGAGGTGTCGCCGGTTTCCTTGACCTTCTCGGCGGTGTGAACGAACGGCGCGTCCCAGCTCCAGGCGTCGGTGCCGGTCACGCGGATGCCGCGCGAGGTCAGGTACATCGTCGCTTCATAGCCCATGCCGCAGCCGATGCTGACATAGTCGGGATTTCCCACCGCCTTGCCGGCAGCAGTGTTGACCATGACGATTTCCAGCGGCTTGAGCTCGTGCCCGATGCGCTTGAGTTCGTCTTCCACATCCTGCGCGGTCACGACATAGCCATCGGGGAAGTGGCGGAAGTCGAGCTTCACCCCCGGCTGGAAGCACCATTCCAGCGGCACTTCATCGATCGTCATCGATGGCACCGGTTCGCCGTCCTTGCCGTCCATCGTCGGGTGGAAATGCCACGGCGCGTCGAGGTGCGTGCCGTTGTGCGTGGTCAGCGTCACGTTCTCGACCGCCGCGAAGCCCGCGCCGTCCGGCGTCTGCTCGGGTGTCACGCCGGGAAAGAAGAAGCCCAGTTCGGGCATCGTCTCGCCATGCTTCTGGTATTCGATCTTGGGGCGCAGGAACGGCGGATCGGTGATGACATCGTTCTCGAGATAGATCGAAAGATCGACGAAACGGCGTGTCATGCGGTGTGTCCCCCAAGCGTCTCGGCGAACCAGTCGGCGATCAGGTCGCGGCCGTACGACATGTTGTCCGCGCCGACGTGTTCGACACCGCCTTCGCGGGCGGTGAAGATCACCTTCTCGCGGCGGGGCGAATTGATCAACTGGTCGTAGAGGTCGTCGGCATAGGACACGCTGATCTGGCGATCCTGCGCGCCGTGGGTGACGAGGAAGGGCACCTTGATCGACCCCATGTGCCCATTGAGGTTCATGTCGGTCGACTTCTCGAGGAATTCTTCCATCGTCTCGGCACCGAAGGCCCACATCACGTGCGCCCAGTAGTGGGGAACGGGGTTTTCGCCCTCGCGCTTCATGCGCTTGTCCTGCACCTCGCGCCAGTTGTGGTTGGCACCCCATACCGCGCCGCTCGCAAAGCGCGGTTCATAGGCTACGGCGCGCGGGGCGAAGTGGCCACCCAGCGAGATGCCCGTCATGCCGATGCGCTTGGGATCGACGTCTGCCTGGCTCTCCAGCCAGTCCACCGCCTTGCTCGCCCAGTTCTCCGAATGCGGATCAACCGGGAGGCCCTGCAGGCGCAGTGCCTCGCCCGTCCCCGGCTGGTCGACGCACAGCGTCGAAACGCCACGACGGGCCAGGGCTTCGGGCAGGCGGCTCCAGTAGAGCAGTTCCTTGCAGCTATCGAGGCCGTTGCAATAGACCACCACCGGATGCGGCCCCGGCCCTTCGGCGCGGGTGTAGAGCGCCGACATCGTGCCGGTCGCCAGCGGGATTTCCACGCGCTCGCGGTTGATCTTGCCCAGTGCGGTCGACTTCGCAAAGGCGTCGAGCGCCTTGGCGTAAGTCTCCTTGCGGCCCGGCGCGCCGTGACCCTGCATGCGTTCGGCCACCAGCAGGTAGAGCGACGCGCGCTCCAGCTTGTTGGACGCCGAGAACGCGCGGCCCTTGGCCTCGTCCTCTGCGGCAAGTTCGATCAGCTTGTCGCCATAGGCGGCCCATTGCTTCATGAACTGCGGCGTGCCAGCATCGCCGCCATTGGCAGCGGCATCGATGATCGGCTGGCACATGTCGACGATTTCGCCGATCTGCCCACCGCTCTCCATCGCGATCGAGACGGAGAGGTTCCAGATGTAGTTCGGGAACGGTTCGTAAAGCGCCATCGATCAGGCTCCGCCGACGAGTTCAGGCGTCTGGAACAGGCCCGGATTGACGTGCGGATGCGGCATCGTCTGCGGACCGCCCACGCCGATGCCCCACTGGTCCATGACCATCGGCGCAGGCGTGTGGACCTTGTGCTGGTGCGCTTCGAAGTCCACCTCTTCGAGATCCGAGGTGTACTCCGTGACGAAGCCACCCGGCGTCACGAAATAGCTGAAGGTATTGTTGCCAGCGGTGTGGCGGCCCGGACCCCAGCTGATGTCGATGCCCTTGATCTTCAGGCGATGCGCACCGCGCATCATGTCATCGACCGAGAGCATGTCGTAGGCGACGTGGTTGAGGCACGCAGGTCCCGGCAGGATCGCGATGCGGTGGTGCGCCGAATTGCAGCGCAGGAAGCACATGAAATCGCCCAGCCAGTCGGAAACCTTGAAGCCGAGCACGTCGCAGAAGAACTTCACCGCTTCCTGATGGTTCGGCGAATGCAGCACGATGTGGCTGATCTTCACCGGCACGCCTTCCCAGCGCGCCAGTTCCCGCTTGGCGCCACGGGCCACGTCGCTCGAGACTTCGAACATCAGGCCATCGGGCGAGAAGAAGCGGAAGCCGTAGCCACCGCCGGGCGAGGTCAGATCGGCAGGCTCGCTGACGATCTTGCATCCGGCATCGGCAACCTTGGCGCGCAGTGCGTCGACATCGGCGCGGCTGTCAGCCGCAAGGGCGATCACGTCGACGCGGTTCTCGTCAGCGCGGCGCAGCTGCACCACGTGGTGCTCGTCATGCCCCTGCGCCTTGAACCAGGCATGGTTCTGGTCCTCGCCGACCGGCTCGAGGCCCCAGACGTCGGTGTAGTAGGTCTTCTCGGCGTCGAATTCCTTCACGCCATATCCGACATAGCGGATTTCGGTAACGCGGCTCATGGGATCTTCCTTGAAATGCGGGTAAATCAGATCGGCTGCGAGACGACGCCGAACATTTCAGCGGTCGCCTTGTGGTTGTCGACCGCGGGCCCCACGCCCAGCTGGCCGTGGCAGATGGCAAGGCTGCTCTCGACGATGTAGCGGCAGCGTTCGAAGCGGCGGTCGCGATAGGCCTTGAGCGCGGCTTCGACGTTGTCGTGGCGCTCAAGCTCTTCAGCGATGACGATGGCGTCCTCGATCGCCATGCCAGCGCCCTGGCCCAGGTGCGGCGTCGTTGCGTGGACGGCATCGCCCAGCAGGCCGACGCGGCCCTTGCTCCAGTCTCCACGCACCAGCATGCCTTCGAGCGGGCGGTAGACCACGCCCTCGTCATCGGTGATCTGCTCGCCCAGTTCGCGGATCGCCGGCGAGCAGTTCGCCAGCTTGGCGCGCATCGCGGCGGCAATGCCTTCCTTGGGATACCACGGCTTGCCGGGCTCGGGCGTGGTGACGTACATGTACATCACGTCCGCGCTCATCGGCACAAGGCCAACGCCGGTCGGGCCGTTGTAGACCTGCAGCGCATCGAGACCCTCGGGGCGCGGGAAGTTGTAGCGCCACACGGCCTGCCCGGTGAACACCGGCTTCTCGGCTTGGGGCAGGATGGCGTCGCGCGTCTGCGAATAGACGCCATCGGCGCCGATCACGGCGTCGTAGATGCCCGACGAACCGTCCGAGAAGGTCACGGCCACCTTCTCGCCATCATCGACAATCTCATCGGCGGTGATGCCGAGGCGAATCTCGGCGCCCAGTTCCTTGGCGCTGTCGCCCAGCACCTTCTGCAAGGCGCGACGACCGATGCCGACGTTGGCGGGGCGACCTTCGACGAGGCGCGGGCTCGGCACGCGGGCGACCTTGGTGCCATCGGGCAGGAAGATCTCCACCGCGTCGAAGCCGCAGGCCGCATCCATGAACCTGTCGAGCACGCCGAGCTGGTCCATCGCGCGCAGCACGTTCGACTGCTGGATGATGCCCACGCCATAGACCGACCAGTTCGGATCGCGCTCGATCGCGGTGACGGTGTGCCCCTTGCGTGCCAGGGCAATCGCAGCGGAAAGACCGCCGATGCCTGCGCCGATGACAAGAATATCGAGATTTTCCATGCTATTATACTGGCCGTCCGCAGCAAACGGCCGGCCCCCTCTCGTTAAGCTGAATCAGGATCGGAAACGGGTCTAGAATGCCGCGACCAATACACCAAGCAAGTAATTTTTATGCCCTGCCATGCCTGAAATTGATGATTTGCCATCCAGTCCATTAGCTTGACTCGCAGGTTGCGCGAAGGGATACCGATTGAGAATAAAGGTTCTAGAATGCGGCTGACATGTGCCGCAGGGAGAATAGATGACCACCTCAGCCAGGCGCCAACCGGGCATTCCGCAAGGCCTCACCATAGTTCTGACCGGCTTCCTGCCGATCGTCGCGATCGTGTCGATGTTCCCGGCAGTGCCCGCCATGATCGCGCATTTCGCGAGCGATCCATCCGCGCCGACCAAGGTGCCAGCCATGGTCTCGGCACCCGGTCTGACGGTGGCGATCCTTGCCCTGTTCGCGGGCCTGCTCGTCGACAAGTTCGGTCGTCGCCGCCTGCTGCTTTGGTCCACGGGACTCTATGGTTTCGTCGGCATGGCACCGATGCTGCTCGACAATCTCGACCACATCTACGCATCGCGCTTGCTGCTGGGTGTCGCAGAAGCGGCGATCCTCACCACGGTCAACACTCTGATCGGAGATTACTGGGACGAAAAGGGGCGCTATCGCTGGCTTTCGATGCAGGGCATCGTCGGCCCGTTCTTCGGCAGCGCCGTCATCTTCACGTCGGGCTATCTCGCTTCGATGAGCTGGAACGCGGTCTTTGCGATCTATGGAGTTGGCTTCCTTTGCTTCTTCGCGATGCTCGCATTCATCTATGAGCCGGAAAACGACGACACCGCCCGCAAGATGCTGGGCATCGGTGCCGAAGCAAGCACTCCGTTCCCGTGGAAGGGTGTGCTCCTGTTCGGTCTCGTCACCCTGTTCGGCGGCGCGCTCTATTACGTCTTCATCATCAATGGCGGCATCGTCTGGCAGGAGCTTGGCGTATCCGATCCCAAGGAAATCGGCCGCCTGACCACGATCCCGAGCATGTTCGTGATCGTCGGCGCGCTGATCTTCTGGACCACCGGGCGCCTCGGCGCGCGCACCCAGTTGACCATTTTCCTCCTGCTGCTCGGCTCAGGACTTGCCGTGATCGGTTCTGCGAGCGACTGGAAGGGCATGGTTGCCGGGATGGCCCTGCAGCAGACCGGCGCCGGCATGGCCGTGCCGACGCTGATCGCCTGGGCGCAAGGCTACCTGCCCTTCGAACACCGCGGGCGCGGCATGGGCGTATGGACCTCTGCGTTCTTCCTCGGCCAGTTCGTCTCGCCCCTGCTGGTCAGCGTCGCCCGCACGTCGAGCGGTTCGATGCAGGGCGCGTTCGTAATCGCCGGGCTGCTGGGCATCGTGATCGCGGTGGTGACGTGGTTCATCGTCACCCCGCGCCAGGCCGAAACGGCGCTGGCCTGATGCGCCGCCTGCTCACGGCTGCCGTGTCCCTTGCCCTGCTCGGCAATGGCCCGGCAGCCGCGGACAACCGCCGCATCATCGAGGACTTCGCCCGGCTGTTCTACGTCGAGCGCGACGTGCGCCAGGCGTTCGAGACTTACGTCGCGCCTGACTACGTCCAGCACAATCCGGGCGTGCCGGATGGACGCGAGGCGGCGATCGCGTTGCTGCAACCGATGTTCTCCGACCCGAAGCACAGCTTCGAGGTGCGCAAGATCATCGTCGATGGCGATCTTGCCGCGATCCACATCTTCGCCAGGCCTGACCCAGCCGCGCGCGGTGCTGCCGTGGCCGACTTTTACCGCCTGAAGGACGGCAAGATCGTCGAGCACTGGGACGTGATCCAGCCGATCCCGGAAAAATCGGCAAACGCGCACCCGATGTTCTGAGGGCGATGTTCTGAGCGCGCGCTGGCCGTGGCCGCCCTATTCGGCGGCCTCCGGCTCCCCGGCTTCCGCACGGCGCAATTGCATCATCCGCCGGCGGACCCGGATCGCGCCGGCGTCCGACGGCAGGATCACCGGGCGCAGATCCCAGAAATCGCTATCGCCCATCGCTTCCTGCTGGGCGTGCAGCATCGGGTGGTCTTCCTCGAGGAAGGCTTTCTCAAGCAGCGCATGGGCCTCGGGGGTCGGTTCGTGCGTGTAGAAATAGTGCGTCGACGTTGCCGTTTCGGGCGTCAGGATATGCGGGTCGCCCATGAGTGGCACGACGAGATCCTTGCGGTCCGTGCCTGATCGGGCAAGGCCGATGTACAGTGCCAGGTTCGACGGGGCATTCCAGCGCATGTGCAGCCACTGGTCGGTCTTCGCCCCTTCCGGCAGCATTGGCATGGCCCAGGCCGGCGGAGTGGAATTCGGCATCGTCCAGTTGTTCCAGATCGCGCCATTGTCTTCCTGGATCACCTCGTGCTCGCCGCAGGTCAGCAGCGCGCCGTTCGTGCCGAAGCTTTCGCGGTGGATGAATTCGGCATGGCTCAGGTCCATCAGGTTATCGGTGACCAGCTCGTAGCTGGCGTCCATCTTGATCACGCCACGATGCAGCGGCCCGTCATGGTCGATGAAGCTGTAATCCGGAATTAGCGCGGGATCAGCCTTTTCGGCATCACCCGGCCAGAACCACACGCCGGTATACTTCTCCACCACCGGCAGCACATCTACCTTGGCGATGTCGAGCGGCTGGCCGCTGAACGGATTGTGCGCGCAGTTGCCAGCGCCATCGAATGCCAGCCCGTGATAGCCGCAGCGCATCATATCGCCATCGCGCGCACCTCGGCTCAGCGGCACGAAGCGGTGCGGGCAGCGGTCGGCCATCATCACCAACTCGCCATCGGCCTTGCGCCAGATGACCCACGGCTTGTCGAGCAGGCGGCGGGCCAGAAAGCCACCGTCCGGTACCTCGTGCGACCAGCAGGCCATATACCAGCCATTGCGAATGAAGGCGCTCACGGTCATTCTCCCCAGATGTCGAATCAAATACACCAGTTGGTTTCTTTATATCACGGGCTGTCGCGATGAGAAGCCCGGTCAGTCGCAATCCGGAAGTGGTGCGCGCGCGCATTCTCGATGCCGCGCAGGCCGAGTTCATGGCCGAGGGCTTTGCCGGCGCCAGCACCAACCGCATCCTCGAACGCTTCGGTGGTTCCAAGCCGACCATGTTTCGCCACTTCGAGACCAAGCGCGCGCTGTTCGAGGCGGTGGTCGCGCGGATCGCCGAACGCTGGCGCGACGCGGTGGACATGGCAGACGTCAGAGATGCCGAACCACGCGCGTGGCTGGAACGCTTCGGCGTTCGCGCCCTGCGCTGGATCCTCACCGACGAAAGCATCTTCGTCGGCCGCATGGCCATCGCCGAGGGACATCTCTTTCCCGAAGTGGGCGAAACCTACCGGCAGCATGCGGTGACGCCGCTCAACGACCTGCTCGCCGCGCAACTCGCCGCCTGGACCGCACGCGGGCTGCTTCAGTGCGACGATCCGGAGCGCGCGGCGCTCGCCTTTTTCGATCTGACGCTCGCCGGCATGGTCAGCCGCAAGCTCTACAGGGTCGATGCACGCTTCGATGACGCATCGCTCGCCGACCATGCCCATGCCTGCGTCAGCATCTTCCTCCACGGCCTCGGCAAGCCCGCCTGAGCCGCGGCTCGTTTCACTCCGCACGCTTGCCGACGATCCTTGCGATTGTTAGCCTGCCAAACGGAAGAGGAGCGACACATGGCTGGCACGACGCGCGAATTTCAGGGAAAGACCGCCTTCATCACCGGCGGCGTGAACGGCATCGGCTTCGGCATCGCCCGCGCCTTCGCGCTGGCCGGGATGGACCTCATCCTCACCTACCGCAAGGAGCAGGATCGCGAGGACGCCGCCCGCTGTCTGGCTGACAACGCCCTGCCACCGGCGCGCTACGTCCAGCTCGACGTTACCGACCGCGCTCGCTTTGCCGAAGTCGCAGCCGAGGTCGGCAAGATCCATGTCCTCGTCAACAATGCCGGCGTCAGCGTGTTCGGGCCGACCGACGAGGCGACCTATGCCGATTACGACTGGATCATGGGCGTCAATTTCGGCGGCGTGGTCAACGGCCTCGTCTCGTTCCTGCCGGGCATGAAGGCCCACGGCGAAGGCGGCCATGTCGTCAACGTCGCGTCGATGGCGGCCTACCTGTCGGGCCCGCAGGCCGGCATCTACACCGCCAGCAAGTTCGCCGTGCGCGGGCTGACCGAGAGCCTGCGCTACAACCTTGCGCCGCATGGGATCGGCGTGTCGCTGATGTGCCCCGGCCTGACCCGCACCAATGCCTGGACCAGCGCGCTCAAGCGGCCCGAAGGCTTTGCCGACAGCGGCTTCGCGCCTGCCGACGCGGCGGAACTCGAACAGTTCGGCACCGCCTTCGACCTCGGCATGGACCCGCTCGAGGTCGGCCAGAAAACGCTGCAGGGCATGATCGAGAACCGCGGCCTGATCCTCACCCACGGCGAGTTCGCGGAGGACTTCGAGGAAATCTACCGCACCTCGCTCGACGCTCTGCCCAAGGAAGACATCCCCGAAGGCCGCCTCCACATCGAACGCCTGCGCCGCGCCGCCAACAAGGCGGCAGCCAAAGGGCAACAGATCGCTCTATCGGACCTCACCTGACGACAGAAAAGCGGTCAAAGAAAAGCGGGGCACCAGCCTTCCAGTCAACGCCCCGGCATCAACAGAAAAGCGGGGCGCCAGCCTTTCGGCCAACGCCCCGCCAAGGGTCATGCGTCTCATCCTGCCTGGCCAACGCAGTGCGCAGGAAGAGGTTTCCGCCCGAAGCGAAAATAGGGTGCCCGAAGGCAAGGATCACACTGTTCGGGAGTGATGGTGCGGTCGAGAAGACTCGAACTTCCACGGGCTTTCGCCCACAACGACCTCAACGTTGCGCGTCTACCAATTCCGCCACGACCGCAAAATCAAACGGGGTGCCCGACCTGTGATCGGCGCCCCGTGGTGGGGTAGGAGCGCGCCCCTAGCAAAGGAGTTTGGCCTGCGCAACAAGCTTCGCGCAATTTTTCGCGCTCGCCCTGAAACAGCTGCGGATCAATCAGGCTTCCAGCCGATTTCCGCGACCTTTGCCGATTTGGGCACGTCGGTGACCGCAGCGTTGATCGTCACGCTTTCGCCTGGCGCAAGTTCGGCCTGAGGCGGCGGCACCGGCCAGGTCTTCACCACCTTGTCGTTCGAATCGCGCAGCACGATCAGGATCTCGGGCAGGGCGCGCACTTCCTTGCCGGTATTGGTCACCGTGCCGCTGAGCCCGAAGTATTCGGTCCCGTTGGGCAACTGGCGGCGATCCTGCTTTTCCGGCGGGAAGGAGCGGACCAGATCGGCAGGGCCTGCGCCGAATGTCTGGTTCACGCCCGGGATCCACTGCGGCACCCCAAAGTACCACGCCGCCCCGCCGAGGGCCGCGATCGTGACAGCGAAGGCCACGGCGGCCATGGTCCACAGCTTGGTGGGATTGCGCCGCGGACGGAACGGCGGCTGGTGCTCGAACGGCGATTGCTCGGCCGCTTCCTCAACCGGAACGAACTTGCGCCGCGCGGCATGGGGCAAAGGCGGGGGCGTCGGCAGCTCGGCCTCGCCCATGGCGGCGCCGGACTGCGGCGCGCGTGCGAACGGCAGATCCGGTTCAGGCTCGGCAGGAGCCGCCTGCACCGGGGGTGCTTCGCGCGGGGGTGGCGTGGTCGCCGCGGGGGAAGTCGTTTCGGGCGCGGCTGCAACGGGCGCAGCCGCCACAGGCGCGGGCTCTGGCGACGCGTCCTCACGCGCGGGCAGCTCAGGCCCGTTCTGGAACCACGAATGGCGGCACCGCGCGCAACGCACGGTCCTGCCGTCCACGCCGATCGCGGTGTCGGGAACGACATAGCGCGTCGAGCAGGCTGGGCACGCAATGATCATTCACCGGGTTAAGCATGGCCGTGCCGTGGGAAACAATAGCCACACCACCCAAGAAACGCATCCCCGGCCTTTTTTCCACATGGATTGCCGCGTATAGCCCTTGGGGCGTAACGATCGGCGCAGAACAAACGGGTACAGTCTCCACCTCATGAGCCAGCCAGACGACGCGGAGATTGTCCATTTCGACAACGTCGGCCTGCGCTATGGCACGGGCAAGGAAGTGCTGACCGATGTCAGCTTCACCCTCTATTCCGGGCGCTTCTACTTCCTCACCGGGGCTTCGGGCGCGGGCAAGACCAGCATGCTCAAGCTGCTCTACCTTGCCCAGCGGCCTTCGCGCGGGCTGATCCGCATGTTCGGCACCGATGCGATCACTTTGCCGCGCGAACGCCTGCCTGGCTTCCGCCGCCGCCTCGGCGTCGTGTTCCAGGACTTCCGCCTCGTTCCGCACCTCTCGGCCTTCGACAACGTCGCCCTGCCCCTGCGCGTGGCCGGCGTGCCTGAGCGGGACATCATCAAGCCCGTTTCCGACATGCTCGAATGGGTCGGCCTGGGTGATCGCAGCAATGCCCGTCCCGCCACGCTTTCGGGCGGTGAGCAGCAGCGCGTCGCCATCGCCCGCGCGGTGATCGGACGCCCCGACATGCTCGTGGCCGACGAGCCGACCGGTAACGTCGATCCCGAAATGGCGGTCAAGCTGCTGCGTCTGTTCGAGGCCTTGAACCGCCTCGGCACGACCGTCGTCGTCGCCACCCACGACGTGCACCTGATCCGGCAAGTGCCGGAATCGCTGATCATGCGGCTCGACAAGGGCCGCCTGTCCGACCCGACCGGAGCTCTGCGCTATCCGCCGCGCCGCGCTGCCGTCCCGCCGCGCCCGGACGTGCTGGGGGCATGAGCGTGCTTCCCGCCATCATCAGCGCCTTGGGTGGCGACTGGCGCGAGCGCACCAGCGCGGAAAGCCGCCTGCTGCCCCAAGGCAAGCTTTCCGGCCCGATGCCATGGGTCATCGCGATCATGATCGGGCTGACTGTCGTTGCCACCGCCAGCGGCCTTGCCTTGCGCAACACCGCCCGGGCGGCGCGGGCCGATGTTGCCGGTGGCGTCACTGTCCAGATCGTCCACGGCGCCCCGCGTGAGAGGGACCGACAGGCCCAGGCTGCGCTGGCTGTGCTGAAGGCGACGCCGGGCATTGCCGAGGCGCGTCTCGTGCCCCAGCAGGAACTGGACGCTCTGGTCGAGCCATGGCTCGGCACCAGCGCCGGCGACGATGTGAACGCCCTGCCCGTGCCGGCGCTGATCGATGTTCGCCTCGCCGGAAGTGCCGATTCCGCACGGGTCAAGGCCTTGGGGCAGGCGGTACGGCGCAAGGCACCGGCGGCGCGCATCGATGCGCAGGCCAGTTGGCTCGCCCCGGTGTTCGAAGCGGTCCATGCGCTGCAGTGGCTCGCCGGCGGCTTGATCGCACTGCTGGCCTTCGCCACGATCGCGACCGTGCTGCTCGCCTCGCGCAATGCGCTGGGCAACCACCGCAGCACGATCGAGATCGTCCACATGCTCGGCGGCACCGACGCGCAGATCGCCCGCATCTTCCAGCGCTCGATGGCGGTGGACGCAGCCGCAGGCGGGATCGGCGGGCTGCTTCTCGGCGTGGTCGTGACCGGGCTCCTCGGTCGCCAGTTCGCCGCGCTCGGTTCGGGCATGATGGCCGCCGGAGGCCTCGCGTGGAGCGACTGGATCGCAATCTGCTGCATCCCGATCTGCGGCGTTCTTCTCGCGGTCATCACCGCGCGCCTGACCGTGCTCAGCGCATTGCGGCGAATGCTGTGACGAAGCGGGGCATCTTCCGCAGGCTGCTGGCTCTGCTCATCATCGCCTGGGCGCTGGGCTTCATCTGGTTTGCCGTCTTCCTGCCTCGCCCGGTAGTCGAGCCGGTCCGCACCGACGGCATCGTCGCGCTCACCGGCGGGGGCGGGCGCATCCCTCACGCCCTCAAGGTGCTGGAGCGCGGTCGCGCCATCAAGCTGCTGGTGTCGGGCGTGGACCGTGAAGTGCGCCCGCGGGAATTCGCCGCTGAATACAAGGTGCCCGATCGCCTGATGCTGTGCTGCATCGTGCTCGGCTACGATGCGGTCGATACCCGCTCCAATGCGGTCGAGACGACGCGCTGGGTCAAGGAAAACAGGCTGCGTTCGGTCCGCCTCGTCACGACCGACTGGCACATGCGCCGCGCCGCCTTCGACCTTGCGGCCGAAGCGCCGACCAGCCTCATAATCGTCGAAGATGCGGTGGCCTCCAAGCCCAGCTTCCGCATTCTGTTCATCGAATACAACAAGTACGTTGCGCGCCTGGTCGTCTGGCTCGGAGCGAAAGCGATCGGTTGGTGATCTTGCGCGATTTGCTCTCCATTCCCCGCAGCCTGCTGTTCTACATCGCCTTCTATGTCGGCTCGGTGTTCTTCGTGCTCGCCTCGCTCGCGCTCATGTCGATCTGGCGCGATGGCTTTCGCACCGTCGTGCGTGGCTGGGCAGGCTGGCACAGGCTCTGCGCGCGGGTCCTGCTCGGCATCCGCGTCGAGCTCGAAAACCCGGTGTTCAAGCCCGGCGTGCTTTACGCCATCCGCCATGAAGCCTTCTTCGAAGCGATCGACATGCCCTGGCTGTTCCGCCTGCCCGTGGTCTTCGCCAAGGCCGAACTGATGAGCATTCCGGGCTGGGGCAAGGCCGGGGCGCGTTACGGCCTGATCTCGGTCGAGCGTGAGGCGGGCGCACGCGCCCTGCGCACCATGCTCACCGAGGCCCGCCGCCTGATTGCCGAAGGGCGCCCGCTTATCATCTTCCCCGAAGGCACCCGCGTGCCGCACGGGACACGGCGCGATCTGCAGGCAGGCTTTGCCGGGATCTACAAGCTGCTCGGCCTGCCGGTGATCCCGGTCGCGGTCGATAGCGGCCCGCTCTATCACCGCACCTGGAAGCGCCCCGGCACGATCCGCTATCGCTTCGCCGAGGAGATCCCTCCCGGTCTCAAGCGCGAGGAGATCGAAGCCCGCGTCGAAGCTGCCATCAACGCGCTCAACGCATGAGCGAACCTGTGACGAGCGAGGACGGGAAGCGCTCGCTCGTCGAAGTGCTCGGCCCCGGCCTGATCACCGGCGCGGCAGACGACGATCCCTCCGGCATCGGCACTTATAGCCAGGTCGGCGCGCAGTTCGGCTATTCGCTGGCATGGTCGATGATCCTCGCCTTGCCTCTGCTCGTCTCGATCCAGGCGATCTGCGCGCGCATTGGCGCCACCACCGGGCGCGGCATCGCCCATAACCTGCGCCGCCACTATCACCCCGCATTGCTGCGCATGATGGTTGCGCTGCTGCTCGTCGCCAATGTCATCAACCTTGGTGCAGACCTTGGCGCGATGGGCGCTGTACTTGCGTTGCTCGTTCCGGGGCCAGTGCATATCTACGTGCTGCTGTTCGGCGTGGTGAGCGTACTGGCCGAGGTTCTGGTCTCCTACGAACGCTACGCCCGCATCCTCAAATGGACGACACTCTCGCTGTTCTCCTACATCGCCGTGGTGCTGGTCGCCGATGTCGATTGGGGCGCAGCCCTGCGCGGCCTCACCGTCCCCAGCTTCGTGCTCGACCGGGACCACACCATGGCGCTGGTCGCCATCTTCGGGACCACGATCAGCCCCTACCTGTTCTTCTGGCAGGCGGGCCAGGAAGTGGAAGAGCGCCACCGCCGCCATGCCAAACCGCTGTGCATCACCCCGCGCGAGGCTGGGCCTGAACTGCGCCGCATTCGCAACGATACGCTCACCGGCATGGGCTTCTCGAACATCACGGCGTTGTCGATCGTCATGGCCACCGCCGCCACGCTGCACGCCAGCGGCATGACCGAGATCCAGTCGGCGCAACAGGCCGCTACTGCGCTGCGCCCCATTGCCGGCGAATTCGCTTTCGCCTTGTTCGCACTGGGCATCATCGGCACCGGGCTGCTCGCCGTGCCGGTCCTCGCCGGTTCTGCCGCCTACGCCGTCAGCGAAACCTTCCGCTGGACCGAAGGGCTTGACCGCCGCCCGCGTGAAGCCAAGGCCTTCTACGCAGCTATTGCGCTGGCAACACTCGGCGGCGTCGCGCTCAACCTGATCGACATCGATCCGATGAAGGCCCTCTACTGGGCTGCCGTGGTCAATGGGCTTCTCGCCCCGCCGCTGATGGTCGTGACGATGATGATCGCCCGCAACCCCCGCATCATGGGCCGCCTCGCCATCTCGCGCCGCCTCGCCGTCGGCGGCTGGCTCTCCACCGCCGCCATGTGGGCCGTCGCGCTGCTATTCCTGTTCGGCTGAGGTTCCGCTGATGCACTGGTTCGTTGCCTCTGCCCGTCAAACTCAGCTCGCGCGCCTGTTTATCGCCGTGGCCGCACTCACTGTCTTTGATCATGATGGAATCAAGGCGAACACGCCGCCACCTATCCCGCCGACGGCAGAGCAGATCGAAGCAGTAGGAACTCTGATTGCTAAACTTGCGCCGTGGGATGCTGATCCGAACCCGGAGATGCGCGCCGCCGTGGCGAGTTGGCTCCGCGAACAGCACGGTGATGCCACGCCCAACCAACGCGAGGTTTTCCTGCTGAAGGTGGCGGACCGATACCGCAAGGCAGTGCGCGCGCCTGACGATGCGACGCTTCAGGAACTCACCGCGCCTTACCGATACATTGATGAACGCTCGGTTCGGAGTCTGACAGCGTTTCTCGATACACCGGACGGCTATAGTTTCAGAAGCCGGTTCGAAGATCTGGCTGTGAGACACGAAGGAGCGGCACGGCAGGTTCTGCCGCAACTGCCCGAGATCTTTGCTGAAGCTGTCGAGAGTTCCGCACGTCTTGAAGCGGCAAACAGAAAGAAGCGCTGACGTTCAGCCTGAGCTTTCCTTCTGCCCATTGTGATCGCTGCGCCCGAAGTCGGGCCGCGCATCGTCCTGGCCCATTTCGATGATGCCGCGGCGAATTGCGCGGGTGCGCGTGAAGTGCTCGAACAGCACGCCGCCATCGCCCTTGCGGATTGCCTTCTGCAACTCGGTCAGGTCCTCGGTGAAGCGCTGCAGCATTTCCAGCACCGCGTCCTTGTTCGAAAGGAACACGTCGCGCCACATCGTCGGGTCCGATGCGGCGATGCGGGTGAAGTCGCGGAAGCCACCGGCAGAATACTTGATCACCTCGCTCTGCGTCACCTGTTCGAGGTCCGATGCGGTGCCGACGATGGTGTAGGCGATCAGGTGGGGGAGGTGGCTGGTCACGGCCAGCACCTTGTCGTGGTGCGCGGCGTCCATCGTCTCGACCCGCGCGCCCAGCGCCTCCCAGAACGCCACCAGCCGCGCCCAGAGCGCCGGGTCTGCGTCCGCAGGCGGCGTGACGATGCACCAGCGGTTGCGGAACAGCGTGGCGAAGCCGGCGTCCGGTCCGCTGCGCTCGGTCCCCGCCACCGGGTGCGCCGGGATCACGTGATGCCCCGGCAGCGCCTCGGCCAGAGCCGCCGCGACCGTCTCCTTCGATGAACCGACATCGCTGACCAGCGCATCCTGGGACAGGCCCGGCGCAATCGCCCGCGCCGCCGCGCCCATCGCGCCCACCGGCACGCAGAAGATCACCAGATCGGACCCTTGCGCCGCCGTCTCCGCACTCTGCGCAATCCGGTGCGCCAGCCCGAGTTCCGCCGCCTGAGCGCGCACGCCCGCATCGGCGTCCCAGCCGACCACCGTCGTGCCCGGCAAGAACGCCTGCACCGCATGGCCGATCGACCCGCCGAGCAGACCCAGCCCGACGATCGTGACCTGCCGGAACGGCGCGTCGCTCACTTCGCGGCCTCGCACATCGCGCGGATGGCCTCGGCGATCTCGTCCATCTGCGCGCGCGTGCCGATGGTGATGCGCAGGGCCTGGGGCAGGCCCTGGCCCGGCAACCAGCGCGTGATGTAGCCGTGGTCCATCAGGCCGAGATAGACATCCTCTGCACTCACCTTGCCCTCGAACAGGATCAGCACGAAGTTCGCCTTGCTCGGCAACGGCCGCACGCCATGATTGCCGAGCGCTTCGAGCTTCTCGACAAAGCGCGCGCGCTCCGCCGTGTTGTGCTCGCGCGAGGCGACGACGAAGGCCTGGTCCTGCACCGCCGCGAGGCCCGCTGCCTGCGCGGTGTTCGACAGGTTGAACGGCCCGCGAATGCGGTTGAGCATGTCGACGATATCGGCGTGCCCGGTGCCCCAGCCGATACGCTCGCCGGCAAGGCCGTAGATCTTCGAGAAGGTCCGCGTCACCAGCACGTTCTGCGTGCGCGCGGCAAGTTCCAGCGCCCCATCGTCGTCGGCCGGATCGAGATACTCGGCATAGGCCCCGTCCAGCACCAGCAGCACATCGCTGCGCAGCCCTGCATGGAGCCGCTCGATCTCGCCCCGCGGCAGCCAGCTTCCCGTGGGATTGTTGGGATTGGCAAGGAACACCACCCGCGTCCGCTCGGTCACGCAGGCCAGCAGCGCATCGACGTCGGTGCCGTAATCGGCATCCGGCGCTACCACCGGCACCGCCCCGCAGCGCCTTGCAGCAATGTCGTAGACCGAAAAGCCGTAGCGCACGTAAAGCACTTCATCGCCCGGCCCGGCATAGGCCTGCGCGGCGAGGTTGAGCAGCTCGTCGGACCCGGTGCCCATCACGATCCGCGCAGGATCGATGCCATGCACCGCGCCGATGGCGGCGCGCAGGTCCTTGCTGTCGGGATCTGGGTAGGCCGCGGGATGGGCCGCCATGCCGCGCGCTTCCAGTGCCGCCGCGCTGGTGCCCAGCGGATTCTCGTTGGCGGAAAGCTTGGTCAGCTTCTGCCCGTCCTTGCCGGTCGACTTGCCGGGGACATAGGCGTGGATGCCGAGGATCCAGTCTTTGGGCCGAGGAGCGGGCGGAGTCGGTGCGTTTGCCATAACGCCCCGCGCCTTAGGGTCTGCCGGGGTTCCGGGCAAGCGAACCGCCGGTTGCGGACAAAAAAAGGGCCGGAAGCGGGCTAGCGCTTCCGGCCTTAGTCTGTTCGCAGGAGGAACAAGGTTTGGCGGGGGAGGGGGGATGAGAGGGAGAGGATCTGGTTCCCCCCAACCCCGCCAATTCGGGAATTCAGGTAATCAGTAGTTGTAAGCGCGCTCGCCGTGCTCACCGAGGTCGAGGCCTTCGCGTTCGACTTCTTCGGTGACCCGCAGACCGGTCACGGCCTTCGAGACGTACATCGCGATCACGGTGGCAACCGAAGCCCAGCCGATCGTTGTGACGACAGCCATGATCTGCACGACCAGCTTGGCGCCCATGTCGTAGTCTTCTGCACCCGGACCGCCGAGCGACGGAGCGTAGACAACCGCGGTGCCGATGGCGCCGATGATGCCGCCCACGCCGTGGATGCCGAAGGCGTCCAGCGCGTCGTCATAGCCGAGCTTCGGCTTGACCACGGTGACCATGTAGAAGCAGACGATCGAAGCAACGGCGCCCAGGACGATCGCGCCGAACGGACCCGAGTTGCCAGCGGCCGGAGTGACGGCGACGAGGCCGGCGATGATGCCCGAGCAGAAGCCCAGAGCCGAACCCTTGTGGCCGGCGGCACGCTCGGCGAGCATCCAGAACAGGCCGGCAGAGGCGGTGGCGACGAAGGTGTTGATCATCGCAAGCGCAGCCGAACCGTTGGCTTCGAGTGCTGAACCCGCGTTGAAGCCGAACCAGCCCACCCACAGCAGGCCCGTGCCGATGCTGGTCATCGTCAGCGAGTGCGGAGCCATGATTTCCTTCTGGAAACCGATGCGCTTGCCCAGGATAAGGCAGGCTACCAGAGCCGAGACACCGGCGTTGATGTGCACGACCGTACCACCGGCGAAGTCCAGAGCGCCCATGTCGAAGAACAGGCCGCCAGCCGCCCACACCATGTGTGCGATCGGGAAGTAGGACAGCGTCAGCCACACGGCGGCGAACACCATGATGGCCGAGAACTTCATGCGCTCGACCACCGAGCCCAGCACCAGCGCCACGGTGATCGCGGCAAAGGTCATCTGGAAGCAGATGAACACGTATTCCGGAATTTCCACGCCGGCCGTGAAAGTCGCGGCCTGGCTCGAGGCATCGACGCCCGAGAGGAAGAACTTGCCCCAGCTGATGAAGGCATTGCCTTCAGGGCCGAAAGCGAGGCCATAGCCGAACATCACCCACATCAGCATCGCGAGACACGCGACGGCGCCGATCTGGGTCATCGTCGCGATCATGTTCTTGGTGCGGGTCAGGCCGCCGTAGAACAGCGCGAGGCCGGGAAGGATCATCATCAGGACAAGGATGGTCGAGACCATCATCCAGGCGGTATCGCCCTTGTCCACGGTGGCGGCAGGGGCCGCCTCCTGTGCGAAAGCGGCAGTGGCAGCGAAGAGCGAAGCGCCCGTTCCCGCCAAGCCACCGATCATCTTGCGGATCATGTTGGTTCCCCTAAGGTCGGAAATGGAAGGCGCGCTCAAAGCGCGGTATCCCCGGTTTCACCGGTGCGAATGCGCGTCGCCGATGCGAGGTCGAGGACGAAGATCTTGCCGTCGCCGATGGCTTCGGTGCTGGCAGCCTGCTGGATCGTTTCCACGATCTGCGGCGCAAGATCGTCGCTTGCAGCAACCTCGATCTTCACCTTCGGCAGCATGTTGGTCGAGTATTCGGCGCCACGGTAGATTTCGGTCTGGCCCTTCTGCCGACCAAAGCCCTTCACCTCCGACACCGTCATCCCAGCAACGCCCAGCCCGGACAGTGCTTCACGCACTTCGTCGAGCTTGAACGGCTTGATGATGGCGATGATGAATTTCATTCATGCCCCCTTCTGTTGCCCACTCGCCGGGCGACCTGCCGGCGAAAGGAGTTAAGCAAGGGGCGTGCCAAATCCGGATTTTTACGGATTCAAGCTTTTACGGGAACGAAAATGGCCGCGCAGCGGTTGTGCCCGCCCGAATCTTGTGCAGCCAGAGCGCATTGCCTAATTTTTGGGCAATGCTTCCTGCTCAGATTCAAGGCAGGACGAGATCGGCCCAGACCGGCAGGTGGTCCGATCCCACCGCGGCAAGCGGACTGTGGTGCACGCCCAGGCCCTCTACCCGAAGCCCATCGCTCACCACGATACGGTCAAGCTGGGCCACGGGCCGGCGCGAAGGAAAGCTCCGTCCCGGCGCCAGGACTTTCAGTGGCGCGGCGAACGCTCCCAGCGCACCGCCCGAGGGGGACCATTCGTTGAGATCGCCCATCATCACCACGTGGCCGGATTCGGCATGTCCGAAAACATGGCCGCACACCGTCTCCACCTGCTGGCGGCGGCGCAGGCCGGACAGGTCGAGATGCATGCCGACCACGCGCACCAGCGCGCCGCCCACGCGCAAGGTGGTGCAGACGGCGCCGCGCGGCTCGATCGTCGGCAGCGGGACCGCACAGGTCTCCAGCACCTCGATGTCGCGCCGTACCAGCAGGGCATTGCCGTGCCAGCCCATGCTCGCTCCCGTCCGCGCGCGATCGTAGTGCCCCGGCTCCACCGCGCGCCACGGGCTGTGGTCGTCAAGCGTGGCGCGGGGAATCACCGCCTCGCGCAGGCCAAAGCGGCGGTCCGCTTCCTGCAGGGCAATCACGTCGGCATCGATCTCGCGCAGGATCGTCATGATCCGGTCGGGATCACGCTGGCCATCAAGCCCCACGCCCTTGTGGATGTTGTAGCTGGCGACCTTGAGTTTCACGCCTGCGTGCAACCCCTGCTCAGAGGAAGTCCTTCAGCGTCGCGATGAACTTGTCAAACTGGTCATGGTGCAGCCAGTGCCCGGCGTTCTCGAACTCGATCACCTCGGCATTGCGGAACGGCGCGATCATGCCGTTCTCGATAGGATTGCCAGCCCACGAATCCGCGCCGTTCAGCAGCAGCGTCGGGCAGGTGATCGCGCTCCACAGCTCGTTGCGCTGCTCCGTCGTGATATCATAGGGCGCGCCGTCGACGTTCAGGTGCGGGTCGAACTTCCAGCTGAAGGTGCCGTCCTCGTTGCGGTTGATGCCGTGGCGGGTCAGGTGCCGTGCCTGTTCGTCGGTCAGGTAGGGGTTCTCGCCCTTCATGCGCGCATAGGCATCTTCAAGAGTGGGATAGCGGCGCGGCAGGCGGCCGGCGGCCTTGCGCTTTTCGCCGATGAAATCGCGCACGCGCCGCGCAAACGGCACGTTCTTCATCATCGCTTCGCGCTCGGGCGTCGGGAACAGCCCCTCGATCGCCACGATCTTGCGGACGTTTTCCGGAAACAGCCCGGCATAGCGCAGGCTGGTGTTGGCGCCCCACGAATGCGAGACGATCGTCACCGGCGCAAGGTCGAGCTGGTGGATCAGCTGAGCCACGTCATAGACGAGGTCCATCGTGCGGTAGTTGCCGTCCTCGGTCCACTGGCTGTCGCCATGGCCGCGGTGGTCCATGGCGATGATGTGCCAGTCCTCGCGCAGGGCCTCGGCGGTCCAGTCCCACGAACGGCAATGGTCGCGCCCGCCATGGACCAGCAGCAGCGGCGGCTTGTCCGTGTTGCCCCAGTCCACATAGTGGAGGCGCAGGCGCTGCGAGATGAAGGTGTTCGAGCTGGGACCGAGTAACTGCATGGGCTGAGTAACTGCGCCGGATAGGCGGCGGTTTCAACCCCCGGATGCCCCTCGGGCCGCTACCTTTCCTTGGTGGCCGAGAAGGTCAGCTCCGGATTGCGCTCCTGCTGGTAGCCCACGTCCCATGATGATCGCGCCATGAACACCGGATCGCCATCGCGATCCTTGGCAAGGTTCGAAGCGTTGAAATCGGCAAAGGACTTGAGCGCCGCGTCACTCCCCTTGAGCCAGCGTGCGGTGTCGAACGGCGATGGCTCGAGCACGGCTTCGACCTTGTATTCGGCCTCGAGTCGCGAAACCAGCACGTCGAGCTGGAGCTGGCCGACCACGCCGACGATCCACTGGCTGCCGATTTCCGGATAGAACACCTGGATCACGCCTTCTTCGGAAAGGTCGTCCAGCGCCTTGCGCAGCTGCTTGGTCTTGGTCGGGTCCTTCAGCACCACGCGGCGCAGGATTTCCGGCGCGAAGTTGGGCAGCCCGGTAAAGCGCAGGTCGTTCTTTTCCGAAAGCGTATCGCCTACGCGCAGGGTACCGTGGTTCGGGATGCCGATGATGTCGCCCGCCTCGGCGGTGTCGGCAATCTCGCGGTCCTGCGCGAAGAACAGGATCGGCGAATGCACCGCAATCGGCTTGCCCAGGCCGGAGGGCGTCAGCTTCATGCCCCGCTTGAACGTGCCCGAGACCATGCGCATAAACGCGATGCGGTCGCGGTGCTGTGGGTCCATGTTGGCCTGCACCTTGAAGATGAAGCCGGTCACGTCCGGGCGCTCGGGATCGACGGTGCCCTCGCTCGAAGATTGAGGGCGCGGCGGCGGAGCATAGCGGGCAATCGCGTCGATCAGCTCGGCCACGCCAAAGTTCTTGAGCGCCGATCCGAAATAGACCGGAGTCAGGTCGCCATGGCGATAGGCTTCCAGATCGAATTCGGGGTAGCCGGCGCGGGCCAGCTCGATTTCCTCGGCGATGTCTCCGGGAATGTCGGTTGCCGGTTCACGCTTGCCGAGGAACTCGCGGCTGTCGCCCTCGGGGCGGGCGATCGTCTCGTCGGCGAAGTTCATCACGCCCTGAAACACGCCCCCCATGCCGATCGGCCAGGACATCGGCACAACGTCCAATGCCAGCGCATCGGCCACTTCATCGAGCGTCTCGAATACCGAACGTCCTTCGCGGTCCACCTTGTTGACGAAGGTGATGATCGGGACCGAGCGCATGCGGCAGACCTCGAACAGCTTGCGCGTCTGCGGCTCGATGCCCTTTGCTGCGTCGATAACCATGATCGCCGAATCGACCGCGGTCAGCGTGCGGTAGGTGTCTTCGGAGAAGTCCTCGTGGCCCGGCGTGTCGAGCAGGTTGAAGACAACGCCATCCTTCTGGAACGTCATCACCGACGACGTCACCGAAATCCCGCGTTGCTGCTCGATCTTCATCCAGTCAGACCGCGCCCGCCGCGCCGCCCCGCGCGCCTTGACCTCGCCGGCCAGATGGATCGCGCCGCCCTGAAGCAACAGCTTCTCGGTCAGCGTGGTCTTGCCCGCGTCAGGGTGCGAAATGATGGCGAAGGTACGGCGATTGGACATGGGGAGCGCGGTTAGCGCGGGTTTACGGTCACGTCCATGCGGAAGCTGCGGGTCATGCCGGGATCGAGCAGGACGACACCGGGCTTTTCGCGAAAGTCGCCGGTGAAGCCTTCAGGGTCGGCATGGCCCTGCCACGGCTCGATGCAGATGTAGCGCGCGCCCGGAACCTGCCACACGCCCATCGACGTCGTGTCGGGGAAATGGAGATCGAGAGTGGTCCCGCCATCGACGCCATAGGTGAGCGACTTGCTCTCGAACACGTCCCAGATCAGCGCGTCATTGCGGAAGAGGTCTTCGCTGAGCATTAGCTCGCGAGAGTTGGCCGGACTCGGGCGAGAGTCTGGGGAGAGTTCGCCAGAGTTGGGGGTGAGTTGCCGTAGAGTTGGACTTTCGGCCTTCTCGAAGACAAGCTTATGATCTTGCTTGGGAAAACCGCCCGGAAGCGGCCAGGCAAAGGCCGGATGGAAGCCAAAGCTGAACGGCAGCGCTGCCGCGTTGGGATTGAACACGCTGACCTCGGTGTGCAGCGTCATCGCCTCGATGCGGTAGGCAACTTCCAGCACGAAGCCGAACGGATAGACGCTGCGCGTCTCCGGCGAATCAGTCAGGCGGAAGCGCGCTTCGGCCCCTTCGGCATGGACTGGCGCGAACATGCTGCGCCGCGCAAAGCCATGTTTCGGCATGGAAAACTCGCGGCCATCAAGGCGCAGCGTGTCACCTGAAAGCGCGCCCACGATCGGAAACAGGAAAGGCGCGTGACCCGACCAGAAGGCCGGGTCCGCATCGGTCATGTACTCCTTGCCCGCAGCGTCGGTCAGCGACCAAAGCTCTGCGCCCAAAGGATTGATCCGCGCAGCAATCCCCTCGCCGGCGATGGTGACGAGATCGTCCGTCATCCGCGTAGGACACCGCCAAGCTTGGCAGCAGCAGCCACCACCTTGTCCGAAATCGCCTTGAGTGCCGCTTCATCGAACGACTTCTCGACCGGCTGCAGCGTGACCTCGATGGCCAGACTCTTCTGCCCCTCGGGCACGCCAGCGCCGCGGAAATCGTCAAAAATGCGAGCGGAAACAATCGCCTGCTTGTCTGCACCCTTGACCGCGCGCAGCAGATCGCCTGCCGGGACCGAGGCCGCGACAAGGAACGCGAAGTCGCGCGTCACCGCCTGAAGCGCGGGCGGGGCGAAGTGCGGGCGGGCGAACTGGCCCGGGCCCTTGCGCGGGGGAATGCGGTCAAGGAACAACTCGACCACCGCCACCGGACCATCGAGGTCGAAGGCCTTGGCGGTCGAAGGATGCAGCATCCCGAAGCGCGCCAGCACCTGCTTGGGGCCAAGGCGCAGGGTGGCCGACTGGCCGGGGTGGAACTGCGCGCCCGCCTCGCCCATGACCTGCAGGTTGTCGACCGGAGCGCCAGCCTCGGCCAGTAGTGACAGCGCTTCGGCCTTGGCGTCGAACGCGTCGAACGGCCTGGCTTTGCCAGTCGCCCACCCGCGCGAGAGGGATTCGCCGGCAAGAACAACGGCAAGGCTCAGCTTTTCGTCGCTCGCACCGTTGGTCCCGCGCAAGTAGCGGCGACCGATCTCGAACAGCCGCACCGATGTCGCGCCGCGATGCAGGTTGCGCTGTGCGGCCGAGAGCAGGCCCGGCAGCAGCGAGGGACGCATGACCTTGAGGTCTTCCGAAATCGGATTGGCCAGCGCCCAGGTTTCCTCACCATCGGCAAAGTGCGCGGCTTCCTTCTCGGGCAGGAATGACCACGTAACCGCCTCATGCAGCCCGCGCGAAGCCGCAGCCCGGCGCACGCGTCGCTCGAGCGACTGCACCGGTGTTGCGGTCGGCTTGGCCACCCCATCGGCGCGCGGCAGCGGCGTCGATGGCACGGCATCGAGGCCGTGAACGCGGATCACTTCCTCGACGATGTCGGGCGCGCCGTCGACGTCGGGGCGCCAGGTCGGGACGGTCACGGTCCAGTCGTCGGCGACTTCGAAGCCGAGCGCGGCGAGGATGCGCTTCTGCTCGCCATTGGCAACGTCGATGCCGCCGAGGTTGCCAGCGAGAGCCGGATCGTAAGCGACGGCCTTGCGCGCCAGCGGAGGCTGGCCTGCACGGACCACTTCGCTGGCCTCGCCGCCACAGATGTCGAGGATCAGCTTGGTCAGCAGGTCAAGCCCGGTATCGAGGAACGCCGGATCGACGCCACGTTCGAACCGCCCGCGCGCGTCGGAGGTGAGCGAGAGGGCCTGCCCGGTGCGGGCGATGGAAGCGGGATCGAAGTACGCGACTTCGAGCAGCACATCCGTCGTCTCGTCCGAGCAGCCCGAATGTTCGCCGCCCATGATCCCGGCGATGTCGTGTACGCCGGCATCGTCGGCGATCACTGTCATCCACGGCTGCAGCGCGTATTCCTTGCCGTTCAGCGCCAGGCAGGTCTCGCCCTCACGCGCCTTGCGGGCGACGACCGTGCCCGAAAGCTTGGCCATGTCATAGGCATGGGCCGGACGACCGTAGCCGAGCATGACGTAGTTGGTGATGTCCACCAGCGCCGAGATCGGACGCTGGCCCGCGCTCTTCAGGCAGTCCTGCAGCCACTTCGGGCTGGGGCCATTCTTCACGCCGCGAACGACACGGCCATAGAAGGCGGGGCAGCCTTCGGGATCGTCGGTGCGCACTTCGATCGGGCAAGGGAAGCTGCCCGCAACGTGCGCCGCCGCGATCGGTTGCAGCACGCCAAGGCCAGCCGCCGCGAGGTCGCGCGCAATGCCGTGGACGCCCATGCAGTCCGGGCGGTTGGGGGTGATCGCCACGTCGAACACCGGGTCCGAGCCGAGGTAATCGGCAAAGGTCGTGCCCAGCGGCGCATCCTCGGGTAGTTCGATGATGCCGTCGTGCTCTTCGCCAAGGCCAAGCTCGCGCGTCGAACACATCATGCCGTTGGATTCGACGCCACGGATGGCCGACTTGCGCAGTTCCATGCCATTGGCCGGAACCACCGCGCCGGGAAGGCCGAGCACGCCGACGAGGCCAGCGCGCGCATTGGGCGCGCCGCAGACGACCTGCAGCGGATTGCCATCACCCAGATCAACCGAGAGCACCTGCAGCTTGTCGGCCTGGGGGTGCTTCTCCGCCGTCAGCACGCGAGCGACGCGGAAGCTCTTGAGCGCGGCCGAGGCATCCTCGACGCCTTCGATCTCCAGCCCCAGCGAGGTCAGCTTTTCGGCGATGGTGCGGGCGTCGGCCTTGGTATCGAGGACCGACTTCAACCACGAGAGCGAGAACTTCACGAACGTACTCCAACACCACCTGAGAGGGTCGGCACGTCGAGCGCGCCGAAGCCGTAGTGGCCAAGCCACCGCACATCGCCATCGAAGAAAGCGCGCAGGTCATCCATGCCGTACTTGAGCATGGCGAGGCGATCGACGCCGGTGCCGAAGGCGAAGCCCTGCCATTCATCGGGATCGAGCCCGCCGAATTCGATGACCTTGCGGTTGACCATGCCGGAGCCCAGCACTTCCATCCAGCCGCCGTTCTCGGCATCGCCACTGCCGCCGACCACGCGCTTGCCGTTGATCAGCGTGTAGCCGACGTCCACCTCTACCGAAGGCTCGGTGAAAGGGAAGTAGCTCGGGCGCAGGCGCAGGACGATGTCGTCACGCTCGAAGAAGGCCTTGAGGAAGGTCTCCAGCGTCCACTTGAGGTGGCCGAGGTGGATGCCCTTGTCGATCACCAGGCCTTCGATCTGGTGGAACATCGGCGTGTGCGTCGCGTCCGAGTCAGAGCGATAGACGCGGCCCGGCGCGATGATGCGGATTGGCGCGCCCTGTGCGATCATCGAGCGGATCTGCACCGGCGAGGTATGCGTGCGCAGCAGCATCGAGCGGCCTTCGGCATCCTTGTCGGGGAAGTAGAAGGTATCGTGCATCGCGCGGGCCGGATGGGTTTCCGGCATGTTGAGCGCGGTGAAGTTGTGCCAGTCGTCCTCGATTTCGGGACCGCTGGCCACGGCGAAGCCCATGTCGGCGAAGATCTCGGCGAGTTCGTCCATGACCTGCGAAACCGGGTGGATCGAACCCTTCGGCGTCTGAGGTGCGGGCAGGGAGAGGTCGACCGTCTCGGCGGCAAGGCGTGCTTCCAGCGCGGCGCTTTCGAGCGCGCTCTTCCGGTCCGCCAAGGCGGCAGTCACCGCTTCGCGCGCGGCGTGGATTTTCGGGCCTTCGCTCTGGCGCTGGTCCGGCGTCATCCCGCCCAGCGACTTGAGCAGGGCACTGACCCAGCCCTGCTTGCCGAGCGCGGAGACGCGGATCGCCTCCACCGCTTCGGGCGTGTTCGCGTCCGCAATGGCCGAGAGCGTTTCGGCCTGCTGTTGATCGAGGTTTTCCATGGGCGAAGCCGCTAGCCGCAAACGCGCCGGAATCAAAGTGTGGAGTTAAGCGCGGGCCCCTAAGCGCTGGCTGGTGCGTGCAGAGCCTGTACTGCCGCGCCGATGTATTCCTGGCGTGCCCGCATGACTTCCTGCAGCACGGGCTTGGGGCAATGCGCATATTCGGACGGGCTCATCCGCATGAAACGGTGGAAGTCCCGCACGAACTGGGCCTGATCGTGGTAATGGCCGTCGATCGCGCCGATCCACTTCAGCGACGGGTCGAGCATGTACTGGACGAGGCTGCGCATGAAGCGCTGGCGGCGCAACAGCAGGCGCGGCGGGAAGCCGAAGTGCTTGCGGCACAGGCGCTCGACCGTGTGGGTGGGCAGGTGCGTCGCCTCGGCCATTTCGCTGACGCTGGCGATGTCCGGATTGACGAGCGCGGCGTGGCAGGCGGCGATGCGGGGATCGTCTTCGATGTCGGCGGCCACGGATTGTTCGAAGAACTTCGAGATCCGGGCAAGTTCAGCGTGTTCGTCAGGCTCGCCGTGGAATACCGAAGCAGCCAGCGGCCGGAACGGTGACAGAAACTGTTCGCTGCTGACATCGTAGATGCGGTCGGCATGAGCATTGGCGGGCTGGCGGACGAAGCGCGCCCAGCCCAGCGGTAGCAACCCGATGCCCCAGATGCGGGTGGTGCCGGTGGTGAATTCGATGGTCGTGCTGGTCGGTCCGGTGGCATTGGCCTGAACGCCCTTGAACGGTGGCTGGCCTGCCACTTGCGAATCCGGAAAGTCACCCTGGTAGATCCGGATGTTCGCCCATTCGGGGTGGAGATGATCAGTCACGCGGCCATGGGGCACGTCGATCTCGGTCAGATAAAAGGTCGTGAAATAGCGCTGCAGCGGCTCTGGCGGCCGATGGAATCGAACCCGGACTGTGCAGTCCCCGGTCAAGCTTTGTGCGCCCCTGTTTACTTTAGTTATGCGTTGTTCATCCGCACCCTGCACTGCGCTTGCGCGAATCGCAACGAAAAAGGGCGGCTCCCGAAGGAACCGCCCTTTTGTTCATTCTGCGTCGCGCTGCCGATCAGGCGGCGGGCAGAGCAGCCTTCGCCTGAGCGATGACGGCGGTGAAGATCGCACCTTCGTTCATCGCCAGATCGGCCATGGTCTTGCGATCGAGTTCGATCCCGGCAAGCTTGGTGCCGTGGATGAACTGCGAGTAGGTCAGGCCTTCAGCGCGGACAGCAGCGTTGATGCGCTGGATCCACAGGGCGCGGAAGGACCGCTTCTTGACCTTGCGGTCGCGATAGGCGTACTGGCCGGCCTTTTCGACGGCCTGACGGGCGACGCGGATGGTGTTCTTGCGACGGCCGCGATAGCCCTTCGCCTGATCCAGAATCCGCTTGTGCTTGGCTTTGGTGGTTACACCACGCTTGATACGGCTCATTGTTCAGCGCTCCTCAGTTCAGCCCGTAGGGCGCCCACTTCTTGATCACCTTTGCATCTGCATCGGAGATCACGTCAGTGCCGCGGTTCTGGCGGATGTACTTGGCGTTGTGGCTGATCAGGCGGTGGCGCTTGCCGGCGACGCCGTGCTTCACCTTGCCGGTGGCGGTGAGCTTGAAGCGCTTCTTCACGCCGCTCTTCGTCTTCATCTTGGGCATTTTCGTCTCCTGAGTTCGACGCGTCCGATCTGCCTTGGCAGCCCTTGTGGCCAGGCCGATCATCGAATCCGTGTCGGTTGAAGGTGGCGCCGTTAGGGGATGCGGCGCGGAAAGGCAAGGGTTGAGAGTCTTTGTTGGGTGCGCCCTTGGCATCCGCCAAGGGCTTGCGGCGGGTTAGTGGGTTCTTGGACCGCTCCCCGGCTCGACCACCCAGAGCCTATCCGGTAAGATGGTCGGGCCGGGGAAACGAACCGGCGCCGCTTTTTATTTCCCGATATCGGCCAGATCGTAAGGCGTGGTCTGGTAGGTCTCGTTTACCCAGTTGCCGAACAGCAGGTGGCCGTGGCCGCGCCAGGTGTTGGCGGGCATGGCTTGCGGGTCGTCCCCGGGGAAATAGTGGCGGGGCAGATAGCGCCCCTCGTCGCGCGCGTATTCGCCGGCCAGCGTCAGCGTATCGTATTCAAGATGGTTGAACATGTGCAGCGTGTTGTGCGCGGGATCGTCGATCAGGCACAGGCCGGTTTCGGCGCTGTCGGCCAACACGGCAAGGCCGCGGCCTTCGGGCAGATCCTCGCGGCGTACCTCGCTCCAGCGCGAGACCGGCACGTCGAATACGTCGGGCAACCCGCGCATGTAGGGACTGGCGGGGGCGTGGTTGATGTGGCGGAACACGCCCGAGGCCTTGGTCGGCAGCGGATGCTTTTCGATGCCGTGAAAGTGATGGAGCGCGGCCATCGCCCCCCAGCACACCGACAGCGTACGGTGCACGTTGGTCTGCGACCAGTCGAAGATGTG
This sequence comes from Novosphingobium sp. BL-A-41-Hi4B-X5A, assembly GCF_055521705.1. Classification (NCBI taxonomy): domain Bacteria; kingdom Pseudomonadati; phylum Pseudomonadota; class Alphaproteobacteria; order Sphingomonadales; family Sphingomonadaceae; genus Novosphingobium; species Novosphingobium sp. BL-A-41-Hi4B-X5A. The sequence continues at coordinate 1,875,347 of NZ_CM145500.1, read as the reverse complement.
GGCGAGCTCGTCCCAGTAGCTGACCTCGGCGTAGGGAATCGTCTCGACCGGCGCGCCGGTAACGATCAAACCGTCGTACTTCTCGGCACGCACGTCTTCCCACGGACGGTAGAAGGCCGAGATGTGGCCGGCCGAGGTGTTCTTGCTGACGTGGTCGGAAATGCGCACCAGTTCGAGCTCTACCTGCAGCGGCGTTGCACCGAGCAGGCGGGCGATCTGGGTTTCGGTGGTGATCTTGTCGGGCATCAGGTTGAGCAGGGCGATCCGCATCGGGCGGATGTCCTGGCGCGCAGCCTCGGTCTCGCTCATCACGATCACGCCCTCGGCCTCTAGCGTGCGGCGGGCGGGGAGATTGTCGGCAATCCTGATCGGCACGGGTCGTGTCTTTCCTCAAACCTGAGGGAGAAGACGCTCTTCACGGTGTCCGTGTCCGTTTGGTTGCCGGATCGGCCACATCCCCTTTCTGCTTGCGGCAGATCGGGTACCACCTTGCCCGGATCGGCAGGTTGGCGTTGGAGCGTCACTCCAACTCTCGATGTAGGACGACAGATAGATCGCCCGTGATAGCTTTGCAACGGGGCGAAGGTGCAGGAAGCCACTTGCTATTGCGATCCACTCTCATTATTAATGCGAGTCATTGGCAGTTAGTTTTGCCAAGGAGACGGAGCGCAATGTTCATCTGCATCTGCAATGCCATCCGCGAGAAGGACATCCGCGCCACTGCCCGCTGCCACGCCGGCAATGCCGAGGAGATCTACGGCCGCATGGGCTTCAAGCCGCAGTGCCGCCAGTGCCTTGAAGATGCCGAAGACGTGATCGCCGACGAGCGGGCCTGCGCGCTGGCCTAAGCCCCACGTTGCAAAGTGTTGCGCGCGGCGGGTGCGAGTCGTTCGCGCTTTGTCGGGCCTGCCCTGCGGCGTAACGTCGCTCCATCACTTGCAAAGGAGCCAGCGCGATGAAGGGCGATGCCAAGGTCATCGAATATCTCAACAAGGCCCTGCTTAACGAGCTGACCGCGATCAACCAGTACTGGCTGCACTACCGCCTGCTCGCCAACTGGGGCGTCAAGAAGCTGGCCGAGTACGAGCGCCACGAATCGATCGACGAAATGAAGCACGCCGACATGCTGGCGGACCGCATCCTGTTCCTCGATGGCCTGCCCAACTTCCAGGCGCTCGGCCGTCTGCGCGTGGGCGAATCGGTGGAGGAAATCCTCAAGGCCGATCTGGCGTTGGAAATGGACGCGCTGCCGCTGTTACGCGATGCGATCGCCCACTGTGAATCCGTGCGCGATTTCGTCAGTCGCGATCTCTTCGCCAAGATCCTCGAGAGCGAGGAAGAACATGTCGACGTGATCGAAAAGCAATTCGACATGATCGAGCGCATGGGACTGGCCAACTACATCCAGCTCAACAGCGAAGCCGCCGAAAGCTGATTTTGGACTCGCAAGCGCGGGACCACTGCAGGTTGGTATTACTCGGCCGCTTCGCTCACTTCCGCGCTTTCCGCCGCCTGGCGCGCCCACATCTCGGCATAGAGGCCATCGCGGCGCAACAGGTCGGCGTGGCTGCCTTGTTCTGACAGACGCCCCTGATCCAGCACGAGAATCGTGTCGGAATCGGCGATGGTCGACAACCGGTGCGCGATCGAGATCGTGGTGCGGTGGCTGGCGACGGCGCGCATGGTCGAGAGGATATCCTGCTCGGTGCGGGTGTCGAGCGCGCTGGTCGCCTCATCGAACAGCAGGATCGGCGGGTTCTTCACCAGCGTGCGGGCGATGGCGACACGCTGCTTTTCGCCGCCCGACAGCTTGAGGCCGCGTTCGCCGACCTCAGTGTCGTAGCCCTGCGGCAGGCGGGCGATGAAGTCGGCAATGGCCGCGCCCTTGGCGGCGGCATCGACTTCGGCCAATCCCGCGCCGTCACGACCGTAGGCAATGTTGTAGCCGATAGTGTCGTTGAACAGCACGGAATCCTGCGGGACGATGCCGAGTGCGGCGCGCAAGGAAGCTTGCGTCACGCCTGCAATGTCCTGTCCGTCGATCAGGATGCGGCCGGACCACGGGTCATAGAAGCGGAACAGCAGGCGCGCGATGGTCGACTTGCCCGCGCCCGAAGGGCCAACGATGGCCACGCGGCTGCCGGCGGGGACTTCGAACGACAGGCCGTGCAGGATCTCGCGATCGCGGTCATAGCCGAACACGACATTGTCGAACCTCACCGAGGGACGGTTCACCACCAGCGCAGGCGCGTTGGGTGCGTCTGCCACTTCTATATGCGTGTCGATCAGGCGGAACATTTCGGCCATGTCGATCAGGCCCTGCCGGATCGTGCGATAGACCATGCCGAGCATGTCGAGTGGACGGAAAAGCTGCGTCAGGTAGGTGTTGACGAAGACGAGGTCGCCGACCGTCAGCTTGCCCTGCGACCAGCCATAGACCGTCCATGCCATCGCGCCGGCCATCAGCAGGTTGACGATCAGCGCCTGCGCAATGTTGAGCAGGCCGAGGCTGTTTTCGCTCTTCACCGCAGCATCGGCATAGGCGCGCGCGGCCGAGGCGTAGCGCGCTTCCTCGCGCGCTTCGGCGCCGAAGTACTTCACCGTCTCGTAGTTCAGCAGCGAATCGACCGCGCGGGCGAGGGCCTGCCCGTCGAGCCGATTCATCTTCTCGCGCAGGGCGGTGCGCCACTCGGTGATTGTGCGCGTGGCATAGACATAGGCGATGACCGCGAAGATCGTCGCAGTGACCAGGCCAAGGCCGAAGTTCAGCCAGAAGATCACGATGACCGCGGTCAGTTCGATCACGGTCGGCGCGATGTTGAACAGCAGGAAATAGAGCATCGTGTCGATGCTCTTGGTCCCGCGCTCGATCACCTTGGTTACCTCGCCGGTGCGGCGGGCGAGGTGGAAGCGCAGGGAAAGCTTGTGCAGGCGGGCGAAGACGTTCTCCGCCAGATGCCGCGTGGCGTCCTGCCCGACCCGCTCGAACACGATGTTGCGCAAGTTGTCGAACAACACCCCGGCAAAGCGGCCAAGAGCGTAGGCAAGGACAAAGGCCAATGCGACGGTCAGGGCAGGCTGTGCGCCTGATGCCCCTGAACCTGCCGGCAAAGTCATCGCATCGACGGCTTTCTTGTAGGCGAACGGCAGGGCCAGCGTCGTCGCCTTGCCGAGCAGAACCATGATCACCGCGCCCATGACCCTGCGGCGCAGCCCTGCGTTGTCTGCGGGCCATAGATAAGGAAGGAAGCGCTTGAGCGTGGCCCAGCCATCGTGGCGGGCGTCTTTCGGACTCGTCGGTGCGTCAGGTGGCATGGGTCCCCACATAGGGAACGATGGCCGCTATGCCAGAGCTTTGAAAGTTTACTGCGGCAAAGGCGGTCTTGCAGGCAGGCCGAAGATCAGAACCGGATACTCCTGTGCTGGTCCGGCATTGCGGTCCCGGGCGGCAGGTCGAAAAGGACGCGCCTCGTCGCGAAGTCGATCGCCACCCGCCGGAACATGCGCATCTGCGCCATGCCCAGCAGGATCGCCGGGCGCTTTACCAGATCGAGCCGGTGGAACGCCGGGGAGTCGGCAAAGGCGAGGGGTGTGTTGTGGATCTGCAATCCCTCGACCTCGATCGTCGAGGCCATGACGATATCGGCATTGAGCGCCTGGCCCGTCACCGAGAACAGCGTGGTCTGCTCGGTCCGGTTGCGGCGGGCCATGGCCTTGCGTAGCGCAAGGTTGCCGATCGAGCTGTCAGACCCGGTATCGAGCACGACGTCGGTATGGACGCCATCGATGATGGCGTTGGTCATGATGAGCTGGCCCGAACGCCGCTTGGCCTTGACGACGATCTCGAAGCCTTTCGTGCCGCCCAGCGATGCGGCATCGCCGATGGCGATACGATTGGCGCCGAAGTCGATCAGCACGCGCTGGTCCTGCAGGCTGTCGAGCCCGACGATGCCTTGCGCACCGATATGCTCCGCCTCCAGCAGCGGCGCGGTCAGGGTATAATAGGTCCGCTTGCCAAGGCTTATCTCATCGACATCGACCAGTTCCACTGGCTGCGAGCCTGCCACGCCAACGACCACGCCATTGCCGGTGACGGGCAGGCCCAACCCCCTCGCCACCTGCCGCGAGAGAACCGTGCGTTCGGAGCCGGTGTCGATCAGGAAATCGTAGGGGCCGTTGCTGCCGATCAGGACCGGGACAGTCATGCGATCATGTCTGTCGCGCTGAAGCTGCACAAGCTCGTCGGCAGGGGAGGGGAAGGGGGCAGTAGCAGGCTCGCCGGCAAAGGCAGGCGGCACGATGCTGGCGAGAGCAAGCAAGGTGAGCGTTCGTGAAAGCACCGACGAAGGGCGGCCCTGTGGCATGGCGACTTCTCCACCACCCGATTTACGCCTCCGTCGGCCGTTTGGCGAGTCCTCAGCGCGTGGCGAGGGAGGAGCGACGGATGATCAGCAGCAGTCCGCGGACGATCTCGTGGATCTCGGCAAACAGCGGATGGCCGAGCACGCGCAGGGCGGCGAACCACAGGACGATCCCGAGCGCAACGGTGGACGCGGCCTGTACCAGTCCGAGTTCGCCGGGCCCTTGCCCCATGACGAACCCCAGCAGCACGGGCAGGACTGCGGCCAGCGAGACGGCTGCACTTCGCAGCCAGACCAGCATGATCTCGCGGTAACGCAGCTCGAGTGTCGCAGCCAGCAAGGGCAGATAGATCAGGACCCAGAGCGCGGCATGAACGACGCGCGATGCGGCGACCCATTCCAGCCCCAGCGGTGCAGTGAGTGCGATCAGCACGACGGACAGCACCGTTTCGATGATCATGCAGCGCATGAGCGGCTTGAGCCGCCCCATCAGGACCGGGAGATCTGCGTAGAGCGGCAGGGCGACGTAACCGATCTGCGAGAGAGCAACCCAAGTGAGCAGGGGGGCCGCCGCCATCCATCGCTCGCCGTAGAGCAGCCTGATCAGTGGCTCGCCCAGGACCGCGATGCCGGCCATGGCTGGCCAGGTCACCCCGGTATAGGCCGCCAGCACGCGCAGATAGGGTGGCCCCAAGGGATCGCCGCTGTCGCGGATGCGGCGAAAGGCGGGGTAGAATACGCCGGTAACGGCGCCCGCGATCAGCAGGCGCAACTGCAGCGCCAGGCCCGACGCGCGCGCGAAGAGGCCCACGGCGGCGCTGTCGATCATGCGCCCGATGACCAGCTCCGGCGCGCGGGCGGAAAGCGAACTGCACACCACTTGTACGGTGTTGGTGCCGCCCAGTGCCATGACGTCTGCCGCGCGCGCGATCTTCGGCGGCCATGGCAGCATGCCGCCGGAGCGCCACTGACTGATGAGCAATCTC